>NZ_CM178732.1:2774495-4154243 GCF_058681155.1 Caulobacter sp. FV1ye13L
GGAGGGGTCGCTTCCCTTCCGCCCGTCGGGGGCCTCTGATCGGGAGCGGGTTAAAACCCCGCGCCCCGAGGGCTCACTGGAAAATCGACCGCGCGGAGCGCTCCGGCCCCGGCCGAAACGGTACTCCACTAAACCCTCTTCCGGGTCTGGCCCGGACGCTCCGCCGCCTCCCCAAGTGTCTCGGGGGCCAAACTTGCCGGTCAAACCGGTGAGGATGCGAACCTGTGCGTCCCGTCCCAGGGCAGGCCCGGCGCCAGCCCTGTCGGCAGGGATCGAACTGGATCAGGCCGGTAGGCCTCAGGCCGACATCACCTCAGAGAGGGTCGAGAACAGCAAGGCCAGTTGTATCGGTTTGGCGACCGTGGCGTTGATGCCCATCCCCTCATAGTCCTTGAGCTGATGGGCCATGGCGTTCGCGGTCAAGGCGATGATGGGCGTCGCCTGCCGCCCCGTCGAAAGCTCCTGTTCCCGTATCATGCGGCTGGCCTCCAGGCCGCCCATGACCGGCATATTGATATCCATCAGGATCACATCCCAGGATTCCAGGCGCCAGGCCTCCAGCGCCTGGAGGCCATTGTCGACCACCGTCAGTGTGGCGCAGGCTGGCTCAAGCAGGGTGCGCAGCACCAGCTGGTTGATGTGATTGTCCTCAGCGGCGAGAATCCGCAGCGCGCCCTGCGATCTCACTGTGACCAGGTCCGGCAGGATGGCCGCTGGCGCGCCCTCTTCGGCACGCGGGATCGGCAGATGGACGGTGAAGGTTGAGCCGATCCCGGGCTGGCTTTCCACGGTAATCGAGCCGCCCATCAGGGCCGCGAGGTTGCGGGCGATGCCCAAACCAAGCCCGGTCCCGCCAAAGCGGCGGTTGATCGAGGCGTCGGCCTGGCGGAACTGCTCGAAGATCTCGTTTAGCATTTCTGGGGCTATGCCGATGCCCGTATCGAAGACGGCAAGTTCAAGCCCGTCCTCGGTTGAGCGGCCCTGGAAGCCGACCTGTCCATGCTCGGTGAACTTGATGGCGTTCGAAATCAGGTTGTAGACGATCTGCCTTATTCGCGTCGGGTCGCCGCAATAGCGGCCCTCAACGGCGGAAATGTCGCAGGAGAAGGACAGGCCCTTCTTGTTCGCGAGGGCGGTAAAGGCCGCATAGGCTCCGCTGCATAAATCGCCCATGTCGAAGGCGATCGACTCCAGGGACATCTGCCCGGCTTCTATCCGGGAAAGGTCGAGCAGATCGTTGAGAATGGCCAGCAGGGTTTCGGCCGACCTCAGAACAATATCGAGCCGCGAGTGCTGGCGGGCGTCGACCGCGTCCTGGATCATGGCCTGGGTCATGCCGAGAATGCCGTTCAGGGGTGTGCGGATTTCGTGGCTCATGACCGACAGGAAGGTCGACTTGGCCTCATTGGCCGCCTGGGCCTGATTGCGGGCACGCCGCAGGTTGTCGACCAGGTCGGTCATCTCCGCCATCAGCACCGACTGCATGGCTACCGCCGTGCCCATGGCCAGGGACTGGTCCGCCTGGGAGAAGTCGGCGATGGTCAGTCCCGTTGCGGCCCAGCTGGACGCGGCCCTGACGGAATGGGCAAGGCAGAACAGGTAGCCCTGCGCCAGTTCGATCACGGTTCCGGCAAGCTGTATGCGGCCATCATGGGACCGAAGCTGAATGGCGACCTTGTTTCGGGCGGCCATGGCCGGATCCAGGGCCATGATCGGTCGTTCGACGACAAACAGGCTGGCCAGGGACGCCCCCGCCACGGCGCCCGGCAGCAGTCGCGCGATCGACCGGCCGACACTTTGCAGATTGAGGCCGGCGTCTGTCAGCAGGTGACAGGGAAACAGATCGTCAAGCTGCTGGCCCGTCAGTTCAAAGCTTTGGCTCACGCGGCATCGGGCTCCGCGAGGGTGATGGTAAAGATCCGGGCATCGCCGTCCTGGCCGCTGAACTCTACCAACCCGGGCGTCGCAAATTTTTCCAACATGCCGTCGAGCAGGCCACAGACGAAGCTCTCCAGTCCCGCCCGCTTGGAATAGTAGGCCAGCCGAATGGAGCGGTCGTCCTGAGACAGGACAGAAAACTGCGGCAGCTGCGCTCCGGGCATGGCGAGCTGAATGCTGGCATGCATCTGGTCGAGGTTGTTGAGGGACTCCAGTAGCGAGGTTCCGAGGATCTGAAGCACGCCGGCATACGGTCCTTGAGCGGAGGCCCGGACCCAGTGCCGGCCGAAGGCATGAAGGGTGTCTTCGACTGTCAGACCTGCAGTGGCGGCTGCCGCGCTGATCAGTCTGAATGTCACGTCATCAGGGTAGGACTGGACACTGACCAGAATGGCGTCATCAAGATCGGCGGCGTTCAGGGTTTTGTCCCAGGCCTGCGCCCCGAACTGCTCGAGGATCATGTCCCGCGCAGATCTGTGTATCATTCCGAACATCTAGGCTGCTTCCCTGGTACTCAACACGCCTGGGCCCCCCCAGGCCCACGCAGCCGCCAAGGCCGCAGGCTTCTGAACACACCGCTAAGGTCCAGATTGGTACGAGATTTCATGCCGCCGCAGCGTGCCTTAAATACCCGAAACGGGTAGTTTTGAGGCCCCGCGACATGAGAGCGATCAGCCGGCCCTCTGTCCTTTTCCCTTTATCGTAACAGTTTCCGAGCCTCGATAGCGGTACCCGGCGTCACTATGCCAAATCGTCGCAGCCCCCTTTAAGGCGTCCGCAGGCATCGCCTCCCGCCATCGCAAGGGGAGGGCCTTCGGCGGGCCCGCCGCGTGAAGTCGCGTGGCGATGTCGGTGCTCAGACCCAGTCGGGGATCAGGTCGCGGGCCAGCATCTCTTCATAGGACGGCCGGGCGCGGATCACCGCGAACCTGTCGCCGTCGACCAGTACCTCGGGCACCAAGGGCCGGGTGTTGTATTCGCTGGCCATGGCCGCGCCATAGGCCCCGGCCGACATGAAGGTCACCAGATCGCCCGCCGCCAGCGGCGGCAATAGACGGTCACGGGTAAAGGTGTCGCCGGTCTCGCAGATCGGGCCGACCACGTCATAGGGGCCGGCGTCGCCGTCACGCTTCACCACGGGGCGGATGTCGTGGAAGGCGTCGTACATGGCCGGGCGCAGCAGGTCGTTCATGGCCGCGTCGATGACCAGGAACTTGCGGCCCTCGGGGCGCTCGTGAACGTGGATGACCTCGCTGACCAGCACGCCGGCATTGGCGGCGATCACGCGGCCCGGCTCGAAGGCCAGCTTGACGGGCAGGCCGGCCGTCACCTCGCCGACCATCGCCGCGAAGGCGGCGGGCGAGGGCGGTTCGGGCATGTTGAAATAGGGCACGCCCAGGCCGCCGCCCAGGTCGAGCCGCTCGACCGACAGGCCTTCGCCCAGCAGTTGCTCGACCAGGCCCCGCATCTTGCTGAACGCCTCGCGCATCGGCGCAAGGTCGGTGATCTGGCTGCCGATGTGGCAGGCCACGCCGATGGGCTCCAGCGCGGCGTTGTTGCTGGCGTTGGCATAGAGGCGGGCGGCTTCGGCGAACGAGACGCCGAACTTGTTCTCGGCCTTGCCGGTGGCGATCTTGGCGTGGCCGCCGGCCGCGACGTCGGGATTGACCCGGAAGGCGATCTTGGCGCGGACGCCCAGCTCGGCGGCGACGGCCGCGACCAGGTTCATCTCGGGCTCGGACTCGACATTGATCTCGGCGACGCCGACCCGCAGGGCGAACTCGACCTCGCGCCGGGTCTTGCCGACGCCGGAAAAGACGATGCGGTCGCCGGGAATGCCGGCGGCCAGGGCGCGGCGGACCTCGCCTTCGGAGACCGTGTCGGCCCCGGCGCCCAGATCGCCCAGGACCTTCAGCACCGCGACATTGGAGTTGGCCTTGACCGCATAGGCGATCAGCGGATCGGCGACGCCGGACAGTTCCAGCGCGTCGCGAAACACGGTGAAGTGCCGCTCGAGCGTGGCGCGGGAATAGACATAGACCGGCGTGCCGACCTGCGCCGCGATGCGCGCCAGGGGGACGCCTTCGCAGGCCAGGCCCTCGGGGCCGTACTCGAAGTGATTCACGTCAAAGCCTAATTCGGGGTCGCGCCTGGGAAGCCCGCCGCCGACGGGCCGCCGAACGGGTTGGGAGCGGTGCCGGCCAGCGGCGCCGCGCGGACGGTGCGGTTGCTGGACGCCGGATCCATGATTTCCTGGGCGCCACCCACGCGGGCCGGCTGGTTGGCCGTGCCGGAAGCCGCGCGGCGCTGAGCTTCCCAGGCGGCTTTCTTCTGGGCGTCCCACATCGGGGCGGGACGTTCCAGTTCGGCCTGCTTGCCGCAACCCGTAAGAATGGGGGCAGTCAGGGCCAGGGCGGCGAGGGTCAGAAGAGCGAGAGGGCGCAGGGTCATCCGAGCAGTTCCTTCCAACGCGCAATCTGGGCGCGGACCTGGGCGGGAGCGGTCCCGCCATAGCTTATGCGGCTGGCCGCCGAGGCGGCCGGGGTGAGGATGGCATAGACCTCGGCGGTGATCTTGGGCTCGATCGCCTGGAACTGTTCCAGGGTCAGATCCGCCAGATCCACGCCCAGGCCTTCGGCCGTCTTCACGGCCGAACCTGTCACGTGGTGGGCGTCGCGGAAAGGCATGTTCAGCGTCCGCACCAGCCAATCGGCCAGATCGGTGGCGGTCGAGAACCCTGCGCCGGCGGCGGCGGCCATCTTGTCGGTGTTGGGCGTCAGGTCGGCGATCATGCCAGCCATGGCCAGCAGGGACAGTTCCAGGGCGTCGAAGGCCTCGAAGGTCGGGACCTTGTCCTCCTGCATGTCCTTGGAATAGGCCAGCGGCAGACCCTTCATGACCACGGTCAGGGTGGTCAGGCTGCCCAGGATGCGGCCGACCTTGGCGCGGATCAGCTCGGCGGCGTCGGGGTTTTTCTTCTGCGGCATGATCGAGCTGCCGGTCGTGAAGGCGTCAGTCAGCTTGATGAAGCCGAACATCGGCGTCGTCCACAGCACGATTTCCTCGGCCAGGCGCGACAGGTGCGTGGCGGTGATCGATGCGGCCGACAGGGCTTCCAGCGCGAAGTCGCGGGCCGAGACGCTGTCGAGCGAATTGGCGGTCGGACGATCGAAGCCCAGGGCCTTGGCCGTGGCGTGGCGGTCGATCGGGAAGGGCGAGCCGGCCAGGGCGGCGGCGCCCAGCGGGCACTCGTTCATCCGGGTGCGGGCGTCGCGGAAGCGGCTGGCGTCGCGGCCGAACATCTCGACATAGGCCATCAGGTGATGGCCGAAGGTCACCGGCTGGGCCGGCTGCAGATGGGTGAAGCCCGGCATCAGGGCGTCGGCATAGGTCTCTGCCTGGGCGAGAAGCGCGCGCTGCAGGGCGTCGAGCTGGGCGGCCGAGCGGTCGCAGGCCTCGCGAACCCAGAGGCGGAAGTCCACCGCCACCTGGTCGTTGCGCGAACGGGCCGTGTGCAGGCGACCAGCCACCGGGCCGATCAGCTCGCGCAGCCGGGCCTCGATGTTCATGTGGATGTCTTCGTATTCGTCACGGAACGGGAAGGTCCCGGTCAGCAGCTCGTCCTCGATCCTGGCGAGCCCTTCGAGGATTTCCTCGCCATCGCTACTTGCAATCACACCTTGGCTGATCAACATCCGGGCATGGGCGCGGGAGCCCGCCAGATCCTGCGCCCACAGGCGCTTGTCGAAGCTGATGCTGACATTGATCGCCTGCATCAACTCCGCCGGTTTGGCCGAAAACCTGCCGCCCCACATGGCTTGCCCCTCTCCGCCCTTGGCGGTGTCGGGTTTTTCGGAGGCGTTGTCGGTCATATGAGCGAAATCCAGTCGAACGAGAACGGGGTGGGCGAGAACGGAACCGGCGCGACAAAACGCAGTCCGTTACAGTGGGCGATCGGCGCCGCCATGCTCGTCGGCGTCGCGGCGGTTCTATACGTCATCGCCGCCGCTTCGTTCAAACCCTCAGGGCCGGCCGACCTCAATGAATTCAAGCGGGCCTCGCTGGTAAAGCTCGACGTGCCGTCGACGCCCCGCGCCGCGCCAGGCACAACCTTCTTCGACGAGGCCGGAAAGCCGGTCACCCTTGCCGATTTCAAGGGGCAGGTCGTGGTGCTGAACCTCTGGGCCACCTGGTGCGCGCCCTGCAAGAAGGAGATGCCGACCCTGGCCAAGCTGGCGGCCGCCTATGCGACCCAGCCGTTCAAGGTGCTGCCGGTCAGCGTCGACCGGGATTCGGACCTCAACCTGGCCCAGGCCGAGATGGCGGCCAATGCGCCGCTGAAGCTCTATCGCGATCCGTCCTACAAGATGTCGTTCGAGATGGAGCCACGCGCGGCGGGCTATCCGACCACGGTGATCTACGACAAGCAGGGCCGCGAGCGCGCCCGGCTCTCGGGCGACGCCGACTGGGCTAGCCCCGAAGCGCGGGGTCTGGTCGAGAAGCTGCTGGCCGAGTAGCGGGCGATTGGACGTCGATCCCGCCGTTCTGGAACCGATCGCTGACCGGGCCTGGCCGGCGCGCGAACGCTCGGCGCTCGGCGGCTGGCGGCTGAACGCTGCCGAAGGCTGGTCGATGCGGACCAATGCCTGCTGGCCGCTGGGCGAACCGGATCGCGAGATCGAGACGGCGATCGACGCGGCCGAAGCCTGGTTCCAGGCGCGAGGCTTGCCGCCGCGCTTCAAGCTGACCGACGGCGCGACAATGCCGGAAGACTTGCCGCAACGTCTTTCGCGGCGGGGCTATGCGGACGGCAAGAAGACCCTGGTGATGATCGGCCCCGCCCTGGGACAATCCGATCCGGAAGTGACCCTTTCCGCCGCGCCCGACCCCAGCTTCGAGGCGGTGCTCACGGCCTCGGCGGGCGGCAATTTCGATGACGCCCGGGAGCGGCTGGAAACCCTGGCCCGCATCCCGGCCCCGGCGCGTTTCGCACGCCTGGTCGTCGATGGACAGCCCGCGGCCCTGGGCGCCTGCGCCGTGGAGGGCGAGTGGGTCGGGGTGTTTGGCATGCGCACGACGCCTGAGCATCGTCGCAAAGGCCTCGCGCGGAGGGTGCTCGGGGCCCTGCTGGCCGAGGCGGCCCTGCTGGGCGCGCGTCGCGCCTATCTGCAGGTTGAGGCCAGCAACGGGCCGGCTATCGCCCTCTATGAACGCGACGGGTTTGCGGCCGGCTACGCCTATCGCTACTGGGTCCGCTAGACACCCATCTCCGCGCGCAGGTCCGCTGGCGTGACTCCCGCCGCCCTGAGTTCGCGCAGGGTCTGGGCCCTGTCGCGCTTGGCGTAGCGCTTGCCGTCAGGGCCGGTCAGCAGGCGGTGGTGACGATAGGTCGGCGTGGGCAGGTTCAGCAGGGCCTGCAGCAGTCGCTGGATGTGCGCCGCCTCGAACAGGTCCTCGCCACGGATGACGTGGGTGACGCCTTGCAGGGCGTCGTCCAGAACGACCGCCAGATGATAGGCGACGCCGACGTCCTTGCGCGCCAGCACGATGTCTCCAGCGCTTTCGGGACGGGCCTGAATCAGACCGGACTGACCGTCAGGGCCGGCCCCCTCCTCAAAGAAGGTCAGGTCATCGAACCCGCCGAGCGCCTTTTTCGCCGCTGACAGCGATAGCCGCCAGGCGAAGGCCTCGCCCCGCTCCAGGCGTTCAGCCTCTTCGGCGGGCGACAAGGGACCGCCGATGAAGGGCGTTTGCGGCGCGTGCGGCGCGCGACCGATATCCAGCTCCTTGCGGGTGCGAAAGCAGCGATAGACGAGGCCGCGCTCGCGCAGGGCCTCGATGGCGGCGTGGTAGTCGGCCAGATGCTCGGACTGGCGGCGGACGGGCTGTTCCCAGTCCAGACCCAGCCAGGCCAAATCCTCCGCGATCGCCGCCTCATATTCGGGCCGGCTGCGGGTGGCGTCGATGTCCTCGATGCGCAGGATGAAGCGCCCGCCCGCAGCGCGCGCGGCCTCGAAAGCCGTCAGGGCCGAAAAGGCATGACCGCGATGCAGGTAGCCCGTCGGCGACGGCGCGAACCGGGTGGCGAACGCCAAGGGCTCAGCCCCGGTCGAACTTCGTGAACATGCCCAGGTGTTCGAATACGGCCCGCAGGAAGGCGTCTTCGCCGCCCAGCAGCTCCTTGAGCGGCGCGAACTGCTTGAAGCTGATCATCTCGGCCAGGCCATGGCCCGCGCACCAGGCCGCGATGGTGGCCAGTTCCAGATCGATGTCGGTAACCCCGCCACTGGACTGTTCGGAGATGGTGTTGCGCACCTGGCAATAGGCGCCTTCCTCTTTCATCTGTTCGGGCAAGGCGTCCTTGTCGCGCGAACAGTCGTACATCACGCGGTAGAGGGCGGGGTTGTCGCGCGCGAACTGCACATAGGTCACGCCGATGCTGGTCATCCGGTCGCGCGCATTGGTGGCTGAGGCGCGAGACTGGGTCAAAGCGGCATCCAGCGCCAACCAGCCCTCGTGGGCGACCGCTTCCAGCAGTTCGCCCTTGTCCTTGAAGTGGTGATAGGGCGCTGCGGGGCTGACGCCAGCTTCACGCGCCACTGCGCGCAGGGACAGCGCCGCCGGACCGTCCTTTTCCAGAATGCGGCGAGCGGCATCGACCAGGGCACGGCTCAGGTCGCCGTGGTGATAGGGGCGGGATTCGGTAGCTGCGTTGGTCATCGTCCTCACTCTAGCGCCTCCTTTCCAAAATTTCATCCAAGCACTGTAAAGATTATCTTGACGGCGTTTAGATCGATGCTATCTAAACACCGTCCAGATCGGACAGGGCTCCGACCGGCAACCGGCTGGGCCGACTAACCAAGAGGGATTTGCATCATGCTCCGCTCGCTCAAAGCTTTTGAAACCACCTTCGACCGGCTGGCCGGCGGTTACTTCCTTGTGCTCGCCCTGGCTGTCGCCGGCGCCGTCGCGGGCGTCGTTCTGTAAGGTCGCTTTGTCCGCGAACGACGGGGCTGGTTCTGCAAAAGACCGTCCCGCCGTCGCGTTCGCTGCTGGCTTGCGAGGCGCCCGCGCTTGAAACGCTTTGCGCCGGAGGCTAGCACAAGGAGCCGACGCGCCTGGGACCTTCGGTCCGCGCCGGGAACATCCCGCCGGCCTTCGGATTTCCAGCCCATGTTGATTTCAGTCCAGATCACCCGCCGATGAGCGTCGCCTTCACCAAGGAAGGCGACAGCGAGGCCTTCGCCGCCGACCTGCTCGATCGGCCGATTTCCCCCAATCCCAACCTGGTCACGGCCAGGGGCCTGGCTCAGCTCGAGACGTGGCTGGCGGACGCCCGCGCCGCCTACAGCGCCGCTCAGGCCACGGGCGGCGTCGCTGAGGATCGTACGGCCATGGCCCGGGCCACTCGCGACCTGCGATTCTATGCTGCGCGCAGGGCCAGCGCCCAGTTGACGGAGCCTGCGGGGCCCGTCGACGTGGTGCATTTCGGTCAGGCCGTCACCTTCGACCGCGAGGACGGCCGTCGCCAGACGTTCCGCATTGTCGGCGAGGACGAGGCCGATCCGGCTGACGGGTCGGTTTCCTATGTTTCGCCGCTGGCCCGGGCGTTGCTCGGCAAGACCATCGGCGACACGGCCATGGTTGCGGGCGGCGAGGTTGAGATCGTCTCCATCGCATAGAGCAAGGATCGGGTTGCCGCCGCAGGGCGTGGATGGTCTGCTCGTGGGGTGACCGCAGACCTTTCCCCCACCGCCGAGCAGATCCGGGATGCTCGCGCCCATCTCTCGGCGATCGATCCCGCCCTGGCGGCCATCGAGGCCGTGACGCCGGAGTTCCCGTGGCGGACCGCCGTGCCCGGTTTCGCCGGCCTTCTTCGACTGATCGTCTATCAACAGGTGTCCCTGGCTTCGGCCGGGGCCATCTGGAGCCGGGTGGAGGCGGGGCTCGGGGAGGTGTCGCCTGCGAAGGTGCTGGCGCTGGAGGATGTCGACCTGCAGGGCATGGGCCTGTCGCGGCCCAAGGTTCGCTACGCCCGCGCCATCGCCGAAGCGCATGTCTCGGGTCTCTGCGACTTGAACGCTCTGCGCCATATGTCGGACGATGAAGCCACGGCCGCCCTGATGGCGGTCAAGGGCATCGGCCGCTGGACGGCAGAGACCTATCTGATGTTCTGCGAGGGACGCCTGGACGTTTTCCCCGCCGGTGATGTCGCCTTGCAGGAAGCCATGCGCTGGACAGACCGCGCCGAGATCAGGCCAAACGAGAAGCAGGCCTATGCCCGAGCCGAGGCCTGGAAACCCTATCGGGCCGTCGCGGCCCATTTGCTCTGGCGCTGCTATGGCGCGGTAAAAAAGGGCGAAATTCCACCATTCTGATCGCTTGCCGTCAGATGTCTTGGTTCCGTCGCGGAGTTGGATCATCCTTTGAAGGCGTTCGGGAATGAATGGCGATTCCCTTTGAATGCGTAGGAAGGAGGCCCGTCTTCAGTCCGATCGCGTATCCGATTCACAGGAGCCTTTGCGGCTCCAGAGGGAGGTCCTGATGCAGGTTCTCTCCCGTCCACCGTCCGGCATGCCGGCGTTGGTGCTGAACGCCGACTATCGGCCTCTCAGCTATTATCCGCTGTCCCTCTGGCCATGGCAGGAGGTGATCAAGGCGGTGTTCCTTGAGCGTGTCGAGGTCGTGTCGACCTATGACCACGTCGTGCATTCGCCGTCGTTCGAGATGAAGCTGCCCAGCGTTGTGTCGCTGAAGCAGTATGTGCCGCAGGACCGGCCGCCGGCCTTCACGCGCTTCAACCTATTTCTGCGCGATGCGTTTACGTGCCAGTACTGCTCCTCCCTCGACGACCTGACTTTTGATCATGTCATCCCCCGCTCTCGCGGCGGGCGTACGACCTGGGAGAACATCATCACGGCTTGCGCGCCCTGCAATCTGCGCAAGGGCGGGCGAACGCCGCGCGAGGCGGGCATGCACCCGTTTCACACGGCGCGTAGACCCAGCATGCACGAACTGCAGGACCGCGGTCGCCGCTTCCCGCCGGGACACCTGCACGCCAGCTGGCTCGACTACCTCTATTGGGACATCGAACTGGAGGCGTGATGCTTCGGCGAAAAGCGGCCTGTCGCGTCAGGTGATCCGCTTGGCGCTCGGCGGATCGCTGGCTGGGAAGCTTTCCTCAAGGCTCTCGTCGATCAGGGCCTCTTGCCGATCTTCGGCGAGATCCACATGCTCGGCGAGCTGGTCGTGCTTTTCACCTTCCGGCACGGGCTCCACCGATCGGGTCGTCGGGGTGTCTTCTTTCTGGAAGGCTTCCTTCACGTCGGTTTCGCTGACGCGATCTTCCGGATGGCCTGGCTGGCCGAGGTCCTGAGCCTGGGACCAGTCGCCAAGCACGCCGGGAGCGGAGTCGTCTTGTTTCTGCTTGGTATCAGTCATGGTCATGTCCTCTGATGATGCTGACCAACGTTTCCCGGCCACGCTTGTTCCTGCGTGTTCGAAAGAACAACACCTCGCTGTCGAGGACCGTCTCCTGTACGGTGACGCATGACCAACAGACCAACCACTCTCGAACGCGCCTTCCAACTGGCGCGGTCTGGTGAATACTCGACCATCTCCGACATTCGGCGTCAGCTGAAGACCGAGGGCTTCTCCGACGCGCCCAGCCAGATCAGCGGCCCTTCCATGCTCAAGCAACTGCGCAAGCTGTGCGAAGCCGCTCGCCCGGCGGACGCCGAGACGGTCGAACCGGCGTTGGACGCTGGATAGATGGCCTTGTCCGAAGGCCAGATGCTGGCGTTAAAAAATCTCGCCCGCAAGCAGGCGGGCGATGATGTCGATTGGATCAATATCAGCGATGCGCGCGCCCTGACCGATCTGGGCTACGCGCAGCGCGATCGCGTGGGCTGGAAGATCACCCCGGAAGGACAGGAAGCACTGGCGGCGGCGACCTGATCTAGACGGGGTCGCGTCGAGGGAAGCGTCGCGCTGCGCGATCTGCAAAACGGTCGGGGTGTTCGCCCTGGCTCGTCGCGATCGGCGTCATTACTGCGTTGCCTCTGCGACCCGCCGAACGCTCGCTCATGGCTTTGATGGCCGAAAAGGGCAGGTTGCCATGGTCGCGCGCCATCTTTCTTGCGCTTTCGATCAGGCTGGAACCATAGACCGTCAAGATACCCACGGCGTCGGCGGCCCAGTCTGCAAGGCTGGCGCTTCGGCCACCAAACATCTGTGCGACCTCCGCGGCTCCCCCAAGGACCAAGGCGGCCCGAGCCAGGTCCGAGCGACGCATGCGGGGGAATGCGGCGAAGGACACCGCCGTAAGGCCGCCGAAAGCGATAGCGTGAGCGCTCTTGTCGGTCAGGCCGACGACCGCTTCCATCCCCTGAAATGGCCCCAGCATCAGGATCGTGGCGGTCACCGCGCCGACCAGCAGTACGGCGCGGGCGGCGATCACAACATGGTTGGGCGTCAGCATGGATGGGCTCTCGGTGAGGCCGCTTCATAGCCACGACCTCGCCCCCATTCAGTGAATGAACATCGTCAACCGAGGATGAATTCAGGCCGGCCCGGGCGGCCGTCCGTGCTTCCCGCGCTCAGCGCCGGCCGGAAAATCGCACAGGCGGCCGCGGGGCGGAGGGGCGGACGAGACAAGCGGGACTCCCAGGTCGGTGCGTTTGCCGGCATGGGTAGGCCGGGCCGGCGCGAACGCCAAGAGGATCAGATCTTCTCGCTGATCTTGATCGCGGCCCGACAGCCCGCCTGGATCACGGCGCTCAGCAGGGGATAGGCGAGGGCTTCGCGGGCGCCTTCCTCGATGGCGAGGTCGCGATGGGCCAGTTCGTCGTCGCGAAACTGCGAGAGCTCGGCCGCCAGTTCCGGATCGCGGTCGGTAAGCTCGGCGATCTGGCCGGCATAGTGTTTTTCGATAACGGTCTCGACCGCTTCAGTGCAGGCGTGGGCGGCCTTTTCGCCCAGCAGGGCGGTGCCTGCGCCCAGCGCGAAGGCCGCTGCGCGCCATAGTGGCGACATCAGGGTGGGGCGCACGCCGCGCTCGGTCAGCAACTGATCGAAGCGGCTGAGGTGGACCTGTTCGTGGCCCTCCATCTCCTTGAGTTGCTCTGCCAGACGTTCGCGGCCGGGGCTGGCGCGCATCACCGCCGCCTGACCGCGATAGATGTTTACCGCAGCAAGTTCGCCGGCCTGATCGACGCGCAGGATCTCGGCCAGGCGCGCCCGGGCGGCGCCGGCGCCGGGGCGGCGAGGGGCAGGGCTGCTCATCGCATGGCCTCGGTCTTGCGCAGACCCGCCGTCAGCGCGGCGGCGGCGAGCCCCAGCGAGATCAGGGCGTTCCAGCCGGCCATCGAGATGCCCAGGAAGATCCAGGCGGCCTCGTCGCAAGCGGGGGGCTTGATCTTGTCGCCCTTGAGCATGGCCACCAGATCGCCGGCGGCCGCCGAGGTCCCGCCGCTACAGGTGGTCGGACCCGGCCACCACTTCCATTCCACACCGGCATGAAAGGCCGCCAGGCCCGCGCCATAGAGGAAGATGACGCCCAGCAGCAGATCGAACGGCCGGCGCAGCCTTGCGGCCCAGGGGCTGTAGCGCGCGCCCAGGGCGATCAGGGCCACGGTTCCGGCGACCCAGAACACCTCGCGCTGCCGCAGGCACAGGGTGCACGGGTAGAGCTTGCCGAAGGTCTCGAAGGCGTGCGCGGTCGCCAGCATGGCGGCGCTGGCCAGAAGGGCGATGAGCGGCCACCACGCCAAGCCGAGATCGATGATCGACGCCTTGATCGGCGCAGGCGCCTCGACCGCCGCCGGACCGCGCACCAGCTCGATAGCGGGCGTTTGCGCCGGCGCAGGCTCGGCTGTGGTCGCCTTGGGATCGTTGATCTCGCTCGTCATACCGCGCAAGCGCCTCCGCTGCTGCCACCCAGGAAATGGCTAGCCGTCAGGCCGATGACAAGAAGCAGGAACAGGCCGCCGGCAAACAGGGCAAGGCGGCGTTCGATGACAGGCAAAAGGGCGGGACCAAACTTCTTGACCACCCAGGCGACCGCGAAGAACCGCGCGCCGCGTGTCAGGACCGAGGCGATGATGAACATCGGAAAGCTGAACGCCGCCAGACCGGAGGCGATGGTCACCAGCTTGTAGGGAATGGGGGTCAGGCCCTTGGCCAGGATCACCCAGACGCCATACTTGCCATACCAGCACTGAAACTCGGCCAGACCGCCGGCATGGCCTGTGACGGCCATCATCCAGATGCCCAGATCCTGCAGGAAAAAGCCGATCGCGTAACCCAGGATGCCGCCCAGCACCGAGGCTGCGGTACAGATCGTCGCGTAGCGCCAGGCCAGATCCGGTCTGGCCAGCACCATGGGCGCCAGCATCACATCGGGCGGGATGGGAAAGAAAGAACTCTCGGCGAACGAGATGGCGAAAAGGCTCTTTGAGGCGTGGCGCGAGGCGGCCAATCCCATGACCCAGTCGTACAGGCGACGCAGCATGCGAGCTCCAGCTATGTGACGCCTGTTGCTAGCAGGGGGCGCGGCCGTTGTCCTCCGCGATGATCGGCAATGCGGTCTTCAGACCGCGCCGCCGGGCCTTCTGGCTAGATATTCACCGCCGGGGAGACACGGTGGTTGCGGCCTGTCTGGCTGTAGCCCTCGGGGACTGTCGAGTTGGCGGCCCGACCTCGCCGATCCGGCCAAGGCAGAGGCCAACTGAGATCAAGGTGAGGGGCGCGGCGTCGCGGCGCTTGGATTTCCGGCGGCGGGTGGCTATCACCCCCGTCCAAGGGCTCACGCCCACGAAAAATTCGAAAGCCGATCCGATGAGCGACACCCCTCCCGACCGCCTGGCCACCAATCCCGACAGCCCGTTCTACAACGCCGAGCTTCTTGAGCGCGGCGTGGGCATCCGCTTCAAGGGCGTCGAGAAGACCAATGTCGACGAATACTGCGTCAGCGAAGGCTGGGTGCGCGTGACCGCCGGCAAGACGATGGATCGCAAGGGCAACCCCATGACCATCAAGCTGCAGGGCGAAGTGGTGCCTTACTTCCGCGACACCGCCGAAACCGAAGCCTGACCATGTCGTTGCGCCGACTGATCGAGCTGCCGGGCTTTGCGGAGCTGGAGCACAGGGCCCTGATGAAGCCGGCCTTCGCCGAACCCCAGGCGCGTGCCGAGTTTCCCGAGATCGATCAGCTGGCGCGCGACACCTTCGGACTCACAGCTGACGAGGCCGCCGTCATTCCTGATCCGGAAGGCTGGGACGGCATCGACATCAAGTCGATGCGCGAACAGGCCGACCAGTTCGAGCTGGAAGGCTGGGACGTCACCGACGACAAGCGCCGGCCATTGCGCATCCTGGGCCACTTCAGCCATCCGCTATGGCTGGCCCTGCGCGGTGTCGCCGGCAGTCTGCCGTTCTTCCCCGAGCCGGAAGAGACCGCGCACACCACCTCGTCCCTGGCCGCCGAGGCCAAGGCCTTTCAGCGCGACAAGCGTTAGCGCTTTTTCCCCAGCTCCGCGCCGATGTCCTTGATCGAGTTGCCCACCTTGCGGTGAGCGGCGATCATCTGGTCCTTGGTCACACCCCAGCGCTTCATCCAGTATTCGAGCTGGTGGCGCTCGCGGGGATCGAGCCGGTCTTCGTCGCGAAAGTCGCGCTTGCCCTTGGGAATGCCCATGATCGTCTCCTGCGTTCGTCCGCGACCTATCCTGCGCTCCGACGGTTGTCGAGGCGACGCTCAAAGCTCACCATCGTTCACGAAAACTGAAGCCAGGAGCGCCTGTCGATGAGCGATCCCGATCTTGAAGCCATGGCGGCTGACGAGCTGTCGCGCGGCATGACCCTGACCTGGCGGGACCTGGCCAGGGTGATTCCCTGGGGCGACACCTTCGAAGGCATCTCGCCGGGGGGGCGCGACGTTGAGGTCGAGCGAAACTATCTCTGGGCCGCCGATGAGGGCGGCGACATTCTTTGCGAGGTTGCTGTCTATGGCGGCGCGTCGCGATACGATCAGGGCGCGAGAGCCAGGGGCGTGATTTCCCGCAAAGAGTGACAACCTTCGCCGTGCAAGTGGTCTTGGGTTGCGTTAACCATAGGTCGCGCCATCATGTCGGCGCGCAGTGTGGGGAGGGTTTGGTGTACCAGTCAGAGTTTCCGGTCGATCAGCCCATCCCGATCTTTGATCCGACCCTGCTGATGGGTCTGGTTCTGGCGGCCCTGGTGATCGCAGGCTTGGCCTTCGCCGCCGGCCGCATGCTCGGCCGCAAGGACAACAGCGCGGGCTATGGCGATGTCACCAAGACCATCCATGAGGCTATCAAGGCCAAATGTGTGGCCGCAACCAGCGCGCCCTCGGGCGAGCTGGTGTCGAAGACCCAGGAACTGGTCGAGGAAGTCCAGCGGCGGATCGGGCCCGTTATCCAGTTCGGCGGCCCTTGCGCCAAGGCGATGAAGGGTTTGACCGAGGCCCTCAAGGGCGAGCCGCTCGAGGAAAAGGACAAGGGCGGCAAGGATGCGCACGGCCATGGCGGCGGTCATGGTCATGGCCAGGGTCACGGTCATGGGGCGGCTGAGCATGGCGGCCACGGCGCAGCAGGTCACGGCGGGCCCGTCGGCCACGGCGGGCACGATCCTAGCTGCCAGTGTGATCGTTGCGTGGTGGCGGTGGTCGAGGCCGCCGCGCCGAATGTGACGATCCTTGGTCCGCGCTTCGGCGGGCAGACGGTCGTCATCGCCAATCCCGTCAAGCCTGCTGACGACCACCATGCTGAGCATCCGGAAGCCAAGGTTCTGGATCACAAGGACTTTTCCAAACAGGTCCGGATGGCGGTGGTCGAGTTTTCGGACTTCTGGAGCCGGGGCGACTGTGTGCGGGAACTGGAGCGCTGCCAGGCCGTGCTGACCAGCACCGCACCTTTTCCCGACCTCAAGGCGCTCAAGCTGAAAGCGTCCTCGCACCACTAGCATGCCATCGGCGCCCATGAGGCGTGCGTGGGGCGCCCTGGCTGCACAACCGACGCGCGAAATCGGGGATTTCTGTCGAAGTCGTGGCTGGACGATTGAGGCGATACGGCTCAAAGCGCCACATCAATCGGGCGCGGATCGAAACTGATCCCGGATCGGTTGACATGACGATGCAAGAATTGGCGAAAGGTCGTCTTACAACCCGCGACCACGCCCGGGAGGACGAAAGGAACGGGCCATGACCGCAACGGTCTCTCCCCTGACGACAGCGACTCCTGAAACGCCTGAAGAGGCGCTGAGTCTCGCCGACTACGTCCCTTATCGACTGGTGACGGCCGCTGCGGCTGTCAGCCGGCTGATCGCGCGCGCCTATGAAGACCGGTTTGGTCTGACCATTCCGCAATGGCGGCTGATGTCGGTGCTGGCCGAGGGCGGGCTGACCCCGCACGCCGCTGTGACCCGCACGGCCATGGACAAGGTCCGGGTCAGTCGTGCGGCTCAGGACCTTGTTGAGCGCAGGCTGGTGAACCGGACCACCGTCCGGGCCGACCGCCGTTCGCACCGATTGGAGTTGACGGCCGCCGGACGACGCCTGTTCGCCGAGATCGCGCCCATGGCCCTGGCCTATGAGGCGGCGTTGCTGTCTGGCCTGGCGCCCAGCGAGGTCGTGATGCTGAAGCGGCTGCTGGGGCGTCTCGAAGTCACCGCCACGCAGTTGGCAGGCGGCGAGACTATGATTCCCTGAAGTCGCGGGCCTCGTAGACCGCGCGAGCGATGGCGCGGGCCAGGCAGTCGGCCGCCGCCGATCCCAGGCGCGAGACCTCGACCGGCCGTATGGCTGGATCAGCACCCAGACTCACCGCGCCAGACGCCAGGGCGAAAACCACGTCGCCGTCGAAAGCGGTATGGGCCGGCCGCACAGCGCGACCCATGCCATCGTGCGCCATCATGGCGACCCGCTTGGCTTCGGCGGTCGAAAGGTCGGCCGTAACCGCGATGACGGCCAGGGTGGTGTTCGCGCCGGTCCGCAAACGCCCCGCGGCGCCGAGCTTCGACTCGTCGGGGAGGGGCTCAGTCGCCGAAACGGCGCCCGTCGGGATGCGCCCGCCGTACTCGCCGTCGATCTCGAAGGGCCAGGCCCAGAAGGTTTCTCCATCCGGCATGTAGACCGAGCCGACGGGATTGGCCGCGACGAGGGCGCCGACAATCAGGCCGCCGCCCAGATCGATCGACGCCGAGCCCAGTCCGCCCTTGACGAGGCCCGCCTTCGCGCCGCGTCCGGCGCCGACGGCGCCAAGCTCGAAGCTCTGGCCGGCAGCGGCGACCGCCGCCATCCCGAGAGCGCGATAGGGCGGGTCCAGTCCCCAGCTCTTGTCGCCGCCGTTGGCGAGGTCGTGCAATACCGCGCCGGGGACGATGGGAATGGCCGGCGAGCCGGCGGCGAGACGAACGCCTACGTCGCGGGACGAAAGAATGCTGGCGACCCCATCGGCCGCGCCAAGACCGAAAACCGACCCGCCCGACAGGCAGATGGCGTGCGCCCGGCTGAAGCTGTTTTCGGGCGCCAGCGTCTCGGTCTCGCGCACCCCGGGGCCGCCCCCGCGCACATCGACAGCCGCGCTCCAGCCTTCTGGACAAAGCACCACCGTAACGCCGCTGCGCACAGCCTCATCCTGCGCGCACCCCACGGCCAGTCCGGGAACGTCCGTGATCAGGTTGCGGGGGCCGGGGCGGGGCATCATGCGAATCTCCTGTGCGCAACGACTCTAGACCCGCCCCCTCGCCACTGGAATTCGTGTCCGACGCCTGCTAGAGAGACGGCCCTTCGCGAAGAGCGAAGTCTGCGGGCGTGGTGAAACTGGTAGACGCGCCGGACTCAAAATCCGGTTCCGAAAGGAGTGTCGGTTCGACCCCGACCGCCCGCACCAGACAATCTGAAAAGTCAGGCGACAGTGTTGCGCAGGTGACCTGCCTCCCATCTTCGATCCTGTCCTCTGTTCATCCTCACCCGCCGCTTCCGCCGCCACCCGCGCCGGGCCGCCTAATATTGGGGCGATCGAGGCGACGGATCGGTGTCGCACCGTGCAGTGCGCCGGGATTCGCGCGCGTTGCGGCATTCGCGAGCGGCCAACGCCTGAAATCGGCGTCTCATCTTCGTCAGTCCTAGGACCAAACAGGATCTCGTCGGGCCTCCCCGCGCGATGAGGTCGAAGAGGGGATAGTCATGAGCATCAAACCAAAAACCCGATCGCGAAGCCTCAAACCGGCGCTTCTTGCGGCCTCGATCCTTGCCGTCGCCACGCCGGTGCTGGCCCAGGAGGCCGCGCCGTCGACGGAGGTTGATCTGGTAGTCGTCACCGGCAAGCGGGTGTCGGAAGCCAGCGTCGCCATCGGCACCGATCAGGCAACCGCAACGGTTTCCATTACGCGCGAGGCGCTGCTCTCGGCGCCGGCCGGCGTCACCGGCCTGAAGATGCTGGAGTCCCTGCCGGGCTTCAACGTCCAGGCCAATGACGCCCTGGGCATGTACGAGTTCGGCAATTCGGTCTCTGTGCGTGCCTTCAACTTCCAGCAGATCGGCTTCCTGCTCGACGACATCCCCATGGGCCGCAGCGACCAGTTCGGCGGCAGCCCGATCTATCGCTATGTCGACAACGAGAACCTGCTGCGGGTCACGGCCTCGGCCGGGGCCGGCGACGTGGCTCTGCCCAGCTATGCGTCGCTGGGTCCGATCGTCGACTATTTCACTCAGGCCCCCAGCGAAGTGGCCGGCGGCTCGGCCAGCTACACGCGCGGCAGCGACGCCCTCAAGCGCACTTTCCTGCGGCTGGAGAGCGGCAAGGTCGGCCCGTTCTCGGGCTATGTCAGCGGCTCGTGGATCGAGGGCGACCTGTGGCGCGGCCCGGGCACCATCGATCGCACCCACTATGAAGCCAAGCTGCGCTGGGACATGGGCGAGGCGACCAGCCTGACGTTCCAGACCGTGCACAACGACTATTTCGACTACGACTCGCCGTCGATCACCAAGGCGCAGTATTTCGGGAACGCCAACGACATCTTCGGCCGAAAAGGGCGCGACTTCGCCTATCTGGGCTATGTGCCGGTATCGGGCGCTGTCGGCTCGCCTGCGACAGCGACCTCGCTGCCGATGACGACGGCGGGCGTCGCCTACTCCAACACCGCCTATAATCAGTACTACAAGTTCGCGATCAACAAGCGGAAGGACCACCTCTACGGCCTGACCCTGAAGACCGCGCTGGGCGAGGCGATCGATCTGACCGCCACGGCCTATTACGAGGACAAGAGCGGCTATGGCGTCTCGCCGGAGGCCTATGCGACATCGCTGACCAGCCACAATGCAGAACGCCTGATCGTCGCCGGCCTGACCGCGCCCAAGGGCATCCAGTATGGCCTGTCCGGCGTCGACGGTACGCGCCAGGGCGTCACGGCCAAGGGCGAATGGCGCATCGGGATCAACACGGTCGAAGCCGGCGTCTGGCTTGAGGACGACGACTACCACCGCACCCAGGCCCGCTATAACGTCCAGGGCGGCAATCCCGATGGCGCCCCGCTGCTCAACGAACCGGTCCACCTTCAGCGCAACTACACCTCGACCCGCCAGACGACGCAGTTCTTCCTGAAGGACACGCTCAGCCTGTTGGACGACGATCTGAAGCTGGAATTCGGGTTCAAGACGCTGGACGTCGACTACGAGATCAGCGGCTATCGCAACCCGGCCGACTACATCAATCGCCGTCAGCCCAGCATCAAGGCCAACTGGTCCGACAGCTTCCTGCCACAGATCGGCATGGTCTATTCGGTGGGCGCGCGCGACCAGGTCTTCGCGTCATACTCGGAGAACATGGCCCTGCCGCGCGGCGCCGATGACGTGCTGTCGGCCGCCAGCCCGCTGGTCCCGGCGCCCGAGGCCGAAACCTCGACCAACTGGGAGCTGGGCTATCGCGCCAACCGGGCGACCTTCAATGCCTCGTTCGTGGTTTACAAGACCGAGTTCAAGAACCGCCTGCAGTCGTTCTCCGCGCCTGTGCCCGGCAGCACCACCACCGAGAGCTTCTTCCAGAATGTCGGCGCGGTTGAAGCGTCGGGGGCCGAGTTCAGCGGCCAGTGGAAGCCGGATCTCTTCGACGGCAAGGTCTATTTCAACACCAACATCTCGTACAATATTTCGGAATTTCAGGATGATATCGCCAACTTCGTCCTGACGCCGACGCCGGCCGCGCTGAAGATCGCCGGCAAGAAGGTGCCTGACTTCCCCGAATGGATCTTCCAGGGCGGGGTCACGCTCGAGCCGACCGACGGCCTGGTGTTCAACCTGTCGGGACGTCTGATCGACGACCGCTTCACCAACTTCATCAACAGCGAGCACGCGCCCGGCTACATGATCTGGAACGCCTATCTCGACATGGGCGACGGCTTCGGCTTTGGCCCGTTCGAGCAGGTCAAGGCGCGGGTCAATGTCGATAACATCTTCGACACCGACTATCTGGGCACGATCGGCACGACCGTGAACACCCTGGCGACCTTCCGCCCGGGCTCGCATCGCACGATCCAGTTCACCCTGTCGGCGGACTTCTAGAACCGGGGCCGCTCGCCGCCTCCGGGCGCGCGGGCGGCCTCAACTTCCCGGGTCAGCTCGGCCAGCAGGGCGCGGCCCTTGATCCACGCGCCATGACCGGACGCGACATTGATGTGCCCGGCGCGGCCCAGATCCACGAACCGCGCGCCCCAGCCGCGTGCGAAGGCTTCGGCGCGCTCGATTTCCACATAGGGATCGTCTCGGCTGGCCACGACCAGGGTCGGAAACGGCAGGCGATGGCGCGGAATGGGTGAAAAACCTGTCAGAAGGCGTCCGGCCGGTCCCTCGCGATTGACGTCTGCCGGCGCGACCATAAGGGCCCCGCCGATGCCACGTCCGCTGGTGACCTGGGCAAGGTGCGCGACCAGAGCGCAGCCCAGGCTGTGAGCCACCAGGATCGCGCCCGGACGCCGGCGCACGGCCTCGGCCAGACTGATGGTCCAGTCGCCCAGGGCGGGGCGCTCCCAGTCGGTCTGGTCGACCCGCTCTGCGCCGGGCAGGTCGCGCTGCCAATGGCTCTGCCAATGGTCTGGCCCGGAGTTGTAGAGCCCCGGCACAATCAGGATCGGCGCCTCATCGGCGTCGTCACGCGGAGACGACGGCGTGCGAAAGCCGGAAGGTTCGGAACGGATCATCACGCCATGCTCGGAGGGGTGTCGTGAGGCACCCAACCGTTTTCGCGCCCGCCGTTCAAATCAGATCAATTTAGTAGGAATATAGAGAAGCTGAAGCCGATCGTCTCAGTCGACGATCGGATCGCCGCGATGCAGGGGATCGGGCAGGGGATCGCCGGCCTTCACGAACTGCAGCGACACCGAATTGATGCAGTAGCGCAGCCGCGTCGGCTGCGGACCGTCCGGGAAAACGTGACCCTGGTGGCTGTCGCACCGGGCGCAGCGCGTCTCGATGCGCGTCATGCCATACGAAGAGTCGGTGATCGCTCGAACATGGTCCTCGGCGAACGGCGCGTAGAAGCTGGGCCAGCCGGTGCCGCTTTCGAACTTGGTCTGGTGCCGGAAAAGAGGCAGGCCGCAGAGGCGGCAGCCATAGACGCCCGGGCTCTTTTCGCCCAGCAGGCCGCCGCAGAACGGGGCCTCGGTGCCATGCTGCAGCAGGACCCGCGCCTCCTCGGTGGTGAGCGCGGCCTCCAGGTGATGGCGTTCGGCCTCGTTAGGCGCAGTGAGGTCAAAACCGGCGGTCGATCGGGTGGCGGCGTCTGTCATGACACCCAATGTAAGATGCCCGGAACGAATCCGGTAGAGACAAGCCCGCCATTTGGGCCGCCATCAGGACGGAAAGAGCCAATGCTGACCTGCACGACCCCTTCGATCGCCGAGCGCGAGACCGTCGCCACCCTGGGTGTGGTGTCGGGCGAGGCGATCATCGGCGCGCATATCTTCCGCGATATCTTCGCCGGCATCACCAATATCATCGGCGGTCGGGCCGGCGGCTATGAGAAGGCCCTGCGTGAAGCCCGCGACATCGCCCTGCAGGAAATGAGCGAAGAGGCCCGCCGCCTGGGCGCCGACGCCGTCGTGGGCGTGGATCTCGACTACGAGTCGCTGGGCCCGGACGGCGGCATGCTGATGGTCACCGCCGCCGGCACCGCCGTGAAGCTGCGTTAGGGGAGGGCCGATGACTGTCGCCGTCGCATTTCTGCAACCGGGCTGGGCCGATTGGGAGGCCGGGCCTGTCCTGGCGCTTCTGCGTGAGCATCTGGGCGTCCAGATCGAAATCGCTACGCCGGATGGCGAGCCCCAGACCTCGATAGGCGGGCTGCTGGCCGCAGCAGACTACAGGTTCGATGATCCGGTCCTGTCTGACGCGGACGTCTTCCTGCTGATCGGTTCGGACGCCTGGACGAGCTTCCAAGACGAGGCCGTGTTCAGCCTGCTGCGACAGGCGATCGCCGACGGCAAGATCATCGGTGCGATCTGTGCGGGCACGGTCGCCGCGGCCCGGGCGAGGTTGTTCGACGGGCGCGAGCATACCTCCAACGGCAAGGACTGGCTGGAGGCGCAGGCGCCAGGTTATGGCGGCGGCGCCCAGTACGTTGATCAGGCGAGGGCGGTGACGTCAGGCAGGATTGTCAGCGCCGCTGGCGTTGCGCCGGTCAGTTTCGCGGCCGGTGTCGCCCGGCTAATTGCGCCGGAGTCCGAAGCGCTGATAGCCGGCTACGAGGCGATGTTCGCCAGAGAGTTCGCCCCGGACTGACGACCCTTGGACGGGCGGTGCCGTCGCCGATCCCGCCCGCCCGAAGTCGCCTACTTGGCCAGGGCGGCCGCGCCGGCGCGCGCTACGACGCCGTCCTGCGCGCCCGAGCCGCCCGAAGCGCCGATGGCCCCGACGATCCGGTTGTCGATGATCAGCAGTTCGCCGCCTTCGATGGCCAGGGCGCCGGTGAAGATGGCGTTCAGCGTCCCGCCCTTGACCGCATCCTGGAAATAGCTGGTCGGCCGGCGGAAGCTGGCCGAGGTCTCGGCCTTGCGGCGCGCCACGTCGTTGGAGCCGTACTGGGCGCCGTCCATCTTTTCGCTGAGCACCAGGGCGCCGTTGGGTTCGACCACGGTGATGACCATGAACCAGCCGTTCCTGACGGCCTCGGCCTGGGCGGCGGCGACGGCGACCTTGGCCTCGGCCAGGCTCACCGACCGGCCATAGGGCGGATAGACCGGCGCGGCGGCAGGCGGCGCGGCGGTCTGGGCCATGACGGGCGCGGCGAGGGCCAGGGCCAGCGCGAGCGCGGCGAGGTGTGCGGTGGGCTTCATGATGGCCGTTTCTCCCCTGAGCAAATTCTGCGAGCACTGTTTCTGGAAACCGGTGTCATGCCCTGACTCCGCTTTAGCGCCGTAGGGGCAAGGTTGCAAACAGGCGAGGGCCTGATAACCGGTGTCCAACAAGACAATACGCTTGCCGGGGGCCACACCATGTTCAGCAAGATCCTGATCGCCAATCGAGGCGAAATCGCCGTTCGCGTCATCAAGACGTGCCGTCGTCTGGGGATCGCGACGGTGGTGGTCTATTCCGACGCCGACGCTGGCAGCATGGCGGTCGAGATGGCCGATGAGGCGGTGCATATCGGCCCGTCGCCGGCCAATCAGTCCTACCTGATCGCAGACAAGATCATCGACGCCTGCAAGCAGACGGGCGCCCAGGCCGTGCATCCCGGCTTTGGCTTCCTGTCGGAGAACGCCGGCTTCGCCCAGCGCTGCGCCGACGAGGGCGTCGTGTTCATCGGGCCCAACCCCGGCGCCATCCGCGCCATGGGCGACAAGATCGAGAGCAAGAAGTTCGCCCAGGCGGCGGGCGTCTCCTGCGTGCCCGGCCATATCGGCGAGATCGACGACACTGCCCATGCCATCAAGATCTCCGAAGAGATCGGCTATCCGGTGATGATCAAGGCGTCGGCCGGCGGTGGCGGCAAGGGCATCCGCGTGGCCTGGACCCGCCAGGACGTCGAGGAAGGCTTCCCGGCTGTCCGCGCCGAAGCCAAGGCCAGCTTTGGCGACGACCGCATCTTCATCGAGAAGTTCATCGTCAGCCCGCGCCACATCGAGATTCAGGTGCTGGGCGACAAGCACGGCAATGTCGTCCACCTGTTCGAGCGCGAATGCTCGATCCAGCGCCGCAACCAGAAGGTCATCGAGGAGGCTCCCAGCCCACTGCTGGACGAGGCCACCCGCGACGCCATGGGCGCCCAGGCCGTGGCCCTGTCCAAGGCCGTCAACTACGACAGCGCAGGCACGGTCGAGTTCGTGGCCGGCCAGGACAAGAGCTTCTTCTTCCTGGAAATGAACACCCGCCTGCAGGTCGAGCACCCGGTCACCGAACTGATCACCGGCCTGGACCTGGTCGAGCAGATGATCCGCAGCGCCTGGGGCGAGAAACTGGCCTTCGAACAGAAGGATCTGAAGATCAACGGCTGGGCCATCGAGAGCCGCATCTATGCCGAGGATCCCTACCGCAAGTTCCTGCCCAGCATCGGTCGTCTGGTCCGCTATGACCCGCCGGAAGAGGGCCAGCATGAAGGCTATGTTGTCCGTAACGACGCCGGCGTCCGCGAGGGCGACGAGATCTCGATGTTCTATGACCCGATGATCTCCAAGCTGTGCACGTGGGCCCCGACGCGGATCGCCGCCGTCGACGGCATGGGCCGGGCGCTGGAGGACTTCCACATCGAGGGCCTGGGCCAGAACATCCCGTTCCTCAATGCGGTGATGGACCAGGAGCGGTTTCGCTCCGGCCAGCTGTCGACCAACTACATCAAGGACGAGTTCCCCGACGGCTTTGCCGGCACCGAGCCGACGCCGGTCCAGATCGACATCCTCACCGCCGTCGGCGCGGCCATGCAGCGGGTCTATGCCGCCCGGGCGCGCACCAATGTCGCCGGCCTCAATGGCGCCGTGCGCGACGAGTGGGTGGTGGCCGTCGGCCACGCCAAGCGTCGCGTGAAGCTGTCGGGCGACGAGGACCTGACCGTCGAGCTGCTCGACGAGGGCCGCTCTCTGATCCTGAGCGACGTCGTCTGGCGTCCGGGCAAGCCGGTGTTCCGCGGCGTGCTGGGCGGGTCAGCCTTCACCGTTCAGGTTGCCCCGGCGGCCGAAGGCTTCACCATCCGCCACCGCGCCGCCAAGGCCCGGGTTCTGGTCCTGACCCCGCGCTCGGCCCAGCTGCACGACATGCTGCCTGAGAAGCAGGCGGCCGACACGTCCAAGCTGGTGCTGTCGCCGATGCCGGGCTTGGTGGTCTCGATGGACGTCACGGCCGGCCAGCAGGTCCGCGAGGGCGAGGTGGTCTGTGTGCTCGAGGCCATGAAGATGCAGAACATCATCCGCGCCGAGCGCGACGGCGTGGTCAAGGCCGTCAACGCCAAGGGCGGCGATCCTGTCGCGGCGGATGAGGTGCTGGTAGAGTTCGCGTAAAGGTCGTGTTACTCGAAGGGGCGGGTGCTTCTCGAGGGTTCGATGAATTTGCAGCAAAAACTGTTTGGCGCTTCGGGCCGAATTCGGCGACGTGACTATTGGTTGTTGAGTATCGCCACCAATGTCGTCATCGCGCTCGTGGACGTCGCCGCAGGCCATCTCCTTGGGCCGCCGGCGGATGGCGGACTTCCTGGCAACATCGTGAGTTGGTTGCTCTACATCCCGTCGATCTGGATCGGCGTCGCGCTGATGCTCAAGCGTGCGCATGACCGGGAAAAGGGGGGCGGCTGGGTGGTGTTCTTCATCCTGTGCCCGATCATCGGTTGGATTTGGGGTTTTGTTGAACTCGGCTTCCTGGACGGCACTAAAGGACCCAATCGCTATGGCCCTTCGCCCAAGGGCGTTGGCAGCGACGCACCTGTTTTCGCCTGAGTTAGCGACGTGACGACTTTCACTTAAACCTGCGCCGCCTTAGGTTCGGCGCGAGAGTCGTGTTGGAGCCAGGGCACATGAACGGTCAGACTGAATGGGCGGAGCTGTTTCTGTCGTCCAATGGGCGGCTGTCACGCACGCCGTTTCTGATCGCCGCCGCCGTGCTGATCGGCTTCACCGTGATCTATGAGGCCATAGCGGGCTACACCCTGCACTGGCTGACCGGCTGGCTGGTCTATCCGGCCCTGCTGTTCTCGGGCGCCTGCATCCTGTCCAAGCGCTTGCATGACCGCGGCCGGTCGGGCTGGTTCGCCGCCCTGATCCTGGTGGCCGTTGTGGCCGTTTGGCCGCAGCCCGAGCACTTCCTCGACTTCGTGTTCTCGATCGCCATCCTGTGGGCGATCGTCGAACTGGGCGTCATGGGCAGCGAGCAGGGGGCCAACCGCTACGGACCCAGCCCGCTGAAGAGCACAGTCTCGATCTAGACCGGCGCAGCGGCGTCCTTCACTGGCCCAAACACCCGCTGGAAGCTGGCCTTCAGGGCCGCGTCGGCCTCGTCCATGGTCACCGGCAGGCCCAGATCGACCAGGCTGGTGACCCCGTGCTCGGTCTGGCCGCAGGGCACGATGCCCGAGAAGTGGCCAAGGTCTGGCTCCACGTTCAGGCTGATGCCGTGAAAGCTGACCCACTTGCGCAGCTTGACCCCGATGGCGGCGATCTTGTCTTCGCGCGACCAGCCCGCGCCCTTGCGTTCGACCCAGACGCCGACCCGGCCCTCGCGCATCTCGCCGACCACGTTGAAGGCGGCCAGGGCGTCGATGATCCAGGCCTCCAGCGCCTCGACAAAGGCGCGCACGTCGCGGCCGCGCCTGGTCATGTCCAGCATCACATAGGCCACCCGCTGGCCGGGGCCGTGATAGGTGTACTGGCCGCCGCGCCCGCTCTCGAACACCGGGAAGCGGTCGGGCTCGATCAGGTCCGCGCCCTTGGCTGATATGCCGGCGGTGTAGAGCGGGGGATGCTCCAGCAGCCAGACCAGCTCGCCCGCCGTTCCCTCGGCGATGGCGGCGGCGCGCGCCTCCATGGCGGCAACGGCTGCCGGGTAGGGGACATAATCGGTCGAAACCGCCCAGCCCACGGGCGCGCCGTCGCTGCGCCCCAGAAGCGGGTTTCCTTTATTTTCAAGGCTTAACGGGCGATCAAGCATACGGCCCTATTCTTGCAATCTCGATGCCGCGACCAAGAATGGTCGAGAGTCGATTTTAGGGGCCTTAGTTCGTGAGCCAGGTCAACGCCGTCAATGTCGAGATCTCCGTTCTTTTGGGGCGCTCGATCCTACCCATGCAGCAGCTGCTGCGCATGGGCCGTGGCGCGGTGATCCCGCTGGACGCCAAGACCAATGACGAGGTCTGGATCCTGGCCAACAACCACCCCATCGCCCGCGGCGAGATCCAGATCAGCGACGATCGCATCGCCATTCAGGTGACGCGCGCTGCTGATGTCTATGACTATATGGCCGGTGGCGTCTGACGCTCGCCAGTTAGTTCGCTTTCAACGAACTCTGCCCTTTCCAAACCAGATTCAGTTTGCTACCAGCCGCCCCTCACCACGTGCGGTCGTGGCGGAATTGGTAGACGCGCAGCGTTGAGGTCGCTGTGCCCGAAAGGGCGTGGAAGTTCGAGTCTTCTCGACCGCACCAGGTGAAACTGACTAGAGCGTGCTTGGCGAAATCGGTTTCCGACTCGCTGGGCGCGCTCTAATCGTTTTCAGGCCTGACTTTCCCAAGGGAAGCTGGCCAGCCATCCTTCGGAACACGCCAGCGACGCCAAGCCCTTTGAGCTCAGGAGGCCCCCATGACCCGGGACATCGCCGAACTGACCGACGACGCGCTGGACAAGACTCCGTTCCCCCAGGTCGCCCTTCCCGAGGATCTTGAAGACCTCGCCCTCGGCGACGACTACGCGCTCAATCCCGAATATGTCGAGATGGTGATCGACGCCGCCGACAGCGGCAATACCGAGCGCCTGCGCGAGCTGGTCGGGGCCCTGGAGCCCGCCGACGTCGCCGACCTGATGGGCTTTCTGTCCTCGGCCTATCGCGAAGAGGTCATTCCGCTCCTCGATCCCGAGGCGCTGGGCGAGATCATCTCGGAGATGGACGAGAATCTTCGCGAGGAGATCCTTGAGGCCACGCCCTCGGTAGCCCTGGCCCGCGCGCTGGAAGAACTCGACACCGACGACGCCGCCGACGTCATCGACGATCTGGACGACACCAAGCGCTACCAGGTGCTGGCCGCCATGGGCGAGATCGATCGCGCTGCGATCGAGACCACCCTGTCCTATGAGGACGAGACCGCCGGCCGCCTGATGCAGCGCGAGTTCCTGGCGGCGCCCGAGTTCTGGACGGCCGGTCACACCATCGACCACGTGCGCGAGGCCGGCGACTCGCTGCCCGAGCTGTTCTTCGACGTCTATGTGGTGGATCCGACCTACAAGCCCGTCGGCGCCATTCCGATCAGCCTGTTGCTGCGCAGCCGCCGCGAGACGCGGCTGGCCGACCTGATGGAGGCGGTGACCGAAATCCAGGTCGAGATGGACCAAGAAGAGGTCGCCTACATCTTCGACAAGTATCACCTGATCAGCGCGCCTGTCGTCGACCCGGGTGGCCGGCTGGTGGGGCAGATCACGGTCGACGATATCGTCGAGGTCATCCGCGAAGAGGCCGAGGCGGATATCCTCGCCCTGGCCGGCGTCTCGGACGCCGGTCGCGACGCGACCGTGATTGACATCGTCCGCGCGCGCCTGCCGTGGCTGCTTCTGAACCTGGTCACCGCCAGCATCGCCGTCAGCGGCGTTGCGGTGTTCCAGGAAGAGATCGCCCAGCTGGTGGCCCTGGCCATCCTGATGCCCATCGTCTCGTCCCTGGGCGGCAATGCAGGCACCCAGAGTCTGGCCGTGGCCGTGCGCGCCCTGGCCAGCAAGGAGCTGACCACAGCCAACGCCCGCCGGATCGTGCTGCGCGAGGTTTCCGTGGGTCTCGTCAATGGCCTGTGTCTTGCCCTGGTGATGGGCGGGGCCACCTATCTGGTCTTTGGCCCGGAGGATCAGCACGGCAAGCTGGCGATCATCGTGGGTCTGGCCCTGGTGACCAACATCTTCACGGCCGCCGTCGGCGGCATCCTGGCGCCCCTGGCCCTGGAGAGGATGGGACGGGACCCGGCGGTGTCGTCGTCGATCTTCGTGACCTTCCTCACGGATTTCACGGGATTTTTCGCGGTCCTGCTGATCGCGGCCCTGCTGCTCCACTAAAAAATTGGTTCGCCCGTCACGGGAACACCCAAACCGGCCCCTATCTTGCCGAGAGAGAGACGAACGCAACTGCGTCTGTCTCAAACTGGGTCATTCTCCGCGATGAAACCGCGTCATCAGGTCTCCCGCGCCGCCGTCGATCTCATCAAGAGATTCGAAGGCTACCGGATGAAAGCCGCTCAGCTCCCCGATGGGCGCTGGACGATCGGTTACGGCCATACCCTCACCGCGCGCGGTGGGGCGACCGTTTCGGAAAAAGACGCCGAGGCCCTGCTCCTCTACGATCTGATCTCGGTGGCCCATGCGGTCAACGAACAGACCTATTCGCCGCTGAACCAGAACCAGTTCGATGCGCTGGTCTGCTTCGCCTTCAATATCGGGCTCGACAACTTCGTCCGCTCCGGCGTCCTTCGCCGGATCAACGAGGGCTCGCTGCTGCAGGCCGCCTGCGCGATGGAGATGTGGCGCAAGGCCGACTTCGAGGGCGAGCGGATCGTCATCGACGCCCTGGTCCGTCGCCGCTCGGCCGAGAAGGCTCTGTTCCTGACTCCGGCCGATGGTGTGTGGATCGCCGCGCCCAGCCCGATCCTGCGGCCCAAGGTCGACTACGACGCCAGCTGCGCTGTGCCCAAGCAAACGCCGGCCACTGTCATGGCCCGCTTTGAAGGCGACCGCGCCGTGGTCGAACGCGAGGACGGCGCGCCTCTGGCGATCGTCGTTCCCGACGAGGAAGGCCCGACCGCCAGCGAACAGGCCGCCGCCGCCGTCGGCGCGCGTCTTGAGGCGATCCTGGCCGACAAGCCTGCGCCGGTCGCGGCGCCTGTGGCCCCCGCCGTCGTTCGCGACGATCTGGTGCTGCCCGAACCGCCGGTTCCGGCCGCCGCGCCGCTGGCCGCCGTTCTCTACGAGGATTTCGAAGAGACCGTCAGCGCGCCGTTCCGCCTGACCCCGGAGCCCGTCGCCCCGGTCGCGCCTCAACCGATCGCTCCGGTCGTTGATTTCACGCCGCCGACGCCGGCGCCTGTCGTCGAGCCCACCCTGTTCGAGACCGCTACGCGGACCTCGCCCTCGGTGTTCAATCTGGACGGCTTCTCGACCAGCGAAGACGTGGCCCTCAGCGCGCTGGATGTGCCGTTCGCCGAGCCGGAAGCGCCACGTTTTGGCAATCTCAGCCTGCTGGTCAGCCTGGGCGTGCTGGGCCTGGCGATGTTCGGCGGCGGGGTTCTGTGGATCCTCACCGTCGCCTCGGGCCCGGGCTTCTCGCAGATCAAGATGTTCGGCTATGGCGCCAGCATGATCGGCGCGATCTGCTTCGTGGTTTCGGCCTATCTGCTGCTGCGCAAGCTGGCCGGGCCGGACGAGGGCGACGACGACTAAATCCCGGCTGAAAAGCTGATGAGCATGAACGCCTGTGGGTCTCGTTGATCCGCGGGCGTTTGTGCTATGCGAGTGCGCATGATGACAAATTCCGCACCCTCGATGGACTTCGCGCTGGGCGAAACGGCCGACGCGATCCGAGACACCACCGCCCGCTTCGCGGCCGACAAGATCGCGCCGATCGCGGCCCGGATCGATGAAACCAACGAGTTCCCCCGGGAACTGTGGGTCCCGATGGGCGACCTTGGCCTGCACGGCATCACCGTCGAGGAAGAGTTCGGCGGCCTGGGCCTGGGCTATCTCGAGCACGTCATCGCCATGGAGGAGATCTCCCGGGCCTCGGCCTCGGTAGGCCTGTCCTATGGCGCCCACTCCAATCTGTGCGTGAACCAGATCCGCCGCTGGGGCACGACCGAGCAGAAGAACCGCTATCTGCCCAAACTGATCAGCGGCGAGCATGTCGGCTCTCTGGCCATGAGCGAGGCCGGTTCGGGCTCTGACGTGGTCTCGATGAAGCTCCGCGCCGAACTGAAGGGCGACCGCTATGTGCTGAACGGCACGAAGTTCTGGATCACCAACGCGCCGCATGCCGACACGCTGGTGGTCTATGCCAAGACCAGTGATCGCGGCATTACCGCCTTCCTGATCGAGAAGGGCATGAAGGGCTTCAGCGTCAGCAAGAAGCTCGACAAGATGGGCATGCGCGGCTCCGACACCGCCGAGCTGGTGTTCGAGGACTGCGAAGTTCCCGAAGAGAACGTCATGGGCCCGGTTGGCGGCGGCGTGGGCGTGCTGATGAGCGGCCTGGACTACGAGCGCGCGGTGCTGGCCGCCGGGCCCCTGGGCCTGATGCAAGCCTGTCTTGACGTGGTTCTGCCCTATGTCCGCGAGCGCAAGCAGTTTGGCCAGGCCATCGGCTCGTTCCAGCTGATGCAGGGCAAGGTGGCTGACATGTATGTCGCCCTGAACTCGGCCCGGGCCTATGTCTATGCCGTGGCCAAGGCTTGCGACGCCGGCAAGACCACGCGCTTTGACGCCGCCGGCGCGATTCTGCTGGCCTCCGAGAACGCCGTGCAAACCTGCCTTGAGGCGATCCAGGCCCTGGGCGGCGCGGGCTATACCCGGGAGTGGCCGGTCGAGCGGTTCCTGCGCGACGCCAAGCTGTACGACATCGGCGCCGGAACCAATGAAATCCGCCGCTTCCTGATCGGTCGCGAACTGGTCGGCGGTTGACCTTCAAGGCATGAAAAAGGGCCGTTCCGATTGCCCGGAACGGCCCTCCATCGTCGTGGCCGCAGTGCGCGGCGTGACTGAAACCTTGGAGCGATTCAACGCCTCTAGGCGGATACCTCGATCTTCAGGCTCCAGGTCACGATACGCGACCTCGGTTGGAGACAATGAGACACTGGTCACCTCCTTTCAGATGTTGAACAACACAAGGGGAGTATGAGCGCGAATTTCGCGAAGAGGGAAGTGGCTATTCTCGCGACCGCTTGACGCAGCCTTGCCGCCTGAAATCAGGACGCCAGCAGCTTGAGGCCCACAACAACCGCCGCCCAGAACAGCAGTGTCGCGCCGATCATCATCGGGCGGGGCAAGTAAAGCCTGTGAGAATGGGGCGGCATCATCCCCGCCGCATCCTTGCGGCGATCAACGACCATCGTGAGCTTGACGGGCCGAGGCATGGATCGGTGTCCTTCCCAAAGGTCTCTCTAGCGGAGACCTGACTTAGATATACGGTGAATCGCGCATTAACAAAGACGTTAACGAGTGCTGCGCTGTCTCCGGCGCGCGCCAATTGTCGCACCCGAAGTGAAGGCCACGTCTATGCCTGTCTGGAATCCCGACATCTACGCCCTGTATCGGAGCTATCGGGAGCGACCCGCGCTCGATCTTTTGACGGCGCTACCGCGTGACGTTGATCCAATTCAGATCTGGGACCTGGGCTGCGGCTCCGGCGAGCAGGCGGCGCTGCTGGCGGCGCGACACCCCGCTGCGACCGTGCACGGCCTGGATTCAAGTCCCCAGATGCTGGAGCGGGCGAGGGGGCTTTCCACCCGGGTGGAATGGGTTCTGGGCGATATCGCCAGCTTCGCGCCCGATCACCCGGTCGATCTGCTGTTCACCAACGCCGCCCTGCAATGGGTCGACGACCATGCCGTCCTGTTTCCGCGCCTGGCGAACGCCCTGGCGCCGCGCGGCGTGCTGGCCTGCCAGATGCCGCTGGTGACCGATGTAGCCTGGCGCAAGACCCTGGGCGAGATCGCCGCGACCGGTCCCTGGGCCCCGCGACTGGGCGGCGTCGAGGGTGTGCGGCCCTCCCACGATGCGCGCGACTACTACGCCTGGCTGGCGCAGCTGTGTCCCGAGATCGATATCTGGACGACCACCTATCTTCACGCCCTGCACGGCCAGGATCCGATTGTCGACTGGACGATGGGGACAACGCTTTTGCCCTATCTGGACGCCCTGACCGACGCTGAGGAGAAGGCGGCGTTCCTTGACGCCTGGCGGGCGCGGCTGGCGCGCGACTATCCTCGCCGCGAGGACGGCGTGACACTGTTTCCGTTCACCCGGTTGTTCATCCTCGCCCGACGGGATTGAGCGCCGTGCGGGCGCGTTCGGCCAGGCTGGGGCGGCGGCGCAGGTCGGTGACCGGCCTGTCCAGCCCGTCGAGGGCGATGCCGGCCGCGATCTTGCCGGCAGCGACGGCCGGCGCAAAGGCCCGCCAGTCCCGGATATCGATCTTGTCCAGTTTCGGCGTGATCAGCACGTCGGAGGCTTCACGGCTGGCGGCCAGGTCGCGGCCTGTCGAGACGGTCGCGGCGCGCATCAACAGGGCCACGATGGGCGGTCCCTTGCGCCATTCGCCCGACCAGATCCACTTCCACAGGGACGCCGGCGCGACCACGTCCTCGTCGGTAATGCTGCGGCCGCGCGTGACGTCCACCCCGACAATGGGCCCCAACTGCATCGAGCGCATGACGTCAGCCGGGAAGTTCTTCATCACTGCGCCATCGACCAGCACCGCGCCGTTCTCGCACACCGGGGGCAAGACGCCGGGCAGGGAAATCGAGGCGCGCAGGGCGTCATGCAATCGCCCGCGCCGGTGCAGGTGATAGGAGCCCGATGTCAGGTTCGAGGAGACGCAGAAGAACGGCAGCCACAGATCGCTGATCTGGACATTGCCAAAGTGCTCCTCAAGCCGCGCCTTGACCTTGTCGCCACGGGTCATGGCGATCATCGGGAAGGCGATGTCGTCGAGGGGGCTGGAGTCGACGAAGGCGTGGCGAATGCGGGTTTCCATCTCGCCGTCGTCCCAGCCCATGGCCAGGCCCGCCGCGATCACCGCGCCCATCGAGGCGCCGCCGACGAAGTCGATGGGAACGCCGCGCTCGCGCAGGGCTTCAATGGCGCCGATATGGGCATAGGCCCGTGCGCCGCCGCCCGACAGCACCAGGCCAACCGACTGCCCGGTCAACATCCGAGCCAGACGCTGCACGTCGGCCATCCCGTTTTCGCGCAGATGGAACAGCCGCGCCGCCTTGGTGGCCTCCATCCAGGCCTCCGAGCCCTGGGGCTGCTTGAGGCTGCTCGATTGCAGCAGGATCAGGTCGACTAGCCGCTGGGCCTGCAACGGGCCGGAGGCGTAGGACGGAATAGCGTCGGGCGGCGTGCGTTCTCCGTGTCCAATGCGGAACAGCCGGTCGACCTGGCGGCCCACCACATGCTTCCACTGGGTCTCGTCGGCCTCGGCCACATAGAGAACGAAGTCGTGCTCGCGCTCGACATTGCTGAACCACTCGGTCGGCGCCAGCTGCGACTCGGCGCCTTCGACCGTCACGGAATAGCCGAGGGCTTCCATGCAGCGCGCCAGCCGTTCGACGACGGGCCGGATCGCCTGACCGGGCTCGACGGCGATGAATCCGAAGACCGACGGATCGCCGATTGCCGCGTGGGTCTGGGCCTGGCGGGCGCGACGGATCATCAGCCGCGACAGTTCCAGCATCACCGTCGGGTCGTTCTCTGCCGCCTCGAAGAAGTCGGCGCGGGGCAGGGCCAGAACCTCGCTGTCCCGCAGCGCCACAAGATTGGCCGAATGCGGGGTGCCGCCGATCAGGGCCATTTCGCCGGCCGGTTCGCCGGGGCGGATCACCCCCAGGAACTGAGGCTCCTGGCCTTCCTCGCGCCGAAAGGCGCCCAGGCGGCCGGTGCGCAGGAAATACAGTTGGTCGGCTTCCTCGCCCGGGGCATATAGCGTCGCGCCGCCAGGCAGAGAGAACCACGACGCCACCCCATCGCGCCGCTCACGGGCGAACAGGCGCGCCAAGGCAGAGTCGTCGAAGGCGTCCAGAGTCGTTCCCACGACGGGACGCTAGCTTGAATGGCAAGGCTTGACCATCGCGGTGCGATCGGTCCGAACTGTCGCGCCCTGGCCAAGACCGTTCGCGGAGGGTTTTCGCGGATTACGGCTGGGCGAGAGGCGAAAACTACCGCCTTTCGGGTTTGAAAGTAAAAGGCTATGCCGCTCACATGCCGAAGCTGAACTCCGTTATCGATCCGTCCGGCGAGACCTTCGCCCGCAACGCCGCCCACAATCGCGGCCTTGTCGAAGAGCTGCGCCAGCGGGTGGCCACGGCCGCCCTGGGCGGTTCCGAAGCGACCCGCCAGCGCCATGTGGCGCGCGGCAAGCTGTTGCCGCGCCAGCGCGTCGAGCGGCTGCTCGACCCGGGTTCGCCGTTCCTCGAGATCGGTCAGCTGGCCGCCTGCGACCTCTATGATGGCGAGGCGCCCGGCGCCGGCGTTATCACCGGCATCGGCCGGGTGTCGGGCCGTGAGGTGATGATCGTCGCCAACGACGCCACCGTGAAGGGCGGCGCCTATTTCCCGATGACGGTGAAGAAGCACCTGCGCGCCCAGGAGATCGCGGCCCAGAACCGGCTGCCCTGTGTCTATCTCGTCGACAGCGGCGGCGCGAACCTGCCCCACCAGGCCGAGGTCTTCCCCGACCGCGACCACTTTGGCCGCATCTTCTTCAATCAGGCCCGGATGAGCGCGGCGGGCATCGCCCAGATCGCCTGCGTCATGGGCTCATGCACCGCCGGCGGCGCCTATGTGCCGGCCATGAGCGACGAGACCGTCATCGTCCGTGACCAGGGCACCATCTTCCTGGCGGGTCCGCCCCTGGTGAAGGCCGCGACGGGCGAAGTCATCTCGGCCGAGGAACTGGGCGGGGCCGACACCCATGGCCGTCGCTCGGGCGTCGTCGATCACGTGGCCAATGATGATGAGCACGCGCTGGAGATCGTCCGTTCCATCGTCGCCAACCTCAACACCACCAAGCCCGCCGAACTGGTGATTACCGAGACCAGGGCGCCGCTGTTCGACGCCGAGGAACTCTACGGCATCGTCCCGACTGACGTCCGCGCGCCCTATGACGTCCGCGAGGTCATTGCTCGCATCGTCGACGGCAGCGAGTTCGACGAGTTCAAGGCGCTGTATGGCACCACCCTGGTCTGTGGCTTCGCCCGCATCTGGGGGCAGCCGGTGGCGATCCTGGCCAACAACGGCGTGCTGTTCAGCGAGAGCGCCGTCAAGGGTGCGCACTTCATAGAACTGGCCTGCAAGCGCAAGATTCCACTGGTCTTTCTGCAGAACATCTCGGGCTTCATGGTCGGGGGCAAGTACGAGGCCGGCGGCATCGCCAAGGACGGCGCCAAGCTGGTCACGGCCGTCGCGTCGGCCGAGGTGCCCAAGTTCACCGTCCTGATCGGCGGCAGCTTCGGAGCCGGCAACTACGGCATGTGTGGCCGGGCCTATTCGCCCCGTTTCCTGTTCACCTGGCCCAACAGCCGCATCTCGGTGATGGGCGGAGAGCAGGCCGCCAGCGTGCTGGCCACCGTCCACCGCGACGCCGCCAAGTGGACCGACGAGGAAGCCGAGGCCTTCAAGGCTCCGATCCGCCAGAAGTACGAGGACGAGGGCAATCCCTACCACGCCACCGCGCGCCTCTGGGATGACGGGATCATTGATCCGGCTCAAACTCGCGACGTCCTGGGTCTGGCCATATCGGCCAGCCTCAACGCGCCGATCCCGGAGACGACGTTCGGCGTCTTCCGGATGTAGTTATGACTGCCGCGCCCCATCCCCGTCTGGCTCCCTGGACCGAGACGCTGTTTCCCGCCTGGGACGCGCTGAACCGTGATCCACGGGTCGCCCACTGGCTGGGCGGTGCAATGAGCGCCGCGCAGAGCCGCGCCACGTTCGAACGCGTGGCGTCAGGTCTGGTCGACGACGGCTGGGGGATCTGGGCGGTGCTGGATGAGGCCGGCGAGGCCGTGGGCGCGGCGGGGCTGCACGCCCTGGACGGCGCCCTGGGGTTCAAGGGCGTCGAGGCTATGTGGCGTCTGAGGTCCAACGCGGTGGGGCGCGGCCTGGTCTCTGGCGTCATGCCGGCGATCCTCGCCGACGGCTTCGGGCGTCTGCCCGTCGACGAGATCGTGGCCTTTACGGCCCGCTCGAACGTTCGGTCCCAGGCGGTCATGCGGCGGCTGGGGTTCCGGCGCGACGAGCACAGGGATTTCGATCATCCGGGCCTGTCTCAGGACCACCCGCTGCGACCGCATGTGATGTACTGTCTGCCCAGAGTTCAGGAAGGCCCAGACCGATGACCAACCCTATCGCCGATCCGATTGTCGAAGTTCCCGACACCGACGCCGTGAGCCCGCTGGTTCACCTGGAAAGCACGCCTGAAGGGGCGGTGACCGTCTGGATCAACCGGCCCGAAAAGAAGAACGCCTTTGACGCGGCGACCATCGCGGCCCTGCGGGAGGCATTCGAGACCCTGCACGGCGCCGAGGGCGTGCGCGTCGTGTTCCTGCGCGGCATGGGCGGGGCGTTCAGCGCCGGCGCTGACCTGAGCTGGATGGCCGACGCGGTCGACTGGAGCGAGGACGACAACCGCCTCGACGCCCTGGAACTGGCCCATATGCTCAAGGCCCTGCACGACGTGCCGGCCCTGACCGTAGCCCTGGTCGAAGGCCCGGCGTTCGGCGGCGGCGCCGGTCTGGTCGCGGCCTGCGATCACGCCATGGCCACGGCGGACGCCACCTTCAGCTTCTCGGAGGTCAAGCTGGGCCTGACCCCCGCGACCATCAGCCCCTATGTCATCGCGGCTCTGGGCCCGCGCACGGCCAAGCTGCTGTTCGCCACGGGCCGGGTGTTTGATGCGGATGCGGCCTGGAGCTACGGCCTGGTCGATGAAGTGTTCGACGATGTCGCCGGCCTTGAGGTGGCGCGCGACGCCCTGATCGAGGAGATGATCGCCTGCGCCCCCGGCGCGATCGGCGACGCCAAGGCGCTGGTCAACGACTTTGCTGATCAGAAAATCGACAAGGGCCTGATCGAGGAGTCCGCCAAGCGCATCGCGCGCCGCCGCGTGTCCGAAGAGGGCCAAGAGGGCGTGCGGGCCTTCCTGGCGCGTCGCAAGCCGTCCTGGACGGAATAGGCTGAATTCAACTGACCCTGCTCCTCTTTACCCTTTCCCAGACCTAGGTCCTTTCCCTCCCGTGATCTCTTCCGTCCTCATCGCCAACCGGGGTGAAATCGCCCGCCGGATCATCCGCACCGCCAAGGAACTGGGGGTGCGGACCATCGCCGTCTATTCGGAGGCCGACGCCGACGCGCCGTTCGTGATGGAGGCCGACAGCGCCATCCTGATCGGCGCGGCGCCGGCGCGGGAGAGCTATCTGGTTCCGGAAAAGATCCTGGCGGCCGCCCGGCAGATGGGGGCCGAGGCGATCCATCCCGGCTATGGCTTCCTGTCCGAGAATGCCGATTTCGCCCAGGCGGTGCTCGATGCGGGCCTGGTCTGGATCGGTCCGCCGCCCAGCGCCATCCGCGCCATGGGCCTCAAGGACGCCGCCAAGAAGCTCATGATCGCAGCGGGCGTACCCACCACGCCGGGCTATCTGGGCGATGACCAGTCCGTTGAGCGCCTGGCCAAGGAAGCGGCCATCATCGGTTACCCCGTGCTGATCAAGGCCGTGGCCGGCGGCGGCGGCAAGGGCATGCGCAAGGTGCTGGCGGCCGCCGACTTCGCCGAGGCCCTGGCCTCGTGCCAGCGCGAAGCGGCCGCCAGCTTCGGCGACCAGCGCGTGCTGCTGGAGAAATATGTCACCCGCCCGCGCCACATCGAGGTGCAGGTCTTTGGCGACAGCCACGGCAATTTCGTCCACCTGTTCGAGCGCGACTGCTCGCTGCAGCGCCGCCACCAGAAGGTGATCGAGGAGGCTCCGGCCCCCGGCATGGACGAGGTCACCCGTCAGGCCGTCTGCGCTGCCGCCGTCAAGGCCGCCAAGGCCGTGAACTATGTCGGGGCCGGGACCGTCGAGTTCATCGCCGACGCCAGCGAGGGCCTGCGCGCCGATCGCATCTGGTTCATGGAGATGAACACCCGTCTGCAGGTCGAGCATCCGGTCACCGAGATGGTCACCGGCCAGGACCTGGTCGAATGGCAGCTGCGCGTCGCGTCTGGCGAGCCCCTGCCGCTGGAGCAGGACGAAATCGAACTGGACGGCTGGGCCATGGAGGCCCGCCTCTATGCCGAGAACCCGGTCACCGGCTTTCTGCCCAGCACCGGCAAGCTGAAGCATTTCCGCCTGCCAGAGGGCGACGTGCGCGTCGACAGCGCGGTGGAGGAGGGCGGCGAGGTCTCGCCGTTCTACGATCCGATGATCGCCAAGCTGATCGCCCATGGCGTCGACCGCGAGGACGCCGCCCTGCGCCTTGCCGAGGCCTGCGGCCTGGTCGAGGTCTGGCCGGTCAAGACCAACGCCGCCTTCCTGGCCCGTTGCGCGAGCCATCCGGATTTCGTCGAAGGCCGGATCGACACGGGCTTCATCGAGGCTCGGCTGGACGAACTGGTCGGGCGCACCTTCTCCGACGCCCCGACCCTGGCCGCTATCGGCCAGCGCCTGGAAGGCTTTATGGATGCCGATCAGCCCAAGGCCGATCCGTTCGTCAGCGCGCCATCGCGTTTGCTGGGCTTCCGCATGAATGCGCCCCGCGCGGCCATGGACCTGCCGATGAGCATCGACGGCCGCAAGGTTCCGTTGCGCGTCGCCCTGGCCGGTGGCCGCGGTGATGACTGGTCCTGGGACATCACCGTCGAGGATGGCCGGGCTCTGGACGATGTCGATGTCCTGCCCGGCGCGCATGGCGATGGCCCGCTGCGGGTGTTCGAGGGCGGCGACGTCCAGGAGTTCGACTTCAGCTATCAGGGCGGCGACGCCCATTCGGCCGCCTCGGATGGCGCAATCCTGTCGCCCATGCCGGGCAAGATCGTCTCGGTCGCGGTCGAGGCCGGCCAGAGCGTCGTCAAGGGCCAGACCCTGCTGACGCTGGAGGCCATGAAGATGGAGCACGCCCTGGCCGCGCCGTTCGACGGTGTGGTCGCCGAGCTGTCGGTCGTGGCCGGCGGTCAGGTCAGCGAGGGTGTGGTGTTGGCCAGGCTGGAACCGGCGGCCTGAACCGCGCTATCACCCGCCCATGCCCCTGCACATCATCAAGCTGGTCGTCGGTTGCGATACGATCGAGGACCTGCTCGCCTGGCACAAGACCGGCGAGCCGTGGATCATGCACACCCGCATGACGCCCAAGCGCGTCGACGAGGTGCTGGATGGCGGCTCGCTGTATCGCGTCTTCAAGGGCCAGGTCCTGTGCCGCCAGAAGATCCTGGCCATCGACACGGTGGGCGAGGGCGCGGCCAAGCGCTGCGAGGTGACGGTCGATCCGCCGATCATTCGTGTGGTTCCGCAGCCCAGGCGGGCCTTTCAGGGCTGGCGCTATCTGCCAGCCGAGGATGCGCCGGCCGATCTGACGGAAAGCGAGGCCGCTGAGATGCCCCTGGATCTGGCCCGTCAGCTGCGTGAACTGGGCGCCTGGTAGATTTTAGCGCGACCGTTAGCGAAAAAACAACCTCAAGGCGTGAAATCTGCTTGCAGAGACATAGAGGGCAAGTCGATGAGGGCGTTGTACGCAGTGATCGGCGTGGGTCTGATGTTCGTCAGTCTGATTGTGGGGCTGCTGATCGCGCTGCACCCGATGGACTGATCCTGCGGGTCAGCCCACGGCCATGTTGTCGATCAGGCGGGTCTTGCCCAGCCAGGCAGCGACCAGGATGCGGCCGTGCGCGTCTCCGATCGGGCCGGGGCCCAGCTTCGACAGATCAGACGCCTCGCGGATATCCAGATAGTCGATCGGGCCAAAGCCGGCGGCGTTCAGCGCGGCCTTGCCCGCAGCTTCCGCCTCATCGATAGCTCCGCCCTCCGACACAGCCTGGGCTGCGGCGCGCAGGGCCCTTGGCAGGGCGGCGGCGATCTGGCGTTCCTCGGCCGACAGATAGGCGTTGCGGGAAGACAGGGCCAGGCCGTCCTCTGCGCGGGCGGTGGGGGCCGAAACGATCTCGACCGGAAGGTCCAGGTCGCGCACCAGGCGCTTGATGACCTGCAGCTGCTGGTAATCCTTCTCGCCGAACACCGCGTAGTCGGCCTGACACTGGATCAGCAGCTTGGCCACCACGGTCGCCACGCCGCCGAAGAACTGCGGACGGGCCGCGCCCTCCAGCGGTTCTGACACGCCCGAGACCTGGATCGCGGTCGAGAAGCCCGGGGCATACATTTCACCGGCCGAGGGCGCGAACATCAGGTCGCACCCGACCGAGGCCAGCTTTTCGGCGTCGGCAGCCTCGCCGCGCGGATAGGCGTCGAAGTCCTCGTGCGGAGCGAACTGCCTGGGATTGACGAACACGCTGGCCACCGTGCGACGGGCCTTGGTCTGGCCCAGCTTGATCAGGGTCAGGTGGCCCTCGTGCAGGGCGCCCATGGTCGGAACCAGGGCGACCTGATCTCCGGCGGCCTTCCAGGCGGCGACGTGGTCCCGCAGATCGGAAACGGTGCGAACGATGGTGGGGGAAGCTTGGGGCATCGACGGCCTGCTGTGCGAACTGGCGTCGGCTTATGGCCGAGGGGGGCGTCGGCGTCCACCTTGCCGCCCAGGCAACCACGGGTGCGGCGCCCCCTGCGACAAAAGGGCCTGTGGAACAATGCGATGACCTCTCGGCTGAGCCATTGCGTGCATGTTAACCTTTCATCGACCGCGCGAGTCGCGGTGGATGAAGGAGCGAGCACATGGCTGAGACGCGCGTGATCGTGGTCGGCAACGAAAAAGGTGGGGCGGGCAAGTCCACTATCGCCGTGCACCTCGTGACGGCCCTACTCTACGGCGGCCTCAAGGTGGCGGTGATCGACCTGGACCTGCGTCAGTGCACCTCCATGCGCTTCTTCGAGAACCGCCGCGCCTGGCTGGAAAACAAAAAGCTGCCTCTGCCCGAGCCCATCCAGCTTCGGCTTAGCGAGGACGACATTGCCCTGGCCGCCGCGCCCGAGAGCGAGCAGGTCGAACGCTTTGAGATTGCCTTCGCCCGCGGCCTGGAAGAGGCCGATTTCGTCCTGATCGACACCCCCGGTGGCGACACCGCGATCTCGCGCCTGGCCCACAGTCGGGCAGATCTGATCGTCACTCCGATGAACGACAGCTTTGTCGACTTTGACATGCTGGGTCACGTCGATCCGGTGACCATGGAGCTGACCACGCCCAGCCTCTATTCGCAGTCGGTCTGGGAGGCCCGCAAGGCGCGCGCCATGAGCGGTCAGCGCCAGGCGCTGGACTGGGTGGTGCTGCGCAACCGCCTGGCGACTACCGAGGCCCGTAACCGCAAGCGTCTGGAAGACCGCCTGACGGCGCTGGCCAAGCGGGTCGGCTTCCGCATGGGGCCGGGCCTTCGCGACCGCGTGATCTATCGCGAGCTATTCCCCTTCGGCCTGACCATCGCCGACCTGTCGCCCCAGGTTCGCCCGGTGCCGGTGTCACTGCAGCATCTGGCCGCCCGCCAGGAACTGCGCGCCCTGATGCATTCGCTTGGTCTTTCGGCCTATTCCGGGGAAACTCTGCTCGCCGCTCAGTAGGGGCCCCTCGGGGGCAGCCTGAGCGCGTCCGGAATCGCGATGATCTATCTGTTGCTTGGCGGCATCGTGTTGGCCCTGGTGTTCTGGGGTAGCAGAAAGCCGTTTCTGAAAGGGGACGGCTGGCGAGTCGGCGCCGGCGTCGCCGCCCTGGCCGCCTTCGCGGGCGCGGCCTACACCACCATTCGCGGCGGTTGGGGTACGGGCATTGTCCTGGGCATTATCGGCCTGTGGAGCGCCTCCGAGGCGCGTCGGCGGCCCGTCACCCGCAAGGCCGCCTCACCAGCAGAGTCAGGGCCGACCCTCACTGAAGCCCGCTCGATCCTTGGCGTCGGTCCGGACGCCACCGCTGGGGAAATCCGCTCTGCCCATGCTCGCCTGATCCGTCTGGCCCATCCTGACAAGGGCGGCACGGCCGGACTGGCGGCGCAGCTCAATGCGGCGCGCGACCGTCTTCTGAAGCCTTAGCGGTCAAAAAACGAGCCCGGGCGCTTGGCGCTCCGGGCTTGATTTGATGGTCTGTCGTCGCCGAGATCAGCGCGGCGCAAGCACCATGCAGGGCTGACGCTTGGCGGTGATCGCCGCGCATGTGCTGCGCGCGGCCTCGGCCGTCAGGCCCTGGAACTGGGCGCGGAATGCGCCGCCGGCCGCGCCTTCGACCGCGCCCTCGGCGTCGGCTACGAACTTGGCGAAGCGGCCGCGCACCAAGGTCAGCTGCTTGCTGGCCAAGCCCTTGGACTTGAAGGAGCCGACCTGGACGGCCCACTCGCCCTTGGGCTTTTGGGCGGTCTTGGCGGCCTTGAGTGTAGGCGAGACCTTTACGGGCTGAGTGCGCGGCGTGTCGGACAGCACGATCTTCAGGCCCGACTGCTCGCCGTCGCCTTGTTCGATCGAAGGCCGCATGATCGGGCCATTGGGCTCGGTCTCATAAAGGTTGGCGGCGATGGTGGTGCGGTCGCCATGAGCGCGGCGCTTGAGAACCTCGAAGCCGGTCAGCAGCAGGTCTTCCATGTTGTTGTCGCGCCAGGCGGTCGAGGAGCCCCCCAGAACCACGGCGATCAGGCGGCGGCCATCGCGCACGGCCGAGCCGGCGAGGTTGAAGCCCGAAGCGTTGGTGTAACCGGTCTTCAGGCCGTCAAAGCCGTCCATGCTGTCGAGCAGGCGGTTATGGCCGCGGATCGTATTGCCCCGGAACGCAAACGACCGGACGCTGAAATAGCTGTAGTACTGCGGAAAGTCGCGCATCGTGGCGCGCGACAGGATGGCCAGATCGCGGGCCGTGCTGATCTGGCGGCTGTCGGGCAGGCCCGAGGCATTCACGAACCGCGTATTGCGCATGCCCAGTTCCTGACCGCGCAGAGTCATCAGCGCCGCGAAGCGGGCCTCGCTGCCGGCCAGTTTTTCGGCCACGGCGACGGCGACATCATTGGCCGATTTCACGGTCATGGCGCGAATCGCTTCGTCCACGGTCAAGCTGTCGCCGGCGGGCAGGCCCAGCTTGGTCGGCGCCTGGGCGGCGGCTCGGGGCGACATGACGATGCGGTCGGTGGGCTTTAGCCGGCCTTCGCTCAGCGCCTCGAAGGTCAGATACAGCGTCATGACCTTGGTCACCGAAGCCGGGTAACGAGGGCTGTCTGCCCTTTTGTCGTAAAGGACTTCGCCAGAATTGGCGTCGATCACGATGGACGCATACTTCGGCTCAGCGGCGTTCAGCTGCAAATAGGGGATCTGCGCGGCGACGGTGGTCGGCGCCATGCCGGCCAGGCACGTCAGCGCGACGCCGGCAGCGGCGAACAGGGAGCGAGCGGAGCGAAGCTTGGCGAACATAAATGAGCGTCCGTCATAAGAATTGAACTGAGCGGTTCCGCACCGCCACACGCGTGACCCTAGCATGAACTGACCCGCCTTTAGCCAAAGTAAACAACCGGTGAGCGATGTTGTCGCGAGTGCGAAAAAACGTGCGCGTTGCGGCCGGGCTTCAGCATGACGCTAGGTCATGGTGCGCTGCACAATTTTCTTGACTGCTGCAGTGCAGCATGGCAAATCGGTGTTGTCCCAAGCGCATGGGGCTGCTCGCACAGCTTCGCCATGCCCCGCCATTTGCCAGGAGACTCCCCATGGCCGCCGCCGAAACGATGAAGAAGACCGTCGAACAGTTCAGCACCGCCTCGAACCAGGCTTTCAAGGACGGCGTCGAGAAGTCGCTGGCCGCCCTGGCGGAAGCCAACACCGTCTCCAAGAAGAACCTCGAAGCCGTCGTCGCTTCGGTGACCGCCGCCACCAAGGGCGCTGAAGCCCTGGGCGCCGAGACCTTCGCCTACTCCAAGAAGGCCGCCGAAGATCAGGTCGCCGCCGTGAAGTCGCTGGCCGGCGCCAAGAGCGTCCAGGAAGCCATGGAACTGCAGACGACCTGGGCCAAGTCGGCCCTGGAAGCCTACATCGCCCAGATGAGCAAGGCTTCGGAGATCGTTTCGGCTTCGATCAAGGACTCGATGAAGCCCCTGAACGAGCGCGCCAGCGCCGCTGTCGAAAAGTTCCAGGCCGCCCGCTAAGGCGACTTCGGGTCCGCGCCCGGCGCGGTCCCGCCAGACAAGATTGAAGGCCCGAACCGGCGACGGTTTGGGCCTTTTTTCTTGTGCCCGCCCTGTGCGGCGTTAAGCATTGCGGCTCGTGAATGGAGTGCGTGATGTCGAAGATCGATGACCGTTTGAACGAGCTTGGCGTCGTGCTGCCGCAGCCCGTGGCCCCCGTCGCCAACTATGTGCCGTTCGTGCGGTCGGGAAACCTGGTCCACATTTCGGGCCAGATCTCGCTGGATGCTTCGGGCGGCATCAGGGGCACGGTCGGCGTCGACGTCGATCTGGAAACCGCCCAGAAGGCCGCGCGCCTGTGCGGGATCAACCTGCTGGCCCAGATGAAGGCCGCTTGCGACGGCGACCTGGACCGGGTGGTGCGGGTGGTCAAGCTGGGTGGCTTTGTCCAGGTCGGTCCCGACTTCATCGACATTCCCAAGGTGGTCAACGGCTGTTCGGACCTGATGGTCGAGGTGCTGGGCGACGCTGGTCGCCACGCCCGCTCGGCGGTCGGCGTCTATCGCCTGCCGCTGGGCTTTGCGGTCGAGGTCGACGCCGTGGTGGAGATCGCCTGATGCGTCCGCATGAGCGTCCGTCGACCGAGGTGTTTGGCGAGGCCTGGGAGCGCCTGTTCGAGCCCGCCATCGCTCACCGCGGCCTGTGGACGCCCGGCGGCGCGCCCGAGAACTCGCTGGCCGCCTTCCAGGCGGCGTGCGCGCGTGGCTATGCCATTGAGCTCGACGTCCAGCTGACGGCCGATGGCGAGGCGGTGGTCTTCCATGACGATCGCCTGGACCGCCTGACCGGCCGGGAGGGGCGTCTGCGCGACCACACCGCCGCCGACCTCGGCGCCATGGCGCTTGGCGGAACCGACGAGACCATCCCAACCCTGGCCGACACCCTGACCCTGATCGGCCACCGGGCCATGGTCTATATCGAGTTGAAGACTCCGTTCGGCGAGGTGGGCGAGCTTGAGAAGCGGGTCTCCGAGATCCTGATCGATCACAATGGCCCCACGGCCGTGATCGGCTTCAATCCCTATTCCCACGCCTGGTTCGCCGACCATCATCCGCAGATCCTGCGCGGCCTGGACTCCTACGCCTGGAACGACGACAGCGCTCGCAAGCTGGCGCCGGAGGTTCGCCGGTCGCTGGCCGCGCTGGAGCAGGTCGAGATCGCCCGACCAGACTTTCTGGCGCTTGGCCTGGACATGCTGCCCAGCGCCCGCGCCGACCTCTATCGCGCCAAGGGCATGCCGGTGGTGGCCTGGACGGTGCGGTCACCCGAGCAGTGGCACGCCGTCAGTGACCATTGCGACAACCTGATCTTTGAGGGCTTTGAGGCGTGACCTCGGTCAAGGCGGCGGTTCGCGTTCATCGCGAAATCGCCGAAATCGGGCGCGAGGCCTGGGACGCCTGCGCCGCGCCGACCGGCGATCCGTTTGTCAGCTACGACTTCCTGTCGATCCTGGAGGAAAGCGGCTGCGTCGCGGCGCGCACCGGCTGGGCCCCGCAGCATCTTTCGGTCGAGGATGAGAACGGCGGCGTGGCCGGCGTGATGCCGCTGTATCTGAAGTCCCACAGCCAGGGCGAATACGTGTTCGACCATGCCTGGGCCGACGCCTATGAGCGGGCAGGGGGGCGATATTACCCGAAGCTGCAGTGTTCTTCGCCGTTCTCGCCGGTGACCGGGTCGCGGCTGATCGTGCGGCCCGATATCGACGCCGACGAGGGGCGCTCGGCCCTGCTGGGCGGAGCCCTGACCCTGTGCCAGCGCATGGACGCCTCGTCGCTGCATGTGACCTTCCCCAACGCTGACGAGTGGGCGTGGATGGGTGAGCGCGGCCTGCTGCTGCGCCAGGACCAGCAGTATCACTGGGAAAACGCCGGTTACGCCACCTTCGAGGATTTCCTGGCCAAGCTGTCGTCCAACCGCCGCAAGACCATCCGCCGCGAACGCCGCGACGCTCAGGATGGGTTGGAGATCGTGGCCCTGACTGGCGATCAGCTGACCGAAGCGCACTGGGACGCCTTCTTCGGCTTCTACATGGACACCGGCAGTCGCAAGTGGGGCCGGCCCTATCTGAACCGGGCGTTCTATTCGCTGCTGGGTCAGCGGATGGCCGACAAGGTGGTTCTCCTGATGGCGCGGCGGCCGGGCGGCCCGTGGATCGCCGGGGCGCTGAACCTGCTGGGCCGCGACTGCCTCTATGGCCGCCACTGGGGCTGCGCCGAGGACGTGCCGTTCCTGCATTTCGAGCTCTGCTACTATCAGGCCATCGAACACGCGATCCGTCTGGGCCTGCCGCGCGTCGAGGCCGGCGCCCAGGGGCAGCACAAGATCGCCCGCGGCTACCTGCCCAGCGCCGTCTATTCAGCGCACTGGATCGCCGACCCGATGTTGCGCAAGCCCGTTGCCGACTATCTGGAACGCGAGCGCGAGGCGGTCGTCAACGACATGCAGATGCTGAACGAGGAATATTCGCCGTTCAGGGAAGAGCGATAACGGCCGGCTTGCGCGCCTCCCGTGGTTTGCTACGACACCGCTCGCATGAGGAGACGGCCATGAGCCTTCACGGAACCTACGACCCCGACAACATCTTCGCCAAGATCATCCGGGGAGAGATGCCGGCCGTGAAGGTGTTCGAGGACGATCAGGTCCTGGCCTTCATGGACGTGTTCCCGCAGGCCCGCGGCCACATGCTGGTGATCTCCAAGACCAGCAAGGCCCGCAACCTGCTGGACGCCGAGGCCAAGACCCTGGGCCGCCTGATCGGCGCCACCCAGAAGGCCGCCGCCGCCGTGACCGCCGCGCTCAAGCCCGACGGCGTCATCGTCACCCAGTTTAACGGCGCGCCCGCCGGCCAGACCGTCTTTCACCTGCATTTCCACGTCATCCCCCGCTACGAGGGCGAGGCGATGGGCCGGCACGGCGAGGGCATGGCCGATGTCGAGGAGCTGAAGGCCCTGGCCGAGAAGATCGCGGCGGCGCTTTAGAGCCGTTTCACATCTATCGGAAGACGCTTTAGGCCGCCCTGTTGGGCACGGCGTTGGTGGCTGCGGCGATCAGGGTCATCAACTGGATCGGCTTGGCGATGTGGTCCACCATACCGGCCGCCAAGCAGGCGGCAATGTCATCCGTCGAGGTGGCGGCGGTCATGGCGATAATCGGCGTCCGCCCGACGTCGCCGCCAAGGGCCTTGATCTGGCGACAGGCCGTCAGCCCATCCATGACCGGCATGTGCAAGTCCATGAAGATGGCGTGATACGAGGCTTGACCGGCGCGCTGGACGGCGTCCTCGCCGTTCTCGGCCGTATCGACCTTGAACCCTGCCGCCTCCAGCATCTGGCTGGCGATCTGCCGGTTCATGGGGTGGTCGTCCACAACAAGCAGGCGAAGATCCTGGGGCGGGGCCGGCGCCGCCCGGGCGGGTTCCATGTGGTCAACGCGCGTCATCGGCAGGCTGAAGGTGAAGCGGGACCCCAGGCCGACCGTGCTTTCGACGGTCAGGCTGCCGCCCATCATCTCGACCAGAGCGCGCGATATGGCCAGGCCCAGGCCTGCGCCGGAGAACTTGCGGGTCGGGGTGCTGTCGATCTGGGAGAACGGCCGGAACAGCAGCGGAAGATCGTCCGGCGCGATCCCCATGCCCGTATCGGCCACGCAGAAGGTCACTTCGTCCACGCCCTCGACATCGCTGGACTTGATTGCGACCGACAGGGTGATGTGACCTCGCTGGGTGAACTTGGTGGCGTTGCTGAGCAGCTTTAACAGGATCTGGGTCAGGCGATTTTCGTCGGCGCTGTGCAGGGCCTCGGCCATGGCGCGGATCTCGACCCGCAGGGCGATCGGCCGGTCGCCCAGCAGCGGCGGGATCAGGGCCGCCACGCGCTGGACGAGAGTCGGGATCGAGACTGGCGCGAGGTTCAGCTGCCGCTGCCCCTGTCCGTCGCCGACGCTGGAATAGTCGAGTACGTCGTCAATCAGGGAGACCAGGACACCGCACGAGGCCTGGATGGCCGCCAGCGGCTCGCGCGTGGATTTGGGAAGAGCGCGCTTGGCGCTGAGCAACTGCACATGACCGCTGATGCCGTTCAGCGGTGTTCGCATCTCGTGGCTCATCACCGCCAGGAACCGGCTCTTGGCGATGGCGGCGGCCTCGGCTTCACGCCGGGCTGTACGGGCGGCCGACAGGGCGCGGCTCAACCCATTCTGAGCCCGCGTTCGCTCCGACATCACGCTGATGATCGCCAGAGCACAGAACTGAATCGCGGCCAGATAGGTCTGCAAGGCCAGAATCCGGCTGGAGATGTCTTCGTACTGGGCCGCGATCGGGCCATGGCCCGTGGTCGTGCTGCCGGCCGTCAGGAACGCGAATCCGGCAATGGCCAGGATGGCCCGCGGCGGATCCAGCCGCAGCAGAACAGCCAGCAGAAGGGGGAAGCTGAGGAAGAGCGGCGCGGCGGGCAGGAAGTGGAACAGCATCGCCGCCACGATCAGGGCGGCAGCCACCAGATGCATTGGCGCAGCGCCCTTCAGGATCTCGGGCGTAGCGTATCGCCGCATTCTGCTCAGCAGCAGCACTGCCGGCGCGCCGATCATCATCCCCAGGAAATCGCCCCCGACCCAGGCGATCCAGATGGACCCGAAATCACCGCCGATGAGCCGCGTGAGTAGCGCCGCGCCCAGGCTGCCCATGATCAGGGTGGTCGGCAACACGGCCAGCAGGGCCACCCGCCAAAGTCTGCTGAAGTGCTGAATGTCCAGGCCCGCGCCACCGACCTGACGGATCAGGAAGGCGGCGGCCACCGACTCGGTGAGGTCTAAACTGGCAATCAGGGCGGCCTGGCTGGGCGCGCTGCCCGTGAGCAGGGCGGCCAGAAAGTCGACCAGCGCGCAAGCCAGCGCCAGGGGAATTGCCGTGCTGCGCGGAAGCAACAAAAGCGCCGCAGCCAGCACGCCGTTGTTGATCCACAGAACCGCCAGGCCGCCGGCGCCGACGGTCATGGCATAGGCCGCTGCGGCGATGATCACATAGGCGACAAAAAAGACCAGCGGCCACCAAGCTGGCCGCGCCGTCTGTGCAGGACGAAACAGGCCGCGCACTGGCGTTCGCACCCGGTATCCTTTTTCTTCAGTTCATCCAGAGACTTTATTGATTTTCGGGGCTTGTAAAGTTGTCTTGGCTGCAAACCGAAAGAGGCCCGGATCACTCCGGGCCTCTCGATGGTCTTGGATCTATTCGACCAGGGCCGGTTCGGCCTCGCTCTCGGTGGCTGCGGAGCCCTTGGCGGGTTTCTCCGGGGTGCTCTCGATCTCGAAGTCGATCTTGCTGTCCTTGAGGATGATCTTGACGTGGCCGCCGCGCACCAGACGTCCAAACAGGATGTCGTCGGCGAGGGGCTTCTTGATGTGCTCCTGGATGACCCGGCCCAGGGGGCGGGCGCCGTAGAGCTCGTCGAAGCCGTTCTTGGCCAGCCAGTCGGCCGCGTCGTCGGTCAGCTCGATCGTTACGTTCCGGTCGGCCAGCTGGGCCTCCATCTGCATGACGAACTTCTGCACGACCATCCGGATGATCTCGGGCGTCAGCGGCTTGAAGGCCACCACCGCGTCGAGGCGGTTGCGGAATTCAGGCGTGAACAGGCGCTTGAGGGCGGCCTCTTCCTCGCCCAGAACCTTGTCGCGACCAAAACCGATCGACTGGCGCTGGGCGTCCGATGCGCCGGCATTGGTGGTCATGATCAGGATGACGTTCCTGAAGTCGACCTTCTTGCCGTTGCTGTCGGTCAGCACGCCGTGGTCCATGACCTGCAGCAGGATGTTGTAGACGTCCTGGTGAGCCTTCTCGATCTCGTCGAGCAGCACGACCGCGTGCGGGTGCTGATCGACGGCGTCGGTCAACTGGCCGCCCTGGTCATAGCCGACATAGCCGGGAGGAGCGCCGATCAGGCGGCTCACGGTATGGCGCTCCATGTACTCGGACATGTCGAAGCGGATCATCTCGATGCCAAGCGTCTGGGCCAGTTGCTTGGCGGCCTCGGTCTTGCCAACGCCCGTGGGGCCGCTGAACAGGAACGAGCCGATCGGCTTGTCGGCGTCGCGCAGACCGGCGCGGGCCAGCTTCATGGCCGAGGACAGCTGCGCGATCGCATCGTCCTGACCAAACACCGCGCGCTTCAGATCCGTTTCCAGCTCCTTGAGCGCCTCGGTGTCCGACTTGGAGACGGATTTGGGCGGGATACGAGCGATCTTGGCCACGACGGCCTCGATCTCTTTGACGCCCAGAACCTTCTTGCGACGGCTCTCGGGCAGCAGCATCTGGCCGGCGCCGGCTTCATCGATCACGTCGATCGCCTTATCGGGCAGCTTGCGGTCGGTGATGTATTTGGCCGACAGCTCGACGGCCACCTTGATGGCCTCGTTGGTGTATTTCAGCTTATGGAAGTCCTCGTAATAGGTCTTGATGCCCTTGAGGATCTTGATGGTGTCTTCGATGGTCGGCTCGTTGACGTCGATCTTCTGGAAGCGGCGGACCAGGGCCCGATCCTTCTCGAAGTGCTGACGGAACTCCTTGTAGGTGGTCGAGCCCATGCAGCGAAGGCTGCCTGACGCCAAAGCGGGCTTCAGCAGGTTTGAAGCATCCATCGCCCCGCCGCTGGTCGCGCCAGCACCGATCACGGTGTGAATCTCATCGATGAACAGCACCGCGTTGGGGTGGTTCTCGAGTTCCTTGACCACCTGCTTGACGCGTTCCTCAAAGTCGCCGCGATAGCGGGTGCCGGCCAGCAGCGCGCCCATGTCGAGCGAGAAGATGGTGGCGCCGGCCAGGACCTCGGGAACCTGGTTGGTGATGATCTTGCGGGCCAGGCCTTCGGCGATGGCGGTCTTGCCGACACCGGGTTCGCCCACCAGAAGCGGATTGTTCTTGGTGCGACGGCACAGGATCTGGATCGCGCGTTCCACCTCGCTGGCGCGGCCGATCAGCGGATCGACCTTGCCCTGACGGGCTTTCTCGTTGAGGTCGACGCAATAGGCTTCCAGCGCCTCGCCACCGGTCTTGGTGTTGGGCTTCTCGGCGTCGTCTTCCGTGGTGCTGTTGCTGGCGCCCTTGACGGCCTTGGGCTCGGACGCGCCGGCCTTCTTGGCGATGCCATGGGCGATGAAGTTCACAGCGTCATAGCGGGTCATGTCCTGCTCTTGCAGGAAGTAGGCGGCGTGGCTTTCGCGCTCCGAGAAGATGGCCACCAGCACATTGGCGCCGGTCACTTCCTCGCGGCCCGACGACTGCACGTGGATCACGGCGCGTTGAATCACGCGCTGGAAGCCGGCGGTCGGCTTGGCGTCTTCCTCGTCGTCAACGACCAGCGAGGCCAGTTCGACGTCAAGATAGTTGGCCAGGCTCTTTTTCAGAGCGACCAGATCGACGTCGCAGGCGCGCATCACGCCGGCCGCGTCGTCGTCGTCGGTCAGGGACAGGAGCAAGTGCTCCAGGGTGGCGTACTCGTGCTTACGCTGGTTGGCGTAGGCCACGGCGCGGTGGAGGGATTCTTCGAGAGGGCGAGAAAACGAGGGCAAGGGGGGAGGCTCCTCAGTCTTTTTCCATGGTGCACTGCAGGGGGTGCTGATGACGGCGCGCTGAGTCGATGACTTGCGCAACCTTCGTTTCAGCGACTTCGTAGGTATAGACGCCACACACACCAACACCGTGTTGATGAACGAGCAGCATGATCCGGGTCGCGTCTTCGCGTGACTTGTTGAAGAACCGTTCGAGGACGTACACGACAAATTCCATTGGCGTGTAGTCGTCGTTCAGAATCAGTACTCGATAGAGCGAAGGCTTCTGTGTCTTCGGCTTCACCTCAGTGATGACCGAAGAACCAGATCCGTTATTCTGTCCGCCTTGCTTCCGCTCGGCCATTGACCGTTTTCTCCCGATGGGCCGAACCACCCACCTCGTTAGGATTAGATATGGAAACGCGCGGGCTTTGGAAGGGGCCGACGCGCCGCTGCGCCGCTTTAACACAGGGGCGCCGTGTAAAATGGCTTCACGATTGGGAGAACAGGGGCCGTGCGACGACGGTTTCCTGGGCGAGGAGCCGAAATGGTGAGCGACAGCGTGTCGCGCAAGGGGGGCTTGGCTAGCGCCGAGCGCCCGGACTGTTAGGGGACGGGCAGGGTGTATTGCAGATCATAGAGGTGCTTGCCGTCGACGATCTCGATGGTCAGGCTTCCCGCAATACCCTTCAGCGCGCCGCTACCGGAGTCGGGCACGATCTCGACACTCAGCTTGCGTTCGGCTCCGCGCATGATCCCCTTATGGACCAGGGCGAAGCTGCCGGCCTTGCCGTGCAGCGTTCCGGTTACGCGCTCGACGGCCACATAGACAGCCGAACCGGGCGTGTCGGCGCTCGCGGTCAGCATCTGGCCCTTGCCCGTCGCTTCCAGATCGCCGTGGAAGGTCTTGTCCAGCGACATGCGGCCCAGGGTTGAGCCTTCGCCGACGTCCTGGTCCTGCGGCGCCATCTTCACGTCGAAGGGGCCCTTGGCGTGATGGGTCATGGCAGTGGCTCCGGGCGGTGATGCTGGGGCGGTCTGGGCGGCGGCGATCGGGGTCAGGGTCAGCGTCGCCAGCAGCGCGAGCACAAAGAGGGGCGGGGATGACATGCTGGCTCCTGAACAACGCCGATCCTTGATAGCCGAACTCAGGGCGTCGGCAACCGTCAGCGGCTCTTGAGCGCGCGCCCCGTCATCACCGCGCCGGCCCCGAATTTGCCGCGCAGCACGTCGATGGTCTTTTCCGTCTTCAGAGTCAGCCGCTCGTCGCCAGCGAAGAAGTCGTCGGCCGCGCCCTCGGCCGGGACGAACTCGGTCAGGCCGGCCCCGATCAGCCGGTAATAGGTTCCGCCGGGCTCGGCGGCCAGCAGTTCGCGGGCCACCTGGAACAGGGTGCGCGCCGTCTGGGTCGGAACGGCCAGGGTGCGACGGCGGGTGTGGACCTTGAAGTCTGGCGTGCGCAGCTTCAGCGTCGCCACCCGACCGGCCACGCCCTCGGTTCGGGCCTGCCGGGCGACCCGCTCGCAGAGCGGCCACAGCTCGTCCTCCAGGTCCTCGCGCTTGAAGAGGTCGTCATTGAAGGTGGTCTCGGCGCTGATAGTCTTTCGCACCTGATCGGGATCGACCAGCCGCGCGTCCTGGCCCTGGGCCAGGCGGTGCAGACGCAGGCCGCTCGAGCCCAGGGTGGCGGCCAGGTGCTTGAGGTCGGCTGCGGCGATGTCGCCCACGGTGCGAAACCCCTCGGCGGCCAGGGCCGTGACCGTGGCGGGGCCGACGCCGGGCAGGATCGAGACGGGCTTGCCGGCCAGGAAGGTCCTGGCCTCTGATGCGCCGATCACCGAGAAGCCGCGCGGCTTGTCCAGTTCCGAGGCGATCTTGGCCAGAAACTTGTTGGGGGCCAGGCCGATGGAGACCGTCAGGCCCACCTCGCGCTCGATCTCGGCCTGCAGACGGGCCAGCACCAGGGCGGGCGGCGCGCCGTGCAGCCGCTCGGTGCCCGACAGGTCCATCCAGGCCTCGTCCAGCGACAGGGGCTGGACCAGCGGCGTCAGGGCCTCCACGCGGCTGAAGATCGCCCGGCTGGCGGCCTTGTACTTGGCGAAGTCCGGCTTGATGACGACCGCCTGCGGACACAGCTGCAGGGCCTTGTACATCGGCATGGCCGAGCGCGCGCCGCTCATGCGGGCGATATAGCAGGCGGTGGTGACCACGCCGCGCTTGCCGCCGCCGATGATGACGGGAAGGTCGCGCAGTTCCGGCCGGTCGCGCTTTTCCACGGCGGCGTAGAAGGCGTCGCAGTCCATGTGCGCCATGGCCAGATCGGCAAGATCGTCATGCACGACCAGACGCGGCGAGCCGCAGGCCGGGCAGCGCTGGGGCCTGTCCTCGCCGGTCCAGAAACAATCGCGGCAGAGCGCCTTCATTCTCAAGCGTGGCTCTTCAGAAACCCGAAACGCAAGGTGAACCTATCGCGAATCGACGGTGAGGCGTTCAGTGAACCGCCCCTGTTACGCGGATGATCCTCGTGGACCTTGAACTCTTCAAACGCCTGCGACTACAGGGCTACACGCCGCGAACCATGCTCGATATCGGCGCGAACGTGGGCATGTTCACCTGGTCGTTCATGCAGGTGTATCCGTCCTGCAAGCCCACGATGATCGAGCCCAATCCTCACTGCGAGGAGAATCTGGTCAAGTTTCCCTTCGAGCGCCACATGGTGGCCGCCTCGAACGAGAACGGCGAGGCAGAGCTTTTCCTGACCCGCGAATGGCTGCAGTCCACCGGCAGCTCGCTGTATCGGGAAAACTCGCAGCACTTCCGAGACGAGGTCGTCATCCGCGAGGTGGTGCCCAAGGCCCGCCTGGATGATCTGCTGGCCGACCGGCAGTTTGATTTCGTCAAGATCGACACCCAGGGCGCGGAACTGGACGTCCTGCAGGGCGGGCGAGAGGTCATCGGCAAGGCCGACTATGTGATGATCGAGATCTCGCTGGCCGACTACAATCCCGGAGCCGGGCGCGCCGAGGAGATCATCGCGGCGCTGGCCTCGATGGGGTTCGTCACCACCGAGACCCTGGCCCTGTTCCGCTGGCAGGGCGAGCCGGACGGCAAGGTCGTCCAGATCGACTGCATCTTCGAGCGCCGCGTGCCGCGCCCCTCGCAGGGCGGGGTGTTTGCGCCGCATAGTGACACCGCAGGGCTTGTCGCGTTCCTGCAGGATCAGAAACAGCGCAACTGGAATTTCAGCGTCCTGCAGATCGGGACGGCGCCGCCCGAGCTGAGCGGTCTGGCCAGCGCCACGATTGGCGGGCCTGAAGGCTCGTCAGCCACCCATTTTGCCGGCGACCTGAACAATGAGAGCACCTGGCGGGCGCTGCTGGATCATGTGGCCCGGCATGGGCGGTTCTCCTATGCGGTCTGCCCGCATGTGATCCAGCGCCTGGCCGATCCGGACCTGCTGCTGCGCATGCTGCCGCTGGTCGCCGAGGCGGGATTCCTGTCGGCGCCGGCCCGGTACATGGAGCTGTCCAAGACCGAGGGCCCCTATCGCGGCGGCATCGATCACCGCTGGATCCTGGATTCGTTCGAGGATCGGCTGACCCTGGCCCCGAAGCTGGGCCTGCTGGAATACATGGCGCTGCAGAACGAAGCCGCCATCACCCAGTATGGACCGTCCGAGTATCAGGTGACCTGGCGCGGCGCTCTTGACGTTCAGAGCCTGTTCCAGCCCGGCCTGCACCAGCAGGACGTCATCAGTCGCTACAGCGCCTTCCTCGACCGGGCTTGATCCCGGTCGGCCCTCAGCCCGGCGGCCACAGCCAGGCCGCGCCGCGGACGCCGGAACTGTCGCCGTGCCGGGCCTTGAGCACCGGGGTCTCGAAGGCGTCGGAAAACACGTGCGGTGCGATGGCGGCGGGCAGGCGCGCATAGAGGGCGTCGACGTTCGACAGGCCGCCGCCCAGCACGATGACATCGGGGTCGATCAGGTCGCAGACGACCGCCAGGGCGCGCCCCAGACGGTCGATGTGGCGATCCAGCGCCGCCAGGGCCTCGGCGTCGCCCGCCTCGATGGCGGCCAGGGCCGCCTGGCCGGTCGGATGGCCGGCGTCGCGGGCGAAGGCCGGGCCGGCGATCCAGGTTTCCAGGCAGCCCTTGCGACCGCACCAGCAGGCCGGGCCGGGATATTCCTCGGGCTTCGGCCAGGGCAGGGGCATGTGGCCCCACTCGCCGCCTATGCCGTTGCGCCCCTCGATGATGCGACCGTCGACCACCACCCCGCCGCCGCAACCGGTGCCGAGGATGGCGGCGAACACCACGCCTTGCCCGGCGCCCGCGCCGTCGGCGGCTTCTGACAGGGCCAGGCAGTTGGCGTCGTTGGCCAGGCGCACGGGGCGCTCAAGCCGCGCGGCCACGTCCTGCTCGAAGGGGCGGCCATTCAGATAGACGCTGTTGGCGTTGCGGATCAGGCCCGTGCGCGGCGAGAGCGAGCCGGGAATGCCCATGCCCAGCCGCGCCGCCTGGGCGCCGGCCATGGTTTCGGCGTCGGCCAGCAGGTCGGCGACGACCTCGAGCGCCTCGTCATAGTTGCCGGGGTTGGGCTTGCGGACGCGGGCCACGAAATGGCCGTCGCTGTCCAGGGCGGCGGCCTCGATCTTGGTGCCGCCGAAATCGACTCCGAAACGGATCATGCAAACAGTCGCGCCTCGATCGCAGTCTTCAGGTGGGGCCAGTGGTCGATGCGGGCATGACGGTCCGGCGCGCTGGGCGCCAGGGGGCGCAGCCGCTCGTCGCTGACCATCTGGAAGCGGGTGACCGTGGGCGCGCTGGCGGCGACTGATTCGAGCTGCGGCAGCAGGTCGTCGATGAACACCGAAGGTCCCGAGGTGCGGCTGGACAGCTGGGCCGCCGACGGGCCCTTGGGGCCGCTGTTGATCACCAGCGGATAATCGAAGCCATGGGTTTTCAGCCAGCGGGCGCGGGCCTGCCGGCCGTGCTCGGGCGCGTTGGTCAGAATCACCACGCCGGCGCGGGTCGACAGATCGGCCAGAGCGTCGGCCGCGCCCTCGGCGGGCATCAGGTCGTCGGCCCCGTCGCGGAAGAAGTCGTCGAACAGCACCTTGCCGGCGATCAGGTCGAGGTGATCGGTCTCGCCGGGGCGATAGATGTTCTGGAACAGCGCGAAGCGATCGACGCGCAGCTCAAAGCCGTGCCGGCCGATGAACGACCCGAAGCCGCGCATGAACTGGGCCAGAACCTCGTCCACATCGACAATCACCAGCGGCGCGCCGGGAGCGATGGTGCAGGCTTGAATGTCGGCGTAACTAGGTTCCATGATCTACGATCGGCCGGTGTTAACGCGATTAGCGCGGGCTTAAGGATATTCGTGCGATCAGGAAGTCAGAAGCGACGCGAATCCCTCAGGCGTCGCCACGGACCGTATGGTCGGGGTCAGGATGACGAAGAAGGTCCTCATCGTGGAGGATAATGAGCTGAACATGAAGCTCTTTCATGATCTGCTCGAAGCCCAGGGTTATGAGACCCTGCAGACCCGTGAGGGTCTGCAAGCGCTGTCCATCGCCCGGGAAAATCGCCCCGACCTGATTCTCATGGATATCCAGCTGCCGGAGATCTCGGGACTCGAGGTCACCAAGTGGCTCAAGGAGGACGAGGACCTGGCGCACATCCCTGTGGTGGCCGTCACGGCCTTCGCGATGAAGGGCGATGAGGAGCGGATCCGGGAGGGCGGCTGCGAGGCCTATATCTCCAAGCCGATCTCGGTGGCCCACTTCCTCGACACCATCAAGCGCCTGCTGGAGAAGACCCCGGCATGAGCGCGCGAATCCTCGTCGTAGACGACATCGAAGCCAATGTTCGCCTGCTCGAGGCCAAGCTTTCGGCCGAGTATTATCAGGTCAGCACCGCCAACGACGGCCCCACGGCCCTGGCGATGGCGGCCAATGATCTGCCCGACATCATCCTGCTGGACGTGATGATGCCGGGCATGGACGGTTTCACCGTCTGCAAGCGCCTGAAGGAAGACCCGATCACCCGCCATATCCCGGTGGTGCTGGTCACGGCGCTGGACGGTCGCGCCGACCGTATTCAGGGGCTGGAAGCGGGCGCCTCGGACTTCCTGACCAAGCCCATCGACGACGTCATGCTGTTTGCCCGCGTGCGCAGCCTGACCCGCCTGAAGCTGGTCATCGACGAACTGCGCCAGCGCGAGGCCTCGGGTCGCCGCATGGGCGTGATCGCCGGCGCCGCCTCACGGCTGGACGGCCTGGGCGGCCGGGTGCTGATCGTCGACGACAACGAACGCCAGGCCCAGCGCATCGCCGCCGAGCTCAGCATCGAACATCGCCCCGTGGTCGAGTCCGACCCCGAAAAGGCGCGGATCAGCGCCAGCGGACCGGTCGATCTGGTGATCATCAATGCCGCGGCCAAGGGCTTCGACGGCCTGCGCTTCGCCGCCTCGCTGCGGTCGACCGAGCGCACCCGGCATCTGCCCGTGCTGGCCATGGTCGACCCCGACGAGCGTTCCCGGATGGTCAAGGCGCTGGAAATCGGCGTCAACGACATCCTGCCGCGCCCGATCGATCCGCAGGAGCTGTCGGCCCGGGTCAAGACCCAGATCCAGCGCAAGCGCTACACCGACTATCTGCGCAACAATCTCGACCACAGCCTGGAGCTGGCGGTCACCGACCAACTGACGGGACTGCACAACCGCCGCTACATGACCGGCCAGCTCGACTCGCTGGTCCAGCGTTCGACCCTGGGCGGTGACCCGGTCGCGGCCCTGCTGATCGACATCGACCACTTCAAGAAGATCAACGACACCTTCGGCCACGACGTCGGCGACGAGGTGCTGCGCGAGTTCGCCCTGCGTCTGGCCTCCAATGTCCGCGCCATCGACCTGCCTTGCCGCTATGGCGGCGAGGAGTTCACGGTGATCATGCCCGATACGCAGCTGGAAGACGCCATGCGCATCGCCGAGCGCATCCGCATGCACGTGGCGGGCTCGCCGTTCCGGGTGGCCCAGGGCAAGGAACTGCTGACCGTGACGATCTCGATCGGCGTCTCGGCCACCCTGGGCGAGCACGACACCCCCGAGGCCCTGCTCAAGCGGGCCGATGAAGGCGTCTACGAAGCCAAGGCGTCCGGTCGCAACGCGGTGGTCGGCCGCGTCGCCTGACGGCTTTTCGCGCCGACGCCCTTTTCCTGGGCTCCTGACCGCGTCCCTCCTTGCACGGAGCAGGCGATCGGGCTTTTTAGCCGGGATGAATAAGCTGCTTACGTCCGGCGCGCTTGCCTGCGCCGCGCTCGCCCTCAGTGCTCCGGTCCTGGCCCAGCCTCGCGCCCTCACCAAACCTGATCCCAGGCTGGTGGTGGTGATCTCGATCGACCAGTTCAGCGCCAATCTGTTCGCCCAGCATCGGAGCGAGTTCACCGGCGGCCTGGGCAAGCTGGCGCGGGAAGGCGTGGTCTATCCCAGCGGCTATCAGTCGCACGCCATGACCGAGACCTGCCCGGGACACTCCACCCTGCTGACGGGCAAGCATCCCAACAAGACCGGCATCAGCGCCAACGACTGGTACGACGCCGGCCTGGGCAAGCAGGTCTATTGCCTGGGCGACGACAGCGTCGTCCTGGCCCACGATGCCAAGGGCCGCGCCGTCAGCCCGAAAAACATGGTCGCAACCACCTATGGCGACTGGCTGAAGGCCGTCTCCCCGACCAGCCGGGTGTTCGGCGTCTCGGGCAAGGATCGTGGCGCGATCACCATGTCGGGCCACAAGGCCGACGGCGCCTTCTGGCTACAGCCGGGCTTTGGCTTCACCACCTATGTGCCGCCGGGCGAGACCGCCGAGGCGCGTCTGAAGCCGGTGGCGGCCTTCAATGCCAGGATGCTGGCGGACCTGAAGAAGCACCCGTTCGTCTGGAACTACGCCAAGAGCCCGGTCGACGCCCTGACCGGCGGCTCGGCCAGGCGCTGCAAGGCGCTGGAGGCCGACTACGAGACCGGCGGACGCCAATGGCGCGCGGCCCTGCCGATCCCCGTCGCGGGTGACGAGGCGGGCAAGCTGCGCGACCTGGGCTCCAGCCCCTATACCGATCAGGTCACCCTGGAACTGGCGGCCCAGTTGCGAGACGCCTACGGGCTGGGCGACGGGCCCCAGGTCGATGTCCTGACCGTCAGCCTTTCGGCCACCGACTATATCGGCCACCGCTACGGTACGCGCGGCCCGGAGATGTGCGACCAGATCGCCCGTCTGGATGACCGCCTGGGCGAGTTCCTCGACAAGGTCGGCAAGGCCAAGGGCGGGGTTCTAGTGGTGCTGTCCGCCGACCATGGCGGCGCTGACATGCCCGAGCGCCTGCACGAGGAGGGCTATGACGCGGGCCGCATCGCCACCAAGCCGTGGCTGGCCAAGCTGAATGAGACGCTTCGCGCCGACCTGGGCCTCGCCTACGACCCGCTGGTCGCCGATGGCGGCATCAACACCATCGATGTCGTCGGTCCAGACAGGAAGGCCCTGCCGCCGGTCGAGCACATGCGCGTCACGGCCGCCGCCCTGGCCCTGGTCTCGCGCCAGCCCGAGGTGGTCGAGGCGTTCGACGTCAACAGTCTGCTGACCCTGGCTCCGGAGCCGGTCGACACCTCGCCTGAGGAAATCTCGATCCGCGAACGCATGCGCCGCAGCGCCTATCCGGGTCGCTCAGGCGACATCGTCGTCGCCTTCAAGCCCGACCTCGTGCCCGCAACGGCCGGCGCGACCTATGTCTCCACCCACGGCAGCCCGTGGGACTATGACCGCCGGGTGCCGATCATCTTCTGGTGGAAGGACGGCGCGCCCCGCGAGCGCGTCCTGCCGCTGGACACGGTGGATATCGCCCCCACCATCGCGGCGGTGACAGGCGTGAAGCCGCCGGCGGACATTGATGGACGGTGCCGGCCGTTGGGGGCGGGGCACGATTGTTAGCCGGAAGACTCGCCCCCTCCTGACCGCTTCGCGGTCGTCCTCCCCCGTAGGGGGAGGACGCTCTCATCTTCCCCCTACGGGGGAGGAGCGCGCAGCGCGGAGGGGGCAAGTCATCAAGCCCCCAGAATCAAAAACGCCCGGCTATCGCTAGCCGGGCGTTTTGTCGTGTCGTACCGGTCAGGCAGATCTACTTGATCTTGCCTTCCTTGAATTCGACGTGCTTGCGGATGACCGGATCGTACTTCTTCAGCACCATCTTCTCGGTCTTGGTGCGGGCGTTCTTCTTGGTCACGTAGAAGAAGCCGGTGTCCGCCGTCGAGTTCAGGCGGATCTTGATTGAAGCCGGTTTGGCCATGGTCGAATCCCTGCGGTATCGCGCAGGGTACCCGCGCGCTGGAAATGAGAGGCGCGGAACATACTCATCAACGCGCCAAAGTCAATTGCCAGCGGGGCACCGCGTGTAGGGATAGTCCACCGATCGGGCCTGGCCGCCGATCTGGCCCTCGATCCGGCCGATAATCGTCCGGGCGTCCACGCGCTTGTACAGAATCCGCTGGGGAAAGTCGTGGGCGGCGTCCTCGAACACCACCGTGTCGTCGGTGATCTCCTTCAGCGGAAAGTCCGCCTCGGCCTGGCCCGAAGGCTGGGCGCTGAAGACCAGCTTGCCGTCGAGGCCGGGCGCGATTCGCAGGAATTCGAACTCGCGCACCTTGCCGTCCTTCAGGGTGCGGCTCATGCCCAGCATCACGCCGCCGCCGGGGGCCATCCACTGCTCGTCGACGCGGCCATTGGAGCGGACCTGCATCCAGCAGCCCGTCATCCAGGCCAGTCGACTGATCTCGGGCTCAGGTGCCGGCGGCGTGGTCGCCAATGCGGACGCGAACAGAAGGACCAGCATGTCGATCTCCCCCCAGAGGCGCCGGCTCAGACATAGGTCAGGTTCCGGGCGCCGTTAAGGAAACGCATGAAGGGGGCGGGGCGTCCAGCATCCTTCAACCTCTGGCCGATCTCGGCGACCACGAAGCGGGTGATATTGGGCAGGTCCAGGGCCATGGCCTCGTCGAAATCCACCCAGGCGATCTCGTCCAGCTCGCCGCAGTCGGGCTGGCGGTCCAGGCTGATCAGGGCCTCGGCCGACGCCATGAAGAACCGGGCGTCGAAGCGGCGGGTGCGATAGGGCGGGGTGATCGCCCGGGCCACGAAGGCCAGCGGCGCCAGGTCGGGCAGGGCCCCCTGGGCCAGGAAGGGCCGCCAGGCCCCCGCGGCGGGCCGTGAAGGCGCGGGACGGGCCAGCAGCAGGCCTGTCTCCTCGAAGGTCTCGCGGATGGCCGCCAGGCCCAGGGCGCGGGCCAGGGTGGCTGGGCTGGGGTGGCGCGGCTCGTGGGTCAGCCGGGCGGCGACCTCGGGCGCAAGCTCGCTGGCCGAGGGGGCGCGATAGTCGCCGCGATCCACCCGGCCGCCGGGGAACACCCACTTGTCGGGCATGAAGGCGTGGCCGCCCGCGCGGCGTCCCATCAGCAGGCGCGGCTTGGCCGCGTCGGTGCGCACGATGATCAGGGTGGCGGCGTGGCGCGGTCGCAGCACGCCGGTGCCCGGCTCGCGCACGGCGGCGTCGTTGATCGTGTCGAATTTGGCGTCGATCGGCTCGTCCATGGCCCAAGCTTAGTCCGATCGCGCCATTCGCAAAGCCGCCCCTTACGTCAGCTTGACCATCCCGCTGCAAGCACCCCAATGTCCGCCGGCTTTTCAGAGGACGACGCGCATGTTTGGACGGGTTTCGACGCTGGCGATCATGGCTGGCCTGGCTTTCGGCGCGCCGGCCCTGGCCGCGCCTTCGGCCGCCAAGGTCGAGGCCGCCGCCAAGGCGGTCCAGCCCAAGGTCGTCGCTTGGCGCCGCGACCTTCACCAGAACCCGGAACTGGGCAACCAGGAGGTCCGAACCGCCGCCCTCGTCGCCAGGGAGTTGAAGGCCCTGGGCTTCGAGGTCCGCGAAGGCGTGGGCAAGACCGGCGTGGTCGGCATCCTCAAGGGCGGCAAGCCCGGCAAGGTCGTGGCCCTGCGCGCCGACATGGACGCCCTGCCGGTCGAGGAAAAGACCGGCCTGCCGTTCGCCTCCAAGGTCACCGCCACCTGGGAAGGCCGCACGGTGCCGGTGATGCACGCCTGTGGCCACGACACCCATGTCGCCATGCTGCTGGGAACCGCCACGGTGCTGGCCGGCATGAAGGCCGACATCAAGGGTACGGTCGTCCTGATCTTCCAGCCCGCCGAGGAAGGCCCGCAGGCCGGCGAGGAAGGCGGCGCCAAGCTGATGATCCAGGATGGGGCTCTGGACCAGCCCAAGGTCGACGCCATCTTCGGCCTGCACATCGGCCCGGCCGACGCCCACCTGCTGAACTACCGGCCGATGGGCTTCTACGCCTCGTCCGACCGCATCGCGATCACGGTGAAGGGCAAGCAGACCCACGGCGCGCGGCCCTGGGCCGGCATCGACATGGCCAGCGTCGCGGCCGACATCATCCAGGCCATGAACCAGATCGCCGCCCGTCAGGTCGATGTCGGGGTGTCGCCCTCGGTCGTGACCATCGCCACGATCAACATGGGCATGCGCCAGAACATCATTCCGGAAGACCTGGTGATGGGCGGCACCATGCGCACCTTCTCGACCGAGCGCCGGGCCGACCTGATCGACAAGGTCCAGAAGAGCGTCGCCGCCATCGGCGACCGCTACGGAGCCAAGGCGCAGGCCGTGTTCACCCAGCCCTATCCGGTGACCTACAACGATCCCGACCTGTCGAAGTGGGTGAAGACCTCGCTGTCGAAAGCCTCGCCCGGCAAGGTTGACGACAACGCCGCCCTGGTGACGGGAGCCGAGGATTTCTCGATGTACGCCCAGAAAGTTCCGGGCGTGTTCATCCAGCTGGGCGGTCGCCCGGCCAGCGTTCCGGCCGCTGGCGCCCCGGCCAATCACTCGCCCTATTTCGACATCGACGAGGCGGTGCTGGAAACCGGCGTGAAGGCCGAGGTGTTCATGGCGCTGGATTATCTGGAGAAGAAGTAGGGGGCGCGACTTAGATCCTCCGGCCCTCTGGGGGAGGTGGCCCAGAGGGCCGGAGGGGGCTAGCTGGGCGGATGCCGCGATAGCCCCCTCAGTCGCTCCGCGCCAGCTCCCCCAGAGGGGGAGCAGCTAGCGGCCGGCAAACCAAGGGACCAGCCGCCGCAAAGCCTCCTCGACCTCCGCCGTCGACACCGCGAAGCTGATCCGCATGAACCGGTGTCCCTCGACGGGATCGAAGTCGATGCCCGGGGCGGTGGCGACCCCCGTGTCGGTCAACAACTGCTGGCAGAACGCCATCGAGTCATCGGTCAGGTGGCCGATATCGGCCCAGATGTAGAAAGCCCCGTCCGGCGGCGCGATCTTCGCCAGGCCCAGCGAGGGCAGGGCGTCGAGCAGCAGCTGGCGGTTCCGGCGATAGACCTTGACATGGCCGTCGAGCTCCTCGTGGCAGTCCATGGCCACCAGGCCGGCGTGCTGGCTCAGCGACGGGGCGGTCAGGAACAGGTTGCCCATATAGGCCCGCGCCCGATGCACATGCTCCAGCGGCGACAGCAGCCAGCCCAGCCGCCAGCCCACCATGCTGAAATATTTCGAGAAACTGTTGACCACCAGGGCGCTCGGCTCGAACTCCAGCATGGAGCGGACGGGGCCGACATAGGACAGGCCGTGATAGATTTCGTCGCTGACGATCCGGATATTCCGTGTACGGCATATGTCCGCGATGGCGGCCATTTCATCGTCGGCGATGACGGTGCCGGTCGGGTTGGCGGGGCTGGCCACGATGACGCCGGCCGGGGCGGGATCCAGCGCCGCCAGGTGGGCGGCGGTCAGCTGGTAGCGATCTTCCGGCCCGCAGGCGATCTCGACCGGAACCAGGTTCAGGGCTTTCAGCGTGTTGCGATAGGCCACATAGCCGGGCCGGGCCAGGGCCACGCGGTCGCCGGCCTCGAACGACGAGGCCAGGGCCATGACCAGGGCCGGCGAGGCGCCGCAGGTCAGGATGATCTGCTCGGGATCGACATGCACGCCGTGCCTGTCGTCATAGTGCCGGGCGATGCGAGCCTTCAGCGCCGGGCTCTCCCAATAGCCCAGGCCGTCGGTGTCCAGCACGTGGTGAGCGCGGGCGATCGCGGCCTTCGGCGCACCCGTCGAGGGCTGGCCGAACTCCATGTGGATCACCGAGCGGCCCTCGGCCTTGAGCTGGTGGGCGAGGCGGCTGATGGCGATGGCGTGGAACTGGTCGAGGTCGGGGCGCATGCTATCGCCGCTTGCCGCGCCGAACGCCCTTGGGCAGCCCGCCACGCGGCTTGACCGCCGCCTGACGCCGGGCCCCGAGCCTTGGCAAGGGCGCCTTGGGATCTGCCGGCAGCGGCTCGCTCAGCATTTCGAACAGCAGGCCGCCGGTCACCGGGGTGGCCTCGACCAGCTTGACCTCGACATTCAGGCCCAGCGGCCAGCGCTTGCCGGTGCGCTCTCCGACCAGGGCGTGCATGCGTTCGTCATGGACGAAGAACTCTGCGCCCAGGGACGAGATCGGGATCAGGCCGTCGGCCCCGGTCTCGTCCAGCTTCACGAACAGGCCAAAGCGGGTGACGCCGGTGATGCGGCCATTGAACGTCGCCCCCACCCGGTCGGACAGGAAGGCGGCGATATAGCGGTCGGTGGCGTCACGCTCGGCGGCCATGGCCCGGCGCTCGGCATAGGTGATGGTCTCGGCCGTATCCTTGATCTGGCTGATGTCCTGATCGGTCAGGCCATCGCTGCCCAGCCCCAGCGCCCGGATCAGGGCCCGGTGTACGATCAGGTCGGCATAGCGCCGGATCGGGCTGGTGAAGTGGGCGTACTTGGCCAGGTTCAGGCCGAAATGGCCCAGATTGTCGGCGCTGTAGTGGGCCTGCATCTGGGTGCGCAGCACCACCTCGTTGATGATGGCGGCATGCGGCCCGTCGCGGGTTTCGTCCAGCAGCTTGTTGAAGCGCGAGGTCTGCGGGGCCTCGCCCTTGTTCCACTTGATCTCCAGCGTCGCCAGGAACTCGGCCAGGTTCTGGACCTTCTCCTGGCTGGGTGTGTCGTGGACGCGATAGATCAGCGGCGTGCGCTTGGCTTCCAGGCTCTCGGCGGCCGAGACATTGGCCTGGATCATCATCTCCTCGATCAGCTTGTGGGCCTCGAGGCTGGCGCGGCGATTGATCGAGGCGATCTCGCCCTCTTTCGTGATGACGATCTTGCGCTCGTCGCTCTCGATGCCCAGCGGCGAGCGGATGTCGCGGCCCTTGCCCATCAGGCGGAAGGCGGTCCACAGGGGCTTGAGGATCGGATCCAGCAGGGGCGGGGCCTTGTCGCCGTCCTGGCCGTCGGGCGGGATCACGCCGTCGATGGCGGCCTGGGCCTGCTCGTAGGAGAGCTTGGCGGCCGAGCGCATCAGGCCGCGCACAAAGCGGTGGCTCTTCTTGCGACCGGCGCTGTCGAACACCATCCGCACCGCCAGGGTGGCGCGGTTCTCGCCTTCACGCAGGGAGCACAGGCCGTTGGACAGCACCTCGGGCAGCATCGGCTCCACCCGGTCGGGGAAATAGACGCTGTTGCCCTTTTCGCGGGCCTCGCGGTCAAGCGCCGAGCCCGGGCGCACATAGGCGGCGACGTCGGCGATGGCCACCCAGACGATCCAGCCGTCCACATTGTTCGCGTCGGGATCAGGATGGGCATAGACGGCGTCGTCATGGTCGCGGGCGTCAACGGGGTCGATGGTCACGAACGGCAGGTCGCGCAGGTCGTCGCGGCCCTCCAGCGTCGGCGGTTTGGCGGCGGCGGCCTCGGCTTCAGCCTCTTCGGAGAAACCGGTCGGGATGCCGTGGCTGTGGATGGCGATCAGCGAGGCGGCGCGCGGATGGTCCTCGCGGCCCACCACTTCCAGCACCTTGCCCTGCTTGGGGCCATAGCGACCCGCGGCCGTGCCGACCTGGGCGATGACTAGATCGCCGTCCTTCAGGTCCTTGGCCTCCTGCTCGTTGAGGATCAGGCTTTCCTTGGACTTGCGATCCACGGGCTCGACCCGGATCTCGCGGCGATGCCGGCGGATCACGCCCAGAATCTTGTGAGCGCTCTGGCCCAGCCTCTTGATCAGCCGGGCTTCCATCTCGCCGTTTTCGAGGCGCTCGAAGCGCACCAGCAGGCGGTCACCCATGCCCGGCGCGCCGCCGGCGTTTTCGTTGCGAGCCGGCGAGAGGCGCACCAGCGGCGCGTCGTCGCCGGACTTGGTCAGCTTGACGAACATGTCGCCGTCGGCGTCGCGATCGACCACGTCGGCCACGCCCACCGGCGGCAGCGAGCCGGCCTCGGCAAAGCCCTTGCGGCCGCGCTTGCCCAGGTCGCCCTGGGCCTCCAGTTCACGCAGCATTTCGCGCAGGGCGCGGCGATCGGCGCCCTTCAGACCAAAGTGGCGAGCGATGTCGGCCTTGCCGCTCTCGCCGGCGCTGCGCAGGAACGCCAGCAGGGTCTCACGATCCGGCAGGCCTTGCGGCGGCTTGGGAGCAGCGGGGAATTTCGACGACTTGGGCGTGCGCGGTTTGGCCATGTGCTGGGATAACCCGGCAGCGGGGGGAATGGCCAAGGGAAAGACGCTGGAACCGGCCGCGATTTGCCGGGCACGCGTCCGTCGGCAAGGGAATGGGTCGCGATGATGATCTAGAGTTCGGTTGCGGCGAGGGGGGCGAGGGCAAATTTCGACCCGAAAGCGACATTCGCCAGCCTCGGTTCCAGTCCGCTAGGTCTTAACTCTCAGTCGTCCCATGTAGTCCCGCTTTCCGATCGGCGCGCCATTTACCCGCAGGATGTCGTACGCCGTCGTCGCGTGGAAATGGAGATTGGGGAGGCAGAATGACAAAATGAAGCTATCAGCAGTGAACGGCAGGCTTACGTCGCCTGACTGAAATAGGACGTCGCGATTGGCGAGGTCATCAATCTGTTTACGGTCCAGTAACTCCAGCGCTTTTCGAGCGCGTTGGGTCGTCTCTTCCAATTCTCGATATTCAAGCGGTCGCGATGCTTTTGGAGGCTCGAACACTCCGCTTTCAATACCCTGAATTGCGCCTACCGAGTAATGCGCTACAGCAATAACTTGGAACTTCAGCGATGCCATGTCCTCAACCAAGCGACATGTCGTCAGATCGTTTGGGTCACGACCGATGTCGATGTAGTGACGTCGGCTACGGTCAAGAAAGCCTGCCATGGCTGCTAGTGTCTGCGCGAAGCAAGCAACGCTCAAATCGTAAAACGATGTTGCCATATGACTGCTCCCTCAAGGAGATGATCAGCCCGGCTGATGGCCGCTCACCACGCCGAGCAGACCGTAAGCACGTCCGCTCTCGGGGGCTTCTAACCGGCGTAGCTCAGTAGAGGTCCTCAATCGACCGCGGCGGCTGCTGGGCCGGCGGGGTCGTTGCAGCCGTCGGCGCGGCTTCCGACGGCGCCGGTGGGGTCTCGATCACCGCTGGAGGGGCTTCCGCCTCGGCGGTCTTGACCTCGACGGCCTTGACCTTGGGCTTTTCGGGCGGCGCCGGCACGTAGAGCGGAGCCGGGGCCGCGTCCTTGACCGGCACACCCGACACCTCGGCCAGGGGCGCGGTCGAGGCGCTGGTGTTGGGCTTGCCGCCCTTCAAAGCATTGGTCACGCCCATGACGAAGCCCAAGACGCTGACCAGGATCAGGCCGGCGACCACGACGGTCAGGGGCAGGGGGCGTTCAAGCGACGTCATGCCGGTAATCTAACCCCGGATCGCAAACATGGGTAGGGTCACGCCCCCGTCTCGGTTGAAGACTTTGCGGGCTTCTTGGCGGCGGCCTTTTTAGGAGCCGCTTTCTTGGCCGCCGGCTTTTTGGCGGGCGCCTTCTTGGCCGGAGCCGCGCCGTCAGCGGCCGCCTTTGCCTTGGCCGGAGCCTTGGTCGCCGCCTTGGCCGGGGCCTTCTTGGCGGCCGCCTTCTTCACCGGCTTCTTGCCGCCGCCCTTGGCGACGCGTTCGGCCAGCAGGACCACAGCCTCGGCCAGGGTCAGGGCGGCCGGATCAGCGCCCTTGGGCACATTGGCGTTGGTGTCGCCGTGCTTGATGTAGGGACCAAAGCGGCCCGACAGCACCTTCACCGGCTTGCCGTCCTCGGGGTGGACGCCCAGGTCGGCCAGGGCCGCGGCCTGGCCACGCTGCGGACGCCCGCCGCCGGCCCGCTTGTCGGCCAGCAGGGCGACGGCGCGGTTCAGGCCGATGTCGAACACCTCTTCGGGGTTTTCCAGATTGGCGTAGGTGCCCTCGTGCAGGACGAAGGGCCCAAACCGGCCAAGGCCGGCGGTGATCTTCTTGCCGTCGTCGGGGTGCATCCCGACTTCGCGCGGCAGGGCCAGCAGGCGCAGGGCCTTTTCAAGATCGACGGCGGCCGGCAGCCAGCCCTTGGGCAGGCTGGATCGTTTGGGCTTGTCACCGCTCTCGGCGGCCGGCGGCTCTTCGACATAGGGGCCAAAGCGGCCGTTCTTCAGCCACACCGAGCGACCGGTCTCGGGATTGATCCCCAGGTCCTTGTCGGCGGCCTCGGCCTCGCCTTCGCCTTCGGCGGTGGCCAGTTGGCGGGTGAAGCGGCATTCGGGATAGTTGCTACAGCCGATGAAGGCGCCGAACTTGCCGACCTTCAGCGACAGCATGCCCGTCCCGCAGGTGGGGCAGGTGCGCGGGTTGGAGCCGTCGCCCTTGTCGGGGAAGATATGCGGGCCGAGGGCGTCGTTCAGCGCGTCCAGCACATTGGTGACGCGCAGTTCGGCGATCTCGCCGACGGCGGCGGCGAAGTCTTTCCAGAAGTCGCGCAGGAACTGTTTCCAGTCCAGCTTGCCGTCCGACACCAGGTCCAGCTGCTCTTCGAGGCCGGCGGTAAAATCGTATTCGACATAGCGACGGAAGAACTGCTCCAGGAAGGCGGTGACCAGGCGGCCCTTGTCTTCCGGGATGAAGCGGTTCTTCTCCATCTTCACATATTCGCGGTCGCGCAGCACGGTCAGGACCGAGGCGTAGGTCGACGGACGGCCGATCCCCAGCTCTTCCATCTTCTTGACCAGGCTGGCTTCCGAATAGCGCGGGGGCGGTTCGGTGAAGTGCTGGTCGGCGCGGGCGTCGATCACCTTGGCGCTGGCGCCGTCCTCGATCATCGGCAGGCGGGCGCTGTCCTCGTCGCCGTCGTCGTCGCGGCCTTCTTCGTAGACGGTCAGATAGCCGGGGAAGAGCACGACCTGGCCGGTGGCGCGCAGGCCGGTCTGGCCGTCGTGGCTTTCGATGTCGACCGTGGTGCGCTCGATGCGGGCGCTTTCCATCTGCGAGGCGATCATCCGCTTCCAGATCAGCTCGTACAGGCGGCCCAGATCCGGCTCCAGGCGCAGCGAGCCCGGATTGCGGCCCAGGCTGGTCGGGCGGATGGCTTCGTGGGCCTCCTGGGCGTTCTTGGCCTTGACCTTGTAGTAGCGCGGCGTCTCGGGGACGTAGTCCTTGCCATAGACATTGCCGATCACGTCGCGGGCTTCGGCGATGCCCTCGGGGCCGACCGCCACGCCGTCGGTTCGCATATAGGTGATCAGGCCGACGGTCTCGCCGCCGATGTCGATGCCTTCATAGAGCTTCTGCGCCGCCTGCATGGTGCGCTGGGCGCTGAAACCCAGCTTGCGGGAGGCTTCCTGCTGCAGGGTCGAGGTGGTGAAGGGCGGAGCGGGCGAGCGCTTGCCGGGCTTCTTCTCGACGGCGGCGATCTTGAACACGGCCTTTTCGACCGCCGCCTTGGCGGCCAGGGCCGAGCCCTCGTTGTTCAGGTCGAACTTGGTGAGCTTCTTGCCTTCGTGCTTGACCAGCCGGGCCAGGAACGGATCGGCGCCGGCCGAGACGTCGGCGTCGACGCTCCAGTATTCCTGGGTCTTGAAGCGCTCGATCTCCATCTCGCGCTCGACGATCAGCCGCAGACAGACCGATTGGACGCGGCCGGCCGAGCGGCTGCCCGGCAGCTTGCGCCACAGGACGGGCGAGAGGGTGAAGCCGACCAGGTAGTCCAGGGCGCGGCGGGCCAGATAGGCCTCGACCAGCTCCATGTCGATGTCGCGCGGATTGGCCATCGCTTCGAGGACGGACGCCTTGGTGATGGCGTTGAACGTCACGCGCTGGACGGTCATGCCTTTGACCGCCTTCTTCTTCTGAAGGACCTCCAGAATGTGCCAGCTGATCGCTTCCCCTTCGCGGTCGGGGTCGGTGGCCAGGATCAGGCGGTCGGCCCCCTTCATCGCGTCGATGATGTCGGCGACGCGCTTGGACGACTTCGCGTCGATCTCCCAGCTCATCGCGAAATCGTTGTCGGGCTCCACCGAGCCGTCTTTCGACGGCAGGTCGCGGATATGGCCGTACGAGGCGAGAACCGTGTAGTCGGACCCGAGATACTTGTTGATGGTCTTGGCCTTGGCCGGGCTCTCGACGACGACGACGTTCATTAGGACTCTTGTACCCTGGGGGAGGATCGCCCTGGAGGCGAGCGGCGGAAAGTGGGGGCGCGACGGGGTGTCTGTCAACGCGGCCTGTTCAAACGGCGCCGTTTCCCGCGATTTGGTAGCCGATTGTTAAGGTCGGTCGGGTGATAGTGGAGACTGAACCCAAACCTTTTTGGCGCTCATGAACGTCTCGACCATCAACCGGATCGCCACCGAGGCCTATGTCTCGCCGATCCAGCCCGTCAAGCCGGTGACCTCCAACGCGGAACGCGCGCAGATCGCCGACCGCCTGCGCGACGCCATTCGCGCCGCCCCGGCCCAGGGCACCGGGCTGATGATCGACCTCAGCGTCTAGGATTTCAGGCCAGAAGTCGCCGATCAGGCCGCTTCGCCACCGACCAGCCTTCGCATCGTCTCGGGATCCCGGGCTATCGCCGTCAGCAGCGTTCTGGCGGGCGCGTCTGGCGTGGTTCGACCCTGTTCCCAATCCCGGACTGTCGACAGCGGCAAGCGGAATGCCGCAGAGAACGCCGCCTGGGTCATGCCTAGCCGACCGCGAATATCCTTGATCGCGTTGACGCGCTTGAACCGGGATAGCTGCTCCTCGGTCAGCGGCGGGCAGTCGGGATCGGACAGTGCGGCGGCGTTGATGTCTTCGTCTGTCATCGCCTTGAGGCGATCCCAGTCGGTCTTGCCCATCGGCAGATCGCCGCTACGCACCACGAAAGTACCTTTTGCTTTCGACGGGGTTGGCGGGTCTGGCTGAGATGATCCGGTAGTGATTTTGGACATGTGAGACGGTGACGACGAAGAGGATGGCCCCGAAGCAGGCGCCGATGATCTGGATCCTTTCTTCGCCGTAGTCGAACCGGTCATCGACATCCTCCATCCGCCAAGGGTCCAGGATCGCGTGACAGGCGTCTTTGAAATCAACCCCATGTTTGGCGAGGTTGCTCCGAGCCTTCTCAGGGTCCCATTCGAATTCAATGTCCACAGTACTGATATCCAGTACTTGGGGCAAGGCGCCGTCGCATCAAACCCCCGCCACCATCCCTCCGGCCAGCAGCTCCGCCCGTTCGGCAAGGGCCAGTTCCACCAGGGCCGCCATCACCGCCGAGGTCGGGGCGCCGGTCGCCCGGACCAGTTCGTCGCGCGAAACGGCCGTGGGTGAGAGCAGGGCGGCCAGACGCTCGCGCAGGGCGTCGAAGTCAATGTCGGCTGCCGGCTCGCCGTCATAGTCCCGCTCGCGCTCGCGCAGATGGGTCTGGCCCGATAGGTTGCGCAGGACGTCTTCGGCGCCTTCGCACAGGATCGCGCCCTGGCGGATCAGGTCGTTGGTCCCCCGGGCGCGCGGGTCCAGCGGCGAGCCGGGCACGGCGAAGACATCGCGGCCCTGCTCGGCGGCCAGGCGGGCGGTGATCAGCGAGCCGGACTTCAGCTCGGCCTCGACCACCACCACGCCCAGCGACAGACCGGAGATGATGCGGTTGCGGCGCGGGAAGTCCTTGGCCTGGGCGCGGCGGTCGGGGGCGCTTTCGGACACCACGCAGCCCTCCACGGCGATGCGGGCATGGAGCGAAGCATGTTCGGGCGGATAGATGTCGCCAATTCCGCCGCCCAGCACGGCCACCGTGCCGGTGCGCATCGCGCCCTCATGCGCCGCGCCGTCGACGCCGCGCGCCATGCCGCTGACGATGACATGGCCGGCCTCGCCCAGCTCGGCGGCCAGCTGGCGGGCGAAGCGCTGGCCGGCGGCCGAGGCTATGCGGGCGCCGACGATGGCGATGCTGGCTTGGGGCAGAAGCTCGGCCCGGCCCAGGGCCCACAGCACCGGCGGCGGCGGATCAAGGGCGGTCAGGCGGGCGGGGAAGTCAGGCTCGCAACCGCACAGCAGCCGCGCGCCCAGGGCCGCGCCGGCCTCCAGTTCCCGCTCGATGGTTTCGCGCAGGGGAATGTTCAGCGGCGTGGCCCGCCCCCCGCGACGGGAGAGGTCGGGCAGGGCGCTCAGGGCGCGCTCGGGCGTGCCGAAGCGGGCCAGCAGGTGCTCGAAGGCGACGGGGCCGACCGTCTCGGTGCGCGCCAGCCGAAGCCAGGCCAGGCGCTGAACGTCCGAGAGGCGGCCCGAAATCACGCGGCCGGAGGCGGGGTCTCCGCCGTCTTCTTCTTGCCGATCTTGGGTTCTTCGCCCTTCAGCAGGCGGGCGATGTTCTCGCGGTGGCGGATGAAGATCAGCACGGCCATGAACAGGGCCAGCACCAGCATGGCATAGGGCTGGTCGGTGGCCAGGGCGAACGGCGCGGCCAGGGCGGCGGCGGTCAGGGCGGCCAGCGAGCTGATGCGGAACAGGGCGGCCATGGCCAGCCAGGTGATGGCGGCCAGCACGCCCACGGGCCAGCAGGCGGCCAGCAGCACGCCATAGAAGGTGGCCACGCCCTTGCCGCCCTTGAACTTCAGCCAGACGGGAAACAGGTGGCCCAGAAACGCCGCGCCGCCGGCCAGGGCGACGATGGCGGCGCTGTCGTTCGTCAGCCAGCGGGCCAGCAGCACGGCCAGCACGCCCTTGCCGGCGTCGCCCAGCAGGGTGATGGCCGCCAGATCCTTGCGGCCCGAGCGCAGCACATTGGTCGCGCCGATATTGCCCGAGCCGATCTGGCGAATGTCGCCGGCCCCGCCGAGGCGGGTGGCGATCAGGCCGAACGGGATCGAGCCGAGGAGGTAGCCTCCGACGACGGCGATCGCGAGCGTGAGATAGACGGCTTGAGCGAGATCTTGCACGTTTCGACCCTAAGGCGAGTTGCGCGCGATTTCAACCGCTACGCAAGGATTGCTTGTGGCGAAGGTGTAGCAGGAGACTCAGGGCGGGGGCAAAAGGCGGGCCCCTGACCCTTCAGGGAAGCCAATCTTCGGATCCATGCCGAACACGCTGGATGAAGATGTCCGCCCCGTCGAGGCGGTAGATGATGATGTGGCTCTTGTAAGGATGGACGCGCGACGAGCGGCCCAGTTCGTCGCGTTCGGGAGCGGCGAGCGGGAACTCGGAGAGAAACGCGAACGCCCTTTCCAGCCCCGCATGATAGCGCTCGGCCTGGCCCTGCCCAAACGCGCCCGCTCCGGTCAGGTAGATATCGAGGATATCCTGCTCGGCCTTGCGACTGAGCCTATAGGCCATCCGCACTGGCCCGCAGCCGGCGGCGCGCCGCCGCCAGGATGTCGTCCATGGAGCTGGTCCCGACACCGCTCTCTTCGGCTTCGTCGATCAGGCGCTGCATGGCGGCGACCTTCTCGGCGCGTTCCTGGTCGCGGCGGATCAGGTCGCGCACATAGTCGCTGGCATTGCTGTAGCGCCCGGTCTCGGCGCGGCCTTCCACCCAGTCTTTCATGGCGTCAGGCAGGGAAACGTTCATGGTCGCCATCATGCACCTCTGATGGCAGTGGGTAATATTTAGCAAAGATTGTCAATTCTTGCCATTGAAGGAACTACCCCTCGGCCCGATGCACCACCCGGCCATCCACCAGCGTCATCAGCACCTGACCCTGCAGCCTGCGGCCGTCGAACGGCGAGTTCTTGGACTTCGAGAGCAGCTTGGCCGCATCCACGATGATCGGCGCGTCGATGTCGCACAGCACCAGGTCGGCCGGCGCGCCTGGCGCGATACGGCCGCCGCGCAGGCCCAGCAGCTCGGCCGGCGCCAGGGTGACCGCGCGGATCAGGTCGACCAGCGTCAGGCGTTCGTCGTGGTACAGCGACAGCAGGGCCGGCAGCAGAGTCTCGACGCCGATGGCGCCGGGGGCGGCCTCGTCGAAGGGCAGGCGCTTGTCCTCGGCGGGGGCCGGGGCGTGGGCGGAGACCACGATGTCGATCAGGCCCGAGGCGAGCGCCTCGATCAGGGCCTGACGGTCGTCCTCGCCGCGCAGGGGCGGGGTGACCTTGGCGAAGGTGCGATAGTCGCCCACGTCGAGCTCGTTGAACGAGAGGTGATTGATCGACACGCTGGCGTGCAGGCGCAGGCCCTTGGCCTTGCCGCGCGCCAGGGTCTCCAGCGCGCCGGCGCTGGTGATCTGGTCGACCAGCAGGCGGCCGCCGGTGGCTTCCAGCAGGGCGATGTCGCGCTCCAGCATGATCCGCTCGGCCATCGGCGAGATGGCGGGCAGGCCCAGGCGGCCGGCGAATTCGCCGCCGATCGCCGCGCCGCCCTTGGCCAGCCACATGTCCATCGGCCGGTGGGCCAGCAGGGTGTCGAAGCCCTTGGCGTAGGTCAGGATGCGCTGGAACACCTTGCTGTCGACGATCGGGCGGTCGGCGTCGGTGATGTAGACGCAGCCGGCCTCGCGCATCAGGCCGATCTCGGCCATCTGCTCGCCCTTCAGGCCCTTGGTCGCCGCGCCGGCGCAGAGTATGCGGGCGCTGTCGATGTCGCGGGCCCGGCGCAGGATGAAGTCGACCACGCTGGGATCGTCGATGGCCGGGTCAGTGTCGGGCTGGACGACGATGGAGGTCACGCCGCCGGCGGCGGCGGCGCGCGCGGCTGAAGCCAGGGTTTCCTTGGTCTCAGAGCCCGGCTCGCCGGTCTTGACCCGCAGGTCGATCAGGCCGGGGGCCAGCAGGGCCCCGCCGCAGTCGACGACCCTGACGCCCTTGCCCAGCTTGCCGAACTCGCGGCCCTTGGCGACGTCGGAGATCACGCCTTCGGAGACGATGACCCCGCCGGGACCATCATAGCCGCTCTCGGGATCGACCAGGCGGGCATTGGTGAAGGCCAGGGGCTGGGGCGAATTCATTGGTCGGCCTCCAGCCGTGCGGCGAGGCTGGTCAGCACCGCCATCCGGGCGGCGACGCCCATCTCGACCTGGTCCTGGATCAGGCTGACGGCCGGATCGTCGGCCACGTCGCTGTCGATCTCGACGCCCCGGTTCATGGGCCCGGGGTGCATGACCTTGGCCCCCGGCGCGGCGCGCGACAGCTTTTCGCGGTCCAGGCCATAGAAGCGGAAATATTCGCGGGTCGAGGGCACGAAGCCGCCCTGCATCCGCTCCAGCTGCAGGCGCAGCATCATCACCACGTCAGCGCCGGCCAGGCCCGACTTCATGTCGTGGTGCACGGTCACCCCCCAGCGCTCGGCCTGGGCCGGCATCAGGGTGGCGGGGCCCACCAGCCGCACGCTGGCGCCCAGGGTGTGCAGAAGGGAGACGTTCGAGCGCGCCACGCGGCTGTGCAAAACATCGCCGCAGATCGCCACGGTCAGGCCCGACACCCGGCCAAAGGCGCGGCGGATCGACAGGGCGTCCAGCACCGCCTGGGTCGGATGCTCGTGCTGGCCGTCGCCGGCATTGATCACATGGCCGCTGACCTTCTGGCTGAGCAAGGAGGCCGCGCCCGACGAGGCGTGGCGCACCACCAGCAGGTCGGGGCGCATGGCGTTCAGGGTCACGGCGGTGTCGATCAGGGTTTCGCCCTTGGTGATCGACGAGGTGCGCGGGCTCATATTGACCACGTCGGCGCCCAGGCGCTTGCCGGCGATCTCGAAGCTGGACTGGGTGCGGGTGCTGTTCTCGAAGAACAGGTTCATCAGCGTCCGGCCCTTGAGCAGGTCCAGCGACTTGGAGGTCTGGCGGTTGAAGGCGACGAACGCCTCGGCCAGGTCCAGCAGGTCGGCGGCCTGGGGCGCGTTGAGGTCGCCGGCGGACAGGAAATGGCGCTTTGGGAACGCAAAGGCGCGGGCGCGGATCGCGTCGAGGGCGACGCGGGCGGGATCATGGGGCTTGGCCGTCATGAAACGGTGTCTTAGGCGGCTTTGCCGGGAGAGGGAAGGCGGGACCACGGGGATAGCGATCGCGCCGTCCCCGGATAGGCGCGGGGATAGACGCGGCAAGTCCTCCCCCTGAAGGGTGAGGGGGCCGGAGGCCGGCGGGGGAACACCGCATTGATTCAGCGGGACTTCCCCCTCCGATCGCTGCGCGATCGCCTCCCCCGCTAGGGGGAGGACTTGTACGGGCGCCCAGACAATCGACGCAGCCCCCTAAAAACCTCCCGTATTCTTGTCCCACCTCGTCGTGAGGAAAGGGCGCAAGGCCAGCGACCATTGCGGCGGCGGGGGGTGATCGAGCGGGGCTGGGCTTCAGGGGGATACTGAAGCGCGTCCGGGGATCCTGGCGTTGCAGGACCCGCCCGCCGTCGGCGTGGATGGGGATCAAGGCGAGTGTTGGTCAGGATTGGCCCCACGCCCCCCGACCTCCGGGCGTTCGGGAAACCGAAGCTTCCGGGTCCCGGTAAGGCCCCAACTGGGCCACCCGCTGGGACGCTGACGGATAACGACCACGCGGAGCGGGCGGCTTCGTCGAAACGGTTATTTCTATTCAAGTCCGGACGCGGTCCGGACGCTCCGCGACCCTTTCCATCAACTCGGCGGTTTCCGCGCGAGGTCGCGAAACTGTAGCTGCTCCCCCTCTGGGGGAGCTGTCGCGGAGCGACTGAGGGGGCTAGCTGGAAGTCGGCCGTACTGGCCCCCTCCGGCCCTCCGGGCCACCTCCCCCAGAGGGGGAGGAGCTAAGAAAGCTAAACCTTGCCCGCAGCTTCCCGAATTCCCCGCATCCGCTCCAGCGCGCCCTGCAGAATCCAGCCGGCGGCCATCTTGTCGACCACCTCGGCCCGGCGCTTGCGGTTGACGTCGTGCTCCTCGATCAGCACCCGGGTCACGGCCGCCGTCGACAGGCGCTCGTCCCAGAAGGTGATCGGCACGTGGGGCTGCAGGCGCAGCAGGTTGCGACCCAGCGCCCGGTTGGACTGGCAGCGGACGCCCTCGGTGCCGTCCATGTTCATCGGCAGGCCGATGACAATGCCGGCCGCCTTGCGGCTGCCCATCAGCTTGAACAGCGTCTCGGCGTCCTCGCTGAACTTGGTCTTCCGGATCAGGGCGAGGGGACTGGCGACGGTCAGGGTGACGTCGGAAACGGCCACGCCGATGGTCTTCTCGCCGGGGTCGAGGCCGACGATCGGCATGTAATCGGGGATGGCGGCGGCGAAATCTTCGATATCGAGAACGGGCATCGCCCCTCATAACACGGGGAACGGCCCGCCCAGCAAGGGAACGACTTGTCAAAGCGCCCCTCTGGCGGCTAACCCACGCGCTTGGAATTCAGGAGGCCCCCAATGGCCATTGACGTCGCCACAGTGCGCAAGGTCGCGCGGCTCGCGCGGATCGCCACACCCGAAGATCGCCTGGAGCCCCTGGCCCAGGAGCTCAACGGCATCATGGCGTGGATCGAGCAGCTGGCCGAGGTCGATACCGACGGCGTCGAGCCGCTGACCAGCGTCGTCGGCGCCGGTGCGCCGCTTCGTGAAGACGTGGTGACCATGGGCGGCGACGCCTCGGTGATCACCTCCAACGCCCCCAAGTCCGTCGACGGCTTCTTCGTCGTGCCCAAGGTTGTCGAATAATGAGCGCCCTTACGTCCCTGACCCTGAAGGGCGCCATCGACGGCCTGGAAGCGGGTGACTTCACCTCCGTCGAGCTGACCACGGCCCATATCGAGGCCATCGAGGGCGCGCGCGCCCTGAACGCCTTCATCGTCGAGACGCCCGAGCAGGCGCTGTCGATGGCGGCGGCTTCGGACGCCCGTCGCGCCCTGGGCGTGGCCGGTCCGCTGGACGGCGCACCGCTGGGCATCAAGGACCTGTTCTGCACCAAGGGCGTCCAGACGACGGCCTGCTCGAACATCCTCAGGGGCTTCGTTCCGGAATACGAGTCGACCGTCACCAGCCAGCTGTGGCGTGACGGCGCCGTGATGCTGGGCAAGCTGAACCTGGACCAGTTCGCCATGGGCTCGTCCAACGAGACCAGCGCCTTTGGCCCGGTGACCAATCCCTGGCGCTCGACCGCCAGCGACAAGCCCCTGACCCCCGGCGGCTCGTCGGGTGGTTCGGCTGCGGCTGTGGCCGCCGGCCTGTGTCTGGGCGCCACCGCCACCGACACCGGCGGTTCGATCCGCCAGCCGGCCGCCTTCACCGGCACCGTGGGCATCAAGCCCACCTATGGCCGCTGCTCGCGCTGGGGCGTCGTGGCCTTCGCCAGCTCGCTGGACCAGGCCGGACCGATCGCCAAGACCGTCGAGGACGCGGCTCTGCTGCTGACCTCGATGTGCGGCCATGACCCCAAGGACTCGACCAGCCTCGACGTGCCCGTGCCGGACTTCACCCAGTTCGTCGGCAAGTCGGTCAAGGGCCTGAAGATCGGCATTCCCAAGGAATACCGCGTCGACAACATGCCGGCCGAGATCGAGAAGCTGTGGGAAGACGGCATCGCCTGGCTGAAGGAAGCCGGCTGCGAGATCGTCGACATCACCCTGCCGCACACCAAGTACGCCCTGCCGGCCTACTACATCGTGGCTCCGGCCGAGGCGTCCTCGAACCTGGCTCGCTATGACGGCATGCGCTACGGCCTGCGGGCCGAGGGCGGCAATCTGACCGAGACCTATGAGAACACCCGCGCCGAAGGCTTCGGCGACGAGGTCAAGCGCCGCATCCTGATCGGCACCTATGTGCTGTCGGCCGGCTATTACGACGCCTACTATCTGAAGGCCCTGAAGGTGCGTCGCCGCATCGCCGAGGACTTCGACAAGGCCTGGGAGCGCTGCGACGCCATCCTGACCCCGACGGCGCCGTCGGCGGCGTTTGGTCTGGGCGAGAACAGCAACGACCCCATCGCCATGTACCTCAATGACGTCTTCACGGTGACGACCAATCTGGCCGGCCTGCCGGGTCTGTCGCTGCCGGCGGGACTGGATTCCAACGGCCTGCCGCTGGGCCTGCAGATCATCGGCAAGCCGCTGGACGAGGGCACGGTGTTCTCGGTGGCCGGGGCGCTGGAAAAGGCGGCAGGCTTCAACGCCAAGGCCGCAAAGTGGTGGTGAGCGCGATGACCGATCAATCCAAAACCATCCAAGGCCGCACCGGCCCCTGGGAAATCGTTCTCGGCCTCGAGATCCACGCCCAGGTCGCCAGCAAGTCCAAGCTGTTCTCCGGCGCCGCCGTGGGCTTTGGGGCTGGGCCCAACGAGCAGGTGAGCCTGGTGGACGCGGCCATGCCCGGCATGCTGCCGGTGCTGAACGGCTTCTGCGTCGAGCAGGCGGTCAAGACGGGTCTGGGCCTCAACGCCAAGATCAATCTGAAGAGCCGCTTCGACCGCAAGAACTACTTCTACCCCGACCTTCCGCAGGGCTATCAGATCAGCCAGTTCGACCAGCCGATCGTCGGCGAGGGCGTGATCACCGTCGAGCACGACGACGGCTCGACCTTCGAGGTGCGCATCGAGCGCCTGCACCTGGAGCAGGACGCCGGCAAGTCGCTGCACGATCAGGATCCGAACGCCACCTATGTCGACCTGAACCGCGCGGGCACGGCGCTGATGGAGATCGTCTCCAAGCCTGACATGCGCACCTCGGCGGAGGCGGCGGCCTATGTGAAGAAGATCCGCACGATCCTCGTCTATCTGGGCACCTGCGACGGCGACATGGAGAAGGGCAACCTTCGCGCTGACGTCAACGTCTCGGTCTGCCGCCCCGGCGCCTACGAGAAGTTCCGCGAGACCGGCAGCTTCAGCCATCTGGGCACGCGCTGCGAGATCAAGAACGTCAATTCGTATCGCTATATCCAGCAGGCCATCGAGTACGAGGCGCGTCGCCAGATCGAGATTCTGGAAGACGGCGGCAAGATCGATCAGGAGACCCGCCTGTTCGATCCGACCAAGCTCGAGACCCGTTCGATGCGGAGCAAGGAAGAGGCGCATGACTATCGCTACTTCCCCGATCCCGACCTGCTGCCGCTGATCCTCGACGCGGCCTGGGTCAAGAAGATCGAAGAGACCCTGCCGGAACTGCCGGACGCCAAGAAGGCGCGCCTGCAGAGCCAGTACGGCCTGTCGGCCTATGACGCCGGCGTGCTGATCATCGAGAGCGACCGCGCTGACTATTTCGAGGCCGCCGCGAAAGGTCGCGACGCCAAGCTGGTGTCCAACTGGGTGACCAACGAGCTGCTGTCCAAGCTGTCGGCGAACGGCCACGAGATCGCCGCCTCGCCGCTGCCCTCGTCGGACATCGCCCAGCTGGTCGAGCTGATCGAGAACGGCACCATCTCATCGAAGATCGCCAAGGAGGTCTTCGAACACATGTGGGCCGGCGAGGGGCGTCCGTCCGAGATCGTTGAGGCGCGCGGCCTCGTGCAGATCAACGACACCGGCGCCATCGAGGCGGCTATCGACGCCCTGATCGCGGCCAATCCCGAAAAGGCCTCGGCCGTGAAGGAAAAGCCCCAGGCCATCGGCTGGTTCGTCGGCCAGGTGATGAAGGAAACGGGCGGCAAGGCCAATCCGGCCACCGTCAATGACCTGCTGAAGTCCAAGCTGGGCCTGTAGGCAAAGGAAAGCGCTCCGGAGGATCCCTCCGGAGCGCCTATGCCTTGCCCGTTTCCGCTAGTAGCCGTTGGTCATGACGTCGAAGATCAGGCCTGTGGCGATCGCCGCCAGCACATAGTCATCGCCGGTGCGGTACCAGTAATAGCCACGGGGCGGCGGACGCAGGCGATAGCGGCCGTAGTCATGCACGACATATCCGCCGCCGCGATAATAGGGTGGCAGATAGGCGCCGCGACGCCAGGCGACATAGCCGGGGCGGTAGCTCGGATGGCCGTAATAGTGCGAAGGCGGAGCGCCGTAGTGGAAACGGGTTCCAAAGTAATAGCCATTGTGCCGACCGCGATCCCAGCGGTCTTCACGCCGATCCCAACGGTCCTCGCGCCGGTCCCAGCGCCCCCCGTCCTGACGGGCGTCGCGCCGGTCTTCGCGTCGGTCCCAGCGATCTTCGCGATGGTCCCAGCGGCCACGATCCTGGGCGGAAGCATCGCTGGCTATGGCGGTCATGGGACCGGCCACCGATGCGACAGCGGCGATGGTGAGCAACAGACGTTTCATCTCGTCCACTCCTTCTGGTCAGGCGGGTCTACACCGCCAAGTCCCTCGACCCTGGAAACCATCCTCCTGCAGGCCGGCTGAACCGCGCCTGAATGGCGCTGTCAGCCGAACGGGCAGCCAGCTCCACCTTTTCGCCAGAGCGCCCATCGCGCGGCAGGCAACATCAAGGGGACAAGCCGCTCTTGTGTGTGTGGTCGACAGGCAACTTTCCCGGCAGGATTTTATCTGCGGCCAATTGTCCGTAGCCGATTTCGTCGGCGGGCTGCGGGTTGCGCCCTGCAAAAACACGGGCACAGTTCTGAAAGACTTGCCGAACGCTAAAGCGCTTTTTGGAAAGGATCGGAGCCCGCGAAAGCTTTGAAAAGCGCCCAAAATTGGCGGTAGAGCTGCATTTTTCGGGTCTTTAGGCCCCGAGTGGGGCGACGTGCGAGGCTCGAAGGATGCTCTTTAGGCAGTCCGCGCGTTAACTCGCCGTATACAGGCCTTTACGCTGAGTAATACCCCTGAAGAAAGCATGTATTCGCGCCTGAATTCATGATGTTCCGACGCTTAACTATATATTCAGCGGCTGTGGACTTTTCTGCATCCAGGCCCTGGATCCGACAGAACGTCGGAGGGGCCTGGAAGAGGAGATGAAGCCATGATGATGAGCATCGAACCCCCACCCGCCCACGTGCTGCCGCTGCCGACTGCCGAGTCCTCGGGCGACGAACTGTTCCGCATGGGCCTGCTGTATTCGACCGGTCAGGGCGGCGCCCCCGTCGACTACGTCTCGGCGCACATGCTGTTCAACCTTGCCGCCATGCGCGGTTCGGTAGAGGCCAAGGTCTATCGCAAGGAACTGTCGCAAGAGATGGCCAGCGAAGACGTCGCCGAAGCCCAGCGCGCCGCGCGCGAATGGCTGGCCCACGGCTGAATCCAGCTTTCCGGATTCAGCGATCGGCCAATGCTCAGCTCGAGCCTATTGACCGACGCCGTTGACCGCGTAGCTGAAGCTGACCGGTAGCAGGTCGCGGAAGTACTGCTGCATGAACAGCCCCGTCTCCGCCGCGCCGCTGCGCGGCACGTAGACGATATCGAAGCGGCGAAGCGGGATCAGATCCACGCCGCCGCCGGGATTGGTCATCCCCCTCAGAAGATCGGCCGTGCGCAGCATGGCGCGACCGTCTGGGCCACGACGGATGATGACAACCTGGCTTCGCTTGGACGAGGTCTTGAAGCCGCCGGCCTGGATAACAGCGCGTAGCGCATCGACATCGCCGGGCATGTCGTAGACGCCCGGATTGCCGACCTCGCCGCCGACGAACACCTTGAGCGGGGTCGTCGTCTTGACCGACACCTGCACCTGGGGTCGCAGCAGTTGGCTGCCATAGGCCGCAGTGATCGCGTCCTCCAATTCGAAGATCGTACGATCGGCCGCCATTACCGGCCCGAGCAGTGGGAGAACGATCCGACCGTCTGGCTGCACGATGGCTGACTTGTTGAGCTCGGTCGCCGAAGCCACCGTCACCTCGACCTCATCGCCTGGATAGAAGCGATAGGAGGGCTCCTCCTCGCTCCAGTCGGCATAGCCGATGTTGGGAAAGTTCGCGCTGGGGCGCGGAGCGGGCGTGATGGGCTCGCCGTCCACATGACCGCAGGCGGTCATGCCGCCGCTCAGGAGCAGTATGGCCAAGGCCGTCGAGAGATGCGTGCGCCGTTGCATGCGACAAGTCTTAACAGGAATGGGTAACGAAGCCTTAAGGGCGAGCGGACCAGTTTGAAGTCGAGATTGAACCCTTCGGATTCGTATGTCGACGACGAGCGCCTGGACCAGCGTGCCGCATGACCCTCCGTCGCAACGCGACTGGGCGACGCGTGCGCGCTATGCGCCGACCGACTTCATCACCCTGCTGTGGCGTGAACGCTTCCTGATGCTGGGTGTATTTTTGGTCATCGCGGTGCTGGGAGTCGCGTTCTCGACCACCCTGAAGAAGAATTATACCGCCGAATCCAGCCTTTTCGTTCGCCTGGGCCAGGAATACGTTTACGAGCCCCGGGCCGGCGACGCGGGACGCGGCGCCGTGCCGAATGTGGATCAGGTCATCCAGTCTGAAGCCGAGATCCTGGGCAGTGGCGAACTGCGCGAACGCGTGATCCGCAAGATTGGCTTCGCCAATGTGTTTCCGTCCCAAGCCGCCAAGTATGCCGCTGCAACGCCCGAAGGTAAGCGCAAGCTGATCGCCCTTGGCCGTGACTCCATGGGACGCAATTTCAAGATCGAGACGGCGCCGGACAATTCCATCATTCGCCTGTCCTATCAGAACGAGCATCCCGAGTTGGCCGAGAAGGTCCTGAACACCCTTCTGGAAGAATACCTGACCTATCGCCGCGGCCTGCTGATCGGCAGTGATGACCGCGTGCTGCAAAGGCAGAAGGACATCTTTGAGCAAAAGCTCGAAGAGACCGACACCAGCTATCAGTCGTTCCTGACCACCAACGATATCGGCGACTTCACCTCGCAGAAGACGACGCTGACCCAGCTGCAGACCCAGGTCGAGCAGCAGAAATATTCCATTGAGGCCCAGTTGCAGGATCGCGTCGCTCGTCTTGCCTCGGTCGAGGCAGAGTTGGCGCGTACCCCTGCCGAGACCGTGCTGTATCGCGACTCCGACACCTCTGCGGCCGCCAAGCTCAACCAGCTGAAGCTGGATCGCGAGGGCCTGCTGTCGCGCTATCGGCCTGACGCCAGCCCGGTCCGCGACATCGACGCCCAGATTGCCCAGCTGGAGCGCGGCATCGCCGCCGGCCGCACGGCTGGCGAGGGCGCGCGTCGTAGCGGCCCCAACCCGATCTGGCAGACTCTGCAGACCTCACGCAACGATCTCAGCGCTGAAGTGGCGGCGCTGCGCGAGTCCCAGACGACGGCGGTCCAGCAGGTCGCCGACGTCAACCAGCGCTTGCTGCGGCTGGCCGAGCTTGAGCCGCAGTTCAATCAACTGACCCGCGACCGTGATGTCCTAACCTCCAATGTTCGCGACTTTACCGTCAAGGAACAGCAGGACGAGGCTCAACGACGGATGTCGTCGGAAAGCAGCGACAATATCCGCATCGTCCAGCGTGCTGTCGCGCCGTCGCAGGGCAAGAGCCTGCAGAAGCCGATCCTGGCCCTGACGATCATGTTCGCGGCCTTCACCGCCCTTTGCGCGGGACTGGTTCGGATGTTCCTGCGGCCCGGGCTCCAGACCCCAGCCTCGGCCGCCCGGACCTTGAATCTGCCTGTTCTGGCTACCGCCGAGTACAAGCGCGCAGCCTAGGTGGCAGGGCTTTACGCTGAGTGCTTTGGTCGCCTTTCGCGCACCAGGGGAATGACGCTAGTTTATAGCTCCTGAACGCGCGGCGATTCGACGGATGGTGGATTTGAACGCCGAGATGGCGGAGTTGTGGAGCTCACTGGGCGCGCCGGCGCCTGGGCGCCCGCACGTCATCCAGGTCGTCGCCGCCCGGCGAGGGGAGGGGACTTCCACCGTCGCTCGCGAGCTGGCCCGTTTCACGGCAACGCGCGCCGGTCGCAAGACCTGGCTGGTCGATATGGACTTGGCGACCTCCGCACAATTCCAGACCATCTCCATGAATCCGGAACGCTTCGGGGTGTTGGGACCAGCGGTGGCTGCCTCGCCCGACGGCTCGGCTTTCTTCACCGTGCAGCCTCCGGCGCCGCGCGCTGATGGCGGTGTCTGGCCTGACTCCAAGTATCTGGCGGCCCATAGTGTGGGTGGATCGCGCCTTTGGGTCACCCGCTTCAATCGCGACGCCCTGCGCGGACCCCAGAAGGTCCACATTATTCCAGGGGCCGAATACTGGCAGGCCTTGCGCCGCCATGCCGAGGTTATCGTGGTTGATAGTCCATCGGTGGATCGCTCCCAGGCGGCCCTCACCGTGGCCCAACACATGGATCAGACAGTGATGGTGGTCTCGGCCCAGCAGCCTGACGTCAAGCCACCGGCCCAACTTCGCGACGCCCTGGCCACGGTCGGCGGCCGCTGCGCTGGCGTGTTCTTCAACCAGGCTACGGTGCAGCCGCCTGCGTTCCTTCGGGCGATCCTGCCGTGACGCCCTCGGGGAGGGCGCCGCTCCTCCTGCCCCAGATCGCGATCTTCTGCGCCTCGGTCGCCATGCTGCTGATCTATAGCGGTGGCTGGGAGCTGCCGCTGTTTGGCGAGAACGCGGGAGAGTCGGCCGGCGGGATCATGCGCGTGGCCTATCTGCCGGCCTATGCCGCCGGCTTCCTGCTTGTTGCGCTCAATCCCCGCAACCTGATCCGCGTGCTGATCCGTCAGCCTTTGCTGATATTGCTGATGCTGATCGTGGTCGGCTCGACCCTGTGGTCGATCGCGCCTGACGTCACGACCCGTCGCGCGTTCGCCGTCAGTTGCACCACCCTGGGGGGTCTTGCCTTGGCCGCGCGCTACAAGTGGGCGCAGCTGGCCGAAGTGGTGGGGGCAACCTTTATCGTGCTGATTGTCGCCAGCTTCGTCGTCTGTCTCGCCGTGCCGTCGATCGGCGTGATGACTGAGCTGTTCCCGGGCGCCTGGCGCGGTCTGTGGATGGAGAAGAACGCCCTCGGCGGTCTTATGGCCCTTGGCTTCTGCCTGCTATCGGCGGCCGCCCTGCTGAACCCCCAGCGCGCGAAGCTCTGGTGGCCGTTCGCGGGACTGGCGCTTGTGCTGGTGCTGATGTCGACGTCCAAGACGTCGCTGGCGTCGCTGATGGTCGGGGGGGCGGCCCTGGTCTTTGTGCTGATTGCCCGGCGTAGTCCCGCGGCCGGAGCTGCGATCACCTGGACGGGTGTGACGGGGGTTGTCTTGCTAGGCGGCTTCGTCTTGGTCGCCTCGGATGTCTTTTTTGCCCTGCTGGGCAAGGACGCCACCCTCACGGGCCGCACCGAGATCTGGAGCGCGGCCATGCGCCAGATCGAGCAGCGACCCTGGACCGGGTACGGCTACGCCGCCGTCTGGGACAACAAGTCCGGTTGGGGACCGTTCGCCTGGATCACCAAGGATGCTGGATTTCAGGCGCACCACGCGCACAATTCCTGGATCGAACAGTGGCTGGGCATAGGCCTCATCGGCCTCGCGGCATGGGGGCTGTTCTATCTTCAAACCCTGACCCTGGCGATCATCGCCGTGTTCCGCGACCGTGGCGCTTTGCTCGTCTTTCCGTTCCTGGTCGTCTACACACTGGTTTCGCTGACCGAGAGTATTGCGGTGGTCTACAATGATTTCCGTTGGGCGCTTTTTGTGGCCTTCGCCGCCAAACTGGCTTTCTCGGATCGGGAACAGGAGCGCGGTTAACCGCTTCGCCGAACGAAGTTTTTAACCGCCTTGGCCTAGACCTAGCTCTGCTGACCACCAAGCGTCGCAGAAGGCGGAGCCATATTCAGTGAAACCTCCAGCGCTTCAGGCTGATCCGGACGAGCTCGTCCGGAGTTTTGCGCCGACGCCCGTCGCGCGGTCATCGCGCTTCAGCGTGGCCCGGATCATGGTTGTTCTGAGCTTCCTGGCCTATATCGCCGCCATGGGCTCAGCCTGGTGGGCAGTGCTGCAGGTTGTTCCAACCCACGTGTCCTTCACGGTGTTGGGTCGCACGCTCGACACGGAGTCGGCGCATGAGCACATCAACAACGCTGCCCTGATCTTTCTTCTGCTGCCCTCGGCCCTATGGATCGAAGCCTTGGTCGTCGGCTGGCCCAACAGCTCTGCCCGCCAGTTGCTGTTCGCGCCGACGGCCTCGCTGAAGACCGATATCGCCTGCTTTTTACTGGGGCAGGCCCACATCCTCGACATCTTTGGCCGCATCATGATGCTGGGAGCCTCGATGATCTCGGGCGCTTGGATCCATGACTGGCTGAGGACCACCACGGGCCTGGCCATAGGACCCGCGCCGCTTCCGTTCGCGTTGCAGTTGGTGTTCTACTTCCTCGTCTACACCTTCTTCGACTACTGGACCCACAGGCTGGACCACAGCCGGCTGTTTTGGCCGTTGCATCGCTATCACCACTCGGCCTCTGACTTCGGTGTGATCACTGCAGGACGCCAGCATCCCGCGGCCTTCACCGGACTGTTTGTCGTCAACCTGCCCATGGCCATTCTGGGCGCGCCCGCCGACGTGATGATTTACGTCAACGTGCTGGTCGTCGGGATCGGCTTCCTGATCCACTCCAAGATCGACGCGAACTGGGGCTGGTTTGGGCGCTACGTGATCCAGTCACCCAATCATCACCGCTTGCACCACAAGCTGGACATGAGCCACCCCACTGGCCACTTCGCCATCGCGCCGATCTGGGACCGTCTGTTTGGCACCTGGTACGGCGACGCCGACGCCTCGATACCGATCGGCGTCGACACCCCCTACAGCCATGGCCTGTTCGTGCCGCGCGACATGGTGCGCGACTACTGGCACTTCTGGATCGGCGTTTTCGGCGGTCGCAATGACGGACCGGACTTGGACGTAAAGCTGTTTCCCAGGCGGGACTCCGCGAAGGGCTAAAGCCCGATCCGGCGCGCGCCCTCGGCCACGGTGACCACGTCGAAGCCGGCGTTCATCGCGCCGTCGACCAGCCGCTCCAAGGTCTCGGTCGAGCAGCCCCATTGCGAGGGGGTCTCAGACACATCGTGGGTGTAGAGGATCAGCCACGCTTTACGGGCATGGGCGCGGTCCAGCCACTTCAGCGCCACAGCCTCTCCGTCTTCGCCCTCGATCCCGACGGCAGGCGCCTGGTTGAGGTCCGCCCCGTTGGCGATCAGGCCGTGGTGCAGGGCGCGCACGGTCTTGAACCGGCCGGCCAGCAGCGTCTTGGCTGGCGATCCGACATCGCCGTACGGGTATGCGAAGCTGACCGGCTTTCCAGCCCCCCACGACTTCAGGGCTTCGGCGTTCTGGTCGATATCGGCGAGGGTGGCTTCCCGCGAGGCTTGACCGCAATCCAGGTGCGAGAAGGTGTGGCACCCGATCTCGTGGCCAGCGGCGTGTAGACGCGCAGCGTCTTCCCCTGTGGCGAAGCGGCCCATGGGGCCCTCGCGACCGGTCAGGCCGCCCGCGAAATAGTAGGTGCCGCGCAGGCCGCGCGCTTCCAGCACCTTGGCGCCGGTCTCGCAGGCGGTGGCGGGCGCGTCGTCGAAGCTGAACGACACCATTGGCCGCGCCAGCTTCACGCGCGCCGGGCGGCGATGAGCCAGGCGGATCAGGCGACGCCGCAGCTTGCCCTTCAGGGTTCGGTCCGGTTCGTAGGCGTCGACCTTGTCGTGAGACACTTGCATCAGACGGACTCACAATAGAGGGCGGCGCGATAGAGCCGCATGGCGAAGGCGCGCAGGCGCGTGGGCGCGGCCTCATTGAGGGCGAAGGCCTTCAGCATCGGCCGCCAGATGTCGCGCGCGGGCAAAGACTTCAGAGCCCTGGCGACCTTGTAGCTGGGGTAGGCGCTGACGATCTCGCGGTGGGCGCTGACGACCCGCGCGAAGTTTGACGCTGACTGCTCGTACTTGGCGGCCATGGCCGGAGCGGTATCGAGGCCCAGATGGGTGGCCGAATTGTCGATGTGAAGGATCGGGTGATCGCGGCTCACGCGCATGGCCCACTCAACGTCTTCCCAGCCCCAGCCCGTGAAGCCCTCGTCGAACTCTACCGTTTCAAAGACGTCGCGGCGGACCAGCAGGTTGGAGGTGAAGACGTGCTTCTCGGGTGATCTGGCGCGTTCGGGCGCCGGGGTGCAGTCGCTCTTCAGCGCCATGGCCCGGTGCAATTCATGCTCGGGTCGCCGGGGCGTCTGGTCCAGGGTGAATCCGCCAAAGGCGATGGGTGTGTTCTCGCCTTCCGCCAGGGCCACCCAGCGGGCCAGAAAGTCTTCGGGATCCGGCAGCATATCGCTGTCCAAAAACAGGAAGTGGCCGGCGCGTGCGTGACTGGCCAGACGGTTGCGGCCCTTGGCGCGCCCTTCGTTGGACGTCAGTCGAATGAACCGCGCGGGCAGACGCAGCCGCTCGATCCGGCCGGCGATGCGTTTGGCCAGGGCCTCGTCGCCGCCGCCGTCGTCCAGCACGATGATCTCGGCCCGCGCCATGGAGTCGTCCAGCGCCTTGAGCAGGGCCGATGGATCGTCGCGAAAGGTCGGGATCAGTACCGACAGGCGCGGAGCGGCGTTCGACCACAGGGCGTTGTCGACGATGATCGCGTTGGCCGTGGAGGTCATGCTGGACGCGCCTTTCGCCGGGCAAGACCGGAAAGCTTGCCACGCAGACCGTCTATATTGAGTCCCAGCGCCACGCCGCCGTAGACAGCGGCCCCTACGGAAGCTTTCAGGATCAGCTCAAGAATTCCGCCCGGCGAAGGCAGGATCAGCACGGCCGCTGCCATCAGCAGGCAGGCGCCGCTCGCCTTGGCCAGAGTGTCCCACGGGATCGGCAGGGGCTGGGCGCTGCGGCCCAGGGTCCAGGCGGCCACAGCCCCGACGCCATAGCTGGCGGTTGTCGCCCACAGGGCGCCGTTCAGTCCGAACCGGGGGATCAGCAGCAGGTTCAGGATCAGGTTGGCCAGCGCGGGGACGGCCATGGCGGTGATCAGCATGGGCGTGCGGCGGCCCAGGGTGAAGGCCTGCAGCAGATAATAGGTTGTGACACCCGACAGCCAGCCGCTGGCGGCGATCCACGGCACCACTGCAACTGCCCCGGCCCGCAGCGCCTCGCCGACCATCAGTTCGACCAGAGACGGGGCGACGAGCGCCAGACCGACAGCCGCCGGCAGTGTCAGCAGGACCATGAATGAGGCCTGCTCGCGCGCGGCGCTCTTCAGAGCCGCTGGACCGCCGCGCTCAAGCGCCGCGACCAGGGCCGGTCCGCCCGCCATACCCAGCCAGATGAAGACGACGTCCAGGGTGCGACTGCCGAGCGAATATCCGGCGTGATAGACGCCGACAGTGGCTTCGCCCAGATAGGCGGCCAGAAGGAAGCGGTCGGTCGTCGAAAGCACCAGCGCCAGGATCAGGGACAGCGCCACTGGCACCCCATAGGTCGCGTAGTCGCGGGCCATGGCGCTGTCGAAGCGACCGCCCCGCATCCGTCCAAGGTCGGCTGGCAACACGAACACCAGACACAGTAGAGAGATCGCGCCCATCCCCAGCAACGGGGCCGCGCCGCCCAGACCAACCAGAGCGAGGATCAGGCCCAGAGCGAAGCCGCCGACAGTCTGGACGATATCGAGCAGCGCCGCGCCCGAGACTTCACCGGCCGCTCGCCGGCGTTCCTGCGACAGCTTGGTCAGGCTCTTGACGACGACGGCGGCGAAAGCGGCCGCCAGCGCGACCTTCATCGGGGCGTCGAGAGGCAGGGCATAGAGTGCAACGCCGGCGATGACCGGTGTCGCCAGGGCGCAGGCGCCCCACAACCGATAGAGCGTGGTGAAATGATCCGGAAGTCGGCCATCCTCGGCGCGCGCCGCGAAGAAACGCGCCATGGCTGCCTCGGTCCAGGTCAGCAGAACGGTCTGGGTCAGGCTGAGCGCTGAGAAGGCGAGGGCGTAAGCGCCATATTCTTCGGGCGACAGCACCCGCGTAAACAGGACAATGGTCAGCAGGCCCACTACGCCTTGGGCGATATTGACCGGCAGATAGCCGAGGACGCCGCGCCAGAACATCGCCGCCTCAGCGCACCGCCGACCGATCCCCAAGCAGGCAGGGGATGGTCATGGCGATGATGTAGACGTCCAGCCAGAATGACTGCCGTTCGATATAGTCGACGTCGAGCGCGACCCGCTCGCGCACCAGTTCGGGCGTATCGACTGGCCCCCGCGAGCCATTGATCGCCGCCCAGCCGGTGACGCCGGGCTTCATGCGGTGACGATGGGCGTACTGCTCGACCAGCTTGGCCGACTCGACATCGCCGGTCTTCATGCCCACGGCATGCGGACGCGGGCCGACGATCGACATCTCGCCGCGCAGCACGTTGAACAGTTGTGGCAACTCGTCGAGGCTGGTCTTGCGGATGAACTTGCCAACCTTGGTGACCCGGTCGTCATTGGCGCTGATCTGGCGCGCCGCGCGGGCGTCGGCCATTTCGTGGCGCATAGAGCGGAATTTCCAGACGAGGATTTCCTCGTTGTTGAAGCCATGGCGACGCTGGCGGAAGAAGATCGGTCCGGGGCTGTCGAGGCGCACGGCCACCGCGACAATGGCCATGACCGGAGCGGCGACGATCAGGCCGCCAATGCCGACGACAAGGTCCTGAAGGCGCTTGATAAGAGCTTTGCGCGCATTGGCCGGCGCGCTGGACAGATCGGCCAGCGCCGCATCGGCGATGCGGGAGATCGCGGCGTCGCTGTCGGCGTCGCGACCGACATCGACGAACAGGCTGATCGGGTTGGGCAGGACATCCAGCTTGTCGAAAAGCTGCCGTACGCGTGACTGAGCCGTCGAGCTCACGGTAATCACAACCCTGTCGACGTAGGGCATGACACGGTGGTCGATCAGGGCCGAGGTATCTCCCAGCACAGGTACGCCAAGCAGGTTCTCGGGCGCGCGGTCCAGGCGGTCGTCGAAGATCCCCAGAACATTGACCTCGCCGGTGCGCAGGGCGGCTTCTATCAGGTGCTGGGCGTTGGCGGTGGCTCCGACCACGATGATGTTCGGGGTCAGGCGACCCTGGCGACGTCCTTGAGCGATCAGGCCCCACCACAGGGCATGAAGAGTCATCACCACGGGCGCCAAGCCCATGAAGGCCAGGACAGGGAAGGATTTGTCGGTGGGCAGGGCCGGCCAGGCCGTGTTGAAGGCCAGAACGACGGTCGCTGCGGCTCCGAACGCGGCCAGCACGCGCAGCAGGTGGCGGGGCAGGGGCTCGCGCCGGGCGAAGACATAAGCGTCGAGCGCGCGTAGCGCCAGGAGCAGCGCCGCAAAGCCGGCGGCAAGCGCTGCGCCGGCGTTCAGGGTCAGCAGGGCGGCCCCAGAGCGATGGGACTGAACCGCGAAAATTGCGATGCAGAAGCCCGCAGCGGTCAGTGCATCGACGCCCCGAAAGGCGCGCGCCAGCGAGCGGGCCTCAATGCGGGCGCGAGCTGGCACCAGTTGTTCAGGACGAAAAGGACCGCGTCGCGCGCTAGAAGGAGAGCGCCGCGCTGACCTGTCGCGCGCCTGAGCGGAGGGCGATTCCCCCTCGGACGCTGAACCCGGGTTCGCTGTATTCTGGGCCTGGGGATCACGTGTGATGGCGGGTGACATGAGGCTCTGAACCGGTAAAACAGCGTTCAGGCTAGCGTCGCCGTCTGAGCTTCACGTTAACGCACCGATTTCCTTCGACGCGTGATTGTCATGTCGCCACGAACAGGCTATCCAGCCGCTCCTCTCAGGAGGAGACGTGGCCGAGAGGCTGAAGGCACCGCTTTGCTAAAGCGGCATACCCCAAAAGGGTATCGAGGGTTCGAATCCCTCCGTCTCCGCCAATTTTGCGCCATAAGTCATTGTTTTCTTTGAGAATATTGACTTATTGGGCTCTGGTCGCCCCCGCAGTGACCCCCGCAGCGAATCGATCGTGCGCCGACGTCGTGCTTTGGCGCACGAGTGCAGGTTATAGCGAATTCACCCCCGCTACCCTTTGCCTGAAAAGAGGGGATACACGGACACTGGAAAAGGTCGCTCGCCGGCATGCTCAGCGAATCTTCCAAACGGCGGTTGTGGGCCGGTCGCGCAGTTCAACTGGCGCTGCTCGAAAGGCGACCACGCGCCAGGAACGGACTTTCGCTCTTGTCCGAGCAACCGACCTTGGCTGAGCGGGCCTAGCGGCTAGGTCTTTCGGAACACGAGTACCAGGTTGTTTGCGGGCATGGTGAGACGTTCGGAAAGGCCAAGGCCATGGGTAGCCGCCAAGGCGACCAGATGGTCCAGGTGGCGAATTCCCCACTCAAGATTGCGTCGTCTCAGGCTCTGATCGAACTCGAGGTTGCTGGGCGCTGTCGGCGTCTCGCCCTCGATGAAGGGACCGTACAGGAACAGGCGGCCGCCCGCAGGCAGCACACGCGCAGCGCCTGCCATCAGGCCGGCCGTGGCCGTCCACGGAGAGATATGGATCATGTTGATGGCGAGAATAGCGTCGGCTCGTTCGACGGGCCAAGTGTCCGGTTGCGACGCATCCAGCACCAGCGGAGACAGCAGATTGCCTAGGCCGGCATGCACGCGCCACGCTGCGATACTATCCAGAGCGCCGGGATCAGCATCGGTCGGCTGGTACTGCAGCGTGGGCAGCGCGGCAGCGAAGTGAACTGCATGCTCGCCAGCGCCCGCAGCAACCTCCAACACCAGACCGTTCGCCGGTAGGCGCGTCCGCAGGACCTCCAGAATGGGATCGCGGTTTCGGGCCGTGGAGGGGGACGCACGTGCGGCGGGAGACAGCGGATCGGACATGCCGACAATCTGAAGGCTTTGGCGGCTTGGCGCCAGAAGCAGACCTTGGCTCACCTCCGGTTTCCGGACCTTCGGTCGGCTGCGCCAGTTGGGAAGACTGAACGCGCCATTCGGCTAGGGCCACGCCCAGTGATGAGTGATGCAGGCAGTCCTAACTCGGTTAAGCGGCCCAGCGCTTGGAACCGCTCTCCCCTGTCCGGAACCGTTGAACCAGTTGGCCTAGGTTCAGGGCCTCGCGCGTCAGATTGTGGCTAGCTGCCGTCGTCTCTTCGACCATGGCGGCGTTTTGCTGGGTGACCTGGTCCATCTGGTTCACGGCGGAATTGACCTCAGCTAGACCAGTGGCTTGCTCGCGTGCAGCCTGGGCAATGTCCTGAACGAGGGACTCGATGCTGGAGAAATCTGCGACTACCCCGCCGAGGGCGTTTCCGACCTTCTCGACCAGATCCACCCCGACTTGGACGCTACCGGAGGCTTCACTGATCAGGCCCTTGATCTCTTTCGCGGCATCTGCAGAGCGCTGGGCAAGCGCTCGCACTTCCTGAGCGACGACAGCAAAGCCGCGTCCGGCCTCGCCAGCTCGGGCCGCCTCAACGCCAGCATTTAGCGCCAGGAGATTGGTCTGGAAGGCGATCTCATCGATCACGCCGATGATCTGGCTGATCTGACGCGACGAGTTGTCGATCCGGCCCATGGCCTCGACAGCTTGGCTTGCGACAGCGCTCGACTGGCCAACCGAGATACGGCTGCGCGACATGGCTTCCTGAGCCTTGCCTGCATTGTCAGCCGTCTGGCGAATGGTTGCCGTCACCTCATCAAGGGCCGCAGCGGTCTGCTCAAGGCCTGCAGCCTGCTGCTCAGTACGGCGTGAGAGATCATCTGCTGCGGACGAGATTTCTCGCGAGCCGGCGTCGACAGCCTGAGAGCTCGTAACGACCTGAGCCATGGTTTCGGAGAGTGCGCGCAACGAGCCGTTAAAGTTGACCCGTAGCCGTTCAAACTCAGGCGGAAAGGCCTTGTCTATGCCGTGGCTGAGATCTCCAGCAGCAAGAGCCCGCAGCCCCTCGTCCAGGGCGCTTACCACCATCTCGCGCTCCTGCGCCTCGTTGGCAGTCTTTTGATGCTCCTCGTTCCGCACTTTCTGGGTCCAGGCATCAGCTTCTTCCTGGCTTTGTCGAGCTTGGCGGCGCTCAAGGGCGGCCTGGCGGAAGAAGCCAACGGAACGGGCCATATCTCCGATTTCATCCGGACGGCCCTGATGGGGCACGTCATGGTCATAGTTGCCGTCAGCAAGGTGACCCATATAGGCTGTCATTCTCAGGACAGGGCCGACGACCTTGGCGCGCAGAGAAGCCACGCCACCGAGAACGACGATCAGCATCAGGACCGACGTGGTCCCAAGCAGGATGAAAATCCGGGTCGTCAAAACACGAGCGTGCTCGACGCGAGACTTGGAATAGGTCGCAGCCAGAACCGACATCTCGTCAACGATCGTTCGGTGAGCCTGATAGTCTTGGCTGAGAAGGTCGATGGCAGCGTTCATTCCCGCAACGTCTCCGGACCGCAGCGCCGGCACATACTGCTGATCGACCACGTTCCAGAACTTTTGAACCTCGGCATCGGACCGACCGAGAGCGGTCTCAATTTCGGGATCGAGCTGGTTCTGGGACCAATATTCGCGCCGGGCCTGATAGTCCGACTTTAGCTTCTGCAGCGAGGCTTCCAGTTCCTTGGCCTTGTCGAGTTCGTCAGGGCCACGGTGTGCTGTCAAAAGGGCTTCGACCAGGTAGAGCGGCGGCGGCAGGATGTCGGCGATCAGGGCGTCAGCCTGGGATTGCTCAACCGAAATCGGGCCGCCGACCCGGAGCGTCATCAGGGAATAGACCGCTGCTCCGGTCGAGATCAGGAACCCGCAAATCAGCAGCGCCGCGAAGAGGTTCAAAACCCCGTTGATCCTGATTGCCATCGATTGCGTCCCGTCAAGCTAGTTCAACGTGTCTAGCTTGTGTCAAAAACGGTTAACCGGCGAAAAACGCTGTTCGCTACAATTCGACCGCAAACTCAAATTGAGAACAATAGCGCTTTCCCGCTCGATTGGCTGGACCACCCAGGTGACCCGATTGCCCTTCATGGGCCTGCCGCCGAAAACCTGCGCTTTTCGCTAAGCTGGCGCTCGGGCGAGAACTGTTCCGCGCCAGAAGCGGATTTTAGAGCGCCTCCAGAAATGCGACGTTCGCCGAAAAGGACGCGTCCCGGCCGGTGTGGAGCCGGCGCGCTTGGTTCGCACCGCTGGCTTCCGCTCCGGCCGAGGCGCTCTTGGAGGTAAATGGCTCCAGTGCCCCAAATGGGGCCTTGCCTTGGAGGGGGCGAAGGATCGCTTCGCCAATCAAAGGCAGCGGACAGGTTCAGGAGCTAGGCCCTGATCGGCGGTCGTGTCAGGTCAAGGACAGCCACGGCGATGTCGCCGCGCCGATGGTCCGGGACTTGCGCCGCCAGGGCTGCCTGAAGCGCCTGCGGCGTCTCGGGCCTCCGCTGCCCACGCGGCGGTCCCTTGAGCTTGCATCTGGGCGGGGCGTTGGGCCCGAACCAGAAGACCAGATAGATCCCCGCGCCTTCAGCCCGCCAATCGCGAGTGTAGTTCACATCCAGTTGCGCCTGGGCGGCCGACCATAGATCCTTGTGCCACTGACCCTTGGCCTCCACTGGCAGGTGCAGGCGCCCCAGGGTGAAGGCCATGTCGGCGCGGGTATGGCTGGGTCCAGTGCGTTCAGGATTGATGTCGATGCTGAATGGTAGGACGCCGCGCAGCAGGATTCCCAGACGGTCGCGGCAATCGTTTTCCCCGAGGGGGCCGTCGGCGTCGTAGAACATCGACACCGACTCCAAGTCGTCGCCCTTGATGCGGGCCTGAACCGCGAAGAGCGCCTCCAGCACGATGGCCCGAACGTCGGCCACCGTGCGCGGTGCGCCGGCCGTGGTCACTGCCTGGATCTCCCCCAGGGCGGGAGGCTTGAAGTCCGCTTCGCGTCGGGCGGTGATTTGTTCGGCCCGAACGCGCCGGATCGCATCTGAATAGGCATCGGCCTGCGCATCGCGCAGCGCCTCCATTGCCGTCATGCCCTCGTCGGTGATGTCCCCGCCGAGGACCTGGATGATCGCGCGAAGGAAGTCGGCGGCGTCGTAGGGATTGCGGTCGCCGCTGGACGAGCTGGAAGGCCTGTAGATCCCCTCAAACTTTGGCCGGAAGGTCTCGATCAGCCAGAGCAGGGCTGCGGCGGGCGCGGCCACGGGCGCGGAGCGCTCGACTCCGTCGTCCCGCCGCGCTTCGCCGCGCCACGTGCGAAGGAACCAAAATAGGTCGCGATCCTCGGCCGCCGCGACACTCAGGGCCTCCCGGTGGGTCTCGAAATCCGTGACGAAGCCGATGGCGAGCCAGGCGTTGGCGTGGTCGGCGTCACGATAGCCGGCCCTGCGGCGACGCTCGGCGACTTGCCCGACAATGTCCCACCGGCCTGACCGCAGCAGGTGGCCGACCATCTCGTATTCGGACGTTGGCGGCATGTCCGTATAGTTTTCCAGCCATTCCTGGGCCAGAGCGGTTGTAAGGGGAGACGGCCGGCGGGCGCGCATCATCGGATATAGGCCGGACACATTCTCCTGCCTGTGCCGGATCTGCGGCTCGATCATCAGTCGCGCCAACCGCTCGGCCGCGAGCGGCCTTTCGGCGAACCAAGCGATCAGCGCCGCCTCTAGGTCCTTGCCGCCCGAAGCCTCGTCGACATGCTCGTGCAGGAGGCCGAGCCTGCCGGTGATCAGCACATCTTCGGTCAGGTCCAACAGGCCACGGCCATTCCGGACGCGCTCGATCAGACCCGCCAGAATGGGGAAGATGTAGTGCCAGCGCCGGGACTGGGCGTAGCTGTCAGCGACCATGTCTGCGTTCGGCAGGTCCTCACGGTGTAAGACCGCCTCGAACCCCTGCAGCATCTGCCTGGCCAGCGCAGCGCCAAGCCACTCCTGGACCCGGGCAGACGGCGCCAAGGTCCTGTCAGTGTCATAGAAGCGGCCCAAATAGCTCTGTGCGGCGGCGTGGATGTCGTTGAGGTCTCCCCGCGCGATGCCGGCCGCGCGGCCGGCGAAATCGGCGCGGTGGCGCGCCCAGTGCGCCTGCCGACGGCGCGCCTCCTGGCGGCGCCGCGCCTTGTCCTTGCGCTCCCAATCTGGAACGCGGTTCCTGCGCAACTGCGCCAGAAAGTCGGCGACTTCGGGTTGGGCCGAGGCGATCGGCGCGAGCGCTGCCAGCAACTCCGACGACAGTCCCCGGCGGCGATTGTCCAGCCGGATAAGATCAAACAAAACCTCGCGCTGCTTGGGATCGCTCGCGTCCAGCCGCGCCTTACCCAGGAGCCAGACCACATCGGCCGATGTCGGCGACAGGCCCGGCTCGAAATCGGTCATCCGCCAGAACCGCCCCCACAGATTGTCGTGGTCGGTCTCCACCATCAGGACCTGGTGCTGGATCGCGCGCCGCACCGCCTTGTCGTCGACCAAGGCCTGGGTGATGTCCTTGCGGCGTTCGGTGTTGTAGCCGTCGCGCTTGCGCGCCAGGCGCAGCCAGCCAAGCAGCTTCAGCGGATCGGGCCTTTGCGCCGCCATGAAGCGGGACATCAGGATGTCCACGAACTCGGAGAAGGAATAGCGCGTCTCCCAATCGCGCTCGCCTTTCCGTACTAAGGGCTTGAGGGCGATCACCTCGTCCAGCACCGCGGCGATCTGGTCGACGGGGACGGTTATGGCCAGCACATAGAGCACGCCCGCAGTGTCGACGCGCTCGGTCGTGACCGCGCCCGGCAGCAGGTTCAGATAGCAAAGGGCGGTCTCGGCGACCTGGCGGGCGGCGAACTTGCCTGGGCCGACCTTGGCCATGATCTCCACGGCCAGACGGCGCGGATCCTCCTTGGGTCGGGTCTGCAGCGGCCGCAGGAGCGCGGGCCAATCGAGGTTCAGCCCCGGCGCGGCGATAAGGACGTCGGCGGCCTGGCGTCGTTCGGCGAAGTTGAAGCGCCCCTTCCCGTCCTCCACCAGCAGGTCCTGCAGGCGTCCCGCCAGACCGGCGACCACCTCCTGACCTTCGATCGCCTCCAGCAGCAGCATGCGCAGATGGAAGGCGCTGGTCTTGTCGAAGATCAAGTCTTCGAGCTCACGCGCGACCGAGGGGCGAGCCAGGGCTGGGATCGGCTGTTGGCTCCAGTCGTGAAAATGCGGATTGTCGATCGACAGGCGCTTGAGCGCGGCCAGGAGTTCGCGCAGGCTCTTGTCGGACAGGGTGGCCGGATCGCCGTAGCGGATGAAGCCGTAGACGTCGCTTGCGATGACCGCCGAGGCGAGCGCCGGATCGAAATCGCCCAGCCAGGCGTGCAGGCCGCGCAAGGATGCTGGCACCCCGCCGTTGAAGGTCAAAAGCCCCATCAGCCGCCGCCGGCCTACCGACGACAGGCGGCTTGCCAGCCAGCGCGCGCCTAGGAATTCGGCGATCGTGCGGTGGATCGGTGCCATCCGATCACCGCCCTGTTGCCGAGCGAAAAGCTTACTGCGCAAAACCGCGTCTAGCTGACTCACGCCAGGCAGCTGGGCGACTTCGGCGATGTGAAGGTCGCCCTGGGCGGCCTTGCCGGGCGCTTCGAGCGAGATCGCCTCCGAACCGGACAGCAGCAACGCCGCGCAAGCCGCGCCGGCCGTGTCCAGAACGGCCGCTCCGTTCATCGTCGCCAAGGGCTTTACGGCTCGCGCCTCGTTGTCTTCCTTGCGCAGCAGATCGCACGATTGTTCGTAGAGTTCGTGGCGCGTCGTCGGCAGCTGACCATGCTTTTGGACCAACCTGCCGATCAGGGTCAGCATCAGCGGGTTGCCGTAGAGCGCCTGCAGCGCGCCAGCGTCCAGTTGGGCCAGCACGGCCCCCGCGCGGTCCTGCCCAAGGGCGATGGCCAGGTGAGCCAGAGCCTCCTCTCGGGAGATGGGCGCTAGGGTGAGCACCTGGGGCTCGCGCTCGTACTCTTCGAAGATGTCCCGTCGCCCGATCGCGCCTTGCCAGTCCGCGCCCCGACACGAGAGCACGAACGCAGGACGGCCTGCCTTGATCAGCTGACTGAGGACCAAATTGATCGGGTCGTTTTCGCGAGCGGAGGCGACCTCGTCCAGGGCGTCGATCACCAAAGTGCGACCCGGCGCGCACAGGGCGGCAGGATCGTGCGCGCGGATAAACTTTCGCGCCGTCACATAGTGATGGCCGCCGCCGGCCAAGGCTTCGAGGAGCTTGGTCTTGCCCATGCCCGGATCGCCAAGAATGACGACCGGGCTTGGCAGGTTCGCCAGCGCGGCCTCCGCGACCTTGTGCTCGAAGCCTTTGGCGTCGTGGTACGTCAAAACGCGCGGGATTTGGTGGGTCATGTCGAAGCGATGGCGCTGAACGAGAGGCGGGGCTGACTAGAGGAGTCTAGCGCGTTCAGGCCGCACACCATAGCCGAGCTTGTCGAAGGTGGTATGCGGCGGCGTCAGGCGGGAGAGCCTTTCGTGCCGGTCGCCTACAGCACTTCCGGAAAGCAGACCTTTCAACGGACGAGAAGGAGTCAAAGATCTGCCTCGACGCCCGCAGCGAGGCCGGCGGTTGGTACAACATCCTTGTTCGCATCACCGCCGCTGGGCCGGCGTTTTCGTACAATCGCATACACGATTGAGGCCGCGCTCGGAGCGCGGCGCTCAGGCGCCGTCAGCGGCGTGGGCGGATGGGTCGGTCCGGCCTTGGGAGCGTCAACGCTGGACGGGGCCGCCAGAAGGCGGCGTCAGGCTCGCTCGGAGAACCGTTCGAACGCCGTGATCCGGCGTGTCAGCGGATCGATCTCGCCCCTGTAGATTTCGGCGCGCAGGAAGGCGATCTCGGCGTCGCGATCTGCCTCATCGACATCAATGTACCAGGCCTTGGGCGCAGGGCCGGGATCGCCGTTCCAGCGGTAGCCCCGCGCCTTGAGGACATCCTTCAACTCAAAGGGCGAATTCTCCGCCCAGATCCGCCAGGAGGCTCGCCGGGCGCTCTGCAACAGGCGCGAAAGGCCGGTGACCCCGCCAATCGGCAGCGGCGCGCCCAAAACCTCCAGGGTCGCCAGACAGTCGCTGGTCGCCCGATGTCCCTGGTGAAAGAAGCCGCACTGGGTGGCCAGATAGGAGAGCTTGGTCCCCTCATAGCCCTCGGCCCGCCAATCGACCTGTGACATCGAACAGGCCCAGGGCTTGAGCGCGAAAGCCGGCGAGAAGGCTTCGGCGAAGCGTCGGTCGAACTGGGCGTTGTGGGCGATGATCAGGGCGGCGGGCGCGATGAACGCCGCCACCTCCGCCGGGGCGACCGTCTGGCCAGCGACCATGGCGTCGGTGATGCCGGTGATGCGGGTGATCTCCTGGGGGATCGGGTTCTTTGGTTGGCGCAGGCGCGAGAAGGCCTCGCCGACGGCGACGAGGCGACCCTCGCCGTCATAGTGGAACGGCACGATCGCGAACTCGATGATCTCGTCGCGACGCGGGTCGACGCCCGTGGTCTCCAGATCGAGCATCATGCCCAGTCGGCAGGTGGCGGGATCCCCGTCGTGCAGGTGCGTGACGGCGTCCAGGCGGCGCAGCACCCTGAAGCGGCCACTAGCCTCCAGCGTCCGCGCCATGGCCTCCAGGTCGTCCGGCGCCGTTGAGCGGCCTGGCGGTGCGGAATCGTCGGGCATCGCGGATCTCCTGGCCCTCTTGGTAAGCCATCCTCGGTCGGAGACGCCACAACCAAGCGCTAGTCGGGGCGGGCCTGGCCGGGCGCGGCGTCATGGATGGGGATAACAGCCATGGTCCACAGGGCGTTTGGCCGGCGAGGCGATGAATCGCCCTAGGCCGGCGCATGACCCTGGATGACCTGGACGCCATGCTTGAACACCTCGTCGTCGCGCAAGCCGCGTCAGGCGATCCAGAGGAGGGTCCCGGCCTGATCACCCTGTCGGCCGAAACCCGCGGGCGCCTTGATCCCCATGGGGACATGGGCTGCACCAACATCCTGATGGGCATTCGCTATCGCGGCCTTCGGGTGCTCGTGACGCGCGCCATGGAAGACGCCGTCTTCTCGCGCCGGGAAGCCCGGGCCAGGGGGCAGGACGCCTTTGAGCCCTTCGCGCCGGCGCCGCCGCGCGGCTGAGCCCGCAAGAGCAGGGAAAGCGGAGAGCGGCCGACGGTCACGCTCGGTCCCGCCGCGCCTTCGCTTTGCTGCGGCGCAGCTCCTGCAGGCGTGACCCCAGGGGCGCCTTTGGGGCGCCGCCGGCCGCTCGCGCCGCGTCCCGAAGCCGCTTTGCGCCTTCTCCTTGCAGTCTCCTCTTTGGCCAAGAGGCGGGCGCCTTGCGCCCGCGGGCTTAGGGCTCCGCCCCCGGCGCGCTTCGGACCGGCTTCCGCCCAGCTTCGGGCGCGCGGGGCAGACGGGCAGGGCGGACACCGACGCCCTGCCAGCCGGGTCCCCGCGAAGCCGGCCGCTCCGCTTCACCCCCGGTCTCGCCGACGGGCAAGGGATCAGGCGCGCCTTGCGCCTGATCCCCTAGCCCAAGGAGGCAGACATGACCGTTCACGCCAAGATCGCGGCCGACCCGGCCGCGCAAACCGCCGCTCAGGCTTGCGCCTTGCTGGCCGAAAGCCAGGCCGAACGGCTTATCCCGCTGAGCAGGCTCAAGAAGAGTTTGCGCAATGTCCGCAAGGTCGAGCATGGCGACGCCGATATCGAGGCCTTCGCGGCCAGTCTCAAGGCCAGGGGTTTGCTGCAGAACCTCGTGGTTGAGCCGGAAATCCGCGATGGCGTCGCCACCGGTTCCTATCTCGTCACGGCGGGCGAGGGGCGTCGTCTGGGGCTCAAGCGGCTGGCCAAGCGGCGGCAGATCGCCAGGGACCATCTTGTCCGCTGCGTGGTGGATACGACCAACGACCCCGGCGAGGTGTCGCTGGACGAAAACACCAGCCGCCGCAGCATGCACCCGGCCGACGAATTCGAGGCCTTCGCCGAGCTTGCCGACCGCAAGGGCTGGGGGGCCGTCGAGATCGCCGCCCGATTCGGCGTCGCGCCCGAGGTCGTCACCCGCCGCCTTCGGCTGGGCGCCGTCGCCCCAGCCCTGCTGGAGGTCTATCGCCAGGACGGGCTGACGCTGGAGCAGCTGATGGCTTTTGCGGTCAATCCCGACGTGGAGCGGCAGATGGAGGTCTTCGCCCAGCTGCCCGAACACAACCGCCAGACCTATGCCATCCGCCGCGCGATGACGCAGACCAAGGTCGCGGCCGATGACCGCCGCGCCATCTTCGTCGGGGTCGAGGCCTATGCGGCCGCAGGCGGCGGCGTGTTGCGCGATCTCTTCACCGAGGGGCCGGGCTGGCTGGAGGATGTCGCCCTGCTCGACCGGTTGGTGGTCGAAAAGCTCGAAGGCCTCGCCACGCTGGTGCGCGACGAGGAGGGCTGGAAATGGTCGGCGGCCTATCTCGACCACCCGCACGGCCATGGCTGCCGCAGGGTCTGGGAGCAGCCTCTGGCCCGCTCGCCCGAGGTTCAGGCCCGCATCGACGCCCTGAGCGCCGAGCGCGACGCCCTGGTGGTGCGGATCGGTGAGACGGACGCGACGCCCGACGACGCCGATGCGCGTTTCGAGGCCCTTGAAGCCGAGCTGGCCGCGCTCGCCGCCGACTATGGCTACGCGCCGCAGGACAAGGTGCGCGCGGGCTTGTTCGTGGTTCTCAACGCCTATGGCGAGCCGCGTATCGAACGCGGCTTCGTGCGTCCCGAGGACGAGGACGAGCCCGCGCCGGAAGACGAGGCGTGTGACGACGGGGCCGACGATGCGGTGGCGGGCGAAGGGGAGACTGTCGGCGGTGACGGCGGCGATCCCGGCGACGACGGCGCGGGCGAGCGATCTGACGATGAGGCCGAAGCCGTGGGTGACCCCATGGCGCCCTTGCCCGCGCGGCTGGTCAGCGACCTCACCGCCCACAAGACCGCCGCCTTGCGCGATCTGGTCGGCCAGTCGCCCGACATGGCGCTGATCGCCCTGACCCATGCGCTGGTCCTGCAGACCTTCGGCTATCGACGGCCTCTGGCCTCCTGTCTCGATCTCCAGATCCTTTCGCGCGACCTGAGGGGCGATGGCGATGGGATCGAGGCCAGCCGGGCGGGGCAGGCCCTTGCCGAACGTCACGCGGGCTGGGCGCGGCAATTGCCCACCGAGGCGGGCGCGGTCTGGGCTTTCGTCCTGGGCCTCGACCACGACAGCCGCATGAGCCTGCTGGCCCATTGCGTCAGCCTGACGGTCAATGCCGTGCACGGCGTCGAACGCAGGCCCGGCGCCTGGCTGCACGCCGAGCGTCTGGCCGGCGCTCTGGCTCTGGACATGCGCGACTACTGGAGCCCGACCGCCGAGCGCTATCTGGGCCGGGTCACCAAGGCCCGCGTGCTGGCGGCGGTCGAGGAGGCGGTCTCGCCCGAGGCGGCGGGGCGGCTGGCCGGGCTGAAGAAGGACGCCCTCATCGAGGCCGCCCAGCCGTCTCTGATCGAAGCGCGGTGGTTGCCGTGTCCGCTGCGCGTCGAGCGTCCCGAGACCGGGGTGGCGCAGGGCGATCGCTCTGACGAGGACGCAGCGCCGCGCTCGCCGCCGGACGCGTCCGTAGAGGGGGAGCCGGTCGCGGACGATGGCGACGCGACCGATCAGGCCGTCGCATAGGACGGGGCGGGGGCGGCGCGAGCCGCTCCCGTCAAGTTCAGGGGTTTCGTAAGGCCGGGGCGGCCGATCCTTTGGGATCGGCCGCTTTCGGTTTCGCCCGCGCCGCTATGGGGCCACGGCCCACTGGCCGCGCCGGGCGTTGCGCGCCTCGGTTTCGGCGGCCTGATAGGCGCCCTTGCTGTAGCGTCGATACTCGGTGGCCAGGCCCGAACGGACCAGGGCCGCATTGAGGTCGGGCGAGTCGCTCGACCAGCAGCGGGCGACCGCGCGGCCGTAGCGGTCGCGGTCGACGATCCGGCAGCCGACCCGGCCGCGCGTCAGGTCGATCAGCAGGTCGCGGGCTTCATAGGCCAACGGCTCGGCGGGCGTCTGGCCGCGTCGCACCTCGGGCGCATCGACCCCGAACAGCCGGACCCGTTCAGTCCCGCAGCGCAGGGTGTCGCCGTCATGCACCGGGGGCGCGGTGCAGGCGATCACGGCGGCGGCGAGCAGGGACAGGGCGGTCATGGGGCCGTTCTAGATCGCTTCGCGCGCAACGCCATCGTCCCGATCGCAAGTTGGCCTCACAGGGCTCTTCGGAAACGGGATCGCGCGTTCGACATCCTGCTTGTGCGCGTCGGCCTGCGTCCTGGACAGGCGGTTGGCATGGACCAGGGGCGCCGCCGTTTGGCTCCGTCGCACGCCCCCGCCCGGATGGATCGCTTGGCGGGAGGTCGTTGCGCGGGGCATGCTGTTGACCGTCTTGGGACCCGCGCCCGCGCGGTCTCGTTGTTCAAGGCGGCGACCCGTTAAGGGCCGAGCAGGGCGACGCCTGGACCCGATGCGCGATCACCCAGGGACGGGTCAAGGCGCGGACGCCTCGGGCAGATCGACCAGGATCGGGCCCGTGACGCGGCGCAGCGTGGGAGGACGCGAGGTCTCATTCCGAAGTTTGGCCTGCGCGGCGCCTTGCCAGCCCCGCTCGCTGAAATCGAGGACCGCCCCGCCTGTCGGCGAGCGAAGAGGGCCGTCGACCTTGGCGGCCTTGGGCCGCGACCTGACCAGGCTGTGGGCGTCGTCGATCACGGCAAGAGTAGCGTTCACCGTCTCCTGAAACCAGGTTGGTCCGGCCTGGCCGGCGGCGCGTGGTCCTTGGCGTCAGGTTCCTGCAGGTCGCGTCGACTTTGGTCTGGCCGGAATGGCCCCAGATATCCTGGAGGCCGGCGTCGTTTTTCAACAGGGTTGGCCCGACCGACCTTTCATCGAGGTCAAGGGCGCTGACGACCGATCTCAGGTCATCGCCGTCCGCGTGGGCGGGGAAGGCGCCGATGGCGGCCATGGCGATCTCTCCAGGGCTCCGGTCCTGGCCCCGTCGACCGCGTCCTCTTCTGGCCTGATCTGACCGGGAGCCGGTCCGTCGCCGCAACCTCGCCGGCGCCTTTCTTCCCCTGGCCGGCGGCCCCGTGGGCCTTGGCCATTCCTCGCGAGACAAGAAACTTGCCGCCTTCGGTCCTCCGCTGGCGCTGCGGGCGCGCCCCCCAAGACCTGATCGCGGTCCAGCGGAGGCGGGCGCGCTGCGGGCCGGACTTCGGCCCCGGTCTGAAGATCGCCATCGAGGCCGCGATCGGCGCGGCCCGGCATCAGATCGGAGAGACCACCATGGCCACCATCGGCGCCTTCACCGCCAACGCGGACGGGTCCTATTCGGGCGCGATCCGCACCCTCAGCCTCAACGTCAAGACGGTCCAGTTCCGTCCCGTCGAGAAGACCGGCGAGCGTAGCCCGGACTTCCGGGTCTATTCCGGCCAGACCGAATTTGGCGCGGCCTGGAAGAAGACCAGCAAGGACAACAACGACTACCTGTCGGTGAAGCTGGACGATCCCAGCTTCTCCGAGGCGATGAACGCCGCCCTGGTCATGATCGACGGCGTCCACAGCCTGGTCTGGTCGCGGCCCAGCGCCGCCAAGGATGACTGACCCTTTCCGCCCCGCCGCCAGGCGGGGCGGCTCCCTTCCCCGATTTCAGCCCACAGGAGGCCGCGATGTCCCGCGCCACGGCTCAAACACGTCGGAACGCCAAGACGTCCGACAGCGATCTCTACACCCGCGTCACCCACCAGATCCTCGCCGACCTCGCCCAGGGCGTCCGCCCCTGGACCCGGCCCTGGGCCAGCGCCCATCCGGCCGGAAGCATCACCCGGCCCCTGCGCCACAACCGGATCCCCTATAGCGGCATCAACACGGTCCTGCTCTGGGCCCGGGCCCTGGAGGCCGGCTATGGCGCGCCGATCTGGATGACCTTCCGCCAGGCTCTCGAACTGGGCGGGTGCGTGCGACGGGGCGAGACGGCGACGACCATCGTCTACGCCAATCGCCTGTCCAGGACGCAGGCCGACGAGGACGGCCAGGATATCGAGCGATCGGTCCCGTTCCTGAAGGCCTATGCGGTGTTCAACATCGAGCAGATCGACGGCGTGCCGCAGAGCTTTGCGCCGGCCCCGGTCGATCCCTTGCCCCAGAGCGCCCGCGTCGCCCAGGCCGAGACCTTTTTCCAGACCTTGGGCGCCCGGATTGTCCACGCCGGCGACGAGGCCTATTACGCGCCCGGCCCCGATCGCATCCAGATGCCGCACTTCGAGGCCTTCCAGTCGGGCGAGGACTATTACGCCACCCTAGCCCATGAGAGCGTCCACTGGACCCGCCACTCGTCCCGTCTGGATCGGGATCTGGGCCGCAAGACCGCCGGCGACGCGGGCTATGCCCGCGAGGAACTGGTCGCCGAGCTGGGCGCGGCCTTCCTGTGCGCGGACCTGGGCCTGGAGTTGACCCCGCGTCCCGACCACGCCGCCTATATCGGCGCCTGGCTCGAGGTCCTGGGGGCCGACAAGCGGGCGATCTTCAGCGCCGCCGCCCACGCCCAGCGGGCGGTGGACTACCTCAAGGGGCTTCAGGCCCCGCCGTAGAGCGGGGCCGGGTCGGCGCGCCCGCCGGGCGCGTCGATGCGATCCTCGTCTCCGGCCCGCTCGTCCGGATGCAGGGTCCAGCGGATCGGCGGCGAGCCGACGCCCGGGTTCAGCTCGCCCGGGGTCTGCTGGGAGCCGGCCAGGTGAACGAGCAGCTCGTTCATGCCGTGCTCCATCGCCCAATCCCAGCGCGGGTGGCTGCTGTCGGCGGCGCGGCTGATATCGGCGACCGGTTCGAGATGCAGAATGGTGCGACCGCCGTCGGGGTCGCGGCGTGCGAAGGCGAACACGCCGCCCCCGCGCACGAAACGGCCGTCGTGCTGGTAGAGGCTCATGAAGGCCACGCCATAGATTTCGACGTCTTCGGACATGGGGCGACCCCGGGGTGGGTTAAGGGCGGTTGGTGAGAACAGAATAAGAACACGGCCGGGCGCCGGAGTCGAATCCCGCCGACGGAGGGGTAGCGGAGTGAGCTGAGCGGCCAACCGGGCGACCCCGTTTCGCAGGGCGCGTTGGTTGCCATATGGCAACGAAGTGCTTATATGTTGCCAGTAGGAGGTCCGCCATGACCGTCATGACCCTGATCGACACCCAGCCGCGCGATTTCGTGGCCACGCCCATTACCGACGCCGAAGGCGCGGCGATGTTCCGCGCCGCAGTCAATCTGCTGCGCCTGTGGAGCGTGACCGACGAGGAGGCCGCCATCCTGCTGGATCTGCCGGTGCGGTCCTACCGCCGTTGGAAGGCCGGCGAGATCGGCCGCATCGATCGCGACACCAAGGCGCGCCTCTCCAACCTGATGGGCATCCACAAGGCCCTGCGGATCATCTTCACCGAGCCGCAGCGCGCCTATGGCTGGATCAAGGCCCCCAACACCGTCTTTGGCGGGGTCAGCGCCCTGCAGGTCATGCTCGGCGGCGAGCTGACCGACCTGATGCGCGTGCGCCGCTATCTCGACACCGAGCGCGGCGGCTGGTGATCGCCCTGGACGGCCTGCCGATGGCACAGATCGCCTGGCGCGGGGCGGTGCGCATCATCCGCAGCGTCTTTCCGCCGATCGATCTCTTCGAGGACATCGCCGATCCGGCCGACTGGCCGTTGCTGATCGCCGCCGAGCAGAAGACCAATCCGCGCCTGATGGAGACCATCGGCAATCTCGACCTGGTGCCTGCCGAACGGCGCGTCTCCGGGCCGGGGACCAGCTTTCTGATGGCGCCCTTCACCCATGTCGGTCCCGACCGGCCCAGCCGGTTCAGCGCCGGGGCCTTTGGCGTCCTTTATGCCGGCGACCGCTTCGAGGTGGCCCTGCTGGAGACCGTGCATCACCACCAGCGGCTGATGGCCGCCACCGCCCAGGCGCCCGGCTGGACCTCGCAGTTTCGGGAACTGGTGTTGGATGTCGAGGCGCGGCTGCACGATCTGCGCGGCGAGGATGCGGCCATCGCCCCGGCCCTCGATCCGGACGACTACGCCGTCAGCCAGCCCCTCGGGGCTCAGCTGCGGGCGGCCGGATCGCAAGGGGTGGTCTATTCCAGCCTGCGTTATCGGGACGGGGCGTGCGTGGGCCTGTTCTATCCGGACCTGGCGAGCCCGCCGCTTCAGGGCCGGCATCTGGACTATCACTGGGACGGCGAGCGGGTCGATCTGGTCCGTGTCCCGGCCCTGGACGGGGCGTCCCAGCAGGTCTTCCGTCTCGACTAGGCGCCTAGGGCAGCGTCTAGACCGCCTTCCGGGTGGCGGGTGGCGGGTGGCGGGTGGCGTCAAGGCGGCGCGGGCTTGCCCCGCCGTTTTCACGCCACGGCCTGTCTTGATATCCACGGCGGCCAGGGGTGGTTGAGGCGCAAAAGGCCATGGGGCACAACGGTTTGGCGGGATCGACGCGGACGCCGCCAACCACCCCCCGCCGGGCGTAACCCGCGCTCCCGCAGCCCGCCGTCGCGGCCTCCCCCCACGCGACGGCGGGTCCCCTGGCGGTCCGTTGACGGGCCTGCGCGAGGCGGGGGCGGAGAGACCCTCATGACCCTCATCGGACACCTGCGCCGCGACGGCGACGACTTCGTTGGCCGCCTGACCACCCTCAGCCTGGATCGCGGCCTGCGCCTGACGCCGACCCTGCGGGGCCAGCCCGGCCGGGGGCCAGACTTCCTGGCCCTGTCCGACGGCGGCGAATGCGGTGCGGCCTGGCGCGCGGCCGAGACCAGCGGCGCCCTGCTCAGCGTCAAGATCGATGACCCCGCCTTCGCCGAGCCGGTCCACGCCCGGCTGATGGCCAGCGATGAGGGTATCCATCCCCTGGTCTGGATACGCCGAACCGATCCGCCGCCCGCCTAGGCCGGCGGCGCCCAGGGGAAGCGTTTTCAGGGGTCACCGGGCTTGTCCGTATAGAGTCGGGTGATGGCCTGTTCCAACCAGCGCTCGGCGGCGTTGTCGCGGCGACGCAGATGTTCGCTCATCCCCAGCGCCAGCATCGATCGCAAGTCGGTTCGGTCGAAGGCGCGCAGACCGAGATACGCTTCGATCTCCGCGCGATGCTCGCGCAGCGTCGTCGCGCGAGCAGAATAGTCGGCGAAGTCGTCGGTTCGGCAACCGATCTGGTCGGCAAGCAGCGACAGCATGGCGGCAGGCACCGCCTCACCCGGCAGCAGCGCACGCCCCGGATGGCGCAGGTAGCAGAGTTGCACCGCATAGCCGAGCCGGTTCGGTCCGCGCCGGCGCCGCGACACCTGTCCGAGGTCATCGGGGCCGAGCGTATAGAGCCGTTCGATCGTCGCCCGGTCGGCAGGCGGATCGAAGATCGCACTGCGCTGCGCGGGCGACAATATGGTCCTGGACGGCATCGGCTTCCTGTTCGTCACGCAACATGAAAGCGGCCCTGTTCACGGAGCGTAGACCACAATACGGGTTATGTGACATTATGACGATCAATCGACGGGCAATGCCGCTCCGTCACGCAGACGGACGAATATGTGACGACGCTGATCGGCTATGCTCGGGTTTCCAAAGCTGACGGCAGCCAGGTCCACGACCTGCAGCGGGACGCGTTGATCTGTGTCGGTGTCGATCCTGACCACATATACGAGGATGCAGCCTCGGGGCGGCGCGACGATCGCCCTGGGCTCGCGGCCGCCCTCAAGGCGCTGCGGTACGGTGACACGCTGGTCGTGTGGAAGCTCGACAGGCTCGGTCGTGACCTGCGCCATCTCGTCAACACGGTCGGCGACCTCACCAAGCGGGGGGTCGGCCTGAAGGTGCTCGCTGGCGAAGGTGCTTCGATTGACACCACGACGGCCAATGGTCGGCTGGTGTTCGCTATCTTCGCCGGGCTGGCCGAGTTCGAGCGCGAACTGATCGTCGAGCGCACCAAGGCGGGGCTGGCGTCCGCCCGCGCGCGTGGGCGACATGGTGGTCGCCCTTTCAAGATGACGACGGCCAAGCTCCGGCTGGCGCAGGCGGCGATGGGCAAGCCCGAGACCAAGGTCGCCGAGCTGTGCGCGGAACTCGGAGTTACCCGGCAGACCCTCTACCGGCATGTCACTCCCGATGGCCTACTCAGGCCCGATGGTGAGAAACTGCTCAACCGCAAAGCTGTCAGAAATAGTGCGCCGACCGACGAGTGACGCCACATTATTTCGCTAGCGCACCAGTCAGCCCGGCGGCGATGCCGAGGTAACAGCCGCGCCATCAGCCGTTTCCGCAGCGATCCGCCCATGGTGCTAAGCGGCGACCAGCGGTTCGCGCGTTTCTAAGGCGCGCAGTACGTCATCGGTGCTGAGGATCGTGGCGAACTCTTCTGCCAGGTCGCTGAGCGCGGCGGCGTGAACTTCGGCCGCAGGTCGCATCTTTCCGTCCAGACCGAGCCGGTCGAACGTCGCCGTCGCATCCTCGACCAGGTACACGGTGAAGCCTAGATTTCCCGCCATGCGAACCGTGGTGGAGACACAATGGTTCGTCGTCAGGCCGATCACGACGAGCGTATCCACGCCCGCGTCGCGCAAATCCTGTTCCAAGCTTGTCCCAATGAAGGCGCTATTAACCCCTTTGACGTGGACCGGCTCGCCAGACGCAGGCACGGCCTCAGGCTTGGGATCATAGCCGAGCGTACCTTGGAAAAAGGTGCCCGCGGGGGATCGGGATGAATGGTGGATGTGCCGGACAGGCCGCCCATCGTGCCGCCAGGCGGCGATCAGCCGGGCGATGTTGGCTTCCGCGGCAGGGTTGTTGCGCGGTCCCCAAGACGCATCGAGAAAGCCCCGTTGAACGTCGATCACGAGCAGGGTGGCGTTGGTCGGCAACATCGGCTTGTCCTTTGAACGATAGGGATGACGGTGCGATTTTAGCGAAAGCGCGCTTGGCGCAAAGGACGACGATCCCTTAGAAAGGGACATGGCTCATTACATCGGCTTCTATGTTCCACCTCGCCATCAGCTCCTTGACCTGGCGGGACCGCTGGACGCCTTCGACGCCGCCAACGCCGCGGCGGGGCGGCAGCTCTACAGGTGGCGCATCCTGTCACGGGCCGGCGGGCTGATGACGAGCGGCGCGGGCTTGCCGATCAAGACGAGACTGGCTGACGATGCCGCACTGGACACACTGCTGGTGATCGGCGGCGCGATCGACGCCATGCGCCGTAGGGATGAGATCGCGACCGTGCGACGGCTTGCCGGTCGCGTCACCCGGACCGCGAGCATATGCACGGGCGCGTTCCTGCTCGCCGGGGCGGGGTTACTGGACGGCAGGCGGGCGACGACGCATTGGTCGCGCGCGCGCGAGCTACAGGAAAGCTTCCCGGCCGTGTCGGTCGAGGCGGACCGCATCTATGTCGCTGATGGGCCGGTATGGACGTCGGCCGGCATCACCGCCGGCATCGACCTTGCGCTGGCGCTGATCGAGGCGGACCACGGCGTCGAGCTGGCGCGCCGGGTATCGCGCGAGCTGGTCGTCTATCACCGGCGGCCGGGCGGTCAGTCACAGTTCTCCGCCTTGTCTCAGATGGAACCCGAGTCCGACCGGATGCGGATCGCGCTCGCCTTCGTGCGCGCGCACCTGTCGGAGCCGCTGCCGATCGAGCGACTGGCGGACGCAGCGAGGCTCAGCCCGCGCCAGTTCGGGCGCGCGTTCCGGAAGGAGACCGGGGAGACCCCCGCCAAGGCGATCGAGCGGTTGCGCACCGAAGCGGCCTATCTACGCCTTCAGGACGGATCGGAGCCAGTGGATGTGATTGCCCGCGCGGTCGGGTTCAACGACCCCGAGCGGATGCGTCGGGCGTTCGTGACCCGCTATGGGCAACCCCCGCAAGCGATACGGCGCATGGCGCGTCCGCTTTGACATATCTAGTGCGGTAGCTCTTCTAGGCCTGAGATGCTTGTCGCCTCACCATCAGCCGTCGCTGTCCCCGCCAATAGCTTAGCGTACGTTTTTGGACCTTCTCTCACCGGCCCCTTTTGGGTCGTGGGGAACCGAGGGGCGACGGCGGCGCGCCCGCCGTTTCCACGCCACGGCCTGTCTTGATATCTACGGCGGTCAGGGGTGGTTGAGACGCAAAAGGCCATGGGTCACAACGGTTTGGCGGGATCGACGCGGACGCCGCCAACCACCCCCGCCGGGCGTAACCCGCGCTCCCGCAGCCCGCCGTCGCGGCCTCCCCCCACGCGACGGCGGGTCCCCTGGCGGTCCGTTGACGGACCCGCGCGAGGCGGGGGCGGAGAGACCCTCATGACCCTCATGACCCTCATCGGACACCTGCGCCGCGACGGCGACGACTTCGTTGGCCGCCTGACCACCCTCAGCCTGGATCGCGGCCTGCGCCTGACGCCGACCCTGCGGGGCCAGCCCGGCCGCGGACCAGACTTCCTGGCCCTGTCCGACGGCGGCGAATGCGGCGCCGCCTGGCGCGCGGCCGAGACCAGCGGCGCCCTGCTCAGTGTCAAGATCGATGACCCCGCCTTCGCCGAGCCGGTCCACGCCCGGCTGATGGCCAGCGATGAGGGCATCCATCCCCTGGTGTGGATACGCCGAACCGATCCGCCGCCCGCCTAGGCCGGCGGCGCCCAGGGGAAGCGTTTTCAGGGGTCACCGGGCTTGTCGGTATAGAGCCGGGTGATGGCCTGTTCCAACCAGCGCTCGGCGGCGTTGTCGCGGCGACGCAGATGTTCGCTCATCTCTTCGCAGGCGTGACGCAGGGCCTGGAGCATGACGCCGGCGGGGAGGGTGGCCACGAGATCGCCCTCCCTGGCCTGGAACTCATCAAAGGCGATCCACTGAATCATCGCCGCCTTGTTCTCCATGGCGCGCAGCGCCGTGTCGATCGATCCGAACATGACCCCCAGAAGGATCGCCACCGGATCGCTACGCGTCGCCTGCGCGAACCGGCGGATCTTCTCCAGGTCCAGCCGCCCACGTCCGGCCTCGAAGTTCTCATAGGTCCTCTGCGCCATGCCCATGGCCTGCGCCACCTCGGCCGGCCGCATCCGACGCTCGAGGCGAATGGTCTTGAGGATCGTCGACACCAGCCGGGCCTGGGTCTGGAGACTGTTGGTTGACGACGACGCCATGCGAAACCACCCGATGCTACTCAACTCAAAAGCGTACCAAATTGTTCCGCCTTGTGCGGATGATCAAGATCGCGCCGCGACGGGGCTCGCGCCGGGCGGCGGTGGGGCCCGCGCGAAGGGCCGGCGGGCGGCCTCTGCGGCGAGCGCCGGGAACAGCCGCAGCCTTTGGGGGAAACGCCCGCAACACATCGGACCGCGCCGTCCGGTTCGTTGCGGCGGCGACCGGCGTCCGGCGACATTGCCTTGTCAGCGCCCCGGGCGGGGCCTTGGGCGGCGGGCCCGGGGTCTCGGGGACTGGACGTTCGCGGCGCGCGGGGCTGGACTGTTTGCGCAGAGGGACGGGCCCAAACGAGGAGGATGCTTGGGACGCTTTCGGGAACCCTATGGTCTGGTGGTCTCCAGCGTTCGCGCCCGGCTCGCGGCCGGCGCGTGCGCGCCGGGTGAGCCCCTGCCGATCAACCTTCTGGCCCGTGATCTGGCCGTCAGCCAGACACCGGTGCGCGAAGCCCTGGCGCAGCTGGCCGGGGAGGGGCTGATCGAGCGCACGCCCAGCGGTTACGCCGTCCCCCGGCTGGCCGCCGAGGATCTGGCCGACCTCTATCGATTGCTTGGGGTCTATCTCGACGCGGCCGCGTCGGGTTCGCGGCCGATCGTGGCCGATCCGGTCGACGATCCGCGCCAGGCCCTGTCGTCAGCGCTCGATGCGGCCGTGGCGGCCCTGGGCAATGGCGCCCTGTCGCGGGCCTATGCGCGGACCCGGGCGCGACTGGCGCCGTTCTCGCTGCGGGAAGCAGCGGTTCTGGACGATGTCGCGACAGAGGCCCTGCGCCTTCTGGATCAGCTGAATAACCCGCTGCGCCGCATCCGGCGGGCGGCGCTCGCCCGCTACCTCCAGCGCCGGATTCTGGCCAGCCGCGCCCTGATCGCCGCCGCCGCCGCCCCGCCGGATATGGGCCGGATATAGTTTGCATATAGCCGCCCCCGGCCGCCGACTTGGGCGTCGCGCTGTTGCGACCAAACGCCAAGGAGGCAGTCATGATCAAGCTCATCGCCCTGGGATCGGCCCGGCGCCTGACCCGCACGTCGGACATCGTCGGTGATCCCGAGCCGCTCAACCCCCTGGAACGCTACCAGCAGGGCTGAACGGCGCGGCCGGCGGCGGTCAAGGCCGCCGCCGGCCGTTTTCGCGTCGGCCCAGGGGCCGGACGGGGCGGTCAGATATGCGCCGGATATAGTTTGCATATAGCCGCCCCCGGTCCCGGACTTGACCCCGTCGCAACACCGCGACGCACCCCAAGGTCCCAAGGAGGCCATCATGCTCAAGATCATCGCGCTCGGCTCGGCCCGGCGCCTGACCCGCTCGTCCGACATTCCCGGCGATCCCGAACCGCTCAACCCCATGGAGCGCTTCGCGCAAGGCTAGGCGCCAAGCCCGGCGGCGACTGCGGGCGTCGCCGGGCCATCGTCAGGCGCGCGCCGCGTCGGGCCGGCGCGCCCCCGGGGGTGGCGTCGCGCGGGTTTGGCTTCGCTCGGTTCGGGCCGCTGCTTTGCGGCGCCGCTTGGCAAACGGTTTGAGCAAGGAGTGACCATGCAGCTCTATCTGGCTCCGGAGGTTCACGCTGTCACGGTTGATCGTGACCTGGTCTTTCTGGACGTTGCTGCGGACGCCTATTTTTGCATCGCGGACGGCGCTGAGGCCGTGGCTCTGGACGCCGGCGGCGGGGTTCGGGCTCTGGCCGCGTCGGCGACCGGGGCGCTGCTCGAGGCGGGCCTGCTGGCCCTCTCGCCGCCGCCGCCGACCCTTCGCGCCCCTGGCATCGTGGCCCGCTCGTCGCGCGATCCCGCCCTGGCTTGCGCCGCGCCCCTGTCGTCATCGCGCCTGTGGTCGGCGGTCCTGCCGGCCATGGTCGAAGCCGTCGGCGACCGGGGCCGCACCCTGCGCGACCTGCTGGTCCGCGCCCGGGCCCATCAAACGCCTGTCCTCGCCCCGACGCCGGCGCTGCTGGCCGCCGTCCAGGGCTTTGAGGCCTTGCGGCCCTGGCTGCCGCTGGAGGGGGAGTGTCTGCAACGCAGCGCCCTGTTGCTGGGAGTCCTGCGCCGGCTGGGCCTTTCGGCGCGCTGGGTGTTTGGCGTGCGCACCTGGCCGTTCCGCGCCCATTGCTGGCTCCAGGTCGAGGACATCGTGCTGGCCGATGAGGCCGAACGGGTGGCGGCCTATCATCCGATCCTGGTGGTCTAGGATGGGCGATTACCTGGTCCTGACCTGGCCCCATGGCGCCCCGCCGGCCGCCGCGCAGCAGGCCCGGGCGGCCCTGGCGCGGGAGCCGGGCTGGAGCCTGGCGCTCGACGGCCATGAGCTTTGCGTCTTTGTCGGCGGTTCTACGCCGCCGCCGCTGGTCTGGACCGGGGGCGCGGTGGTGATCGGCGAGGTGTTTGACGCCGCCGCCGCGCGTCGCGGCCAGGGCGCGGCGCTGGGCCTTCGCGGAGGTGACCGCCCCGCTGAGGCGCTCTTTACGCGCCTGACCACGCGGGGCTTTGGCGCCTGGGTCGCCGTCGCCCCGACCCCGTCGGGCCGGCCCGACGTGGCGCGCGATCCCCTGGGACAGCGCGAGGCGGTGATCTGGCGACGGGGGGAGGTCGTCTTCATCGGCTCGCGCCTGCCGCTGGCGCGCGAGGCTCGGCCCGCCGACCTGGCCGTTGACTGGCCCGCCCTAGGCCGCCTGCTGCGCCAGAAGGCCCTGACGAGCGCTGTTCTGCCCCTGGTCGGGCTGGACAGCCTCGCCCCCGGGGAGGTCCTGCTGGGCGGCCGGCGCATCAGCCTCTGGACCCCGGCCGGCGTCGTGCGCGCTGCGCGCAGGACGGGGCCCCCGTCGGAGGAGGCTCTGGCGCGGGTCATCGATGGGAGCGTCACCGCCCTGTCGGCGAACCGGCGTCCGGTGCTTTGCGAGATCTCCGGCGGGCTGGACTCGGCCATTGTCGCCTCGGCCCTCGAGCGCTCAGGCGCGCGCGTCACCGGCGCGGTCAATCACTACTGGCGCGAGGTCGAGGCCGATGAGCGCCGGTTTGCCCAGGCTGTGGCCGATCAGGCCGGCTGGCCCCTGGCGACGGTGGCGCGCGGGCTGCTGCAGCTGGATGCGGAGAAGGTCGCCCACGCCACCGCCACCCTGCGGCCCAGCTGGAACGCCGTCGATCCCGATCATGACGCCGACCTGGCCGCGCGGCTGCGGCTGGACGGGGCGCGGATGCTGATGACCGGCCAGGGCGGTGACGCTGTCTTCTGCCAGATGGCGCCGCATCAGATGGTGGTGGACCTGCTGCGCTCGCCGGGCGCAGATCTGGCGGGGGGCCTGGCCCACCTGTCGCGACGAACCCAGAGGTCGATCTGGCGGCTGCTGGCCGGCGCGCCGTCGGCGGCCCTGCGGCCCCCTGGCCTGGCGTCGCCGCCGCCGTTCGCCGTCGGCGGCGGCCGCGATCCCCATCCCTGGCTCCGCGATCTTGCGGGCATTGCACCGGGCAAGGCGATCCAGATCCGGGCCCTGGTCGCCAATCTGAGCGTGTTTGGCGATTGTCCGCGCGCCCGGGCCGGGGATCTTGTCCATCCGCTGCTCGCCCAGCCGGTGGTCGAGACCTGCCTGGCGATCCCGACCCCGATCCTGGCCCTGGGCGCCGGCGACCGGCCCTTCGCCCGCGCCGCCTTTGCCGACCGACTGCCGGCGATCATCCGCGACCGCCGCGCCAAAAGCGACCTGTCGGCGTTTTTCAGTCAGAGCCTGGCGGCCAGCCTCGACTTTCTCGGGCCCTTCCTGCTGCAGGGGCGGCTGGCCGAGCACGGCCTGATCGACCGGGATCGACTGGCGCCCCTGCTCGACGCCGGCCAGCTGATCCAGGAGGACCATGCCGGCGCCCTGTTCGCGGCGGTCATGCTCGAAGGCTGGGCCCGTCACTGGAGCGCCCTATCCGACGAGGGGCGCGAGGGGGGCGGATCCTGAGGCCGATTCCTCAGGTGACGGTCCAGAAAGCCAAACACCCGAGTGTACTCGTCCCGGACATTGGCCGGGCCCTGAATGATGTGACCCTCGCCGCGATAGGTGACCAGCACCGCGTCCTTGTTCTGCCGATAAAGGGCGGCAAACAGCCCCTGGGGTTGCGACAGGTCCTTGTCGAGGTCGCCATGGATCAGCAGCACCGGGGCGGTGATCCGGTCTGCCCGGACGATCGGGGAATTGCGCAGATAGCGCTGCGGGTCGACCCAGGGCGGCGCGCCCATGCGCCCCTGGCCGGTCTCGAACCAGCCCGCCGAGGGGGCGATCGGCAGGCCGACCTCGGGCGCGGCGGCGGCCAGCGGACCGATGCGGCCATAGTAGCTGAGCAGGTTCGAGGCCGAGGCCGAGGCGATAGTCGCCGAGAAGCGCCGGCTCTGGGTGGCGGCGGCCAGGGCGGCATAGCCGCCATAGGAGTGGCCCCAGATCGCCACCCGCCGGGGATCGACGGCGGTCTGAGCGGCGGCCGCGTCGACCACCTGGAGGATCTGCTCGGCCAGGCCGTCCATCGGCTCGCCCTGGGCTGGGTAGGGCAGGCTGGGGACCAGCACCGCATAGCCCCGGGCGGCGATCACCTGGGCGTTCGCCGAAAACCGCAGGCTGCCCGGCGCTTGGCCGGCCGGCGGCCCCGCATGGGTCTCGCCCGGATAGGGGATCACCACCAGCGGCGCGCGTCCTTCCCGGGACAGCGGCCCGGAGGGTGGATAGAGCCAGCTGGTCAGGGCCTGGCCGTCCGGGCCGACATGGCGGATCGGGGCGGGCCGCGACACCGCCACCCCGGCCAGCCCAGAATTGAGGGTCAGGAGCCGGCGCCGGGCCTGGCCGGGGCGGACGAGCCACACCGACTGCACGCCCCGGTCATCGGTGGTCTGGGTGACGGCGGCCAGGCCCTGGGCGCTGAGGGCCTGCGGGACGTCGTCGACGCCCAGGGTGACCGCGCCGCCGCCCTGAAGCGGGGCCAGACGCCGGCCGGCCGGGCCCGGGGTGATCACCGCCAGCTCCTGCGCCGGGCGCGGCGTCGCCGCCAGCCGCACGGTGCGGCCCGTCAGCCGCTGGACCCGGCCCGTGGCGATCGGGGTCAGCGCGCCCTCCAACGACACTGCAAACACCGCCTCACCGCAGGCCATCAGCGGGCTTGAGCCCGACAGCCCGACCAGGCGCATTTCGCCCCCGTTCGGGCAGGGGGGCAGGGCGCGGGGACCGTCGCGCTCAAGCCGCCACCAGCCAGTCCGGGACGGGCCCGAGACCGGCTGCGCCGGGATCAGCGGCGTCTCGCCCAGCCAGGTTCCGCTGGCCCCCAGGCCGTGGTCGGGCGTGGGCGCCAGCACAGGCCTTAGCCCCGGCGTTTGGAGCGCCACGGCGGCGCCGCGCGTCGGGACGCGCCAATAGGCGGCGGGCCTGACCCCGGCTAGGCCGCGATCATGGATCAGCAGGGTCTGGCCGCTGGCGCTCCAGGCCAGCAGCCGGGCGTCCAGATCACAGGTCGGGCAGGGCGCGCGGGCTTCCAGGGTCGCCAGATCGAGCAGGGTCAGGGCGCGGCGACGAAATGGCGTGCCGGTCGATAGCAGGCCGGGGCCCAGGGCCAGATCTTCGGCCTCGGCCAGGGCGGCGACATGGCCGCCGCCCGGCGCGATCTCCAGATCGACGAAGGCGCCGCGCGCCAAGGCCGTCGCCCCGCCGCCCCGCAGATCGATCCGCACCAGGGCGCTGGGGCTGGCCTGAGGGCGCGCGTCGCGATAGGCGCCGCTGCCCAGCACCACGCCGGAATAGCGTCCGGCCGCCGCCTGCGCCCAGGCCCGGGTGGTGCGCTCCTGGACCAGCCAGCCCAGACCAAGGCCCGATCCCGGCGTATCTTGCGCCTGGTCGATGGCGATCAGCTCGTCCTCGTTGCGCCAGGCCACGGTGCGGCCCCAGACATCCAGCGGCGGCGAAACGCCCAGCCAGGTGACCGCGCCGGTCTCCAGGGTCGCCACCCCCAGTTCCAGGGCCCGTCCCTGCAGGCGCAGCACCGCCAGGCGCTGGCCGGACGGGGACAGGGGACCGGCCGTATAGCCAACCCCCGCCGCCTGCGGAAAGGCCGGGCGGGGCAGGGCGTCGCTGAGCGTAAGATCGACACGCGTCACCTGGCCCAGGCCCAGCCGGCCCCAGCTGTCCAGATCAAACCGCGCTTGAGCGTCCCAGCGGTCATAGGTCTGCAGCACCGCCCAGCGACCGTCCGGAGCGATCGCCGCCGGCCCCAGGCTTTCCAGGGCCAGAAGGTCGTCGACGCTGTAGGGGCGGCGCGCGTCGGCCGCCTCGCCGGTCCCGGGGACAGCCCGGTCGCCGGTCGGGCTAGTGATCGCAGGGCCTTGCCAGACACCCGTTTGGGCGTCCGCTGCGGCGACAGCCGGGGCCCCGGCCGGGGCTAGGATCGGCGAGCTTACGGCGTGAACAGGCGGCGAACCGGCCAGACTCAGGGCGCAGGCGATCGCCAGCGGCGGCGCGCGTCGCATGGGAGACGTCCTTTTATCGGAGGGGTTGGGGCCTACCAGGCCTTGGTCAGGGAGAGGGCCACGGCGCGACCGAGCGGATCGGCATTGGCCGGGTCGTAGCCGACGGCCAGGGGCGAGTTGTGGAAGGGCGGGTCGGTGTCGAGCAGGTTCTGGGCGGTCAGGGCGACCGTGATCCCCTGGCCCAGGCGGGTCATCGCCTCCGGCGTCCAGCGTAGTTGCAGGTCCAGGGTCGTCCACGGCGCGACCCGTCGCCCCTGTTCGGTGCGGGTGTCGCCGACATGCTGGATCGCCAGCATGGCGGCGCGATCCTCGCCGCTCCAGGTCACGGCCAGCCGCGCCCGCAGATCGGCCGGATAGCCGGTCATGCCCGCCAGCTCGACCTTCGGCGAGACCGGCGTCACCTGGCGCTTGTAGTGCAGCAGCCAGGAGAGATTGCCGTCCACATCGATCCGGTGCTCGCCCAGATCGCGTCCGTAGCTGCCGGTCAGATCCAGGCCCTCGACGCGCAGCCGCCCGGAATTGACATAGCGGGCGTCGACGATCGCTCCATAGGCGGTGACCGGGAAGAGACCGGTCTGGCTGGCGTTGGGATGGGTGACCAGGGCGCTCACCCGGGCCAAATCGGCCGCGTTCGTCCCTGGACTGACAAAGGTCCGGAACGGCGCCAGTTCGGGCAGGGTCAGGGCGGTCAGCAGGTTGTCCAGGGTCGGCTGGGCGATGCGGTTCTCGAAATCGGTGCGGAAGGCGCCCAGCTTGATCTTCAGCCCCGGCCAGCGCCGCGGCTTCAGCTCCAGGCTCGTCGTCCAGGAGGTGGCCGTCTCCGGCTCAAGGCCGCTGTTGCCGCCCAGCAGCAGCAGGGTGGTGACCGTCGCCCCGCCGCGCGGCAGCAGGGTCGGGGAGATCCGGAAGGGGTCATTGAGCTCGGGCAGGGCCGGGGCGCGGAACGAGGTCCCGTAGCTGGCGCGCAGGGTGGCGTCGGCGACCGGCGACCAGATCACCCCGACCTTGGGATCGCGGCTCACCCCCGCCGGCCCATGGTCCTCGTAGCGGGCCGCCAGAGACACCTCCAGTCGCCGCAGACCCGGCCGGGCGTTGTCTGGCCCAAACAGCGGCGCGTGCAGTTCGGCGAAGGCGCTGTCGACCGAGCGCTCCGACTTTCGCCGCGCCAGGGCGCTGGGGGCGTAGCCGGAGGTGAAGGTATCGCCCGAGGTCATCAGCGTCTCGCGGCGCCATTGGCCGCCGACCGCCAGGCGCAGCGGCCCGGCGGGCAGGCGCCATAGCGGACCGTCCAGCTTGACGTTGACCGAGGCCACGTCGCTGCGGTTCTTGATGTGCTCATAGCCTGAGCCGACAAAGTCGAGGATGGCGCGTGGGTTGGATCCCGTACCGATGAACGGGTTGAAGAAGCCGTCCCGCGTCGCGCTATAGGCCGATAGCGGACTGTCGGCCCCCGCGCCGAGGGCTTCGGCGAGCTTGCTGCTGTTGAGACCGTTGGTCAGCCGGCTTTCGCCAAATTCAGCGGCATAGGCGCCATAGAGTTCCGCCCGCCAGCCGCGCCCAAGGCGCGCGCCGCCGCCCAGGCTGGTCCCCAGGCTTTCGCCGATGGCGTGCGAGACGGTGGCGCCCAGCTCGTTCTGAAACGAATAGGCGATGCGCTCGGACGCGGCCCCCGTGGGCGACACGAACCAGGGATTGGCGCGATTGACCGTCAGGCTGCTGCTGACGGCGCTGCCATGGGTCAGGAAGCGCCTGCGGCTGACCCGCGCGTCAGCCGAAACATCGATCCGGTCGCCAAGGTCCTGGGCGATGAGCCCATAGAGGCTCTGGCGTTCTGTCCGCGGCAGCACCCAGAACACCGCCCGCTGGTTTTCGAGATTGGTTTGTCCCAGCCCAAAGCTGCTCGGCGACAGGCCCGTCCCGGGCTGCCCCGCCGGAATGGCGTAGGTGGGAACCAGCGTCCCGGTGGCGTCGGCCCGCAGGATATTGCCCGGCTGGCTGAAGGTGCGACGCCAGTCGCTGCCGCCCAGGCCGCGCAGGTCGGCATTGCCGGTAAAGGCCCGATCGGCGCCGGCCACCTTGTCGCGTTGCTGGAGTTCGTAGGCGATGAGGGCGTGACCGCTCGACCAGGTCTTGCCGAAGGCCTGGCCGATCTGCAGCGTTCGGCCATCGCCGCGCGTGGCGCCGCCAAGGCGCAGACGCGTCTCGCCGCCGTCCAGCCGGGCGCGCAGCACGATGTTGACCACGCCGCCGACCGCGTCGGAGCCATAGAGGGCCGAGGCGCCGTCCAGAAGCACCTCGATACGTTCAACCGCCGTGAGCGGGATCGATCCGACATCGGCAAAATCGCCCTTGGCGCCCGTGCCGGCCATACGCCGGCCATTGACCAGCACCAGGGTGGCGTCCGCACCAAGGCCGCGCAGGTTCACGCCCGTGGTGCGGGTGGTGTTGGTCCCGCTGGTGTCGGCGCCGGTGGAGGAGGCGTCTTCGCTGGCGAAGCCGCCGAAGGCCTGGGGCAGGGCCGAGAGGGCCTCGGCGACGCTGGCATAGCCGGCCCGGTCGATCTCTTCGCGGCCCATGACGATCACCGGAGAGGCGCCGTCACGCACGCCGCGAATGTGGCTGCCGACCACGATCTCCGACAGCCGCGTCGTCTCTTCGGCCTCAAGGTTCTGGGCGGCGGCGTCCAGGCGCGCTTCACCGGGCGGGCTCAGGGCCTGGCCGTCCAGCCGCGTCGGCCCGGCGCCCGGATCGCCCTCCAGACCGAGCGGCTCGACCCGCGACGCCCTGGCGGCGGGACGCAGCACCAGCCCGTTGGCGCCCGCGGCCTTGACCTCCAGATTGCTGCCGGCCAGCAGACGTTGCAGGGCCTGCCAGGCGGTCAGGCGGCCGCTGATGGCCGGCGCGGTGCGTCCGGCGACGATCTGGCTGGTGAAAAAGACCTGGGTTCCGGTCTGGCGCGCCAGGCTCAGCAGGGCCGTATCGAGCGGGCCGGCCGGGATGTCGATCAGCACCGCCGTATCGGCGGCGCGCGGCGCGGCCAGTGCGGCGCTGTCGGGCGCGGCTGACAGGAGGGCCGCCGAGGCGGCGCAGGCCAAAAGCAGATTACGGTTCAGACGCGACATCGAGATCCCAGTCCCCCAATCGCCGATCGGGGCCGCTCCGGATGAGGGCTCTGACGTCGGCGTTGCGGGTGAGACGCAGGCGAGCGTCTTTTACCGACAGCCGGCCGTCAAAAAACTTTCAGTCGCCGCCCGCGTCCCGGCGCGGGGACAGCGCGACGCGGCCATCGACGCGACGCTCGGCGGTCAGGTCCAGGCCTTCGGCTACGGCGGCGACGAAGGTGTCGACATCGCCGATCTCGAACACGCCGTTGACGCGCGCCTGGGCCGGCGCGCCTGGGCCTAGCGTAACTTTGCGGCGGCTGTAGCGGTTCACCTCGGCCACGGCCTCGCTGAGGGGGCGGTCATGGAAGGTGAGCTGGCCCTGCGTCCAGCTGACGGCGGCCTGGCTATCGACCGGCTCGGCTTTTGCCACCTCTCCGGCGGTCAGGTTGACCGCCTGACCGGGCTTGAGGGTCACGGCGGTGTCCGGGACGCGCGGTTGATCGACCACGACGACGCCCTGGGTCAGGACCACCCTGACCGTCTGGCCGTCGCGTCGGACGTCAAAGCGCGTGCCGATCGCGCGCACCTGGGCGCCGCCGGCCTGCACCAGAAAGGGTCTTTGGCTATCATGGGCGACCTGAAAAAAGGCCTCGCCGCGGTCGAGAAGCACGCGCCGCTGCTGGCCGCTGAACCGCACCCTCACGCGGCTGTCGGTGTTGAGGCGCAGGGTTGATCCATCGTCGAGCTGAACGCTCATCTGCTCGCCGATGTCTGTGGCGTAGCGCGGTCCCCGCTGACTGTATCCGAGGGACAGGGCGCCCAGAAGACTGGCGGCCAGCGCCGCCGTCACCACCAGCCGGCCGGCGGGGCTCGTGAAACGCTCCGGCAGGCGCCGGCGCCAGACCGGGCGCGCCAGGGCCTCGCGCGCTGCGGCGCGCAGGTCTGGATCCTGGCGCAGTCGGGCGGCCGCGCCGCGAACGTCTTCCATGCGCGCATAGGCGGCGGCGTTGAGCGGATTTCGGCGCCAGGCGAAGAAGGCCAGGACGTCGTCCTGCGCGACCGAGTGGGTGTCCATTCGCACATACCAATCGGCCGCCTCGGCCTCGGCGCGGCGCAGAGCCTGGTCGTCCTGGCTCATGGGCGCGAGCCTATTGCCGCAGGGCGGCGGCCGCCGCCAGCATGGCGGCGGACATCCGACGTTCAACCGTTCTGAGCGACATGCCTCGCAACTGCGCGATCTCCTGAAGCGTCAGCCCCTCAATGTGATTTAGCACAAACACATCGCGCAACTTAGGGGGGAGCGCCAGCACGATTTGCTTGAGCAGGATCGCCTGATGCTGCGAGGCGTCGACCGGCAGGGCCTGGATCATCGCCTCCTTGGCGGGCGGATCGACCTCGACGCGGCGCCGCCGCGCCCAGTCGCGTGCGACATTGATCGCGATCCGCATCAGGAAAGCGCGGGGATGGCGGATCGCGGCGGTGTCGTTGCGGGTCACGCGCAGGTAGGTTTCCTGCACGAGATCGTCAGCAGCGTCGGCCCCGAAGCGATGGCGCAAGGCCGCGCGCAGCCAGGCGGCGTAGTCGCGATAGAGGTCGCGGGACCCCCTGGCTTCCGCAAGGTCGGCGGAATCCTCGAGGACTTCGACAAGTGTGTTTGTCGGGCTCATAGCGACTTCGCCAACTTGAGGATCGGCAGTGAGACCATTTCGCCGAGCCGGCGCATGAGGCGGCGCGAAGTCGAAATACACACTGTCAGTATGTAGAGATTGCATCCTCGCGCGGCGAGTGTCCAGCGTGGTTGTCGACGCTGATCTCGCCACCTTGGGACGCGAAATACAGCGCATTCGCAAGGCTATTGGCCTTAGCCAGGAAGAACTGGCTGAGAAGGCAGGGCTGACGCGCAATTACATCGGCTTCATCGAGCGCGGCGAACGCAATGCCAGCACGGCGGCGATCATCAAGATCGCGCGGGCTCTTTCAGTGCCGCCTGCGGAATTGTTTGCAACGTTGAGCTAGCCGCCGACCGGCGAGCGAACGCACTGATCGTGCTGCAGGCCGCCCGATTGCTTGCGGATTATCCGCAAACTTTTCGCGGTTGCGGGTCGGTATCTGGCGAAAGCGCGCAGAAGGCGGCCAGCAGGGTTGCGCCGATGTGGCGCCATGACGCGCGATCCGGCGCCATCCCGGGATGGTCGCGGCGGACGCCAGTTCGAGAGAGAAGACGACAAGGCGGGAGTGCGCCGATGGCGGCGCTCGCGCGCCCACCCTGTTCGCCGCCGGCTATGCCTGGGAGTTCTTGCGGCGCAATCCGGCCTATCGACAAGACTATAGCCGCAGCCTGGCGGCGTGGTCCGCAGGCGAGATCGACAGTCGATGGGGTTTGAGATTTGCGGCAGATCCCGAGGAGCCGGCGCCGGATGCGCCGGTCTTCTGGCGGGCTGATGTCGCGCCGGCGGTGGTCGTCTGCCTGCAGCCCCAATCCGATGCTGCGGCGCCGGCCCTGCCGCTGCCGGCCCCGATCGATCCGCCAAGACAGGCTGAGGACGGTCTGCACCTGCGCCTTTGTGATGGACTCCAGGCCTTGGTGCGCGGCGCCCGCGCCGCCAGCGGACCGCTTGTTGTCCACCTGGCCTTTGACGCTGATCTGGGTATTCGTCTGCGCGCCGCCGACGCCCTGCGCGCGGTGGCGAATGCGCGCCGGCCGCGCGCGACGCTGGCGCCAGCGCAGCGCCGGCGGCTGAACCGCATCCTCGTCGCGCTCGACGGATCGCTCGAGAACGTCAGCTATCGCCAGATCGCAGCGAGGCTCTTTGACCACGCCGAAATCGAGCGGCCGGACTGGAAGACCTGTCCCGCCCGCGACACCACCATTCGTCTGGTGAGGGCGGGGCGGGCGCTGATGCAGGGGGCCTATCTGCGCCTCCTTCGACGCATCGATTGATCCCCTCGGGGGTGGCGAAAACGGCCTGCCGATCTTCGCCATCCCCCGACCGGCCGGGTCTTCGCCAGTGTCACCGGGCGGCATCGAACGTGCGCTGACGCCATCCCAGGCCGCCGAGGATTCGACCATGTCCCTGCCTGAGAGCGGCTTGCCGCCACGCTATCTCCGCACCGCTGAAGCGGCCCGCTTCCTGAGCCTTTCAGGCCGCACGCTGGAAAAGCACCGCACCTATGGCACCGGTCCCGCCTACCGAAAGGTCGGTGGCCGGGTGATTTACGCGCTGGAAGACCTCCAGATCTGGGCTACCCGCGGCGCGCGCACATCGACCAGCGAGGTGACGCCCCAGTCGGTCAGCCCCGCAAAGCGCCACGCCGCCCTGGCGCCGGCCTATGCCCATTCCGGGCGGGACTGATGCAGGGCCTGGTCAAGACCTGGGTGGATCTGCTGCACGCGCCCGGACGGATCGAGCGCTGTTTGCGGTTTGGCCACCCGACCGAGCGTCGCCAGCTCGACGCGCAACGCGAGCGCCTGCAGTTCCTGCCGCGAGCCGTCTTCGCGGTTCTCTCGCTGCACGACGGGGACCGTGGGCGGTCGGCCCGGCGGCTGTCGATCCTGCGCGCCGTCACCCCTGGGCAAGCTTTTTCGTTGTTACCGGGCATCGAACCGGGCGCCCAGATCCTGCTCGATCTCAAGCAGCCTTTGCAGGTCGAGCGCGCCTTGGGGGCCATAGCTGATCTTGAGCGCGCAGGGTTCAGGGTCGAGCAGATTGCCCCCGATCATTGGGTCAATCTGGCGGGACGGATCGTCTCGGGTCTGCCGATGCGATCCTATGACCATCGCCTGGATCGCGTTTGGCGAACCCGCCAAAGGCAGGGCGCGTGAGCGCCCGTCACGCCGTGATCGGCTCGGCGGCGGGGCTGATTTCGGTCCTTACAGTCGCTTCGATCCTGGCGCCGCCGGATCGCCGGCTGGTCTTCAACACGACCGCCAGTGCGCCGCTCGGCGTCTACTGGATCTCGAGAAGCCCGCCGGCGATCGGAGATCTCGCACTCGTTTCGCCGCCTCCAGGTGTGGCCGACTGGCTGGCCCAGCGCGGTTATCTGCCGTCCAACGTGCCGCTGATCAAGCGGCTGGCGGCCGTCGGCGGGCAGCATGTCTGCGCTCGGGCGAACACCATCGTGATCGATGGTCAGCCCGTCGCCAGGGTCCTGGACCGGGACCGACAGGGTCGGCCGCTGCCCGTCTGGCGCGGCTGTCGGCGCTTGCTGGCGGATGAAGTTCTGCTGCTCAACGACGGGCCGTTCAGTCTTGATGGGCGCTATTTTGGGCCTCTGCGCCGGTCGTCCATGCACGGGCGCGCCCATGCCCTCTGGACGTGGGGCCCGCCATGAAATCGCTCCTGAGCACCATGACGGCGGGCGCGTTAGCGGGTCTCGTCGCCGGCCCTGTCGCCGCCTGTCCCGAGCGCTATGCTGATCCCGCGATCGACATCGCCGTCGCGCAGGCCGCCTGGAAGGTGCGGCTCCCAAGCGATCTGGTGAAGGCGGTTCTCATCGCCGAGAGCGGCTGCAACGGGCGCGCGGTCTCGCCTAAGGGCGCGATGGGTCTGATGCAACTGATGCCGCCGACCTGGCGTGATCTTCGCCACCGCCTGACGCTGGGATCTGACCCGTTCGACGCTGTCGACAACATTTTGGCCGGCGCGACCTACCTGCGGGAACTGCACGACCAGTTTGGCCCTTCGGGCATGCTGGCGGCCTACAATGCCGGGCCCGGGCGCTATCAGGCCCATCTGCGGCGGGGTCAGCCGTTGCCGCAGGAAACACGCCTCTACGTCGCGCGCGTGCGCGCCATCCTGGATGGTAAATTGGTCCCTATCGACGGGCCCGCACTGAACTGGCGGGCTGCCGACCTTTTCGCCGTCCGGCCGTCAGGGATGCACCTCCTTACCGCCGCTGACGATGTTGCGGGTCAGGTTGGAGAGATCTTGAGGCGGGAAAGTGCGGGTGGGGCGGGCGAGAGGGCACAGCAAGATAAAAGGCGCGGGACCCCGTCGAGCTATCCGCTTGTGGGTGTTGAGGAATTTTCGGGACCAGGTCTTTTCGTAGGGCGTCGTAAGGACGAAACCCTTCAAAGTATCAGTGGCTTGGCAGGGACCTCGGGTCGGAGCCGCCGTCATGGCCCATGACGATGAGTTTCAGCTTCGCCCAGGCGCTCCGCGCGATCGCGGCAAGGGTCAGGTAGGGCGCGGTCGCCGCTTTGTCGCCGAGGTCGCGACGGCGGCGCGTCGGGCCGGACTTGGCGTCCTTGAGCTTGGGCCCCGTCGCGGCAGGGCGACAGTTGGCCGGGGGCAGGTCCGGCCTGCGCGGTCGGTGGCGGTGCGCAGGGTCACCGTGAAGGCGCGCATTGTGCGCCATGCCGGGTCTCGGTATCGCGCCGCCTCACTGGGCGATCACCTGCGATATCTGCAGCGCGACGGCGCGGGACGCGAGGGGCGTCCGGCCGGCGCCTTCGGCCCTGATGCGTCCAGCGATGTCGACGGTTTCGCCGAGCGCTGCAGGGACGACCGCCACCACTTTCGCTTCATCATTTCGCCCGAAGACGCCGCCGAGTTGCAAGATCTGCGCGCGACCACCCGGGATCTATTGGCGCGGGCTGAGGGTGATCTTGGCACGCGTCTCGACTGGATCGCGGTCGATCATTGGAACACCGACAATCCCCATGTTCACGTGCTGGTGCGCGGCGTGGCCGATGACGGCCAGGACCTGGTGATCGCCCGAGACTATATCAGCCAGGGTCTACGCGATCAGGCTCAGGCCCTGGTCGCTCTGGAGCTTGGACCCAGGACCGAGCGGGAGATCGCGGCCAGCCTGGATCGTGAGGTCGAGGCCGAGCGCCTGACATCCCTCGACAGGACGCTTCGCCGTCTGGCGACCGACGGCCGGGTTGATCTTCGCGGTGATGGCGCTCGCTACGGCGACGATCATCGCCGGCTCCTGGGCCGCGCGAGTACGCTCGAGCGATTTGGCCTGGCCCGGGCGGCGGGCGCGGCGCGCTGGGTTCTGGTCGATGACCTTGAGCCGCGACTGAAGGCACTGGGTGACCGCGGCGACGTCATCAAGACGCTTCACCGGGCGATGGCCGGCGTTGAGCTTGATCCGGCGCAGATCGCCATTCAAGGCGACCGCCTCGCAGCGCCGGTGCTGGGGCGGGTGGTCGACAGAGGCCTTCAGGACGAACTGACCGGGCAGGCCTATCTGCTCGTCGACGGGATTGACGGACGGCTGCACCACTTCCGGTTTGGCGACCTGGAGGCGACGGGCGACACGCGTCCTGGTGGGATTGTCGAGGTCCTTGCGCGCGGCGCAGGGCACGGTGTCGGGCTGGTCGTGGTTCACCGCTCCGATATGCCTGTCGAGCGTCAGGTGCAGGCCCCCGGCGCCACATGGCTCGACCGCAGGCTGGTGGCGGCGGACCCGGCGCCGCTGTCAGGCCAGGGGTTTGGCCAGATCGTGTCCGACGCCCAGGAGCGTCGGCGGGCGCACCTGCAATCCTTGGGGCTGATGGATCGCAAGGACGCCCAATGGCGGCCGAGCGTCGGCCTGATCGCCAAGTTGCGATCCGGCGAGTTGGTGGCCGCCGGGGCGCGGCTCGAAGGCCAGTCAGGACTGCGCCATCGGCCTCTGGCGGACTGGGAGCTCGTGTCGGGCGTCTACCGACAGCGGGTCGATCTGGCCTCGGGTCGGTTTGCAATGATCGACGACGGTCTCGGCTTCCAGCTGGCGCCCTGGACGCGGGGTCTCGACGCCCAGCTGGGCCTTGAAGTGCGCGGCTGGACGACGCCTGGCGGCGGTGTGGACTGGGCGCTTGGACGACAGCGGGGGCCGGGACGGTGAGCAAAAGGTCGCGACGATGAGCGGGAGCAAGATCCTCTGGGGCCAGGTGTTCCTGGTGGCCATTATCAGCCTTGGCGGCGTCTGGGCGGCGACGCAGTGGACAGCGTGGCGACTTGGCTTTCAGCCCGGCCTGGGGCCGCCCTGGTTTGAAGCGTTTGGATGGCCCGTCTATCCACCGCCCGCCCTCTTCGTCTGGTGGTTTGTCTATGAAGCCTACGCGCCGGAGGTTTTCGTCGGCGGGGGCCTGATCGCGGTGAGCGGGGCGCTGGCCTCTGTCGCTGTCGCCATCGCCCTGTCGGTCTGGCGCGCGCGCGAGGCCCGCGAGGTCACCACCTACGGATCTGCGCGTTGGGCGACCCAGGCCGAGGCAGGGGCGGGCGGCCTGCTTGGCGAGGATGGCGTGATGCTGGGCCGGTTGGGCGAGCGCTATCTTCGGCATGATGGACCCGAACACGTGCTGTGCTTTGCGCCGACGCGGTCGGGCAAGGGTGTCGGCCTGGTGGTTCCGACGCTTCTGACCTGGCCCGGCTCGGTCGTGGTTCACGACATCAAGGGCGAGAACTGGCAGCTCACTGCGGGCTTCCGGCAGGGGTTGGGCGCGGTGCTGCGATTCGACCCAACCGACGCGGCCAGCAGCGCCTACAATCCGCTGCTGGAGGTCCGGCGCGGCGACGCCGAAGTGCGCGACGTTCAGAACATCGCCGACATTCTGGTCGATCCCGAAGGGGCGCTCGAGCGTCGCACGCACTGGGAGAAAACCAGCCACAGCCTGCTGGTCGGCGTGATCCTTCACGTGCTCTACGCCGAAGCGGACAAGACCCTCGCGGGGGTGGCCAACTTCCTGGCCGATCCGGGCCGGACGATCGAGGCCACGTTGCGGGTCATGATGGCGACGCGACACCTGGGCGAGGCGGTCCACCCTGTCGTCGCCAGCGCCGCCCGGGAGCTCCTGAACAAGTCGGACAATGAGCGCTCAGGCGTGCTCTCAACGGCGATGAGCTTCCTGGGGCTCTACCGTGATCCGATCGTCTCGGCCGTGACGTCTCGATGTGACTGGCGCATCGCGGATCTTGTTTCTGCGGAGCGGCCCGTCAGTCTCTATCTGGTCGTTCCGCCCTCGGATATCAGCCGAACCAAGCCGCTGATCCGCCTGGTGCTTAACCAGATCGGCCGACGCCTGACCGAGGCGCTTGAGCCCGCCGCTTCAAGGCGGCGACTACTCCTGATGCTCGACGAATTTCCGGCGTTGGGGCGACTCGACTTCTTTGAGCAGGCGCTGGCGTTCATGGCTGGCTACCGGCTGAAAAGCGTGCTGATCGCGCAAAGCCTCAACCAGATCGAAAAGGCCTACGGCGCCAACAATGCCATCCTGGACAACTGCCATGTCCGGGTGGCGTTCTCGACTAATGACGAGCGGACCGCGCGCCGGATCAGCGACAGTCTCGGGACCGCCACGGAACTGCGCGCCATGCGCAATTATGCCGGGCACAGGCTATCGCCCTGGCTTGGTCACTTGATGGTGTCGCGGCAGGAGACGGCGCGACCCCTGTTGACCCCGGGCGAGGTGATGCAACTTCCGCCGCAGGAGGCGCTGGTGCTGGTCTCTGGCCTGTCGCCCATTCGCGCCCGCAAGGTTCGCTACTTTATGGATCGGCAGCTGACGGGGCGGGTGGTGGCCCCGCCGGACAAACCACAAAGATCGGCCCAGTCTCAGCGTTCAGAGTGGACGCAGCCCGCGACGGCGGAGAAGGCGCCGATCGCAACAGCCGACGGCGGGCTTCGCCGAACGCCGGAGGCGGAGTTGATCCCCGACCCGGTCACCCGCCCGCAATCCACGCAGCAGCCGGATCTGTTCGACAGGCCGGCCACAGAAACCCCGTCTGACGAGCCGTTGAACGCACGCTTGGCCAAGGTGGCGCGTCAGGCGTCCATGGACCCGCGCGACGGCATCGATCTTTGAGGACGCCATGAAAATTCAGACCAAAGTTTTCCTGCCTGGTGACCTTGTGCGCGACCTCGACGAGACATCGCGCAGGACCCGAAAATCAAAGTCCGAACTTATGCGCGCGGCGCTGGCGGCCTACCTCTCTCCCGACAGCGCGGCGACTGCTGAGGCCGCTTTGCATCGCCGCCTCGATCGCCTGACGCGCCAGTATGAGCGGCTTGAGCGCGACCTCACCATTTCCAATGAGGCGTTCGCACTCTTCGTGCGGACATGGCTGAAGGCCATGCCGGTCATGTCGACGAGTGACGATCAGGCCGCCACCGACCGAGGCCGGGAGCGTTACGCTCGCTTCATTGACGCGCTGGGGCGGCGGTTGAGCGAAGGCGGCTTCCTCCGTGATGAGGTCATCGTGGATAGGGGAGCGGGGAAGGGGGAAGTCTGAAGGTCATTGCAGCCAGAGCGTTCCAGGGCCTGCGCCCCTGGGAAGTGCTGGACATCGCCGAAATCGAAGGCGTGACCGTTCACCCGCTTTGGACCGATCAACCTTGCATCTGGCATGTGAATGACGACCGAAGGTGTTGGTCGTTCTCGAGGGAAGCTTAGACCTGCAGGTTCGCGACGATGGCGTCGAAGAGCCCACAGACTGACCCTAGGCTCGATTTTCCAGCCCGTACGAGGTGCACGCACCGCGCCACTACACCGGTATCGCGCCCCGTTCGGCGAGCGCGCCGGGAGCATCTGATCTGCCCTTGCTTGGGTGTGAGAGGCTTGGGACATCTGGCGGGGCGGGGGCGCCCGGGCGAGAGCCTACCGCACCTGCAGGCCCGGTCAGCGATAGGCGGCGATCAGATTTCGACAACTTTCCGCTGACAGTGTCGCCATCATCGTCAGGCGCTCTGTTTCCATGCCGTCGCGCGCTTGAACCGCCAGTCCTTCAATCAGCATCGCGACATAGTCGGCAATCAGGTCCGCTTCCAAAGCCTTGGATAGAACACCCGCGACAATGGCTTGCTCCAGGCGCGCCTTCACCCAATTACGTGTTGCGCGCCTCATGGCGCCGGCGACGTCCTTGAGGTCTTCGGCGCCAGGCGAAGCGGTCAGAAGCCCCGTCGCGGCGAAGCACCCCGCAGGAGTGTCGATATCGGCAAATGCCGCCGCGGCTGCAGCCAGGAGGCGCGCTATCGCGTCAGCCGGATCGGTCTCCTCGGAGGCCGCCGCGAAAATCGGGTCGCCGTACCGCCGCGCATAGAGCAGCGCCGCTTCGCGATAGAGATCTTCCTTGGACTTGAACGCCGCGTACAGACTGGGTGGAGCAATCCCGGCGGCTTGGCACAGGCGTCCGATACTGACGCCATCATAGCCGTGGTCCCAGAACAGCCGCAGGGCGCGATCCAGCGCCTCATCCCGATCGAAGCTGCGACTACGTCCGCGCGCCACAACAGTCCATTTCTCTACCGATTGTTCCAAACAGGCTCTTCCGAGATGTAATGTTTATCGATCGATAAAGAAATTGGAGCCCTAATGCAACGCCCCACATTCGTCGCATCCGATGCGCCGCTGCGATATGAACTTACGAGCGCCAACGGTCGCTTCGACATTGTTTCTGTCCCCTTGCCCGAAATCCCGCTGGCCTCCGACCAGGTGGAAGTTCGCATCATCGCCGTGAGTCTAAACTATCGCGATCTGTTGGTCGTCGATGGCGTCTATCCGGGCGTGAGCGAGGGACTGTCGCCGCTGTCGGACGCGGCCGGAATTGTAACGGCCGTGGGCGACGGGGTCACCCGCTGGAAGGTCGGCGATCGTGTGTCCCCGACATTCATGCCGGCGTGGTCGGAGGGCCCCTTCGCCCGTCACCATCGCGCCTCGGCCCTGGGCGGTGAGTCCGATGGCGTACTGAGCCAACGCCTCGTGATCGGCGAGCACGCGCTTGTTGCCATCCCCGACAGTCTCGAATTTACCGAGGCGGCTGCGCTACCTTGCGCCGGTGTCACCGCATGGCATGCCTTGGTTGAACGCGGTGGGTTTGGCAAGGGCAAGACCCTGCTCGTCCAAGGCACCGGCGGCGTCGCCCTTTTCGGACTGCAGATTGCAAAGGCTCTTGGCGGACGCGTGATCCTGACCTCTTCGAGCGATGCAAAAATTGAACGTGCGCGCGCCCTGGGAGCGGATGAGACGATCAACTACCGCACCCACCCAGAGTGGCATGAGCAGGCGTTGGAGCTCACCAATGGCGATGGCGTCGATCACATACTCGAGCTGGGCGGGCCCGATACCTTTGCATCGTCCATCGCGTGCCTGGCGCCGGGCGGCGTCATATCGCAAATCGGCGTCCTGACAGGCTTTGGTTCGCAACCTCTGCTGGGCCCAGTGCAAGGCTTGAATGCCGAGATCCACGGGGTGACGGTGGGCTCACGTCAACATTATGAGGCATTGGCCGCCTTCATCGACCTGCACCAGATCAGGCCCGTAATCGATGCTCGCTTTCCGGTGAGCCAAATTAGCGAGGCATTTGATCTGATGCGAGGCGGTGGCCATTTCGGCAAGATTATCGTCGAGCTCTAGTTTGAGCTCCCAATAGGTTGTCCATCCGATCCTGACCGGGGCCTCTGAAGGTTGCGAAGTTTCAGACGCCGGAGGATCGGATGACCCTGCGGAAAACTGCCCGGTAGACGCCCCACAGGTGCGCCGAGCTGGTGCGACGGGTTCAGACGAGGTCAACGCCCAAGGCCGTGCCTACGGCCTTGGGCGTTGACCCTGCGACGCTCGCCAAATGGGTGAAGCGGCTCACTAACAACCTGACCTTCGGAGCATGGCCCACCGTCTTCGGCGAGGTCAGGATGACTACGACGCTGTTCGACCGACGGACCCCTCGCCGTGACATCCTCTAGACCGCAAAAGACAGATGCTGGCAGACCCCAGAACGGTTCAAACTTGGGCTTTGAGAACATAGATCGCGAACGTTGGGTTCGCGCTGATCCAGCGATCCAGCACCGTCCAGCCGCCACGCCCGGCGATCGCCTCGAAGACCGCAGGGACGTATTTATAAGAGTTTTCGGTATGGATGGTTTCGCCAGCCGCGAACTGGAAGCCGTGTTCCCCAACCATCACGAGATGGTCGCGACGGCTCTCCAAATGCATCTCGATCCGACTCTCGTCGGCATTCCACACTGCGCGGTGTACGAAAGCCTCAGGATCGAAGGTTCCGCCAAGGGCGAGATTGATGTGCGCGAGGATGTTGAGGTTGAAGGCAGCGGTAATACCCTGCGCGTCGTCATAAGCCGGCACCAGAACGTCGGGACTTTTGGCCACGTCAGCGCCGACGATAAACAGGGCCCCTTCGCCAAGGAGCGTCCGAGCCCGACGTAAGAGCTTTTCGGCTTCTTCGGGTGCGAAATTACCAATTGTCGATCCAGGAAAGAACCCCACGCGAGCATGCCCCTTCGCGCCCTCCGGCAGATCGATCGCTCGCGTGAAGTCATCTACGAGCGGCTTGACCAAAAGCTTGGGGTAGGTCTCACGCAAGATTTCAGTCGCCGCACTCAAGGCGCTTTGGCTGATATCGATGGGCACGTACATCGCCACTTGCGGTGCGGCGTCGAGCACAATGCGGGTCTTCGTGCTGGCGCCGCTGCCAAACTCGATCAACGCTGCACCTTCGGGGATCCGCGACGCTAGGTCCGCCGCAATACTTGATAGCAACGCGGTTTCGGTGCGGGTTAAATAGTATTCCGGCAATTCGCAGATTGCCTCGAAAATCTTTGATCCTTTTTCGTCGTAGAAGTACTTAGAAGGTAGAAATTTTGGATTGGCTGATAAGCCGGCGATCACATCGTCGAGAAAGCTGTTTTCGGGTGTAGGTTCGCTCGCTCGATCGTCATCAGCAAGACGAACACCTGAAAACATCCACCGGCTAGCGGGATGGAAGAAGTTGCGATAGGTCGACCGCGAATGGTCCGGCGGCGTCGCCAGAGAGCCGCCACGCAGGGTCATCTGATTGACCATGAACTTGCCGTTGTACTCCCCTAACGCTCCTGGTCCTGGCCGGAAGCCAGGAAACGGAGCGTAGGCGCTCGAGGTCCATTGCCAGGCCTCCTCGAAGAGCTGGCGCGTTGATGTACCTGCTGAAAGATTCGTGGCGGCTTCCCACTCAAATTCGGTTGGCAAACGGTACCCAGACCAGGCCGCGAAGGCGACAGCCTCGTAGTAACTCACATGGACGACCGGGGCGTGGGGATCCACGGGGTGGCGTCCCTGGAGTGTCATGGTGCTCCAACCCTCGCGTTCTCGACGCCAATAGCCGGGCGCTTCCCATCCTTCAGCGCGTGCTTGGGCCCACCCGTCCGAAAGCCAGAACTCGATGCGCAGATAGCCGCCGGCCTCAATGAAAGCCATCCACTCGCCGTTGCTGACCAGGCGGTCCGCCAGTCTGAAGGGCGCGAGATAGACCTGATGACGAGGCCGTTCATTGTCGAAGGCAAAGTCGGCGCCGACCGCGCCAATCTCAATGATTCCACCAGGAAAGCGACTAAACTGCAGCGAGCCGGGGCTCACGTAGGTTCTTGGCTGGGTGGACAAATAGGCCGGGCTGAGTGGCGACTGAGCGAAAAGATGGAGGATATCCATCAGAATGAGCTCCTGATGTTGCTCCTCATGCGCGAGGCCAAGTTCAAGTCTTTCGATGATCTCCGGCGTCAACGCGCCATCCAGAAGCTTCACCATCGCTGTGTCGACATGCGCGCGAAAATGACCAACCTCCGTTGCCGAAGGACGGGTGAGCAGGCCTCGTTGTGGGCGCGGCTGCCGCGGCCCGACAGCTTCATAGTAGGAGTTGAACAGATAGCTGTAGGCTGGGTCGAAGACCTCGTAGCCTGGCAGGAAGGGCGTGAGCAGGAACGTTTCGAAAAACCAAGTCGTGTGCGCGCGGTGCCATTTTGTCGGGCTCGCGTCCGCCATCGACTGCGCGCTTTGATCCTCTGGCGACAATGGTCCAGCCAGACTCTCGGTGCGCCGCCGAACAGTGATGTATCGGTCTGTCGGGGTCTCAAGGGTTGGAGCGAGCCCGACCAGAGATATTTGGTTTGAGGTCATGAGCGCTCCTGACGGCACACGAGATTCTTTGATGGCCAGTGACGACAAGGCCTCGCTACCTTTGACGAGCGCTTTCTGGCCCAACGCTTGAACTATGTTGCGGACTGAATCGGCAGCAGCGGGAAAACGAACTTGGCCTACATCGCGTCGTTGCCAACGACCGTTCCGTTTACAGGAATGCACCATCTCGTCGGGAGCGGGCGCGAAGGGACTTTCTGTCGTCGAGAGGCCTGTGCAACGGAGATCAATGAAAGCCGTGACTTTGTCGCCGTGGGCTCGCCGATGGCTGATAGGGTTCGTCCGGCCTGTGACCGGCGACAGATTCAGACCCGACCAGGTTCAAAGTTTTGGTCAAGGTTATTTCGATCAGATCGTGGCTGTCCTCACATGAAAACTAAGGGTGCGACTGGGTTCAATAAGGGGCGGTTAAGGACAGTCGTGGAGATTTCCCTGTATAGATGTGCGGCGTCGCCGCCGAAAAGTTGAACTCACAGTCTCTTTTCGCCCGAGAACTCAAATTTAGCTTGGCGCCGCGCGACTGAAGAGAGGCAAAAGTTCAAAAATCACCGAAGAGACGGCGTGCGGCTAGACTTCTTTGGATAACCGTTATCCCGCACAGGCCGGCGAAAATGGACGCCAGGATGGGGAACCCCGCAGGCCAAAGGCACATCAGCACAAAGGCCAAGATCGTCTCGGTCCCTTCGGCCAAGCCTGTATTGTAAAAGAAGCTTTTCTCGCCATGGCCTGTCGTTTCGAGCCCACGCTGCGCCGCTAGGGTCGCAAAGGCGAGGAAGCTAATGCCAGTAAGCGTGAAAGCTCCCACGAGAACCAAGGCGAATGGGAGATTGGCGGGGTTGGTGAGCCCAAAGCCAACGGGCACCGCAACGTAGAACATGAAGTCGACAACGATATCGAGGTACCCCCCAAAATCGGTTTTTCGGGTGGCCCGAGCGACGGCGCCGTCGAGTCCGTCCAGCAAGCGACTGAAGGCGATGAGCGCTAGCGCGGCGCCGAAATGTCCGGCGGCGATGGACACCCCGGCGGCAATGCCAAAGGCCCCTCCGACCGCCGTAACTTGATTGGCGGTCACGCCGATCCGCGCCAGTCGTTGGCCCACCCAGTTGAGTGGCGGATCGATAAGGGGCCGCAGATGCGCGTCGAACATGGCTTCCCCCGCTCAGATCAGCGTCACAAGGCCGATAACCGCTCCGGTCATCGCCGAGGCGCAATTGCCAGCTAGCCATGACTTCATGCCCAGAGCTGCCACCTCCGCCCGGCGGCCTGGCGACAGGGTCGCGATGGTCGACACCAGCAGCCCCACGCTTGCCAGGTTGGCGACCCCGCACAGTGCATAGGTCACGATCAGCCGGCTACGCAGGCCGAAGGTCTCGATCGGCAAGGCGGCCAGATCCAGGTAGGCGACATACTCGTTGAGAATGGTCTTTGTCCCCATCAGGGCGCCCGCCGCCGGCGCCTCGCTCCACTGGACACCTAACGCCCACATCACTGGCGCGAAGACCCAACCGAACGTCCGCTTCAGCGTGAGCGGCTGACCGTCGACCAGGGGCAAAACGGAAAGCGCCTGATCGACCAGAGCGACCAGAGCAAAGACGACGATGATCACCCCGATCACCGCAAGGAACAGCTGAACGCCGTCCATAGTCCCGCGAATAATCGCGTCGATGCTGCTCTCGTAGCGGAGCGTCGACTCCGGATCATCGGTGCTTGTCTTGCTATCGCCAGGCACCATCAGCCGAGCGATAAGGATAGCGGCCGGCAGCGAGATGAGCGAGGCGGAGATCATATGACCAACGGCGTTGGGCACCGTGTGCGAGAGGGTGGTGGCGTAAAGAACCAGGATCGCACCGGAAATCGTCGACATGGTCAGGACCATGACCGAGAAAAGTTCGGAACGGCTCATGCGATCGAAGTAGGCGCGAAGGACGAGCGGTGATTCCACTACTCCTAAAAACACGGTCGCACCCGCACCAAGCCCGACGGCTCCGCTGACCCCTAGGGTGCGCCGCAACGCCCAGGAAAGGCCGCGCACCACCCAGCCTAGGATCCGCCAGTGCCATAGCAACGCCGCTAGGGCCGAGAAAACGATCACAAGCGGCAGAATCTGGAATGCGATGATGAGAGGAGGCGAGGCCCCTTCCTTCAACGCAAAGGGGATGGGCGCGCCGCCGGTGTAGCCGAACATGTAGCTCGACCCGACCAGGGTAGCCTGTTCAATCGCATCCACAGCATGGTTTGCGTAGCCGATCAGGCGCCAGACGAAAGGCACATGGACGATGAGCAACGCGACGCCGATCTGCATGGCGACGGCGCCGACGATCCAGCGCCAACTCGGACGGGCTGCGCGGTCTTCCGACACTCCCCAAGCGAGGAGTAGAATGAAAGCAATTCCGATCAGGCCCTGGGCTTGGCGTGCGACTTCGATCATCTCACACCGGCCCTAGAACTTCCACGCCAAGCCCAGCTGGAACTGGCGCGGCGGCCCAGCATTACGCTGGACGAACGGAGCGCCGCCTCCGAACTGGACCTGATTTGACGTCGTGGCGGCATTGGCGAATCCAGATTCGTTGTTGGTGTTGAAGACGTTGAAGACGTCGGCGCTAAGTTCAATCGACCTATGGCGCGCTGGCAGCACGAACCGCACGCCCAGATCCACCGTCGTCGACCACGGCAGGCGATCGGAATTGCGCCGCGCCCCAGGATAACGATCTGAGTTGCCGACGAAACTTTCCCCGAACGACTGGCCGTCGCCGTTGAGATCCTGGGTCCCGAAGATCGACGCGTCCGGCGTCAGATTCACCGGCTGGCCAGATTGGACGAGGGCCGCAAGCGTCAGTGTAAGGCCGTTGAGTGGATACAAAAAGCCCACAGCCGAAATCACATGGCGGCGGTCATTGGCGGACGGCCCAAAATCCGCATCGAAGGCGTTTGCGTTTGAGGCGCGGAAATTAATATCGTCCGTGTCGTTGTTCAATGTGGCGAGCGTGTACGACAGCCTGAAGGCATAGGCGTCCTCGTCTTGTGCCTTATTGATCTGCAGATTCAACGCCTTGTAGGTTGAGCGGCCGGCAGTTTCCGAAACTGTGATCTGCCGCGCGCCACCCGGTACGACGGCGACGGGGCGGGTCGCATCCGCCGTCGATTGATTGCGGACCAGCCCGAGGGATTGGGCGAGCGCTTGGCGCGCGGCGTTATCCGGTTGAGCCCGCAGCAGAGCGACGTTTGACGCTGTCAGCGCGGAAATGTTGGGGGAGAAGGGCGCAGGAGCATTGAGGTCGCGCAGGCGCAACAGATTGTACGAGCGGTTGTAGATGAGGTCCGCGCCGACCGTCAGACTTTCGCTTGGCTGATACTGGTACCCGACGCTGAACTGCTGACTGTACGGGCTCTGGTAGCCGCTCGGGCTCAGGATGCGCGCCTCATTGATCGGCGCCGTACCGCGAAGGCCCTGGACGGCGTCCGGGGCAGGACAGGCGCTGACGGTCGCGCAGGGCGGGCTGACGGTCAGGTTGCCCGAGAAGGTCAGCGGGGCCAGGGGGACACCGTTCTCTATAAGTCCTCCTTTTTGGAGTTCAACAAGTTGGCCCAGAAACGCCGCTGACGTGGTGCTGCGTTGGAGCCCGTCAGAGATCACGGCGTAGGGTATCTTGCCGTAGTAAACGCCTGCGCCGAGCCGCAGGGATGAGCGCGCTCCCGGATGATAGTTGACCGCAAGGCGCGGTGCGAAATTGTCGACGTCGCCGCCGCCTGCACCCTTTGATGTGAGCGAATCGTAGTCCCAACGCACCCCCAGTGTCGCGGTCAGCGCCGACCCAATCTGCCACTCGTCCTCGGCATATAGGGCCAGCAGTGTCTGCTCGGTCCCGAACGCCGCAGGCTGCAGTTCGACCGAATAATCGAGCACCCTTGGATTGAGCACCAGTACATCGGCGGCCGTTAGTCGCGCGCCCACACCTTTCGCGTTCAACGCGGCAAGCGCTGCTGGCGTAAGCTCAAGGGTGTAGTTTCCATCGCGATTGCCGCCGCCCAGAAGGTGGAAGTCGGATCGGATAATGTCTCCCCCCACGCTGAACCGGTGGTTTCCTGAGCGCCGCTGCAAGCGATGCTGCGTCTGCCAAGTTTCCTCAAGGTCATTGAAAACATAGCCTGGGTGTCCGACGACGCCGATCGTGAGCCCGGACTGATCCCGGATCGTGGCCTGCGGGCCCGACGCGCCTTTAGGCTTACCGTAGTTCCAGCGAAACCGGCTGAACTGGAGGGCGCCATTGTAGGTCCAATCACTGCCCGAATAACTTATTGACGCCGCCAGCAGAGCTGAATTGCGGTCTTGGTCGGAGCCCGCAGACGGAAAGGTTACATTCCCACCACCCAGCGAGCCACCGGGGCGGTCGATGGTGACGAGCCCGATATTGCCCCGAAGCGATACCCTCCATTCGTCATTGAGGTGATGATCCAGTCGCAGGGAGCCGAGCAGAAATTCGTTGTTACCAGTGATGTTGGTGACGGTGTTCAGCGCTGGAGCATCAAGGACGTTGGTATTGCGGTCCCGAGTATATTCCAGATTGGCGTAGAAGAAGGTCCGGTCGCGAACGATAGGCCCGCCAATCGAGGCCCCTGCCTGGCGCCGCTCGAAGCTGTCGCCCACCAGATTGCCGCTAAGGTCCCGTCGGGGGAAGGCAGAGCGAGCGTCCAGTGGGCGGCCGGGCCGGATGAGGGTGTAGACTTCGCCATGGTAGTCGTTGCCCCCTGAGGGCGTCGTGTAGTTCACGATGCCGTTCGCCGTTCGACCGAACCCAGCGGAGTAGTTGTTGGCCAGCACGGTCACTTCGCGAGTGAAGCCGAGGGGGACGGGGAATTTTAGCCCGCCCAGGAAGTTCTCGTTATTGTCGAGGCCGTCGATCAGATAGTTGGTAAACAGCGCGTTTGCGCCGTTGATCGAAACCACCGGCGCCTCGGTAAAGAAGCCCGTCGAGGGCACGACATTCGGCAGGCGTACCAGGGCGCTGAGGACATCGCGGCCTTCGATAGGCAGGGCGGCAAGCTCCTCTCGGCCGAGAGACGCTGAGATTTCCGCATTCACCGTATTGACGCGGGTGATAGCCCGGCTGCCGGTGACGACGACTTCGGCGACGGAGGGCGCAACGACGAGCGTCACCGAACTGGAGAAGTTCGCCCTTAACTCAACCTCCCTAGCCGCAAGCGCCCTAAAGCCATCGCCGTCAGCAACCGAGATTTGGTAGGCTCCGCCGGTTGCCAGCCCCTCCAGGCGAACCTTGCCGGCGGCGTCGGTCCTCATCGTACGGACATAGCCGATCGCTCGGTTCTTAATCTCGACCTCGACGGCCTCGACAGGTTCGCCGGAGTCGGCGCGGACAACCGCGATCTGCAAACCCGCCTGCTGGGCCAAGACGGGTGTCGCCGCGGCCAAAGCGACCAAGGCGCCAATTGCTGTTGGTGGAAGCAAAGATCGCATAGTTGAATTCACCTGGATTGAGGGACCCGCATCCACGCTCCGCGCGGGGGGACGTTCTAGAGGTCTGGGCAATGCTCACCCTGGCGGCCCCCTATCCCGGATGGGGATCCAGCCAGGGGAAGGGCGCGCGAAGAATTCCCCTTGGTCAGCCGACTCGGTGACGACAGCGCTGGCGGCGGTCCCGCCGGCGCGCTGTTCTACCGAGATAGCGTCAGGCGCGAACGCCTCATGCGGGGCGGGGGCTTTGGCGGGGTTCGATTAGTGGCTTGAGCGTTACTGGCTGGAGGGCCAATCTAGCTTCCTCAGTCATGACTCTTCCTGAAACGAGGGGGCTATCTTCCGCGGATGTGTGTGGAGCGCCGCGGCAGTCGATCGCGGGTCTCATCGAGGTAATTCGTTTCCCAGCGCTCTGTGGTTACAGCCTGTGGTGAATTGGTCAGAATCTTTTTGGACCGAACTCCGGACTGATCGCCGACGACGCCAAGCGCCCTAAATCCGCAGCCCTCAAGGCCGCACGCACCGATAGAGCCACGGGCCTCTAGCAACATCACGACGGCGGTAGCTGTTTGCGGGGACCAGATGGAGCCTGGCCGGTAAAGCCGCTGGTCCGCCTACTTGAGCTCCGGAGAATGGTCGAAGCTTGGGTTGCGCGTGAAGGGGAATGCCCGCACGTCGTCATCGCCGGCGCGGGCGTGACCGGCCTGGAACTCGCCGGCTCCCTTTAGGCTTTTCTCGACGGCTGGGCGTCAGGCCGCGAATTTCAGTTGTCGGCGACGCGCACGGCGGTTCCGGCCTTGCAGTCGGCGCCAGGGAACGGGTGACGCCAGTCCGTGTCGCGCGCGGTGTGACGGTCTTGCAGGGGACAATCTTCAGCCGCCATGACTCCACCTGCATCCTGGCGACGGGTCAGCGCCTCCCATGCGATATGCTGGTCACTGCCACCGGTCTGGTCGGCGCGTCCTTGAGCCGCCGGCTCGGTTTTGAGCTGGACCCCGATGGGCGGATCTTGGTCGAGGAGACCTTGCAGGCGCTTTCAAACCCCCGCGTGTTGGCCGTCGGCGATTGCGCCGTCGTGCAAGGAAATCAACGGCCCCCAGTCGGCGTGTTCGGTGTGCGCGGAGGGCCTGTTCTGGTCCGCAACCTGATGGCCTTGGTCAAAAGCCGCGATCTGATTGCCTACAGGCCCCAGCGCCGGTGGCTTTTCATTATGGATCTCGGCGATGGGACGGGGATTGCTGTCTGGGGGGGGGCTGGGGGGAGGTTGAACAAGTTGTGGACGAAGCGGAGCGTCCCGGTCAGGCGCGGTTTCTGAGCCGCCAGCTGTCATTGCCTGTCTCGACGATGTCGCAGTGGTGGGTCAGGCGGTCGAGCAGCGCCGTGGTCATCTTGGCGTCGCCGAAGACGGTGGGCCTCCGAGACGTCCAGCCCGCCGTACTTGGCCTTCCACTTGTAGGGGGCATGACATAGACCGGACCCAGATATCCGCTAACGCGGTTCCCCGGGGGGACGTGGCATCGAAGAGGCACGAATGGGTGCGCTCTGCTGACAATGCCAAATTCGACGGTCTGCGTGTCCCCCCGTCAATCCCGCTCGTCCAGGTTGGAATGAGCGGCATGGCTGTCGGTCGGGGCCTCTCTGCGATCCTCCATGCTATAATCGCGGATGACGCTGGCGACACGGAGCCTGTATTTTGCGAAGACACCCGCACGTCCTCGGGCTTGCGTAGCCCGATGGGATGTCGTGTTCCGCCATTCTTGGACGGCCTGTTCATCCCGGAAGAACGACAAGGACACCATCCGGTTTGGTACGGACATGCTCTGAAAGCGCTCAACCGACAGAAAACCGTCGATCGCCTCTAGTTCACCGCGCAACGCGGCAGCGAGCGCCAGATATTGCTCCATCCGCCCTTCGGCCAGATCGACCTCGAAGATGACGGCGATCACGGCTTCACCAGAGGCGCATGTGGTGCTGACGCAAGACGAAGAAACTTCCGGTTCTCGCGGAGTATGAAGCGCTCGCGCTTGGCGAACTCGTAATTTTCTCGGCCGAGGGGATCGTCCCTGAGGCGAGCGCGATATGCCTCATAGGCAGCAAGATCATTAATGTTGTAAAGTCCGTAGGCAGTCGTTGCCGACCCTTCGTGCGGCGCAAAATAGCCTATCAGATCCGCTCCGCAACGCGGTATCGCTTGGCCCCAGTTGCGGGCATATTTTTCGAATGCATCGACACGAAACGGATCGATCTCGTAGCGGATAAAACATGTGATCATGAGAGGACTTCCTGCCGATTGTTGTCGGAGCGGGTGTAGATCGCGTGATCGGGGCGATGCTTCGGCCGCTGTCGAAGCATGGGGGAGGCCTTTCATGCGATGCCGTCTGTGAATTCACCTGTTTTGCCTGGACGATTGATGCTGACCACAACCGGGATTGCCGAAATTGCAGCGCTGGTCGGTGACCCCACACGCACCGCTATGCTGGTCGCCCTCATGGATGGTCGTGCACTGACCGCGACCGAATTGGCGAACGTTGCAGGGGTCACACCCCAAACCGCCAGCAGCCATCTCGGGCGATTGACGGACGCCGGGCTGCTGACCGTCGAGCGGCAGGGGCGGCACCGGTATCACCGGCTTGCATCTTCGATCGTAGCCACGATGATCGAGGGGATCATGACGGTAGCGGCGGAGCCGGGAAACCGCCCAAACCGCGCAGTTCGAACAGGACCTCGCGACGTCGCGATGCGGCGGGCACGCTCCTGTTATGATCACCTCGCCGGCGAAATCGCGGTAAAAATTGCCGATCGCATGAGCGAGCGTGGTCATATCGAACACTTGGCTGAAGGTGGCGAACTGACAGACGAGGGTGTTGCATTCCTCCGCTCGATCAGGGTCGATGTGGATGTAGCGCTGACCCGGGTTACCCGGCGACGGCTATTCTGCCGTCCCTGTCTCGATTGGAGCGAGCGTCGTCCGCACATCGCTGGCACGATCGGTGCCGCCCTTTTGACCGCCTGTTTCGAGCAGGGATGGATGCGCCCGACAAACGGTTCCCGAACGGTCACGATAACGCAGTCAGGTACACGCGCGCTCGATACTAATTTCGGCATCAAACACGAAAGCCGCATCGATTGACGAGTACGGTGCGTGTTCTGCCGAGTCCGGTTTGTCAGAGGTGTCTCCCAGATTCTAGGAGGGCCGTAAAACACATGATTTTCCGCCGTCAGCACCAATGAGACAGATTGAGGGTTCCGTTTAGAGGAGGGTTTTTGTCTCATCTTCGTTCCTTCGTTCCTTCGTTCCTTCGTCACTGCGACGAGACCAAAACCCTCGGCCGCAAAGGCGACGCCCGGAGAGCGGGTGGTGAAGGATATTCGGCGGGCGATGCGCCGGCATTTCCCTGCGGAAGGCAAGATCCGGATCGTGCTGGGCGGCCTTCGTGGGGAGGACAGCATCGCTGGCGAAGAGGGTCTTATCGGTCACGGTCGATCTTCGGGCAGGGCTAGATGCCTTGCGCATCAACCCCTGCCCGCCGCCGAGGTGGGGGTAGCAAGCGGATGACCGGGGGAGGGGGATCGCCCGGCCTTTACGATCCAAGGGAGGAAGGCAGGGGACACCCCCAGGCCAGTCTTCCGCGCGCGAGGGGCCAGGCCGCTTAGCCCGCGCCTAAGAAGGCCTCCAGAGGCCTTGGGTCGCCCCGCATAAGCGCCTCCACCGCCTTCAGAAGCATGCTCTGACCACGCTTTCGCCACGCCAAAACGACAGCGACAAAATCTTATCGGCCTCAGTGAAGCTGGCGAACCGTTCGATCGAAATGAAACCGTCAATCGCCTCGAGTTCGGAGCGCAAGGCTGTCGCAAGCGCGAGGTAGTCATCCTCACGCCCCCAACACCGGACGCACTTCAAAGATTACCGCGATCATCGCTCGTTCCCGGTCCCAATCACCGGTCCGGTCAGAAAAGCTCCGACAGCGCCGAAGAGGGCTTCCCGGTTCTGTTCCAGGTGCATTCGGTGCCCACCTCGCGGAAGCTTGACGTCGCTCGCGCCGCCAAGAACGCCCGTCAGCGCCGCGACGAGCCACGCTGCATCTTCGTCTTTTGCGATCTCGTCCCACTCGCCGCGCACGATGAGCGTCGGCGCGCGCACATTGGCCGGGTCGTAAGGAAGCCGGCCCGACCATGCGTCGCGGAAATCGGCTTGCCAGCCACTAGGCACGCGCACAGCCGCAGGCGTGCGGTCGCGACTTTGCGGGTCAGTGGCCAGATAGGCGTCGACCCAAAGCGAAAAGGCAGCGGGATCGATGAGGGGGGGCTGACCGTCTGGTAGGCCTGCGGCAAAGCTCTGCCGCTGCTCTTCAGCAGTCACGAGATATGAGCCGCTGATTAGCGCCTCCCCCGCGTCGCCCCTGCGGTGGGAAACAGGACCGAACAAGACGAGGCGTTCGACGAGTTCGGGCCGTCGCCCCGCGAACAGGCCGGCCGGGATCGTGCCCCAAGAATGCGCGACAATCGACACGCGGTCGCGCCTTGAGCCAGTAAGCAAGTGGAGGACGACCCGCTCAATTTGACGTGCGGCGTCCGGGGCGCGGCCGGGGACTTCCACGCCAGGGCCATCCGCCGCCATGGTGGGTGGCGAATCTGACCCTCCATATCCGGCGAAGTCGAAAGCCCAGACGTCAAACCCGCGCGAGCGCAGGTCATCCATCCATGACTGACCGTTGATTCTGTAAGAGATTGAGAGCGCGGATGGAAACGTCGCCCCATGCACGAAGAGAACGCTCGGCCCCGGCCCGGGCTCATGCCGCACGAGCAGGACGGGCTCGCCTACGCGCCCCGCGAGGCGACTGACCTCCTCCGCTTGAACCGGCGGCGGTGTGATTCCTGCAGCCATCGCCGTGCCTGCCGCCAATATCACCAACGCCTTCACCATCTGGTTCTCCCGGTCTGAAAGTCGTCATCTACGCTAAGACCGCGTGATGTTGTTTCGGCCGGGACCGAAGTGTCAGGGGACAACGTCGCCGCCGCTTACTGCTAGGTTGCACTTTCCATGGTCGCTCACCCCCATATCGCCCACGTCGCCGCTCTCGTCGGCCGATCGCTTGGACCTTCCCCCCTAACAGGCTGTTGAAGAAGTCCGTAGCGGCGCGGGACTCGGCATGATTCATCTTTTTAGCGGGAGCTCTGGAGGGGTGGATGCGCGGGTCGAACGAGCGGACGGGGTCGCTGTTCTCATATGTAGATCTGGATGCTCGGGTTCGGCGCGATCATCCCTTGCGGCCGATCCAGAAAATTGCGTACCCGGCGCCATCCTGGCTATGCCATCAGTCAGCGCTGCCGAAAGCGCATCGAGGAGGTGTTCGACTGGATCAAGGGCACCGCCGGTCTGGCGAAGATCAAGCTGCGAGGTCGGACCAGGGTCGGTGCCGCATTCACCCTGGCGCTGGCGGCTCACAACCTGACCCGTCTGCCCAAGCTCCTGGCGGCCCCTGCATGAGCGCTCTGGGCCGGTGGCGCATCGTCGAGATGCCCGACTACCCCGACGACTATCGGGACATGATGGAGCCCGCCTACATCCTCTTCGAAGCCACCCATGGCGAGTTCGCCTTCGGCTGTGGCACCGGCTACTTCGCCGCCGCCGGCGACCACGACGCCGTGCAGTTCGTCTGGGACAGAAACGACGAAATGGATGAGGCCCAGGGCGACGGATGGGCTGAACTCCAATCCGACGGCTCCCTCAAGGGCCAAATCTAGTTCCACGGCGGCGACGAAGCCAACTTCCTCGCCCGGCGCGAGACTTCTTCAACAGCCTCAGATCCCGACAGATCGCCTTGATCGGTTTGCCCGCCGCATACTCACGGCGAACCCGCACCACTGTCTCCACGACCAACATCCCGATCTCGACCGCCAGGTTAAACCAAGCCGCAGTGCCTAAACCATCGGAATGAGGGGGCCCTTTTAGGCGCCGATAACCCCGCTAAGGGGGTTCTTTTTCCACGCCGCTGCACATTCCCCGGCAAGCGCCGCAACGGTTCTCGTTCATCAGTCTGCGACTCTTTATGTCCTAGCCGAACCGCTTGAGCACCGACACCAGCCGACGCGTCGCAGGCGAGAACAAAGCGCCGGTGAACCACTGTCCCGCTAGACGTTTGTTGATCTCGCCGCGCGTTGGATAGGGCGCGATCATACCGGTCAGCTGGCTCAGCTTAAGCCCAGCGGTCATGGTCAGAACCCATAGCGGCAGGTGATCACCGGCATGGGCGCCGACCAGGGTCACACCGAGGACCTTCCCCCGGCTGCTGGCGATCAGTTTGGCAAAGCCGCGGATGTCGCCCTCCGCCTGGGCGCGGTCATTGTCGGCGAAGGGCTGAACCAGTACCCGGACATCATCACCATGGGCCTCCCGCGCCTGGGCTTCGGTCAATCCGACGGCAGCCAGTTCGGGATTGCTATAGGTCACTCGCGGCACCACCAACGCGTCCGCGTTGATCGGCGCAGCGAACAGCGCCTTGCGCACGAAAAGTCCGGCGTGGGCTCCGGCCAAGTGGGTGAACTGTCCGCGCCCGGCGGCGTCCCCGATCGCGAAAACGCGACGGTTGCTGGTCCGCAGCGACCGATCTGTCTTCACGCCGGCGCGATCGAACACCACGCCGGCCGCCTCGAGATTGAGGCTATCGAGACTGGCTTTGCGGCCAAGTGCGACAAGGAGGTGGGATCCTTCGATACGCCGCTCTCCATCAGGACCGGAGACAATCACGGTCGGTCCAGCCTCCACCCGCACGGCCCTATGGCCGGGCAACAGGGTCAGTCCGTCAGCCCTCAGCTGCTCAATCACCACGGCGGCGGCGGCGGGGTCATCACGGCCGAGGATGGCCTCGGCCTCAATCAGGGTGACTTCCGCCCCCAGCCGGCGGAACGCCTGACCAAGCTCGACGCCGATCGGTCCGCCGCCCAGAACAATCAGATGGTCCGGCCGGGCCTTGAGCTCGAAGATGCTCTCGTTGGTCAGATAAGGGATCCCGTCGAGGCCAGGAATGGGTGGGATGGCCGCGCGTGAGCCTGTGGCGATGACGACCTTTCGGGCGGTTACGCGGACGCTGTCGCTCTCAATGACCCTGCGATCGCGAAAGCGGGCGGCTTCGCGTACGACCCGCACGCCCAGGCTTTCGAAGCGTTCCTGACTGTCGATTGGAGCAATCTCGGCGATCACGCGATGCACCCGAGCCATGACCGCCGCGAAGTCAACGCTGAGCCCTGAGGCGCTGACGCCCAGGGGCCCGCTGTGAGCCGCCGCATGAGCGGCGTCGGCGGCGGCGATCAACGCTTTGGACGGCACGCAGCCGTAGTTGAGACAGTCGCCACCCATCTGCCCCTTCTCAAAGAGCACAACCTTCAGCCCCAGTTGGGCAGCGCCGGCGGCAACAGACAGCCCGCCAGAGCCGGCGCCGATGATGGCCAGATCAGCGGAAATTCGCTCCAGTTTCACGAGATGCTCCCTTCGCGACCACGGAGTCTCTGGAACAGTGTTGTCCCTAGCGACAGCAGACCCAAGGCCACCAGCGGACCGATGACATAGGGTTCGAAAATGATCTTGAGGTTCGGTTCGCCGCCGCGCGCCAGGACCTGGCCAATACCCGCCCCGACGCTGGAATATATGAAGGTCCCTGGCATGATGCCGATCAAGGTCGCCAACGCGTAGGCACGAAGAGGGGCGTTGGCGAGAGCCGAGGCGACATTGACCAACCAGAAGGGCGCCAGCGGGATCAGTCTCAGAGTCAGGATATAGCCGAACGCGCCGTCCCGAACGCCATCCATGACGGCCTTAAGCTTCCCGCCAGAGGCCTCGGCCCGCTCCCGCAGCACCGCGCCCAGAGACGTCCGCACAATGGCGAAAACGAGGATCGCGCCGATGGTGGCTCCGATGACCGTCGCCGCGCCGCCCAGCCAGGTTCCAAACAGGAAGCCCCCTGCGAGAGTGAGGATGAGTGCGCCTGGGATGCTGACGGCGGTAGCGACTGCGTACACGCCGATAAAGACCAGAAGGCTCAGAGCCAGGTTGTCGGCGACGAAACCCCGAAGGAGGGCCTCATGGGTCTGCAGGGATTCAAGACTGAGGTATCGGGTCGCGCCGCTGGCGAACACGGCGACAACCGCCAACAGCAGAAGCAGTAGCGGCATCAAGCGTTTGAGCATCAGGATGATCCTTTTGGCGCCAGCGAGAGCGACGATGGTGGCGTTCGCCCGGCGCCGGTTGCGTGCGCCGGAGACTGATCGCGGGGTTTCGGGTAACGGCTATGGCGGTTGAGCGCATACCGCGCCAGGCTCTAGGGCAGTGCGTCAGCCCAGGTGGACAGCATTGGAGCAACGAAATCATGCCGCTTTTGCTGACGCGGCCGGACCCGGACAGGTTTTTCGTCATGCCCGATACGCTCCGCTTGCCTCCCGAAGAGTTTCGCGATCCGTTTTTGAAGCTCGGCGGATCGACCCGCGCGTCCGTCCGATGGTCGCCGCTCGAGCGCCACTGCGTTCATGGCGCCTTTCCTTCGTTTAGCATCCAATCGTAGGCATCACCGCCAATGCCGTCGGTCTTCTGGAGACGAGCCTTCAGGGCCGGTGCAGCGAAGGTTGAGAGGTGGTGCAGAATGTGCCTGTCGCCACCGCCGAAGTCGCCAGCGAACCACCGGTAGATCGACGACACGACAAGCCTGTCGCCTTCAAAGCGGACCCCTCGGGGATGGTTGACGTAGTCGCGGGCGGCTGCGTCGAGCCGGGCGGACAGGTCTTGTCCGCGCCATGCGACGCGCGGAAGGTTGGGGCAGCTGAACGACGCGCAGTTGATGGCGTAGTGCACGCGTGGATCGCGCCAGCCGGTCCGCAGGATGCCGTTCTCAATGTCGTCCAGCGACAGGGCGATGTCGCTGACCGTGACGGCCCTGGCCTTCCACGGACCGATCGACAGCACGGTCGGACGAATGTCGCGGATAGACCTGACAGGATACGCCGCCAGCACTGTGTCGATGGTGACCGCGTTGTAGAGATTGGCCCAAAAGGCGAATTGCTCGGCGCGGGTCAGTTGGGCCGGATCGGTCCCGGCAAGGCGCGCGATATAGGCCTTGAGCGCCGCGCGGTCAGCTGGGGAGGCCTTCCAGCTGCGGTAGTCGACGCGGACAACACCGGCCTGAAGCGAGGTCCGACGCGCTAGCAAGGCGTCAAAGGCTCCGTGGTCGAGAGTCTGGGCGCCCGCCGTGGCGTCGACGAAGCGCGACAGCCGGGTGGCCGCGTGCGCTGTCGTCGAGGAGATGAGCATTGTGCCTGCCATCGTCGCGACCGCCCTGCGGGTCAGGCCAGATGGCGCCAGCGTGGCGTGGTGGCCAGGTCTTGGACGGTTCAACTGTTACTCCTTCACGGTCGTGGCGCGGCGACGCCAACCAGATTGCGGTCACAACGGTAGTTCGCGGGAGCTTGGTCTACGGTTACAGTTGGTCCGTCAGGAAAGCGAATATTCGGCCTGGGACATCGGTGGCGGGTGAGGCGACCTACACGCAGCGCTCGGCCGGCCCTGCGTCCCGGTTGAAGCTAGCCCAGCGCCTAGGTCCCACGGCGCTTCCGGCGCACGACATGGGCCGCGATCAACGGTCCGGGAAAGGCGCGCTGGGACCCTTGGGCGGGGCGGAGCGCCCCGAGGTGGCGCCGCCGGATCCGCTCAAGGCTGGCGAGGTCCGAACTCAAGTTTCCTCCGGGTAGGCTGTCGCCATTCCTTCACCAGCGCAAGACGCGGGGGCCGATGACCGCGCCGATCGCGCCGACGATGGCCATGCCCAGCAAATACCAGGTGGCGAGAAAGGCCGCCGCGTTCTCCTGGCAGTGCAGTCCGTAGACCGTCGCGCCGACACCGCCAGCCGCCATGCCGAGCGCCATCCCGGTCAAAACCGGACGCGTGGGCGCAAATCTGCGCATGCAAAGGGTGACGGCCAGCAGGACCGGCGCAGATATCAGCAGGATCCATACGGGGCAGGTCTTCCATGAACTGCCCAGCCAGACGGTGACCCGGTCCGCCGGAGCGGCGGCCACGATCTCTAGGGCAGCCATGACGGCGACCGCCGTGAAAGGCATTGCGGCCACGATCCAGAAGGTGGGCAGCAGGATCGCGCCCGGGCGGGCCAGGCGACAGGTCGCCGCGACGCCTAGGGCCGCTACGATGGCGGTGAACCCGAACTTCATCCAGAACGAGACGGTCCCAACGGCCGCACCCATGTCCGGCCGAACCCCAAGCAGGGTAACAAGCAGGGCAACGGCCGCCGCTCCACCGATCATGAGATGCAGGGTGACCTTTCGCTCGACGGCGTAGGGTTTGACGACGGTGGTTTCGGCCGCCAGACGGGCGATCAGGTCATCGGTCCGCATCATCGCCTCCCGTTCCGACACGGGCCATGAGGGCTTTGAGGCCTCGATGAACGCTGACCTTGACTAGCGACGGAGACAGGCCCGTGGCTGCCGCTGCTTCCTCCGTGCTCAGACCCTCGATTCGGGTTTTTCGGATCGCGTCACTCTGGTTGATGGGTAGGCTGTCAAGCAGCCGCGTTATGTCCCGCGCATGCATGGCGTCGTCGGTCCAGTCCGGGGCGAACAGTTCGTCGGCGTGGTCGAGCGGCGACCAGGATCGGACGCGCTTGCGTCGGTAGTGGTCGATCAGCTTGTAGCGGGCGATGGCGTGAGCCCAGGGCGTGAACAATCCGGCGCGGTCAAATGTCTCCCGCCGAACATGCACCGCGATCAAACAATCCTGCACCAAGTCCTCAACGTCTGCATCGTCGCAGCCAAGTCGGCGCGCGAAGAAAAGTTTCAAGTGCGCCGACAGGTCGGAAAGCAGGCGGCCCTGGGCAACGGCGTCGCCGTCCAGACCCATGAGCATCAGCGCCTTCAGGTTCTGTTCTGTCTCCCGCACCCTTGTTCCTGACTGTGAGTTCGCTGGGTAGGCGCGAACGGTTACAGGCGCGCGGCGATTTCGTCATCCGCCGACATTTCGTATGTCGGGTTAATCGACCCCAGCGGCGTTTCGGCCTGACTCTCTTGGAGCTGCAAACGGCCTCAGTGGCGCTTGTCGGTGAGGCAGGATCCGGGCCTTCACCCAGCCTGTCGGCTATCCTCGCCTTCATGCAGTATGCCAGCGGCTAAGAGCATCGTGCGCGTTGCGGGCCACAGGGCGTCACGGTCAGGCACCACCTTGGCCATGACGTTCAAGCCGACCAGAAATGTTTTCAGTGCAAGGGCCGTTGCTGCAACGTCGGTATCGTCACGGAGTTCGCCTCTCGCGACGGCCAGCTTCAATAGTGTCTCAAGGCGTTCCAGGCGCGCGATCATGTGTGCGGCGACCTTGGGGCCTAAAGCGGCGTCGACCCCACAGAGCGCGCCCACACTGTTAACGGCCAGGCAACCTCTCGCATCGCTATCCAGAGCCAGGCTTTGGCAAATGCTTTTGAACGTCTCCGCAATCAGCCCGCAGATACTGCCTTCCTGCGTCACGTACGCAAACGCCCTGTCGGGTGAGCGCTCCAGGTAACGATCAAGGGCTTCGAGGAACACCGCCTCCTGGCTTTCGAACGCGTTGTAAAAACTTGAACGCGTGATGCCCAGTCGTTCGGACAGGGCTTTGACCGAGGTGGCCTGATAGCCATCCCGCCAAAACGCCATCAGCGCCGCGTCTAGAGCGGCATCGCGATCGAACTGCGCAGGCCTGCCGGGCTTGGACATATTGTTTTGTACACTTATGAACAATATTAGCGTTGCGTTTTATACAGCTGTGAACATAATTGATCTGCCGACCCTTGTCGAGAAGAGGGAAGGCCATTCACGGCTCGCACTGCCAGACCCAAAAGGAAACCCAAATGACCGCGTTCTTTGTCGTCACAACCACTGTCAAGGACCAGGAAGCCTATCAGACCTACGTCCAAAGCGTCGGCGCCACGCTCACGCCGTTCGGAGGCAAAGCGGTGTTGCGCGGCAAAGCCGATAGCGCCCTCGTGGGCCAGCTAACGCATCAGACGGTCGGTATCATCGAATTTCCGGATATCGACGCAATCGAGGCTTGGCACGCATCCGCCGCCTATCAGGCGCTCGTTCCACTCCGCACGCGCGCAGCAGACATGACGATCACCACCTACGTGGTTCCCGCATAAATTCCGCCAAATTGAAGAGGACTAAGAATGTTCACCTATCACAATAAAATGACGGCTCCGCCTCAGTCTGTCCCTTTTATAGACAGTGCTGAAGCAATGTTTGGCTTTGTGCCCAATCTTCACAGAATTTTGGCGGAATCTCCAGCAGCTCATGAAGCCTATTCTGTCACATATAAACTTGCGACTGAAAAAACCAACCTAACACCGATAGAAGTACAAGTCGTATTAATGGCGTCGAATTATCACAATAGCTGCCATTATTGCATGGCGGGCCACTCAATGATCATGAAGATGATAAATGCGCCTCAGGACGTTATTACTGCGCTTCGTGAAGGCAAGCCGATCAACGATGCAAAGCTAGAAGCGCTTCGCACCTTTGCTCGCCAATTGCTCGAAATGCGCGGCCATGTCGGCGACCCGGCGCTGGAGGCGTTTCTGCACGCAGGCTACACTAAATCACAGGCGCTTGATGTTCTTGTCTGCCTTTCGGCAAAACTGATTTCGAACTTCACGAATGCTCTGGCCCACACCGAGATTGACGCGCCAATGAAGCCTTTGGCCTGGACACCACAGGTGGCCTGAAATGTGCGCTTTATGAACAGAGCTACTGTTCATAAAGCGCAAAATTCAGGGACAGAGAGGTCTCACGGATAATCGCTCGCTTTAGTTGACATCGGACTGGCCCCCTTTGAACTGTATAGGGTCGGGCGGGAACGGTGGTGAATAATCCGCAAAATTTCTTGGGCGGATTTATCCAGACAACTCAGCCCGCAAAGACTGCTTTACCTCTGGCGGCAGGAAGCGCCAATCGACATCTCTTAATGCTCCCTCGAGTGCGTAGAGCAGATTCAAGCTTGCAGCAGGCGCAGCGGCAAGCCTGACACGAGCGAAGGCTTGCACGGCGCCGAGTGCCCTGAGGTCATCTTCGCGGGTAATCCCGACGCTTTCCAGCCACCGCGCCGAAACTGAGCCGAGCCCCCGGAGTTCGCCAATCCGCCTCGTACTCATCTTTTAGGTTCCTCTGTTCGGTGAGGCACTCGGCATGCGGGCCGTCCCTGGTCTTTTTGGCGGAGAGCGCGAAACGCGGCGCGTGGAAGACACCAACCAACGACGCATTGAGCCAGGCGGTCGAAACCGGGCGATTGATCTTCCCACGAGAAAGTGGACGGGGTTGAGCACGCTCTGCGTTCTACCTCTGGGGAAGATCAGATTGACATTTGGACCGCCAGCCTGGGAACGCTAAAATCCTTGACCAAGGGCATTTGGTTTGACCGGGCCGTCAAAGCTCATGCGCATCAGATCGCCTCCACCAGAATGACCGTGCCCTGGCCGCCATCGGCGCAGATCGAGATCACAGCCTTGGTTCCTGCCGGGCGGCCCGCAAGCTGCTTGGCGGTTTGGCTGATGATCCGCGCTCCGGTTGCAGCGAACGGATGCCCGAGCGCGAGGCTGCCGCCGACCGGATTGAGCCGGTCCCAGGGAAACGGTCCTAGGTCGCCGATGTCCGGCGCATGTTTGGCCCTCGCCCCAGGGTCGGCTGCCACCTGGATGTTGGCCAGCAATTGTGCGGCAAAAGCCTCGTGGACCTCCCAGATCGCGATGTCTTCGAAACGCAGGCCGTTACGGGCCAGCAACCGGGGGATGGCATAGGCCGGCGCCATCAGCATGCCGTCGGTGCGGAAATCGAGCGCGCCGAGTTCGAAATCGACAAGCCTGACGGCCACGGTGTCTTTACCAAGCGCCGCCAGGCCCTTGGCCGAGGCGACCCACATGCCAGCAGCGCCATCAGTGAGCGGCGAGCTGTTGCCGGCGCTCAAGCTGCCGCCCGACGGATCGAACACCGGTCGCAGGGATGCGAGCTTTTCCGCCGTCGTGTCCGGGCGGATCAGGGCATCTTCGGTAACACCGGCGAACGGCACCAGCAGATCGTCGAAGAAGCCGGCCCTACGGGCCTTTTCGGCATTGTGGTGGCTGGCAAGCGCCACCGTGTCTTGATCTTGCCGCGTAATCGAGAGGCGCTTGGCGGTTTCCTCCATGTGATCGCCCATCGAGCGACCCGATATCCGGTTGGCCCAACCCTTTTTCGGTAGGGCGAAGTCGGTAGGGCGTAGCTCGGCAAAGGCCTGCATCGCGCCCGCCGGATCGCTCGCAGCGAGCGCTGCGAGACGGGCTGAGACGCGCTCTTCGAGCGCGATAGGCGATCGGCTCATCTGTTCGACACCGCCAACAAGGGCGAGTTCTATACCGCCGCGTCCGACCAGACCGGATGCCTGGATCGCCCCCATCATGCTCGTGGAACAGGCAAGCTGGGTCGAATAGGCGGGGATCGTCGGGTCAAGGCCCGCGTCGAGCGCTGCCTCGCGCGCGATGTTTGACAGCGACAAGCTCGGGATCACCTGGCCCCAGACGATCAGGTCGGGGCGATGTTGGCCGGCGATCGCCTGTAGGACCGTCGCAGACAAAGTCAGTGGCGTCTCCCCAGCATAGGCGGTGCCGGCTTTTACGAACGGGGTCCGAACCCCGGCGACAAGATAAGCGTCGGTCATTGCATGGCTCCTCCGCCGGCGCGTACGCTCGGTCGGGACGAATAGTGGCGATTGACTTGCGGGTTAGAGTTCCAGGTCGGAAAGGCTGGGATGGTCGTCGGGGCCGTTGCCGGGCGGCCAGCGGAACTTATGGTCTGCGATCCTAGATCGGATGCTCGCATGTCGGTTGTGCATCAGCCCGTCGGCGACGAATTTCCAGTTTTCATTGCCGTAGGCGCGAAACCAGTTGCCGCTCCCATTATTGTATTCATAAGCATAGCGCACCGCTATCCGTTTGTCGGTGAAGGCCCATAGCTCTTTGAAAAGGCGGTTATGGAGTTCCTTTGACCACTTGCGGGTCACAAAGGTCTGAATTTCTGTTCGGCCTCCGGGGAAACTCGGCCCGATTCCGCCAGGCGGAATACTCTGCATGGGCAAGGGCAACCTTGGCAGCGCCGCGACTTTCCCAGCCGTATTCGGCCAAGCGCACGTTTTCGCGAGCGGTCTCCTCGGTGAACGGGGGGGGCGACATATCTGGGCTCCTTTACGAGATCCCCAAAAGGGCGACCGGGTGAAGCTTGTGGGGGCAGGAAAGCGGCCCGCTCGGTCGTCGGCTCGTTCACTAGGGGGATAGTGAGGGGCTGCAAACATCAGTTCATTGAAGGGTTAGCCCTGATGGCGAGCTACAGTTACGCAGCTATGTTGGGATCAAGAAGGGCGATTTAAAGTAACGATCTATTTCGTTCGCCGTAATGCTGCTGACTCGTTTTCAGCGCCGCCAGCTTGGTGTTGGTGACGTGATGGCGTGGACCCAGAAGGCCAGGTCCAAGGCAGGCGCATAGTCCCTCGCCTGGGCGGTCAGCACCGGATACTGGATGTCGGCAGCTTCGAACGGGCAGCTGTTTGCGGACGGCCTGCGCGCACCGCCTCGGCAGGCAGCCACAAGCGGGTGTTCAGTGGCGCGTCCATATGCGCACCTGATTGAACACTTTGGCTACGGCGGCGTAGGGCTGGCTTCGCTCATGCCGCCGCCACTAGAGGCTTGAGCCCACCAAGTAGGGTCGGTATCAGTTCACTGACGGTGGGATGGACAGGCACAGCGCGCATCAGTGTTTTGTAGCTCAGGTTTGCCGTCATCGCCTGGATAAACAGGTGGATGATCTCATCGGCCTCAATGCCGAAGAGGGTGGCGCCGAGGACCTGCTCGTTCTCCGCGTCGACGAGAACACGCAGAAAGCCCGTGGTCTCGCTGCGCTCCCGGGCCCGACCAATCCGCGCCATGGGCAGTTCTGCACGCAGAATCCGGCGGCCTGACGTTCTCGCTTCCTGATCGCTCATCCCAACACGCGCCAGTGGCGGATCAGTGAACAGGGCGTAGCCCGTTACGCGGTCGCTCAGTTGCCAAGCCTGCCCGTCGATCAGGTTGGCTGCGAGAATCTCGTAATCATTGTAGCTGGTATGGGTGAAGGCGCCGCGGCCGTTGACGTCGCCAAGGGCGTACACGCCCTCGGCGCTGGTCATCAGCGTATCGTCCACCTGGATGAAGCCGCGCGGATCGAGTGCGACGCCGGCCATGGCAAGGTCCAGTGCTTCCACGTTTGGCCGCCGCCCGACTGCCGCCAGCGCCAAGGCGCCGTCGACGCTCCTCACCTGGCCGTCCTGTTTGAACGAGACGCGAACGCCGTCCCCGGCGTCGGCGCCCTCAATGTCCCGGCAGCCGACGTAGATTTCGACGCCTTCGGCCTCAAGCATCGCCTTGACCGCAGCACTCACATCCGCGTCCTCGCGGGCGATTATGCGGTCGGCGAATTCCAGCACGGTGACCTCGGCGCCGAAGCGGCGATACATCTGGGCGAATTCCAGCCCGATGTAACTGCCACCGATCACGATGAGGCGTCGGGGCAATCGATCAAGCTCCATCAGTTCGATGTTCGTCATGAGGCGCCCCGGGCTGGCCTTGGGCCAATCGGGCCGTACCGGTCGCCCGCCGGTGTTGAGTACCACCAGGGGGGCTTCAAAGATCCGATCGCCTACAGCCACCCTGCGCGGGCCGACAAATCGCGCTTCGCCCAAGACAAGCTGAAGGTTGGCGGTGGCGCCGATCCAGGTGGCCAGGTTGTCGCGGGATTGCTGAACCACCGCGTCCTTGCGCGCCTTGACCAACGCAAGGTCCACGCTGACAGGACCGGTCGATACGCCGAAGTCGGCGGCGCGCCGGGCGACGTGGGCGGCGCGGGCGCTGGCGACCAAGGTCTTGGTCGGAATACAGCCATTGTTGACGCAGGTCCCGCCCAGCCGCTCCCTTTCGATCAGCACGACCCGGCGGCCGGCCTGCGCAAAGCGCACGGCAAGCGAGGGTCCCGCTTGGCCCGCGCCGATCACGATTACATCGACGGTTTCGATCATCGGGTTTGGTCTCCAAGCTTTGAGAAACCCGATCCCAGGATCAAGCATCCCGCCGGTGCGGCGCCGATCAGATACAGGCAGGCTGTCCTTCCGTAACATTCTGAAGGCCGGCCGGCCAGAGCGGCTCCCGTGAAACCGCCGGTGAGTTAGGCGGTGAGGCACAGGCCTCTGGCTTGGCTTGGCCTGACTTCGCGCCGGCGATGCGGCTGACCTGTGCGGTCGCGTTGGCCGGGGCGAAGAAGGTTCCCAGCCCGACCAGCACCGCGCCCCTATTCACCCAGGGCAGAGCAGGACAGAGCTGGCTAGGCGATCCGCGCCCAACTCTACATCTGGGACGACTTTGCCATCCGTCGCACCGACTATGCAGACAGCGCGGCTCGCAACCTAGCCTTCGTCGAAGATCGCAGCATTGACCCCCGCACCTTTGTGTGACTGCGGGTGTGCCTGACGTTCTAGAGGTGGCCGCCTTCAGCGCCAATGAGACGGATTGAGGGCTCCGTTTAAAGGGGGCTTTGGTCTCGTCGTAGTGACGAACGAATGATGATGAGACCAGAATCCTTGACGGCCAAGGGCAAGGCACCGGGATTTGGTTCTACTGTATTCGACCCAGTCGCCCAGCGTAGGGTGCCGCCGGGCCGGGTCGGGCCGGGCCAGGACAGGAGGGCAGGCCTCGGCAACCGGCCTGTGAGACAGTGTATTTCACTATTCGAAACGGTCGTCAGCCGCCGAGCACGCTAGGTTCTCCTCACCCTGGCCCAGCCCTGCGCCGCCGGACGGGTAGCGCGCAAGCAGCGGAAGAATCTCGATGGACGAGTACATTCTCCAATCCGGCTCACATGAACTCGCCCTGGTTCTCGGCGAACAGCCAGGGCCCGGCCAGCTCGGCGATCGAGAAGTGGTCGTGCGCGTCACGGCCGCAGGCCTGTTTAAGACTTTTAAATGGAGAGGGGCGGCCGAGGCCGAATGAGTCCCCGAACCGTTCTGGCCACTTCGGCAAAGTGGTCATCGATACCCAGGATCATTCCTGGCGGCGCTGAAATCGAAGACGGCGTTTCTAACGCTCTCCCCTGCAATGAGACCTTGCGAACATGAAGAACAATAAAAATATTTCGAATACAGCCGGTGTCTCGTCGAGGCGGCAGCTCCTTGCCGGGGTTTTCGCGACGCCGCTTTCTATCGGCGTCCTCAAAAGCAGCTTGGCGTCGGCGGCAGAATTACGGCCCGGATCACGAACCCCGTGGCCGCTTTGGGCGCTGCAGAAGTCTGGACAGGTTGTGTATCTTACAGGGCAAACGCCACCGCGCCCGACAGTTTGGAGCGACGCGCGAATTGAGAAATTGATCGAGTCCTGCGGCGCGATCTGGACAGAAACCAATAATGTCTTCCGGGATAACCCCAGAACCCTCGTTCAAAAGTATGGCCTGAACCTTGAGGGTCCACTGAGCAAGTCCCTGACAGTCTCAGACTATGCAGATGTCAGGAAGGCTGCAGAGATAGCAAAAATCCCCCTGGAATCGATAGAACCTATGAGGCCTTGGCTGGCCGCTAGTCAGATCGAGTCAGCCTACTTCAGAGAAAAGGGCCTGAAAGAGCAGGGCACAGCCGAGAGGGTTTTACTGTCGAAGGTCGATTTAGGCAAAATCCGGCATGCGAGCGAATTCGGGGCCCAGGATGACGTGGTTAGATTTATGGGGGCGATGTCCAAAGAGGAGGACGTTCAATTCCTCCAGTACACCCTCAAACAGGTGATAGCTGGTACGACAGAAAGCGAGCGTATCTTTGGGGCCTGGGCCGCTGGCGACCAGGCGCCTGCTGCTGAATTCGTCTCTGAAATGAAGCGCTTGCAGCCGAACCTCTATGCAAAGCACGTCGTGGGACGCAACAGCAATTGGCTCCCACGCTTCGCTGAGATGCAAAAGGAAGCCAAACCGTCTTTCGTGGTTGTCGGACTCTTCCACATGGCAGGGCCCGATAGCCTGTTAGAGTACCTGAAGCAGGATGGCTGGAAAGCGAAGAGGCTGTTCCGTTAAGCGTTGCAGGTCGTGCAGGGTGAAACCTCAGCCGCCTCAGGCGGTGGCCGCCGCCGTGCGGCGTCAGCCTGAGCGCGGAAGCGCCGAAGCGTCGGGCTAGATGACGTTGGATCTCTAAGGCGCTGCAAACAGCGGCGTGGGTTGTGAGACTGCGCTGGGTGGAGGCTACTTTCGCCGGCTGGAGCGCAGAGCCCGACCGGCGGCCGTGGCAAAAGCAGCCTGCGCGCTGTTCCGGCAGCTTGTCGTGGCGCATCGCTCGTTCAAGGGGGAGTGGTGCGCCCATCTTGGATCCTGTTCGAGCGTTCTGCCCGTTCTCCGGGCGGCGAGGCTGGATAGTTGTCCATGTCGTTGCGTTCGAGCTCAGCGCAACCGACGTCCAAGCCCGCGCCTCTGAATAGCTGCTTAGCGCCGGTTGGCGGCGCGCTGAGATAACGCTCGGCGCATGCGAAGCTTTAGGGAAGCGACATTCCTAAAAATCACACCCAAACATAGGCTATCCAGTATGACCGTATCCAATAGGCGCGACCTGATAGCCGGGCTGGCGATCACCTCGGCTTCTTTGCCACTCGTCGCCCTTGCGTCTGCTCGCCCTGCTCGGGTGATGGTGCTCGCCAGCATGCACAAGCGGCATGGAACCAGCAGCAGTTACACCTATGGCGATCTCTACGCGGCGGTCGCGAACTTTAAGCCTGATTTCGTCGGCGTGGAGATCAGGCCCGAAGACTTAGGGCGTGGCGAGGATTATCTGTCACAGAACTATCCGGCCGAGATGGTGTATCTCTCCCATACCTTTGCAGGCCGCGTGTTTGGGTTTGACTGGCTAGGCAACGATGTCGCGGGACGCGCCGTGCCCGATGATTGGTGGAAAGCGCGTAGCCCGATCAAAAAGCTCGAGCGTGAGATGGATGCCGGCCTACCTGGCGACGCCCGTCACTCAAGGCTCGGCGCCCAGCTTGACGCGCTTTCAGAACAGCTGGCCGCGATCCTCATCAACGCAACCGTCACCAGCTTGTCGGACGGGCGCTACGATCGTGTCGCAAAGGAATATTACGCAACGTTTCGCGCACTCACCGTCGGCACGCGTTTCGCCGCGATACCGGCCTTTTATGATCAGCGCGACAAGCACATCATCGCCAACATTCTCGCGACCGCAAAAGCCCATCCGGACGCGCGGATCGCTGTCGTCGCCGGCGCGGACCACCACGGTCCGATCGTCGCGGCGCTGTCGCGCGCACCCCGGTCAGTCTCACTCCTCCCTCCAATGCCCTGATGGAGGCGCCCTCGCTTGAGCTGAGATAGGCGCCGTGACACTTTCGATCGCTCGCATAACCGGCGTGGCTTGGTCCAGCGAGCGAACGGCGCCGGACTTCTCGCCCCTGTGCCGGGCAAGGCGCCGACTCGCCCTTGTGATGACAAGGCGCGCACGGCCTCCGCGTTCCAGGAGCGGGTGAACCCTATCTGGGTGAAGTGAAGTTCAGCCGAGCGAACCTTGTCGAGCCAGCTGTACGCGCGGCGCCGCTAGCTTGTTTGTCTACGAGGGCCCGGCTTCACATTGCCCGGAAGCGATAGTGGACCGTGTCACTGACTCTAAACGGCTCAGGTCCGGCGGTGGCGGGTTGGATCAAACCCCATGCGCCGTAGCTTGGCTTTCGGATACTGGCGGTGGCGTCAGACGTTGTTCGGGGTCCGTCGCAAGCCGCATTTTCCCGACGGGGCAGCCCCAGGCGCACCCCGCGCCAATAGCCTAGCGTAGCCTGAAGGTTCCCGTACCCCCAGCGGATACCATTCGGCCGGCGGTCGGTTGCGTCCCCTTGTCAGTCGCTGTCCGACATTTCTTAAGCTGACTGTAGGGGGAGGTGGAGCAAGCTTTGCCGATGGTGCGATCTTCAGTCCTGACGGCGGTGTCCATACTCGTTCTGGCCGGCGCCGCGCCCCGCGCGGCCCGCGCCGCCGAGCTGCTTTCGCGCGAGGCGTTTTCGGGCGTGATCGTCGCTGGCTCCTCCACGGGGGGCGGCGAGGCCTCCTGGCTCAGGGGCGGGCTGGGCAAGCTACAGACCGGCTCAAATCAGGTCCGGGTCGATGGCTCGGCGGTCGTGGCCTGGCGTGGAAGCTTCAGCGACCGCATCGGCGCTCTGGTGTCCATGGACGCCCAGTCCCTGGCCAATTCCACCGTCGGGCTCGATGAGGCCTACGTCACCCTGAGGCCCACACCGGGCGCCGTCGTGCGTCTCTCGGGGCGCGCGGGCCTGTTCTTCCCGCCCGCCTCGCTGGAGCACGACGGGACCGAATGGTCCCTGGCCCGCACGCTGACGCCATCGGCGATCAACAGCTGGATCGCGGAAGAGGTCAAGGTGGCGGGCGCGGAGTTGACCCTGCGCGGCGCGCTTGCTGGCCAACCGATCGGCGCCACCGTCGCCGCCTTCCAGGGCAATGACACCTCGGGCGCCTTGCTGACGTTTCGGGGCTGGGCGCTGCACGACCTGCGCGCCAACCTGGACGGGACTTTCAGGCTTCCCGCCATCCCGACGATGTTTGCAGGCAAGCAGGCCCAGGCCTCGCGGCCGGTTGACGAGGTCGATGGCCGCTGGGGCGGCTATGCCCGACTGGACTATGCGCCGTCCCAGGCCCTGGCGCTGAGCCTGTTCGGCTATGACAACAACGGCGACCGCACGACCGTGACCGACGGCCAGTATGCGTGGCGGACGCGCTTCGTGCAGGCAGCCGTGCGTTGGGCGCCGGACGCCAACACCGAGGTCCTGGCGCAGGCCATGACCGGCGAAACCGCTATGGGCGTCGCTGTCAATGGTCGTAAACCGGCCGATATCGGCTTCGTCGCCGCCTATCTACTGGTGTCGCGAACCCTGAAGACGGGGACCGCTACGGTAAGGCTGGATCAGTTCTCGGTCAGCGACCGCACCTTTAAGGCGCTAGACAACAACGCCGAGAATGGCTGGGCCGCCACCGCCGCCTGGTCGTTCGCCGTTCGCGAACGATCCGAGATCGTGCTGGAGGGCGTCGCCGTCCATAGCGTCCGTCAGGACCGCTCGCGCTTCGGTGAGGCCGCTCGCGAGAACGGCGTTCAGGGCCGAGCGGTGTTCCGCACTAGCTTCTAGACAGCGATCGCGACGCGAGAGCCTGCGGCGAGGTCGTGACGGAAAAGCAGATGTCGACGCCGATGCCTGCAGGCGCCAGCCGGGGCGGGCCGAACACGGTCCCCCCCTGGACGAAGCCGGCCGGCATGACGAAGAGGATGGCCAAAGCCACCGCAGTCCCGAGACCCTTCGACGCTGCGTTCGCAAAGCCCTTGGCGGCGTCGTCGGCCTGCGGCGCCTCGACGCCGGTGCTCGACGATGCCAGGTCGCTCTGGAGGCCGATCAGGCAGCCATTTGACCGCGTGGCCCCTTGAGGTCCTTGTGGGTAGGTTCTGCACGGCAATCCCTGCCGCTAGCGCGCGCGCGCCATCCGGAGGCGCCCGCAAGCTCTTGATTTCGTGACATATGCCTCGGGCCAAGCTTGCACGAGGCTTGCAGAGGGGGCCACCTCAGCAAACGGCGGGAGTTCTCGTGCTAGTTTCCGGTTCCAGCAGCATCCTGGCGTCGCTCGCCGCCTCAGGCTTGCCCAAGATCAACGCCATCAACGCATCGGTGGCAACGCCCGGCCCCACCAAAGGTGTCGACGCCTCAGGTCCCAAGTCGGCCAAGGATGAGTTTCTCGACTTCGCCAAACTGACGCCAGCACAGAAGATGCGCGTGGCCATACTCAGCAAGCTCGGCGTCACCGAGAACGAGCTGAAAGCGATGGACACCAAGGAGCGCCAGAAAATCGAGGATCAGATCAAGGACATGATCAAGCAACAGGTCCTGGGTGGCGACAAGGACAAGATCAAAAAGGGCGCCTTGGTAGACCTCAAGGCCTAGGTCAGCTCCGCCGGCGGCGAGCGACGGCCACAATGAACGTTGTTCCCAATACGCGGTCGGCCACACGACGGCCCGTCGCGCTGATGCACGGCGCCGGGGAAAATTCCGGCGGGGCCGATGGTCGATGGGCCCGGAGTCGTCGACGGCCTGCTGCGCCAACGCCGCGGGGGCGGCCTCTAGGGGGCGGCGCGGTTGAAGGGGTGGCGAGCAAAGCGCGTGTGGTGACGATCACTACTATGTCTGGTTCTCGATGGGTGACGGGATCGTTCCCCATCCAGTCTGTCCCGTTTGCGATGGAAGCATCTAGGCGGGACAGACTGGCAATAGATCACATTCGTGGAGCGCGTCGGGCCAGTTTGGCCGCTGGCGTAAAAGTCAGTGCGTCATAGGCGATCTCGCGAAGGCGCAAGGTGGCGAATATGCCCGGGTCGATCATGCGGTCCGCAAGCCGGACGGGCGGCCGGCGATCGGAAGATCGCCAGCCGCCGAGAGGTCAGACCGCTTCGTTGGCCCGCACGACCGGGAAGTCGATCGCGGTCTTGGCGACTTCGTTGAGGAAGTTGGTGAAGCAGTTCTCAGCGACGATCGCGACGATCTCGACGATCTGCGCGTCCGTAAAGCCGGCGGCGCGGACGGCGGCCAGGTCGGCCTCGGCCACGTGACCGCGCTCGCGGGTCACCTTGGCGGCGAATTCCACCGCGGCATTGGCCTTTTGCTCCAGCGAGCCACCTTGGCGATTGCGCGCGATCTCTTCGGGAGACAGCTTGGCCAGGTTGAGGCCAAGGTAGTTGTGCGCCGACAGGCAGTAGTCGCAGCCGTTGACCTGGGCCACGGCGAGCGCAATGCGTTCGCGGGTCTTGACGTCGAGCGCCTTGCTCAAGGCGCCGGAAAAGCCAAGGAAGCCGCTCAGGGCCGCCGGGCTGAGCGACACCAGGCGGAACAGATTGGGCAGCGAGCCGAGTTGGGCTTTGACGGCTTCGAGACCCGGGCGCGAGGCTTGCGGGGCGCTGTCGAACTCAGGGATGGCAATGCGGGACATGAGGGTTCTCCATTCGTGTCCGGCGCTGACCGCCGAACCGTGAGAAAGAGATAGGCCCTTTCAATAATCACGATAATATAGGGTCTTCAGGAAACTTTATTCGGAAAATTGAGATAGTGGATCGCCTGTCAGCCATGACAATGTTCGTGCGCGTCGTGGAGGCGGGGGGCTTTACCGCGGCCGCCAAAGCCTTGCGCGCGCCAGTCTCCACCGTCAGCCGCCATATCGCCGACCTTGAGGCGCACCTGGGCGCGAAACTTCTCGTTCGGACGACCCGAAACATGGCGCTGACCGAGGTGGGGGGCGCCTATCTGGCGTCGGCCAAGCGGATTCTCGAGGAGGTGGATGCCGCCGAAAGCGCGGCCGCCGGGGACTTTGCCTCGCCCAAGGGGGAGCTGGTCGTCACCGCGCCGGTCATGTTCGGACGCCTGCACATCCTGCCGGTCGTCGCCGAGTTCCTAGCGCTCAATCCTCTGATCGCGGTTCGCATGGTGTTTCAGGATCGCAATCTTCATCTGATCGACGACCACGTCGACCTGGCGGTGCGGATCGGCCAGTTGCCCGATAGCGGCCTTGTGGCCACGCGGGTTGGAACCATGCGTCAGGTCACCTGCGTCGCGCCCAGCGTGCTGGCCGCCCACGGCGCCCCGCGCCATCCGGCCGATCTGCAGGCCCTTCCGAGCATCAGTTTCGACCATGAGGGGGGAGCGACAGGCTGGACCTACCTGTCGCCCAAAGGCGGAGCGACGATCAACGCTCGGCTCCTCCCGCGCCTGACCGTCTCCTCGGCCGACGCGGCGGTCTGGGCGGCTGAGCAGGGGCTGGGGGTGACGCGCGTCTTTGCCTATCAGTGCCACGACGCGGTCGAGGCGGGCCGCCTCAGGCTCGTGCTTGAGTCCTTTGAGCCCGAGCCGACACCGATCACCTTACTGCATGCGCAGCAAGGCCGAATCCCACTGAAGCTGCGGGCATTTCTGGATTTCGCCACACCTCGTCTTCGCGCTCGTCTGCAGCGCTTGGCCGCCCAGCCGGGGGAGGGGCCCGACGTCTGACTCCCGCTCGCCGCCCCCAAACGTGCGGGGGGGGTGTCTTGGTCGGCTTTCCCCCCGCCGCTTAAAGGGGCGACCGTCCTCTACGGGCGCCGCAGGAGGTCTCCCGAAGGGCGCGGGTCATAGGGCGTAGCGCTCGAGCCTTTCGCCGCGCTGCTCTTCCAGCAACCAGAACAGGACATTGTCCGAAAACAGGTCCGTCTGGGTCAGGCCCAAATGGTCCTGTTCGGTGAAAAGCACGCTTCGAAAGCGCAGTGGGGATTGAACGCGGGGCCTCCAGGTCGAGGGCGTCCGATGGTCGAACAGCGCGCTGGACCGCGTAACCGCGCCATCGCCCGGGACGAGGCTTACAGGGGAGAGACGCCCCCGCCCGGCGTCGAACCGAAAACGTTCCGGCGTGGGCACATTATCGCCCGCGATCAGGAACGGTTCAAACCCGGCCGGCGCCTTCTCGGTGCTATCGAGCGCCGCATGGAACCGGCGAGCCAGGGTCAGGCTGTCCTGCAGGCGGTCGAGGGCGATCTGTCGCCGGCGTAGCGGGTCGGTGACGTCGCCGAGAAGCGTCGCGAGCACCGCATCCTGGTCGGGCGCCGCCAGGCCCCATCCGCGCGCGATCCAGGTCCTGGCGTCGAAAAGGCGCTCACCGTCCACGCCGTCGATGGGCGAGGCCCAGGGCCGCGGAAGCAATTGGTAGATGGAGGCGAAGGATCCCAGCACCGACGGCGGGTAGCGTGGCGCGACGGGGCGGCCGAAGTCCTGGCCTTCAAGAAGAAACCGCATCGTCTCGGCGCTGCCCCCATTGGGCGGCGCCACCAGGATCGCCCGGTCGACATAGGCCGCGCCGGTCCAATCCAGCGTCGGACCTGCGCCATAGGTGTCCAGGGGCTGGCCGCCATAACGCATGAAATAGCGGAACATCAGAGCGCCCATCGAGTGGGCGACCACGTCGAAGCGAATGGATTCAGGCGCGACGTCGTACCCCAGGGTTTCGCGATAGCCATCGGCGACGACCAGACGCTTTTCATCCATGAAGCGCTTCAAGGCCGCTGCGGTCTCGGCATTGTCCCGTCGCCAGTCATAGGGGAACTGGAAGCAGCTGATGTGGCCGGGGCCGTAGTCGAGACCCGTGGGATGGAGGGTTTCGTCCCGATAGCCGCCCGCCCCCAGGGTGGACAGAATCTGCGCGTACTGACGCAGTTGGAAAGGTACGCCCAGGACCTTGACGCTGACGCGATCCAGAACGGCGATCGGGTTCAGGTCCGCTGCGACGCCAGATAGCCGGCTCTGGTCGCCGAACGGCAAGGCCAACCTGCGGACGTTGCTCTTATCCGAAGACATGGGGGAGAGGCCGTCGAACGCGCCCCAAACGGTCTGTCCGGAGGCGCCGTCGACCAACCGTGTGCCGAGGATCCCTGGGATGACGATTACCGGGTTCTGATCGGGATAGTGCTCCTGCGCCGCCCGGTTATAGAGGACTTTCAGACGCTCGCCGCGTGGACGCGCGGCCGCCGGGCCAAAGGCGAGGCCGCCGCCTATGGCTCCGGCGATCAAATGTCGACGCGATATCGGCATCCGCTGCCCCTAGCTATCCGCGAAACGCGGCTGTTCCCGTCGCCCGCAACGCGAGGCTTTGTCCGCCGAGCGTCGAGGCCATGAGCCTTGAGTGGGCGCGCCGCGCCCACCACCCCAGCAGACAGTCGGAGACCACGCCTATCGATGCAAGTGCGGTTAAATGGAAGGCTGCATTGCCGTTGGCGACGGTTTTCGACGGGGCGTGGCGTCACTAGATGCCTTCCCCTCGGCCCCTCGGCCGGATCAGGGCGGCTGCGCTGTGTCGTGGGCCCAATACGGGAGAGCCTCATGCGCCGCATCGTTGTCACCGGTCTTGGTTTGGTAACGCCCCTTGGGGTGGGTGTCGAAACGGTCTGGGAACGCCTTCTTGCCGGCGAGTCCGGCCTTAGGCGCCTTGCGCCCGACGTTGCGCCCGATATCGCCGCTCAGGTCGTCGCGCCGGTGCCTGAAGGTCAGGGGCATGGCCAGTTCGACCTTGAGAAGGTCGTTTCTCTCAAAGACCAGAAGAAGATGGATCGCTTCATTGCGTTCGCGCTCGCCGCCGCCGACGAAGCGCTCCTTCAAGCCGGCTGGTCGCCACAGGACGAAGCTGGGCGCCAGAGCACGGCGACAATGGTGGGTTCGGGGATCGGCGGGTTTCCTGCGCTGGCCCAGGCCGTACGCACCACGGACGCCCGCGGCGCGCGCCGACTTTCACCCTTCACGGTGCCTTCGTTCCTGGCCAACCTGGCCTCGGGCTGGGTCAGCATCCGCCATGGCTTCACCGGTCCGATCGGGGCGCCGGTCACCGCCTGCGCGGCTGGGGTTCAGGCGATCGGCGACGCCGCGCGGCTTATCCGCAATCACGAAGCCGATATCGCCGTCTGCGGCGGCTCAGAAGCGGCCATCCACCATGTCAGTCTGGGCGGCTTCGCGGCCTCTCGCGCCCTGTCCAGCGCCTACAATGAAACGCCTGAACAGGCCTCTCGCCCCTTTGACACCGGCCGCGACGGCTTTGTCATGGGCGAAGGCGCGGGCATCCTGGTGATCGAGGCCCTGGATCACGCGCTGGCCCGCGGCGCCCAGCCGCTCGCGGAGCTTGTCGGCTATGGTACGAGCGCTGACGCCTATCATCTGACCGCTGGCCCTGCAGACGGGGCGGGCGCTCAGAGGGCCATGGTCGCGGCTTTGAAACAGGCCGGCGTCACCCCAGACCAGGTCGGCCACATCAATGCTCACGCCACATCCACGCCGGTGGGTGACGCCGGGGAGCTGGCGGCGATCTGCGCTCTGTTTGGCGCGGCGGGTGGTCCGGCCATCAGCGCCACCAAGGCCTCCACGGGTCATCTCCTGGGCGGCGCCGGCGGGATGGAGGCCGCCTTTGCGGTCCTGGCGCTGGCCAGAGGGGTTCTGCCGCCAACCCTCAATCTAGAGACGCCCGATCCTGTGGCGCAAAAGCTTGATATCGTCACGACAGCGCGCCAGGCGCAGGTCGAACTGGCGCTGTCGAATGGCTTTGGCTTTGGCGGCGTCAACGCCAGTTTGCTTTTCCGTCGCTGGACGGGCGCCTAGCCCCACCCAACCGAGCCGGAAAGCCCCCATGGAAGCGACCCCTAAGCCGTTCCCGTACATCCTCCGCGCCGCGGGCCTGGAGGATCTTGAGCTGATCTGTCGCCACCGAGAGGCGATGTTCCGCGCATCAGGACGTCCAGAGGCGGACTTGCAGGCGATGCGGTCGCCGTTTCGCCATTGGCTGGCCCGCGAGCTGGACCAGGGGCGCTACTTTGGCCTCATCGCTGAGTGCCTGGGCGCCCAAGTCGGGGGTGTCGGCACGATGGTGCTCGAATGGCCGCCTCATCCCAGCCATCCAGAACAAGCCCAAAGAGGCTATATTCTAAATCTCTTCGTCGAGCCCGAACATCGCGGACACGGGCTTGGCGCGGTTCTGATGTCTGCGGCGGAAGCCGACCTGGTTGAGCGCGGCGTCGGCTACGCCTTCCTGCACGCGACCGAGCAGGGACGTCCCCTCTATGCTGCAACGGGGTGGTTGACGACATCGGAGATGGCCAAGCCCCGGTTGGGTGCAGCCAGGTCGATCGCCTGAGCCGCAGCCCGCCGACCTTCCATCTCCAACAACGAGTGTTGATCCACGCTGACGATCCGGGAGAGGTTCAGTAGCCGCAGCGACCAGCCTGGCGCCACGCGGAGACGGTTGTCGTGGCCGCCGGATGGATGCACAGCCATCTCATCAAGAGATAGAGGACTGGCTAAGCATCCGCCTTGGCCTTCAACCTCCGAGGTTCTGGCGCCGCGCCGACCTCAGCTTCATGCGCCCCAACAATCGGTTGTGGGGCAGTTGGGGGCGACAGGCCCCTTCGGTTAAGGTCGCCGGCGAGGCGCCCTGGCGTTGAGCGCTTGCTCCAGCAGGGCAATGCCCGCCATGCTTCCGTCGCCGAAAGCCGCAGCTTTCCATGAACGGTTGTCGAGGCGATCGACGGCCAAGAGTAGGGCGAGCCCTTCGGTCTGGCTCCACCAACCGCCACGTCGTGCAAAAGCCGGAATGGCCTCGGTCGGCGTAACAGCGCCCCCTTTTGGGCTTGTTAGCCATTGATAGCCGGCCCACTGGCCAGATCCCTCGAGTGTGAGGAAAATGTCTTCGATCTGGGCAAGGTAGGAGACGTCTCCGATATAGTAACGAGCGCGCCGATTTTTTATGAGTTCCAGTGCACGATCGGCCAGACGCCAGGCCTCGGCATCATCTTCGGCCACCGCCGAAGCAAAGAGCAATTCGGTCTCCTGGCCGACGGATTCCGAAAATTCTACATTCGTTTTGAATCGGGCCTGAATGCTGTCGTCGTTGAAATCGTCACCAAGCTGCTGACGCTCTGCGATCTGGCTGATCTGGCGCATATAGGTGTTGGACTGGCTGATGTGCGTGGCTTCGTGGAGGAAAACCGCCGTCATCAGGGTTTCCAGCCCCATTGGGCCTCCCTGCACCTTCTTTGATGCCCAAACGCTTGGGGTCGACATAACGAAATAGGCGATGCCGTTGGCGTCACTCGCGTACGAAACGACACCTGCCTGGACGCTCTGACCTCCCGGCAGTGGAACAGTCCCCGTGTGCTGTTGCTTGGCCCAGTTCGCGGGCCCGTTGAGCTGCATGGCGGTGTTGCTCGACAAGGCGCAGTCGGCGCTGAACAGAATTGTCTCGACCTGGCTTGGCAATTGAACGCGCGTGAGTTCAGTCGCTGCAAAACGCCAGGCGGCGATGGAGCGATCCACCCAAGATCGATCTGACGGTGATAGCGAGCAGACGTCTTGCGCTGGCTGGAAATCCATCCTTGCCGCGGCCAGGGACGGCGTCCCAAAAAGAAAAAAGAGGCATGTCGCAGCGACGACGCGGAGCCCAGGAAGCGGTTGCAATTTCAGTGATCTAGGGCTTTTTGGGCACTGATAGGATAATATTGCCGACATCTTTAAATACAGTCCACGAATGTTAGATTTATTGTTGTATTTGAATTGGATATTGAGGGCTCGTATCAACAACTATTATTCAGAATAGGCGCAGTCGGTGAATACCCGGCTGATGTCGCCCTTCCACGCACCGTGATAGAGCTCCAGCAGCTTGTCGGCCCGCGTGCGGCCGCTGTCGGCGATCTCTTCGAGTTCGCCCATATAGATCGTCTCGTCCAGGAACCCGCCGTTCATGTGGGCCCGGCCCTTCAGGCCCGACTTGGCGATGGCGACGAAGTCCTTGGCCACATCCTGGGCGGTGCGCCCGGCGATCGGCGCCTGCAGACCCAGAACCGGCACGTCGCGGCGCAGCTGGGCGCGCTCCTCAGCCGTCCAGTCCTTGCAGAGGTCCCAGGCGGCGGCCAGGGCGGCGTCGTCATAGAAGACGCCGGTCCACAGGGCCGGCAGGGCGCAGAGGCTGCTCCACGGGCCGGCGTCGGCGCCGCGCATTTCCAGATAGGTCTTCAGGCGGACTTCCGGGAACAGGGTCGTGGTGTGGTCGGCCCAGTCCTTGATCGAGGCGCGCTCGCCGGGAAGCTCATCGATCTTGCCGTCGATGAAGTCGCGGAAATTGCGGCCGGCCAGGTCGATGTAACGGTCGCCGCGCTTGGCGAAATACATCGGCACGTCCAGGGCGTAGCGGGCGTAGCGCTCGAAATCGAAACCGTCTTCGAACACGAAGTCCAGCAGGCCGGTGCGGTCGGCGTCGGTGTCGGTCCAGACATTGGCCCGGCTCGACAGGAAGCCGTTGGGCTTGCCTTCCGTGAACGGAGAATTGGCAAACAGGGCCGTGACGATCGGTTGCAGGGCCAGGCTCATGCGGAACTTGGCGACCATGTCGGCTTCGGATGAGAAGTCGAGATTGGCCTGCACCGTGCAGGTGCGCAGCATCATGTCGAGGCCCAGGCCGCCGACCTTGGGCATGTAGTTGCGCATGATGACGTAACGCCCCTTGGGCATCACCGGCACCTCTTCGCGCTTCCACACCGGCGAGAAGCCCAGACCCATGAAGCCCAGACCCAGCTCGTCGGCGACGGTCTTGACCTCGTCGAGGTGCTGGCCGGTCTCCTCGCAGATGTCGTGCATGGTCAGCAGCGGCGCGCCGCTGAGCTCGAACTGGCCGCCGGGCTCCAGGCTGACATTGGCGCCGTTGCGCTCCAGCCCGATGATCGTCGGACCTTCCATCACGGGCTTCCAGCCAAAGCGCTGCAGGCCGGTCAGCAGGGCGTGGATGCCCTTGTCGCCCTCATAGGGCACGGGCGCATGGCTGCCGAGATAGAAGCCGAACTTCTCGTGTTCGGCGCCGACCCGGAAGGCCTCCTTGGGCTTGGAGCCCGAGGCGAAATAGGCGGTCAGGTCGTCGAGCGTCAGCGGACGCTCCTGCAGGCTAGTGGTGTCGGCCATGAGCCGTCCTTTTATCAGAGGTTACGCCGATGGGTCTGCGGGCCGTCGCCCGCGAGCGAGAGGCTCCGCGATGGCGGCGACGGGCGACGGGCGACGGGCGACGGGCGATGACCGCCAGAACCGCGCGATCGGACCGTCGCGGCGGACCCTGGTTAGGATCCGCCTTCCACGTTGAGGGGGACGAACTTGTCGCGCATCGTGACCAATTCCTCGGCCAGGGTCGGATGGACCGCGCAGGTGGAATCCCACTGAGACTTGGTCACGCCCATCTTCACCGCGATGGCGGCCATCTGGATGATCTCGGGGGCGTCAGGGCCGATCACATGGACGCCGACGACCCTGTCATCGTCTTGCCGGATCACCAGCTTGACGAGACACCGCTCCTGACCGCCGTAGAAGGTGGCCTTCATCGGCCGGAAAACGGAGCGATAGATGTCGACCTTGCCGAACGCGTGACGGGCCTCGGCCTCGGTCATGCCCACCGCGCCAACCGGCGGCTGCGAGAAGACTGCCGAGGCGACGGTGTCGTGATCGAAGATGGTCGGGTTGTTGTAAAATTCAGTCTGGGCGAAGGCCGCGCCCTGACGGATCGCCACCGGCGTCAGGTTAATCCGATCGGTGACGTCGCCAACGGCCCAGATGCTGTCGACATTGGTCCTCGACTGCTCGTCGACCGCGATCGCGCCCTTGTCGTTCAGCCTTACGCCGACCGTCTCCAGGCCCAGACCCTGAACGTAAGGCTCCCTACCGGTGGCGAACATCACCGCGTCGGTCTCGAAGGTCAGGTCGTTGTCCAAGGTGCTGAGCAGGCCGCCTTCGCCGATCTTTTCGATGCGCCTGTGAGAGGCGCCCAGGACAACCTTGATTCCCCGCTTTTCCAGTTCGTCGGCCAGATGCACGCGAACATCGTCGTCGAAGCCTCGCAGGATGTTTGCGCCGCGATAGAGCAGCGTCGTCTCGACACCCAGGCCGTTGAAGATCCCGGCAAATTCGACGGCGATGTAACCGCCGCCGACCACGAGCACGCGCCTTGGCAGCGTGGGCAAGTGGAACGCCTCGTCCGAGGTCACGCCCAACTCCGCGCCCGGGAACCTGGGACGCACCGGGCGGCCGCCAGTGGCCACAAGGATCTTTCGGGCCGTATAGGTCCCCGCGTCGCCGCCGCCGCCGTCTGTGGGCGCCACTTCAACCGTGTGGGCGCCGGTAATCTGGGCGCGGCCATGCAGCAGCTTGGCGCCGGCCTTCTGCAGGTTGGTGACATAGAGGCCCGACAGGCGGGCGATCTCGACGTCCTTCTCACGCAGGAAGGCCTTCCAGTCGAAGCTGGCCTCGCCGACGGTCCAGCCGTAGCCCTTGGCGGTCTTCAGCTGGCTGGTGACCTCGCTGGCGTAGACCATGAACTTCTTGGGTATGCAGCCGCGAACCACGCAGGCGCCGCCAGCCCGGTAGGCTTCGGCCACCGCGACCTTGGCGCCGCTCAGGGCAGCCAATCGCGCCGCGCGCACCCCGCCCGAGCCGGCTCCGATGACGAAGAGATCGAAGTTGTGGTCAGTCATTACGGGCCTGCGAACGTTCGATCTGTGTGGAAGCTTCCAGGGATTGAGTCGCGACCTGCGGCGTGGCGTACCAAAGCGCCGGCGGGGCGGGCATTCGCATGAGCTGCCGAATATGGTCGACGTTCGGTCGTGACGTCAGGATCTCCAGCAGCGCAAACGCGACCTCGATCGCCGTTCCCGGACCGGTCGAGGTGATCAACCCACCGTCGATGACCAGCGGCTGATCAACGAACGTGGCGCCCTGGCTTTGCAGCTGCGCCTTTCGTCGGCCGCCGACCTGGTGGTAGGTCGTCGCGCGCCGACCTTGCAGTATCCCCGCCGCGCCAAGCGCGAGCGCCGCGACGCAGACCGACGCGACGGGCTTTCCCGCCGCGTTGAACCTGTTGATCACTTTGGAAAAATCGCTCGAAAGCGCGTCGTGGTAGAAGCCGGCGCCCTCGAACCCGCCAGGGACGGCGAGCGCGTCGAAGGTGTCCAGATCAAGTTCCCTGACCAGCCGGTCGGGGACCACGGAAAACCCGAACGTGGCCCGGAGCATCGGACGAAGACCGGCTGAAACCAGTTCGATCGGCTCCTCGCCATCGATATTGGCCCAGCCGAGGACGTCGGTGAAGCCGGCCGCCTCAAGCGGCTCAAAGCCATCGGCCAGCAGCAGCAAGACCCGTTTACCCATGCTCAACCCCCAAAACGTCGCTGTTGACCGTTTCCAGTGCGGCCATTGCCAGTGCGGTGGCCCAACGCGATCGCTCGCGGCTCGCGCCGCCGACCACAGCCGAGCGTGACTGTGAGGTGACTTTCGGGCGCGCGCCTTGCTGACGCCATCCCACCATTACGCAATGGTGCCTTTCGCGCGGTGGAGCGCTCAGGGCTCAGAGCCAGATCGAGGAAGACGCCAGGCCCTGCCTTCAGGGGCCGGCGCGGCTCTACTTCAGCCCCCCACGGATCGGCTGGAAGGGGGAAGGGGGCCGGTCTCGTCGCTTGCGGCGCCGTGAGGCGCCCCGATCAGGGCGGAAATCGTGATTTCGAGAAGACTTTTCTCCGTCGGCTCGGTCTCAGCGCTCATAATCACATTCAGGCCGGTGCGATGTCCTGGCGCGAACAGAAGCCCTTGGCCACGAGGACGCCAGCCAGCGCCGTAAAAGGGCTCGCCGAATAGCGGACCGGGATCTGTCTTTCGGCGTCACGCATTCCAATCTCTCTTTTGCGCCAAAGACTGTGAAGTCGTCGGGGGCGGCGCGGTTCTCGCGGAGAGGGGCCCCACGCGCACGCCTCAGGGCGAGCCTAGATGTTTGCCCGCCGGGGCCGGTTCGGCCCTGGCTGCCGCATCACCAAACGTCGATGCGGGGTGGGGCGCATCGGTGTCGAAGGCGGCGGCAATGCGCGATCAAGGCGGGGCGCGGGGTTGCAACCTGTTGACCCCATGACCCCGCGCGGCCAAAGCCGCCAGCCCACGGGCGCGAGCGCACCCCTGCCGATCGCGACCTACACGTCCACAATAACCTCCGAAGATTGCGTGGTCCCGTCGCCCCGCGCCGGCTGGGCGCTGCAGATCAAAACCTCGCCTGCGTCGATTGGGGCCGTCGTGTCGTTCGCATAGGCGACATCGCCCGCGATCAGCTTTACGGCGCAGGCGCCGCACGACCCCGAGCGGCAGCTGTGCAGGGGTGCTAGCCCTTCGCGCTCGGCCAGATCAAGCAGTGTGCCGTCTCCTGGGCGCCAGATCGCGCGTTTGCCGCTGGCGCGGAACTCCACCGTCACGGCCTCGGCGTCATCACCCAACACGGCTGCCGACGCCGGTTTGGCGCCATCGGGCCCGGGGCCTGGTTTGGCCGCCGCCGGCTTGATGGCGGCGGGGCCAAAGGTCTCGGCGTGAATGCGCTCGGGGCGGACGCCCAGGCCCAGCAGGCCGTCCGACAGGGCGCTCATGAACGGCGGCGGACCGCAGAGATAGAATTCGTAGTCATCGAAGGGCAGGGTGGCCTTGAGCAGGGCCAGGTCCACCCAGCCCCTGACCAGCGAACTGCGGCCCAGCGCATCCTGCGGCAAGGGCTCGTTGTAGGCGGTGACCACCTTCAGATTGGAGTGCTTGGCGCACTTGTCGGCCATGTGGGCGCGGAAGGCATGATCGAGGCTGTTTCGCGCGCCGTGGAAGAACCACACCCGCTGCTGGGAACGGCTGCGGCCGTTATTGACGAAGATGCGATTGATCATCGCGATCATCGGTGTGATGCCAACCCCGGCCGACAGTAAGACCGCGGGGCGCGGCGCGGCTTCGTCGAAAACGAAACCGCCGCGGGGCGGGAGAAGCTCCACTACGGCGCCTTCCACAAGATCGTGGACCGCCGACGAGAACCGCCCCTGTCGCTTGACGCTGATGCGATAGCTTGAGCCGTTGGCGGCGTCCGAGACCGTGTAGGGTCGCATTTCCGGCGCGCCGTCCACCGGCATGCGCACGAAGATATGCTGACCCGCCTTGTGGATGGGAACGCCACCGCCGGCCAGGGGCTCGAAGGTTACCGAACGAACCGTTTCGGTCTCTTGCTCGACGCGCACCACCCGGAACGGGCGAAATTCGCTCTTGCCCCACGCGCCCGATCCCGAGTCCTCCCAGGATCCGGTCTTGTCCAGATAGGGCGACACGTCGACGTCTCCGACCGCCCGGATCGACAGGCTGGCTGGAACCTTGACCGTCTCGGTGACCTTGAATTGCAAGAGCCGCTCGGCGCCCGCAAACCCCTCCACCTCGGGCCCGTCCCAGATGATCGTCGCCGTCGCCGACAGATGCCAAAGATCGCCGGTTTCGAAATCGGGGAAGACGAGGCCCACCCGCGGCTCCACCAGGATGTTGCCCAGGGTGTTGAACAGGAAATTCCCCAGAAAGTCCGGGATGGTCAGGACATCGCCCTGAACCCGCACGAAGCCCGGCTTACCGCCGCGATGAGAGACATCTACGCCATTGACCGGGTCTTGCGCGCTCGGGTCGGCATGCGCAGAGGCGATGAAGAGAGTGTCGGCGCCCGCCACCCAGGGCGCGGCCTCTGGCGACAGGCCGGCGCTGCGCAGGGCCGTCGCGCGATCGCCCGTCGGCGCGCGGTCCACCCGCTCAAACTGGCGGCCTTGGATATATTGCGGACAGTTGCCGAAGCTCTGGTCCACGGAAATGGTAAATCCATCGCCGTCCCGCGAGGCGACGCGTCCGTTCATCCGGTTGCGCCGCCGGGTATGTAGTTCGATGCCCAGAACCCCCACGGCCTGGCCCAGGGCCACACCGTCTGCGACGGGGTCGCCTGGCTGAAACCCGGACGCGATGTTCAGCTCGGTCGGGGCTGGGGATCGCGCAAAGCCTGGGGGACCATCGAGGATCGTCGCCCAAGGCTGGCCTGCCGCGTCGCGTGCGCCCAGAACAAGGAAAGGCAGCTGCCCAAAGAATAACCGGTGTTGCTCGGGCATCAGCCCGCGGATGATCTTTCGGCCGGTCGCCTCGATCCGCGTGCGCACGCCCAATCGCTCCTGCAAGGCTTGCTCCCCCTCGTGAAAGGGGGAGCGCGCATGGGGCCAGCGGGTCAGATCAGCATGGGTCACGATAGTCTACTCCAAAGGCTTCACGGACACGCCGGCCCCGAGCTTAGATCAGCAAGGCGTACCGGTCGCCAAGCACTCAAGGCGAAGCGCCTCGAACTCCTCTCCCGTCATCGGCGCCAGAGCGCCGCCGCCGTGAAAGCCGCTGAAAAGGCCCAGCAGGCGCCGACGGAGTCGGGCGATCATTTCACCAACCCGACCGCCGTGCTCTGCATCGGAACGAAACCGGGCAGGGCTTCGACGCGCGACAGCCAGGCCGCGACGTTCTTGTAGCTGTCGAGGGCCACGTTGCCTTCCGGCGCGTGGGCCACATAGGTATAGGCCGCCACGTCGGCGATCGTGGGCTTGTCGCCGGCCAGGAACGCCGAACTGGCCAGCTCAGCATCCATGACCTGCAGGATGGCGTGGGCGCGAGCGATGACTTCGGTCGCGTTGAGGCCGGCGCCGAAAACGGTGATCAACCGCGCGGCGGCTGGACCCGAGGCGATTTGGCCCGAAGCGATCGACAGCCAGCGCTGCACCCTGGCCGCCGTCGCCGCATCCTCGGGCAACCAGTCGGTCCGGGTGAACTTCTTGGCCAGATAGACGAGGATCGCGTTCGAGTCGGCCACGACCACGTCGCCGTCCTTCAGCACGGGGACTTGACCCAGGGAGTTGAGCGCCAGGAAGTCGGCTTGCTTGTGGGCGCCCTTGCGCAGATCGACTTCGACGACATCCGCCGTGACGCCGAGAAGCGACAGGAACAGTTCGACGCGATGCGAGTGGCCCGAAAGCGGGAAGCGATAAAATTGCATTGTTGTGTCCTCGGTTGAAATCTTGCCCCCCCAAGATGGCGCCCGGCTGCGCGCCGCTGAACGTTCGAAATCCGGAAGGCCCAATTCCGGCGAGTGCAATAAAGCCGCCTCCCGCGGGACAAGCTCGTTCGGGTTTTCGCCGGCAAATCCCGTCAACTTTCCTGGCCATGCCCCTTCCATCGACGGCTGCGAGCCCCCCCCGGGAAGCATCGGCCCTGCCGGCTGCGCCCATCGGTTGGCCGCGTCGATCAGGCCACCCTCTCGCCGCCCCCGGCGGCGACCGCGCCCTGGCCGCACTTGAACTTCCCGACAAGGCTCGTGAGCCGCTCGGCTTCCAACGCCAGTTGTCGTCCCGCCAAATTGGTCTGATCGACCATGGCCGCATTGCGCTGCGTGTTCTGATCCATCAGATCCACGGCGCAGTTGACCTCTGACAAGCTGGCGGACTGGTCCTGGGCGGCCGCCGCGATGGAGACAATCAGGCCATCGATGCTCGCGGCCCTGTCCGTGACGTCTCTGAGGGCCTCGCCGGCGCGATGAATCAGTCCCACGCCGCGACCGACATGGTCTTCGGCATTGGCGATCAAGGCGCCGATTTCTCCCGAAGCCGCCGCCGAGCGCTGGGCCAAGGCGCGAACTTCTTGGGCGACCACAGCAAAACCTCGCCCGGCTTCTCCGGCGCGGGCGGCCTCGACCCCGGCGTTCAGCGCCAGGAGATTTGTCTGGAACGCGATCGCATTGATGACCGCGACGATCTGACGGATTTCCTGAGAAGACCCTTCGATTTCAAGCATGGCGGCGATGGCGTCACCGACGATGGTCTGGGCGCCCTCGGCTGCGGCGCGGCTGTCGGTCACCGCCTCGCGCGCGCGCCGCGCCGTGGCGGCCGATTCCCGTACCGTGGCGGTAACCTGGTTGAGGGCTGCGGCGGTTTCCTCCAAGCTGGCGGCTTGTCGTTCGCTCTGTTGCGCAAGATCGTCGGCCGCCACCGCGATCTCCGAGGCCCCCCCGTGCACCGCGCTGGCCGCCTGGGCCAGCTCGCGCACAGTGTGCTCGAGGCCCGCGACGGCGATGTTGAAGTCCGAACGCAGGATCTCGAAGCTCGGCGGGAAGGCGCGCGTGATACGCCATGACAGGTTGCCGCCAGAGAGCTTGGCCAGTCCCTCTGCGAGCGCAGCCATGACAGCACGGCGCTCAGCGGTTTCACGCTGGGCCTCGCCATCGCGGGTCTGACGCTCAGACTCCGCTTCGCGTCGCCCGTCTTCCTCGTTCAGCAGGACCTGCCGGTGCTCCACCATGGCGTTGCGAAAAACCTGCATCGAGCGCGCCATGGCGCCGATTTCGTCCGCGCGCGCGACGTAGGGCGTGTCGGACTGATAGTCGCCGCGCGCCAGCCGTTCCACATAGGCGGTCATATGCTCAACGGGCGCAACGATACGCCGCGAAACCACCCAGATCAGAACCAGACCCAGAGAAACGAAGGCGAGACCGGCCGCCAGCATCATCCCTAGGGCGCGATCTGCGCCAGCCATGACCGCGGTCATCGGCGCACTGAGGATCACGGTCCAAACGTCATTCACGCCAGGCGGCCGCACCGGCAAGGCCGCCCAAAGCGCGCCATTGCGATACTGCACCGCAAACCCGGAGCCGCGCGCGTCAGACGATAGCTTCAGCAAGGTTTTGTCCTGCGTGACCTGAGCCAGCAGTCGCTTTTCGCTATGGGCGACCCAGCGATCTTCGCCGCCAAGGATCATCACGCGGCCCTTCCCAAACGGCGCCAACCGGCCGGTGCGCTCCACCATCGCCGCGAGCGAGACGTCGGTCGTCACAACGCCGATCGCCCGACCCGAGCGATGGACAACCGATACCGCCGAGGTCATGGGCACATCCACGCCGTTGACGGGGTAGATGTAAGGCGGGGTGACGATATCGCCGTCCTTGGCCATCGGTCGATCGTACCAGGCCTCAATCCCGCCCTCGGCGGTCATGAGGAGCTTGTCCACACCGATCGTGCGCTCTGGCGTCCAGAAGAAGTAGGGGACATATCGCCCGGATCCGTCGGCCAGGGCGCTGGAACGGAACGCCGCATCGCGGCCGTCCAGAGCGCCGGGCTCGAACGCCACGGCCATCCCGATGAAATCGGGCCTCTCACGCAGGAGGTGCTCGACCGTTCGACCAATTTCGCCACGATCGGTGGCGTCCACCGAAGCGCTAAGGGCCTCGACGGCGCCCGCGCCCGCGTGGGCATGGGCGACGGCAATGCCGATATCTTTGGCGATCCGCTCCGAGTATCCGTCGAGAAGCGCATGGGCTTGCGCCTCCGCCACCCGCTGACCATCACTGCGGATGACGGCCCAACCGGCCATGGTGATGCCGAGCCCGGTGGCCAGCAGCAACGCCGCCACCGCCAGCGCCAGTCTAAACTGCAGCGAGCGGGTCATCGGAGTTTTCACGTAATTTGGTCCTTTAGTCGCCTCGCGCGCTTGGACCGCGAGCAAACTGACGTCGCGGCGCAGGGGCGATCGGGGGCAGAAAGATGTTTCGGCGAGCGCCGATCGAAAGCGCGCCAATCGACGGCCTTCCTGGACCAGAACCAACACGGCGCAAATCGCGGTCCGCCTGGCCAAGAGACCAGGATTGGTCCGTGACGCCCCAAGCAGGGCGACCCGCGCCCATCCTCGGGTCGCGGCGTGCGGCGCTGAAGGCGCTAAGCTTGGAAAACACTATTTCAAAATCGCGTCTGGCCGCGAAACGGGCGGGGCGCTACCGCCGCAAACACACGCTGACGTCTTGCGGTCGAGGGCTGGGCGCTCGGCTTGGTCTTGGCCTGGCGTCCTGGTCGGGGGCGGCCGAGCGGGCCAGGGTGATCGGGCTGAAGGCTCGGGACAAGGCGGCTATGACGACGAACGGGATTTGAATGAACAAGCTAACTCTGGTCAGTCATCCGCTTTGTCCTTACGCCCAACGCGCGTCGATCGCCGCCAGCCGGCTTGGCTTGCCGGTTAAGCGAGTCAATATCGACCTTGACGCCAAGCCGGCCTGGTTCCTGGCGATCTCGCCGACGGGCAAGGTTCCCATTCTAAGGATCGAGCTTGCGCAGGGCGAAAGGCACGTTCTTTTCGAGAGCGCGCCGATCGCTGAATATCTCAATGATCTGGGGGGAGGCGCTCTGCTCGAGACGGACGATATTGTCCGTGCGCAGCAGCGGGCCTGGATCGAGTTCGCCTCGGGAACGCTATCCGAAATCGCAGGCCTTTACTCGGCCACGACCAAACGGTCCTTTCTGGCCAAGGCTGTCGCGATAAGAGCGCGTTTGGCTCAAGTGGACAGAGTTGTCCAAGGGCCGTGGTTTGGCGGCTCTCGATTCAGCCTAGTCGACGCTGCGTTTGCGCCGTTGTTTCGCTACGTGGATTTCTTCGAAGCGCAGCTTGGCCTGCAGCTTGATGAGGGACTCAAGAACCTCAAGGCCTGGCGATCACGGTTGTCGGTGGATGCGACGGTTCGCGCAGCGGTTTCCGAAAACTATTGGTCGCGGCTGCACGCCTTCCTCTTGTCGCGATCATCCTTCGTCTCGTCGCAGCTAAGGGCGCGGTCAGGCGCGGTTTAGGCGGATACGGCCCGGTCTGAGGGATGCCCAAGACCCACGGGCCGCCGCAAGGGCTACGTCGCGGCCGCGATGCGACAGGCAAACCTGAAACAATGATTTGCGAAATCGGCATCTAATCCCGCGGAGGTTCTGGACGCAGGGTGGCTTGCACTCGTTTTACCCCCAAACCCCTGGCCACCCTGGACTTGGAGCCCGCAACGATGGAAATTCACCCGGAGAATTCTAGCGAAATGGTTCCGCAGCTTCATGCCGCAACTGGGGGTCTTTTCGCTCGCGCTTGCGACAAAGCTGCTATTGTTGTCCGCACAGACCTGAACGGCAACATCATCGAATGCAATGACAAGTTCTGCGAAGTTAGCGGTTATACTCGCAGCGAGATCATCGGCGCCAAACATAACATTTTCAGCCCTGACCGCTACCCACCCGAATTCTTCCCGGACATGTACGAGGCAATTGTCGCAGGCGGCACATGGAGCGGTACGGTGTGCTGCCGCCGCAAAAGCGGCAGCCTCTACTGGCTCGACACCACCATCACGCCGCAGCTGGATGCGGCAGGCGAGCCTGTTGCCTACCTGGCCATCCGCTTTGATGTCACCGCCCACCAGCAAGCCTTGGCCGATCTTGCCGAGGCGCAGCAACGCTGCGAATCCGCAGCGCGCGCCAAGGGACGGTTCCTGGCGACGATGAGCCACGAACTGAGAACGCCATTGACTGGCGTGATCGGTCTTACCGAGCTACTGGCTCAGACGCCATTGGATCTAAAGCAACAGGACTACGTCGCCTCCCTGCTGGAGGCGGCCCGCGCATTGCACGCAATCGTCAACGACGTCCTGAGCCTGGCGAAGGCCGAGGCCAATCCCGTTATTCGTCCGGCCCCGGTCAATCCCGCCGATTTTCTTGCTGCGACAATCCGGCTGCTCTCGCCAATCGCCGCCAAGAAGGGCGTTGCGTTGTCGCTTCGATTGGCAAAGGGCGTGCCCGAGGTCATTGTCGCCGACGCTGATCGCCTTCGGCAGATTGTCGTCAATCTGGTTGGCAATGCCTTGAAGTTCACCGAGGTTGGCGAGGTGCGTGTTGAGGCTGCCTGGCTCGGCCCAAGAGACGGAGGCCGGCTTCGCATCGACGTGATCGACTCCGGTCCAGGCTTTCCCGCCGAGTTGGCCGAGCGGATCTTTGATCCCTTCGAACAGGTCGACAACTCCGCCACGCGCCTGCACGACGGCGCCGGACTGGGGCTGGCGATCAGCGCCCACCTGATCAAGGCCATGAACGGCGAGATCGCTGCGGAAAACCGGCCCGAGGGCGGCGCGCGCTTCTGGTTCGAAATTCCGGTAGAAACCTGTCGGGTAAAGATCGCTCAGCTTCAACCGCTCGTCCGGGTTGAAAACGAACCGCTTGAGGTGTTGATCGTTGAGGACAATCCGATGCTGCAACGCTTGATCAAGACGATCCTGGAAAGCGCCGGTCATGTCTGCGCGGTCGCAGACAACGGCGCGGTCGCCCTGGAGATGATGCGCGCTCAGCCGTTTGACGTATGCCTGATGGACCTGCGCATGCCGATCATGGACGGGATCACCGCGACGCGCATCATTCACCAGGAGCCGCCCGGCGGCTGGGGGGCTCCGCCGATCATCGCGCTCAGCGCTGATGTCCTGGATGGAGACATGGAGCACTACTCCGATCTTGGCTTCCATGCCTTTCTTGCAAAGCCGATCGACGCCAGCCTGTTGTTGAGAACGATCGGCGGCGCTGCGATGGCGACCGCAGTCTAGCGGTGGCTCAAGCTTCGGCGATCCCCTTTGGCCACTTGGCGCCCGCCGCTCGCCGGCAGGTAAGGGGCGCTTCATGCGGTGCTCACGATCCGGTCTGGACGACGATGGGGGGGCTTGCCCGGTACGCAGCGGCGTTCAAGGAGGAGGCTTACGATCCCCGGGACTCGGTTTCTCCGCGGTGATAGCCGGCTATCGGCCACCCGCCCGGCCAGGGCGCAAACCGTCTGCGATCAGCGATCCGCTGGTCATGCAAGGGGCGGGCGACGACAGCCGCTTTTCGCCCATACCGGTGCGTTGATGCCAAAGCCCTTGCCCGACATCGTCGGCCCGGATCTCAAAATCCTGTTCTGCGGGCTCAATCCCGGTCTCGTAGCGGCCGCGACGGGCCGGCATTTCGCCGGGCGCGGCAACCGTTTCTGGGAGGTCTTGCACCTTTCCGGGCTCACGCCGACGCGCCTGACGCCAGAGCAGGACCGTGAGATCCTCCGATACCGATTGGGTCTGACCTGTGTCGTTGATCGACCGACCGCAGGCGCGCAAGCGGTGGCGCGCGAGGAGTTCGCGCGGGCCGGCCAGGCCCTGGCCGACCAGGTGCGGCGGCTCAGGCCGCGATGCGTGGCCTTCCTGGGCAAGGCGGCCTATGGCGCCATACGCGGTGAACGCTCGCTCGCGTGGGGCCCCCAGCAGGAGACGTTTTCAGGCGCCGCGACCTGGGTGCTGCCCAACCCCAGTGGGCGCAATCGCGCCTTTAGCCTCGACGATCTCGTCGAGGCCTATGCCTGTCTGCGTGGAGCCGCACCAGGCCATGACCCGCGCTAGCCGCCAAACAGATTGCGGCGGATCGTAGAGGTGATGCTCTTGACCTGCCCGCTCACGGTATTGACCTCGTTGGCGATCACCGCGAAGCCGCGCCCGGACTCGCCCGAGCGCGCGGCCTGAATCGCCGCGTTGACTGAAATCATGTAGACGGAATTATTGAGCCGATCCAAGTCCGACAGCCAACCTGTCAGCCGTGCATTGCCCTCCTCCGATACACGAGAAAGCTCCACGGTGAATTGCTCGACGAGGGCGTTCATCCGCTCAAGCAGCGTTACGGCCACAAACTCCGATAGCGTAAACAGCGCCTCATCGTCGCCCACGCCCATGCGCATGGCGTGCACGACCTGAGCGCACTCCCTGGAAAAGCGACCTGCGGTCTCGTCAAAGACCGAGGCGTGGGGCGTGAGAAACTGGGAGAGGTGAGCGAAAAGCGTTTGCTCGATGCCAAAGACGCTGGGGTCCGTGGTGAAGCCCCTGACCAGCGCGTCAAAGTCGTCGAGCGTCGCCTCTGCGCGATCGATAAGGCTGGACCGCGCCGCGCCCTCGCGCGCGCCGGCCAGGGCCAGGAACATGACAGCGCGATGCGGGAAGAACCTCAGGCGCGCGCCCTGGTTTGTAAGGCGCCCGAGCAAGCCTCGCCACTCGGCGACACGGTCTTCCGGAAGGTTGGACCCTGCGACCCCACCCCGGACCTTCTGCAACGGCTGCGCCACGACGATTTCCTACTCGTTCGACACGGCGAACGCAGCGTCGCGATCACACTCGTAGTATTTGAAGGCCAGAAACTTGCCGCTCATCGTGATGCGGACCCGATCGCCCTTGGGGTCAATCTCGCGGCCCAGATCGAGGTTGAAATCAATGGCCGACATGATGCCGTCGCCAAACTCCTCCTCGATCAGCGCCTTCCAGGCAGGACCGTTGACCATCAAAAGCTCATAGAACCGATAGAGCAATGGATCGCTGGGCGGCATCGGCGTCCCGCGGTTTGGGATTTCGCCAAGCATCTTGATCTCCTCGGCGTTGAGCCCGAGGAACTGGCCGACCTCGGCGGCCGCCCGCGGCGCCAGTCGCATCTGCCCCAGCAGCGCGCCCACAGTCAAAACGGGAGAGAGCGGCAGGGCGAAAGCATAGATCTCACCCCATGTCAGTCCACGCTGGCGTTTGATGTCCAATATCTTTTCGGTCAGTTGGTCGCGCGTCACAGTTCACCTTCCGCGTTAGGACGCCCCTGAAACTTGCCGGACCGCGCTGGGCGACCCGGAAGGGGGCGCTGCTTTGTCTATGGCGCACAACCGACATGAAAATCGGCGCGCCAACTGCAAGGCTGTAGTGAGCAGGTTGTCTGTAGCGGTGGCCGCTAAGCCAGCGCCTGCCGAAGCAGTATTGTCAGGAACAGGCATCGGCCAGAGCAGCGTTAATCCGGAACACACTATTTCAAAATCCGGGATGGCTGGAACGCGCCCGGGGCCGCAGCCTGCGAGCGGTTTTGAACGCTTGGCCGCGAGCGCGCCGCCTCGCGGACCCGCCGTTCGTGGCAGGCTTGCGGTGTGGAGCGATGGCGGCGAGTTTCCATCAGTGGCTTGAGAAAGGCCTCCAGGCCAATGCGGTGGGGGACGCCGATGGCGCCGTCGCCGCGTTTCGTGAGGCGCTGCGGATAGATCCGAGCGCGAGCGCGGCATGGTCGGGGCTTGGCCTGGCGCTTCTCAGCATCGGCCGGGTCGGCGAGGCCAGGCAGGCGCTGGCCCAGGCCCATCAAGCGGATGATCCACCGCCGGCCAGGCTTTTGGGCGACGCGGTCAAGGGACCGGCCAAAACTCAGGCGCAGGCGTGTCTGGCCTGGGTCGGCGACGCCCGAGCCGTGATGATCCGGGTTCTCCATCAAGCCTGCCGTCGTCCGGCGCACGTCGGGCGTCGCCAAGCGGCGGCCGTTGTTGGAGGGGCTATTGGCCACCCCAGGATCGGCCTGCCGGCCTCGCATGACCCAGACCGCGCGCCGGCGGATGAGCCGCCGGCCACGGTTGATGGCCTGGCCAAAGATCTCGACGCCAAGATGGTCGACGACTTCGAATACGATATCCCGCGGCATCTCGCCGACATGCTCTGCGACTGCGCCTCGGCGCGGATGCTCGATCTGGGCTGTGGCGAGGGCCTGATGGCCGCGGCCCTGGGCGACAAGGTCGCGCGGGCGACGGGTGTGGACATCTCAGGCGCGATGCTGACGGCCGCAAGGGCGAGCGCTGTCTACGACACGCTGGTTCACGACGACATTTCAGAGTTTTGCTTTCGGTGTCGGACCCGCTTTGATCTCGTGGTCGCCGCCGGCGTCTTCAACCGTTTTGGCGCGCTCGACAGCCTTTTTGCGGATGTCCATCGCGTCCTGGCGCCGGGCGGATACTTTGCCTTTAGCGTCGAGCGAGGCGAGGACGACTGGGCGTGGCTCGGATTTGGACGCTTCAGCCACAGCCTGGCCTACCTCACCCAGCTGTCGATGGGGCGGTTTGACGTCGTCGACTGTCGAATGGCGCGACTTCGCGACCAAGGCGGCCGACGGGTGATCGGATTCCTGCAGGTGTGGAGGCGTCGCTAGCACGGGTCGGGGTCCGTTGGGCGCCGCAGGCTTTGGCCACCGTTGCGCGACGTGAAACAGATCCTGTCTTTGTGAGCACGTTATCGCCTTGGGGGCTGCGACCTATCTTCCGTCTCGGCGCAGAGGCCAGATGAGAAGGGTATTGTTGGACGAGAGGCGGGGGACGGCAAGATATCTTGCGGCGATCCGGGCTCGTCAAATGCAGAGGATTGAACAGCGAGCCTTGCAGTGGAGACACTGCGGGCAGGTTGTACAACCGAACGTTTATGCGCGAACGGCAAACGGACGACCCGTGGTTTGATCCCCATTTTTCGGCGGGACGTCCGGCCCAGGCGGCAAGACCTTTCTCAATGGCTTCTGCGCCACCGCGAAGGCCTTGGGCCGAACGCGCAAATGCTGATTCAATTGAAGGAGACTTAGTAATGACAATTAACCGTTCTGCCTTCCTGGCCGGCCTGCTTGCCGTCGCTCTCACCCCCATGGTCGCTGACGCCGCCGAGCGCCCGGCCCGCGAGAAGTGCTTCGGCATTTCGGTGGCAGGCCACAATGACTGCGCCGCTGGGCCGGGAACTTCCTGCGCCGGGACCTCCAAGGTCGACTATCAGAGCAATGCGTGGACGCTCGTTCCCAAGGGCACCTGCACGACGATGAAGTCGCCGACTTCGTCGACGGGCTTTGGCCAACTCGCCGCCTTCACTGCCAAGCCCAAGCCCAAGGCCTAGGTCTTGTCTTCCGCGCCTCAAGAACCCCTGGACCAGATCCAGGCCGCGGCGCCAGGGCGCGCGACGGGCGGCGGCGAGCTGCCCGTCGCCGTGGGCCTGGGGCTTCGAAGAGAGCACGCCGCCCAGTTGCTGGCGGGATGCGCGGATGTCGGCTTCCTTGAGGTTCACGCGGAGAACTACATGAACGCCGGCGGCGCGGCGCTGGAGTTGCTGGAGCGGCTGGCGGATATCTATCCGATCTCCCTCCACGGCGTGGCGCTGTCGCTTGGCGGCATGGACCCGCCCGATCGCGCCCACCTGGAGGCTTTGAGGGCTTTGGTGGAGCGCGTTCGGCCCGCAGCCGTCTCCGAGCATCTGGCCTGGTCAGCGCACGAGGGAATCTATTTCAACGACCTTCTCCCGATCGCCTACAGTCGGGCCGCACTCGATCGGGTCTGCGACCACGTCAAAGCCGTTCAGGACCTCATCGGGCGGGCGATCCTCCTGGAAAATCCTGCCCGCTACTATCCTCTGGCGGGCGGCGAACTCGAGGAGACGGAATTTCTGCACCGCCTTGCCGAGCGCACGGGGTGTCGGCTCCTGCTCGACGTCAACAACGTCTACATCTCAGCGCAAAACTTGGGCTTTTCCGCCGCGCGTTACTTGCAGGACTTTCCTGTTGATCGGATCGGCGAAGTTCATCTTGCCGGACATGAGTCCGTTACGCTCCAACGCGAGGGGCGCAAGCTGCTCGACAGTCACGGCGCGCCGGTCGCTGATCCGGTGTGGGAACTCTATGCCGACCTCCTGGCGCGGACCGGACGGTTGCCCACCCTGATCGAGCGGGACAACGACGTCCCCGCCCTCGATGAACTCCTGGCCGAGCTGCGCCACGCCCGCCGGCTGATGGGCGCGATCGGAGCGCGCCGTGGGTGAGGTCGCGCGCATCGCACAAGCCGTGCTGTCCGGCGGCCTTTCCGCGCCGGAGGCGGGTCCGGCTTTTGAAATTTATCGCAACAACTATCGGCAAGGTCTTGCCCGTGCGCTGACGCAGAGCTTCCCGACCGTCGAGCAGTTGGTCGGGCCCGATTTTTTTGCCGCCATGGCCCTGGAGTATGTCGAGGCCACACCGCCCACCTCGCGCTACCTGAGGGACTATGGCGCGACCTTTTCCGATTTTGTCCGCGCTTTCGCCCCGGCCGCCGCGGTCCCCTATCTCGCTGATGTCGCCGAGCTGGAATATGGCCTCGTACAGGCGTTCTACGCCGCCGATGACGCCGATGATCCGCCGAGCGATTTGGCGACGATCGGATTGGAGAGCCGGCTGAAGTGGCGAACCTCCACCCGCGTGGTCAGGTCAGCCTATCCGATCGTATCGATCTGGCGCGCGCACAAGTCTGGTGAGACTCTGGAGGGCGTCGACTGGCGATCAGAGACGGGCCTGATCACCCGCCAGGCGCATAATGTCAGCGCCTCCGCCCTCGACGTGGCCGAGGCCGTCGTCGCGGACGTGTTTCGCCAAGCATCCCCTCTGATCTCGGCGCTGGAGGCCCTTGGGCCCGATGCAGCGCCGGCCGCAGCTCATGCTTTTCGTCGCTTGCTCGACCTGCAAGCCCTGTCGATTTCCAAATGAAAGTCACACACATGCACAAGTTGACAAACTCAGGCGAAACGCTCGTTTCGCGGACCTATCTGCGGCTGGTTTCCATCCTCGATCGGACGCCCAACAGCTTGACGCAGATTTTGCTTCGCTGGGGGCTCGCGGGGGTGTTCTGGACCTCCGCGCGAACCAAGGTCGAAGGCGTTATGACGGTGTCGGACGGCACTAAATATCTCTTCGCCGAAGAGTATCGCGTCCCGCTTCTCAATCCCGATCTTGCGGCCTATGCCGCCACTTACGCCGAGCACGCCTTCGCCCTCAGCCTCTTTGTCGGCCTGGCGACCCGTTTGTCGGCCGTCGGGGTCATCGGTATGACCCTGGTGATCCAGCTGTTTGTCTATCCCGATGCGTTCGTGGGCGTGCACCTTGGATGGTTTGCGATGGCCGTCGCCATTCTGGCCTGGGGGCCCGGGGCGATCTCGGTCGACCATCTTCTGCGTCAGCGGTTTATCCGATGAGCCCGGCGCCCGTCAGTCGTCGCGCCGTTCTGAGCCTTGGCCTGGCGGCGGGTGCGGGCGCGGGTTCGGCCTGGGCCCAGGCCGGCCGGGACGGCCTGGGCGCCCCTCCTTTGGTATACGGGTTCTCGGGGCGCGCCGCAGTGGCCGGGGCCTTCACCGATCGCCGGGGACGGGAGCAACGGATCTCCGATTTTCGCGGGCGCGTGGTGCTGGTCAACCTGTGGGCTACCTGGTGCGGGCCGTGCCGGATCGAGATGCCGAGCCTGGATCGTCTGGCGGGCGCGTTCGCCGGCGATCTGACAGTGCTCCCGGTATCGTTCGACGGACGGGGCTGGCCCGCAGTCGACGAATTCTGGGGAGAGCGCTTTGCGCACCTGAAGCCCTACCTGGCCAAAGACAGCGCGCTCACCGACGGGTATGGGGCGTTGGGGCTGCCATTCTCGGTGCTGATAGATCGCCAGGGTCGCGAGGTTGCGCGTCTGCCCCGCGCGGCCGAGTGGGATAGGGGGGCCTATCGCGCGGTTGTCGCTAAGACGGTGCTCGCCCGGGGCTGAACGCGCCTCCGGCCGCCGCCGACGGGCTCGGCTAGTTCAACAAGCGGTTGGCGCGCAGGCGCTCGACCGCGAGATCGACAAAGGCGCGAACCTTGGCCGAGGCGCGCCGACCCTCGGGGTGGACGACGTGGATGGGCAGGGGCTCTTCTTCGTAGTCGGCCAGAACGATCTGCAGTGTCCCTTCGCGCAGCTCCTCGCCAATTTGATAGGAGAGAACGCGTGTCAGGCCCCAGCCGTCGCGCGCCGCATCGATCACGGCCTGGTTGCTGTTGCAGAACAGTCTGGGTTCCACGACGACCGAGGTCTTCCGTTCACGACCGAACCGCCATTCAAGGTTGGTCCAGGCGCTGGTCGCCGCGATGATCCGGTGGTTGACGAGATCGTGGGGGATGCTTGGCGCCCCGTGTTGTTCGAAATACGAGGGTGAGCCGCAGATCACCCGGCGCACCTGGCCGACGCGGATCGCCGACAGACCAGAGTCGCTGAGATGTCCGATCCGAACGGCCACGTCGATACCCTCCTCGACGAGGTTCGTAGGGCGGTCGAGAAACAGCGACTTGCCGACGACCTGCAGATTCTGGTCCAGATATTCTTGCAGAATGGGCATGATATACATCTGCCCAAACAGCACCGACGCCGTGATCGTCAGACTGCCCTTGGGCTCGGTATAGGCGCCCGACGCCGTCGCGCCGGCTTCCTCGACATAGGCGAGGATTTTCTGGCAGTCGTCAAAGTAGCGTTGGCCAACATCCGTCAACCGCACCACGCGTGTCGTGCGCGTAAACAGTCTGACGCCCAAGCCCTCTTCCAGCAGAGCGACAGCTCTGGTGACGGCGGGCGGGCTCATATTCAATTGACGCGCGGCTTCGGCAAAACCACCGCTTTCGGCGACCCGGACAAATACCTGCATAGCCTGGAGGCGCGCCATGACTTATCTCTTCACCGAATCTTGCGATCGTAAGAGTACCTGCGAAAGCCGCAAAGTCCATCCGGACGCGCTCCGGCGGCGGCTGACGGGGGCGGGGCGCCTGGCCTAGTGCACGGCCTTCGACGGGGCCGAGAAATCCGGACGCGAGCCGGCGGTAATCTCAAGCATGGTCAGTTCAAGGGCGCGAGCCTCCACAAGCTCGAGCTCCTGGGGCGACAACCCCATCCGCAGGGCGCGGCTCCTGCTGGCCGCGATCGCGATCTCGCTGAACGAGCGGACCGCCAGAGCGAAAGTGATCGCCGCAGAGGCCTTGACGTCAAAGCTTCGACCAGCCCAGGCCGCGTCGATCTCCGCGCCCGTCAATCCTGCTGAGCGGGCCTCTTGCTCGGCCTTCGCTCTGGTCTGCGGACACACGCACCGGGCCAGCAAGGCCAGCGCCAGCTGGGCTCCGAGGCTCGGGGAGAGGCAAAAGCGTTTCATGGGATCTGTTCACTGAATATGCCGAAAAAGCAAACCCGGCGCCCCTCCCAGGGGCGCTCGCAAGCGAGCGGGGGGAGGGGCGCCGGGCGCCTGCCGGGACACGATGGGGGAGCAGGGGTGGAAAAGCTCCCCTACTGGGCTTCCGGGCGGGTGGGGATGGATAGCCGCAGCGTGTCCGGCAAGATCTCGCCGAAGCCTATTACAGGCTTTCCGGCGTCTTGTTCTTGATCTCCGGCCAGTTCTCTTCGGCCTTCACCAGGTTGCCGGGAATGTCGCGGTTCCAGGCAACGGCGACGTCTTCATTGACGTTCAGATAGAGCTTCTTGTCGACGATCTTCCAGACCATCGGATCGCCATCCAGCTTCTTCTCGAGTGCAACGCCCATGGCGCAGAAGCCGCCGTACTGCGGCGCGTAAGCGGCCGGAGTGGCCTTGAACATCTTCAGGTTCGCGGCCGAAGCGAAGTGATAGGTGGCGCCGTTGAACTTCGTCGAGAAGCGGGCGTCGCCCATGCTCGGCTTGCCGGCGCTGAAGTAGGCGACGGGATCATAACCGCGCAGCGCCAGATTGGCCTCGTCGGTGTTCACCGCCGCCGCCGAGGTGGGGACGATGGCGTGAGCATGCGTCACGAGCAAGGGGGCGGTGATCATCAGGCTGACCGCGCCGATGATGGCGCGCGTGGCTTTAAAAGACATGGTGTTCTCCAATTGTGTCGGTCGGCGAGTTGCGCCGGATCCAGGAAACGCGAGGGGGCTGGAGACGGGTCTCCGTATCCCGACGCCAAGGTATGGGACCGGCCCCCGGTGAATAAGCCTCGTCGCGTGCAATTGATTGTTTCACGCCCACCACGGATCTAAGCGGTGAGGGCGCCGACTAGACCGAGGAGCCGCGCATAAGCGCGTGGCGCGCGAGCCGTCTGTCAGACCTTTGCGCGGGTACTGCTCAAGCGTTCAGTGTCCGGCCGACCAGCGGGCGAGCCAATACAGGACGACATCCTCACCGTTTCACTGACTGAAACTGATTGTTGCTGACAAGATGTATTATCCAGACACGGTTTTGGCCGCCTGATCGCCGGCGGAAGTTTCGCTGACGATGGCGTCGGCTGGGTCTCCCGGTCGTCACTGTCGGGGCGGCTGGTTCTCGTTCCGCAAAAGGTTGACGTCCATGGCCCGCCCTCCGCTCCCGCCTTTTGATCGCGACACCGCCGCCAGGAAGGTGAGATTGGCGGAGGATGGATGGAATTCGCGCGACCCGAGCGCGGTCTCCATGGCCTACACCGAAGATAGTGTCTGGCGTAACCGCTCTGAATTCCTCAGCGGCCGCGAAGCGATCGTGGCTTTCCTGACCGGCAAGTGGCAGGGCGAGCTCGAGTATCGTCTGATCAAGGAGCTTTGGGCGTTTACGGAAAACCGCATCGCCGTCCGCTTTGCCTACGAATGGCTGGACGGGTCAGGACAGTGGTGGCGTTCGTATGGAAACGAAAACTGGGAATTCGATGACGGTGGCCTCATGCGTCACCGCGTCGCCAGCATCAATGATCTGAAAATCCTTGAGCAGGATCGGCTGTTTCGGTGGCCGCAGGGGCGTCGTCCGGACGATTACCCCAGCCTGTCCGATCTTGGTCTCTAGGTTGAGCGAGATCTTGGCGATGGGGAGGGTGGCAAGTGGGGCATAGGTTTATGGAGCTGGCTTTCACGCCGTCGGTGGTCGCCGCGCAGGAAGCCCAGGGAAGTCGCCAGGCCTATGAAGGGTTTGACGCCGGGCCGGCTTTCAATAACGCGCTCGACAGCAACGAAGTCGGTTTCATCCTCGAGCGCGACAGCTTCTACATGGCCACGGTGGGTGAGACGAGCTGGCCCTATATTCAGCACAGGGGCGGACCCCCGGGGTTCCTCCAGCCTGTGGACGCGCAAACCCTCGTGTTTCCGGATTATCGCGGCAACAGACAATATATCAGTCTTGGCAATGTCGGCGCGGGCCCTAAGGCCTGCCTGTTTCTGATGGATTACGAGCGCAAGGCCCGTTTGAAAATCCTCGGGCTGGCCTCGGTCAGCCAGGAGCGCCCTGACGGCTATGTCGATGTCACCGACGATGTTCGGCGCCGGGTTGAGCGCTACTGGACGGTAAAGATTGAGGGCTTTGACTGGAACTGCCCCCAACACATCACTCGGCGCTTTTCCGAACAGCGTGTTCGCGAATTGATCAAGGCCCTCAGCGACCGGGTCGAAGATCTCGAGAGCGGCGCACAAAGTTAAACGACGGTCTTGACCGCGTTTAATTCCAATCCTGAATCTCAACCAAAATATACAGGGGTATTCTATGTCTGAGTTTCTCGACAAAGCGTTTATGACCCATTCTGCCGTTAAGAGCAGGCTCAGAAAAGCTATCAAGGGAGAGGAAAATATCGAGCCAACGACCATCCGGCGTGACGATGTCTGCGAGGTGGGAAAATGGATATACGGCGAGGGTGGCAGCAAGTTTTCGTCAGTGCCGGTGTTCGCAGAATTCAAAAAGGTTCATTCTGAATTCCACAAGTGTGCGTACGATATCATGATGATGTACAACTCTGGAAAGATCGCCGAGGCAAATCGGGACCTTGACCACGGCGCGTTTGAGAAGAAATCAAATGAAATCGGCGATTGCATCATGCGCATGAAGCGCGATCCCCAGTTCAAGTAGCGTGTGAATATTTTTCCGCCGCCCGCGCCTTGAGGTAAACTGAGTGCTCCGCGTCTGGGACGGTTCTGACCTCGTCTTGGACCCCGGCGACGAAGCAAGTTCCTAAGCCGGGTGACCTTTGATTCAAGGCCGCTTTCTGAGCAGAGCGGTCTTGGGTCATGGCTTTACGTCGGGTGTGACACGGCGCTTCAGAAAGCGCGACCATTGGGGTGGCAATGGCCGCGTTCGCGCCGGCGTCCAATCTTGGCGGCGCCTGGATGGACAAGCTCTACCTGCGGTGTTCGTTTTGCATCGTGGGTTCAGTCGGCACAGGCGGCGATCAGTCACCCAGAAAAGCATTGCCCCCCACACGATGGTCTCGATCAACACCAACGCGAGCCAGTTGAGTGCTCTGCAGTTATTGAGCGGCGCTGATGGGCAACTGCACCAGATCGAGAACCGCATTGCGACGGGGCTGAAGGTCGCCACCGCCAAGGACAATGGCGCGTTTTGGGGCATGGCTGTGGCGGCGCGGTCGGCGCTCGGCGACTACGGGGTTCTGGATAACGCGCGCGATCACGCCGGCAGCCTGCTCGACGTTACGCTCTCGGCGACCGAGGTCGTGTCCGATCTCGTCGATCGGATGAATGCGCTGGCGCTGGCGGCGACCGATCCATCGTTGTCTGACACCGCGCGCGCCTCGCTCGACGATCGGTTCCAGATGCTGAAGCGACAAATCGACCGCGCCGTAGGCTCGGCCGGTTTCGACGGCACGAATTTGCTCGACAGCAATGGATCCAACTTTCTCGACTATGGCCCCGGCGTCATTGAGGATGGCGGTTCCCCTGCGATTACGTGGGGGTCTCCGGCCCGGACGGGGCAGGAGCCGTTGGTGGGCGAGGCCTTGAACCTCCACTTCGGTTTCGCGGGCGAAGGCCAGCAGAACGAACAGATCGAAGGCACGGTCAGCTACAAGCTGCGCTATTTCGACGGCGGCTCGACCGTCGAGTTACCCTTGGCCAATCACACCATTCCGCCGTCGACCCAGGTGGGGCCAGGTCTTCCGCCCTACGACGCTGTTGAATCCGTCGCCATGCCGCCGATTCCGACCACGGCGACCAGCGTGCAGATCTATGCCGAATATGTGGGCCGCTATCCTTCGCCGGATGGGGAGCCGGTCGACGATGTGCTGGGTAATGGCGCCCCGCGCAGCGACTTGCTGGCCACCCGCGAGCCGCACCTGCTGGCCCAATGGTCGGAGCGCGACTGGATCTCCGCTGAGCGTAGCTCAAGCGCCCATACGCTTGGCTATGGCGCAATCACGATCATTGACGACCATGATCCGTCGAAGGCGATCAGCGGCGGAACCGAGCCGGGCTCGACCCTGTCGGGGACCCTGCGGCTTGACGATCTCGATCGCGGGATTGACACACTGGGGGCTCAGGCGACGGTTTTGTACGAAGTGTTCGACGTTTCCTCGAACACTTGGGTCAGCAAGGCCTCGGCCTTAGCCACGCCCAAAGCCTATGGCCCGGCCGGGGCGCCAGTCGATCTGGACTACAGCCTGACGATCCCGAGCCCCGCGCCGAACGAGGATTTCTCGCAGGCCCGGGTCAGGGCGGCTGTTTCCACGCAGCATGACGGCAAGGCGACGTTGTCGGCCGGCTCGAGCACCGAGCCTGGTTCGGCGGTCACCATCTCGACCGTCAGCATGACCAATTCGTCCTGGTCGTATCTAGAGGCCGCATCCTCGGGCGCGCGCATATCGGGCTATCTTCGCCCGCAGAGTGGCATCGCTGACGAAAGCTACGATGCCGCCACGGATTTCATCCTGCGGTGGAATGACGGCTCGGTCTGGCAAGAGCAGGTTATTGGCAAGCAAAATCTTGCGAGTCTAGGCTCGGACAGTTCGCCCAATCAACGGTTCAGCCTCCCGATCCCCAACCTGGCCGACCCTGTCACTCAAGCCCAGATCGTCGCCCGCACGACGATCGTCCATGACCCTTCCGGAACGCCGACAACCGAAACCCATGAGATCCAGATCCTGGACTGGGACGGAACCAGCGCCAGCAATCACGCTCAGGTGGTCACGCTCGGCACGTTCGATAACCGTGTCCCTGCGCTGGACAAGGATCCCCGTCGGCTTGAGATCGTGACCAAGGTCGACACGCTCGACAGTATCTCAGGCGACCTGACGCCCATTCGCGAGAAGGATACGCGCACCGTTGGCCTGACGGGCTTATCCCTGGAAAGGGCGTCGATTGGAACATTCGACGACGCCCAAAAGGCGCTGCGCTATGTAAAGGCGGCTCACGCGAGAGTCAGCGCTCAGACACTCTACTACGCGGGCCGGGCTGACGCTTTCTTGTCGGCCAAGCGCATGGAAGCAAAGGTCGCCGACCAGACCCAGATCAATCTCGGTCAGCTTGTCGATACGGACCTGGCCAAGGAGGCGGCGCGGCTGGAGGCGGCGAAGGTCAAGCAGAGCTTGATTGTTCAGGCGCTTTCCATCGCTAACAACTTGCCGGCGATTGTGCTGAGCTTGTTTCAGCCAGGCTCGTCGCGGCGGTAGTACGAGCCCGCCAGGTGCAATCGCTATCGGCCATGCGGCGCACCGGCCCAACCTCAGCTCGACGGGGCGCGTAAAGGTCTCGGGTCTGGAGAGACACCAAATGTCCGTATCTGGCGGCTGCAGTGCCTTGCGGGCATTCCACTTGCCGAGATGAGTCTGCGGTGGCCTTTCAGCCGCCAGCGCGCGACGGGTAATCGGTCTTGCGGCGCAGGGTGAGAGCGTTGCCTTCAAGAACTCCCCACGCGCCGCGCCTCGCCGCTGTCCGGTGAGATGGCTTCTGACCACAGATCGATCGTGACCGTTGTCGATTGTTTCGTCGAAACGGTGATGGCGGGAGTCAACTCGATGAGTTCACCGCCCTCCACGCCCTCCACGCCCTCCACGCCCTCCACGCCCTCCACGCCCTCTACGCCCTCTACGCCCTCTACGCCGTCACGGCGCCTTTGAGCTGACCGCAGTCCGTCAACCACTTCTTTTCGTCCGCCAAAGCCCTACGCCGCCTATCGGACTGTTGCGGGACCGGCAAATGCGGCCCCTTTAGTCGTCCCCATCATCAATGGGGATCGTCGTGGGCCAGATCCAGGATCAGAACCAGGCCGCAGAGCGCAGCGCCAGGATGCTGCGCACGGCCATGGGCGCGGCCATCGCCGAATGGCTTGTCGAGCCCGCCGTCATTGAGATCATGCTCAATCCGGATGGTCAGCTGTGGCTGGACCGATTGGGGGAGGGGCTGTCGGCCACGGGCGTGTCGATGGCCGCCGCCGACGCCGAACGCATCATTCGCCTGGTCGCCCACCATGTCGGCGAAGAAGCCCATGGAGGCCGGCCGCGGATCTCGGCGGAAATGCCGCTGACCGGTGAGCGCTTCGAAGGCCTTCTACCGCCGCTGGTTCGCGCCCCATGTTTCGCCATCCGCAAGGCGGCCGTGGCGATCTTTGGCCTCGACGACTATGTCGCCGCCGAGGTGATGAGCGTCGAGCAGGCGCAGATCCTGGCCGAGGCGGTGCGGCGCCGCGACAACATCCTGATTGCGGGTGCGACCTCCAGCGGCAAGACGACCCTGGTCAATGCCTTGCTGCGCGAGATCGCGGGCGGCGATGATCGCGTCATTATCCTGGAAGACACTCGCGAGCTGCAGTGTACGGCGCCCAATCAGGTCGCTCTGCGCACCAAGGAGGCTGTGGCCTCGCTGCGCGATCTCGTCCGCTCGGCCATGCGTCTGCGCCCCGACCGGATCCTGATCGGGGAGGTGAGGGGCAGCGAGGCCCTCGATCTGATTAAGGCCTGGGGCACCGGCCATCCTGGCGGCGTGGCGACCTTGCATGCGGGCTCGGCCCTTGGGGCGCTGCTGCGCCTTGAGCAACTGATCCAGGAAGCCACGGTCACCGTGCCGCGCGCCCTGATCGCCGACACGGTCGACCTGATCGCCGTCCTCGCCGGTCGCGGCGCCCAACGTCGTTTGATCGAATTGGCCTGGGTCGAGGGGCTCGCGCCCGACGGCGCCTACCAGCTCACCCCAGCCTGACCCGTAACCCCACAGGAGATCGTCATATGGTCCATCGCCCGCCGCCGTCCGCTATCGGACAGGCTCAATCTCAATTGTCCCCTAGCGGGTCGAACCCGCGCCCGCTTCGTGTGGCGGCGAAGGTCGCAGCGACCGGTGTGGCCGTCACGGTCCTGCTGGCGATTGGCTCGGCTCAGGCGGCAGGCTCGTCGATGCCGTGGGAAGCCCCGCTGCAAAAGATTCTGGAGTCGATCGAAGGGCCGGTCGCCAAGATCATCGCGGTGATCATCATCATCATCACCGGCCTCACCCTGGCCTTCGGCGACAGTTCCGGCGGCGCGCGCAAGCTGATCCAGATCGTCTTTGGCCTGTCGATCGCCTTCGCGGCCAGCTCGTTCTTCCTGTCGTTCTTCTCGTTCGGCGGCGGAGCGTTGGTCTGATGGAGGAGGCCGCCACCGTCCCCGGCTTTCTGGCTCCGGTTCGCCGGGCGCTGACCGAGCCGATGCTTCTGGCTGGCGCGCCCCGCTCGGTGGCGCTGCTCAACGGCACCCTGGCCGCCGCCATAGGCCTGGGCTTGCGGCTCTGGCTCGTGGGCCTGGTGGTCTGGGGCGTCGGCCATGGCTTGGCGGTCTGGGCGGCGCGCCGTGATCCGCTGATCGTCGATGTGGCCCGCCGCCACGTCCGCATTCCTTCGCGTCTTTCGGTGTGAGGCGATCATGCTGAACCTGCGCGAATATCAACGCCGTCCTTCGAGCCTGGCTGACTTCCTGCCCTGGGCCGCCCTGGTGGCGCCAGGCGTCGTCCTTAACAAGGACGGAGCACTGCAGCGCACGGCCGGGTTTCGGGGGCCGGATCTGGATTCGGCGACGCCGGCCGAGCTGGTCTCGGTGGCGGCGCGCCTCAACGGCGCCCTGCGCCGCCTCGGCTCGGGATGGGCCGTGTTCGTCGAGGCGCAGCGCGATCCTGCCCAGGCCTATCCCGACAGCGAGTTTGCCGATCCGGTGGCCGGCTTGGTCGACGCCGAACGGCGGGCTGAGTTCCTGCAGGCCGGCGCGCATTTCGAAAGCCGCTACTTTCTGACCTTGACCTGGTTGCCGCCAGCCGAGCGCGCCAGCCGGATCGAAGGCCTGCTCTATGAGGGGCGGGACGATCACGGGGTCGATTGGCGCGCGGCCCTGGCGGGCTTCGTCGATCAGACTGATCGGCTACTCGCCTTGCTCGACGGGTTCATGCCGCAGGCTCAATGGCTGTCCGACCCAGAGACCCTGGCCTATCTGCATGCGTGCATCTCTACCCGGCGTCACCGGGTCCGGGTTCCGGAAACCGCCATCTACCTGGACGCCCTGTTGGCCGACGAGCCGTTGGTCGGGGGTCTCGCGCCCCGCCTGGGCGGGGCGTATCTGCGGGTCCTGACCGTCAACGGCTTTCCGACGATGACCTGGCCGGGGGTGCTTGATGAGCTTAATCGCCTGGCTTTTCCCTATCGCTGGTCGACCCGGGCTGTTTGCCTGGACAAGACCGATGCGCTTGGGGTGCTGGGCAAGATCCGCCGCCAGTGGTTCGCCAAGCGCAAGTCGATCGCCGGCCTGATCAAGGAGGTGATGACCAACGAGCCGGCCAATCTTCTCGACGGCGACGCCGCCAACAAGGCCGCTGAGGCTGATGCGGCGCTGCAGGATCTGGGCGGCGACGGTGTCGCCTTCGCCTACGTCACCGCCACGGTGGTGGTCTGGGACGAGGATCCGGCGGTCGCCGAGGAGAAGCTCCGGCTGGTGGAGAAGGTCGTTCAGGGCCGCGACTTCACCTGCATCCGTGAGACTCTGAACGCTGCGGAGGCCTGGCTAGGGTCCGTTCCAGGCAATGCCTACGCCAATGTGCGGCAGCCGCCGATCTCGACCCTGAACCTGGCGCATATGATCCCGCTGTCGGCGATGTGGGCGGGACCGACCGGCAACGACCATCTCAAGGGGCCGCCGCTCCTGCTGGCCCGCACCGAAGGCTCGACGCCGTTTCGGTTGTCGCTGCATGTCGGTGATGTGGGCCATACCCTGGTCGTGGGGCCGACCGGGGCCGGCAAGAGCGTGCTGCTGGCGCTGATGGCTCTGCAGTTTCGGCGCTACGACCGCGCCCAGGTCTTCGCCTTCGATTTTGGCGCTTCGATCCGGGCCGCCACCCTGGCCATGGGCGGCGACCACCACGATCTGGGCGCCGCCTTGGCGCCTGTCGCGGAGGGCGCGATCCGACTGCAGCCGCTGGCGCGGATCGACGATCCGGGCGAACGGGCCTGGGCGGCCGGATGGCTCGAGGCGATCTTCGCCCGCGAAGGCGTGGCGCTCGATCCAGCCGCCAAGGCTCTGGTCTGGAGCGCCTTGGGCAGCTTGGCCACTTCGCCGGCCGCCGAACGGACCGTGACCGGCCTGGTGGCCTTGCTGCAATCGGCGTCACTTAAGCAGGCCTTGCGGCCCTATGGCCTGGGCGGGCCGTTCGGCCGGCTTCTGGATGGCGAGTTCGAGCATCTGGGCGTCGCGGATGTGCAGGCTTTCGAGACCGAGGGCTTGTTGGGGGCGGCCGCCGCGCCGGCCGTGCTGGCCTATCTTTTTCATCGCATTGAGGGGCGGTTGGACGGCCGGCCCAGTCTGATCATCATCGACGAGGGCTGGCTGGCCCTCGATGACCCGGCCTTCGGCGCCCAGTTGCGCGAATGGCTCAAGACCCTGCGCAAAAAGAACGCGTCCGTGGTCTTCGCCACCCAATCGCTGTCGGACATTGAGGCCAGCCCCCTGGCGGCGTCGATCATCGAAAGCTGCCCGACGCGAATCCTGCTGCCCAACCCGCGCGCCCTTGAGCCCCAGATCGCCGCGATCTACCGGCGCTTCGGGCTCAACGATCGTCAGATCGAAATCCTCAGTCGGGCCACACCCAAGCGCGACTACTACGCCCAGACCCGGGCCGGAAACCGCCTGTTCGAGCTGGGTCTGGGCCCTATCGGCCTGGCCATCACCGCCGCGTCCTCCAGGGACGATCAGGCCGCCATCTCCGAGGTCTTGGCCGTGTCCGGTCCTGAGGGTTTCGCCGCAGCGTGGCTGGAGCGCCGAGGTCTCGACTGGGCCGCGCGACTTCTGACGCCGAAGGTTGGCGCCATAGTGGAAATGGAGAAGGTTTCATGAAAACAGTAATATCGACGCGAAGGCTAATGTTGAGCTTGGCGTTGTTTGGCGCCCTGTTCAGGCCGGCGGCGGCGCAGCTCACCGTCAACGATCCGATGAACTACGCGCAAAATGTCCTGCAGGCCGCGCGGAGCCTGGAGCAGATCAATCACCAGATCGCCTCGCTTCAGAACGAGGCGACGATGCTGACCAATCAGGCCCGCAATCTGGCCAGCCTGCCGATCTCGTCCCTGTCCCGCTTGCAAGCCCAAGTCTCGCGCACCCAGACCCTCCTGGGTCAGGCCCAGAAGCTGGCCTATGACGTTGACGCCATCGAGACCGCCTTCAAGGGGCAGTATGGCGCGCCGCAACTGGGCGCGACCGAGCAGGATCTGGTGGCCCGCGCCGAAGGGCGGTGGGCGACGTCTGTCGGCGCCTTCGAGGACGCCCTGAAGGTCCAGGCCGGCGTGGTTGGCGGGCTGGAAACCAGCCGGGTCGAGATGCAGGCCCTGGTCTCGGCCAGCCAGGACGCCACCGGCGCGCTGCAAGCCGCCCAGGCCGGCAATCAGCTGCTGTCCCTGCAATCGGCGCAGTTGGCGCAGATCGCCGCGCTGCTGGCCGCCCAAGGGCGGGCTCAGGCGCTGGAGGCGGCCGATCGCGCCGCCGCCCATGAGGATGCCAAGGTTCGCTTCGAGACCTTCATGGGCAAGAGCGGCGCCGCGCGCGCGCCCAAGCCATGACCGGGCGGCCTGATGCTCGACGGCTGGTGATTGCCCTTTGCGTCATCCTGGCGTTGGCGGGGATTATGGTCGTCATGGCCTCTATGGCGAACGGCCGGAAAGCCGCCCCAACCAAGCGTGACCGCCCGTCAAATCCCCTGTCGGCCGAGCTGCGGCGCTGCGGCGATCTGGGCGAGAGCGCCCGCGCCGATGCACGCTGCCGGGCCGCTTGGGATGAGAGTCGGGCCCGCTTCTTCGGGGAGCAGGGCTCGTGAGCGGCGACAGCAGCGGCGTGGTCAATCGCTTCCTGGAGGTCTTCAGCCGCTACATCGACAGCGGCTTTGGTCTGCTGGGCGGCGAGGTGGCTTTTCTGGCCACCACCCTGGTGGCGATGGACATCACTCTGGCGGCGCTGTTTTGGGCCTGGTCTCCGGGTGAGGAGATCCTGGCAAGGCTGGTGAAGAAGACGCTGTTCGTGGGCTTCTTCGCCTTTCTGATCGGCAACTTTCAGGCCCTGGCCAACATCGTCTTCGCCAGCTTTTCGGGGCTGGGTCTGAAAGCGACGGGTGGCGCGATGTCGGCGGCCGATTTCCTGCAGCCCGGCAAGCTGGCCCAGGCCGGGATCGACGCGGGGCGACCGCTGCTGGAGAACGCCGGCGAGCTGGCGCGCTTCCCGGGCTTCTTCGACAATTTCGTGCAGATCGTCGTGCTGCTGGTCGCTTGGCTTGTGGTGATGGTGGCCTTCTTTGTTCTGGCCGTTCAACTGCTTGTCACGATCATTGAATTCAAGCTCACGACCCTGGCGGGCTTCGTGCTCGTGCCGTTCGGGCTTTTTGGCCGCACGGCCTTCCTGGCCGAGAAGGTGCTGGGCAATGTCATGGCTTCAGGGATCAAGGTCTTGGTCCTGGCGGTCATTGTCGGCATCGGCTCGACGCTGTTCGACGAATTCGTCCGCGACTATGCCGGAGCACAGCCGACGCTGGAGGAGGTGCTGGCCATCGTGCTGGGCGCGGTGACCCTGCTGGGGCTTGGCATTTTTGGTCCTGGCATTGCCACGGGTCTGGTCTCCGGCGGCCCGCAACTGGGCGCCGGCGCGGCGGTTGGTACGGGCCTGGCGATCGGCGGTCTGGCCATGGTCGGCGCCGCCGGCGTCGGCGCCTTGGCCGGCGCGGGCGGCGCGCTGGCCGGGGCCGGGGCGAACGCGGGTGGCCGATTGCCCCCCGCCGGCTCCGGCGACGCCGGGCTTGGACCTGCCGCGCCCCGGGGCGGTGCAGGGCCCAGCAGGCCGCCGGGCGGAGGCGCCGACGGCGCCGCGTCAGGACTTGTCGCGGGACCGGGGCCACAGCCAGGGCCGCCCAAGTCCGGGTCCGGCGCCGATGCGAAATCCGACACCGCCTCGTCGCCACCGGCATGGGCCAGGGACCTGGAGCGCAGGCAAGCCCTGACGCACGGCGCGGCGGCCACGGCCCACGCCATCGCCGGCGGCGATCATGGGGGCGGTTCGACCACGGTTTCCCTGACGGAGGATCGCTGATGAACCCCTTCAAGCGCAGCAGCGCCCGCTATGGCGCAACCCCGGCCCCTGAAACGCCCTACCAGCGCGCGGGTCAGGTCTGGGATGAGCGGATCGGCTCAGCCCGGGTCCAGGCCGCCAATTGGCGGCTGATGGCCCTGGGATTGCTGGGCCTGAGCACAGCCCTGACCGGTGGCCTGGTTTGGCAGTCGGCGCGCGGGACGGTCACGCCCTGGGTGGTCGAGGTTGATCGGCTAGGCCAGGCTGTGGCCAGCGCGCCGGCCACCGCCGGCTATCGGCCGACCGATCCGCAGATCGCCTGGCATTTGGGACGCTTCGTTCAGCAGGTGCGCTCGATCTCCGCCGATCCGGTGGTGGTGCGCGACAATTGGCTGGCGGCCTATGACTACACGACCGAGCGCGGCGCCCTGGCCCTGTCCGACTATGCCCGTAGCGCCGACCCTTTCGCCAGGGTCGGCCGCACACAGGTCACCGTCGAGATCTCTAGCGTGATCCGCGCCTCGCCAGACAGCTTTCGGGTCGCCTGGACCGAGCAGCGCTACGAGGACGGCCAACTGGCGGCGACCGAACGCTGGACCGCCATCCTGACCATCGTCCTGCAACCGCCCACGAGCAGCGATGCGCTGCGCAAGAACCCGCTGGGCGTTTTCGTCCATGCCCTGTCCTGGTCAAGGGAGATGAGCTGATGTTCCGCCAGACCCTATTGCTATGCGGCGCCCTCCTGATGGCGACGGGCGCCGCCCGGGCCGAACCGCCCGCCGAAAGGCCGGCGGCGGCGCGGACCGACCGCTTGCCTCGGCCGGCGCGTGTCGCGCCGGTGACGCCTGAGGCCGGAGCCTCGCAGGTCTATCCTTATGTCGAGGGCTCGCTCTACCCGGTCTATGCGACGCCGGGCCGGATCAGCGACATTGTGCTGGAGCCTGGGGAAAGCCTGGTTGGCAATGGCGCGGTGGCGGCGGGGGACACCGCGCGGTGGATCATTGGCGACACCATCAGCGGCGCCGGCGCCACGCAACGGGTCCACGTCATGGTCAAGCCGACCCGGCCGGACCTGGCCACCAATCTGATCATCAATACCGACCGTAGAACCTATCACCTGGAGCTTCGGGCGACGGCGGCGGCCTATCTGTCGTCGGTGTCCTGGCGCTACCCCGCCGGTCAGCTGGTGGCCCTGAGCGGCGCGCCGCCTTCCGGCGCGGGGCCCTCCGTTATGCCGCCCGCCCCCGCGGCGTCCGATGCCGTGGACAGGCTGAACTTTGACTACACGATCCGCGGCCGGCCTGTCGCCTGGCGGCCGGTTCGCGTGTTCGATGACGGCGCGCAGGTCTTTATCGAATTTCCCCGCGCTATCACCCACGACGCCTTGCCGCCGCTCTTCGTGCGCGGCCCCGGCGGCAAGGGTCTGGAGCTGGTCAACTACCGGGTGCGCGGCAGGCGCATCATTGTCGATCGCCTGTTCGAAGCCGCCGAACTGCGGATGGGAACGGGCAGGCGTCAGAAGATCGTCAGCATCATGCGCGGGGCGGGGTCATGACGGGCGCGATCGCCGAGGACGAGAAGGCGATTGCCAAGGCCCTGCGGCTGCGTGCGCCGGCCCCGGTGGTGACGCAACTGTCGCGCAAGGTGCTGATCGGCCTGGGCGCGGTATTGATCGGGGGCCTGGCGGCCGCTCTGGCTTGGGGGCTGTCAGCCCGGTCGGGACGGCCGGCGGGGCCGGAGGTCTATGCGACCGGTGGCCAGCCCCCTGAGCGTCTGTCGGCCCTGCCCAAAGACTATGCCGGCCCGTCAAGGGATTTGCCGCTGCTGGGGCCGCCCTTGCCGGGGGATCTGGGCCGACCGATTGTCAGCGCGCAACGGGCTGGCGTCGAGGTCACGCCGACGGCGATGGCGCCGGTCCCTGTCGACCGGGCGGCGCGGGATCCAGGCGTTCAGGCGCGCGATGCCGTGCGCGCCAGCGGGCTCTTTCTGGCCAGCGCCACGCGACCCATAGCGGCTGGGTCCAGGGGGAGTGAGACCGTTGCGCCGCAGGCGTCCGCTGTGCAGCGGACCGGCGATCCGCGCCTGGTCAGCGCTGAGCGGCTTCAAGCCCCGGCATCGCCCTATCTGCTGCAGGCCGGGGCGATGATCCCGGCGGTGATGGTCACCGGCATTCGTTCTGATCTGCCCGGCATGGTCATCGCACAGGTCACCGAAACGGTCCGCGATAGCGTGACGGGCCAGCATGTGCTGATCCCGCAGGGCTCGCGGCTGATCGGAGACTATGTCAGCGACATCGCCTACGGCCAAAGCCGGGTCGCCCTGGTCTGGACGCGCCTGACCCTGCCCGACGGCCGCGCCATCGTCCTCGACGAGCTGCCGGCCAGCGACGCCGAAGGTTATTCAGGGCTGCAAGATCGGGTCGATCGGCACTGGCGGACGACCTTTGGCGCGGCCGTGCTCAGCACCATCCTGGCCATCGGCGCCGAGACGGGCGCTGACGATGGCGACAGCGATCTGGCCCGGGCCATTCGCCGTTCGGGCGCGCAGTCGGTGAGCCAGGTTGGCCAGCAGACGGTCGGGCAGGGGCTGTCGCTGGCGCCGACCCTGAGCATCCGGCCCGGCGCGCCGGTTCGAGTGATGGTCACCCGCGACCTTGTTCTGGACCCCGTAATGGAGAGGAGATGATCATGGCCACCCTCAGGCTCTCGACCCTTGAAGACGACACCCCGGTGAAGGTCAGCCTTGAAGTTCCAGGTCCCGTCTATCGCAACCTGACGGCCTATGCCGAGCAGATGGGCCAGCAGGCCGGAAAGGCCGCCGAGCCAGCCAGGTTGATCGTGCCGATGGTCGAGCTCTTTATGAAGGCTGATCGGGCTTTCAAACCCAAACGCGATCGGGGCTGAGCTCAGGGGGCGTCTTCATCGGCGGCTTCGTCATCGCCTTCGATGTCGAGCGCGCGCGCCAGGGCCAGGATCTGGCGGCGATGGGCCGGCTTGATGCGTGAGAGCCGCAGAGCCAGTTCAGCGCCATCGCGAGAGGCCAGGAAGTCGTTCGCCCTGGCGAGATTTTGCATGTGGTCCGGCGGCGCGCCGGTCTGCGTGTCGATAGGCGCAAGTCCCTCGAAGAACCAGCCGATCGGGCGGCCCAGGGCGTCGGCGGCCGCATAGAGCTTGGAGGCGCTGATGCGGTTGGATCCCAACTCGCATTTCTGCATCTGCTGGAAGGTGACGCCGAGCGCGTCGGCGACCGCGCGCTGACTGACCTTGAGCATTTGGCGCGCCAAGCGCAGGCGGGCGCCAACATGACGATCGACGGGATGAGGGTTTTGCTCAGGGGGCAAGGTGCGAATTCCTGGTCTCGAGTCTCAAGCAGAGAGGCCGTGCAGGCGGTCCAAACCGTCATGGCGCAGACGCTTTTACAGCCTTCAGGACTTGGTGGGAGACCGTCGTTCGACGTGACCGATTTGAATTCCGGGCGACTGGCGACTCATGGTCACCATCCGGGTCCTGTGCCCCGCTCGGATGAGAGCCGATGACGCCCGACGCCTTTCATGCCCTGGTCCTGCAATTGGCCGCCGTCCGCGCCAAGCCCGTGCTCGACACCATCCATTTTCAGATTGCCGAGCGCACCTTCGTCACGCTGGGCTGGCCGGCGGTGGGCTGGGCGGTCATCAAGCTCTCAGACGCCGATCAACGGCGCGCGCTGAAGCTCGACCCGGCGTTCCGCGCCGAGACCGGGCCGCGGGGGCGGCGCGGTGTGACCCTCGTTAGCCTCGAAACGGTGAGGGAAGATCACCTTGCAGAGGTTCTCGCCTGCGGTTGGCGTCAGGCTAGCGGAGCGCGAGAAGGCGGCGCGCCAGCCAGGCAGGACATGGCGCGCAGCGCTTAGATCTAAGGCGGGCCAATCGGCGGCCCGGCAAGTCGGGCGGCTATAGCGCGGGCCGCGCGATCCTGACCGTGGGGGCGTGGTCGGACGCAATCGAAACACGCCGATCATCGTCGCGTTCCAAAGCGCCAGGACGCTCGGCGGCCTAGGTGAGCTTACTGATCACCGTGATGGCGACGAAGCCCACCAGGCCCGCGATCACGGCCAAGACAAAGAGCAGGCCCATGGAGGACAGCAGGCGGGGGGCGGGGCGTTGGCGTGGAGGCATCTGGTGACCTTAACCATGGGGTGCGACGAAAGCCATGTCGGCCGCCTGACCTGGGCGCTGTTCGGGTGAGCGTCTTGTCTTTCGATGTTATAAAACCTCATGAGTTGAAAACTAAGATATAGGAATTATAACAATCACCATGGATGGTCCAACGCACCGCGAACGCGCGCTCGAGGTCGCCCGGCAACGGGGCGTCGCGAGAGGACGCGACTTCGACGCGGCGGGCGTACCGCGCATCTATCTGCAAAGGCTGCGGGACGAAGGCGCCCTCCTTCAGGTGGGACGGGGCCTCTATCGTCTGGCCGGCGCCGATACGGCCAGCGCCGGCGCTCTGGCGGAGGCGATGCGCATCCAGCCGCGCGGGGTCATCGGTCTGCTGTCGGCGCTGCAGTTTCACGGCCTGACGACCCAGACGCCGCACGAGGTGTGGATGCTGCTGGCGCCCAGTGCATGGGCTCCGATCAATTCATCGATCAGGATCAAGGTCGTGCGCGCGAGCCGAGAGGCCCTGACAGAGGGCGTGGAGACCCACATCATCGACGGAGTGGAGACGCCCATAACCTCCCCCGCCAAGACGGTGGCCGACTGCTTCAAGCATCGTAACAAGATCGGCTTGGACGTCGCCATCGAGTCCCTGCGAGACTTCATGGGATCGTCAGGTCTGCGCGCCCAGCGCGACGACCTGTGGCGCTATGCCAAGATCGACCGCGTGCAGGCCGTGATGCGGCCCTATATCGAAGCGCTGACGTCGTGAGCCGCGCGCCGGCCAATATGGGCGCGTCGGTGCGCGACAGGCTTACGGCCAGGGCGCGCGCCCTGCGCGAAGACGCTCAGCGCCTGATGATCCGCTACGCGATCGAACGGCTCCTCTATCGCTTAAGCCAATCGCCCCACTGCGGACTCTTCGTTCTCAAGGGCGCGATGTTGTTCAGCCTGTGGTCGCCGACACCCTATCGCGCGACGGGCGACCTGGATCTCCTCGGCTACGGCGACAATGCGCCAGACCAGCTGATCGCTGTCTTCCGCGAAATCATGGCGGTGGCCGTCGAGGACGATGGCGTGGCCTTTCATCCGGAAAGCCTGCGCGCCGCCGCCGCGCGGGAGGCCGACGAATATGCCGGCGTTCGGTTGGACTTCACCGCGACCCTCGCCGGCGCGCGTCTCACCATTCATGTCGATATTGGCTATGGCGACGCAGTAACGCCCGGAGCCGCGAGGATCGACTATCCGGCGCTCCTGGATCTCCCTGCGCCCAATCTTCTGGCCTATCCGCCCGAGACCGTGGTGGCGGAGAAGTACCAGGCCATGGTGTCGCTCGGGATGGTCAACACGCGCCTGAAGGACTTCTTCGACCTTTGGGCCATCGCCGGCACATTCGCTTTCGACGGCGCCGTGCTCGCCCAGGCGATCCAGGCCACATTCGAGCGCCGGCAGACGCGCTTGCCCCAAACCCTTCCCATCGCCCTGACCGCGGACTTCGCGGCAGACAAACAAGTTCAGTGGAGAGCGTTCCTGGCGCGAACACAGATCGCCTTGGCGCCCGAACCCTTCCCCGATGTCCAGGCGCGCATCGAAGCGCTGGTCATGGCGCCCACTGCGGCCCTGAACGAGGGCAGGATTTTCGCCTCGCAATGGGAGCCGGGCGGGCCGTGGTTGGCAGCGCCTGAAATCCAGCCCGGAACTGCGCCCTAGGCCAAAGGTCAGGCGTTGGGGTAGCGCGGCGTGGCGCGCTTTTGCTCAGGCAGCCCGCAAAAGACGCCCGACAACCCAGCGAGCGACCGAGAAAGACCTTGCTCTATCGGACACCTGCGGAGACCAGTCGCAGCCTATGATGCCGCGATCGTTTTGAGGCGACCACCCATTGCGTAACTTGGCTCGATGGGGAGCGCGATAGTTTCTGACTCTTCTCGGGCCTTCGGAAGCTCCGCTTCCAGACGGCGGAGGGGCGGCGGCTAAGCCAATCTGGCGAGGGGGCAACTGACTCATCGCAGACGTTGGCAGAGTCCGCTTTCGGGCACCTGCCTTAACATCCCACGGATCGATCGCTCGGAAGCGCTATGCAGCCCCGCTCTTGACGGTTTGCGCAATTACGCTTGACCAATTGGCGCGACTTTGAAATCCTTATTGTTGGAAACGTCAATAAGGGGCTTGAAGGGAGCGCGCACAGCGCCGACGGGCCCGCGACATTTGGGGAAGAGTATGAGCATCCGACATCACCGGACCGTGATTTTGTCCACAGCCTCCGCCTTGGTCATGGCCAGCGCCTTGGCGGCCGCGTCAGCGGTGGCCGCGCAGGAAGCGCCGGTCATCGAAGAGGTGGTCGTCACGGCCCAAAAGCGCGAACAGGCTCTTCAGGACGTGGCGCTGGCCGTCAGCGCGTTCTCGGAGAAGGCCCTGGATCGGGCGCAGATCGAGGATGCGACCGACATCCAGTATTCGATCCCCAACGCCGTTCTGACCGGTAATGACCGCTTCACCCTGCGCGGCATCGGCACCAACGCTCTGGGCTCGTCCGACCTGGGCGTTCAGTCTTTCGTCAACGGCTCGGCTATCGGGTATTTGCCGCAGAACGAGTTTTTCGACATGAGCCGTATCGAGGTTCTGCGCGGACCTCAAGGCACACTCTATGGACGCAACACGACCGGTGGCGCGATCAATCTGATCACGCGCAAGCCAGGCAAGGAGTTCTCCGCCGAGACCAGCCTTCAACTTGGCAACTTCTCGAACGTCCGTATCGGCGGCGCGGTCGATATCCCCGTGGGCGACAAGGTGGGCGTTCGCCTGGCCGGCTACAGCCTGACGCGGGACGGTTACACCGAGAACATCACCACCGGAAATAATGTCGATGGGCGCGATCAGTGGGCGCTGAGAGGCACCGTCACGTTCGAGATGAGCAGCGCGACCAACGCCACCCTCGTCTTTAGCCGGTATGAAGAAGACAGTTCCCGTGCGCGTGAGGGCAAGCGGCTTTGCAAGGCCCACCCTGTCCTGGGCTGTGATCCGCGAGATCTGGGCTTTGACTCTCCGAATGCCAACACCACCATCCTGCAGACACTGGCCCGGTCGTTCACGCCCTTCCCAGCGGGCGGGAATATCTACGCCGGCGCGCCCAACCCCACCGACCTTCGCAAGATCGCTGCGGACACGGACCCGACGTTCACGCTCGATGAGACAGCCATCACGCTCGATTTCGAACACGATTTTGGCCCCATCCAGTTTTCGGCTCTCGCCGCCTATTCTGAGGGCGGCACCGAACAAAACACCGACTGGGACAACGCCGCGCTGCCCTTCCGGTTTACGCGTCCGATCACCTATTCAAAGGACAGGAACACCGTTGTCACGACCGACCAGTTGCTGACTACCGACAGCTACTCGACCAAGAGCAACACCAAAAGCGGCGAGTTGCGGCTGGCCTCTGACTTCGAGGGGCGCTTCAACTTCCTCTTGGGCGTCTTTGGGCTTGAGGGCCAAAGCTCAGGCGGTTTTGAAACCTGGCATCCGGCCATTGAGGCTTTCCAAAAAGCGCTGGGGCGGCCTCAAGACACCTGGCACGTGAGCGCCCTGTCTCGCAATGGCAAGAGCAAGACCTGGGCAGTATTCGGCGAGAGCTACTTTGATCTTGCCGACGATATCCGCCTAACGCTGGGCGCCCGTTACACCGATGAAAGCAGATCAGGCGAGTCGCGTTCGCTTGTGCTTTCGCCGCTGCTACCCTGGACGTTTTCGCAGTACAAGGGAAACCGCGCCACCTATAAGGCGGCTATTGATTGGAAGCCTGAACTTGCTTTCACCGATAAGACATTGGTCTACGGCTCGGTCTCGTCGGGCTACAAGGGCGGGGGGCTAAACAACAGCAACTCCTCGCCGACCTACGGCCCTGAAACCGTCACCGCCTACGAGGTCGGCGCCAAGAACACCTTGGCCAAGGGCGCGGTCCAAGCCAACATCACCGGCTTCTATTACGACTATACGGGCCTGCAGCTTGGCCAACGGATCAATGGCGGCGTTGTGACCAAAAACGCCGACGCCGAGATCTATGGGCTTGAAGGAGAGTTTGCCTACGCGTTGGGGAGCCATTGGCTCTTTGACTCCAACCTGTCCTACCTTCACACCGAGATTGGCAACTTCCTCAGTGAAGACGCGGCTAACCCCGCCCAGAGCCTGACGGCCACGACGCCGCCGGTAAAGGTCAATCTGCGCGGCAACCGGTTGCCGCACTCGCCGGGTGCCAAGGTCAAGGTCGGCGCGCAATATCAAACGGCGGCTTTCGCCGAAGATTGGACCGCGACTTTCCGCGTCGACGCCACCTGGCAAGACTCATACTTTGCGCGTGAATACAACGCGCCGACCGATCGCATCGCGGCCTGGAACGTGGTCGACCTACAGTTTCGGTTCGAAAACGAGCCTCGGCAGATGGGGGTGCGGTTCTTCGTCAAGAACATCACCAACGAAGACAACATCACCAACATCATCATCGAAGATGCGTTGGTTGGGCGCTATCGCAATGTCCGGATGCTGGAACCACGCACCTACGGGCTCATTGTCCAGAAGAAGTTCTAGGTCATGGCGGACAGATGACCCGCTAGAGCGCCGGACCAGCTTGCGTCCGGCGCTGACGGTCTTTGGCAGGTCCTTCCAGTGCAACGCTGCGCCAAGGACTTAACTTAGCTTGAGACTCTGACCTGATCCTCCTCGACTGAGTGGCGAGGCCAAACGCCTCGCCACAATTTTCCAGTCGAACGCAGAGATCAAGGTTAGAAATTCAAATTAGCTTGCACTATATCGACTATGGAAAAATGGTAATGGCCACCAAGATTTTCGACCTTACAGGACATGTCGCGCTCGTTACCGGCGGAAATTCTGGGCTTGGTCTTTCAATGGCCAAGGGATTGGCCAAGGCCGGCGCTAATGTCGCCATCTGGGGGCGAAATGCGCAGAAGAACGCGGCGGCCTGTGAGCAACTGCAAGAAATCGGATGTGTGGCCAAGGCATTTGAGTGCGATGTTCGCGACCTTGAAGGATGCCAAGCGGCGTTTTCGCGCACGCTCGAGCAATTTGAGCGCGTAGACAGTTGCTTTGCCAATGCCGGCGGATCGGGCGTTCGAGGCGCGTTTCACACCTTGAGCCACGCCGACTGGCAGGCGACGATCGCGCTCAACCTGATGAGCGTGATCAACACGTTTCAGCTGGCTATCCAGCACTGGCTGCAACAGGAGGCGCGGGGCAAGCTTATCGTGACCTCGTCGATTGCAAGTCAGTTAGGTTTGCCCATGAGCGCCGGCTATTCGATGACCAAAGCCTCAGTGGAAGGTCTCGTGCGAAGCTTGGCGATCGAGTATGCCGCTCGGGGCATCCAGGCCAATGCGATCCTTCCTGGGTTCATCGAAACCGAAATGTCGCTCAACACGCCTCAGCGTTTCCAGGATGGAGCCAAAAGGCGCGCCGCCTCGGGAAAGATCGGCAAACTTGAGGATATGGAAGGCGTCGCCGTCTACTTGGCTTCGCAAGAAAGCAACTTCATGACCGGCCAAAGCCTGATCCTTGACGGCGGACACATGATCTATCCGCTGTAGAGTCGGTACGGCCTGCGCTATTTGATCTGCGGCGCTGACCCTTGCAGCACATCATCGCTCATCGCTCGGCTCCGTGATCGCGGCCAACCCGCCAAACCGCTAAGGCTAATGCTTCAAGTCCCCAGCCCTGAGGTGCTGCAACGCCGCCCCGCAGGGCGGCCGGCCTTGGCCGGCCGCTAGAGCTTAGCCATTTTCGGCAGGCGTTTTCGCGCGTTGTAGTCACTTCTCAGCTGATTGAATGAGCCGATGAACATGTTGACGGTTATGTCTTCCAAGGTCTGGATGTCGATTGACGTTCTGTGGAAATACGACCCCGCCGTGGCCGCCAGTCCAAATGAAATATCGGTTGCAGCGCGCGCGATGTCGGCGGGCAGATCAAAGTGCTCCATGGCGATCTGAGATAGGTAATCGACCGCCGCCGATCGTCCGTATTCTGTGGGATCATGGGCGTCGCACACGCTAGGTTCGCTTTGAAGGCGCTCGATAATCAAGCCCCGTTCTTTTATGAACACCAGATATTCGTGGGTAATGAAGCGGGTCAGTTCTTCGAACGTGGTCGCGCGTCTAGCCGCGCCCGCCTGCAGCCGGCGCATCGCCCGCATTTCCCGACCGTAGAGGTCTCGCAACAGTTCGGTCAGGTTGGGGAAATAGGCGTAGACAAGCGACTTGCTGATGCCTGCTGCCTTGCCGATCCGCTCGACGGTCAATTGCTTGACCCCCTCGCGCGCAACAAGTTCAGCCGCCTGGTCCAGGATCAGTTCGCGTCGCTTTTCAGGCGTAAGCCGCCGCCGTATTTTCGGGACATCATCAACCATGATCGTCAATTAGGCTCACTTCCTTGAAGGGCGATCTAGGCGCTCTCGTTGTTCAAACGCAACCGGTTGTTGCCGCCCCTCGGTGAGCCAAAACTCTCGGCCCCTATCAGTGTCGAAAAAAATGGCGGCCGCCTAGCGAGGCAGCTTGCTAGTATTGTACAATACGTCAATAAAGGTGTTTAGTCTGGCCGCGTGGTCGCAGGCCTGCAAATCGAGAGTGCGATGGCTCATCTGCCGCCTAAAGGAATTTTCAGCGCGCTGGCCTTGACCGCGCTTGCCAGCGGCTGCGCGCCCGAGAACCAAACCGCGCAACAACAGGAGCGCGCCGAAGCCCTATTCTCCGTCAACTGCGCGGCCTGCCACGGCAATCCGGCGACCGGAGCGCCGACGCGAGCGGCCCTGAAAACCCGCACGCCGCAGGCGATAGAGGCGGCGCTCACGACAGGGCTGATGCGTGAGCAGGGACGCGGATTGAGCGCTGATGATCGTCGCCTGCTTGCGAACTACCTGGGCGCTGGCGCCGCCACGTCGATCGGCGCCAGCTGCAAGGGCCGACTGGATTTGACCGACCCTGCGGGCTGGAACCGCTGGGGGGGAAATATTGAGAATACGCGCTACCAGCCTGGCGAAAAGGGCGGGATTACCCCGCAAAACATAGCAAATCTTGAATTGAAGTGGGCGTTTGGCTTTCCGGCCGCCTCGCGCGCGCGCTCCCAGCCGGCCGTGACACCTCAGGCTATCTTCACCGGCAGCCAGGATGGACAGGTCTACGCCCTCGACACCAAGACCGGCTGCGTCTGGTGGAGCTTCATGGCCGATAGCGAGGTTCGCAGCGCCCCGACGTTGAGCGTTGACCTCGCGGGGAAGATCGACAGGATTTATTTTGGCGACTTCAAAGCCAATGTCTACGCTCTCGATGCATCGAGCGGCAGGCTGCTTTGGAAGCGGTCGGTGCAGGACCACCCGGCGGGCACGATCACCGGGTCGCCCACGTTGCATAGCGGTCGCTTGTTTGTGCCGATGTCGTCGACCGAGGTGGTGAGCGCGATGGACGGCGCCTATCGGTGCTGTAGTTTCCAAGGGGGTATCGCTGCGCTTGACGCAGGAACGGGCAAGCCGATTTGGCGACTGAAGACCACCGATACGCCCCGGGTTCTGGGCAAGAACGCTTTGGGGGTTGAGCGACTTGGGCCGTCTGGAGCGCCGGTCTGGTCGCCTCCGACAATCGACGCCAAGCGCGGCCTGCTCTATTTCGGAACCGGAGAAAACTACTCCTCGCCGGCCAACGGCATGAGCGACGCGATCATTGCCGCCGACCTTAAGACCGGACGGGTGCGTTGGGTGCGGCAGGTGACGCGCAACGATGCCTGGAACGCGTCGTGTGGGCGCAAGGGCAAAGACGCCAACTGCCCGTCTGAAGACGGCCCGGACTTTGACTTTGGCGCTCCGCCTATCCTGGCGACACTGCCGGGTGGAAAGGAGATCCTTCTGGCTGGCCAGAAGTCTGGGATGATCTATGCGCTCGACCCGCAAAAGGCCGGCAAGATCGTTTGGAGCCGTCGGGTCGGAATGGGCGGCTTTAATGGCGGGGTCCATTGGGGTATGGCGACGGACGGGCGGACCCTCTATGTCGGCGTGGCCGATACGCCAGGCAACAAGGGCGCTGTCGGCGCACCAAGGCCCGGGGTGCATGCGCTTGACGCTGCGACCGGTCGACCCGTCTGGAGCCATCTTGAGGATCCGATCTGCGCCGAGCGAAGCTTTCGGTGTGAGACTGCGATTTCCGCCCCGGTCACGCTGACCGATGGGCTCGTGGTGGGCGGTGCTCACAATGGATTGCTGCGGGCATATTCGACCCGGGATGGAAAGCTCCTGGCAAGCATAGACACCAAACCGTCTGTCTCGACCGTCAATGGCGTGAAGGCTCAGGGCGGATCAATCGACTCCGCTGGTCCAGTCATCGCTGGACAGCGCCTCATCGTGAACTCGGGCTACGACAAGTTTGGTGAGATCCCCGGCAATGTTCTGCTCGTCTACGGGCCGAAAGAGGGCAACAGCGCAAAATGACGAAGGTGGCTTGTTCCCGTGGCCTCGCCGTTCTCGCGGCGGGCTTCATGATGGCCGATGCAGCGGTGGCCGGTCCAATATCGCCTGATCCCATGCAAGGCCTCCCGGTGAAGGGTGTCCGCAACGTTGCGATCACGGTTTCGGACATTGATGCGACGGTGGCGTTCTACGCCAAGGCGGCGCCCTACCGCGTCGTGAAGCGCTATTTCGTCGAGGGTGCGCTGTTTGCGCCCCAGCTGCTTTCAAGGCCACACAAACGGGTTGAGATCGCCTTGATCGCCACGCCCACGACCTTCATTCAGCTGATGGATTTTGAACCTGGAAAGGCCCAGCCGCCATCGCCGCGGCCCGTGATCGGCCCAGGCTATACGCACATTTGCTTTCAGTCGGCGGCCGCCAATTCGGCCTACGACCGCTTCAAATCCAGCGGGCTGGCCATGATCTCGCGTGGCGATGGACCCGTGGATATCGGCGGTTATGGCATCCGCTACGCCTACGGTCGTGATCCTGACGGCATCATGATCGAAAACGAAGTCTACGATCACCCCAAGCGTCAGGAGGCGGCCTGGGTCAGCCATATCGCCAATGTCGTTCATGACCGTGATGCGATGCTGAGCTTTTACGCCAGGGTGTTTGGCGTTGGGCCGCACAGCACACGCGAGCAAGAAGACCGCAAGCCGCTCGATGACATCGCCGACATAGACAATCTGTCCATTCGGGGCGGCTGGTTCTCGCTGGGAAATTTCGAGATCGAAGTTTGGGAGTATGTTCGTCCCCGCACGCCGGCGCCTGGGGCGGACAGGACGCTCGATGAGGTCGGCTACAATGCCTTCTCGCTCGAAGTGGCGGACCTGTCCTCGGAGGTCGAGCGGCTCGGCCGCCTTGGGGTTCGATTAGCCGGAAAACCGATCCGCCACGGCGGCTGGCTGATCCAGTATGCCTACGACCCCGAGGGCAATCTCTTCACCGTGCAGCAAAACTTCAAAGGGGGGCGAGGGGAGTCGATCGACAACAAGGTCTGGATCGCAAGACCCAAGAGCTAGCAGGCCTGCGGGTGCGGCGACTTGGTCATCTCTCAGGCGGGACCCATTAGCATAAGTATTTTGCCTTGGTCGGCGCGGCTTTGGGCCCACCAGGCTGCACCGCGAGTGGAGCGCCTTTGCGCCTCTCAGGTCGTGGACGCGCCTTTCAGGACGTAACGGACAAGAGCCAATGAGAAACGTAATCAACTTGGTGACCGGACTTGTAGCCGCTCTGGCTGGCTTCGGGTCGGCCTTCGCTGCACCAGCCGATCCGGCGGTTGAATGGGCTAACCTGCATGCCAAAGGGAGCCTTCACTACACCGAAGGTGTCGCCGGCCTGCCGGGACGTCGACTGCACTACGTCGAAGCGGGCCAGGGACCGCTGATCATCCTATACCACGGGTTTCCGTCGTTCTGGCTCTCTTGGTTCGACCAGATGGAGATGCTCAAAGATCGCTATCGCGTCGTGGCGGTCGACGCCCAGGGCGTAGGGTTGTCGGACAGCCCAAAGGATGTGGATTCCTACACCGTCGAAAATCTGGCCGAGGGACTGGACGGGTTTGCCACCAGCCTAAACGGCGATCGGCCGTTTATCCTGATCGGCCACGACTGGGGCGCCGCGCTCGCCTTCGCTTACGCCCAGGCCTATCCGCATCGCCTCGCCGCTGTCATCGGCCTGAGCGCTCCGCCGGCCAATCTCTTCCTGGACCTGGTGATGGAGAATGCGGATCAACAGGCCCGATCCCAATACATGCAGTTCCTCAGAACCGTGAGTTACGATGACATCCGCAGCCTGAATCTGGCTGATCGGATCGGTCGCCAGTCCTACAAGGAACTCGTCGATCAGGGTGATATCGCCCCGGATCGGGCCCAACAGTTTTATCAAGCCCTGTCGGATGTCGATACGCTGGATGGCGGCATCAACTGGTATCGCGCCAATATTCCAAGTTTTAAGGCGATCACAGCAACGCAAAGGTGGCCGGAAGGTCCGCCAAAACTCGCCGTTCCAGCCCTGCTTATCTGGGGTGAAAACGATCGGACATTCATCCCGGAATTCATCACGACTTTCCAAGAGGCTAACCCGTCACTACGGGTCGCGAGACTTCCAGGCGTCGGTCATTGGGCATCAATGCAAAGCCCCGCCTTGGCCAACGACGCGATTTCCCTTTTCCTAGACGATGTGGGCTCCAACTCGTCGCTGGCCACAAAGTCCCGCGGTCAGACGCGATGAACAACGCAAGACTCGCCATTCTCTTCAGCCCTTATCCTCCGATGACCAGAACATCGCTGAGCAGTCCCGGAACAAGCCGACACGTCGACGACGCGCTACCACGGCGGCACGGGCCTTGGTCTTGCGATCTGCCAATCGCTGGTCTCGCTGATGGAGGGGCGAATTGCGGCCCGGTCCGCGCCTGACCGTGGTGCCGTCTTTGCGATCACCATTCCGATGTCGCGGCCCAATAGCGAAGGTGAAGAAGACCAGAATCCATCCAAAATCGCCCGTCACGAGCCGCGTTCGTTGCGGATCCTGCTGGCGGAAGATCACCCCACCAACCAGAAAGTCGTGGCGATGATCCTAGAGCTTGCCGTGACCTTTGGCGACGGCTGCAAGCTGAGTTTGGCCATGAGGGGCCTCAGGATCGAGCCCGCCGGAAGGTAGGGTCTATCAGGGCCCACTTTAGGTCGGGCAACGCCGCTTGAGCTTCCGGCCGTAGGTCTGGAATCCGGAGATGAGCTAAGGGCCGCTAATGGCGCGTCGCCGACGCGTTCATGCCGTCCGCAGATGGTCCTAGGGGTTCTAGATCGACTCCGAACGGCCACGCGAATGAAGTCTACTCATCTCATTCGGCGTTGACTACCGAGCTCCCGGATGGGTGTGTGAGGGGCACACGGAACGAATAGCCTTCACAAGGCTGTCCGCCTAACCCCAACTTGTCTCCACTAGACGCAGGTCGGGCAGGACGGCGCGGCCTCAGGCCATAAGAGACCTCCACTCAGCCAGTGCGGCGGAGCGTTGGGCCTTGTAGGTCTCGCGGCTGGTACGGTGACGCTCCTGGTTGAAGTGGTTGTGGAAGGCGGCGTGTACGGAGCTGAATTTCTGGAGGCTCTTCATCTGTCGGAACCGCAGCATGGCCCGTTCTCGTCGTCGGAACGGCAGGTGTGCGTTCTCACAACGGTTGTTGGCCCAGCGGCCAATCTCCTGCTTCTCGGCGTTGCCGAGCTCCTTCATCGCCGCCCTATATGAGCGCAGGCCGTCGGTGGTGACCACCTTGGCACGTCCGTGCCGCTTCATCAGTTTCTTCATGAATTTCAACGCCGCAGGCTTGTCGCGGGTCTTGCTGGCGAAGGACTCTAGCACGTCACCCTCGTGGTCGACGGCCCGCCAGAGGTCGTGCATCTGGCCGTTGACCTTCACGTAGACCTCATCGAGATGCCACTTCCAGTGTCTGAAGGCCTTCATCCGCCAGACCCGCTTTCGCCGGATCACGGCGGCGAACATCGGGCCAAACCTGTTCCACCAGAACCGCACCGTCTCGTGGCAAATATCGATGCCCCGTTCGGCCGGGAGGTCTTCAACGTTACGAAGCGACAGCGGCTACTTGACGTACATCATCACCACCAGGCGGATCACCTCGGGCGAGCTGTTGAAGTAGCGGAATGGGTTGCTAATCCCGGCAGGCTAGCGGCCGCTCACTATGTCAGCCATTTGCTCTGACAGCGCCATCGCCTGTGAACCATCGGTCGTAGCGCACATGCGGATTGTGAAACTTCGACAATCTGTGGTTGGCTTTCAGGTACCAGATCCTGCGCGACAAGGCCTCAAGCTTGACCGCGTGGTAGGGCTTCCAGCCATTGCGGATGGCCCAGGAGCGGATCTTCGGAGTCGGATTTGCGTGACCCTTGGCGCGAAGGATCCGCAGGAATTCGTCGGCCATCTCTTTGTCGCGCGGGTGGATCAGGCCCGTCGACAGATTAATGACTTCTGTGAGCTCTTCGAGGGCGCGAACGACCACGGGGTCGTCGATTAGGGTCACGGGTGCCGGGCGAACCTGTCCGTGAATGCTGACATTCCAGCGTTCAGCCCAGCCGTCGGCCCGTCCCGGATAGTCCGGCACGGCCACGACCCCGGCAACGTTCTGCGCGCCGTCGACAAGATCCAGGATCTCGCTCTCAGCGTAGTAAACGATGATCACAGCGGGACAACGCAGCCGTCGCAAGGTCCGTCTAGTTTCGGCTTGCAGGTTGATCCCTGCCGAGACGCTCACTGGACCCTTGGCAAGGGCGCGAACCGTGTGATCACCCAAGTTGTCCGCCAAGCTGGTGTGCTCCAGTACGCTTTTATTGTGGGTCAGCAGGATGATGTCGCGTGAGCCGGTCTTCGCGCACATCACTTTGGCGTATTCGATGGCGGTCTGAATCGTTCCGGCAGCATGGCTGTCGAGCGGCACCAAGACGCGGATGATTTCGGCCATGCCGTGCTTCCTTTTGTTGTCGGGAAAGATGAGGTCTGTTGAACCTGCGCATTAGATCCTCAGGCCGACGGCCCAAGAAACATCGGCCGACGCACACTTCTGGCGAAACTCGCTCGGCATGGCCGACACCGCTTGTGACTTGCGGGCCGCAGGCGTGGCTGCCCCGACGATGCCCTCGCCCCACCGAGCAGCCGGTACGACGGTTCTGCTGTCCTGGCTGCGGGACCTCAGTCTGGAGCGTGGACCACCAGGTTGCGGAAATAGCCAATTGGGCCGTCGGTTAGCCGCCCGTAGCGCTAGCTTTCAGCGCGAGACTTTCGGTCGCGAAGGATTCGGCGACAGCAGAAATCCCGATTGGCTCGCATTCGATCGCAGTCGTGAGCGCGGCGGCTGGGGCACCTGCCACAGCTGACCCGATGACGACGGTGATCAGACAGTAGCTCAGCATGGGCGGCTTTCGAAACGTAGGTGCACGATGAGTGCTATGGCTGATCATGGCCGCGTCTCTGATGGGTAGGCCAGATTGGCCAAGCGATGGGGGTGAGGAGGGCGATTGAATAGCCCTAGAGCTCTATAGGCTGCTGGCTCTGAAACAATCCGCAGGGGTGACCCGGTACATCACTCCCGACCTTTCAGAGAAACACCAGGGGCTATTGGGGCTCCATGAGATCGGTGCAGTGCGGCCAGCAGGCTCGTATTGCCGCAGCGCGCGCCCACTCTGTCCGTAACCTCTATGATCGACCGCTACAGCCGTCATACCGCGCTGGGCTATCGGCCGGTCTCACGAGCCCCCCAACGGGAGCTACAGGCGAACCATTGACCACCTGACCTGACGGCGGTCGACGCTAAAGGTCATACTCAGAGCGCCGGGGTGAAAGGAGCATAGGGCGGACGTGCGGCCTCACCTCAGGCTTTGACGACGCTTCGTGGCTTTTGCAAAACCCCCAAAGCTTGGCCAAAGCCGATCATCAGATCAGCCAGCCCGTCGATTTGTTCCTCGGAGTGCGCCGCAGAGACCGCGCAGCGTAGTAGGCTCTCACCAGAGGGTGTGGCTGGCGGAAGGCCGACATTGACATAGTAGCCGCCATCCAGCAGTGCCCGCCACATGGCCAAGGTCGCTTCGTCATTTGGCATAGATACCGCGACTATCGGGCTAGGTGTTGAGCCCAACTGGAAGCCCGCGCCGGCCAGGGCATTGTAGAGCCGGTGGACGTTTTCCCAAAGCTTGGCGCGGAGATGCGGGCGTTCGTGCACGATCTTTAGCGCAGCGCGAGCTGACGCAACGGTGGCGGGCGGCAACGATGCTGTGAACATGTAGGCGCGGCAGGCCACGCGCAGGATGTCGAACTGCTCGTGGTTCGACACGCAGTAACCGCCGACCGCGCCGAGGCTCTTGGAAAAGGTGCCGACCACGAAGTCGACCTGATCGAGCAGGCCCTCCTGCTCGGCCAGGCCGCAGCCGCGCGCGCCTAGCACACCCATTGAGTGCGCTTCGTCCACCAGGATGTATGCACCGTGCCGCTTAACGACCTCGACGATGGCCTTCAGCGGGGCCATGTCGCCCAGCATTGAATAGATGCCTTCGACGACGACGAGCTTATTGCCGGGCTCGCCCGCTAGGCGGCGCAGGCGTGCATCGAGGCTGGTGGCGTCGTTGTGCTTGAAGCGGATCGCGTTGGCCTGGGTTTGCTTGCACGCGTCATAGATGGAGGCGTGGCAGTCGGCGTCCAGCAGAAGGAAGTCACCGGCCCCGACCAAGGTCGAGATGATCCCCAAATTGGCCTGGTAGCCGGTTGAGAACACCATGGCGTGGCGCATGTCATGGAACTCGGCCAACTCTCGCTCTAGCGCTACATGGTCCGAGAACGAGCCGTTGGCGACCCGCGAGCCGCAGGTGCCGGTTCCCTGGCGTCTCACCGCCGCGATCGCGGCCTCGATGCAGGCCTCGTCGAAAGCCAAGCCTAGATAGTTGTGGGTGCCGACCGTAGTGGTCCGCTTGCCGTTGATGATGGCTTCACTGGCCGACAGCAATTGATCCATGACCACGCCGGTGGGCATTTGGCCGGCCGATCTCGCGGCGTCGTAGCGGGCGCGCAAGGCGGCGTGGGAATCAAAAAGGCCCAAGGAGATGCTTTCGGCGCGCGGCACTGGAAGGTGACCGCAAGGTTTCGTTTGTGGAAATTTAGAACACAATCTAAAAATATATACGACAATGAATTTAGATCCCAATCCAAATTTAATGCTGGCCCTGCGCGCGCGCGGCAAGGCGCTGCGCTGCGCGGCGATTATCGCCGCAGCGTCGTCGCTCTGGCGCGCGCACGGAATCGACAAGGTGTCGCTGGGCCAGATTGCCGGCGTCGCGCATGTGGCCCCGCAAACCATCTACAACTTGATCGGGGGGCTCGACGCGATCGCCCTTGCCGTGATGAACGCGGCGCTGGATCGCATTGAGGCGGTTCTGGCTAAGACCGACGCGACAGGTATCGAGCTTGCGCTCGAAGCCTCCATTTTCTCGGCGCGAATGTATGTCGATGATACCTGTCTCTACCGCCAAGTTCTGGTGAGGATCCCGCGTGTGCTCTTTGAAGGTACACATCTGGGTCGCGACCCGGCTAAGCTCGTCATAGATGCGATGGCGCAAGCCCAGTCAGCCGGCTTGATTTGCGCAGCTGTGGATCCAGATCGGTTGGGGCGAACGATCTATTCCAACTATCTGGGCGCGCTCTACGACTGGGCGGCCGGCGACGCGAGCGATGACGTTTTTCTTGAAACGAGCGAAGTCGCAGTCCTTGCACCGGTGGTCGCCTGCGCGACCGACGCGGCTAGACCCGAACTGGCGGCGCGCCTGTTCGCACATCTCTGCATTCGCGTGACCTAAGGTCGCGAACGCAGAAGCGCGATGATCCTGCTCACCGTCGAACGGCTAGTTTTCGCAAGGGGTCGGTCATCGCCGCCCGAGTGTCTGTTGGTGTGGAACGGTCGGCTGGCAAGTTTGCCTAGTCGAGATAGTCCAGCAGGGTCATGGTGCCTGCTTTAGCAGTGCCACCGTTAGAGCTGAACAGCGAGGCCAGCTTTTCGCGAGTATCCTGCAGGGCTAACATCTTGTCATAGAGCTCCGGCGTCCAGCCCGTGGCCTCGCGTTCTTCGGCGCTCATGGTGGCATAGCGGGTGATTATGGCCTTGCCAAAGCTCGACGCGTCGGCCGAGGCGGCGCTTGCCCTGTAGCTAGTCATGACCGACGAATGATCCCGGGCGCGTATCTCGCTGGAGGCCTCGGTGACCTCGTGGTCCGAGAACAACCCCTCACGATTAAGGGAAATCGCCGCGAGAGAGCGCGTGTCGAACCGGGCAAAGTTGATGTTGCCGCTGTCTGGCCCCTTCGCCGCGCCATCGGCCGTGGCCAGGCTGTATTGCCGGTCGAGCACGGCCCGTACATCGACGGCGACCTTGCCGAAATCGCGAGTTTTGGCATTGGCGACGACAGAGCCAATGTCCTTGAGATAGGCCGCGACGGGATCGCCCTCGATGCCCACCGGGGCGACACCAGGCTTTGCGATGGCCTGTTTACGCCCCTCAACGAGGGCCGCCCGATCCTTGGCCCATTGCCCCGTAGCCTTCTCCTCAGCCCCGGCTGAATCGAGCCGGTCGAGGGCCGCCTGATAGAGGCCGGCATAGTCGCCCGTGGCCCGGGCCGAGGCGGCAGGGCCGGAGAGGGCGTCGGCCTGGCGGGCCTTTAGCTCCAGGGCCGCGACCACCTGCTCATCGACCGCAAACTTGCCACTCCGGCCGCTGGCGATAGCAAAGAGTTCGCGGCGATCAAGATCTGTCAGATTGATCGTCGGCTTGCCGTCTGCCAGGGCGCTACTGGTTCGCGCGGCCTTTAGCAGGCTGTCTATGGCCGCCCGGGCATGGGCGACGACACTGTCGGTCGATCGGGTGTCGGTCTGGGTCTTGAGGACGGCCTGGGCTTCGGCCGACAAGGTGACATTGACAGCAGCCGTCGCCTTGCCGGCTGTGCTGGACGCGGCGCTGTCGGTCGCCGTGGACGTGCTTTTGCCTGTGGCTGGACCGGCATTGGCATAGCCCGCTACATAGGGCGAAGATCCGATTTTGGTCATGGGCAGGCCCGTCACGGTTTGAGATCTTGGGAAATCACGCCCTGCTGGGTTAGGCCAGAAAGGCGCCGACGAACAAGGGGGTGGGATAAGGTGGGCGACCGGCCCGCTCCAGACCCGGCATTCAGGTGCCTAGGGCCGTAGCGAGATCATTCTGCTGGTCTCGCAGGCCGATGGTGCCGTACCGCTTTTCGATACGACATCCCTGGATGCGATAGCGGCGGTGAATCTAGCAACGGCCGCTCATGGCGACAGGTCGGCAGGCGTCTTGACCGTATAGCCCCGGGCCCGGAGTTGATCCAGAACGCCATCTGCGGCGACCAGGCCCCGCACTGCGTAGACTGCCACCGCGTGACCCGGGGTTTCCAAAGCCTCGGACAGAGCCGTCACCTCATCTGCGGTGGTCCGGCGAATGAAAGCAGAGACACCGGGCAGCAACAGACTACAGCGGTCGTGGCCTCGGCGGGCCGCCAGCGATCCGCGGACCCATCCCTCTGCCCAGGCACGAGCCGCCTGCCGGTCGGGCTCGGGCCCGCGGTCGATGTCGTCGAGCACTTCCTCGAGGCAGGCTAGGCCCGCTGCATCACTGTGCTGACGCGCTACGGCATTCATCATCGGCATAGCCTTATAGTTGGCCGCCGCGCGTACCTTTACGCCGTTCTTTCGCGCCAGCTTTGCTATGGCCTTTTCAGGCTGGCTATCGTCCAGGCCGGCACTTTTGCTGGCCAGGTCGGTCAGGAAAAGAGCCGCGCCTAGAGGCTTCCAGTCGCGCCAATCGTCGGGCGACTTGGGATTTGCAGTTGCCCAGGCCCGCGAAAGCCGGGCCGCTAGCGCCGGTGAGGTCCCTTCCAGCGGCTTCTCGGCCAGCAGCGACTTGCGTAGCCTGAGCAGGGCGGGAATGTCGGTGAGACCCGCCCGGGCGGTGGGCGGCGTGATATAGGCGAATGCCCCCTTCAGGCGGTTATCCAGCACTGAACTATCCCAAGCCATGCCCCTGGGCAGGGAGGACGGCAAGCCCAGGACAAAGATCGTCGTGTCGCTGTCGGAGACCTTCCACCAGGCCGGGCCGGGCAGTCGTGCATTGACCACCAAGGCCTCGACCACTGTCGCCTCGGGATCATCAATCACTTGGGCGAGGGCCGCTGTTGGCAGGAGCGCAATCAATCCCAGCGCTAGCCCTAAGTGCTTCAATTTCACTGTCATACCCCTGATCGGTTCATGAGAGCCTGAACGTGACCAATAAGGTCAAAATGCGACTTTGGGCTGGCTGGAAGGCCACCGCTGGAGGGCCAACGGCGGCACTGATCTGGGCACTGATTGGGCGTGTCGCGTCCGGAAAAACCCGTTCGTCCCGGTCACTGGCGGCCGGCACAACGACATCGCCCGCAGCCTGGCCAGGCCCGCCAGCCTAGGCTGCGCAAAGGCTTTCAGCCTATTTGCCCGCGAGGGCGCCGGTGTTGAGGCCGCTCTGGCGACGTGGCTTTGAGCCTACAAGGCTCAGCTCTCCAGGCGCGTCTGGTCGCGTCTCGTGAGGCGATCGCGACGGTGTACCGGTGCATCGCCAAGCTTGTTCTGAGGGCCTTGGAATAGGAATTCTTAGGCAGGCTGAATGGTGAGTTTTGTCATGTTCAAGACTGCGTTTAAGGATGCCTTGGCATTTGTACGACTTGCGCCCGGCAATGGCAGCCGTGTCTCGACGCCGGCCTGCGAAGAGAGGCGGCGGCATCGTTAGGTTGAAGAGCGTGACCGGCGGTATGCTGGCGATCCCGAACATTCTGCTTGAACGTCATTCAGCGTGACCGGCAGGTCGTGACACATCGAGCGAAAGCCTCTTTTGCGAAATCCCCAAACTCTCCGATATTTGGCGCTGGGGCGACTGGCGCGGAGCCACCTGGCGCGGCGAGATGTAGTTTGAGGACCTAGCTTGGCGGCGCGGGTGACCTTGCCTCAACTCGCCACCGTCAAGCTGCCAAGTTGTCCGAACATACGCCACAGGCAGCCATTCAAGGTCGGCGATCAGGACCATAGATGACCCGCTGGTAGGGTCATCTAAGTGGCACTGAGCTATAGCCGTGCCGAAGTCTGGACCATGCAGCAGTTTGCCCGGTGCTGCCAGGTCCCGATCTACAGCTTCAAGTCGGACAATAGGCGGCGGGGCCGTGCTGACCCCGCCTCGTCGCTATGGGGCCTGTTCTAGGCCCTAAGGTCGACCAGCGCGCCCTTTTGGATCTGATCTTTGTCGGCGCCCATGACCTGCTGCTTGGTCATCTCCTTTATCTGATCCTCGATCTTCTGGCGCTCTTTGGGGGGCATCGCCTTCAGCTCTTCTTCGGTGATTTTGAGTTTGCTGAGCATTGTCGCGCGCATCTTCTGTGCGGGCGTTAGCTTGGCATAGTCGAGAAATTCGTCCTTGGCTGACTTGGACCCCGTTACGGTGGGGCCTTCATTGGCTCCAGTCGTGGCGGTGGCAGCAGTCGTTACGGCGGTAGCAGCCGAGGCGGTAGCGGCTTTGATCTTTGCCAAGGTTGCGGCGCTTTGCGACGCCGAGATGCTGCTGGAATTGTAGAATTGCATGGGAGCTCCCAAGTAAAATTGAGTACGACGTTCCTCGCAATTTCCGTGCAACTTGGAGCATAAATTTATATAATAAAATCAATAGTTTAAGTTAGTTTCAGCGATGGTCCATAGGCCTTCGGCACAAATTGCCGCGCAGGGTTTGCCGAATGATCAATTTAGGTGTGGCGGACGCGTGGCGTCTTTACTTGGAGTAAGACTAAAATATCAATTTTCGCAAAAAGAACTTGGCTCAATATTGCCGAGATTTGGAGTGTCTCTGCCTTGGCGGCCCCAGGATCGTCGAGGGCCTCTTACATCAGCTAGCTTCCCTGACCGTTTGGCGTGGCGCCGCAAGCACCGTTGAAGTTTGGTGACCCTCATCGGATCGAAAAAGGTACGTCGCGCCCCCGCGCGCCTGATCGGGCCAATTGCACCAGGTCGTCTGTATTGCGTCGGGGTGTTCAAGATTAAGACGACCATTGGAAAAGGCCGCAAAACTGGTGCGCGGCTCGCTGGTCACTCTCAGCTAGCCGATGAGCGCCGGCCCGCCTGACCTATGCATGGAGATGATCGTGCCTTGGGTTGGCATGGGCTTAGAAGTTCAGGCCATCAGGGTAGGGGTCCTGGCTACATTCTGGCAGCCTCGCGGGATCCTCGCCGAAGCCTATGGCTTCGCTCTCCTCGGCAAGCAGGGATTCCCGTTGTGGCGCGAAATTTTCAGCAAAAGGCCAGTCAATGAGTTTAACTCGTGCCCCGTTCTCACAGCCTGATAGTTTTTAGATCAAATAGAGCTAATGGTTAGCCATCCTCGGCGTCATTCGAAACTTCGAAGATTCAGCGTACAAGTCCATCGTTTGGTGAAAAACTACTATAATCTCACATCCGGATCCCAGATATTCACCAGAATGTTCGCGGTATTACGGGTGCTCGGGCGAGGCTGTAGTCTCCGGTGGAAATGCGCCGCCAAGGTGAAACTCGGCGCCTGTGATGTACGCGACCCCGTCGGATCCGAGCATAATGGCCACAGCCGCCACTTCATCCAGGCGTCCAAATTCTTTCAGAGGCGTATCGCGCCCTCGCGCGGCCATTCTAGCGCCTCCGTCCGGACTATCGCCCAGCATCGGCTCGCCTATCGGAGACAGGATGGCAGCAGGATGGATAGAGTTGCAGCGTATCGCCAAGCCCTCGGCAGCGCAGTATAGCGCGACAGTTTTTGTATAGTTGCGGACCGCCACCTTCGACGACGCGAACACGGTGGCGGGCGTCCCCGCTAGACTTGATCGGGGCGAAATGTTGATTATCGATCCCTTGCCAGACGCGCGCATGGCGCGGATAGCGTGTTTGCAGCCTAGGAAAACCCCATACAAGTTGGTCATGCGAACCTTGCGCCAGTCCTCCAAGTCTGCCTCTACGGAAGCGTCTATAGCGACCCCGGTCTCGTAACCGGTGATGCCAGCGTTGTTCACGAGGATGTCCAGCAGGCCGTCTTTGGCAAGGGTCTTTTCCATCACATCCAGCCAGTCTGAGTCTTGGCTTACATCTAAGTGGTGGTAGATCGCCCGTTGGCCCAGCTCAGAGGCCAGTGCCACGCCCGCCTCACTGTTGATGTCGGCCAAGTGGACGCTTGCGCCTTCTGCGACAAAAGCCCGAGCGATAGTCTCGCCGACGCCCTGGGCTGCGCCAGTGATAAGCGCGACCTTCCCGTTCAGTATGCCCATAGCCTTACTTTCGTTCGCGTGCGTCCAGGAGGTTGGCGACAACCAGGCTTGGCGACATCAGCCAATAGGCCGCCGTTCGCGGTGAGTTTCCCGCCGCGCTAGGATCGGCGATCGCGGAGACATTTCCGCAGTTCGCCAGCGGCCTTGACGCCGTCCTTCCAGGCCATGCGAAAGACCTCCCGGCCGCCGACGGACAAGGCGAACTCCTGTTCGTCGGTCATGCCAGCGAGTGCTGCTTCCATAGTTGGAACCGCGAGGACGACGGTGCCAAGCGGGCCCATGCTGGGGTCCCGGGCGCGGTTGAAAGCCTTGACTGTCGCTGGCGGGTCGCCTGACTGGGTAAGCGTGACCTTGACCTCGCCAAAGCGGCGGGGGTTTGGGATGTCTTCGCCCGTGAACATGAGCAGACCCCCTTCCCAGCTCTTGTCGACGCCACTCAGAGTGATCATGCCCTTGGGGCTTTGATACATGGCAGTACAAAACTCGTCGGGCTCGGCGGGCTCCCGGCTCTGGAAGAATTGCCAGCTCCCTTTGAGCCATCGCTGGTACTCGGCCTGCTTCTTCGCATCCCTTTCCTTCTTCTCCGCTTCGAGGGTCGCGATCTCTTGCAGACTCAGGCCCCTTGCCGGAGGCGCCGCATAGCGAACTTCATTGGAGCGGGATCTGTTACCGTAATACGCCTGAATGCTCGCGGCAGTTCGCTGCTGTTCAGCAAAAGCTCTCTGAGCATACAGTACCTGGAACATATCCTGCGCATGGAGTTGGCTGGCGGTGAAGCTGCTCGCCGATAGGAGCGCAGCGCCAAAAATGGAGAGCCGCCTGTAGTTGAAAATAGTGCGCTTTTGGCATTCGAGCACGGCGGGTCTTCTCCTCCATCTCATTTCCAGTCGCCCGCCACCGGAGAGCACTTGGAGGTTAGGCTGGGCGCACTGTTCCGGCTTCCGCATCTGTCCGAAGCCATGGGCAAGGCCCAAGTGCAGGCCGCTACCGCCAGAGCGTCGTTCGTATCGGCCCGGAGGTGGCGGGGCCTGACAAGTGATGGTGTCACCGAACATGCTCAACCGGTCAGCCTCTATGACGCCTTGCTTCGACACCAAACGAGCCTGCAGCGAGCACCATTGTAGGGCTTCCCGATCGCGGGGCAGCGAGCCTAGATGACCCGGTGCATTGTTCGTCGGCAGACGGGCGCTTTGCCATTTGCCGCAAGGCAAGCATTTGCGGCTTGCCCATAGCTGCGCCGGAGCGCGGCTTAGAGGCGTTCATCTTCAGATCTGCCCAAGTATCTTGCTGACAGACTCCATCAGCCTGGTGGGTTGCGGCTGAAGTGCCGGACCGGTTGCTTTTCGCAACCGGTCCGGCGTCAATAGTAATTAATTGGCTCAGATATGGCGACGCGCGCGGGTATATTATTGAATAGATCAGTTATTTCCATCTTCGACACGGGGCCATTTTACAGCATGCGTTATCACAAGTAGTAGAATGACAACCTCTACTGTTGCGCCGAAATACATGTGCGGCCAGGCTTCGCCTACCAAATTAAATAGTGAATAGGGAATATAAATTGTAGCGATTATTATATTAGTCCACCGATTCAAGGTTGCCGGCAGCGCTACGCAAAGGAAAATCATTAGGGCTGGGATTGTAACCGATGTGAGGCCGATAAAAGTAAATGTTTGACTTATTTCGAATTCAAACACTCTTCCATTGAGCATATCTCTCAATGATCCCGGCATATACAAGTGAAAATAATCTAAGTATATATACAGAAACATGAAACTAGCCCACAATAAAGCCATTGTAATTTTTGGATTTACAGGGGTTTCTTTCAATTTTGTTATTTTTGAATTCTGGATTTTCATAGCTATTCTCGCTTTAGGACTGATGATTGTTGCGGGTGCGGTCGGCTACCGCAGGGGCCGAGGCCGACCAGATGGAGCTGGCAGCTGGGCACGGTTGGTCCCAAGCCGAAGCGTCATGCGTCGAGGTAGGGGCGCGGGTTGCGGGAGTAGGTAGCGGGTTGACCTACCTCTGCAGCGGGTTGCCCACCCTCGGGCGCGCACCGTTTGCGGGCCACGATGCAGGGCCGGTGGTCATTGCCCTTGGTGGCATGGTTTTCGACGGCGAGGATTTCGAAACCGGCTGCGCTGACACGTGCGCAAAATTCGGCCTGGCTGAAGACGCTGACATGGGGGGCCATGCCGATCGCACGCAGACTTGGCAGCAACACCTGGCTTATCAGCGGCCCCATATCTTCAAGACAGGGCGTCTTGGAGATTAATAAACCGCCGGGGACAAGTAGGGCGTGAATGCGGCATAGCGTAGCCTGCAGGTTGCGCACCATGTGGAGATAGTTGAACCCCAGAACTGCATTGAATTGCCCGGCAATGAGCATTGGGGACTCGGCAGTCGCGACCTGGAAGGCAAGGGCCGGAATGGCGCCGGTGGATAGCTTCTCTTTGGCGATCGAGATCATTCCGGCGGACAGATCCGTCGCCAGATAGCTCCGTACCTCGCCTGCTAGCCGCAGTGCCGTAGTACCGGTCCCGCAGCCCAGTTCCAGCACCCGGTCGTCCGGTTGCAGCAGGGCCAGGGTCCGGTCCAGGGTGCGCTCATAGCCGCCCTGATCAGCAATGACGTCCTTGGCGTATTTGCGCGAGATCCTGTTCCAATACCGCGTGTCGCTCGCTGTGTGCATGCCGGAATGCTCCTCTGCGAAGGCGAATAACACATACGTATTTTGAGGAAATTGCCTAAATTCACAGCTATGATATACGCACCTGCATGAAGACGATGGACTGGAACCATATTCGCGCGTTTCACGCGACCGCCGTTGCGGGATCCCTGTCAGCAGCGGCGCGCCAGCTGGGCCTGACCCAGCCGACATTGTCGCGGCAGGTTCAGGCGCTTGAGGCCGATCTGGGTGTGGCCCTGTTTGAGCGGCGGGGTCGCAAGCTGGTCCTGACCCAGACCGGCATGGAGCTGCTGGATCACATTCGGATCATGGGTGACGCCGCGGACACGCTCGCTCTCGCGGCCAGCGGTCGAGCGCAGGAAATTGGCGGGCGGGTCTGCATCTCTGCGACAGATATTTCTGCGGCCTATATCCTTCCCGAGATCGTGGCGCGCATAAGATCAGAAGCTCCGCAGATCACGATTGTGATCGTCGCCTCCAACGAGATCAGCGATCTCCATCGTGGAGAAGCGGACATCGCCATACGCCATGTTCGTCCTGATCGCCCTGGTTTGGCCGGCTGGCATATCCGCGATGCCGAAGCGGGATTCTTCGCGTCAGAGGATTGGGTCGCTCGGAATGGTCGGCCAAAAGGGCCTGCCGATCTCGCCAGGGCGGGCTTGATGGGCTTCGATGATCCTCAGTTCTCCAGCGTTATGCGTGAGATCGGCATTCCGATCTTCACTGAGGATCTCCGGATCGTTTCGGAGTCATCGGTTGTGATCTGGGAAATGGTCAAACGCGGTATGGGTGTGGGCTTGATGATGCGCCAGGTGGCCGAACGGACCCCCAGAGTGGTGAGACTCTTACCGGAGATGGCGCCCATTCCGGTGCCAATCTGGCTGGTCACCCATCAGGAGCTGCAATCTAGCCCTAGCATCCGCTTGGTCCAGGCGATCATGGCCGAAGAATTGGCTCGTATGTAGGGCCGCGCCGGCTCACATGAGGCCCCTCTTGACGCGGGACCGCGTGTTTGACGCTGGCACTCTAACTCTACTCATCTCCGCTCCCCACTTGGAAGGGGGGCTCAAATGCGTTCGATCAGTTTTCAGTACTACTAGTTTTGGGGGGTGAAGATCGCCCATGCGGTTCGCCCTTGTTTCCGTTCCTCGCTTAGCATCCGCGATGGCGAGTAGATGTCAGCCGAGCGAGGCCCAATTGTCAGCTGCGAGGCCATTGAAGCCAAGTGCGGGCAAGGGGAGAGACATCTCAGCAGCGGGGCGCTTCGAAGCCTTGAGCGGGCACATAGCGGCCATCTGTCCGTATGAACCGGATGCTCCGTTCCCCGGTGTTCAGCGTGAACCCGCCGCCGAAGCCGACATCTCGGATTTGACCGGTCCAGGATCGACCCGAGCGGCCTTGCGCGCCCCTTGCATCATAGGCCGACACGAAGGGCGCGGAGGCCACAGGGCCGGTTGGCCGGAGCTCGACGAGCTGAGTGCTCTCGCAGGCCGTTCCGGCGTGCAGATCACGCGTTCTGACGACGAGGACTGGCCACTGGCCGAACTCGTTCGCGACGCGAAACTCCGGGGCTAGGCCCGCGGGGGCGACGATCGTAAGGTACGGCTTGGCGCTGACCTCCTCATGATCGGTCGGCGTGGCCCTCAGATAGAAGATGCCGATCGAGCCGGTCACCTTGGGAAGGGCCAACTCGGCTCCGACCGTGGCTATCAGAACGGCCTGGTCCTCTAAAGCGATGACGGTCTGTGCCCTGTAGAGGAACGGACTGCCGTTCTTGGGTATGAGCTCTGGATGGGTCTTTAGGACCATGGAAAGTGCGGCTTCCGGACTCGGGAAAGCGCTGCCTGGCCAGACGGTCTGCTGCGACTGCCCTTCGGAACCTAGGGTCTTGGCCAAAGCCGGGGACGACGGTTCAGTGTCGCCAATGAAGGAGCCCGCCCCGACAGCACCAGCCGCTAGCGCGAGGGCCGCGACGGAAAACATGATCCCGGCCCAACTGCTCAAGATGCTACTCGCTGGTTGTAGGCCGGACTCCTGGCGGCGCGAGATGTTTCGGCTGGGGCGATTGTTGCGGGCGTCCGTCATGATCAAAGTCGCTTGCTGTTCCAGCATCGGCATAGGGCCGGTCGGAGGGTGCTGCTGCACCGCCGATGACCCGGGACATCAGGCTAGCTGTTCAGAGCCGGGAGCCTGCCGACGGTAGCCGACAGCTTGATCGGCGCGCCCTTGGGCTGATCTGCGATTACCGTCAGCGACGTCAGCAGCTGATCTCGTCCTTGCATGAGCGGGCTGCAGCCAACTCGGCGAAAACCACCTCCGCCTGACGACGGGATCGCGCCCCCACGGCGTGAAGTATGTGGCAGACGTGGTTTCTCACGGTGAAGTGAGACAGACCCAGCCGGCGTCCGATCTGCTTGTTGGTCAAAGCGTCGCTGAGCAGCGCAAAAATCTCCCATTGTCGGACGGTCAAGGTGAAGGCCGGCCGGGACTCGGGCAGCTCCTCCGAGGCGGACATCAGACGAGTGAGAAGGCGGGTGCCTACGGGAAGGGTCGCCCTCAGGGTCTGGACAACGTTCACGACGTCCCCGACTTCGATCTCAGCCATGATGACGACACGAGCGTTGTTAAGCCCGGCTCCGGTCGGGCCTGGGACCGTCCGTTTGGGATGCCCTGGATCATGGGGGGTCATTGCCGGTCCCGGACCAGCACGTCGCGCTGTGTGTTCATGCTGGAGTGCTCCTGTGCGAAGGCGAATAACACATGCGAAATTCAAGAAAATTGCCCAAATTTGCAGCATTTATATACGTATTTGCATGAGCGATGCGGGCTGGAGCCTAGTCTGCGCGCTGGGCGCGACCGTCGCTGCTGGATCCATGTCGGTAGCGACTCGCCAGCTGGGTCTGGCCCTGTCCAGGATTGGGCCTGGCGGCTTGGGCGCTGAGTCGGAAGCGTTGCCAGGCGCGCCATGAGCCTCATTGCTGCGAACCCGCCATTCGGCCAAAAAAGGGGTCGACGATGGGTCACTCACAGCTGGTCTAACGCCGCGCGACATAAGTGATGGCGAGGACACAGGCGACAGCGCTCCCTTCGGCGCCGAGCGCCAGAGCCGTGTCAACGCGTCGTCGGGGCGCGTGGCTGGCTAGCGCATGCCTGTGCAAGGCACGCCAGAACCTGGAACGCCCGCCGCTCGCTGATTTAGTAGGTAGACCGCAGCAAGGCTGCTGGCTCCCGATGAGCGGCGGGCGTCGTCACTTTCTTCCCGGCAGATAGGGCGTCAGGGCTTGGGTGTCTCGGCCTCGCCCTCTGGCGCGCGGCCCGCGCCGGAGACCGACGGCGCATACAGACCTGTGCCTAAGCCGAGGAGGGCGCCGCCAACAGTTCGACCCGCGGTGTGTCGGTGGCCAAACCGCGCGCAGGGGTCGGGCTTGGCGACAGGGCGCTTCTTTCTCGCCTTGGTCGCAAAAGCCTCGCCGACAGCGCCTGCAAACGGATCGGCCAACTGGAGCGCGTCGCCGACTGGGGAAAGTGAAGGATCCATCGTGCTAATTCCTTCGGTGGATTTGGCCCAGGCGATCGCCGCCACCTGCTGGCCATCGGGCGCCAGCAGTTCAGACTCGGCCGCCAGACCCCCCGAAATTCCGGTACCTCTAAATTTCACAAAGGGGATAGGGATGAACAAGCTTGCAGCGGCAGTGACAGCCGAACCCGTCGGATTGGTGGGCGCGATTTGTACGATCGCGGTGCGAATACGCCCGGCTTGCGGTTCGGGCGTTGCTGCGATCTCAAACCGTTGGCTTACCTTGAAGCATAGCTGCCGGTCGACTTCCTGTCGCACCATAGCCTGATCTTCTGGGCCGATAGGCGTATTGGCGTCGACCTTCAGGACGCTGGGCTCGATGTAGACACGTGCAAGCGCGTTGGAAGCCGCGTCGTCCCGCCGCTTTTTGGGACCGGGCTGGCCGCTTTTGGCCTCGGCCAATCCTTCATAGCTGGAGAGGTAGCCGGAATTCGTCGTTGGCATGGTTTGGCAGGCGGCGGCGAGGGTCGACAACGCCGCCAAGGTGACGACTCTGACGGCTATGGGCCCCGCGCGATTGACTTGAGGGCGAGCGGGAAAAGGGAAGGTCATTCATTGGTCTCCAGGCATTGGTATGTCGTCGGAAGCTTTGCAGCGCCCGGGTTTGCTGCTGAGTGAGAGGCCGCATTCTCAAGGCTGATTGGCGAAGAATTGCTCCCTCGCGATCCTCGAGAGTGCGAAAGCCATACCGCCCGTCTAGGGAGATCTTCCTGCTGCAGTAGCGACAGCGATGGAGCCGGCTCCCAGGGATAGCCACCTCCAGAAGGTCAGCCTGTCTCGTCCAATCCGCGTCGATTGCCTCAAGAACCGGTGCAATGTGGGCTTTTGCCTCTCGCTCAGGGACGCCGTTGAGCAACGTGCAGCGGCTTTATCGCTTCTCTCCACGCCAGAACCCATCAGCAGTCAGAGAGATGGAATGAACACTTCCATGTCAGATCTAAAGCTTCAGCGCTCGGCGCTCTAAAGGCGAAGCCAATATTGTGTATCAGCAACGGCCACTGAGCGGAAAGCTTTCAGGTGTACCGGTGCATATGACCGAAGATCTTTCATCCGGTGTGGACCAGAGCCGCGGCTGTTGACCGGGCCGCACGCCAAGCTCGGCTGGATGACGCCCAGGGAGTACGCCAGCGCCTTCTGCGGAGAGACCGGCCGGCACGCTGCGCACGCTGATAGCTCCGCGCACCGGCCTCTTGCCACCCAACAACACCAAGGCTCAAATCAACTCAGGACACTCATTATGGCTGGATGAGAAACGGGGGTCACGTCAGGTGTCACGTCATCAGCGCTTCCGAATACAGCGACGAAGGCTGTTACGTGCCTCTCTGCCGTCCTTCCATTTCATGCGGAACACTTCCGCACCTTCGATGAAAATTACGAACTCCTGATTTTCCTCCATGCCGGAAAGAGCGTCAGCCATTTTGGGGACGGCAAAGATGATCGTGCCGTGACCCGGCATCGCGGAGCTCCCCGGTGGATTATAGACTCTGACCGTGGCCGGGCGCTCGTTATTCTGAGTGAGTGTCACTGTAATTTCTCGGAATGTTCTCGGCTGAGGAATGCCCTTGCCGATGAACATGAGCTGTCCGCCTTCCCAGCTCTCGTCGAACCCCGAGAGCGTGATCGATCCGTCCAGGTTGACGTAGGTCGCAGCGCAGAATTCTCCTGGGTCTGCGTTCTCGCGCGCCTGATAGTGATCCCAGTAGCCTTCATAGTATCGCATGAAGACGGGGTCGGCCCGAAGCCGACCGACGACTTCCTGATCCTTGCGATCCTGCTCGATCGCGGCCTCCAGCTCCGGCGTCATTTCGTAGCGCTGAGAAAAATAGTAGGTTGGACCGTCGTGGGTGGACGCTCTGATCCTGTCCTGGACACCGGCGTAGAACTGCTGCGCGGACGCCTCAGACGCCATTTCATTCATGGACTGAGCGTTCGACGCCGTCACCCCGGCTAAGACCGACAGTAAACAGGCGAAGGCCGAAGAAGACAGGAGCCTTAGCCGGGGATGGTGGGAGGGCAGCAAGAGGGGCATGAGCTGAAATACCTTTGAGTTTGGAAGAGAGCTCGGGCTCAACGGCCTGCCGTCGCCGGGCTGAATGGTGAGAGCTGACACCGCAAGCCTGCGCAAGGCGTCCGGTCCTTCACGACGATCCGGTCGCGCCTCCTGGCCACCGGGGCAGGAAGGACTTTCAATATGCCTTCGGATGTTGGCACATAGCCTGCTGATCCTGACGCTAAGTGCCAACGGCGCAGCAACTGATAGGATCGTCTGTCACGGATGCAGCGCCGCGGACCATGTGGCAAAGCCGTTCGAGCCTTTCGAGCTATTGGCGCGGATCCGCGCGCTCCTGCGGCGCGCTTCTCCTGCGCCCAATCGAGCCACGCACCGGGTTTTCGACGGATTGAGCACCGTGTTGCCGAGGCCGGTCTGACGGACGCAGACGGGGCCGTCGCTTCGCTGACGGTCGGCGAGACGCGCGTGCCGATGTGGTAGGAAGTAGTGTAAAGGCCATTGCAACCTAAATCGCGGCCTTGAACATGACGCAACTCCACAGACGATCGACCTAAGCGCTCCTACTTCGGGGCCCTCTGAACAATCGTGGTGACGCACTGGTACGCCGTGGCAATCGTCCAGCGGCAGCAGCGTAAGCCGGCGGAAGGCGACGATGATCGCCTCGTCCTCGACGCATAGGGCCGTCGATCTCGGCTCCCTGGGGCCTTTAGGTGGATCGATTGCGGAGGTGCGCTTGCGCCACTTGGCGACCGTCTTCTGTTTGATCCCGTGACGCCGGGCCAGCACCTTAAGGCTCTCTTGACTATCCTGTATCGCTCGACGGATTGCCTCAGTCGTGCGGGCGCTTCCGTGCAGTATCTGGCCCATAGCGCTTCCTTCCACTCGTTGGAAAAGACTGCAAAATCAAAACCCGGGGCTAAACACCTAAGGCTGCTCAACGAAAACGTATTCGCGATCTGCATCAGCAATCAACAGCCGGCGGCGGCCGGCCTCATTCGTCGCCGTGAACCTGAAGCCAGCCACCCCGGGGGAGATCGTGGAAAAAGTGATTTCGCCGGCATCGTCCTGCGAGGTCGCGACCTCGCTGCTCCATCCGCCGAAGTCGAACAGCGTCGCCGCTCCTTGCCGTCGGACCGTGAGGTGGCCGAGTTCATGGCTGTGGTACCGCCGTGCCAGTCCGGCCAAGGCTTTCGAGTCGGCAGGAACAGTATGCGCCTCTCTCTCCTTGGCGGACGCAGCCTGCATTGCCGGCGCCCTCGAGGCCATCTTGTCAGCCGCCAACGGCTCACCGTCGAACAGCAGTTCGAGCAGCCGGCGGCGGAACGCCGCGCGCAGCTCAACGCCCGCATCGGAGTTGATAAGGATGACGGCGCCGACCCCGTGGTCCGGCAGCCAGATCATGTCAGATATGTAGCCGGAAGTGTTTCCTCCGTGACGGATCACGGGCACGCCCCACTGACGGTCGATCTTCAGACCCATCCCGTAAAATTCGTTGAAACCTTCGGTTACCTGCGGCGTTTGACGATCTTCCAGAAGCTGACTGTCGATGTAGCGCATTCCGTCCGGCAGAAGTCCCCCGCTGAGCTCCATGTTCACATAGCGGAGCATGTCGCGCACACTGCTCCAGTGATTTCCGGACGGCCGGGTCGATATCGACATAAGATTGAGCGCCTGGTCGGCGACACGCATTCTGCCGTCCGCGTCCCGGTCGTGTCCGGCCGCGTGATTGTCGGTGAGCGCGGCTGTAAAGTCCGCTGTCGTTGCGGCCATCCCGAGAGGGTCGAACACAAGCTTCTGCATCGCGCGATCGTATGCCTCGCCCAGCTCAAGCTCCGGGTAGAGGACATGGCCGCCCAGGTACCCTGCGGCTGCCGCCATTAGATTGGAGTACTGGTAGGTTTCGCCGAACTCGGTGGTCGGCTGGGCCGTTGACAGAAGCTCCATGATCGACGCCGCGGTCGAGGTCTCGCCCTCAAATAGAAACTCGAGGTCCTGACGCGGCATTCCGGTGCATGCACATATGAGCTGTCCCACCTGAACGCGCTGCGTGATCTCCGGATCTCCGAGACGGAACTCGGGCCAGACTTCCACGACCGGCGTGTCCCAGTTGAAGCGCTCGGCTTCAGCGAGCTTGGCCAGCATCAGCGTCGTCAAGGCCTTCCCATTGGAGGCAATGTTGAACAGAGTGTTCTCATCGACCGGCTCGGGCCGCCCCAGAGCGCGGGCACCGAACCCGCCCTCGAACACGACCTCGCCGCCCTGGATCAATCCTAGGGCCACGCCGGGAATGTCATACTCTCGGCGCGCGGTTTCGATCAGAGTCTTCAGTTCGGCGATGCGCGCCGCGTCGAGGATGTTGGCCGTTCGCCCGGCAAAGGTCTCGCGTTCGTAGCCCTCGGGCAGGAGCGAGTTGAAGATCACTTCAAGCTGAGCCCCCCGACGCTCGGCGACCGATATCGTCAGGTCGTGGATCAGGACGGTCCAGCGGCTCCCCTTCTTCAAAGCCAGGGCGAGGACGTCGCGCGCCTCGCCCGGAGCGGCTGCGTAGCGGTAAAGAACAGTCTCATCCCAGCCCTCCCGCGCCGGCCGCTGCACTCCGGTCGCCGTCGGGGCGTCACCGTCGCGGTGGATGCGCCATGCCGCTGTGACGGCTTCGTCTGCGCCGTTCACACCCCCATCCGCTATCGTGATGTGGGAGCCGCCTTCGGGCGCGGTCAGAACGACGGCTTCCGGCTCAACTCGAGCCGACCAGCGCCCAGGCGATACGAAGCGCGTGCCGTTCCGCAGCGTCCGCAGCGTGTCTGCCGATCTCGACGCCAGGGCTTCCTGCATGGGCTCGCCTTTAAGTCTGAACGACCTATCGCTCAGCGAGAGCTTGAGCAGCCCTCTCTGGTCGGCGTCCGGGCGTGTCCCGAGCAGACCGCCCTGCCCGCCGATGGACGTGGAGGGCTTCAGGAGACCGCGATCAGCAGCCGCCTGAGAGCGGCCGGGAACCCCCAGGATGGGGCTCGCCCCCTCATCCTGCGGCTGCGGTTCCGGACCCGCAGCGCATAGGAAAAGGGCCGCACATCCCGTAACGATCGGTTTCGAAAAATTCACGCTATTCTTCCTGTCCATCAAGACGCTGCCTCGTCCGACCAGGACGGCGAAGGCCTCCCGGCTGGCAAGAAAAGATTGGTGAAGTTTGGAAAAGCTCTATTTTATTCAATGAGAAAAGCCATGCCAAGATCAGTTTCGGTGCCTGAGATCTGTCTGGCCCGACAGACGGTTCGCTTGGCGGAGCGTGAGATCAGGCTGCCGGATCTGTCGTTCCGCCTGCTTCGACTGCTCAGTGAACGGGCCCCCGAGCCGGTCTCCTTTGAGGACATCGGGCGGCTTGTATGGGGAGGGTACGTGTCGCGCGAGACCATCAAGCAGCGGGTCAAAATCCTGCGCGACAGTCTGGCGGCCGTGGGTGTTCCGAACGGAGGCGTCGAGTCCGCGCGCAGCGTCGGCTACCGGCTCAGTCAATCCCTTAACACCTATGAGCCGCCTCTCGGCGGAGGCCGCCGGCCAGGCCTCCGCCGATTGTGGGTCCCGGCGGCCGGTATCGCCGTCTGCATCGCGGCAGTCGCCATCCATCTGTCCCTGCCGAACCAACGCGTCGGGGCCGAGCCGCTTTCGCTGTCCGTTCATGGCGCTTCATCCGTCGCGCAGCCCCGCTCGCCGAACTGGGAAGCCGCGCGGCAGACGCTGATGAGCGAGCTGTCGAGAATGTCGGACCTCGCCGTGGTCGCCGCCGACGACGGCCCACCAAAGACGGACCTGGTGGTCGAGATGGACAGCGTCCCGGACGGTCCCTACGAAGTCCTGGTGCTCGCACTCAGGGAGACTGAGACGGGGGACGTTCTCTGGGCTGATACCTATGGTCTGGACCAAGCCGGATACGACAAACCAATCTCCATCTTCGTCGCCAGCGTCCATGAACAGATAGCCGCGCTTGGTCTGCGACCGACGGAAGCCATACGCCCCCAGGATTCAAATCGAGCTCGACAGCTGTATCTGAGTGCCGCCTCGTCCGCGAGAAGCCAGCGCGATGCGGATCTGCTGGCCGCTCGCGCGCGCCTTGACTCGGCCTTGGCTCTGCGGCCAACCTTTGCGCTGGCGAGATCGCTGAGAGCCCGGGTCGATGCGCGGCTCGCCATGGCGCATTCGCACGATCAACGTCGGGCCCTTGGGGCCCTGGGGGAGGCTCAGGCATTGGTCGACGCCCATCCGGACGTGCCGGAGTTTCGGCGCACGCTGGCAACGGTGCAGATCGCTCAGGGGAATCTCCCTCAGGCCCTGCAAAACCTTGAAGCGGCAGGGCGTCACATGCCGTTTCTGCGGCCCGAGATCGTGGCGCTGAGGCGGCAGATGACCGTCCAGCCCGGCCAATAAGAGAGCCGTGCCAACCCGACCGTCGGGAAGGCTTGCTACTGCGCAGCCGTTTCGCCCACCTCGGCCGCATACCGTTTCCGGGCCAGGGTACATGGACGGCGATCATTCCCCTTGGTGGCATGGTTTTCGGTGGCGAGGATGTCGAAACCTGGTGAGCTGACAAGCGTGCAAAGTTCGGTCTGCCTGAAGACGTTGACATAGGAAACTCTGCCGATCGCCCGCATACCCGGCAGCAGGACAAGGCTCGCAAGCGGGTTCATATCTCCAAGGCAGGGCGTCTTGGAGATGACAGGCCACCGGGGGAAAGCAGGGTGTGGATGTGGCGGAGCGTTCCAGGCACGTCGCGGACCATGTGGAGATAGTTGAACCTCAGAACCGCATTGAAGCGGCCGGTTTCGAGTGTCGAGGCATCAGCGGTCGCGATTTGGAAGGCAAGTGTCGGGATAGCACTATCGTGTCTGAGCAACATTGGACGCAGCATCTTTAAGGTTCACCCGGGAGCAGACTGGTATCCGCGCTGCCTGAAACGCGCCCCGTTTATCATAGGGCCGGGCGGAAGTTCGTGTTTCTGGCGTTAACCCAGAGTCCGCTTATGGCGCTTGTCGGAAGTTGCCGCCGTCCGCTTGAAGGTGTCATCGGCGTGGCGCTGATTGACCGTTTGCCTGGCGCGGGCCCTCCAAGCGAGTGGGTTCTTCTGATCCAGTGTCGGGAGCTTCCACAGGCGCTCCTTGGGTCACGTATCCGGCCCAATCTTCCATCATTGCTCGCCGACGATTGAGAGCGTCGCCGCGTCGGTAAGCCCGCTCGACGGCGTTGCCCACCAGATGCGCCAGCGCCTCTTCAGCGAGTTCGCGTGGGTATTCGGTTTCCGACCCGGCCCAGTCGCGAAAGCTGGATCGAAACCCATGCGGGGTCGCGGCTCGGAGTTCGCCGGCCACCTTGATGTGGGTCGACTTCATCTTCCGCATCAACATCGCCATCGTCATGCTCGACAGTGGCTTGAGCTTCCCCGTGGTTGGGTCCTTGGTAAAGCCGGGAAAGAGGAAGGCATCGGGATCGTCGGACTTGGGTGCGCGGTCGAGCACGGAGAGCGCCGCCTTGCTGAGAGGAACGCGATGCTCCTTCTGGGCCTTCATCCGCTCCTTGGGCACGATCCAGACACTTCCTTCGATCTCCCGCCAGGTCGCGCCGTAAACCTCGCCGGAGCGCGCCGCCGTGAGAATGGCAAACTCTAGCGCCAGCCTGCCAGTGGAGGCGCGGGTGCGCAGCGATGTCATGAAGCCGGCGATTTTGGCGTGGGGAAGGGCTATATGGTGGCCGCGCGTTAGCTTTCGCCGGGCTGGCAGAAGGTGTTTGAGGTTACCCTTCCACGAGGCCGGGTTGCGCGATGAACGGTTCCGGAAGCCTCGCGCCTCGGCGGCGTCCAGTACGCGCTCGATCCGCTGGCGGGTGCGATCTGCCGTTACGGGCGCTCGCGTCCAAATCGGCTTTGGGACGGCCAGAACATCATCAGTCGTGATCTTGTCGAGCTGGATTTCCCGTAGCGACTTGGCATACTTGGCCAGTGTCATGGTCCACTGGTCGCGGTGTTTCTGGTTCTTGAAACCCGCCGTCAGCGTTGCGACCACGTCGTCGGAGAATTCTCCGAAAGTCGGAATGACCACGTCCTGCACCACCAGGAACGGGTCTTCGCCTTCAGCGAGTTTCGCCCTGGCGGCGGCGGCGCGCTCTCGAGCACGGGCCAGCGAAATGTCATTTAGACTTCCCAAGCCCTTTTGAATTTCCCGGCCCTTCCAGCGGTAGATGAATTCCCATCGCTTGGAGCCGCGCGGCGAGACCTGAAGATAGAGATTGCCGCCATCGCTGTAGCTCCCGGGCGGCAGGACGCCCGCCACGGTCTTCGGATTCAGCCGACTCAAAACCTGCGCCATGACGACCTCCTCAGGGTTCGATTCCCCGAGCGGGATGCGAACCCAACTCGGGCTACTCGCCCCCGCAATAACCCCCGCAGCCCCCCGCACGTGAAGTGTCTCACGGAATTTGGTATTTTCAATACTGGAATTTTGAAAAGTCGGAATTGTTCAATAATAATAGAGGATTGTCGCAATATCTCGCGCCATGTCGTGTGGTTTCGTAAGTAGTATTTGAATGACTCCGTCTCCGCCAACTTTCTTCAATACAGCCAGACCGCCTCTTTGGCGCAGGGGCAATTGTCCGACACCTGGACGCCAATGATGGCATTCGCCTTGGCGGCTTCAACCCGCTCGCCCGGTTGATTCGCTTCGCATCCAGCTGGATATGGCCAGCTATGCATGTCCGGGCTTGGCGATCTAACCGCCGGCGCCGGCGGCAGGGTTGCGTCGCCTGATTAACCCGTGTCGGATTTCGCGGACCCAAGTGGTCGGGACTGAACCTTCCGACTACACTTCTCCACCGATGCGTTCGATCTCGTCGGCGAGGGCGGGAAGGTCGAGAATTCGCAGCGTGCGGCCGGTCTGGGAGACGATCTTGAGGCTGGCCAAGCGGTTGAGCTCCCGGGTTACTGCCTCACGCTGACTCCCGACCAGCACGGCCAGCTCGGCATGGGTAGGGCAGGGCTGGATAGTGGCCTGTTGGCCATCGCCGCCCGCCATGGTCGCCATACGCAGAAGCTCGATATCGACGCGACAGGCCACCGAGACGGCGCTCAATTCGAACAATCGATCGGTCAGCGAGCGCGTCAGACTGGCCAGGTCCTCCATGATCGCCCGCATGAAACGGGGCGATTGCTCGAAAAGGGCCTGGATCAGGGGTTGCGGCAGACGGGCGACGCGCGTGTCTTCCAGCGCCACGATATTCACCGAACGGGGCAGTCCATCGATCGCCGAGATTTCGCCGAAATAGCTTCCCGCCGAAATGCGACGATAGCCGACCTCACGCCCCGAGCGGGCATATTGATTGGCCAGCAGGGCGCCCTTCAGCAGCAGATGAATGCCGCCGGTCTCATCCAGGCGTTGGAGGATCAGTTCGCCCTTGCCATAGTTGAGGTGCTCGATTTGCTGAGCCAGGGCCTCGATTTCCTCACGGGCCATGTGCCGGAACAGTCTGTTGGCGCGATAGTCTCCTTCAGGCGGCGGCGCGATCGGCGTATGGCTCTGGGCGAGCGGCGAGGGGGGAATCACGGCCATCGAGAACGCTCCTGCACTGTCGAACTGGGGACGACGAATGGATAGCCGACCACAGTATCGGGCCTTTATCAGCTATAGCCATCACGACCGCAAAGCCGCCGAATGGGTTCATCGCGCGATCGAGACCTACCGCGCGCCACGCCGCTTGACCACAACCGGTGGCGGCGCGCCAACGCGGAGCCTGACGCCGATCTTCCGGGACCGCGACGAGCTTAGCGCCTCGTCTGATCTGGGCGAGGTGATCCGCGACGCCCTCGACCGCTCGGAGGCCCTGATCCTGCTCTGCTCTCCCGCCTCGGCGAACTCGCGCTGGGTGGACCAGGAAGTTGCCCATTTTCTGACAACCCACGGGCTCGGCCAGATCATCTGCGTGATCGCGCCCGCGACGCCGACGGGAGTTTCGCTGATCGCGACCTTGCCGCCGATCTTGCGCGCCGCTTTGCCGCCGGACACCGAGCCCCTGGCGGTGGATCTGCGGCGCAGCGGCGACGGCCCGAGGCTGTCGCGCCTGAAGATCGCCGCGAGGCTATTGGACGTAAGCCTTGATCGGTTGGTCCAGCGCGACGCTCGTCGCAGCATGCAGCTGATGACGGCCTTCACTGCTGCGGCTCTGATGGTGGCGATCGCCATGGGGACAATGACCATCGCCACCCTGAAGTCCCGTCAAATTGCCCGCGACCAGCGTGACGAGACCGAGGCCCTTGTCGCCTACATGTTGGGCGACCTGCGCGAGCAGTTGGAACCGGTGGGACGGCTGGACGTCCTGGATGGCGTCGGCGCCAGAGTGCTGGCCTACTACGGCAAGGCGCGCAACGACCAGCTTGACGACAGGGCCCTGACTCAGCGCGCCAAGGCCCAGACCCTGCTCGGCACGATCCGGGACCAGCGCGGCGACTTGGCCGGGGCTCGCGACGCCTTTGGTCAGGCCGCGGCCACGACCCATGAACTGGCGATCCGCGCGCCCAACAACGGCGAGCGGATTTTCGACGAAGCGCAGAATGTCTACTGGCTGGCCTATATGGAATGGCGACAAGGCAATACCGTGGGGGCGGAACGTGGCTTCAAACGGTACGGCGAGTTGGCCCAAACCCTGGTCGCGCTCGATCCAGGTCGCGCCGATTGGCGGCTGGAGGTCGCCTACGCCAAGAGCAATCTAGGCACCCTGTTGCTGGAGCAGGGAAGGGCGGAGGAGGCGCTGGTAACCTTCCGCGCCGCTCTGGCCACTTTCGAGGCCGAACGCGCCCGCGCGCCCGACAATCAGGACCGCCTTGTCGACGCTGTGGACTCCCATGCCTGGGTGGCCGACTCCTTGGTCAGGCTGGGGCGGCCTCGCGAGGCTCTCGCCGAGCGCGAGGGCGCTGCGGACCTCTTGGCCAAGATCTCGGCGATGGAGTCTGCTGACAAGCCGCTGGCAGCGAGCAGCCTGGCCGCTCAGTTGGCTCTCGCGCGGTTGGAGCTGGATCTGGGGAGATTGGCCCAGGCCCGCGCACGGTCGGTGGCCGCGATGCGGGGCCTGCGTCAACTGGTGGCTCTCGACCCGACCAATACGAGATGGCGGGAATATCTGCTGATCGGCCAGATGGACACTGTAGACCTCGCCGCCTGGACGGCGCAGCCGGTTCAGGCGCGCATCGCCCACGCCGAGGCCGCAGCAATGCTTGCAAGGCTGCGGGCGGTCGATGAGGCCAAGGCCTGGCGCATCGACCTCGACGGTCGGCTTGAACAGCAGCGGATCCTTTTGGCGCGTCTCGGTGGTGACCCCAGGGCGGCTCGACGCTTGGCCCTGGTGTTGCGGGATCGTCTGGATGCCTTGCCGAACGCGCGAGAATCCGCCGCCGAGCGCGCTATTCTCTATGGCGTCGTCTATTCGGTGACGCAGCAGCCGGAAGCGGCAATATCGGCCTTGGCGCCGCGCCGCAAATCACTATCGCCGGTCGGTCGCGACATCCTAGCGCGCGCCTACATGGCTCAGGGTCGGCACGGCCTGGCAGACGCCATCGTGCGGGATCTCAGGGCGCAGGGCTACGCCCATCCCGGCTTCCTTGCATTCTGGAAAGAGTCGCCCCTAGCTGGCGCCAGAGTTCAAGGGGACTGAAAGTGACAGAGCCAACACCCACCCGTGTCGTGGAACTGCTTGTCGGCATCGCCGATGGCATAAACTTCATGAATGTCCTCGATCCGGAGAACCCGACTCCACTGTCGCTGGACCTGAGTCATCGCTGTGAACTGGTCTTCAGGCTCAGTGACAGCCTTGTCGAAGCCGGGTGGAAGTTCCAGCGGCGCCCGATCTCCATCAAGGACGATTATGGGCTGAACTTTTCGAGCTATGTCTGGGTCACCCAGTGGTACGGAGCACCGCTAGCCCCGCATTCGTGCTTCAAGATCATCTACGAATGCGTCCGAATGGGCGAGTATGAATACAGCCTGTTCATGACCGACTCGCATGACCAGAGCATCACCCTGGATCCCAAGATCGAGAACGGCGCAGGCAAGGTGCCCTGATCGAGCCGCCGGCTTTCGACATGGATGCGGTCACTGCGCTGATCCAGCGCGGTGAGATCCTGGCTGCCTATGACATCGCCCGCGCCGCCCTGGAGGCGGGCGATGCGTCGCGTGAAATCGCCTACAAGGCTGTGCTTTGCCTTGCGAGAGCCGGGGCGGTCGATTTCGCAAGAACCGAATATGTTCGCCTCGGGCTGGACCGGATCGACGACGATCCCGACATTGTCGCTTTGGGCGCGCGGCTTTTGAAAGACTTAGCCCTGGCTGCGAGGGGGCCGCGCCGGACGGCTTTCGCCAGGGCCTCGACCCGGCGCTACCAAGCGCTGTTCCAACGCTTCGGCGGTCTCTACGGCGCGATCAACGCCGCGACCATGACGCTCGTCGCCGGAGATCGCGCGGGTGGGCAGGCCTTGGCCGCGACCGTGCTCGTTCAGCCACAGTCGCGACTGACAGGCGTGGCGGCCTATTACGAGGCCGCCAGCCGGGCCGAGGCGCTGTTCCTGACAGGTCAACTGGAGGCCGCGCGCGACACCCTGGCCCAGGCCCTGGGGAATGCGCCCCGCGCCTTCGCAGCTCACGCCTCGACCCTGCGCCAGCTGGAAATGCTGTGCCGCGAGACGGGCCTTGATCCTGCCTGGCTCGCGGAGTTTCGGCCCCCGGCCTGCGCCCACTTCACCGGCCATATCCTGGACGCTTCGCGAGAAGGCGCCCTGAGCGAAGGACTGAGCAGCGATCTACGGGACCAGGCGGACCGCATGGTGCGGGAGCAGGGGATCGGCTTTGCGTATGGTGGTCTGGCCGCAGGGGCAGACATCGTCTTTGCCGAGGCGCTGCTCGACGCTGCAGCCGAACTGCACCTGGTTCTGCCGGTGAGCCGGGAATCCTTCATTGCGGTGTCGGTCGCGCCCTTTGGGCGCGCTTGGGGCGAGCGTTTCGATCGCTGCTTCGCCCGCGCCACGTCCGTGCGCTACGCCTCGCTGGACCCCTACGCCGGGGACGAGCAAGTCTTCGCCTACGCCAGCCAGATCGCCATGGGTTGCGCAGTGCTGCGCGCCCAAACCCTGTCGACCGAAGCGTTGCAGGTGGCCGTGTGGGACGGTCACGCTGCTGCCGGACCGGCCGGAGTGGCGGTGGACCTGGCCTATTGGGCCAGGGGGCGCCGCAGGCAGGTGGTCATCCCGGTGCTGCGTCCGCCGCCGCCTCAAGCGGTCGCGCCGTCCTTGCGAGACGCCGAAGCATCCGCCTCGCGCGCGATGAAGGCCATGCTCTTCGCTGATGTGAAGGGGTTTGGAGCGCTGCGCGACGACCAGATTCCTGCGTTCATCGATACGGTGATGGGGCAAATGGCCAAGGTGATTGAGGGGCTCGATGCGCCTCCGCGCCACGTCGAGACATGGGGTGATGGTCTCTTCCTTGTCTTTGACCAGCCGATAGACGCCGCTGTGGCCGCCCTGGCTTTGCAGGAGGCCCACCGTGCGCTGGACCTTCGAAGCCTCGGCCTGCCGCGCAGTCTTGGCCTCAGGATTGGCGGTCACTATGGACCGGTGCACCTGACGACCAATCCGCTGACCAAGGCGCCGGCCGTCGTGGGTGCTCACGTGGTGGTCGCCGCACGTATCGAGCCGGAGGTCGCGCCCGGCTCCGCCTGTGTCAGCGAAGCCTTGGCCGGGGCGCTGGCGACCCTTCACGGGGATCGCGTCCGTTGTGGCTACGTAGGGCGCACCCAAGGGCGCAAGGGCTTTCCGGCGACCCCCATTTTCAATCTCACGCACGCCTGATTTAATCCACCTCGGGTTGAGTTGGTGTCGATATCTCTGACGATGTGCAGATCCGCACAGTCATGCGCCGGCGGCGCATTCATATTTCGGGGCGTAGGCCGCGACGACAACAGTCCAGGCGGCTGCAGAACCTCTCTGTCGACCGCCATCGTTGGAGTGCCGCCAAAGACCTACACAGCATTCGGCTTGCCACCGCTGGCCGTTTTCGCCGCCTCCGGACCCGACTGCCCCTTCGGTCGGGTCCCTCTCCCTGAACATCTTTCCAGTCGCGCCGCCGATGGAACAAGCCCCTTCCCGTCGTATCAGGAACCTAGCCATGTCTCTCGAAGCTGCCGTCCTCGGAGGGCCGTCGATCGGCCAAGACGCTATCTCCGACGCGTTCGCCTCCGACCCGGCGGCGATCATCCTCAAGCATGCTGTAAAGATCTGGGCTCGTGATCACGGCTTTGCGGAAGACGATGTGTCCAGCCTGACCGAAAGGGTCGTTGCCTTCACCTGCTCGGCGATCCTCGACTGCCAACGCAAGGTCCAGGTCGTTGTCTAGTCTGTTACTGTTCAGGATCCCCGGAGCGATCCTGGCTCACGCCAAAAGCCTCATCGTGGGTGGCGCTGAAAGCACCAGTTCAGTACGGCTGGATGCGCCTCTCCCCGCCGCCAAGGCGAGCGGCGATGATGATCCCACGACTCACGACAAGACCTTTTGGGCCACCATGGCCGGAGCTGATAGGCGGCTGGCCGAGCTTCGGCGCGCCATCGATGAGGCCGCGGCGGAAGCGATGGCGCGCGAGACCGGCGAAGACGCATCGCCTGGTCACAAATCCCAACTCGGCGAGAGCCGATGCGCAATGGCCAGTCGGATGATCATCGACGCATTGAGCACGGAAAATCCATCAAATCCGCAGCCGAAGTGAGCGGCGGCCAGAGCGTGTGGTTGTCGCTGCTCAGCAAGCGTTGAGCCGTAAAGAGCCAAAAAAGGCGAGGCCAAGAGCTCTATTCGGCGGAATGACAACGGGTCCGCTGCCGCAATAGCGCGTCGCAAAAACCAGGGGCCGCAGGCATGGTTCAATTGTGGCGCCCCTGGATCTAGTGCTCGAGAGGATCCAAGGTCTGAGGCGCGTCGGCGTCGGAGCCGTTGAAAACGAGCGTTCGAGTGATGCCCAAGCGGCGGACGTTTACCTGATTGACCTCGTCGGCATAGACGTCTGCGAACATCGCCGCCCGCAGTCCGATGGCGGCGCGGACGTCTGCCGGCGAGACTTGGCCGACATATTCAAACCGAACTTCGTCCGCGCCAAGGGTCAGATCCTTCAGGGTCAGATCGACGAAGCCGCCGTTTATCGCCAGAGAGAAGGTCCGCAGCATGTAGGCCTTGAGGGCCTCCACGGCGTCGGGATCGTCGAGGCTGGTCTGGGCGTCTGGGGCGATCAGGGCGAGCGCCGGCTCCGCGTCGTGGGCAGCGATCCTGTGACTGACCCTGACGCCACCAGTACGCACGTCAATCTCGACGACGCTCAACACTCCATGGCCTCGGTGCGCGGCCGCCGACAGCGGGGCGAGCAAAAGGCCCGCCGCCGCGAACAGGGCGACCGCGCGCGCGATCACTTGGAGCCTTCGTCCTTCTTGGGCTCTTCCGACGGCAAGGTTCCCAGACCGCCCGGTTCGACTTTCAGATTGGCGTCTTTCATGCGGTTGGTCGTTTCCGGCGCCTTCTGGATCTTCAGCGTCGTCGGCGTGATGGCGCCTTCATAGACGTTGTTGCCGCGATCGGCGTCGGCGGTTTCCCACAGGGGGTCGATCTGGGCCCCTTTCAGGTCCTTGGTCGAGACATACTGCCAGGTGACCTGCTTTGAGTTCTTGCGCCAGATTTCGGCGGGTATCCGCACCGTCTCGCTGGTCCCGTCGGCGAAGTCCATCTTGACGATCACGGGCATCACCAGTCCGCCGATATTGCGGAACGTGAAGCGATAGAGATTGTCCTTCAGGTCCTGGGCCGCCTGTTCTTCGGGCGTCAGGTCCTCGCGTGCCGTCTTGGCCTTCTTTCGCGCGCTGTCAAAGACTGCGAACTCGTCATTGGCGTTGTAGAAATCGCGCACCTTGGCGTCGCGCTCGATGACCGTTGTTCCGCTATTGTTGGCGGCTGTGCGGGACTCCGGCTCGATGGCGTTTCTGGCCTTGCGGACCCCGGCTTCGACGTCAGGATCACCGCTCTCGATCCGCGCCTTGACGACCTTGTCCAGCGCGATGTCGACATGGTCGGTCGAGTAGAACCAGCCGCGCCAGAACCAGTCCAGATCAACCCCTGACGACTCTTCCATCGTGCGGAAGAAGTCGTAGGGCGTGGGGTGCTTGAAGCGCCAGCGGTTGGAGTATTCCTTGAACGCCCGGTCGAAGAGCTCACGGCCCATGATCGTTTCGCGCAGGATCACTAGGGCGGTAGCCGGCTTGGAATAGCCATTGGGGCCAAACTGGATCACCGAGTCGGACTGGGTCATCAGCGGCACCTGGTCCTGGCTGACCATGTACTCGACGATGTCCTTGGGCTCGCCGCGACGCGAGGGGAACTTCTTGTCCCACTGCACCTCGGCCTGGAACTCAAGGAAGCTGTTCAGGCCCTCGTCCATCCAGGTCCACTGGCGCTCGTCGGAATTGACGATCATCGGGAAATAGTTGTGGCCAACCTCGTGGATCACCACGCCGATCAGGCCGTACTTGGCGCGCTCGGTATAGGTCAGGGCGCCGGTCTTCTTGTCCTTCAAAGGCCGTGGGCCATTGAAGCTGATCATCGGATATTCCATCCCCCCGACCGGGCCGTTGACCGACTGGGCTACCGGATAGGGATAGGCGAAGGTGAAGTCAGAATAGACCTTCAGCGTGTGGGCGATCGACTTGGTCGAATAGGCGTCCCACAGCGGGCGGGCTTCCTTCGGGAAGAAGGACATCGCCATCACGACCGGATACTCGGCCTTGGGGTCATCCTGCTTCACGCCCAAGGCGTCCCACACGAACTTGCGCGAACTGGCCCAGCCGAAGTCGCGGACATTGCTGGCCTGGAAGACCCAGGTCTTCTCGGTTTTGGCTTTGCCCTTCTCCGCGGCTACGGCCTCTTCGGGCGTGACGACATAGACGGGCTCGCTGGCGGTGCGGGCCTTGGCCAGACGGTCGCGCTGGGCGGCGGTCAGGACGGCGCCCGGGTTCTGCAACACGCCGGTGGATGAGACCACGTGGTCGGACGGCACAGTCAGGGCGACCCGATAGTCGCCGAACTCCAGGGTGAATTCGCCGGCCCCGAGGAAGGCCTTGTTGTGCCAGCCTTCATAGTCCGAATAAACGGCAAGGCGGGGGAACCACTGGGCGCCCTCGTAGATGCAGTTGCCGTCCTCGCCCTTGCCGGTGAAGCACTCGTAGCCGCTGCGACCGCCGACGACCTTGTTCTCGGCCATCGGCAGAGACCATTCGATCGTGAACTTGGTCTCGCCGCCATTGGCGCGCACGGCAGCCGGCAGATCGACCCGCAGAAGCGTGTCGACCACGGTGAACTTCAGCGGACGGCCCTGGGCGTCCTTCACCGACTTGATCGTGAAGCCGCCTTCCCATTCCTTGAAGCGCTGGATGCGGCGCACCTGGCCTAGGCTGATACTGTCGCCCGAGACGGTTTCGGTCAGCTTGCTGATCGAGTCGCGCTTGTATTCCTGGTCCAGCAGCAGCCACAGATAGGGCAGGCTGTCGGGCGAGTTGTTGAGATAGGTCACGGCGGCCTTGCCGGTCAGCAGCTTGGAGTCTTCATCCAGGCGAACGGCGACATCGTAGTCGACCTTCTGTTGCCAGTACCTATAACCCGGCGCGCCAGCAGCGTTGCGATAGTCGGTCGGGGTTGGCCAGTCCTCGCCTTCCAGCTGGCGAAACTTGTCGTCGAAGGGCGCCTTGGTCTGCTTGATGGCGTCGGCCTGGGCGCCGGGCGCCAACGACACGGCGAGCGTGGCTGCGATAACACCGGCCACGGCGTAGCGGATAGAAAGCTTGGACAAGTTCAAAAGCCCCTCAGACACTGAGTCCGGATAAATTCGCAGGATGACCTTGGCGAGCCGCGAAGGGAAAATCACCTTGTTTTTGTCATGATTGGTCAGAAACTGATCTTCAACCCCGCGCGCAGGGTCCGGGGTTCGACCGGATGGAAGTGGACGTCGTCGACCCCGCCGGCAGGCTCGGACGGCAGCCGGGAGGCGTAGGCATAGGCGATGTCATCGCGTTTGCTGTCCGTCATGTTCAGGACCTCGACCATCACACTGGCCGGGCCCAGGTTCTGGACGAACAGGGCGTTGACCAGACTTGTCGGACGCGAACGTATGGAATTGTCCTCAATGAGCGGCGCCGCGCCCAGTCGGCGCCAGGTCAGCGAAAGGGTAGAGGCCTTGCCCAACTTCCAACTGGCGCCGGCGCTCAATACTGCGCCGACGGCATTGGGAATACGGTCGCCTTCGGGCGGATCGCCAGTAAAGCGGGCGTGGGTGGCGGCGTAAGACGCCGTTAGATCCAGGCGCGAGTTCGGCCGCCAGTCGACCAGAAGCTCCAGACCGGCTCGTCGAGTCGCGCCGCTGGCCTCGGTGAAGCCGGCATCGCCGACATAGATGAGCTCAGAGTCGACGTGCAGCGCCCACGCCGCCGCCGTCAGGGCCCAGTCGTTGCGCTTCCAGCGCAGGCCCAGTTCTGCGCCGTCTGATGGCGATAGCAATGGCGCACGCTCGGCAGGATCGCCGGTGACGGGGTCGACTGTGATCACTGCTCCGCGCGCATCGTTGGAATGAAAGCCGCGTCCGGCGTCGGCATAGAACTCGAAGGTTTTTGAAACCCGCCAGGCCAGGGTCAGCTTGGGGCTCAACAGGAGCTCGCTGACAGTCCCGGTGTTGCGTGGGTCGCCGGCATGGACCTCGGCGCCCATGGCGTCGGCGCGCAGGCCCAGGGTGAGGTCCAGCTTGCCGAATCGCCTGGAGGTTTCGCCCCACAGGGCCGTCGACCATTGGGTCAGGGCGTCCTGACGAACGGTCTCGCGACGCACGCGGGCGGTGGTGCGGTAGAGGCCGACCTTGCCGATCGCATCGACACGGACCGAGGCGCCGGTCCGCGCGCTCCAGCGGTCGCCCAGCGTCCAGCGCTTGATCAACGCGCCGCCGTAAACCCAGCGCTGGTCGACTTGCTCAAACTGGTCCCCATTGACCGGATCAACCAGGAAGTAGGTGAAGTTGGAAAAGAGATCGAGCTCGTAGCGCTGGGCATAGATCACCGTATCCAGGCCCAGCAGCAGGTCGCGCCGCCGGGCTGAAAGAATGTAGCGTGAAGTCTCGCCGCCGTCGGTCGCATCAACGGCGTCCAGCCGACCGATGGCTCCACTCTCGACCGCCCGCCGAGGAATCGGGTCTGTGGCGCTCCAGTCGGCATCGTAAGCCAGGGCGGTGACTGACCACCCACCTACGATCGCGCGGCCCAGCAGGTTGACCTTCTTCAGATCCTCCGGCGTTGTCCAAGGCCCGCGCGCGCTGGAGACGTCGGCGGCGACGAGCACGTTTTGGCTGAGAACCTTGGAACCGACCGCACGATAGTAGGCGTTCTCCCCGGCCCAGGCCTGCATCCCGTCGCCATGCAGGTGATCCGCTGTCTCGAAGGCCACCGCGCCAGCCGTAGCGAAGTCGCCGTTCTCGGCGGAGTAGGGGCCTTTTCTGAAGCTGATATCGTGGACGAATTCCGGTGTGAGGATGTTGAGGTCTAGATAACCCTGGCCATGGCCGTGAGAGGGCAGGTTCAGTGGAACGCCGTCCAGCGAAGCGGCGAGGTCCGTGCCGTGGTCCAGATTGAAGCCGCGCAGGAAGTACTGGTTGGCCTTGCCTGCGCCTGAGTGCTGGGTCGCGACCAGCCCCGGCACCGCTTCGATCAACTCGGCCGGGCGCAGCAACGGACGTACGGCGAAGTCAGCATAGGCGATGCGGCCCTCGCTCGCAGAAGTCGCTCTGCCCAGGTCGTTGGCGCGGCGCCCCCAAACCGAAATGGCCTCTAGCTCTTGGGCGCGTGCAACGACGGGGGCGAAGGCCACTAGCAGCAAAAGTGCGAAAAGTCTGCCTTGGCTCATGCCGCCTCTTATGGGCTGAGCGCGCCAAAGCCAAGGGCGGCCTCGCCTTGCCCCTCGGCCATGTCATCCTTGACGCTGGGGTTGGACGCATTGGCTTTCGGAGGGACCTGCTTCTTCGACCCGCCCTTGGTCTCTTTCATGGTGTTTCTCTTTCCGTCGCACACGGTCGGCTTGGCAGCTCGCCGTCGGTCGTGGCAATCAACGTCGGGTGGGAATAGCCTCGGCGTCATCCGCGTCGCGCGACGATCGACAGTCTCTCGCGTCCTATCCGCAAGCGGTGGGCAATCGTCTGGACGTGGGCGGTTCCGATCAGGAAATTTGAATGAAACCTATCCTGGCGCTCTGCGCGACGGTCTGGCTCGTGACCGTTCCGACCATGGCCTCGGCCCAAACCGCCGCCGACCGGTTCTTCAGCCAGCTTCAAACACTCTGCGGGAAGAGCTTCACGGGCCAGGTCGTGACGGGCGACGCGGTCGATGAGCCGTTTCGCAAGGCCGAACTGGTGATCACCTTGGCGCAGTGCAACGCCAACGAAATCCGCATTCCCTTCCGGGTCGGCGAGGATCGCTCGCGCACTTGGGTGATCACCCGGCTGGGGGAGGGGCGTTTGCGCCTGAAGCACGACCACCGTCACGCCGACGGGGTCGAGGATGAGCTGTCCCGCTATGGCGGCGATGCGGTCGATGCGGGGTCCGTTTCCTTGCAGAGCTTTCCGGTGGACGCGGAGTCGCGGGCTCTGTTCACACGGCTGGATCGCGCGGTGTCGAACACCAACGTGTGGTCGCTGGGGCTCACGCAGGAGGCCTTCACCTATCAGCTAGCGAGGCCGGGGCGGCTGTTTAGGGTCTCGTTCGACCTTACTCGGCCGCAGCCCGCTCCCTAGCGGATCAGCCGCGTCCAGCTCTTGGGCGGCGTTGCGGGAAAGCTGCGGACTCATGGCGAGATAGTGACCCATCAGCCGCCGAACGAGCGCCCGCCGCCGAACCCGCCGCGCGAGATCACTGAGCTCCGGCTCTGGACGCGGCTCGGGGCCTCAGCGCGCGAGGGCGCATCGAAGCTTTCCGAGCGCACCCGTGTGCGGCCGGTGACGTAGTCGCGCGACAGAGGATAGCCGCTGCCGCCATAATAGGTACCGTCGCGATCGCGATACATCGGCGCGCCGCGATAGCCGCCGCCCATGTTGTTGAGCGCCTGGCCGATGATGAAGCCGGTCAACAGGGGCGTGAAGAAGCTGCCGCCGCCCTGGCTGGAGCGCGGCACGCACTGGTCGACGCCGTAACGCTCCTCGCAGCTTTGCTGGTCGTTGAACTTTGGCGCGTTCTCGGCGCTGTCCTTCTGGGCCTGGGCCAGGGTGGTTTCGCACTGCTGGGCGGTGAAGTCGCCTGAGGCCTTGCATTCGTCCAGGCTGGTGAAGGTGCGCGCCTCGACGGCCTTGCCCGCCTGGGCTGCCGGCGGGTCGCCCCACTGGGTGACCGCTGGAGCGTTGTCGCAAGCGGTGATCGATACCGCCGCGCCCGCCATAAGGGTGGTGAGGGTGAGACTGCGCGAGCGCTTCAGGCGAGGCGCGGTGCGGAGGGATTGAGGTTGAGTGGTCATGATGCGCCTCAAGACGTCATGCAGGCGGCGTTGATCAGGCCCACGGCGATCGAAATGCTGGCCAGATAGACGCCGGAGGCCAGTTCGCCGCGTTCGATGCGGGCGGCGACATCCTTCATCACCACCATGCGGATCAAGGTAAAGGCCGCGATCTGGATCACGCCGGCCAGGGCGGCCCAGGCGCAGAACTCGACCAGTGACACGGTGTGGCTCAGCGCCGAGGCCAGCGGCAGCACATAGCCGATCAGTGCGCCGCCCAGGGCCAGGGCGGCGGCGACGTTGCCTTCGCGGATCAGCGTGCCCTCGTGGTAGGGCGTCACCCACTGGTAGATGATCTTGAAGGCCACGGTGAACAGGCCTGCGGCGACGAAGGCCACCAGGAAGGCGAGGGCGCTGGTCGCGAACCCCTGAAGATCGAACATGGTCTGTCTCTTTCCGGTCAGGCTTTGAATTCGCCGGCTTCCAGCGGGATGCCGAGCATGATCTCGAACGAGACCTCGTGGTCTTCGCTTTCCTGCTCGATGGCGAGCAGCAATTCGCGGCCGTCGCCCGGCAGGTCGCGGGCAAACAGCATGCAGGTCTGGAAGATGCGGCGGTCCGGAATGCCATCCCGGTCGTCATGCAGGTCTTCCCAGAAGGTGACCGGGTCCTGGCTTTCGGCTTCGTCGCCAAACCAAAGGCGATCGTAGTCCGCCAGACCCTTGGCTGTGAAGGTGCGGGCCTTCAGCCGCGCGGCCCAGGCTTCGCGGTCGGCCCGCCCGCCGGGATAGGCGCTGTCCCAGGGCATGAAGACCGTCACATCGGTGAGGCGCTGGCCCTCGCGATCGTCGGAGACCGCCTGAAACAACACGTGGTCGTCGGTGTAGAAGCGATGGATGAAGCCGCCGTCCTTCAGGTCGACCAGACCCTGGGCGGTGATCTCGAGCGTATCGCGGTCCAGCGAGAAACGCGTGTCGCCGCCAAACCGCCTCCAGGCCAAAGTGTCCAGCCAGACGGTTCGGCCCAGCGTGACATTGCGGATGGCGGGCAGGGCCGGCGCGGCGAGCGCCGCATCCTTGCGTCCGAAGAGCTTGCTGAACATCAAAAGCGGACCCGGTGGCTACTCCGTCTATGTGTACGACGCCCGCTGGCCGGGCAACAGGGGCTGCGCCATTACGAACTTGTCATGACGAACGCCGGGGAGATGCTCTCGACGACTGGCGTTCGCCCTCCCATCTTGTATGAAACGCCACGACCTCTGGAGGATGACGCCCCATGACGACCCCCGCCTGGACTGTTCGCTCGCTGCAGACCGCCCTGTCGGATGGCCTTAGCGACGCGATGACGGCCCGCGTCGTCGAAGGCGCCGATCCCATCCTGCTGGTCACCATGCACGAACAGGGCGACCTGGAGATCTTCGTCAGCGTCAGCGACCAGCAGATCGCCGCGTCGGTCCTGTTGTGGCCGGTCGACGAACAGGAAGACCGCCACGCCTTCAACGAGTTTCTGCTCAAGGCTCAGAAGCTGGTGCCGCTGTCGAACTTCGGCATCGGTACGGTCGGCGACCGCGACTATTACGAACTGTTCGGCGAACTGGCGCCGTCCTCATCGCTGGACGACATCCTGATCGAGCTGCGCGTGCTGGCCGAGAACGCCATCGAGGCCGCTTCCGATCTGCGCTCGTCCTTCACCCCCGCCTAATATCGTTCCCGGAGACCCACCGATGTCCATCTGGCGCAAGCTGTTCACCCTGGGCCGCGCGGGTGCGCATGAAGCCTCGGCCGCCGTCGTCGACGCCAACGCCATCCGGATTCTGGACCAGGAAATCCGCGACGCCGACACCGCCCAGGGCAAGGCCCGCGACGACATGGCCACGCTGGTCGCCCGTCGCCGGATCCTGGAAAAAGAAGTGTCCAGCTTCCGTGAGCAGGTGACCAAGTACGAAGGTTCGGCTCGCGCCGCCGTCGGCAAGGGCGACATGGATCTGGCCCGCCAGGTGGCCCAGCGCATCGCCGACCTGGAGCAGGACATCGCCCTGAAGGAGCCCCAGATCGAGGGCATGCGTCAGGCCGAGGATCAGCTGCATCAGGCCATCACCGCCACCGACCGCCGCATCGAGACCCTGCGTCGCGAGGTCGAGGTCGTGAAGGTCAATGAGAGCGTTCAGAAGGCCCAGGCCTCGGTCGCCGCGCGCGGCGCCGGCGCTGGCTCGTCGCTGGGCTCTGCCGCTGACAGCCTTGCCCGCATCAAGGAAAAGCAGGCCATTCGCGGCGAACGGATCAAGGCGGCCGGCGAACTGGAAGACCGGCGCACCGGTGCGGATCTCGACGAAAAGCTGCGTCTGGCCGGTATTGGCCCGGGTCAGTCCTCGGCCGACGACATCCTGGCCCGCCTGGCTCCCCCAGCCGCGGCCCCGCTTCAGATCGAGCAGAAGTCGAGCGAAGCCTAGAGCGCATGCGCCGACTTGACCTGACGCCGCGCGCTGACTGGCAGGCGAAAGCCGACGCTGTCGGCTTCGTCTATCATCACACCGACGGCCAGCCCTATTGGGACGAGTCGGCGGCCTACGCTTTCACCCTGGCCCAGATCGAAGACGATCTGGAGCCTGCGGCGGCGGAGTTGCACGAGCTCTGCCTGGACCTCGTCGACGAGGCGGTGGGCAGCGAAGCCCTGATGACGCGGCTGGCGATCCCGGCCGAGCACCAGGACTTCATCGCCGCCTCGTGGCGCGCCAAGGAGCCCTCGCTCTATGGCCGCTTTGACTTCGGCTATGACGGGGCCAGCAAGCCCAAGCTCTACGAATACAACGCCGACACCCCGACCAGCGTCTTCGAGGCAGCCACCTTCCAGTGGCTGTGGCTGGAAGAGCTGTTGGCCTCGGGCGCCCTGCCGGCCGGGACAGACCAGTTCAACAGCCTGTTCGAAGCGCTGCGTGATCGTTTCGCGACCCTGTTTCCGACCGGCGGCTTCGTTCACTTCGCCAGTGACGCCCAAGCCGTCGAGGATCGCCAGACCGTTCGTTTCCTCGAAGATCTGGCGCTGCAGGCCGGTCTGGATCCCAAGTTCGTGGCCATCGACGCTATTGGCGTGAACGGCGAAGGCCAGTTCGTCGACCAAGAGGGCTTCATCGTCCAGGCGGCGTTCAAGCTGTATCCGTGGGAGTTCATGCTGCGCGAGCCCTATGCCGCGCATTTGAAGACCGCAGGCGTGCGCTGGCTTGAACCGCCGTGGAAAGCGATCCTGTCCAACAAGGGCATCCTGCCCCTCTTGTGGGAGCGACACCCCGGACATCCCAATCTGCTGGAAGCCTATTTTGAGGACGATCCGCGCGCCTCGGCCCTGGGCCCGCGCCATGTGCGCAAGCCGTTGTTCTCGCGCGAAGGCGCCAATGTCGAGATCATTGGCGGCGATGAACCTGTCCTGGACCAGGGCTATGGCCAGGAAGGCGCAATCGTGCAGGCCTATCACCCGCCGCCGACCTTCGCGGGGAAGCACCCGGTCGTCGGGGCCTGGATGGTTGGCAATGAGCCCGCCGGGATCGGTATCCGCGAGGACGACAGCGTGGTCACCAAGAACCTCGCCCGCTTCGTCCCGCATATCATTGAGGCCTGAGGCGGCCCCGGATCGGGCCCGTGAATTCGCCTGATTGGCGTAATCGCCCTTGCGGTCGGACCCGGGATCACTCCAACGTGAGCCAACAGCCGGCCGTCGCAATGCGCGCAGGGGTCGGGAAACACACAGAGACTGAACGTCGGGGGAATGATGACTTCGGAACAGGACAGCGCGGGCTCGAGCATCGCCGCAATTCTGGCGGCCGTTTCGGCGGAAATGTCGATCGCCGCCGAGGCCTGCGGAAAGCTGGACGATGCGCTGGGTCAGATCCTGGCGGTTAGCCCGCCAGAGAGCCGCAATCAGGTGATGCAGGAATTGCACACGGTCGATCTCTTGGCTCAGCACATCACGGCGGTGACCGATTTCACCCATCGCCTGGCCCTGATCGCTTCGACGGACGACACGCTCGCGGTCGACGAGGCGCTTTCGGCGATTACGCTGGGCGCTGTGGCCGAACGTCTGCGCGCCAGCCTGGCCGCCGCCAAGGCGGGCTGATCCATGGCGCGCGATTCCGAGCAGCCCTCGCTGTTTGGCTTCGAGGCCGCGCCTCGCGACAAGCACCTGATCCTGATGGTCTATCCGGACCAGCAGGCCAAAACGGCCGCCCAGGCCCGTAGCCGTCGATATCAGGTCGACAACAGGCTGGGCGGCGCGGTTTTCAGCCCGGACCTGATGCACGTCACTCTTGGTCACTTCGACTATTGGGACGAAGTCCCGGCGAGCCTGGTCGAGCGGATCACCCGCGCGGTATCAAAACTGTCGATGGCGCCGTTCCAGGTGTCGTTCGACCAGATCGGCGGCTTTCCCGGGAACGTCGTGTTGCGCGGCGGTGAAGGGCTGAAGGCGCTGGAAGTCTTCCAGGCGGCCCTTCGACAGGCCTTGGCCTGGGAGAAGCTCGACGGTTCCCACCTAAACTTCACGCCGCATCTGACGGTCATTTATGGCCAGCCGGGCGCGGTGGTCGCCGCCATCGAACCGGTGAGCTGGACCGTGAGCGAGTTTGCCCTGGTGATCAGCCATCACGGCAAGGGGCGGCACGAGGTTCTGGCCCGCTATCGGCTGGTCGGCTGACTTGCGCCCGGAGGGCGGCGCGGCTACCCGTCGGCGCCTTCAGGAGAGGAGCGGGCCATGAGCGTCACGATCTATGGCATCAAGGCCTGCGACACGATGAAGAAGGCCCGCGACTGGCTGGACGGACAGGGCGTCGCCCATGCCTTTCACGACTACAAGGTCGCCGGGATCGACCGGGGCAGTCTGGAGCGCTGGGTGGACGCGCTGGGCTGGGAGACGGTGCTGAACCGGGCTGGCACGACGTTTCGCAAGCTGGCGGACGCCGACAAGCAGGATCTGGACGCTCGCAAGGCGATCGATCTGATGCTGGCCCAGCCCTCGATGATCAAGCGACCCATCCTCGACATCGACGGAAACTTGACCGCTGGCTTCAAGCCAGATGTCTATGCGCGGGCCTTCGGAAGGGCCGATTGAGGCATTCGACTTTGCGCAAAGCGCGAGTCGGCGGAATTTAGGACGACAGCCGGGGCGAAGCGGGGCTATTTCGGCCATCGACGCTCCGTCTGAAAAAGAAAAGCGCAGGAACCGTTCCGTGGGAGCCTATCCCGTCCCGTCCTACGACATGGTCATCTTTGACTTCGACGGCACGCTGGCCGACAGCGCGGCGTGGATGATCAAGGCTGTCAATCCGATGGCCCAGCGCTTTGGCTTCAAGACGGTCACCGACGAAGAGATCGACATGCTGCGTGGCCGCGGCACGCGCGATGTCATCCGCTATCTTGGCATCTCGCCGTGGAAGCTGCCGATGATCGCCTCGCACGGCAAGAAGCTGATGGCGGCCGAATGCGACTCCATCCCGCTGTTTCCAGAAACTGCGGGCATGCTCCAGGCCCTGCACGATGCGGGGTTGCGACTGGCCGTTGTCAGCTCCAACAGCGAGCGCACGATCCGCTCGGTGCTGGGCCCCGAGCTTTCCAGCCTGATCAGCCAGTTCTCCTGCGGCGCCTCTCTGTTTGGCAAGGCGCGCAAGTTTCGCAAGGTGACTTCAGGCGCCTCGCGCGACCGGGTGATCTGCATCGGGGACGAGACCCGCGATATCGAGGCGGCCCACGCGCTTGGGCTGGCCAGCGGCGCGGTGACCTGGGGGGCTGCCAAGCGCGCCATCCTGGCCGAGCACGGCCCGACGATCGTCTTTGAATCCCCCTCCGAAATTATTTCGCATCTCGTTGCATCCAGGGCGAGCGTCGGCGGCGACTAACCTTCAGAAACGGGCGCGAACGTCTCGCGTCCATCGGAGGGATGACAATGCTGGGCCTGATCGATTCGTTCTGGTGGCTGGTGTTTCCAATGAGCTGGGCCGCCATCACCGGCTGGAACGTCTGGCTGGAGCATAAGACCCGCAGCGACGCCATGGACCTGATCCAGACCTATGTCCGCAACGGGCGCGACGCCCCGCCGGAACTGCTGGCTAAACTCAACCGCATCTGACGTCGCCAATCGGAGGGGAAAACCCATGGAAGACCTGTTTCGTTCTTATTGGTGGCTGATCTTTCCGCTGAGCTGGTTCGTGTTTTCCGGCTTCCAGAGCTGGCTATCCTATCGCTCCAATCGCGACACGCTCGACCTGCTGAAGGCCTACGCCGCCAGCGGGCGCGAGCCGCCGCCGGAACTGGTGGCGCGCCTGAACCAGCGCAGCAACTACGATCTCGACGATGATCGCGACGACATGCGGCCTCGCTATCGCTATCGCCGCCAGCGTGGCTGGTACCATGTGGTGCTGTTTGGCGTGCTGTGCATGGGTTTCACCTTCGCCGCGACGTCCGATCTCTATGAGGCCGGCCCGGCCTTCCTGATCGTCGCTTTCGTCATGGGCGCGCTCAGCCTGGCGTCTCTGGTATCGTTGCTGACGGGGCGAGGTCCGAAGGCCTGATGGACGCGCCGCTCGTCAGGGCGGCGCGGGCCGGATCCCAGGCGGCGTTCGCCCGGCTGGTCGCGATCCACGAGAAGCCCCTGCGGGGGTTTCTGCGGAAAAGCGGCTGGTTCGACGCCGACGACATCGCTCAGGAGGCTTTCTTGGCGGCCTGGACGAGTTTGGGACGGTTGCGCGCCGACGATGGTTTTCGCGCCTGGCTCTACGGAATCGCCTGGCGCAAGGCGCAGGATCAACATCGCGCTACCAGCCGCTCAGCCCGGCGCGATGAGGACTGGCGAGGCCAGGAAGCGCTGGAAGCCGTTTCGGAGGTCGCCCAAGAGGATCGTATGGCCCTGCAGGCTGCGCTGGACACCCTGCCGGCAGACCAGCGCGCCTGTGTCACCCTTTGCCTTGGCCAAGGCTGGTCGCATCCCGAAGCGTCCGAGGCCCTGGGGCTGCCACTGGGCACTGTTAAGTCGCATGTTACCCGCGGTCGTGAGAGGCTGCTGGCCGTACTGGGAGATCCGTCATGACCCCTGATGATCGTTTGGTCGCCTTTCTCAGCGAGGCGCCCGCGCCGCGCGCATCCGACGTGTTCGTGGCTGAGGTCATGGAGGCTGTCGAACGCCGTGCGTTTCTGGACCGTCTGATGGTCGGCGGCGCGGCGGCCCTGGCCGGCAGCGTGGTGTTGTGGGCCTGCTCGCCGGTCCTGAACATGGCGGTCGACGCCCTGGCGCCGACCCTGTTTCCGGTGGCCGGCATGCTGGTTTTGGCCATCGGTGCGGCCATGCTGGGCGACAGGTTGCTGCCGCAGAAATAGCTTACGAAAGTTTCATCTCGCCGGGCGCCTCCAAACGGCTGTCCCGGCGCCTCTTATAGTCAGAAGGCGGCGACATGGATGTCACGCCGCACCAAGAGGAATTTCGCCATGGACGAGGTCTGGATCCCTATCATCATGTTCCTGGTCATCGGCGCGATCGTGATCGTGCCGGTCTATTTGAAGAGCCGCGAACGTATCGAGATGCAATCGACGCTGCGCGCAGCGATCGACAAGGGGCAACCGGTTCCCCCCGAGGTCATCGAGGCCCTGACGCGTAATGTGAAGGTCGCTCCCACCTCGCTCAGCGACATGCGGGCTGGTGTGATCTGGTTGGCGGTCGGCCTTGGCATTGGCCTTTTTAGCTACTTCGCCGACTTCGGCGATCATGATGCTGACTTCCCGGGCATCGGTATTGCCTGCATTCCCGTCGTGATCGGCGTGGCTTTCATCGTCCTCAGCTTCTTCAATCCCAACAAGTTCAAGCGCGTCTGATCGCTTAAGCCTTGGGGAAGGGGAAAAGCATGTCCATGGACCGGCCACCAACGGGCCACGATGTCGAGCTCGCCGCCTTCGCGGCGGCGGGCGACCGGCGCGCCTATGGCGAGCTGGTCCGGCGACACGGGTCGGCGGTCCGGGGTCTGCTGCGCCGCATGGGAGCCGACCCTGCGACAGCCGACGACATGGCTCAGGACGCTTTCCTGGCCGGTTTCGAGCAGGTGGCGGACTATCGTGGCGAAGGCGCGTTCGGCGGCTGGATCAAGCGGATCGCGGCGCGGTGCTATCTGCGCAAGGTCAAGCGTGAAGCCCGCATGATCTTCACCGACGAAGCCCAGGACGGCGATGATCCGACGGCGCTGAACGAGCCTCGTACGGCCAGCCGCATCGATCTGGACGAGGCCCTCAAGGGCCTGTCGAAAGGCGAGCGGCTCTGCGTCTCCCTCTGCTACGGGGGCGACTGGTCGCACGCCGAGGTCGCCGAGGCCTTGAACATCCCGATCGGCACGGTGAAATCCCATGTCAAACGTGGTTTGGATAAACTCAGGGCCAAACTGGCCCCACCTAGTGAAAGCGCGAGGAGGGAAGCTCATGGCTGAACCCGATTTCGAAGCGCAGCTGACGCGGCTCTACAACGAGCCACCGGCCTTTCCGGACGCCGAGCTGTTTGCCGCTCAGATCGCGGCAAATCTTGATCGCGGCTGGGCGCTGCGCCGTGTTTTGATCGGCGGAGCGGGTACCGCAGCGGGGGTCATCGCGGCAGTGCAATTGATAGCCAGCCGCTTCTCGGCCGAGTTGCAGACCCTGTCGCGCGAGGGAACGCGGGACCTGAACGCCGATATCGACCTGGCCATGAACAAGGTCAGCCAGATGGTCGCGACGCCCGCGAGCATGGAAGCGCTGTGGCTGGCTGCGGGCCTGGCGCTTCTGGCCCTGGGCTTCGCCGTGACCCGGGCGATGGAAGAGTTCTGACGCGGCATCGACTGATCATTGTTCATGTTGCAGCGCGGGGCGATCTGACCGACAACAGCGCGCCTTCGCCCTTCCCAGGGCCTGTTCTGGAGCATGGTTCTGTCCTCGCACCGTGATGAGACGGTTCGCCGCCTCGCAGCCCCCGACATCGCCGCCCGCAAGGGTGGCGTGCCCATCGTCTGCCTGACCGCCTACACCGCGCCGGTCGCGGCGGCCCTGGACGACGCCTGCGACCTGCTGCTGGTCGGCGACTCGCTGGGCATGGTGGTGCACGGCCTGCCCAATACGGTGGGCGTGACCATGGAGATGATGATCCTGCACGGCCAGGCGGTCATGCGGGGCTCTCGCAAGGCTATGGTCGTGGTCGACATGCCGTTCGGCTCCTATGAGGCCTCACCCGAGGTCGCTTACGCCAACGCGGTGCGGATCATGAAGGAGACGGGCGCCCAGGCCGTGAAGGTCGAAAGCGGCCCGACCGTGCCGGCAACCATCGAATATCTGACCAAGCGCGGCGTGCCGGTTATGGGCCATGTGGGTCTGCGGCCGCAGGCGGTTCTGGTCGACGGGGGCTTCAAGGCCAAGGGCAAGGACGAGGCCGGTCGCGCGGTGATTCTCGACGAGGCTCGCCGCACCGCCGACGCCGGGGCCTTCGCCGTGGTCATAGAGGGCGTCGCCGAGAGCTTGGCGCGTGAGATCACCGCCGCCATCGCGCCGCCCACCATCGGCATTGGCGCCTCTGCTGGCTGCGACGGCCAGATCCTGGTCACCGACGACATGCTGGGCCTGTTCGACTGGACGCCCAAGTTTGTGCGCCGCTACGCCAACCTGAAGGGCGAGATCGAACGCGCCGCCCAAGAATACGCCAACGACGTCAAGGCGCGGACCTTCCCGGGCGAGGCCGAGACCTACTACGCCAAGAAGGGCTAGCCGCCGCGCCAGCGCCCGTTGCGGCTGGCCCATTCACGCTATAGGTTCGCCGCCTGCGCTGGCGGCCCTCCGCCGGCCGCATTCTGTTGTAAACCATGCGTCGCCGCCGGATCCGTCCGGCGCCAACGTGTCAGGACGCTGTCCGCGTCCGTTTCGGAGCCTCGTTCGTGGTCGATGTGTTTGACGAGGTCGAAGAGCAGCTTCGCTCCGACCGTTACAGGACCCTCGCGCTGAGGGCGCTGCCGTGGATCGGCGCCGCGACCGTGGCGGTCGTCATCGGCGTGGGCGGCTACTGGGGCTGGACCACCTATCAGACCAAGGAAGCGGCCAAGGCCTCCGAGACCTATCAGGCCGCGCTCGAGACCATGGGCCGCGAAGGCCCGGCCAAGGGCTTCCCGGCCATGGAGGCGGTGTCCAAGGGCGGGGCCTCGGGCTATCGCGCCCTGGCGCTGATGCATATGGGCGGCATCCGCCTCGAAGAGGGGAAGACCGCCGACGCCGTGCGCTATTTCGATGAAGCGGCCAAGCTTTCTTCCGATCCGGTGATCGGCGACCTGGCGCGCCTCAAATCCGCCTTGGCGCTCATGGATACGGCCTCGTTCAAGGATATCGAAGCGAGGTTGACGCCGTTGGCGGGGGAAAAGAGCCCATATCGTGTGAACGCCAAGGAAGCCCTGGCGTTCGCCAAGCTTCAGGGCGGCGACCTCAAGGGCGCCCGCGAGGACTTCTCTGTTCTTGCCAACCTGCTCGACAACAATTCCGAAGGCGTTCGCCAGCGCTCCCAGGCGGCGATGCAGATCATCGATTCCGGCTCGGCCAAGGATCTGGCCGCTGTCGTCAAAGCCTCGACCGCGCTGCCGCCGCCCGCGACCATGCCGATTGCTCCGCAACCCGCGCCGAACAGCGCCCAATGAGCCGCTCCATGAATTCCAAGCGTTCTGTGGCGTTGATCGCGCTGATGTCGGCGGCGGTGACGGTGAGCGGCTGCTCGACGGTCTCCAAGCTCAACCCCTTTGACAAGTCCGAAAAGGACAAGGCCACAGCTACCCAGGGCCAGCGGATCTCGGTCATCGCGTTCGACCAGAAGGTCGAGGCCGCCGAGGTCCTAAAGGGCACCGAATTCTACCTGCCCGAACCGGCCGTCCAGGCCGAATGGCGACTGCCGGGCGGTAGCGCCGAGCAGTCGGTCGAGCATGTCGACGCCGGCAAGGCTTTCGAGATCGCCTGGCGAAAGGGCTTTGGCCAGAAGGGCAACCGCAAGTTCCACATCACGGCCCCGCCGGTGGCGACTGCGGACCGGATCTTCGTCATGGACGGCGAATCCACGGTCTCGGCCATCGACACCAAGACAGGCTCGGTGGACTGGCGAAAGGACCTGCGGCCCTCCGCCGGTCCTGGCAAGGGCGGCGTCTTCGGCTTTGGCGGCGTCAAGAACGACCGACTGGGCTTTGGCGGCGGTCTGGCCCTCAGCCCCGACAACAAGCTGATCGTCTCGTCAGGCTTCCGCTTCGTGGCCCAGCTCGACGCCGCGACCGGCGTTGAAGCCTGGCGGCAGGCCACCTCGACCCCGATCCATGCGGCCCCGACCGTCGTCGACGGCCGGATCTTTGTGGTGTCGACCGATAACGAGCTGCTGACCTACAACGCCGCCACCGGCGCGCCCGGCTGGACCTATCAGGCCCTGATCGAGCCGGCCCGCATCCTTTCGGCGCCCAGCGTTGCGGTCAGCGGCGACACCGCCGTCGCGGGCTTCGCCTCGGGCGAACTGGTCGCCCTGCGCGCCGCCAACGGCAACGATCTGTGGAGCGAGGCGCTGTCGCGCGCCAGCCGCACCAATGCGCTGTCCGAAATCCGCGACATTCCCGGCCGCCCGGTGATCTACAAGGGCGATGTCTTCGCCGTCAGCCATTCGGGCGTATTCTCGGCCACCGATCTTCGCACCGGCCAGGCGCGCTGGACCCTGCCGATCACCGGCATTACCAGCCCGTGGGCCGCCGGCGACGTCGTCTTTGTTGTCGACAAGTCGGGCCAGGTGATCTGCGTCGCCCGCGAGAGTGGTTCGGTCTACTGGATCCGCGACCTCAATGAGGGCCTGGGCCAGACCAAGCGCCAGAAGAAGAAGCTGGCCAAGCATCCGCGCCTCTGGTCGACGCCGATTCTCGCCTCGGGCCGCCTGATCACCGTTTCCAGCGATGGCGAGGCCGTGGCCCTGAACCCCAAGACCGGCGTGACGGAAAAGACCCTGAAGATCGGTGCCTCGGTTCTGCTGGCCCCGATTGCGGTTGGCGACATGATCTATCTTGTGACTGACGACGCTCAGGTCGTGGCCATCCGCTAACTCTATTCACCGAACCGTTCGGTTCGCTGATCATCAACCTTACGATCCCGTGACCCGGGCCGGCGCAAGCCGGCCCGGGTCGTTCGCTTTGCGGGAACGGCAAAAATCGACTACTGCAAGCCCATGCCTTTGAAACTCGCAATTGTCGGACGCCCCAATGTGGGCAAGTCCACGCTGTTCAATCGTCTCGCCGGTAAGAAACTGGCCATCGTCGATGACCAGCCCGGGGTCACCCGTGACCGCCGCTATGCCTCCGGCCGCCTTGGCGACCTGGACCTGGAACTGATCGACACGGCCGGCTTTGAGGACGTCTCGGACGAAAGTCTGGAGGCGCGCATGCGCGCCCAGACGGAACTCGCCGTCGAGGAAGCCGATGTTTCGCTGTTCATCTATGACGCCCGCGAGGGCGTTACGCCGCTGGACGAGGTCTTCGCCACCCTGCTGCGTCGTCGTGGCAAGCCGGTCATCATCGCCGCCAACAAGGCCGAGGGCAAAGCCGGCCAATCAGGCATTGGCGAGGCCTACAAGCTGGGCCTGGGCGAACCGATCCCGATCTCCGGCGAGCACGGCGAAGGCATGGCCGAGCTGTATGCCGCCATGCTGGCCGCCTTCCCGGAAGATCAGTATTCCGAGGAAGACGATAGCGACGACAAGCCGATCCGGATCGCCATCGTTGGTCGTCCTAACGCTGGCAAGTCCACTCTGGTCAACCGTCTGATCGGCGAGCAACGTCTGCTGACGGGGCCAGAGGCCGGAATTACACGCGACTCGATTTCGGTCGACTGGCTGTGGGACGGCCGCAAGGTTCGTCTGGTCGACACCGCCGGCCTGCGCAAGAAGGCCAAGGTGCAGGAGAAGCTGGAAAAGCTCTCCACCCAGGACTCGATCCGTGCGGTCACCTTTGCCGAGGTCGTGCTGCTGGTGATGGACGCCACCCACCCCTTCGAGGTCCAGGATCTGCAGATCGCCGACCTGACCGAGCGGGAAGGGCGGGCTCTGGTCTTCGTGCTGGCCAAGTGGGACCTGGTCGAAGATCCTGTCGCCCAGCTGAAGGATTTCCGCGAGCACGCCGAGCGCATGCTGCCCCAGCTGCGCGGCGCGCCCGTGGTGGCGTTGTCGGGCGAGACCGGCAAGGGCATCGAGAAGCTGATGCCGGCCGTAATGAAGATCCACAGGGACTGGGCGACCAAGGTCAAGACCCGCGACCTGAACGACTGGCTGCAGATGGCCATGCAGAGGCACCCGCCGCCCGCCGTCAGCGGCAAGCGCGTCAAGCCCAAGTACATGGCCCAGATCAAGGCGCGTCCGCCGACCTTCGTGCTGTTCTCGACCCGCGCCGATCAGATGCCCGAGCACTATCGGCGCTATCTGATCAACTCCCTGCGCGAGAGCTTCGACCTGCCGGGGGTGCCGCTGCGCATCACCATCAAGTCGGGCGCCAACCCCTATGCCGATGGCGAGGCCAAGGGCCACAGCGGCCGGGGCAAGCGCGAGTTCGAGCGCCGCGAACGTGAGGAGGAGCGCATCCGCGCCTCGCGCAACACGGTCAAGAAGTCCAAGCGCATTGCAGATGAAGCTGCGGCGGCAGCGGCTGCCGAAGCCGGCTTGCCGCCTCCGGAGAAGGCGCCGGTCAGAGGCCCCAAGAAGCCCGTCAAGGCTGAGGCCAAGACCACCAGCGCCGCCGTCACGACGCCCACCGCCGAGCCCGGCAAGGCGGCCGTCAAGTCTGTCAAGAAGCAGGGACCGCGCGCCCAGAAGAAGGTCTCGAGCACGCCCAGCTACAAGGTCGGCTTCAAGGCGGCTGGCGGTAAGGCCGCGTCGGGTCCGAAGCGCCCGGTGGCCGGGTCGAGCATCGTGCGGGGCAACAAGGGGCCAGGCAAGCCTAAGGGCAAGTAGGGCCGGGGACAGAGCATGCTGCTGGATCGCCGACGATTGCTGTCCCGAGGCGCGGCATTTGGCGCGGCAGCGCTGGCGACCGGTGGCTTACCCGCCAGTGCCGCGACCGGGACCCGGCTGATATTGCTGGGGACCGGAGGCGGCCCCACGCCCAAGAAGAACCGTTCGGCGCCGGCCCAGGCGATCGTCATCAACGGCGCGACCTATGTGATCGACTGCGGCGATGGCGTCGCGCGCCAGATCGTGTCGGCGGGTCTGAAGCTGGGGTCGATCCGCAATATCTTCATCACCCACCATCACTCAGACCACAACGCTGACTACGGCAACCTGCTGATACTAGCCTGGGCCGCCGATCTTGATCACCGGGTCGACACCTTTGGCCCGCCGCCGCTGGCGGCCATGACGCGGCAGTCGCTGGCGCTAAACGCTTTCGACATCAAGACGCGCATCGCCGACGAAGGCCGCCGGCCGCCGGGCCCGCTGATCCATCCGCATGAGATCAACAGGCCGGGTGTGGTGATGCAGGACGCCAATGTGAAAGTGACGGCCGCCCTGGTGCGCCATCCGCCGGTCGAGCCGGCTTTCGCTTACCGGTTCGATACCGCCGACCGGTCGATCGTCATTTCTGGAGACACCGCGCCGTCCGACGCGCTGATCGCCCTTGCGAAAGGCGCTGATGTGTTGGTCCACGAGGTCATGCACTTGCCGTCCCTGGAGCCTCTGCTGGCCACCGAAGCCAATGCGACCCGCCTGAAGGACCATCTGCTGGCCAGTCACACCACTACCGAGCAGGTGGGAAAGATCGCCACCGCTGCTGGGGTGAAGACTCTAGTACTCTCGCACTTCGTGCCCGGCGGCTTTCCTTTCATTGACGACCGGGTCTGGCTGGAAGCGGTGCGACCCCATTTCGCGGGTGAGATCGTCGTCGGCCGCGACCTGTTGGAGATCTGAGCGCGCGCCTCGAGGAACGTTGGTTTTTGAGTGTCGTTCGTGTCATCCTCGGGCTGAAATCAGCCTGGGGGGCTCCATGGTTGCGTTATCCACAAGCGTACCCCGCGCCAGCGGGCGCCGGTTCTATGTCGCCATGGCTCTGGTCTTTGTCCTGATCGCCTTTGGCGGCTTCATCCCGACCTATTGGGCCAAGATCGCTAGCGGGACCTTCGGCGGAGCGCCGGTACTGCATTTCCACGGGTTTTTCTTTTTCACCTGGACGCTGTTCTTCCTGGCCCAGACCTGGATGGTCGCCAGCGGGCGAACCATGGATCACCGCGCTTGGGGCGTAGCCGGGGTGTCACTGGCGACCGCCATGGCCTTCACCGTGGTCCTGGCGGCTATCAACTCGATGAAAGTGGCCGACGCTGCCGGGTTCGGCGACGCGGCGCGGCGGTTCTCGATCGTCTCGCTCAGCGCCCTAGCGCTGTTTGCGGGACTGTTCAGCGCCGCGATCGTCAATGTGCGAAAGCACGAGGTCCACAAACGGCTGATGCTACTGGCCATGATCCCGCCGATGCAGGCGGCGATGGCCCGGCCGTTCGCCGTGCTGATGACCCCGCCGGGCGCGGTCGGGCCGCCGCCGGTCTTCGTATCCGTACCGCCGGGCCTGGTGGTCGATCTGCTGATCGTCGCCGCCATGGTCTATGATTGGCGGACTCGAGGGCGGCCGCACCCGGTCTATGTCTTTGGCGGCCTACTGGTTCTGGCCCAGCAACTGCTGGTGATTCCCATCGGCCAGAGCGACACATGGTTGTCCGTCGCCCGCTGGGTCGAACACCTGGCCCCGTGACGGTCTAGCTGATGCTCGCCGATTCCTGTCCGCGATCCTTGAACCGCGCGACGCCCCTTGGCGGTTCGCGGTCGGGGCGGACCAGATCGATGATGTAGGGGACGATCGTCCGGGGCGCGGGGACCGTCATCGGATCCTCGCCCGGGAAGGCGCCTGAGCGCATTTTGGTGCGCATCGCGCCTGGATCCACGCACAGGGCGCGCACGGGGGTGTTCTCCATCTCGTCTGCATAGCAGTCGACAATGGCTTCCAGGCCCGCCTTGGAGGCCGCGTAGCCGCCCCAGAACGCCCTGTGGGTCTTGGCGACACTGCTGGTCAGGAACAGGGCTCGGCCGGCGTCGGAGGCGCGCAGCAGCGGGTCCATCGCCCGGATCAGTCGCCAGTTTGCCGTCAGGTTGGTGGACATGATCATGTCCCAGCCCTTGGGGTCGAGGTGGCCCACCGGGGTGAGGGCGCCTAGCACACCGGCCGCCCCAACCAGGATGTCCAGCTTGCCCCAGCGCTGGTGCAGGGCCGCGCCCAATTGGTCCAGGCCGTCAGCCTCGCGCAGGTCCAGCGGCACGAGCGTGGCGTGCTCGCCCGTCGCGGCGAAGATGCTGTCGTCCAAGGCTTCGAGCGCGCCCTGGGTGCGTCCGAGGGCCACGACATGCGCGCCAGCTTCCGCCAGGCCCAGGGCGATGGCCGCGCCGATGCCGCGCGTCGCGCCGGTGACCAGGGCGACACGGCCCGCGAGCGGTTTTGCTGAAGAATCCATGGGGGCTTTTAGCGGGTGACGGGGGCTTCTTGAAGCCCGTCCGTCACGTCATCGGCCGGGCGCTTGGCATAGTGCTGGGCGATCACCGAACAGGCCATTAGCTGGATCTGGTGGAAGATCATCAGGGGCAGCACCAGAACCCCGGCGGTGGCGCCCGGAAACAGGATGCCGGCCATGGGCACGCCGGTGGCCATGCTCTTCTTGGAGCCGCAGAAGACGATGGCGATCTCGTCGGCCTTGGAGAAACCCAGGGCGCGCGCGCCAAAGGTGGTGGCCAGGAGGATCACAGTCAGCAGGGCCCCGGAGACGATCACCACCAGCACCAGCTCCAGCGGCGAGACCCGCTTCCACAGACCGCCGACCACTGCGGCGCTAAAGGCCGCATACACGACCAGCAGGATCGAGCCGCGGTCGACATAGCCGACCAGTTGCTTGTGCTTCTCGATCCAGCGCCCCACCCACGGCCTGGCCAGCTGGCCGGCGACGAAGGGCAAGAGCAGCTGAATGAGGATGTCCTGGATCGCCTTCCAGCCGCCCGTGCCGGCCTCTGCGTGCATCAGCAGACTGACCAGCACGGGGGTCAGGAAGATACCCAGCAGGTTGGACGCCGAGGCCGCGCAGACCGCAGCGGCGACATTGCCCCGGGCGATCGAGGTGAAGGCGATGGACGACTGAACCGTCGACGGCAAGCAGGCCAGAAACACCATACCCGCCGCCATGGTGGGCGACAGGATTCCGGTCCTGGCGGCCAGAAGGCCCAGGATCGGGAAGAGGATGTAGGTGAAGGCCAGTATGATCAGGTGCAGCCGCCAGTGGGTGACCCCGGCGACCACGGCCTCGCGCGACAGCTTGGCGCCGTGCAGGAAGAACAGAAGCGCGATGGCCAGCTTGACCACGACGCTGAGCACGGAAGCCGCCTCGCCGCGCACAGGAACAATCGAGGCCAGCACCACCATGCCAAACAGCAGGATGATGTAGCCGTCGATCTTCAGCTTCGCGAGAAGCTTGGAAAATCCATTCATTTCAAAGAGGCTTACGCACTGAGCAGCGAAAGCTGCTTGTCGTTGGCCTCGTTGCGGCCCTCGGCGACTTCGCGGTCGGTCAAGCGCGTAGGATAGTCGCCGGTGAAATAGTGGTCGGTGAACTGCGGTGTCACCGGGTCGCGCTGGCCGGCTTCCAGCGCCTGGTACAGGCCGTCGACCGACAGGAAGCCCAGGCTGTCGACTTCCAGAAACCGCGCCATCTCCTCCAGCGACTTGTTGGCCGCCAGCAGTTGTTCGCGCTCGGGCATGTCGATGCCGTAGAAGTCTGGCCACTTGATCGGCGGGCTGGCCGAGCGGAGGTGGACTTCCTTGGCGCCCGCTTCGCGGACCATGCGAACGATCTTCAGCGAGGTGGTGCCGCGCACGATCGAGTCGTCGATCAGGATGACGCGCTTGCCTTCCAGCACCGCGCGGTTGGGGCTGTGCTTCATGCGAACGCCCAGTTCGCGAACGCCTTGGGTCGGCTGGATGAAAGTGCGGCCCACATAGTGGTTGCGGATGATGCCCAGATCGAACGGCAGGCCACTTTCCTGCGCATAGCCGATGGCGGCCGGAACGCCGCTGTCCGGGACGGGGACCACGACATCGGCCTCGACGCCCGTCTCGATCGCCAGCCGCTGGCCCATGCGCTTGCGCACGTCGTAGACCGAACGGCCGTTCACCATGCTGTCAGGGCGGGCGAAATAGACATACTCGAACACGCAGGGGCGCGCGGCCAGGGTGCTGAAGGGCTTGAGGGATTTCACGCCGGTTTCGGAGATGACCACCATCTCGCCGTGCTCGATGTCGCGTACGAAACGGGCGCCGATCATGTCCAGGGCGCAGGTTTCGGAGGCCAGGACCGGCTGGCCGTCCAGGTCGCCCAACACCAGCGGGCGGATGCCCAGCGGATCGCGGACGCCGATCATCTTCTTGTTGGTGATGGCCACCAGGGCGTAACCGCCCTCGATCTGGCCGACGGCGTCGATGAAGCGGTCGACGATGCGGGCCTTCCGCGAGCGGGCGATCAGGTGAAGGATCACTTCGCTGTCGCTGGTGGACTGGAAGATCGCGCCTTCCTGGACCAGGCGCTCGCGCAGGCTGAGGAAGTTGGTCAGATTGCCGTTGTGGGCGATGGCTACGCCGCCCGTTTCCAGATCGGCGAACATCGGCTGAACGTTGCGGATGCCGCTGCCCCCGGCGGTAGAATAGCGGGTGTGGCCGATGGCCATGCCGCCGGGCAGGCGCTGAACCAGGTCGTTACCGGTAAAGGCGTCACCGACATGGCCCATGTGGCGTTCGGTATGAAAGCGCTGGCCGTCGAAGGCGGCGATGCCGCACGCCTCCTGGCCGCGATGCTGCAGAGCGTGCAGGCCCAGGGCGGTGATGGCGGCGGCGTCGCGGACGCCGTAGACCCCGAATACACCGCACTCCAGGCGCAGGGTGTCGTCTTCGGGGTCACGCCACGGGGCGGAGGAGTACCGATCGGTCGACTGGCCGATAAAGCTCATCGCGATTTCTCCACCAGATCGTCGAGGTCCTGACGCTGGTTCTGATCATAGTCTGTTTCGCCGGATTTGCCGTCCGACGGATTGTCGCTGCTCCCCCGCACTGCGCCCTCGATGGCCGGGCCCAGCTTGCCCGCCAGTTCGCCGCCCTTGGGGGCGAACACTTTCAGCACCTTGGCGCTGGCGGCGGACAGGGGATAGAAGATCGATCGCTCGACCCAGGCCGGCACGCGGTCCGCCGGTGTGGCCATGTGGAACAGCATGTTGAAGACGCCCAGGATCACCAGGGCGCGCATCAGGCCAAAGCCGGCGCCGACCACGCGGTCCAGCAGGCCCAGAGAGCTTTCATGCAGGCCGGCGGTCAGTTGTCCGCCGATGAAGCGCAGGATCACGAACGCGACCACGAAGACCAGCAGCAGGGCGCAGGCCGTGGCCGCCCAGTCTGGGTCCATGAGGTCGCGAAAGATCGGACCGCTCATGCGCAGGCCAAACAGGGCGATGGCGGCGGCGAAAATGAACGACAGGGCCGAGGTCAGCTCGCGCGACGCGCCGCGCGCAAAGCCGATCGAGCTGGAGGTGATCAGCAGCAGGCCGGCGATGATGTCGAAAGGCGTCACGTCAGCTGGCCCCAGATCTCGTCGCCGATGCGGCGCACGGCGTCGGCGAGCCGCGCGACCCCCGCCACTGGCAAGGAGCCACCGCCTTCAGGCAGGCCGGAAAGCGATGATAGCGCCCGGCCAAACCCCAGTTTTGCGGCTTCCTTCAAACGTGTCTCCATCCGGCTGACCGGCCGCACCTCGCCCGACAGGCTGACCTCGCCGAACACGACGCAGTCCTGGGGCAGGGCGATATCGAGGGCTGAAGAGGCCAGAGCCGCCGCCGCCGCGAGATCCGCCGCCGGCTCTGTAATGCGCAGGCCGCCAGCGACGTTCAGATAGACGTCCTTATCGCCAAAACCAAGGCCGCACCGCGATTCAAGTACGGCGAGCACCATGGCGAGGCGCCCTGAGTCCCAGCCCACGACGGCCCGACGCGGCGTTCCGTAGGCGGACGGCGACACCAGGGCCTGGAATTCCACCAGTACGGGCCGCGAGCCCTCGATGCCGGCGAACACCGCCGCGCCCGCCGCCCGCTCGCCGCCCTCGTTGAGGAACAGGGCCGAGGGGTTCTTGACCTCGCGCAGACCCACATCGCCCATCTCGAAGACCCCGATCTCGTCGGTGGCCCCGAAGCGGTTCTTGGCGCCGCGCAGGATGCGGAACGGATAGCCGCGCTCGCCCTCGAAGCTGAGCACGGCGTCGACCAGATGTTCGACCACGCGCGGACCGGCGATCTGGCCATCCTTGGTGACGTGGCCGACCATCAGGATCGCCACGCCCTTCTTCTTGGCCAGACGCACCAGTTCCTGGGCGCAGGCGCGGACCTGGGTGACCGTGCCGGGGCCCGCCTCGTGGGCGTCGCTCCACATGGTCTGGATGGAGTCGATGACCACCAGGTCGAAATTGTCGCGTTTCAGCCCGTCCAGGATGTCGCGCAGGCTGCTCTCGGCTGCCAGTTTCACCGGCGCTTTCTCAAAGCCCATCCGGTGGGCGCGACCGCGGATCTGCGCTACGGCCTCCTCACCGGAGATGTAGGCGCAGGACACGCCCTTCATCGAGGCCCGGGCCACCACCTCCAGCAACAGGGTGGATTTCCCCACGCCGGGGTCGCCGCCGATCAGGATGGCCGAGCCGGGCACCACCCCGCCGCCACAGACGCGGTCAAACTCGTCGACCCCGGTGATGATACGAGGCGGGGCGGGGGTGTCGCTTTCCAGATCGGTGAACTGCAGGCCGCGCGTTCGGGTGGCTTTGGTGATGGAAAGCGCACCCGGCGCTCGAGCGCCGACTTCCTCGGCCAGGGTGTTCCAGGATTGGCAGGCCGGGCATTGCCCCGACCACTTGGTCTGGACCGCGCCGCAAGACTGGCAGGCGTAGACGGCGCCGTCACGGGCCATGGAAGCTCCTGATTCTCGGATGGGAGGAGACTACAGGGTGACGGGGCCGTGCGCCAAAGGCGGACGTGGGTTTAGACGATCACCCGGTGGGCTCTGGGCGCGATCCTTGTCAGCAGCTCATAGGCCGTAGTGCCCGCCGCCGCCGCCGCGTCGTCGACGGGCAGGTCCGGGCCGATGATCTGCATCATCGCGCCGGGGCGGGCGGCGTCGCAATCGGTGATGTCGACGGCGATCAGGTCCATGGAGACCCGACCCAGCATCGGACGGCGTTGGCCGTCGAACCACACCGCGCCGCGCGGATGGGCCGAGCGCGGTATGCCGTCGGCATAGCCGGCCGCCAGGATGGCGACGCGGGTGTTGTCGGTCGCCGTATAGGTCGCGCCATAGCCGATGCTTTCGCCGCGCGGCACGTTGCGGGTCTGGAGGATCGGGGCCTCCAGGGTGACCACGGCCTTGATCCGCGCGTCGGGGACATCGCGGGGGCCGCCGCCATAGAGGCTGACGCCGGGGCGGACCTGGTCGAAGCAGTAGGCGCCGCCCAGGAAGATGCCCGCCGAATTGGCCAGGCTGCGACGGGCGTTCGGGAACAGGGTCGTCGCTTCGTGGAAGCGCTCCAACTGTTTCACGTTCAGCGGATGATCCGGCGCGTTGGCGCAGGCCAGGTGGCTCATCACCTGGGTGATCTCGACATGCTTGAGCCTGTCCATGGCGCCCAGCAGGACGCGGACCTCTTCCAGGCGCAGACCCAGGCGGTTCATGCCGGTGTCGACATGCAGCGAGGCGGTCAGCCGCCCGCCGCGCGCGTGGCTGTTCCAGGCCTCGATCTGCGGCAGGCTGTTGAGCGTCGGCGTCAGGCGCGCCGCCTCCATCGCGGCGGCCGAGCCCGGCGTGACGCCGTCCAGCACGTGGATGGTCGCGTCGCGGTCGCCCAGGCTCTGGCGCAGGGCCAGGCCCTCGGAGAGGCGGGCAGTGTAGAAGCTGCGCGCGCCTTCGTCCCACAGACGGTCAGCGACGATCGAAGCGCCGACACCGTAGCCGTCGGCCTTCACCGCCGGGGCGACCTCCGCGCCGCAGGCGGCGTCCCGCAGGGCGCGATAATTGGCGGCGAGAGCCTCGAGGTCGATCGTCAGGCGGCTGTCGGAAGGATCGGTCACGAGGGCTCGGCAATCAGGGAAGCGGCGCGTCAGGGCGTAGCGGAGCCGGCCGGGCTTTTCCAGCTAGAACGCGCCCGGATGGGTCGCCAGAAAAACCGAGACCAGGTTTTCGAAGCCAGAGGCGGTGATCTGTACGCCGATGCACAGCAGCAGGAACGCTACCAGCCGTGACAGCACCCGGGCGCCGGACTGGCCCAGCAGACGCGTGACGCGGCCCGAGGCGCGATAGAGCAGCCAGACCAGGATCGCCACGCCTGCCGCCGCCAGTCCCGCGCCCAGGAAGAAGGCCACGGCGCTGCCCTGGGTGGGGCGCTGTGAGGAGAGGGCGATCGCCACCGAGATCGAGCCGGGACCTGTCGTGAACGGCATGGTCATGGGGAAGAAGGCGATGTCTTCCTGACGCTTGGCCGGTTCGGTGTCGCTGGTCTTGCGGTCTTCGTGCTCCTGCGGGTCCATCAGCAGGCCCCAGGCGCGTATCGCCACCACCAGGCCGCCGGCCACCCGCAGGGCGCCCAGGCTGACGCCGAAGAAGTTGAGGATATAGCCACCCAGCAGCAGTGACCCCAGCAGCACCAGGAAGGAATAGAAGCCGATGCTGCGGGCCAGCTTGCGACGCTCGTCCTGACCCCGACTGCCCATCGCCTGGTCGAAGATCAGCGAGGCGCCGACCGGATTGACGATCGAGAACAGGGCCGGAAAGGCCAGCAGGAACGCGCCGATCAGGCTGGAGACGGGCAGGGGGCTGAAATCCACGGGCGACTCGTCGATCCGGAGGGCGGGCGGATGACCCTCGCCTGATGCGGCTTCCTAGGTCAAACCGGCGCTTACTCGTCCGACGGAATATTCCGCGCCTGGGCGAAATAGTGATCGCGCGCCAGGTTGCCGAAGCGGGTGGTGTCGCTGTTGAACGACAGGCGCACGGTGCCGATGGGGCCGTGACGCTGCTTGGCGATGATCACCTCGGCCAGGCCCTGCAGACGGTCCATGTCCTCCTGCCAGGTCAGGTGCTCTGGCGTGCCTTCGCGCGGTTCGGCGCGGCCGACATAGTAGCTTTCGCGATACACGAACCAGACCATGTCGGCGTCCTGCTCGATCGAGCCGGATTCGCGAAGGTCGGACAGCTGGGGCCGCTTGTCCTCGCGCTGCTCGACCTGACGCGACAGCTGCGACAGGGCGATGACCGGGCAGCCCAGTTCCTTGGCCAGGGATTTGAGGCCCATGGTGATCTGGCTGACTTCCTGAACGCGGTTGGCGTTGGAGCCAAGGTCCGAGCCCGTGACCAGCTGCAGGTAGTCGACGACCACCAGGTCCAGGCCAACCTGACGCTTCAGGCGTCGGGCCCGGGCCGTCAGCTTGGCGATCGAGATACCACCGGTGGCGTCGATATAGAGGGGCGCTTCCTGCAGCTCCATGGCCGCATCGCGGACCCGGCCAAACTCCGAGGCGTCGATCTCGCCCTTGCGGAGGCGGTCGCCTGAAACGCCCGAGGCGTCGGCCAGCATACGCAGAGCGAGCTGTTCGGCGCTCATTTCCAGCGAGTAGAAGGCCACGACGCCGCCCTGGACGGTCTTCTTAGTGCCGTCCGGCTGGATCTCGTAGGCGTACTTGCGGGCAATATTGAAGGCGATGTTGGTGGCCAGGGCGGTCTTGCCCATCGACGGGCGACCGGCCAGCACGATCAGGTCGGAGGGGTGCAGCCCGCCGACCTTCTGATCGAGGTCGGTCAGCTCGGTGGCGACGCCCGACATGCCGCCATCGCGGCTGTAGGCTTCAGCCGTCATCTCGACGGCGCCGCGCAGGGCGTCGCCGAAGGTGACGAAACCGGAAGAGGCCGTGCCGCTTTCGGCCAGGGTATAGAGCTGCTGTTCCGCCGACTCGATCTGGTCGCGGGCCGGGCGGATCTCGTCGCCGCCGCCGTGGGCGGCGGTCGATATCTCGCCGCCGATGCGGATCAGGTCGCGACGCAGGGCCAGGTCGAACACGGCCCGGGCATAGTCGCCGACATTGGCGGCCGGCGGCGCGCGGTCGACCAGATCGGCCAGGTAGCGCAGGCCACCCAGTTCCTCGAACGCCGGGTCTTTCTTGAACTCGTCGGCCAGCAGGATCGGCTCGGCCAGCTGGCCCTTGCGGATGTGTGTCTCGATCGACTGGAACAGCCGCTGATGGAAGGGCTCATAGAAGTGGCGGCCGTTCAGAGCGTCGGTCAGCCGCTCATAGGCCGCATTGTCGTACAGCAGCACGCCCAGCAGCGCCTGCTCGGCTTCCAGGTTGTGAGGCGCGACGGCGATGGTGATGTCCGCGTGGGGCGGACGAAGGTCGAGAGCGGGGACGAGAGACATCGTCGCAGGTTAACGCGCGGGCCTTTTCCGTGCGCGCGTCGTGTGGACGCACGGGCAAGATGAACGGGGATGTTTTGTGTATGTTCCAGGCCCGCTCAGGACAAGAAACCCGCCTGAGAAAAAGGCGCGGAGATCGCTCTCCGCGCCTTTTCAGGATGACCGAGGGTCAGCCTACCAGTTGATGCTCAGGCGGGTGTAGAGGAACCGCCCGTTGAAGCCGAACGGCGAGAAGGATGTGAAAGCGGTGGCGTTGGTCGTGTTGACCGTCACCGGCGTGCGGTTGGGGTATTCGTCGAACATGTTGTTGGCCCCGACCGCCAAAGTGACGTGCTCGGTGAAGCCGTAACGCGCTTCAAGATCGACGACCGCCTTGTCGCCCGTCCTCACATCGAAGGCTCCCGTAGCGTCGTTGTTGGGCGACAGGACCGAGCCATAGAAGGTGGTCTTCAGGCTGGCGCCCCATTTGTCCTTGGCCCAGTCGCCGGCCAGGGTGACCTTGGACTTGGGGGTGCCTTCCTCAAACGTCAGGACGTTGGCGCGGGCAAACAGGGTCGGCGGCACCGGCAGGGACGACAGGGCATTAGTCGTCGGGATCTTGGTGACGTCGGTTTCATTGAAGTTCGCGGCCGCTGTCAGATCGAAGACGCCGCCTTCGTCAGCATCCAGCCGGTAGCGCGCAACCACGTCGATGCCCTGGGTCTCGGTCTCGACACCGTTGATGAAGAAGCGGGCGGCCGTGACATTGAAGGGCCGCAGCAGGTTGTTGATCGTCTGCTGCGTCGGGGTCCCCGTGGCCGAGCCCTGGATGTTCTCCGACAGCACGATGCGGTTGTCGATATTGATCCGGTAGGCGTCGACCGTCACTTCGAACGGGCCTTTGTGGAAGACCAGGCCGAGCGAGTAGTTGGTCGATTTCTCGGCTTCCAGCGGCTTGGCGCCCAGCACCTTGGCCACGGCGCTGGTGGCCGGGAAAGTGCCGACCTCGACCGGGGTCGAGACGCCGTTGATGATGATGAAGTTGGTCGAGGTGGTGGTAAAGAACTGCTGCTGAAGGGCCGGGGCCCGGAAGCCCGTCGAGGCCGCGCCGCGAACGGCAAGACCATCGGCCAGTTCAAAGCGCGCGGCCAGCTTGCCCGTGGTGGTCGCGCCGAAGTCGGAATAGTCCTCGTAGCGAACCGCAGCCGAGGCGGTGAAGCGCTCGGTCAGACGCGATTCCAGGTCGAGATAGACGCCCACATTGTTGCGGTCCTTGGACAGCACGTTGGACGGTTGGAAGCCGGGGAAGCCCTGTGCGCCGGCTGCCGACGAGGTGAGCGGCCCGCGATTGTACGAGGTCGGCTCGCCAGCCCGGATCGAATAGCCCTCCCAGCGCGCCTCGGCGCCGAAGGCGACGTTCAGCGGCTCATACGCGCCGATGTCGACGCCGCGCGAGACGTCCAGGCCGACGACGGTCTGGTCGTAGCTCATGCCACCGGAGTTGAAGCTGGTCTGGCTGGCGGCGCCATAGGAGGCGTTGGCCGAGCTTTCGGTGCGGTAGTCGATCTTGTTCTTGCCGTAGGCGAAATTGAGGTCGAGCTTGAAGCCGCCGAGCTCGCCCCTCAGGCCTGCGGCGGCCGTGGTGTCGGTGATGTCGCTGGCGATGAGCGGCAGGAAGCCGTTGGGATAGATTGAAGCGACCGGAACCTGGCGGGCGTCGCCGACAATGCGCGGGAACGCGGCGCTGGCGCCCTCGCGCGCCTGGTAGCCGGCCCATCCATAGGCGTCCCAGGTCTCGCTGACCGGCAGGCCTGCGTTGAAATAGATCGTCTTGTCGGTGACTTCAGCGTCGCCATAGCGGGACGTGACTCGGGCGGGAGTGACGCGGACGTCGATGTCGCCGCGGCTGGTCGGGTTGCGGTCCCGGTACTCGGCCGAAATGGTCAGGAAGCCTTCAGGACCCAAGGGCAGGCCCTGCCAGGCCTGCAAGGTCACCGTTTGGCCGTCTTTTTCGTCGCGACCATCGGTGTTGCGCGCGGTCTTCACCTCGGTGTCGTACCGGCCATACGTGGCGATCGCGCCGCCGCCGCTGCGGGCTTCGCGAAGACGCAGGTTGATTACGCCAGCGATGGCGTCGGATCCGTACTGGGCCGAGGCTCCATCGCGCAGCACCTCGACGCGGTTGAGCGCGATGGTCGGGATGGCGTTGAGGTCAACCGCAGCCGAGCCGCGACCGATCGAGCCGTTGACATTGACCAGCGCCGTGGCGTGGCGGCGCGTGCCGTTGACGAGCACCAGGGTCTGGTCAGGCGACAGTCCGCGCAGGGTGGCGGGACGGATGTGGTCGGTGCCGTCGGTAATGGCGGGCCGCGGGAAGTTGATGGACGGCGCCAGGGTCGACAGCGACTGGGCCAGCTCGGTCGTGCCGGTGCGGGTCAGGGCCTTTTCGCTGACGATGTCGACGGGCGCGATGGTGTCGAGTCTCGTGCGGCCGGCCGTGCGGGTGCCGGTGACTACCACCTGCTCGAGATTGGCGGCGTCTTCGGTCGCAGTGGACTGGGCTTGGGCGGAACCGGCGATCGCAGCGACAGACGCTGCGGTGAACAGCAGGGTTCTAAAGCTCATGTGTATTCCCCTCATGGTTTCCCCGGGGGCCGATTTGATGATCGGTCTGTCCGGGCACGGAGGCTTGTCGCCTCGCGAGAAGAACATGGGCGCACAAACGGGCGCCTACAAGTTGAACATTTCTTGGTTGCTATGCAGAAAAAAACGGCGCGGATTGCTCCGCGCCGTTTCTCGATAGATCACCGATCCCGTTAGGATCAGGACTCGTAGTGATCGCCTTCGAACGAACCGGCGCCACCGGCGGCCATGTCCGAGGCCGCTTCGGCGTCAGCCGCGCGGTCTTCTTCGAATTGAGCGGCGATGACGTTTTCGCCGCGCGCTTGACGCTCGGCTTCGTCGGCGCTGCGCGCGATGTTGAGGGTGACCGTAACGGTCACCTCAGCGTGCAGCTTCACCTTCACTTCATGGACGCCCAGGTTCTTGATGGGCTTGTCCAGGACGATCATCGAGCGATCGACCTTGCCGCCTTCAGCCTTGATGGCGTCAGCGACGTCGCGACCCGCGACCGAACCGTACAGCTGGCCGCTTTCGCCAGCCTGACGGATCATCACGTATTGCGTACCGTCGAGGGTCTCGCCGACAGCGCCGGCGGCTTCGCGGTTCTTCACGTTGCGCACTTCGATTTCAGCGCGCTGAACTTCGAAGGACTTCATGTTGGCGGCGTTGGCGCGCAGGGCCTTGTGACGCGGCAGCAGGAAGTTACGGGCGAAGCCGTCCTTCACGGTGACCACGTCGCCGAGGACGCCAGTGCCTTCGACGCGTTCGAGCAGAATGACTTTCATCGTGGTGTCTCCCTTACTTCACGACGTAGGGGAGCAGAGCCAGGAAGCGGGCGCGCTTGATGGCCTTGGCCAGTTCGCGTTGCTTCTTGGCCGACACCGCGGTGATGCGCGACGGCACGATCTTGCCGCGCTCGGAAACGTAGCGCTGCAGGAGCTTGACGTCCTTGTAGTCGATCTTCGGGGCGTTGGCGCCGGAGAACGGGCACACCTTGCGGCGGCGGAAGAACGGGCGGCGGGCGCCGCCAGCTGCGGGCGCGCCAGCGCCGGCTTCGGGAGCAGTGGTATCGGTCATGATCTCTCTTCTCCCTTACGCGGCCGCGAATTCGTCGCGCGGACGGTCCGAACGCTCGGGGCGCTCGCTGCGTTCGCGGTCACGACGGGCCAGAACCGGCGACAGTTCCAGGTCCAGCTCTTCCACGCGGATGGTCATGAAGCGCAGAACGTCTTCATTGATCAGCAGCTGGCGCTCGACTTCCTTGACCGCCGGCGCCGGAGCGTCGATGGCGAGCAGGGAATAGTGGCCCTTGCGGTTCTTCTTGATGCGATAGGTGAGGTTACGCAGGCCCCAGTATTCGATCTTGGCGATGTGACCGCCGCCTTCTTCGATCAGGGCTTTGATTTGCTCGTTCAGAGCTTCGGCCTGTTGCGGCGAGATATCCTGCCGCGCGATGACCACGTGTTCGTAGAACGCCATGTTTTCCTTCTTCCGGTTTGGACAGCGGCGCGGTCGGCGGCGGAAGTCCGACGACCACGATGGTTCCAGAGCGCCGAGCGGGAAATCCCGTACCCGTGAGGGCTGCGCCAAAGACCGCCATCCGTGAGAACGCGCGCTACTACAGGAGAAGGCGCGCCGAAGCAAGATTGCTTTGCCGCGCCGCATTTTTCGACATTCGCGAGGCCGTGGCGAAACCTGCGGGCCAAGCGGCCAGCTTCACCTTGCCGCAAGGATAGCTTGTGCTAGGAAGCAGAGCATGAAGTCTAGCGCTGTCATCAGCGCCCTCGGGGCCTTTGCGCTGTCGGCGAGTCTCGCCGCTCCAGCCGCGGCCCAGGCGATTCAGAAGCCTGACCTGTCGGTTTCGGCGAATGACGGCCGCTTCACCGGCTATTCGGCCGCCCTGCCGCTGGATCTTTCCACCGACACCGAGAGCGCCAGATTCACCGCCAGGGTCGCGGGCACGCTGGAAAGCCCGACCTATGACCTGGATCTGAACCTGAGCCAGAAGCCCGACGAGGCGAGGACCGGCAAGCGCTCCCTGGCTCTGGGCGCCTCGTGGAACGACCGCGAGGCCCGGCTGCGCTCCTCGATGTCGAAGATGTTCGGTTTCGGTGTCCTGCCGCGCGCCAACTATGTCAGCGTCTCGATGGACATGAACGCCAGCCAGGTCATCGCCGTACCCGGCCAGATCCCGGTGGCGCGGGCCAATGTGCGCTCGGCCCTGACCCTGGACGGCAAGCCGATCGGGTCCATCGCCGTCGGCGGCGGCTCGATGGGCGACGAGGGCGTCGATCTCAGCTTCACCCGTCCGTTCGACATCCCCGCCGAGTTCACCGTCAGCCTGCGGGCCGCCGCCACCCACGAGGAGTGGCGGGTCCAGGACAGCCGCTTCATGATCAAGCTGGTGAAGGCGAGCTGGTAACCCGCCGCTGTTTCGCGGTCACGGCGGCGAACCTCCTCAGATAGTCCGGGTGCTCGGTGCCCATCCAGCGATCCCACCAGGTGAAATAGAGCCCGTAGTTGTAGCCGGCCTGCGCATGGTGAAGGTCATGGTGCGTCACGCTGGTCAGCCAGGGCAGCAGCGGGCGGCCGTCCTTGCGGGCCGGGAACAGCTCGTAGCCGCTGTGGCCGATGGTGTTGCGGGCGATCTGGTGCAGCACAAACAGCCCGATGACCGGCCACTGTGTCGGGACGATCAGCATCCACAGCGGTACGAACAGCGCGGCGATCACGGCCTCGCCCAGATCGAAGCTGTAGGCGGTGAAGGGCGAGGGGTTGTTCGAGCGGTGATGCCGCCGGTGGAAGACGCGAAACAGCCGCCGGTCATGGATCAGGCGATGGGTCCAGTAGAACCAGGCGTCGTGGCCGATGATCATCAGGACCAGACTGGTCCAGAACCAGATCGGTCCCAGCTCGCGCGCGATGAAAGGGCCCTGCATCAGGCCGGCGCGGAACAGTCCGAAGGTCAACAGCCCCATCGTCGAGAAGATCATGATCGAGCGGATCGAGATCAGGAACTCAAGGACAAGCTGGCGGGCTGGCGGCCGCGTATCGCGGATCTTGCGTCCGGCCAGGGGGCGGGCCAGCACGACCCAAAGGATCAGCCAGACGCCGACTGAAAACAGGACATAGCGGGTGACATCGGCCTGCATGGCGATCAGCCAGTTGTGGGCGAAGGGGAGTAGGGCATCGAGCATGGGTGGCTCCTTGGGGGATGAACTTAGCCAGGGAGCCTGTTGCGGAGCGACAGGTCGCGCCGTTCTCGAAATCAGGCGCGTTTGTCGGCTTTCGACGCGGCTTGCGCGGTTTCGACCAGTCGCAGATGCGGCAGGGCTGGCGTCGCCTCTTGACGCCAGGCGGTCGGTGGAACGCCGACGGCGGCCCGGAACGCACGGTTGAAGGGGCCCAGAGAGCCAAAGCCCAGCTCATAGGCGATTGTCGAGACCGACTTCAGGGCCTGTTCCGGATCGGCGAGCGCGACCTTGGCCGCTTCGATCCGCCGGCCGTTGACGTAGTCAGCGAAATTGCGATGGCCCAGCACGCCATTGATCAGCTTGCGCAGGCGATGCTCGGGCGCGCCGACCAGGGCGGCCAGGGCGCCGATCGACAGGTCCTCGCCGCGCCAGACCTCGTTCTCGGTCATGGCCTTTTCCAGGCGCGCCAGAACGAGGCGGTCGGCGGGCGTCAGATCAAGCGCTTCAGCAGGCTTGGGCGTCGGCGCGGTGTCGGACGCCACGGCCGCCTGCACGAGCATGGGCTCGGCGCGCAACAGCGCCAGGGCTGACCCTATCCCGAGGGCGGCGAGAGACAGGGCCTGAACCAGGCTGGGTAGCACCGGCCCGTGTCCGAAGCTGAAATCACAGAGGTTCTGGATGAACATGTAGCCGGTTGCAGCGGCGGCGAGAGGCGCACGAAGACGACGGCGACGCTCAACCAGATCGATGCGCCAGCCACGCCAGGCCGTCAGCAGGATGTGACAATGGATGCCCACCGAGAAGGCGGCGAACAGCCACCATGCGGCTGCGCGCGCGGGAGACGTGGGCAAAAGCGCGCCAGCCGCCCAAAGGGCCAGGACGGCCCCGGGGACAGAGAAGCGCCAGAGCGGAATCGAGGGTTCATCCTCGAACAGCACCGAGCAGAATAGCCAGAATACGCCGGCCGCCGACGCTGACAGGGCCCAGATCACAAGGTCGTAGTGCCGGTTTTCGGTATAGTAGAAATGGCCGTCGACGACGTGAGCAATAGCGCAGGCCATCATCAGAACGCCGACCCAGCGGGTCGGGGTCATTTTCCGGCTGGCGCCGAGGGCAACGGCTGTCGCGGCAAAGGCTCCGACAGCGATGCCCCGGACCCCGATTTCGAGGGCGGCGAACGGAATTTGGGCGGGATCGGTCATGCCCGATCCTTTTCTGCAGGTCTCGCGGCTTGCAAGCCGCGAGACTGGTCGGAATTGAAAAGGCCTTGCTACTTCTTGGCCTTGTAGGCCTTCACCGCGTCCATGGTCTTGGTGACGTGGCCGACGAAGTTGCCGTCGGTATAGGCCATCAGGATCTTGCCGTCGGGCGCGATGACGTACGAGGTGCGGTTGGACCAGCCGCCCGGCATCGGCAGCGATACGTCATAGGCTTTAATCAGTCCGTCCGGCGCGGCGGCCACGGCGAACTTGTCGCGGCAGTGCTCCTTGGAGAAGGCCTTGATCTTGTCGACATTGCCGGCGGTCACGCCGATCACCGTCGCGCCCATCTTTTCGAAGTCGGGTGTCGCTTCCGCGAACTCATGCGCCTCCGCGGTGCAGCCGGCGGTGTAGGCGGCCGGGAAGAAGTAGAGCACCACCGGGCCCTTCTTCAGGGCCTTGGACAGGGTGAAGCTGTAGTCGGCGCCGGCCAGGGCGGCCGAGGCGGTGAAGTCGGGGGCCTTGTCGCCCGGCTTCAGGGCGGCCAGAGCGGGCGTGGCGGAGAGCATTGCAATGGCCGCGAGGCCGGCGGTCAGGCGGTTCATTGTAAACTCCATCGATGGTTCATCGCCCGAGCTACGGTGCAGGGGGCAATTTGGACGCCTGACGATGGAATACAAGCCATGGTCGCCGGAGCCGCGCACTTGCCGGACAGGGGCCTTTCCCCTAACCCTCCGGCCCCAATACGGTATTGAATCTCTAGAACGGAGCGGGCTTCCATGAGCATCGCCTTCATTTTCCCCGGTCAGGGCAGCCAGTCGGTCGGCATGGGCGCCGATCTCGCTCAGGCCTTCGCCGCAGCCCGCGAAGTCTTCCAGGAAGTCGATGACGCCCTGGGCCAGAAGCTTTTCGCCCTGATGAAAGAAGGTCCGGAGAGCGACCTGACCCTCACCGAGAACGCTCAGCCCGCCCTGATGGCGGTCAGTCTGGCCGTGTCCCGCGTGCTGGAAAAGGAATTCGGGATCGGCATCGACCGCGCCGCCTTCGTTGCCGGTCATAGCCTGGGCGAGTATTCGGCCCTGGCCGCCGCCGGCGCGATCACCCTGTCCGACACCGCGCGCCTGCTGAAGCTGCGCGGCCAGGCCATGCAGCGCGCCGTGCCGGTGGGCGAAGGCGCCATGGCCTCGCTGATCGGTCCCAAGACCGACCTGGCGCTCGCGGAAGCTGCCGCCGCTGCGGGCTCGGAAGTCGGCGTCTGCGTCGTGGCCAATGACAACAACAACGGCAACGTGGTGATTTCGGGCGACAAGGCCGCAGTCGACAGGGCCATCGAGAAGGCCAAGGAGCTGGGCGCCCGCGCCATCCCGCTGAACGTCTCCGCGCCTTTCCACTGTCCGCTGATGCGGCCGGCGGCCGACGAGATGGCCGAGGCTCTGGCCACGACCACCATTGTCTCGCCCCGCGCGCCTCTGGTGGCCAACATCACCGCCGGTCCCGTGCACGACCCCGACGTCATTCGTGGCCTGCTGATTGAACAGGTCACTGGCCGCGTCCGTTGGCGGGAGAGCATGATCTGGCTGGCGGGAGAGGGTGGCGTCACGCGCTTCGCCGAAGCGGGCGCCGGCAAGGTTCTGTCGGGCATGGCCAAGCGCATCGCTCCGGACGCCGAAGCCACGCCGCTGAACAGCCCGGCCGACATAGAAGCCTTCGCCAAGTCGCTATAGCGACTGTTATCCCGGGCAAGCGCGAAGCGCGCAGACCCGGGGGCCGCAACAAGCGTCGGCGTGTCCGGCGGTCCCGGGTCTGCGCTACGCTTCGCCCGGGATGACAGACAAGATTGGGAGAAATCCAATGTTCGATCTTACCGGCAAGACCGCTCTCGTGACTGGCGCCACGGGCGGCATCGGCGGGGCTATCGCCAAGGCCCTGCATGCTCAAGGCGCCCATGTCGTGCTCTCGGGCACCCGCGAATCGGCTCTGACGGAGCTGAAGGCGCAACTGGGCGAACGTGCTTCGTTCGTGGTGGCCAATCTATCGGACGCGCAAGCTGTAGACGGTCTGGTCGCCAAGGCCGAGGAAGTCGCCGGCGCGCCGCTGGATATCGTCATCGCCAATGCCGGCATCACCCGCGACGGCCTAATCGTGCGGATGAAGGACGAGGACTGGGACACCGTCATCAAGGTGAACCTGGAGGGCTACTTCCGCCTGGCTCGCGCAGCCGCCAAGGGAATGATGAAGCGCCGCTCGGGTCGCATCATCGGCATCACTTCGGTGGTGGGTGTGACCGGCAATGCCGGACAGACCAACTATGCGGCTTCGAAGGCCGGAATGATCGGGTTTTCCAAGGCCTTGGCCCAGGAACTGGCCAGCCGTAACGTCACGGTCAACTGTGTCGCGCCCGGCTTCATCGCGAGCCCGATGACCGACGCCCTGACCGACGCCCAGAAGGCCGGCATCCTGTCGGGCATCCCGGCGGGTCGCCTTGGCGAAGGCAGTGATATCGCCGCTGCCTGCGTTTACCTGGCCAGCGACCAGGGCGCCTATGTGACCGGTCAGACCTTGCACGTGAACGGCGGTATGGCCATGATCTAGCCCCGCCATGTTTCTTGACGGGGGACCCGCTGGTCACCCGAAAAGGAACGTGATAGGCGGAGGCCGACAATTCCCGTGAATGGAGAGGCCTTGGCCAAACCGTTGGCGGACAACAGATTCAAAACTGAGGGACTAACAGAATGTCCGACATTCTCGAGCGCGTGCGTAAGATCGTCATCGAGCACCTGGATGCCGATCCCGAGAAGGTCACGGAGAAGGCCAGCTTCATCGATGACCTGGGTGCCGACAGCCTCGACAACGTCGAGCTGGTGATGGCGTTCGAAGAAGAGTTCGACATCGAAATTCCGGACGACGCCGCCGAGCACATCCAGACGGTCGGCGACGCTGTGAAGTTCATCACGGAAAAGACGGGCGCCTAAGGGCGTCTGGTTCGCTTTTGAGGCGAACAGACTATCACCGCCGCGCAGCACGGGCTCTTGCCATCGTGTGCGCGGCGGTTTTCGTATGTGGCCGAGAGTCGCGGCCGGAGGGGGCGTCGGATTCGTCCGCAAGTCCCATATGTACGCGGTACGAAGGTTGGGAGTGATCCATGCGTAGAGTTGTTGTCACCGGTCTTGGCCTGCTGACCCCGTTGGGGCATGGCGTCGAGGTGTCCTGGAAGAACATCCTTGCTGGCAAGTCCGGCGCAAACCGGATCTCGGCCTTCGATCCGACTGACTACGCCTGCAAGGTCGCCTGTGAGGTTCCGCGCGTCGATGGACGCGGTGGCGGCGGGCCTGACGTGGAAGGCGCGTTCAATCCCGACCTGACCATGAGCCCGCGCGACCAGAAGCGGGTCGACAATTTCATTCTCTACGGCGTCGCCGCCGCCGACGAAGCCGTGAAGGATTCGGGTTGGGTCCCGGAAACCGAGGAAGACAAGTACCGCACGGGCGTGATCATGGGCTCGGGCATCGGGGGCCTGTCCACGATCGCCGAGACCGCCATTGAGCTCGAGGCCAGGGGGCCGCGCAAGGTCAGCCCGTTCTTCATCTCCTCGGCCCTGATCAATCTGATCTCGGGCCAGGTCTCGATCCGCTACGGCTTCAAGGGGCCCAACCACTCGGTGGTGACGGCCTGCGCCACGGGCGCCCACGCCATCGGCGACGCCGCCCGCCTGATCAAGTACGGCGACGCCGACGTGATGGTGGCCGGCGGCGCCGAAGCCGCCGTCTGCAAGGTCGGCATCGCTGGTTTCATCGCCTGCCGCGCCGTCTCGACCGACTTCAACGACACCCCGGAAAAGGCCTCGCGTCCCTATGACCAGGATCGCGACGGCTTCGTGATGGGCGAGGGCGCCGGCGCCCTGGTCCTGGAAGAGTACGAGCACGCCAAGGCGCGGGGCGCCAAGATCTATGCCGAGGTCGTCGGCTATGGCCTGTCGGGCGACGCCTATCACATCACCGCCCCGTCCGAGGACGGCGACGGCGGCTTCCGGGCCCTGTCGGCGGCCGTGAAGGACGCTGGCCTGAAGCCTTCGGACATCGACTATGTCAACGCACACGGCACCTCGACCATGGCCGACGGCATCGAGGCCAAGGCGGTCGAGCGCTTCCTGGGCGATCACGCCAAGAACGTGGTGATGTCGTCGACCAAGTCGATGACCGGCCACCTGCTGGGCGCGGCCGGCGCCATCGAGGGCATCTTCTCGATCCTGGCGATCCGCGACCAGATCGCGCCGCCGACCATCAATCTCGACAATCCTAATGTCGACGTCGCCATGAACCTGGCGCCCAACAAGGCCGTGCCGATGAAGATCGACGTCGCCGTCTCCAACAGCTTTGGCTTCGGCGGCACCAACGCCTCCGTCGTGTTCCGTAAAATCTCGTGAGCCGCAAAGCCGCTCCGCCCCGCAAGGCCCGCAAGCCCGAGTCGGCGTCCATCGGACGTCGGCTGATCGCGATGATCTTCGCCGCCGGCGCCACCCTGGTCGTCATCGGCATGGTCTTCGTGTTCGGCGCGATCTGGCTCTATCAAGGGCCCGGGCCGGCGGCCAAGAGCGGTGACGTCACCTCGGTAGTTTTGCGCCGGGGCGCCAGCGTGCCCGAGATCGCGTCCAGTCTTGAGAGCGGCGGCGTTATCCGCTCCTCGTCGATCTTCATGACCGCCGCCCAGATCACCGGCGCGGCGCGGTCGCTGAAGGCCGGCGAATACGAGTTCAAGAGCCGGGCCTCGATGGCGCAGGTTCTGGAAGCGATCCGCAAGGGCAGGGTGGTTCGCCACTTCGTGACCATCCCCGAGGGCGTGACCTCGGACATGGCCGTCGACATCCTGATGCGCTCGCCGGTCCTGACCGGTGTCGCGCCGACCCCGCCGGAAGGCGCGATCCTGCCCGAGACCTATCAGGTCGAGCGCGGCGAGGATCGCTCCGCCGTGCTGCAGCGGATGATGGACGACCGCGACCAGCTGCTGGACGAGCTGTGGCCGCAACGTCAGAAGGGCCTGCCGTTCTCGACCAAGGACGAGGCCATGACCCTGGCCTCGATCGTCGAGAAGGAAACCGGCATCGCCTCGGAGCGTCCGCGCGTGGCGGCCGTATTCGTCAATCGCCTGCGCACCGGCATGCGGCTGGGCAGCGACCCGACCATCATCTACGGCCTGACCCGGGGCCGGCCGCTGGGACGCGGCATTCTGCTGTCGGAACTGCAGCGCCAGACGCCCTACAACACCTATCTGATCGATGGTCTGCCGCCGACGCCGATCGCCAACCCCGGCCGCGCCGCCATCGCCGCCGTGCTGGATCCGCCTAAGACCGACGAGCTTTATTTCGTCGCCGACGGCACCGGCGGCCATGTCTTCGCGCGCACCCTCGAAGAGCACAACGCCAACGTCGTCAAATGGCGTCAGGTCGAGCGACGCCGCGCGGCCAAAAAGGCCGCCGCCACGCCCCTGAGCGGGGGTTGAGGTGGCGCTGTCGGGCATGACCGGCTTCGCACGCGTCGAAGGCGCGCACGGGGCCTGGTCCTGGGCCGTGGAGGCCCGCAGCGTCAACGGCCGCAATCTCGAGACCCGGTTTCGCGGTCCGCCCGGCTTCGACAGCCTAGACCGCGCGGCCCGCGACGGGGCCCAAGCGCGCTTCCAGCGAGGTCAGCTGACGGTCAACGTCCAGGGCAAACGCGCCGAGGCCGTGGGGCAGACCCAGGTCAGCGTCGAGACCCTGGAGCGTTATCTGAAGGCCGGCGGACCCTATGTGGCCACCGGCATGGTCACCAAGCCGTCCCTGGATGGCCTGCTGGCCCTGCGCGGCGTCATTGAGGTGCGCGAGGAAGACGACGACGCCGAAACCCGCGCCGCCGTCGAGGCCGCCATGTCCGCCTCCATCGCCCAGGCGTTGGACGCCCTGAAGATCGCGCGGCTGGAGGAGGGGATCGCCCTGACACCCGTGCTCAACGGCCAGGTCGATACGATCGAGCGCCTGACGACGGAAGCCGGCGTCGAGGCTGTCGGTCAGCCCGCCGTGCTGAAGGACCGCTTCGCGCGGCGCATGACCGAACTGCTGGGCGAGGCCGCTCCCGAAGAGCGCATCGTCCAGGAAGCCGCCGCCATGGCCGTGAAGGCTGATGTGCGCGAGGAACTCGATCGCCTGGCCGGCCACGTGGTCGCCGCCCGCACCCTGCTGACCGGCGAAGCCGCCGCCGGCCGCCGCCTGGATTTCCTGTCCCAGGAGTTCATGCGCGAAGCCAATACCCTGTGCTCGAAATCTGCGCTCAGCGCCCTGACCGCGATCGGTCTGGAGCTGAAGGCGACCATCGAGCAGTTCCGCGAACAGGTTCAGAACGTTGAATAAGCCCCATCACAAGACCCGCGGCCTTCTGCTGATGGTCGTCGCGCCCTCGGGCGTCGGCAAGACCTCGCTGACCCGTCGCCTGGTGGCTGATCACGGCGACCTGCACCTGTCGATCAGCGCCACCACCCGCCAGCCGCGTCCGGGCGAGCATGACGGCCGCGACTATCACTTCGTCAGCCACGACAAGTTCCAGGAGATGATCGCGGCGGACGCGTTTCTGGAATGGGCCGAGGTCTATGGCAATTTCTACGGCAGCCCCAAGCCGCCGATCATGGAAGCGCTGGATCGCGGCGAGAGCGCGCTGTTCGACATCGACTTCCAGGGCGCGATGAAGGTGCACAAGCAGGCTGGGGCCGACAGTGTTCTGGTTTATATCCTGCCACCGTCGCTGGCAGAGATGAGCCGTCGCCTGCACGCTCGCAGCCAGGACAGCGAAGAGGTCATCCACCGCCGTCTGTCACGCGCCAAGGACGAAGTCGCCGCCTGGGAGCAGTTCGACTACGTCATCCTCAATGACGACTTCGACCGCGCCTATTCCGACCTGGCCCACATCTATCACGCTGAACGCCAGAAGCGGGCCCGCAACCCGTGGATCGGGGATCTGGTCAGAGACCTGCTGGTCGAAGAGATCTGAGCCACACTTCGACTGACGTCCGTCCTGCGTCAGCGCGTGTTTGCATATACTTTGCATAACAAGGTACCGGTCGTTACAGCATTTCATGACCAAGGTTGCTTGGCGGGGGAATGGCATGTCGGTGATGCTCAACACACACGGCAAACTGCGCAATGGATGGTGGGCAGCCATTTTCATGGGCGTGCTGACCCTGTTGTTGTTTCCCTGTCTGCTGGCGTCGCAGCGCTTCGGGCGCGAGCTCTCGATCGCGGAGCAGGCCGTGATCGTCCTGGCTGCGACCTGGATCTGCCAGCTTCTGCGCCGTCTGCCGCTATCCGAGGTTTTCGGCCGCCTGAACGGCCTGTGGGCGAAGCAGCTAGCGCTTGGCTGCGGCTTGGGCGCTGCGCTGATGCTGGCTCCGGCGCTTTTCCTGGCGCTGGGCGGCTGGATCAGCTGGCGGCCCAACCCCGCCGGCCTCGACGCCTTCACGGCCAGCCTGGCGGTGATGGCCGCCGTGGCCGTCGCCGAAGAGCTGCTCTTCCGTGGCTTCCTGTTTCAACGGTTCGTGGCGGGGCTGGGCGTCTGGCCGGCGCAGATCCTGATTGGCGGCCTCTTCCTGCTCACCCACCTGGACAATGACGGCATGCAGGGTGCGACCAAGGTCTGGGCCGGGATAAACATCTTTCTGGCGTCCATCCTGTTCGGACTCGCCTATCTACGAACTCAAAGCTTGGCCCTGCCGATCGGCATTCATTTCATGGCCAATGTCGCCCAGGGTGGCGTCCTGGGTCTGGGGGTGAGCGGCGCATCCGAACAGGGACTGCTGGCGCCGCATCTGGCCAACGGCATGACGTGGCTGACCGGCGGATCCTTTGGGCTTGAGGCAAGTCTGCCAGGACTAGTCGCCGTCATCGTCCTGCTGGTGATCCTGGTCCGTTGGCGTGGTTTGGCGACGCCCGGCTAGGCCAGCGTCGCCCGCGCCAGCGCCAGGAAGCCTTCGACCGGCACATTCTCGGCGCGGATGTCGGGACTGATACCGGCCTTCTCGCAGAGTTCGCCGCCGCCCAGCGCCTTGAGGCTGGATCGGAGCATCTTGCGGCGCTGGCCGAAGGCGGCGGCGGTCACGCGTTCCAGCGCGGCCAGTTCCGCTGGCGGCGGGATCACCGCGTGGGGAATCAGGCGGATCACCGCCGAATTGACCTTGGGCGGCGGCGTGAAGGCGCGGGCGGGCAGGTCCATGATCACCTTGGCCTCGCAGACCGTCTGGGAGATCACCGCCAGGCGGCCATAGGCGTCGTCATTGACGTGGGCGGCGATGCGCTCGGCGACTTCCTTCTGGAACATCAGAGTCATCGACAGCGGCAGGAACGGGCCGGTCAGCCAGTTGATCAGCAACTGGGTGCCGACATTGTAGGGCAGGTTGGCGACCACGTGCGCGGGGACGCCGCCGACGGCCTTTGCCGCATCCACCTTGAGCGCATCGCCCTGCACGACTTCCAGCCGCTTTTCAGCGGCTTCGGAGAGCTCGGCCAGGATCGGCATGAAGCGCGTGTCCATCTCGATGGCCACCACCCTGGCTCCCGTCTCAAGGAGGGCGCGGGTCAGGCCGCCGGGGCCGGGGCCGACCTCGACCACCACATCATCGGGACCGATGCCCGCCAGCCGCGCGATCTTGCGGGTGATGTTGAGGTCCAGCAGGAAGTGCTGACCAAAGCTCTTGCGGGCCAGAAGGTCGTGACGCTCCAGGGCGTCGCGCAGCGGCGGCATATCGGCCAGGCTCATGGTCGTTTCGTCTCGAAAGGGTTCAGGCCGCGCGGCGGGCGGCGATCTGGGCCGCCAGCCGGATAGCGGCAATCAGGCTATCGGCTCTGGCAAGGCCGCGTCCAGCAATGTCGAAGCCGGTGCCGTGGTCGGGCGAGGTGCGGACGATCGGCAGGCCCAGGGTGATGTTCACGCCGCCCCAGAAGTCGAGCATCTTGACCGGGATCAGGGCCTGGTCGTGATACATGCACAGCACCGCGTCGTAGCGGGCGCGCGCCTCGGCGTGGAACAGGGTGTCGGCGGGGGCTGGCCCCATGACCTCGACGCCCAGGTCGCGTAGAACGCGGGCGGCGGGTTCGATGATCTCGATCTCCTCGCGGCCCAGCGCGCCGCCTTCGCCGGCGTGGGGGTTGAGGGCGGCCAGGGCCAGGCGGGGGCGGGCGACGCCGAAGTCGTGCTTGAGGGCCTGACTGGTGACCATGCCGGCCGTGACGATGGCCTCCACCGACAGGGCGGCCGACACATCGTTCAGCGCCTTGTGGATCGTCACCAGGGTAGCGCGCAGGTTTCCGGCGGTCAGCATCATCACCGGACCGCGTACGCCCTCTTGAGCCGCTCCGGCGGTCAGTTCGGCCAGGAATTCAGTATGGCCCGGAAAGGCGAAGCCGGCTTCGTAGAGCGGCGCCTTGGCGATCGGGGCCGTGACCAGTCCCGAGACCGCCCCCGAAAGGGCAAGGCCCGCGCCCGTCTCGATGCAGCGGATAATCTGGCCGGCGTGGGTGCTGGACGGCTGGCCGGCGATCACCGGGCTCAACAACGGCGTGTCGAGCACGGGCAGGGCTGTGGGAAAGACATCCAGCGCTTCGGACGGACCGGTGACGGTTTTGACCTTCACGCCCGAGCCGGCCGAGGCCAGAAGTCGAGCATCGCCCACGACCATGAAGGGCGGCCCCTCCCATCGGAGCGCCGCCCAGGCCTTGGCGATGATCTCGGCCCCGATGCCGGCGGGATCGCCGGCGCTCAGGGCCAGGGGTGTGGTCTTCACCGGGTTTCTATGGTCGCCGAGTTGCGGAGGTCGCGCAGGTAACGCTTGGAGATCAGGGCCAGTTGCTGGCCGCGCAGGCGGTTCTCGATCTGGTCGTGCGACGGCGCGCCGCCGCCCGATTGACGTTTGCCGCAGACGGCGATCAGGTGAAGGCCGGCGTCCGTGCGGATCGGATCCGAAACCTGACCAATTTCCAGGGCCGTGGCGGCTGCCTGGAAGGCGGGAGCCAGGTCGGTGATTTCGGCTTCGCCAAGATCACCGGCGACCAGGCCATCCACCTTGCCGGCGGCGGCTTCAAGGGTCGAGCAGCTGGTGATCTGCGGCTTCAGGGCCAGCAGGGCGGTGTTGGCGGCTTCGATCTGCTGGGCTGTGGCGTCGGCGGCCAGCGGATAGGCGACCTGCTTGAGGTCGACCAGAGCGGTCTTGGCGCCCGCGCGCTTGTCGCGCAGGTAGATGATGTAGACGCCGTCCCTGACCGGGATCGGTCGCGAAAGCTGTCCGGGGCGCAGCTCTTCCAGTGCGGTGTCGACCTCGGGAGGCATTTCTCCGGGGCCTACCCAGCCGGCGTCGCCGCCATTGGCCGCCGTGGCGGCTGACGAGAACTGACGGGCGACGGACGGGAAGGGCGCGCCTTGCTGCATTTGGGCGACCAGCTGGGTCGCGCCGTTGATGGCCGTTTCCATGCCGCCGACACGGGCGGCGTCGATGAACACTTCACTGACCTGGTACTGCGGCTTGCTGGCAGATTCGGCCGCGCGGCGCTGGAAGGCCTTGATCTGGTCTTCGCCGACCCGCAGGCGCGAGCCATATCGACCGCTGATCCAGTTTTGCCAGCTGCTGTCGATGCGGATTTGCGAGCGGAAGGTCTCGGCGCCGACGCCCTGCGCGGCCAGCTGGGCCAGCAGCTGGGCGCCGGTCATGTTGGCGTTGTTTCCCTTGGCGATATCGTCGATCTGCTCGTCGACTTCCTTGTCGGTCGAGATGATCGTGATCTTCTGGGCCTTCTCGACCCGGCGCAGTTCCTGCAGCTGGACATGCTCGTCGATCAGCGAGCGAAGGGCTTCCTGCTCAAGCTGGGGAAGGTTTTCCTCGGTCGGCTGCACGCCCGAGCTGACCATCAGCAGGCGCATACGCTGCATCAGATCATAGCTGGAAACGATGTCGTCATTGACCACCGCCGCGACGCTTTCCGACAGGCCCCGCGGGGGCGCCGCCACGGGGGGCGGAGCGGCCAAGACGGACGCTGCGTCTTGAGCGAAGGCAGGCGCGCCAAAGCTCGCCATGGACAGGGCGATAATGGACGCGGCTCCAGCCGCGGCAAGGGTCTTCACGCTACGCGCAGGCCGCATGGGTAGTGTCGTTCCTCTAGGCGCGACGTGCCGATCACGCGCGCAAAAATCACGCGCACCGGGGGTGACGCGAGATCAATTTACTGGCTGTACCCTGTATCACCCAATGTGGCGAGGGTTAGGCGAAACACGACAGACTGGTCGGCCTGCAGCTTCAGACCGCCGGTCGAAGCCTGGCTGAAACGGTCTTCGTTCTGGTAGATGACGTCGATGCGGATGCAATCGTCAGTATAGACCACGCCCAGGTCACGACGGCGCCAGACCCCGGCCACGAGGTCCTGCTGGCCATAGGCTGTGACGCCCCACTTCTTGGTGATGTTCAGCTGGCCGCGCATTTCGAAGGTTTCCAACGGGAAGCCGCCGGCGTCCTGCTGGTCCTTGATGTAGCGTACCGAGCCGTTGGCGACCTTGTGGAAGGCGTCGACACCGGCCTCGATGCGGCGGAACTTGTTGCTGGCCAGGTCCGGCGCATAGCGGGTGCGGACGAAGGCGTTGACGCCGCGCACCGGGGTGACCGTGGCCGCCACGATCCAGTCCGACGACTTCGTCTGCAGGCCCGAGCGGGCGGGTAGCAGCGGGTCGAACTCCGAGCGGAAGCTGCGACCGACCAGAATGCTGGCGCCACGGGTGTCGTTGTATTTGATGGTCGCCCGCGCCCCAACATTCATGCGCTGGCCGCCCTCATAGAGGTCGAAGCCCGGCGACTTGTTGGCGCGAAACAGGTTGGTCTCGTCGAACTCGAACGAGGTGCTGTCCTCGTTGTAGAGGTAGGACGTAGCCCCACTGGTTCCGACCACGATCGGCACGCGGCGGCTGTCAGAGCCTGCGGCGACCTGGGCCAGCGGCTCCAGCACAACCGTGCCGCCCTTGAGCGCCTTGAAGAACGGATAGCTGAAGTCGACGCCGGTCACGCCCAAGGCGCGCGAATAGGTCTGACTGTCATCGGCGCCCGGCAGGTCGGAGACGCGATAGGCGTCGCCGCGCGCCTGAGCAAAGGGCGAAACCCGCACCCCCGACTTGAGGGTCAGGGTCGAGCGCCAGTCGGCGCTGACGCTGCCGCGCTGGCTGTCCACACCGTCCAGGGTCGCGCCATAGGGCGACTCGGCGCGGGTCAGGATCACGCCCGTGCCCTGCAGGCGCAGGCGTCCGCCCAGCACCGGATCCTTCGGCTGCCAGCGACCTTCGACCAGCGGGCCGATCAGCGGGAAGACGTCGCTGTTCTCGAAACTGGCCAGGCCCGTGACCGCATCAACGCCCGAAACCCGCAAGCCCTGCACCGAGACGGCGGAAAGCGACAGGTACGACAGCTTGTCCTGGCGGGTGGTGTAGATCTGCGAGCTGAGCCGACGGTCCTCGCTCGTGAACAGACCGCGCTGCTGGTAGACGTCGTTGATCGAATAGTTGTCGAAGAGAAGCTTGTCGGACGTGCGTTCTGCGCTGAAGCCCCACTTCCACTTGTCGTTTATGTCGAACATGCCCCGGGCAAGGATAAAGCTGCGCGGCGTGGCTTCGCCGAAACGCTCGCCACGGTTGTCGATGTCCTTTTCGTAGGTGAGTCCGCCCCGGATCTCGGCGGTGCCGGAATAGAATCGCTTGCGCCAGTGGGCGTTGAGGAACGGGTTAACACTCGAATTGATCTGGGGGCTTAGGACGATGTCCTGAGACGGCGAGATCACATAAAGATAAGGCTGCTGGTAGGAAATGCCGCGCCGCTTGGACGCGCCCAGCTTGGGTGTCAGGAAGCCAGAGCTGCGGGTCGCCTGCGGGTCAGGGTGCCAGAACACCGGCAGGTACATCAGCGGCGCGCCCCACAGGCGGATGACCGCGTTCTTGTAGTAGACGAGCTGGCGATCCTTATCCTGCACCACCTTGTCGGCGGCGACCGACCAGGTCGGGGTTGGCTTTTCGGCGCAGATCTCACACGGCGTGTAGATCGCTTGGTTGAGCTCCTGGATGTTGTCGTTGCGCCGGATGGCCGAGACGGCGGCGATCTTGACGTCCTTGTCCATGCGGGCCGAGAAGCCCATGGCGAAGCCGGCCTTCAGGTCCTTGTCCAGAGTCATCTCGTCGGCGAACTGGGCGGTGCCGTCGCCGTTGATCAGCGCGACCTTGCCCTTGGCCGTTATGACCCCGGCCTTGGTGTCATAAACCATTTCCTCGGCGCGCAGGGTACGGCCCTGATAGCGCGCCTCGACGTCGCCGCGGGCGGTCAGGATCTGGGTCTTGTCGTCGCGGATCAGCAGATCGGATTCGAGATAGTAGCCCTCGTCCCCCAGTCCGTCTGATGGCGGGGCCTTAACGACCGGGACGGGCGGAACCTCGACCAGCGCCTGCCGGGCGTGCGCTGTCGTTGCGGCCAGCACAAGCGAGGCGACACCTGCGAGCAGACGCAAGCGACCCGGCAGGGACGACGCGCCTTGACGCTGATCCTTCATGAACGACCTCGGAGACACGGACTCAACCATCCTCAGTGTAGCAAAGCAGAGTGAGGCCCGCCAAAAGCGCGACGAGCGGGGGAGTCCAGGCGGCGACCGCTGAGTGCAGAACCTCGGCTTTCGCGAGCGCGCTGCATAGCTCGTTGAAGAAGAAAAAGCCGAAACCCAAAGCGACGCCCGATCCGGCCAGGGCCGCCAGGCCGCCCAGGCGCATCAGGCGCAGCGAGAACGCCGCCGCCAGCACCGACATGGCGGCGAACAACAGCGGCGTCGCCAGGATCTGATGGTAGCGCAGGCGGAACGGCGTGGCCGAGAAGCCGGCGTCCTCGGTCCGCTTAATCGTGGTGGGCAGACGCCACAGGGCCACGGCCTGGGGTGAGTTAAAGCGCTCCGAGGCGGTCCGGTCATCGAGATTGGAGGGGATCGACAGGCTTTCGGAGCGAATCGCCCCGGCGCCGGGTGTCGCCTCGCGAACGCCGATCAGGCGCCAGAAGCCCGGCTCGAGCCGGGCCTCGTTGGCCTCGATGCGGCGCGAGAAGTCCATCACGCCCTTGCTGTTGAGCGTGTAAACGAACAGCGACACGCCGCGCAGGCGCACCGAGCCGTCGATCTGGTCGCGGGCCCGGGCGCGGATGACGATCTGGGTCTTGTCGTCGCCCTGGCGCAGCCATGTGCCCTTGGGCGCGGCCTTCAGATAGTTCGCCATCATCGCGTCGCGCGTAACTTCATATTGCGCGGTCATGGCCGTGCTCAGAGGGTTGAGCAGGGTGATGGTGAGCACGCCGATCACAAACGCTGCGGTTGCCGCCGGCAGGATGAACCGCCAGGCCGAGACACCTGCAGCGCGCATGGCGATCAGCTCGCTGCGCCGGTTCAGGCCGACGAAGGCGCCCAGGGTGCCGAACAGGAAAATGAACGGTGTCAGCACCAGGATGGTCGCCGGGGCCTGCAGGATTGTCAGGTACAGCAGTTCCAGAAAGCCCACATCGGCCCGGGTGCCCACGTTGCGGGCGATGTCGACGAAGGCGATCAGCATCACCATCGAGCCCAGCACCGCCAGGGCCGCGCCCAGCGAGGCCATGGTCCGCTTCAGGACGTAGCGCTCGACCATGCCGACGCCGAAACTCATGCTGCACCTGCCTGGGCGGCATAGGCAGCCTTGCGGCGGCTGATGGCGACGTGGCGCGCGACCTTCTGGCGGAAGATCTGGGCCATGCCCCACCAAAGGGCTCCAAGCGGCACGGCGTATTGCACAATGTTCAGCCAGACATTGTCCTCGCACGCCGCCTGGACGCCGAAGCCTACGATGCGCACCACGGCCGCGGCCGCGCCAACGGCTGCGATGCGCTTGCCATAGCCCATGCGGCTGAACTGGCCGCCAATCACGGCCGCCAGGGCCATGGCCATCAGCGCGATGTTGTAGAGAGGGCTGGCGAAACGCGAATGGGCCTCGGCCAGCAGGCCGATGCGGTTCTTCTGCTCCCACTCCTGGGTCAGGTCCGGATAAAACAGCTCATGCAGATAACGGTCGGCGATCTTGTAGTGGAGCAACTCGTCGCTCTGGAACAGCGAGGACAGATCGAAGGTGTATTCGTCGAACGAGGTGTACTGCAGCACACCAGAGTTTGAAAACTGCTGGTTGGAGCCCTTCAGCATGATCAGAACCGGGGCGCCGTTGCGGGTGGCGATCACCGCTTCGCGCGACGAATAGGTCGAGGCGCCGCCGTCGGGGCGTTCCTGGTGGATGAACAGGTTGTGGATCAGGTTATTGCGGTCGATCGACTGGGCATAGACCGTGAGGCCAGGGCCAGGCTCGGTGAACTGTCCTGGCTGGACCAGCGTGGAAGCTACGTCTGTCTTCACGGCAAACGCGGTCTCGCGAATTTGACGGGCGCTCCAGGGCTGGACCCACAGGCCCAGGAACAGCGAGAACAGGGCCGCGAACACCGCCAGCCGCATGGCGGGCGAAATGACTCGCCAGCGACTCATGCCGCCCGAGAAACAGACCACGATCTCCTGCTCGGTGTGCAAGCGGTTCAGGGCCACCAGGGCCGCCACGAACAGGGCGATCGGCAGGATGATGTTGAGCAGCTGCGGCAGGGCCAGCAGGATGATCTTGAGGAAAACCAACGCGCTCTGGCGCTGGGTGACCAGGATGTCGAACTCCGACAGGCTACGGGCCAACAGCGCAAGCGCCGCCAGGGCAGCCGCCGCGAAGAGCGTCGGACCCAGGACTTGGCGAAAGAGGTAGCGTTCGATCAGGCGCATCAAAAAGGGGGTTCGGGCGGGCGGATTCGGAAACGGCGAACCCCTAGGAAGAGGGCTGTTCTACACGGGCGCTTCCCCCCCGCACAACCGAAGACAGCGCGCCACGCGGCGCCGGAAGTCTTTTCTCTCGACGAGGGTTGGACTATGCCGCCAGATCAAGGCGAGACGGCCGTACAAAGGGCCGCATTGCGAGTCGCGCTTGCGGTTCGGGATGGTTAAGGCGCCAAGCCAATTCAGGAGCGTGCGATGCGTATCGAGTTCGTCCCCGCCGACCTTCATGCCGGCGCTACCGCTGCGGTGGCCGTCCTGGCCCATGAGGCCGCAGCCCTGTCACCTGAGGCCAGGGTGATCGATGAGGCCACCGGCGGCGCCCTGGCGCGCGCCATCGCCGGCGGTCGCTTCACCGGCGCCAAGGGCCAGATCCTGGATCTGGTCGCGCCGCACGGCCTGGAAGCCGCCCGCGTGGTGCTGGTCGGCGTTGATGGTGTTGGCGCGGTCGAGCCGGAGGCGATCGAAACCGCCGCCGCCGCCGCCTTCCAGGCGGTCAAGGCTTCGGGCGTCACCGAGCTGGTGCTGAAGCTGGGCGCCGACGCCGAGACTGCCGCCCGCGCCGCTTTCGGCGTCAAGCTGGCCGCCTATCGCTTCGACAAATACCGGACCACCGAGAAGGCCGAGAAGAAGCCCTCGGTCACCGTGGTCAAGGTGGCCGCCGCCGATCCGGTCAAGGCCGCCAAGCTGTTCGAAAGCCTTGACGCCCTGGCCGACGCCATTCTGTTCAGCCGCGACCTGGTGTCCGAGCCGGCCAATATCCTGCATCCGGAAGAGTTCGCCGCCCGCGCCAAGAGCCTTGAAAGCCTGGGCCTGGAAGTCGAGATCCTTGGCGAAGCCCAGATGGCGGAGCTCGGCATGGGGAGCCTGCTGGGCGTTGGCCAAGGTAGCGTGCGCGAGAGCCAGCTGGTCATCATGAAATGGACCGGCGCGGTCGACAAAGCCGCCCAGCCCATCGCCTTCGTCGGCAAGGGCGTCACCTTCGACACCGGCGGCATCAGCATCAAGCCGGCCGACGGCATGGAAGACATGAAGTGGGACATGGGCGGCGCGGCCGCCGTGACCGGCGTCATGCACGCCCTGGCCGGCCGCAAGGCCAAGGTCAACGCCATCGGCGTCCTGGGCCTGGTTGAAAACATGCCCGACGGTAATGCCCAGCGCCCTGGCGACGTGGTCACCTCCATGTCCGGCCAGACCATCGAGGTCATCAATACCGACGCCGAGGGCCGCCTCGTGCTGGCCGATGCCCTCTGGTACACGCAGCAGCGTTTCAAGCCGCAGTTCATGATCGACCTGGCCACCTTGACCGGGGCGATCATCATCTCGCTGGGCCATGACTATGCCGGCCTGTTCAGCAACAACGATGGCTTGTCCGAAAAGCTTCTGGCCGCCGGCAAGGCCGAACGCGAGAACCTGTGGCGCATGCCGCTGCCGGCGTCTTACGAAAAGCAGATCGAAAGCCCGATCGCCGACATGAAGAATATCGGCGGCCGTCCCGCGGGTTCGATCACTGCGGGTCTGTTCCTTCAGAAGTTCGTCAATGGCGTGCCGTGGGCCCACCTCGATATCGCTGCCGTGGCGTGGCGCAAGCCTTCCACCGATCCGACCGTGCCCGACGGCGCAGTTGGCTTTGGGGTTCGGCTGCTCAACCGTCTGGTCGCCGACGCCTACGAAGGCTGATCGATCCGATGTCCGGCGCGCCCTGCGAGGTCTGGTTTTACCATCTGGAGCGAAGCAGCACCGAACAGGTGCTGCCGGAACTGCTGGAAAAGACCCTTGGGCGGGGCTGGAAGGCGCTGGTGCGTGGCAGTGACGCCGGCCGTATGGAAGTCCTGGACGGTCATCTGTGGACCTATCGCGACGACACCTTTCTGCCGCACGGACTGGCCAGAGAGCCTATGGCCGAGCGGCAGCCGGTGCTGCTGACCGACGGGCTGGACAACCTGAACGGCGGTGATGCGTTGTTTCTGCTCGACGGAGCAGAACCTGGCGATCTGGCCGGCTTCTCGCGTTGCGTTCTACTGTTTGACGGCCGTGACGAGTCGGCTCTGGCCCAGGCGCGGGGTCGCTGGGCAGGTTTCAAGAAGGCCGGGCACCCGGTGTCGTACTGGCGCCAGGGCGCCGAACGTGGATGGGAGAAGCAGGCATGAAGACGCTGATCGTGGTGGGGAGTGTGCTTGCCGCTGCCGTTCTGGCGGCTTCATGCTCCAGCGCCCCACCGCCGGCGCCGCTTCCGCCGCCCGAAACGCCTGTGGCCCCGCCGCCTGTGGCTATCGCGCCGCCGCAGCCAAGGGACCAGTGCGGCATGGACGAAGCCAAGGCCTTTATCGGCAAGAACCGCACCGAACTGCCGGCCGCCGTGGACCCCACGCGATGGCGGGTGGCCTGCACCACATGCCCGGTGACCATGGACTTTCGGCCCGATCGCCTGAACATCTTGTTCGACGCCGACACCGGCAGGGTGAAAGAGGTCAAGTGCGGCTAGACCGACAAGACATAGGGCGCACGGCGCTGGCCTCGCTGATCGCGGGGCTGGGCTTTGCGCTTTGTGCCTATGTCGGCGTCGAGATTCCCCGCGCCTACAACCAGGTAACGCCGATCTGGCTGTCCAATGGCTTTGTCGTGGCCTGCCTTCTCGCCGTCGATACGCGTCGCTGGACTTGGATGCTGGCCGCCTCGCTCGTCGGCGCGCTACTGGCCGGCGCGCATGCGGGCGACGCCTTGCTCGTCAACTTCGCGCTGGCGCCCAGCAATATTCTGCAGATCTGGCTGTGCGCGTGGTCCACGCGGCGGGTTCTGGGGCGAGAGATCGACCTTGGCCGACCCAAGCACATGATTGCCTTCGTCGGGCTGGCCGGGTTCGCTGCGCCCCTGATCACCGGCGTCCTGTCGTCCCTCATCCATACGGCGACCCGCGGCGGGGATGTCTGGGCCAATATGGTCGTCTGGGTGCTGGGCGACATTCTGGGCATTCTGACGGTGACGCCCTGTATCTTGGTTATGGTCAGGGCCAGGACCTATCTAGCCGAGCGCGGGGTGACGCGGGATGGCCTGCTGGCTCTTCTGGGGCTGTTCGTCGTCACCACGGCGGTGTTTTCCCAGGGGCGCTACCCACTGCTGTTCATGGTGCCGCCGGCCATGCTGCTGGTGGCGTCGCGCCTCGAGGTGCTGGGCGGCGTGATCGGCGCGGCCATGGTCGCGACCATCGCCGTGCTTTTCACGATGGCCGGCGTCGGGCCTATACTTCTGGTCAAAGACTCCGCGATCGAACAGTCGATCATCCTGCAGGCCTTTCTGGCGGTGTCGATCTTTGTCAGCCTGCCCGTAGCCGCCTTCCAGAGGCAAAGGCGCTATATTCTGGATCGCATGGCCCAGGCCGGCGAGGCGGCGGCGCGAAGCGAGGCCCGCTATCGCCTGCTGACCGAAAACGCCCTTGATGTGATCTTGCACAGCGATCTGAACGGGCGGGTGACCTATATTTCGCCCTCCGTCCTGGCGGTTCTGGGCTACGCGCCTGAAGAACTGACCGGGGAGCGTCCGATCGAATTCGTGCATCCTGACTATGTGGACGGGGTGATCGCCATCAGCCTGCGCCTGGTCAACGGCGAGAACCACGGCGCCGTGGACCGCATCGAATACCAGGCCTATCGCAAGGACGGCGCCGTGATCTGGCTGGAGTCGCGTCCCACACTGGCCCTTGATCCCGTGACCGGCGAGAAGGTCGGCTTCACGGACGTGGTTCGCGACATCACCGCGCGCAAGATGCTGGAGCAGGAGCTGCGCGAGGCGCGGGCCACGGCCGAAGCCGCCGCCGCCGCCAAAGGTGAGTTCCTGGCCAATATGAGCCACGAGCTGCGCACGCCCCTGACGGCGGTGCTCGGTTTCGCCAATCTGGTGGATGATCAGCCCGAACTGTCCACCGAAACTCGCCGTCATGTGGCCAGGATCGTCGACGGCGGGCGCTCTTTGCTGGCCACGATCAACGACATCCTGGACTTCTCCAAGCTTGACGCTGGTCACATGGAGATCCGGCCGCGCGCCGTGGACGTCGCCGATCTGGCGCGGGACGTGCTGGACATCTTCACCCTGCAGGCGTCGGCCAAGGGGCTGAGCTTGATCTCCGAGGGGCTGGAATCCCTGCCGGCCAGCCTCTTGCTTGATCCCGAGCGGCTGCGGCAGGTGCTGCTGAACTTGATCGGCAACGCGGTCAAGTTCACCGAAACCGGCGGCGTGACCCTCAGTCTGACCTATGACGTCACAGAAGAGCGGCTTGGCGCAGCGATCGCCGACACCGGGCGCGGCATAGCCGAGGAAGATCTCAAGCTGCTGTTCATGCGCTTCTCGCAGGTCGACGCCTCGATCCGTCGCCAACATGGCGGCACGGGCCTTGGCCTGGCGATCTCGAAGGGCCTGGTCGAGGCCATGGGCGGCCAGATCGGCGTCGAGAGCCGGCTGGGCGAGGGTGCGCGGTTCTTCTTCGATCTGTACGCGCCCGTTCAGACCCTCGACGAGACCGAAGACGAGGCCCCGGCCCCCAGCTTGCCAATGGGGTGCCGGGTGCTGGTGGTCGATGACAATGCCGCCAATCGCGAGCTTGTGCGCACCGTGCTGGAAGCCTTCAACGCCCAGGTTTCCGAGGCGGTCGATGGCGAGGAGGGCGTGATCGCCGCCCAGGCGGAGCAGTTCGACATCATTCTGATGGACCTGCGTATGCCGCGCCTCGATGGCGCGCAGGCGGCCGAACGCATCCGAAAGGGGGAGGGGCCCAGCGCCGGTGCGCCAATCATAGCCTTCTCGGCGGACGTCGGATCGGGATCGCCGGGGGCGGTGTTCAACGGCTCGGTGTCAAAGCCGATGACGGTTGTGTCCCTCGTCGGCGCGATCTCCGCCCTTCTGCCCGCCTGAGGCATTCAAAACAGACAGCTCTAGGCCTCGGCCGCCGACAGCTCTTCGGCCAGGCCCATCCACGTTGCCTCGGCGTCTTGCAGCTTGGCCTGAGCGGAGTCACGGCGCTTTGTCAGTTCCGCGACCTTGGTCGGGTTCTTGTAGAGCTGCGGGTCAGCAAGTTGGGTTTCAAGCTCGACCACCTGGCGGGTGGTGCGAGTGACCACCTGTTCGGCGGCCTCGATCTTCCGCTTCAGAGGCTCGATGGCGACGGTCTTGCGCGGCGCGGCGGCGGGCGTTTCGGCCTTGGCCGGCTCGCGCGCCACCTGGGTCGGCTTCACCGACTGCTTGGCGCGGTCCAGCACGAACTTGGCGTAGTCGTCCATGTCGCCGTCGAAGGGCTTCACCGTGCCGTCGGCGGCCAGCCACAGGCGGTCGGCGACCAGCTCCATCAGCGAGCGGTCGTGGGTGATCAGGATCACTGCCCCGTCGTAGTCGTTGAGGGCGTCCAGCAGGGCGCGGCGACTGTCGATGTCCAGGTGGTTGGTCGGCTCATCGAGGATCAGCATGTGCGGCGCGTCCATGGCCACCATGTTCAGGAGCAGGCGCGCGCGCTCACCGCCCGAAAGGTTGGCGACCGTGGTCTCCTGCTTGTCAAAGCCGAGGCCAAACTGGGCCAGTTTCGAGCGGCGCGAGGATTCCGAGGCGTCCGGCATGGCCCGGCGGATGATCTCCAGCGGGGTGTCTTCGGGGTCCATCGCCTCGATCTGGTGCTGGTGGAACCAGCCGACCTTCATTTTGCGGTCGCGATGGAATTCGCCCGATTGCACGCCCAGGGCGCCGGCGATCATCTTGGCGAAGGTCGACTTGCCGGCGCCGTTGACGCCCAGCAGACCGATGCGGTCGTCCAGGTCCATGCGCAGGTTGAGGTTCTTGAGGATCGGGCGACCCTCTTCATAGCCCACATTGGCCCGTTCCAGCCGGATCAGTGGCGGCGGCAGGGGGCGCGGCGGCGAGGGCAGGGTGAAGGGCGCGACGCGCTCCTCGATCGTGGTGGCCACGGGCTCCATCTTGGCCAGGCGCTTCATGCGCGACTGGGCCTGGGCGGCCTTGGAGGCCTTGGCCTTGAAGCGGTCGACGAAGGACTGCAGGTGGGCGCGCTCGGCGTCCTGCTTGGCCTTGGCCGACAGCTGCAGGCGGGCCTTCTCGGCGCGGCGCTTTTCAAAGTCGTCGTAGCCGCCGGTGTAGAGTTCCAACTTGCCGCCGGCCAGGTGCAGCATGTGCGTGCAGCTGTTGTTGAGCAGCTCGCGATCGTGGCTGACGATCAGGGCGGTGTGAGGATACTTCTGGAGGCGGGCCTCAAGCCACAGGGCGCCTTCCAGGTCGAGATAGTTGGTCGGTTCGTCCAGCAGCAGCATGTCGGGTTCGGAGAACAGCGCCGCAGCCAAAGCCACGCGCATCCGCCAGCCGCCTGAGAACTCGGCCATGGGCCGTGCGAGGTCTTCTTGGCTGAAGCCCAGGCCCGACAGGATTTCAGAGGCCTTGGCCGGCGCCGCATCGGAGTCGATTTCGATCAGACGGCTCCAGATCTCGCCCATTTCCTCTGGATCGGCCGTCTCAAGGCGCGTCAGCAGGCTGTGGCGCTCCTCGTCTGCCTCCAGCACAGTGTCGAGCAGACTGACAGGCGTGGCGGGGTGTTCCTGGTCCACCGAGCCGATGCGCGCAGACTTGGGCAGGCTGATCTCGTCGTCGCTGGCATGCAGCTGGCCCAGGATCAGCTTGAACAGGGTGGACTTGCCCACGCCGTTGCGGCCGATCAGGCCCACCTTGGCGCCGGGCGGCAGGCTGACGCTGGCGTGGTCGAAGAACTTCCGTCCCCAGGCGTTGAAGGTCAGGTCTTTGATCTGGAGCATTTGAAAGGACGACTACGCGGCGGGTTGGCGGGGAGGAAGCGCCCGGCTATAAGCCCGCAGCTCCCCAATTCACAACTTTATGTGTGAGATATCTTCGTGACCGAACGCACCTTCTCGATCCTCAAGCCGGACGCCACGCGTCGCAACCTGACCGGCGCCATCAATGCGGTGATCGAGGCCGCCGGCCTGCGCATCGTCGCCCAGCGCCGCGTCAAGCTGACGGAAGCCCAAGCCAAGAAGTTTTATGAAGTCCACGCCGAGCGTCCGTTCTACGGCGAACTGGTCGGCCAGATGATTGCCGAGCCGGTTGTCGTGCAGGTCCTGGAAGCCGAAGGCGCCGTGGCCAAGTACCGCGACGTCATGGGCGCCACCAACCCGAAGGACGCCGCCGAAGGCACCATCCGCAAGCTGTTCGCCCTGTCGATCGGCGAAAATTCGGTCCACGGCTCGGACAGCCTGGAGAACGCCGCGATCGAGATCGCCCAGTTCTTCAAGGACGAAGACATCGTCGGCTAAAGGTTTTCAGACCGGCGAGCTTCGCCGGTTCAAATAGATCTTGAGAAGCGGCGTGGCCTATGGTCACGCCGCTTTTCTTATGCCTGGCCCGCCTATTCAGCGTATACAGGCCGTCTTCCGCTCCCCCGGCGTCGTCTGGAGATCGCAAGGGCGGAGTCCATAGTCCATGACCGAAAACGGCGAGCAGGTTGATCAGCTGCTCAATACCCCTGATCTGGCGAGCGTGCTGGAAAGCGACGGCTTCCGACAGTTTCTCGACCAGGTGCCGATCGCCATCGCGGTGTCGGAACTGCATCCGATGGAGCGCATCGTCTACGCCAATGTCGAGTTCGAACGGCTGAGCGGCCAGACGGGCGCGGATCTGGAGGGCCAGTCGTGGAGAGCGCTGCTCGGACGTTCGGCGAACGCGAACGATGATGGTGCGCTGAGCGACGCGATCGTCGATGATCAGGACTATATCGGCGTCTTCTCCTTTGCCCACAATCAGGGGGTCGAGGCCGTCGACGCCTGGTCGAACATCATCCAGGACAATGCCGGCGCTCCGGTGTTTCGCATGCTCGCCCTGGTCGGCGCGACCAGCCGTGACGCCGATCGCAGCGAGTTCGAGCAGCGCATCCTCGACAAGGACGTCCTGCTTCGCGAACTGCAGCACCGTGTGGCCAACAATCTGCAGATGATCACGGCCCTGATCCGGATCGAAGCCCGCAACGTGCCTGAAGAGGCCAAGGACGAACGGTTCAGCCGGTTAGCCGGGCGCGTCGAGGCCCTGGGCCTGCTCTATCGCTCGCTGTCCGAAGAGAGCCAGGCCGAGACCGTCGATCTGGGCGTTTATCTCAGCGAGATCGCCTCTGCCGTCATGCGGGCTCATGCGGTGGAGGGCATTCACCTCAATCTTCAGGTCGATACATGGCCCGTCTCGATCAATGTGGCGATGCCGACCGGCCTGGTCGTCAACGAACTGCTGACCAATGCCCTCAAACACGCCTTCAAGGGGCGTGATGGGGGGACCATCACCCTGCACAGTCTGGTCGATGAAGAGGGTTGTCGGGTGGTCGTGTCGGACGATGGCCTGGGGCTGCCTGAGGGCTACGTCTGGCCCAGGCCTGGCAAGCTCAGCAACATGATCGTCCAGTCCCTGCGTCAGAACGCCAGGGCCAGGGTCGAGGTTGGGGCCGAGCCCGGCGGCGGGATGCGTGTGATGATCGTCTTCACCCGCGCGGACGCCCTGTCGGCGTCCTGACGCGCCTCACGCGAGAAGTGCGCCAGAAAGCTAAGGCCTTTTGCTTTTCAGACGGCCAGTCGGGCGGCGCGCGCCGACAAAGGGGTCAGCCGCTTCCAGGCGATATAGCCCGCGATCAACAGAACCGCCGCGCCGGCCGCGAAGGCGACCCCGGCGACGGGATCGGAGGTCAGCATGTGCAGGTTGCGGGCGGCCAGATAGCCGGGCGCCAGCATCGAGATCACCCACAGCGGGGCCGTCACCGCGCTGGCGGCCTGAAAGGCCCAGGGGCGCGAGCGCGACATGCCGGCCACTATGGGGATGAAGGGGCGAACCGGACCCATGAAGCGCGCGGCGGCGATGGCGATCACGCCATGGCGGCGCGACAGCAGGCGTGCGCGGGCGAACAGGCGGCGATGTCCCGCCAGCAGGCCGCTGGCCAGCCTGCGCGCGCCCAGTCCGCGACCCAGCAGGAAGGAGATAGCGTCACCGATGATCGCGCCGGCGCTGCACCACAGGATGGCCTCGGCCGGGTGCAGGACGCCTTGAGCGACCAGCGCGCCCGCCATCACCATCACCCCGACGATCGGGATCAGCAGCCCGACCAGCAGAAGGGCTTCCAGCAGGGTCAGGACGAACAGGACCAGCCCAGCCCAATGGCTGTTCTGGGCGATCGTTTCGGTCAGTTGGGGCAGCAGCGATTCCATGGGGGCAATTTGCGGATGAATAGTGACAGGACCCTGACCCGAGATGGTTATTTCTTTCGAACGCGACAATTGGTCTCGCCGGGCCATTCGGGCGTTTTCGAATGACACGGGGCTGTCAGATCGGTGACGATCCGAAACCCGCCGCCTCTGGAGACCCCTGGTGAAGGACTATGGCCGACGCGACGTGGCGCTTGCCGCCGTGCTTTCCGGCGTGGCTGGCTATGTCGACGCCATCGGTTTCCTCAAGCTGGGCGGCTTCTTTGTCTCGTTCATGAGCGGCAACTCGACCCGTCTCGGGGTCGGGTTGGCCACCGGCCATGTCGGTGCGGCCCTGACGGCTTTGACGCTGATCGCGCTGTTCGTGGCGGGAGTCGTGCTCGGCGCCCTGGTCGCGCGGCGGGCGGGTGAGGATCGGCGGGCCATGGTCATGGCGCTGGAGGCCGTCCTGCTGGCCTGCGCGGCGGGGCTGATCATGGCGGGGCTGGACGGCCCGGGCGTCGCGGCCATGGTGCTGGCCATGGGGGCCGAGAACGCGGTCTTCCAGCGCAATGGCGATGTCGGGGTGGGTCTGACCTACATGACCGGCGCTCTGGTCAAGGCCGGCCAGCGGATCGCGGCGGCCCTGACCGGAGGCGACCGCTGGGCCTGGCGGCCGTTCGTGCTGCTGTGGGCGGGGCTGACCCTGGGGGGCGCGCTGGGCGCGGCGGCCTATCTGAAGTTCGGCGTGCTGGCGCTGTGGGGCGCGGCCCTGGTCGTCGCGGGGCTGGCCGTGGCCCGGCACGTCGAGGAAAAGCGCCTAGCCTAGGTCCCGGCAGAAGGCCGCCAGGGTCTCTGGATAGAGCCGGTGTTCCTGCTCAAGCACCCGCAGGCTCAGGGCGTGCTCGTCGTCGCCCGGCAGCACCGGCACGCGGGCCTGGCCGAGCACGGGGCCTTCGTCGACGCCCGCCGTGACCAGATGCACCGTGCAGCCGGCCTCGGCGTCGCCGGCGGCGATGGCGCGGCCGTGGGTGTCGAGGCCCGGATATTTGGGCAGCAGGGAAGGGTGGATGTTCAGCATTCGGCCCTCCCAGGCGTCGACCAGGAAGGGCGTCAGGATGCGCATATAGCCGGCCAGGGCGATGACCTGAATCTCGCGCTCGCGCAGGGCCGTGTCGATGGCGCGCTCATGGGCCTCGCGGTCCTTGCCGAACGGCCTCTGGTCGACGCACAGCGCCTCGATCCCGGCCGCCTGCGCGGTTTTAAGCCCACCGGCGTCAGGCTTGTTGGCCAGGACCAGGCTGATCTCGAAGGGACAGTCCTCGGCCTGAGCGGCGCGGACCAGGGCCTCCATGTTGGAGCCCCGGCCCGAGATCAGGACGGCGACCTTGGTCTTCTGCGGCATTAGCCCGCGACCAGCTGGCCGCAGATGAAGGCGTCCTCGCCGGCGTTGAGCAGGGCGGCCAGCACCGGTTCGGCGTCGCTGGAAGCGACCACCAGGATGAAGCCGACGCCGCAATTGAAGGTGCGGCGCAGTTCGTGGTCGGAAATGCCGCCCACTTCTTGCAGCCACGCAAACACCGGCGGCAGCGGCCAGGCGTTCCAGTCGAACTCGGGGACCAGGCCGGCCGCGATGCAGCGCGGCGGGTTCTCGATCAGGCCGCCGCCGGTGATGTGGGCGCCGCCCTTGACCCGGCCGGACTGCAGCAGGGGCAGGATCGACTTCACATAGATGCGGGTCGGGGCCATCAGGGCCTCGGCCAGTGTGAGCCCCGGCGCGAAGGGCGCGGGGGCGTCCCAGGCCAGACCCGAACGCTCGACCACGCGGCGAACCAGTGAATAGCCGTTGGAGTGCGGACCAGAGGAGCCGATGCCGACAATGATGTCGCCGGCCCGTTGCCTGTCCAGCTTGGGCAGCACGCCGTCGCGCTCGACCGCGCCGACCGAGAAGCCGGCCAGATCGTATTCGCCGTCGCTGTACATGCCCGGCATTTCGGCGGTTTCGCCGCCCACCAGCGCCGCGCCAGCCATTTTGCAGCCTTCGGCGATGCCGGCGACCACGCTGGTGGCGGTCTCCAGATCGAGTTTGCCGGTGGCGAAATAGTCGAGGAACAACAGGGGCTCGGCGCCCTGGGCCAGCAGGTCGTTGACGCACATGGCCACCAGGTCAATCCCGACGGTGGCATGCATCTTGGCGTCGATGGCGATCCGCAGCTTGGTTCCGACGCCGTCGGTGGTGGAGACCAGCAGAGGATCCGAATAGCCCGCCGCCTTAAGGTCGAACAGGGCGCCGAAGCCGCCCAGGCCGCCATCCGCCCCAGGGCGCCGGGTGGCCTTGGCCAGGGGCTTGATCGCCTCGACCAGGGCGTTGCCGGCATCGATGTCGACGCCCGCTTGGGCGTAGGTGAGGCCGTTGGGCAGATCGCTCATTCGCTCGCTCTGGTCTATTTGGGGACGCAATTGCGCCTTCAACTCGCGGAAATCTGCACCCCGACCATGCTTGACGCTTGCAGACTCGGGGGTGCGCGAGGCTATTAGCAGCCGATGAAGCCGATAACCACTACCGCCGAACTGGCGGCGTTTTGTAACGCGTTGCAGGGCCAGCCCTTTGTCGCCGTGGACACCGAGTTCATGCGCGAGACGACCTATTGGCCCAAGCTCTGCTTGATCCAGGTTGGCGCGCCCAATGTCGAGGCCGTGATCGATCCGCTTGCGGACGGTCTGGACATGACGCCGCTGCTGGATCTCATGCGCGACGAGCGTGTGCTCAAGGTGTTCCACGCTGCCCGGCAGGACGTCGAAATCTTCAACAACCTGGGCGCCATGCCCCGGCCATTGTTCGACACCCAGGTCGCCGGCATGGCCGCAGGCTTTGGCGAGCAGATCGCCTATGACGCGCTGGTCCGACAGATGCTCAAGATCGAGCTCGACAAGTCCAGCCGGTTCACCGATTGGGCCCGTCGCCCGCTGTCGGAAGCCCAGCTGACCTATGCCCTGGCGGATGTCACCCATCTCGCCTCGCTGTTTCCGATGCTGCGTCAGCGGCTGGCCGACGCCGACCGCCTGCCGTGGGTCGAGGAAGAGATGCAGGCCCTATGCGATCCGGCGTTTTATGACGTCGATCCGGAAAAGGCCTGGCGCCGGCTGCGTCCGCGCAAGACAGCGCAGAAGTATCTGGCCGTGTTCAAGGCCGTGGCGGCCTGGCGCGAGCGCACCGCCCAGCAACGCGATCAGCCTCGCGGCCGGATCCTGAAGGACGAGGCCATCGACGAACTGGCCACCCAGGCCCCGACCACTGTCGATGCTCTAAACACTCTGCGTGGCGTGCCCAAGGGCTTTGGCGGTAGCAAGTTTGGTCCTGACCTGCTGGCAGCCATCAAGGCCGCTCTGGCCGATCCTGAAGGCTATGCACCCGTGCTTGAAAAGCCCGGCCCGCCGCCGCCCGCCTCGGCCGGCGCCGTCGTTGAGCTGCTGAAGGTTCTGCTCAAGGCCCGCGCCGAAGAAGCCGGCGTGGCGTCCAAGCTGATCGCCACAGTCTCGGACCTTGAAAAGATAGCCGCCGACGATAACGCCAACACGCCTGCCCTCGCTGGGTGGCGTCGTGAGGCTTTCGGGGCCGACGCCCTCAAAATCAAACGCGGCGAACTGGCCCTGGTGCTGGACGGCGCGCGTGTTCGGGTCGTCGAAGTGCGACGAGCGGCCAAGCCTGACGCCTGAGCCCAAGCTGGACGCTCACAGGGTTTTTCAACCCAAAATGAGCAAGGTTGAAGCTGCGGGATAGAGACGGTCATAGGTATGCGAGACTGTTCTGCTATCGGTTGTTCCGCTTGGTAGAAGCGATTGCAGGTGGTCTGGGCCGGGGTTCGCTTTGGGGGGAGCGAGGTCGAGCGGAGCGTTGAGCAGGGGGCGAATTTGGCGCGTTACTGGGAAAATCTGGCGGTCGTCTATCGGCCGGCCGCGGTATCCCGTCGCAGCCAGGTTCCTTTGCGGGTTTTCGTAATTTTGGTGCTGTGCGCCTCGATGGCCTGGCGGCCTGGATTTGGCTTTCTCATCGGTTGGACGGCGGCCTACGTCTTCGCGCAGATCGCGGAACTGCTGGCGCTCCGACGTTTCCTGACATCTTCCAATCCGGCCTCGACGGTCGTCTGCAACCTGGCGACCGACCTGCTTATGGCGACGGTCTTTGGCTGGGTGGCGATTCCGCTTTGGCAGATAGGAACGCCAGCCGCAGCGGCAGCGGCCACGTTGCTCATCTCAGGCTCCATTCTCACGGCGCTAATGGGGGCCGAGGGCTGCTTCGCGGCGTTCCTTTCGGCGGTAGCGCCGCACATGGCCTATCTCTTCATTCTCCCCTTCGTTGGCGGATCCACGAGGGACCCGGTTACACCCTACTTCCTTATTGGTGCGGGTCTGTTGAGTCTGGTTCTGGGTATGGTCTTTACATGGTCGCAGCGCGCCATGCAGGCCGAGCGATCGGCGCGTCTGGCGGCCGAGGCGCAAACCGCCGCCAAGTCGGCTTTTGTGGCCATGGTCAGCCATGAGCTGCGCACGCCGATCAACGCCCTGCTCAACGGAGCCGCTATGCTGGAGCGGCAGAACGGGGCGGATCGTGGCGCAGCCAGACTGATCGCCGACGCCGGCGACATGATGAAGACCCTCCTCAACGACCTGCTCGACTATTCCAAGATCGAGGCGGGTCGCATGGGTGTCGAGCTCGTCGACTATGATTTGGAAGCCTTGGTCGACGACAGCGTGCTGCTGTGGCGTGGCGAAGCCCGCGCCAAGGGCATCAAGCTGGAACTAAAAGGGATCCAGACCCGGCCCAACTGGGTGCGGGGCGATCCGATGCGGCTGCGACAGATCCTCAACAACCTGCTGTCCAACGCCATCAAGTTCACGGCCGAGGGGGGCGTCACCCTGGCCCTCACCCTCCACGAACGACATGACGGGCGCAATGTGATGATCGAGGTCATCGACACGGGCCCCGGTCTGACGCCGGACCAGATCAATCGCCTGTTCAGCGCCTATGACCAGCTCGGTGTCGGCACGGCGCGGGCTTTTGGCGGCACGGGTCTGGGACTGGCGATCAGCCGCGATCTGGCGCGGTTGATGGGCGGAACCCTGACGGCGGAGAGCGATGCCGGCGGTGGCGCTCGCTTTACCCTGACCCTGCCCGCGCCGCAGGGCGCTGCGCCGCCGGCCGTTGACCTGTCAGACGCGCCTTCTCTTATCCCGCACACGCAGCCGTTGCGGATCCTGGTGGTCGACGACCATGACATTAACAGGCGCGCCTTGCGCGGAATGCTCGAAGCGTTCGGCGCGCAGGTGGAGACGGCAGACGACGCTGAGGCGGCGCTTGAAGCGGCCCATGTGAGGGTCTTCGACGCGATCCTGATGGATGTGCGGATGCCGGGCGTGGATGGTCTGGAGGCGACCCGACGGTTGCGCGCTTCCGGGCTGAATCGTCAGACGCCGGTCATCGCCGTCAGCGGCGCGGTTTCGACCCAGGACATAGAGGCGTGCCGCAGCGCTGGAATGAACGGCATGATCGAAAAGCCTGTCGTGCCCAGCGACCTGTACGCGGCTCTGAATGGCGTGGCGGAACAGTAGAGCCGCGCTGCGGCCCATCCGCGCGCCTTCTTGTTGTCGTGAGCAAGGGAAGGGGAGCTACACGCTTGGCTGACGGCGAACGCTTGCCAGTATTTCGTAGCTGCGAACCCGTGCGGCGTGATCATGGATCTGCGAGGCCGCCATCAGCTCATCGGCGCCGGTCAGGTCCAGGACCGCTTTGATCTTGCCCCGCACCGTTTCGGGCGAGCCGACGGCCGAATAGCGGAAAGTATGCTCAAGGCCTGCGAGCTCCGCCGGCGAGGCGATCTGGGTGATATCGTCAACGGGAGGCGGCAGAAGGCCAGGCCGGCCTCTGCGCAGCGCCAGAAACTGCTGCTGGGTGGATGATGCCAGTCGTCTTGCCTCATCGTCAGTCTCGGCCGCGCATACGCCGATACAGACCATGAGGTAGGGCGAGGCGAGGGCGGCGGAAGGTTTGAAGTGACGGCGGTACAAGGTGACCGCGTCCATGAGCTGGTCCGGCGCGAAGTGGGCGGCAAAGGCGAAGGGCAGGCCCAGGGCGGCCGCCAGCTGGGCGCTGTAGGTGCTGGAGCCCAGCAGCCAGAGCGGAACGTCCTGCCCCTCGCCCGGGACAGCGCGCACGGCTTGGTCCGGCGTCGCCGGCTGGAACCAGGCCTGAAGCTCCACAACGTCCTGGGCGAACGAATCAACAGCGCCCATGTAGCGACGCAGGGCCCTCATGGTGGCCTGATCGGCGCCCGGCGCCCGGCCCAGACCCAGATCGATGCGGCCAGGATAGAGTGCGGCCAGGGTGCCGAACGCCTCCGCGACCATCAGGGGTGCGTGGTTTGGCAGCATGATTCCCCCCGACCCGACCCGAATCGTCGAGGTGCCGGAGGCGACATAGCCGATGGCCACGGCCGTCGCGGCGCTGGCGATTCCCGGCATGTTGTGATGTTCGGCCAGCCAGTAGCGGTGAAAGCCCAGCTTCTCTGCGTGCCTGGCCAGGTCGAGGCTGTTGCGGAGAGCGTCGCCAACGGTTGAGCCCATCGGCACAGGCGCCAGGTCGAGAACGGAAAACGCGGGAACGGAAGCTTTGGCCATCGACCCTACATCGTGCCGGATCGCGGCAAGCTCAAGTCTTTGCGATCAGAGGACCCATAATGGGTGACCGATTGGATCCAAAACTTGAATTTTGGGGGAAAGCGCCGGACGGTGGCGCGAATGACGGGACTTGAACCCGCGACCTCCGGCGTGACAGGCCGGCGCTCTAACCAACTGAGCTACATCCGCGTCGTGCGCCAAGGCGCGACAATCGTCCGTATTCGCCGTCTTAAGAGGGAAGCACAACCACCTTTGGAAGGTGGCGCGAATGACGGGACTTGAACCCGCGACCTCCGGCGTGACAGGCCGGCGCTCTAACCAACTGAGCTACATCCGCATTAGGCCTTCGCCGAAGCGAAAGTGCGACCCGCCCTTCGGCGAGGCGCGTCTGATATGTCGGGCGCGGACTCGTGTCAACGGCCATGTCGTCGAAGCTGTGGATGGGGATCAGTTGCGACCGTTTCTCAATGTGTCGCAGGCGTTTGAAGCGTCGGCGGGCATGGGCTACAACCCGCTCGATTCAAGCCAAGGGCTGTCATGAACGCCTTCCTTCTCCAGTATCTGCCGATCGTTATTTTTCTAGGGATCGCGACCGTCATCGGTGTCGCCTTCCTGGCCGCTGCTGCGGTGCTCGCGCCCAGGGCGCCAGACCCGGAAAAGCTGTCTGCCTACGAATGTGGCTTCAACGCCTTCGACGATGCGCGCATGAAGTTCGACGTTCGATTCTACCTCGTGTCGATCCTCTTCATCATCTTTGACCTGGAAGTGGCGTTCCTGTTCCCCTGGGCCGTCAGCCTGATGAAATTGCCGCACGAAGCTGCGGTCTTTGCCTTCTGGTCGATGATGACCTTCCTGGGTGTCCTGACTGTCGGCTTCATTTACGAATGGAAGAAGGGCGCCCTCGAATGGGAGTGATCGTTCCCGCCAATAGCTCGCCCCTGATTCCGGCCGGCTCCGCCGGCCGCTCGACGGTGCAGGGCTATGATCCCAAGTTGCACGATCCGTTCTTTGACGGCGTCTCGGGTCAGTTGGCCGACAAGGGCTTCATCACGGCCGCAGCCGATGACCTTATCACTTGGGCTCGGACCGGCTCGCTGATGTGGATGACGTTCGGCCTAGCCTGCTGCGCCGTGGAAATGATGCAGGCTTCGATGCCGCGTTATGACCTCGAGCGCTATGGCTTCGCGCCGCGCGCCAGCCCGCGTCAGAGCGACGTGATGATCGTCGCGGGCACTCTGACCAACAAGATGGCTCCGGCTCTGCGCAAGGTCTACGACCAGATGCCCGAGCCGCGCTATGTGATCTCGATGGGCAGCTGCGCCAATGGCGGCGGCTACTACTATTACAGCTACAGCGTCGTTCGCGGCTGCGACCGGGTGGTGCCGGTGGACATCTATGTCCCAGGCTGCCCGCCGACCGCCGAGGCTCTGGTCTATGGCGTGCTGCAGCTGCAAAAGAAGATCCGTCGCACGGGGACCATCGAGCGATGAGCGAAGCTCTCGAACTTCTCGGCCAGGACATCGTCGCGCGCTGCCCGGGCGTGCTCGGCCATTCGGTGGCCTTCGGTGAACTCACCATCGTGGCTCGCGCCGCGACGGTTTGCGACACGCTGATCTTCCTGCGTGACGATGTTGCTTGCCGTTTCCACCAGCTGATTGATCTGGCCGGTGTCGACTATCCGGAGCGTGCTGCACGCTTCGACGTCGTCTACCACCTGCTGTCGCTGGTGAAGAACCATCGCATCCGTCTGAAGGTCTCTACCGACGAGGACACGCCGGTCCCGTCCATCACCCCGGTGTTCGAAGTGGCCAACTGGTTCGAACGTGAAGCGTTCGACATGTACGGCATCTTCTTCGACGGCCATCCGGACCTGCGCCGGATTCTGACCGACTACGGCTTCCATGGCCATCCGCTGCGGAAGGACTTCCCGATGACGGGTTATGTCGAGGTTCGTTACGACGACGAGCTCAAGCGCGTCGTCTATGAACCCGTCAAGATTACCGAGTTCCGTGCGTTCGATTTCCTCTCCCCCTGGGAAGGCGCGAAGTATGCCCTGCCTGGCGACGAGAAGGCCGAGAAGAGAGCAGGGGATGCATGATCATGGGTCTGCGCCGGCCGACGTTCCGTTCCGCCACCGCGTTCTTTCTGGTGACATTTTCCACCGCGTTCCTGATGACCATCGGCATGCGGCTGACGGGCTGGTTCACGCGCGCGCCGATCATTTCGGTGGAGCAGAACAAGGGCCTGGGCATCGCGATCATGATCGCCGTCATGACCTTGGCGATTGGAGCCGGATTGCGGCGCATGGAAATCGCGGAGCTGCGCAGCGCGCTGCTGGGCGCGGCGTCCGTGTTGCTGGCCCTGCCGCTGTCGCAAGCCGCGATTTCTCAGTCCTGGGATGTCGCCACCACCATCATCACACTGCTGGGCGCCGTCCTGCTGATCGCCGGACTGCTTGTTTCACTCAGCATCGAGCAGCGTAAGGAAGGCCAGGAATCATGACCGGCCAAGACACCCCCGCAGCGGTGACCGATCTCGTCCGTGACGAACCGGCGGTTCCGATGATCCCGGAAACGCCCGTCCGCAAGTTCAACATCAATTTCGGCCCACAACACCCGGCCGCGCACGGCGTGCTGCGCCTGGTGCTGGAGCTGGACGGCGAAGTCGTCGAACGCGTCGATCCGCACATCGGCCTGCTGCATCGCGGCACCGAGAAGCTGATGGAGGCGCGCACCTACCTCCAGAACATCCCGTATTTCGACCGCCTCGATTATGTGGCTCCGATGAATCAGGAGCACGCCTTCTGCCTGGCCATCGAGAAACTGCTTGGTGTCGATGTTCCCAAGCGTGGCCAGATCATTCGGGTGCTTTATTCCGAAATCGGCCGTGTCCTCAGTCACCTTCTGAACGTGACGACCCAGGCCATGGACGTTGGAGCCCTCACGCCGCCGCTCTGGGGCTTCGAGGAACGTGAAAAGCTGATGGTGTTCTACGAGCGTGCCTGCGGCGCTCGCCTGCACTCCAACTATTTCCGGCCGGGTGGCGTCCACCAGGATCTGCCTGACGCTCTTGTCGAGGACATCGACACCTGGGCAAAGGCGTTCCCGAAGATATGCGACGACATCGAGACGCTGATCACCGGCAACCGCATCTTCAAGCAGCGCAATGTCGATATCGGCGTCGTGACGCGCGAGCAGGCGATCGAGTGGGGTTTCAGCGGCGTGATGGTGCGGGGTTCCGGCATCGCTTGGGATCTGCGCCGCAGCCAGCCCTACGAGTGCTATAACGAATTCGAGTTCGATATCCCGCTGGGCAAGAACGGCGACTGCTACGATCGCTATCTGTGTCGCATGCAGGAGATGCGTGAGTCCGCGAAGATCATCCGCCAGGCCTGCGAGATGCTTCGCAAGACGCCCGGCCCGGTGATGACCGAGGACAACAAAGTCAGTCCGCCGCGTCGCGCCGAGATGAAGCGCTCGATGGAAGCTCTGATCCATCACTTCAAGCTGTACACCGAGGGCTTCCGCACGCCGGCTGGCGAGGTCTATGCCTGCGTCGAGGCGCCCAAGGGCGAGTTCGGCGTGTTCGTGGTCTCTGACGGCACCAACAAGCCCTATCGCTGCAAGATCCGCGCGCCGGGCTTCCCGCACCTGGCGGCCATGGACTGGATGAACCGCGGCCACATGCTGGCCGACGTGTCCGCCATCCTGGGCTCGCTGGACATCGTGTTCGGGGAGATCGACCGTTGATCGAGGCCGCCGTTCAAGGCCAGCTGGACGCCTATAACGCCCAGGACGTCGATGCGCTGTGCAAGCACTTCGCCGACGACATGATGGTCGCCGATCTGAACGCCGAGCCCAACCTGCATGGCGTCTCAGCGTTCCGCGAGCGGCATGTCGGCCTGTTCGCCCAGTTTCCGCAAAACCGCGCCGAACTGCTGTCGCGTGTGGTGATCGGCAACAAGGTCATCGACCATGAGCGGGTCTTCCGTTCGCCCGACGCGACGCCTTTCGAGGTCGCCGCCATCTACACCTTCGCCGGCGACAAGATCGCTCGCGTCGATTTCGTGAAAGCCTGACGCATGTCCGTTCGTCGTCTCGCCAAGGAACAGCCCGCGAGCTTTGCGTTCTCCAAGGAGAGCCAGGCCAAGGCTGACTGGTGGAAAGCCAAATATCCCGCCGAGCGCAAGCAGTCGGCGGTGATCCCGATGCTCTGGCTGGCCCAGAAGCAGGAAGGCTGGATTCCTGAGCCCGCGATCCAGGAGATCGCCAGGCAGCTTGAAATGCCGGTCATCCGGGTGCTGGAAGTCGCGACCTTCTACGTGATGTTCCAGTTGCAGCCGGTCGGCAAGGTCGCCTTCGTGCAGCTTTGTGGCACGACGCCCTGCCAACTGCGCGGCGCCCTGGACCTGCGCAAGGTGCTGAAGGACAAGATTGGCGACGCCAACCACGTCTCGGCAGACGGCAAGTTCAGCTGGGAAGAGGTCGAGTGCCTGGGCGCTTGCTGCAACGCGCCGATGGCCGCCATCAATGACTACTATTACGAGGACCTGACGCCGGAGAGCCTGGCCCAGATTCTCGATGACTTCGCCGCCGGCAAGTCGCCGCAGCCGGGCAGCTACGACGGCCGCAAGGCGTCAGAGCCCAAGGATTCGATCAAGACCCTGACCGATCCCAAGCTCTTCGACGGCTCGCTGGCCAAGAAGATCAAGATCCCGAACCTGCCCGAAAAGCCCAAGAAGGCTCCCAAGGCGGAGCCGACTGCCTGATGAATACCGACGCCGTCCTCCAGAAGAAGCGACTGACCGCGATGCTCGCCATCGATGCGGTCTGCTTCGTGCTGGCCGGCGCGGCGATCGTCGGTCATGTGGCCATGGGTATCGGTTGGCTTTTGCCGGCCTTCCTGGTTCTGGTCGCTGCAGGGCTGGGCGCGCAGATCTGGTTCGTTCTGGGCTGGATGCGCGCCGTGAAGCGGGAAGAGGGGGCTTCGTCATGATCGACGACAGCGACTTCAACACGCGCAGAGCCGCCTATCTCGAGACGGTTCGCGGCCTTGGTCGCCGCGAGCGCGGCGTCGGCTTCGTGGCTTGCCTGCTCGGCGCCCTGCTTCTGATCTGGGGCCGGGTCATCGCTGGCGCGCCAGAATGGGCCGTTGTTCTGGGTCTTGTGACGATTGCCGCCGGTTGGCTGCTTTTCGCCTATGTCATCCTTCGTCGGACGCGGTATGTGCGCGCCCATCCATTCGATCCGCAAAGCTGAGTCATGGTCGGTATCCTCGAAGACAAGGACCGCATTTTCACGAACCTTTACGGGCTCCATGATTGGGGCCTGGAAGGCGCGAAGAAGCGCGGCTGCTGGAATGGCACTAAGGACATCCTGGACGCCGGGCGCGACTGGATCATCGACAACATGAAGAACTCCGGCCTGCGCGGCCGGGGCGGCGCGGGTTTCGGCACCGGCCTGAAGTGGTCGTTCATGCCCAAGGAAGTGAAGGACGGTCGTCCGCACTATCTGGTCGTCAACGCCGACGAATCCGAGCCGGGCACCTGCAAGGACCGGGAGATCATGCGGCATGACCCGCACCTCCTGATCGAAGGCTGCCTGATCGCCTCGCGCGCCATGCTCGCCCACGCCTGCTACATCTATATTCGCGGCGAATATGTCCGCGAGCGCGAAGTGCTGGAAGCCGCCATCAAGCAGGCCTACGAGGCCAAGCTTGTGGGCAAGAACAATGTTCACGGCTGGGACTTCGACATCTACGTCCACCACGGCGCCGGCGCCTATATCTGCGGCGAAGAAACGGCCCTGCTGGAAAGCCTGGAAGGCAAGAAGGGACAACCGCGCCTGAAGCCGCCGTTTCCGGCCGGCGCGGGCCTCTACGGCATGCCCACGACCGTCAACAACGTCGAGAGCATCGCTGTCGCCGGCACCATCCTGCGTCGCGGCGCGGCCTGGTTTGCAGGCTTTGGTCGCCCCAACAACACCGGCACCAAGCTCTTCTGCGTCAGCGGGCACGTGAATACGCCCTGCAACGTCGAAGAGGCCATGAGCATCCCGTTCCGCCAGCTGATCGAGGATCACTGCGGCGGCATCCGGGGCGGCTGGGGCAACCTGAAGGCCGTGATCCCTGGCGGCTCGTCCGTGCCGATGATCCCCGCCGAGCAGTGCGAAGATCTGCCCATGGACTTCGACGCCTTGCGCGCCCTGCGCTCGGGTCTCGGCACTGCGGCTGTCATCGTCATGGACAAGGATACTGACCTCGTCCGCGCCATCGCCCGCCTGTCGTACTTCTACAAGCACGAGAGCTGCGGCCAGTGCACGCCCTGTCGCGAAGGCACCGGCTGGATGTGGCGGGTCATGGAACGCATGGTCACCGGCGAGGCCGATCCCAAAGAGATCGACACCCTGCTGGACGTCACGACCCAGGTTGAGGGTCACACCATCTGCGCCCTGGGCGACGCGGCCGCCTGGCCGATCCAGGGCCTGTTCCGTCACTTCCGCCACGAGGTGGAGGACCGGATCGCATCCTATCGTAGCGGTCGCCTGCACGTGCAGGGCGCCAAGCTGATCGCGGCGGAGTAACAAGCATGGCTATCGCCAAGGTCAACGGCGTCGAGGTCGAGTTCGAACCCGGCATGACGGTTCTGCAGGTCGCTGAACTGGCCGGGGAAGAGATCCCGCGCTTCTGCTATCACGAGCGTCTCAGCATCGCCGGCAACTGCCGGATGTGTCTGGTCGAGGTGAAGCCCGGTCCGCCGAAGCCGCAGGCGTCGTGCGCCCTGCCGGCCGCCGAGGGCCAGGAGATCTTCACCAAGACCCCGATGGTCAAGAAGGCCCGCGAAGGGGTGATGGAGTTCCTGCTCATCAACCACCCGCTGGATTGCCCGATCTGCGACCAGGGCGGCGAGTGCGATCTGCAGGACCAGGCCATGGGCTATGGCCGCGACGACAGCCGTTACGAAGAGAACAAGCGCGCGGTTGAAGAGAAGGCCATGGGCCCGCTCATCAAGACCGTGATGACGCGCTGCATCCAGTGCACCCGCTGCGTCCGATTCATCACCGAAGTCGCCGGTTCGCCGGAGATCGGCCTAATCTCGCGCGGCGAAGACGTTGAAATCACGACCTATCTGGGCGCGGCGGTTACGTCGGAACTGTCGGCCAATGTGATCGATCTCTGCCCGGTCGGCGCCCTGACCTCCAAGCCCTACGCCTTTGAGGCGCGGCCTTGGGAACTGAAGAAGACCGAGAGCATCGACGTCATGGACGCGCTGGGCTCGGCGATCCGCGTCGATAGCCGCGCCGCTGCGGTGCTCCGCGTGCTGCCGCGCGTTAACGAGGACGTCAACGAGGAGTGGATCTCCGACAAGACGCGCTACGCCGTCGATGGCCTGCAGCGTCAACGTCTGGACCGTCCCTACGTCCGCGTCGGCGGCCGTCTGCAGCCGGCGACCTGGGGCCAGGCCTTCGCGGCCGTGGCCGAGAAGATCAAGGCAACCTCCGCTGACCGCATCGGCGTCATCGCCGGCGATTTGCAGGACGCTGAAAGCCTGAAGGCGACCAAAGACCTCTTCGCCGCTCTGGGCGTGAAGAACCTCGACGCCCGCCAGGACGGCGTGGCGCTGGGCGCTGGTCCGCGCGAGAGCTGGCTGTTTAACACCACGATCGCCGGGATCGAGAACGCCGACGTCATCTTGCTGGTCGGCACGAACCCGCGCGTCGAGGCGCCGGTGCTCAACACCCGCCTGCGCAAGCAGTGGATCGCCGGCAAGCTCCGCATCGGCGTGATCGGCGAGCAGGGCGACCTGACCTACGAGTACGACTATCTCGGCGCCGGCTCCAAGACCCTGTCGGGCCTGGCCAAGAGCAAGTCCGACTTCGCTGCAGCCCTGAAGAACGCCGAGCGTCCCGCCATCATCATAGGCCAGGGCGCTCTGACCCGCGCTGACGGCGCCGCCGTGCTGAAGGCGGCCGCCGGCGTGGCCAAGGCGTTCAACGTCGTGAAGGCCGGCTGGAACGGCTGGAACGTCCTGCACACCGCCGCTGCTCGCGTCGCCGGTCTTGACCTGGGCTTCGTGCCGGGCGAGGGCGGTCTGACCGCTGGCCAGATGCTGAAGCCGGGCGCGCTTGATGTGCTGTTCTTGCTGGGCGCCGACGAATGCGAGACCGCCGCGTCGGACGCCTTCAAGATCTATCTGGGCACCCACGGCGACAATGGCGCGCACAAGGCCGACGTGATCCTGCCGGGCGCGGCCTATACCGAAAAGAACGGCCTCTATGTGAATACCGAAGGCCGCGTCCAGATGGGCGAACGGGCGGTGTTCCCGAAGGGTGAGGCCAAGGAAGACTGGTCGATCCTGCGGGCCCTGTCCGAGATTCTCGGCCACAAGCTGCCCTATGACAGTCTGGATCAACTGCGCGCCAAGCTGTTCGCAGACCACCCGACCTTCGGCCAGATCGATTTCGCGCCGGGCTCTATCCCGACCGTGTTCGACCTGGCAGCCGTTGGCGGTCCAGGCGAACTAGCCGACACGCCGTTCGAGAACGCCATCAAGGCCTTCCACCTGACCAATCCCATCGCGCGCGCCAGCGTGACCATGGCCGAATGCGCGGCCGTCGTCTCCGGCGCCGCCAAGATCGCGGCGGAGTAGGCCGATGAGCGCTTTCTTCTCCAATCCGGCGGTGACCTGGACCCTGCTGACGACCGGCGGGATCCTGCTGGTCGTGATCTGGGTGCTGCTGAGCCTGGCGTTTCTGCTGCTGGCCGACCGCAAGATCTGGGCCGGCGTTCAGATGCGCAAGGGCCCCAACGTGGTGGGGCCGTTTGGCCTGCTGCAATCCTTCGCCGACTTCTTCAAGTTCGTGCTGAAGGAAATCATCATTCCGGCCGGCGCCGACAAGGTGGTATTCATCCTGGCGCCGCTGCTGAGCCTGGTTCTGGCCTTCGTCGGCTGGGCGGCCATCCCGTTCGCGCCGGGCTGGGTGGTCTCCAACCTGAACGTCGGCATCCTGTACCTGCTGGCGATGAGCTCGCTGGGTGTCTACGGCATCATCATGGGCGGCTGGGCTTCGAACTCGAAGTACCCGTTCCTGGGCGCGCTGCGCTCGGCGGCGCAGATGGTTTCGTATGAAGTCTCGATCGGCCTGATCATCATCACGGTGATCCTGCTGGCCGGCTCGATGAACCTGTCGACCATTGTCGAGGCGCAGTCCGGCTGGTTCTGGAACTGGAACGTCTTTGGCGGCGGCCTCAAGAACATCGTTCTGCTGCCGGTCATGGTGATGGCGATGGGCATGTTCTACATCTCGGCCCTGGCCGAGACCAACCGCCCGCCTTTCGACCTTCCGGAAGCCGAATCCGAACTCGTGGCCGGCTATCAGGTCGAGTACAGCTCGACTCCGTACCTGCTGTTCATGGTCGCCGAGTATTCCAACATCGTCCTGATGTGCGCGATGATCAGCGTCCTGTTCTTTGGCGGCTGGAACCCCGGTTTCCCGACCGATTTCCTGGTGAGCTGGGGCTGGTGGGGTAACTTCTTCCTGGCCTTGGTGTTCTTCGCCAAGATCTGCTTCTGGTTCTTCATGATCGCCATGGCCAAGGCCATCGTGCCCCGCTACCGCTACGACCAACTGATGCGCCTGGGCTGGAAGGTGTTCCTGCCGACCTCGCTGGTGCTGGTTGTTCTGGTCGCAGCCTGGCGTGTGTTTGGACCCGGCGCCTGATGAACCGCCAAGCCGCCATAGCCCTGATGGGCCTGACCTTCGCCTCGCTCGCGGCCTGTTCGGCCACGATGGCGTCTGACAGGTCCTATTCGCTGGGACGCGGCGTTGTGAACTATGACGAACTCCGCCGGGCCGGCGACAAGTGCAAGGCCGATGGTGGAGTGCTGCAAGCCAAGCAGGACGGGGGAGATCCCGCCCAGCTTTCAAACTACACCTGCGTCATTCCGAAGGGTGATTGACGGCCATGATGCAACGCATTTCCCAGGCGATTAAGGGCGCTGCCCTTCTGGACTTCGCCAACGCCTTTGGCCTGGCCATGAAGTACATGGTCGCGCCCAAGAAGACCGTTATCTATCCGAACGAGCGCAACCCGCAGTCGCCGCGCTTCCGGGGCGAGCACGCCCTGCGTCGCTATCCGTCGGGCGAGGAGCGCTGCATCGCGTGCAAGCTGTGTGAGGCCATCTGCCCCGCCCAGGCGATCACGATCGAGGCCGAACCGCGCGAAGACGGCAGCCGCCGCACGACCCGCTACGACATCGACATGGTCAAGTGCATCTACTGCGGCCTGTGCCAGGAGGCCTGCCCGGTGGACGCCATCGTGGAAGGTCCGAACACCGAATACGCGACCGAGACGCGCGAAGAGCTTTATTACGACAAGGAACGTCTTCTCGATAACGGCGACCGCTGGGAACGCCTGATCGCGAAGAATCTGGAGTTGGACGCGCCCTACCGCTAAAGACGGGCGGCGAATCCTAAGGGGGCGGCGCGCCATTTGGCGTTGTCGTCATGGATGTAGTTTTCAGGGGAGCACCTGGGCCAATGGCCTTGCAGGCGATCGCTTTCTACTTGCTGGCTTTCACAACGCTGGCGGCGGGTCTTCTCGTCGTCTCGGCGCGAAATCCCGTGCACTCGGTGCTCTTCCTGATCACCGCCTTCTTCTCGGCCGCAGGCCTCTTCGTCCTGCTGGGCGCGGAGTTCCTCGCGATGCTGCTGATCGTCGTCTATGTCGGCGCGGTCGCGGTGCTGTTCCTGTTCGTCGTCATGATGCTCGACGTTGACTTCGAGGAACTGCGCAAGGGCTTTGCCCAGTACCTGCCGATCGGCGGGCTTGTGGCGGGCGTGCTGACGCTGGAGATGATCTTCGTCGCCGCAACGGTGGCCACGAACGGCGCCGCTGGCAAAAACGCCGAGACCATGGCTTCGCCGGAAGGCGTGAGCAACACCGAGGCAATTGGGCGCGTGCTCTACACAGACTACGCCTTCTTCTTCCAGTTGGCGGGCCTGGTGCTTCTGGTGGCCATGATCGGCGCCATCGTCCTGACCCTGCGCCACAAGCCGGGCGTCAAGCGCCAGGATATCGGCAGGCAGGTGGCCCGTTCGCCCAAGACCGGCATGGAACTGGTTCAGATCAAGCCGGGTGAGGGGATCTCCGAATGATCGGCCTGTTGCACTATCTCGTCGTCGCCGCGATCCTGTTCACGATCGGCGTGTTCGGCATCTTCGTGAACCGCAAGAACATCATCGTCATCCTGATGTCGATTGAGCTGATCCTGCTGGCTGTGAACATCAATCTGGTCTCGTTCTCGGTCTATCTGCACGACGTGGTCGGTCAGATCTTCGCGATGTTCGTGCTGACCGTCGCCGCCGCCGAGGCGGCCGTTGGCTTGGCCATTCTCGTCACCTTCTTCCGAAACCGCGGCGACATCGCGGTCGACGACGCCAGCATGATGAAGGGCTAAGCGACATCATGCAGACGCTAGTCACAATTATCCTCTTCGCCCCGCTGGTCGCAGCGATCGTGGCGGGCCTGTTTGGCCGTCGCATCGGCGACGTGGCCTCGCAATCGATCACCACCGGTGCTCTGCTGCTGGCCTGCGGTCTGTCCTGGTACGTGTTCAGCCAATGGACCTGGGGGCACATGGAGGCCTTCACGGTCACCCTGCTGCCATTCATCCACGTCGGCGACTTCATCTCCAACTGGTCGATCCGCATCGACGCCCTGTCGGCGGTGATGCTGATCGTGGTGACGACGGTCTCGGCCCTCGTGCACATCTACTCCTGGGGCTACATGGCCGAGGATGACAGCAAGCCGCGCTTCTTCGCGTACCTGTCGCTGTTCACCTTCGCCATGCTGTCGCTGGTCACCGCCGCCGACTTCATGCAGCTGTTCTTTGGCTGGGAAGGCGTGGGTCTGGCCTCGTATCTGCTGATCGGCTTCTGGTTCAAGAAGCCCACGGCCAGCGCTGCGGCGATCAAGGCGTTCGTGGTCAACCGTGTCGGCGATTTCGGCTTCGCCCTCGGCATCATGACCACCTACTGGGCGTTCGGTACGATCCAGTTCGCCGAACTCTTCCCGCAGATCGCCGCCAATGCCGGTCGCACCTGGGAGTTCGTCGGCCACAGCTGGCCGCTGATGGATATCGCCTGTTTCCTGCTGTTCATCGGCGCGATGGGCAAGTCGGCGCAGTTCTTCCTGCACACCTGGCTTCCGGACGCCATGGAAGGCCCGACCCCGGTCTCGGCCCTGATCCACGCGGCCACCATGGTCACCGCCGGCGTCTACATGCTGTGCCTGCTGTCGCCGATGTTCGAATACGCGCCCGTCGCCAAGAACATCGTCACGGTGATCGGCGCGGTCACGGCCCTATTCGCGGCCACGGTCGGCCTGACCCAGAACGACATCAAGCGGGTCATCGCCTATTCGACCTGTTCGCAGCTGGGCTACATGTTCTTTGCGGCCGGTATCGGCGCCTATCAGGCGGCGATGTTCCACCTGTTCACCCACGCCTTCTTCAAGGCGCTGCTGTTCCTGGGCGCCGGCTCGGTGATCCACGGCATGCATCACGAACAGGACATGCGGAAGTATGGCGCTCTGGCCAAACTGCTGCCGGTGACCTTCATCGCCATGACCATCGGCACCATCGCCATCACGGGTCTCGGCTTCCCGCCGCTGCACCTGGGCTTCGCCGGCTTCTACTCGAAGGACACCATCATCGAGGCGGCCTTCGCCGCTGGTGGCGAGAACGCCTTCGCGATGTTCGCCTGGGTGATCGGCCTGCTGGTCGCCGGCCTGACGTCATTCTACTCTTGGCGCGTGGCCTTCTTCACCTTCAACGGCAAGGCCCGCTGGGGTCATGACGATCATCACGCTCACGACGCGCACGCCGCCCATGCCCATGACGGCCACGTGGCGCATGATACGCACGACGAACCCGTCGCGGACGGCCACGCGCATGACGACCATGGTCACGGCCATGATCACAAGCCGCACGAGAGCCCACTGATCATGCTGTTCCCGCTGGTCGTATTGTCGCTCGGCGCAGTGTTCGCCGGCTTCGTGTTCGTCGACTACTTCGTGGGTCACCACCAGGAAGAGTTCTGGCGCGGCGCCATCTACAACGCACCGACCAACCACGTTCTGCACGAAGCCCATGAAGTGGCCGAGTGGGTGAAGTGGAGCCCGTTGATCGCTTCGATCCTCGGCCTTCTGGTTGCGGCCTATATCTATCTGATCAAGGGCAACGAGCGCCTGGGCGCCAAGCTCGCGGCCCGAAACGGCCCGCTCTATGTGTTCTTCTACAACAAGTGGTTCTTCGACGAGCTGTACCAAGCCACCTTCGTGCGCGCGGCCAAGTTCCTCGGCGACCTGTTCTGGAAGGGCGGAGACCAGAAGATCATCGACGGCTTCGGGCCCGATGGCGTCAGCGCCGTAAGCTACGAAGTCGGCCGCCGGACCGGCAAGCTCCAGACCGGTTACGTCTATCACTATGCGTTTGTCATGCTGCTCGGCGTCGCCGGCCTGCTTGGCTTCGCCCTTTACGCATTCCGTTGAGGACGGATCGATGACCGGCCTTCTCAGCCTCACAACCTTCGCTCCGCTCGCTGGCGTGGCCGTCCTTCTGGCGCTGCGCGCGATCAAGGGCGACAACGCGGCCACCGACAATCTGGCCAAGTGGATCGCCCTGGCGACCACCCTGGTGACCTTCGCGCTGTCGATCCTGATGGTCGCGCAGTTCGACGCCAAGAACCCCGGCTTCCAGTTCGTGGAAGACGTGGCCTGGTTCGCGGGCCTGCATTACCGCATGGGCGTCGACGGGATTTCCATCCTGTTCGTCCTGCTGACGGCCTTCCTGCTGCCGATCTGTATCCTGGCCAGCTGGCGTTCCATCGAGAAGCGGCTGGTTGAGTATCTGATCTGTTTCCTGGTGCTGGAGACCCTGGTCATCGGCGTGTTCTGCGCGCTGGACCTGATCCTCTTCTACCTGTTCTTCGAAGGCGGCCTGGTGCCGATGTTCCTGATCATCGGGATCTGGGGCGGCAAGCGTCGCGTCTACGCGGCCTACAAGTTCTTCCTCTACACGCTGCTCGGCTCGGTGCTGATGCTGGCGGCGATCCTGGCGATGATCACCATCTCGGGTACGTCTTCGATTCCCGAACTGATGACCTTCAAGTTTGCGCCCTGGCTGCAAACCTGGCTGTGGCTGGCTTTCTTCGCCAGCTTCGCGGTGAAGATGCCGATGTGGCCGGTTCACACCTGGCTGCCCGACGCCCACGTCGAGGCGCCGACCGCCGGTTCGGTCATCCTGGCGGGTATTCTGCTGAAGATGGGCGGCTATGGCTTCATGCGCTTCAGCCTGCCGATGTTCCCCAATGCGTCGGAGATGTTCCAGCCGCTGGTGTTCGCGATGTCGGCCATCGCCATCGTCTACACTTCGCTGATCGCCTTCCGTCAGACCGACATCAAGAAGCTGATCGCCTATTCGTCGGTGGCTCACATGGGCTTTGTGACCATGGGCATCTTCTCGGGCAATGCGGCGGGCGAGCAGGGCGCGATCTTCCAGATGCTGAGCCACGGGGTCATCTCCGGCGCGCTCTTCCTCTGCGTCGGTGTCGTCTATGACCGCATGCACACCCGCGAAATCGCCTTCTATGGCGGCCTGACCAACCGGATGCCCTGGTACGCAGCGACCTTCCTGTTGTTCACCATGGGCAATGTCGGCCTGCCGGGCACCTCGGGCTTCGTTGGCGAAATCCTGACGATGACGGGCGTCTACCAGGTCTCCACCTGGACGGCCCTGTTCGCCGCCAGCGGCGTGATCCTGTCGGCGATGTACGCCCTGACGCTGTATCGCCGGGTCATGTACGGTGAGATCGTCAATCCTCAACTCAAGACGATCACCGATCTCGACAAGCGCGAGATCCTGATCTTCGCGCCGCTGATCATCTCGACCCTGGTGCTCGGCATCTATCCGAATTTCGTATTTGACCTGACCGCGTCGTCCGTCGACGCGCTGGTCGGCGCCTGGCGCGCCGCCTTGGCCGGGTGAGGGACTGATGACGCTTTCAGCCAATCTTTCGCTGATCCTGCCCGAGGTCATTCTCGCGGTATCGGCCCTTGTCCTGCTGGTCTGGGGGGCCTTCCAGGGCAAGACGAGCCCGGCCTTTACGCTAGCCTCGGTCCTGGCGCTGTTCGCCGCCGCCGCTGCGGCCGTGGTCGGTCCGCACGGTCACGCCTTTAACGGGGTCTATTCGGCCGACGCTGCGGCGACCTACGCCAAGGTTGCGATCTTCATCTCCAGCGCCATCGGCATCGTTCTGGGCGATCGCTGGCTGGCCCAGCGCGGCGACCAGAAGTTTGAATATGCGGTGCTGGTGATCCTGGCGGCGCTGGGCATGGGCGTCACCGCCTCGGCTGGCGACCTGATCAGCCTGTATATCGGTGTCGAACTGCAATCCCTGGCGCTTTATGTGCTGGCGGCTTTCCGTCGCGACGACGCCAAGGCTTCGGAAGCCGGCCTGAAGTATTTCGTCCTCGGCGCGCTTTCCTCCGGCCTGCTGCTCTACGGTTCGTCGCTGATCTACGGCTTTGCGGGCTCGACCCGGTTTGCTGACATTGCCGCGGCTGCGCATGATGCACACGGCGTTGGCCTGCTGTTTGGCCTGGTGTTCCTGATCTGCGGTCTGGCGTTCAAGGTCTCTGCGGCGCCCTTCCACATGTGGACGCCGGACGTCTATGAAGGCGCTCCGACCCCGGTCGTTGGCTTCTTCGCCGCCGCGCCGAAGCTTGCGGCCATGATGATGTTTGCCCGAGTGCTGGGCGACGCTTTCCCGGATTCGGTCGCTCAATGGCGTCAGGTCCTGGTGATCGCCGCGCTGATCTCGGTCTTTGTCGGCGCCTTCGCCGGCTTGGCCCAGACCAATCTGAAGCGCCTTTGGGCCTACAGTTCGATCGCCAATGTCGGCTACGCCCTGTTGGGCGTTGCCACGGGCGGTGAGACCGGGCTTCACGCCATGCTGGTCTTCATGATCCTCTACATGGTCGACGTGACCGGCTTCTTCGCCTGCCTTCAGGCCCTGAGCCGAGACGGCAAGCCAATGGAGACCATCGAGGACATGGCTGGCCTGATCAAGGAACGCCCGGGCATCGCCCTGGCCATGACCGCGTTCTCGCTGTCGGCCCTGGGTCTGCCGCCGTTCTCGGGCTTCTGGTCGAAGTTCTACGTCTTCAAGGCCGCGCTCGGCTCGGGCGACGTCATGCTGCAGTGGGCCGCTGTGCTGGGCCTGGTCGGCAGCGTCGTCGGCGCCTTCTACTATCTGCGCCTGATCAAGAGCATGTGGTTCGACGCCTCCAAGGGCGCCGTGGATGCCCCGGACCCCGCAGCGCGCGCTGTGGGTTTCGCAGCAGCCCTGTTTGCTTTCCCGGTGGTGCTGGTCGCGCTGATCTGGCTCGACCCGGCCGCCAAGGCCGCAGCTGCGGCCTTTGGCCACGCGTGACGTGACGGGCGTTCCCTCAGCTCCAGAAGGGCCGCCCGTCGTCGTTCTCGACGAGATCGACTCCACAAATGCCGAGGCTCGTCGCCGCGCGGAAGCGGGCGAAACGGGGCCCCTATGGCTGCTTGGCCTTAGGCAAACGGCGGGACGTGGTCGAAGAGGTCGCGCCTGGGAGACGGGGGAGGGCAACCTCGCCGCTACCCTCCTGTTTTCCACTGACAAGTCGCCTGCCGAGGCTGCTCAGGTTTCGTTTGTCGCCGCACTGGCCGTCGCTGATCTTCTTGCGGCCTACGTTCCGGCATCCTTGATCAGCCTGAAGTGGCCCAATGATCCGCTCTTGGGTGGATTGAAAGTCAGCGGCATTCTGATCGAGTCTGGAAGTCGTCTCGGCGTCGGGCTCTGGATCGCCGTTGGCGTCGGCGTCAACCTAGCGTGCAAGCCGATTGACAGCGAACGTCCGGCCACGGCCTTGACCGAGCATCGCGCAGCGCCTCCGCCATCGCCTGCGGAGGCGATCGAGGTGTTGGCCGGCGCGTTTGAGCGTTGGTCGCGCGTCTGGCATACGCTGGGCTTTCCCGCCATTGCCGACGCCTGGACAGCGCGGGCCCATGGCCTGGGCGAGCCTTGCGTTGCGCGTCTGGGAACCGAGACCATCGAAGGTGTCGCCGAGGGGCTCGATAGCGACGGCGCCCTGAGGCTTCGGTTGCCTGATGGTCGGTTGCGGCGCATCACGGCCGGCGATGTCTTCTTCGGTGAGGCTAACTGATGCTGCTGGCGATAGAGCAGGGCAACACCAATACGATGTTCGCCATCCACGATGGCCAGAGCTGGATCGCTCAATGGCGGTCTGCCACCGAGAGCACCCGTACGGCTGACGAGTATGTTGTGTGGCTGTCGCAACTGCTCTCGATGCAGGGGCTGGGTTTTCGGGCCATCGACGCCTGCATCATATCCAGCGTGGTCCCGCAGTCGATCTTCAATCTGCGCAACCTTTCGCGCCGGTACTTTAATGTCGATCCGCTCGTGATCGGCGAGAACGCGAAGCTGGGCGTCGAGGTGCGGATCGACAAGCCGTCCGAAGCCGGCGCTGACCGTCTGGTGAACGCCGTGGGCGCGCACATGGTCTATCCGGGACCCTTGATCGTCATCGACAGTGGCACAGCCACCACTTTCGACATTGTCGGCGCGGACGGGGGCTTCGAAGGCGGCATTATTGCGCCAGGCATCAATCTTTCCATGCAAGCGCTTCACGAGGCGGCTGCTAAGCTGCCGCGCATCGCCATTCAACGCCCCGCCGGCAACCGCATAGTCGGAACCGACACCGTCAGCGCCATGCAGTCCGGCGTGTTCTGGGGCTATATTTCTTTGATCGAGGGACTTGTTGCGCGCATCAAGGTTGAGCGCGCGGAGCCCATGACCGTCGTCGCCACCGGTGGGGTCGCCTCACTATTCGAAGGCGCCACGGACTGCATCGATCACTTCGATTCGGATCTGACGATCCGCGGACTCCTCGAAATTCACCGTCGCAACACCACCTCAGAGACCTGATGACAAAATCTTCTCAAGACGAACTCGTTTTCCTGCCGCTCGGCGGGTCGAACGAGATCGGCATGAACTTCAATCTGTATGGCTTTGGCCCGGCCCACGCCCGCAAGTGGATCGTGGTCGATCTGGGAGTCACCTTCGGCGACCAGACGACCCCCGGTGTCGAAATCATCCTGCCCGATCCCGAGTATATCGAGGCCTATGCCGACGATATTCTGGGCATTGTGCTGACCCACGCCCACGAGGATCACTTGGGGGCGGTGCACTGGCTTTGGCCGCGACTGAAGGCGCCGGTCTATGCGACGCCCTTCACCGCCTTCCTGCTGCGCGAGAAACTGCGGGACGCTCGGTTGCTCGATGAGGTGCCGATCACCGAGGTGCCTCTGGGCGGCAAGTTCTCGATTGGCCCGTTCGATCTGGAAATGATCACCCTGACCCACTCGATCCCGGAGCCGAACGGCCTGGCGATCAAGACCCCTCTGGGCACGATCCTGCATACCGGCGACTGGAAGATCGATCCCGATCCACAGCTCGGCGAAGCCACCGATATCGACGCCATCCGCAAGCTTGGCGACGAGGGCATCCTTGCGATGGTTTGCGACAGCACCAATGTGTTTGTCGACGGCGTGGCAGGCTCGGAAGCCGATGTGCGCGTGGCGATGAACCGGCTGATCGCCGGCCTGACCGGCAAGATCGCTGTGGCGTGCTTCGCCTCCAACGTGGCCCGTATGGATACCGTGATCCGCGCCGCCCAGGCGGCCGGTCGCAAGGTCTGTCTGGCAGGGCGTTCGATGCACCGCATGAGCGCAGCCGCGCGTTCGGTCGGTCTGCTCGTGGGCATCGAGCCCTTCATCACCGACGACCAGGCCAAGTACCTGCCCGAAAACGAAGTTCTGTTCCTCTGCACCGGCAGCCAGGGCGAGGCGAGGGCGGCCCTGTCGCGCATCGCCGAGGGAACCCACCCGCACGTGAAGCTTGCGCAGGGCGATCACGTGGTCTTCAGCTCGCGGGTCATTCCGGGCAACGAGATTCCGATCCGCAATCTGCAGAACAAGCTGGCCGATCGCGGCGTTCGTCTGCACACCGAACGCGACACGCCTGGGATCCATGTCAGCGGCCACCCTTGCCGCGACGAACTCAAGCAGATGTATCAGTGGGCTCGCCCCGAGATTGCCGTGCCGACGCATGGCGAGCGTCGTCATCTGATCGAGCATGCCGCCTTCGCCCGTGACCTGCAGGTTCCGCAGCAGGTGACACCGCGCAACGGTGATATGGTTCGGCTGGCTCCCGGTCGCGCCGAGATCATCGACGAGGTTCCGGCCGGTCGCCTCTATGTCGACGGTGGCGTAGTCACGGCCGAGAACGGTCAGGCCCTGCGCGAGCGCCGCCATGTCGCTTTCAATGGCATGCTGGCGGTATCGATCGTTCTGGACGGCAAGAACCGTATCGTCTCTGGCCCGCAGGTTCGGGGCCTGGGTCTGGCGGGCGACAACGAGTATCCGCTCGGCGAAGCCATGGACGATCTTGCTGAGGAGGCCGAGACGGCCTTCAAGCGCCTGGGCGGCGATCAGAAGGAACTGGACGACGCTATCGAGAACGCCATCTCGCGCGCCGTGAAGAAGGCGGCGTTCCGGATCTGGGAGCGCAAGCCCGTCGTCGAGACGACGGTCCTTCGCGTCTAACGTTACGTAAGCAGCCGCTCGCCGTGAAAACGACACGGCGGGCGGCTCTTTTCGCGCTGCGGGCTAGGTGTTAGGCCTTCGCGCGAACGAGAAGCGCGTGGGAGCAGATCATGATCGGCAAACTTAACCATGTTGGCGTTGCGACGCCGTCGATCGACGAGTCGCTGAAGATGTATCGCGACCTGCTGGGCGCGACATCGGTCACCGAGAAGTGGGCGATGCCGGAACAGGGTGTCTGGGTTTGCTTCGTCAACCTGCCCAATAGCCAGATCGAACTGATCGAGCCTTATGGCGAGACATCGCCCATCCACGGATTTCTGGCCAAGAACCCCAAGGGCGGCCAGCACCACATCTGCTTCGAGGTCGAGAATATCTACGAAGCACGTGACGCGCTTGTCGCCAAGGGCGCTACGGTGCTGGGCGAGCCGCGTATCGGCGCGCACGGCACGCTGATCATCTTTGTTCACCCCAAAGACATGGGCGGCCTGCTGGTCGAGCTCATGGAGACGCCCAAGGAGGCGCACCACTGATGGGCCCGATTACTGGTATCGCGATCTTCCTGACCATCTGGTGGACGGTTCTTTTCGTCGTTCTGCCGCTTGGGTCGCGCAGCTATCACGAGATGGGGATCAAGCCGCCGGGCGGCGGTGACCCGGGCGCGCCGGTGAACCCTAATCTGAAGCGCAAGTTTTTCACCACGACCTGGGTGTCGATCGCTGTGTTCGCCGTGTTGTGGCTGATCATCCGCTTTCACCTGATCAGCTTGCCGCCGCTGCCCGCCACCTATTAGGACGCCATGGCGCCCAAGCCTTGGGCGTGATGCGATCTTTGTCCCGGCAATCGCACAAGGCTTGGGCGAAACGCCCCAATGTGCGCGGCCCGCTGCAAGTGCGTGCCCCAACAAATGTTTGGAGGCGTAGGGTGGACTTACGAGATCAGGTGTTTCTGATCTCACTCTGTGGCGTCTTCCCCGACGATGAACTTGCAAGGCCGCGCGAGGATCGCGCGGCCTTCTTTTCGTTTGAAATGGCTCTCGCGGTCATCTTTTCGCCGCGCGCGTTGCCAAGCTAACGGCCAAGAGGCTATCTCAGGCCCTCGCATTTCCTCGGAGACGTCTTTCTGATGCGCCTGTCGCGCTATTTCCTGCCCGTGCTGAAAGAAGCTCCGTCCGACGCCCAGATCGTGTCGCACCAATTGATGTTGCGCGCCGGCATGATCCGCCAGGAAGCGGCGGGCATCTATGCGTGGCTGCCGCTAGGCCTGCGGGTGCTGAACCGCATCGAGCAGATCGTCCGCGAGGAGATGGATCGCGCGGGCGCCATCGAGCTCCTGATGCCGACCTTGCAACTGGCCGACCTGTGGCGCGAGTCGGGCCGCTATGACGCCTACGGCCCTGAGATGCTGCGCATCGTAGACCGTCATGAGCGCGAGCTGCTTTACGGCCCCACCAACGAGGAAATGATCACCGAGATCTTCCGTGGGTCGGTGAAGAGCTACAAGGAGCTGCCCAAGAATCTCTACCACGTGCAGTGGAAGTTCCGCGATGAGACCCGTCCGCGGTTTGGCGTGATGCGCGGCCGCGAGTTCCTGATGAAGGACGCCTACAGCTTCGACCTGGACGTCGAGGGCGCGCGCAAGTCCTACAACCGCATGTTCGTGGCCTATCTGAACCTGTTCGATCGCATGGGCCTGAAGGCTGTGCCGATGCGCGCCGACACCGGTCCGATCGGCGGCGATCTGAGCCACGAGTTCATCGTGCTGGCCGACACCGGCGAAAGCGCCGTGTTCTGCCACAAGGATCTGGTCGAGATGGGCGCGCCCGGTCCCGACGTCGACTGGTATGGCGATCTGCAGCCACTGGTTGACCGGCGGACGGCGCTCTACGCCGCGACCGAGGAAATGCACGATGAGGCCGCCTTCGCTCAGGTCGCCGAGGGCGACCGGCTGTCGGCGCGCGGCATCGAGGTGGGCCATATCTTCTCGTTCGGGACCAAGTATTCCGAGCCGATGCGCGCTCTTGTCACGGGTTCTGACGGCAAGGATGTTCCCGTGCAGATGGGATCGTACGGCGTGGGCGTCTCGCGTCTGCTGGGCGCGATAATCGAGGCCAGCCATGACGACGCCGGCATCATCTGGCCCGAGTCCGTGGCGCCCTTCGATGTGGGCATCATCAACATGCGTCAGGGCGATGCGGCTTGCGATGCGGCCTGCGATACCGCCTACAAGGCGCTGATCGCCGCCGGCAAGACGGTACTCTACGACGACACAGACGCGCGGGGCGGCGCCAAGTTCGCCACCATGGACCTCATCGGTCTGCCCTGGCAGATGATCATCGGCCCCAAGGGCATCGCCGAAGGCGTGGTTGAGATCAAGAACCGCGCGACCGGCGAGCGCTCGACGGCCTCGCTGGAGTCCGTCCTGGCGGGCCTCACGCAAAGCAAGGCCGGCTAATGAGCGATCTCAGGGCGGCCGGACCATTCAGCCGCTGGGAGCGGTCCGTCGCGCGGCGGTACCTATTCGCCAAGCGCAAGAATGGCGGCGTCGCCCTGATTTCGGTGATCTCGTTCAGCGCTGTGATGCTGGCTGTGTTCGCCCTGATCACCGTCATGAGCGTCATGAACGGTTTCCGGGCCGAACTGCTGGGCCGGATCCTGGGTTTCAACGGTCATCTCTACGCCCAGTCGCCTCTGATCAATGGCCCTGACCGCGATGGCGTGATCAGCCGCATCCGCGCAGTGCCTGGCGTTGTTCAGGCCGTCCCGATGGTTGAAGCCCAGGCCATGGTCATCGGCCCCAGCCAAGTGACCGGGGCTATTGTGCGCGGGGTGACGCCTCGCGATCTGCGCGGCCTGAAGATCATCGCCGACAACATCAAGAAGGGCTCGATGGCTGGCTTTGGCCAAGGCGAGTTCGGCGGCGATATCGTGCTGATCGGCGACCGCATGGCGATCAATCTTGGGGTCGCACCGGGCGACGCCATCACCCTGATCTCGCCCTCCGGCCCGGCGACGGCGTTCGGGACCTCGACCCGCGAAAAGGACTACATCGTCGGTGGCATCTTCAGCGTCGGCATGAGCCAGTTTGACGAGGCCTATGTCTACATGCCGCTCGACCAGTCACAGCTGTTTTTCGGTCGTGACACCTCGGTCGACTATGTCGAGATCAAGGTTGATGACCCCGATGACGCCAAGGCCCTGAAGCCCGCAGTCGAGGCCGCCAGTGGTCCGGGCGCGCTCGTCGCCGACTGGATGGACAAGAACCATAGCTACTTCACGGCCCTGCAAGTCGAGCGGAAGGTGATGCGGTTGATCCTCTTCTGCATCGTCGCGATCGCCACGCTGAACATCATTTCCAGCCTGGTCATGCTGGTCAAGAACAAGGGCAAGGACATCGCCATTCTGCGCACCATGGGGGCAGGGCAGGGATCGATCTTGCGCATCTTCCTCATGGCCGGCGCCTCGATCGGCGTGGCGGGCACCCTGACGGGCCTGCTGCTGGGCGTGCTGTTTTGCGCCTACATCACGCCGATCCAGAACTTTGTGGAATGGGTGACGGGCACGGCCGTTTTCAGCGCCGACGTCTATATGCTCTCGCACATCCCCGCGAAGATCGACTGGGCCGAAGTGGGCGGCATTGTCGGCCTCTCGGCCCTGATGAGCATCGCAGCGACCCTGCCGCCGGCTTGGCGCGCCTCGCGTATCGATCCGGTAGAGGCGCTGCGCTATGAGTGATCCTGTTCTGTCGCTGCGCGGCGTCGAACGCGTTTACAAGACCGAAGCCGGCGATCTTCCCGTGCTGCGTGGCGTCGACATCGACGTCTATCCAGGCGAGGTCGTCGGACTGATCGGCCCCTCGGGATCTGGCAAGTCGTCGCTGCTGCATTCGGCCGGCTTGCTGGAACGTCCCGACGCCGGGCTCGTGGCTCTGGGGGGGCGCGACTGCTCGAAGCTGTCGGAAAGGTTCCGCACGCGGATCCGCCTGGGCACGGTGGGGTTCGTCTACCAGTTCCACCATCTGCTGCCCGAGTTCAGCGCACTCGAGAACGTGGCCATGCCCGGCCTGATCGCCGGGCGCAGTCGGGCCGAGGCCGAGGGGCGGGCGCTTGAGTTACTGACGGAGCTTGGCCTGAGCGCCCGAGTGAACCATCAGCCGGCCCAGATGTCGGGTGGCGAGCAACAGCGCGTGGCGATCGCCCGTGCCTTGGCCAACAAGCCGCAACTGCTGCTGGCCGACGAGCCGACGGGCAATCTGGATCCGGCGACCTCGGCGGCGGTGTTTCAGTCGCTGTACAGCCTGGCCCGTGGCCAGGGTGTGGCCGCGCTGATCGCGACGCACAACATGGATCTGGCGCGCTACATGGATCGGGTGTTCGCGCTCAGAGACGGGCATCTCGAGCCGCAAACCTTCTAAGGTCGCGCTCGGCTAAAGCAGCGCCTGGCGGATCGCGGCGAAGAAACCGCTCCGGTCGATCTTCTTGATCACGCGGGCATTCGGCGCCCTGCGCTTGAGCGCTGGATCAGCGATCTCGATATCGGGCAGGATGGCGTGCGATACGCTCAGATAGCCTCGCGTGAGTTCGCCCAGAGTCTCGACATCAACGACGGCCTGCTCTGCTTCCAGGATCAGGCTCTCATCCAGCGCGACGGCGCATGTCAGGGCGTCCGGGTGCAGGCTACCGTTCAGACCTTCGGTGTCCTGAGCGAAGGCCAGGGAAGCGCGATTGACGTCGGTGAAGAACCGCGCGCGGGGCGTGCCCAAGGCCTCCAGTTCGGCCAGTTGGGAAACATCCAGCAGTCCGTCACGCAGCGTTTCGGTCCACGTCACGATGGACAGCCTGAAGCCGGCGTTGATCACGATCTTGGCGGCTTCAGGATCGGCATAGAAGTTGTACTCTGCGGCGGGCGTCACATTGCCCACGCCGTTGTCGGTGCCGCCCATGACCCACAGATGTTTCACAGCCTGGGCGATGCGCGGCTCGCGCAGATAGGCCAGCGCAATATTGGTCAGGGGCGCCTGGGCAATGATTGTGATCTCGCCCGGAGCCGCCATCACCCTTCTCACGATCTCATCAACCGCGTGACCGTTGGCCGGGCGCTGGGTGGCGAGTGCAAGGCCGATATCGCTCATGCCGTCCGCACCGAACACATAGGCCGCATCCAGCGGCGCACGGGAAAACGGAGCCTGGGCGCCCAGATAGACCGGCACGCCTTGCGTCTCGCAGACCTCCAGCGTGACCAGCGCATTTTCTGCATGCTGGACAAATCCCACATTGCCGTGGGCGATCGTGATCGCCTCAACTTCGACGCCCGAGCGGGAGAGGGCGAGCATCAGGGAGAAGACGTCGTCTCCGGCGGTGTCTGTGTCGATGATCAGGCGCATGGGGCTGATCTGAACTGATCCGGTGTCCAGGGCAAAGCCCCCTGAGGGCCCTCGAATGGCTCTCTCTAAGAATATCCGGTGGATCGTGGCGGAACATCTTGTGAACGGAACAAAAGAGGAATATGGAACAAACAAGCAACCATTGTGGAGGTTCCTGTGATCCGTATCGCGCGCGAGTCTTTGGCTCTTGTATCCGTCGTCAGCTTCGTCTGGATGATGTGCTCGGTCGCCCAGTTGGTGGCCTGAGTCGATTGATTGGAGACGTGGGCGATGTCGGGCAGCGAAGGACAGGGTTTCGTCCACCTTCGGGTCCGTTCGGCCTATTCGCTGCTGGAAGGCGCCATCAAGGCTGACGTGATCGGTAAATTGGCCGAGGCTGCCGGGATGCCCGCGGCGGGTCTGACGGATCGGGCCAATCTGTTTGGCGCTCTGGAATACTCCTCCTACGCCAAGGATTCGGGGATCCAGCCGATCATCGGCTGCGCGCTACCCGTGTCAGGCATCGGCGCTGGTCCAACAGAGCGATGGGCGCGAGCGCCGACGGTCACGCTCTTGGCCCAGAACGAGCGGGGCTATCTCAATCTTTCCGAGCTTTCGTCGATCGCTTACCTCGAAAGCGGTGATCTGGCCGAGCCGATCGTGCCCTGGTCCAAGGTGGTCGAGCACGCTGAAGGACTAATCCTGCTATCGGGCGGTGTCGATGGTCCGGTTGACGCTCTGTTCGCAGCCGGAAAGAGCGCTGAAGCGGTCCAGGCCCTGGCCGAAATGAGCCGGGTGTTTGGTGATCGGTTCTATGTCGAGCTGCAACGCCATGGTCTGCCGCGTCAGGCCGCCGCAGAGCCGGGTCTGGTGAACTGGGCCTATGAGCACGACGCGCCGCTGGTCGCGACCAATGATGTGTATTTCGCCAAGGCCGAGCTCTACAACGCGCACGACGCCCTGCTGTGCATTTCCGACGGCGCGTTTGTCGGACAGGATGAACGCCGGCGTGTGACGCCCGAGCACTGGTTCAAGCCGGCCGCCGATATGCGCAAGCTGTTCTCGGATCTGCCGGAGGCCTGCGACAACACTCTGGACATCGCCCGCCGCTGCGCCTTCCTGGTCAAGAAGCGTGACCCGATCCTGCCGAGCTTTCCCACAGGCGACGGACGTAGCGAACCGGATGAACTGAAACATCAGGCCCGAGAGGGTCTGCGGGCAAGGCTCGCCGAAAATCCGCTGGCAGTCGATGAGCAGGTCTATTGGGATCGACTGGATTTTGAGCTGGGCATCATCATCAAGATGGGTTTCCCCGGCTATTTCCTGATCGTGTCAGATTTCATCAAGTGGGCCAAGTCGCACGGTATCCCCGTCGGCCCGGGCCGGGGTTCGGGTGCCGGGTCGCTGGTCGCCTGGGTGCTGACCATCACCGATCTGGATCCGCTGCGCTTTGGCCTGCTGTTCGAGCGTTTCCTGAATCCTGAGCGGGTCTCCATGCCCGACTTCGATATCGACTTCTGCCAGGAGCGACGCGAAGAGGTCATCGTCTACGTTCAGGAGAAGTACGGCCGCGATCGCGTGGCTCAGATCATCACCTTCGGCTCGCTGCAGGCCCGCGCTGTGCTGCGCGACGTCGGACGGGTGATGCAGTTGCCGCTCGGTCTCGTTGACCGGCTCTGCAAGATGGTCCCCAACAACCCGGCCGCGCCGGTGACCCTGGCCCAGGCTATCGAACTGGAGCCGCGCCTCAAGCAGGCCAAGAAGGAAGACGGCAACGTCTCGGCCTGTCTCGACGTCGCCCTGCAACTGGAAGGCCTGTTCCGCAACGCCTCGACCCATGCCGCCGGCCTGGTGATCGGCGACCGGCCGCTAACCCAGCTGACGCCGCTGTACAAGGATCCGCGCTCCGACCTGCCCGCCACTCAGTTCAACATGAAGTGGGTCGAGAGCGCCGGGCTGGTGAAGTTCGACTTCCTGGGTCTGAAAACCCTGACGGTGCTGGATCGCGCCATAAAGCATCTGAAGAAGCGCGGCGCGGATGTCGATCTGAGCAAGTTGCCATTCGACGACCCCAAGACCTATGAGCTGCTGGCCTCGGGCCAGACGGTCGGCGTGTTCCAGCTCGAAAGCCAGGGGATGCGTGACACCCTGCGCAAGATGCGGTGCGGGTCGATCGAGGAAATCACCGCTCTGATCTCGCTCTATCGACCGGGGCCGATGGACAACATCGATACCTTCGTCGACTGCAAGTTCGGCCGCAAACCCGTCGATACCCTGCACCCGTCGCTCGAGACGGTGCTCAAGGAGACCTACGGCGTCATCGTTTATCAGGAACAGGTGATGCAGATCGCCCAGATCCTGGCGGGGTACAGCCTGGGCGAAGCCGACCTTCTGCGCCGGGCCATGGGCAAGAAGAAAAAGGAGGAAATGGATCTCCAGAAGATCCGTTTCGTCGACGGCGCCAAGCTGAAGAACGTCCCCGAAGAGCAGTCGGGTTCAATCTTCGAACTGGTGGCCAAGTTCGCGGGCTACGGTTTCAACAAGAGCCACGCGGCCGCCTATGCGCTGATCGCCTATCAAACCGCCTGGTTGAAGGCCAATACGCCGGTCGAGTTCCTGGCCGCGTCGATGAGCCTGGATATCTCCAACACAGACAAGCTGGCGGTTTTCCATCAGGACGCCCGCCGGTTCGACATCACGGTGAGAGCGCCTGACGTCAATCGGTCGGGGGCCGACTTCGAGGTCGAAAACGGCGAAGTGCTCTACGCCCTGGGCGCGGTGCGCAATGTGGGCCTGGAAGCCATGAAGCACCTGGTCGCCGTGCGCGAGGAGGGCGGCCCGTTCCGCGACATCTTTGATTTCGTCGAGCGGGTCGATCCAAAGCAGGTGAACAAGCGGGCGATCGAAAATCTGGCGCGCGCAGGCGCCTTTGATTCCTTCCACAAGAATCGCGCCCAGATCCTGGCCTCCTCCGACGTCTTGATCGCGCACAGTCAAAGCATCGCCGCTGATCGTCAGGGCGGTCAGCATGCCTTGTTTGGCGGCGATCCAGCCGCAGGCCGGCCGCGCCTGAAGAAGACTGAGCCCTGGAATCAGGTCGATCTGCTGGACGAAGAACTGGCTGCTGTTGGCTTCTATCTGACCGGCCACCCGCTTGAAGACATGGTGGGCATGCTGCGCCGTAAACGCACCGCCATGCTGACCGAGGTGATTCCCCAGGCCGAGGCCGGGATGGAAGCCTTCCGGATGTGCGGCGTTGTGCGGCGTCGTCAGGAACGGGCTTCGCAAAGCGGTGAGCGGTTTGCTTTCGTCTCGCTGTCGGATCCAACAGGCGAATATGAAGTCCTCTTTCCGCCTGAGGCTTTGCGCAAGTGTCGGGATGTGCTGGAGCCTGGCAAGTCGGTCGCCATCAAGGTGCGCGCCAAGGCCCGGGATGGCGAGGTGCGGTTCTTTGGCGATGACGCCGAGCCCATCGAGAAAGCGATCGAGAACGTGGTGGCGGGGCTGCGCGTTCACCTGTCGCCCTCAGCGACTGAAATCGAGGCCTTGCGAAAACGGCTCGAGCCGGCGGTGTCTCAGAAGGGCGGCGAGATCAGCCTCATCGCCGCGATCGGCGGCGGACGCGAGATCGAGCTGAAGCTGCCGGGGCGCTATGCGCTCGACGCCTCGTTGCGCGGCGCATTGAAGACCGCACCGGGCGTGGCGCTGCTCGAAGACGTCTAGGGCGGGAGAGGCGCGGATGGCCAGACATCAGGGCGGTTGCCAGTGCGGCAGGGTGCGGTTCGAGGTAGAGGTCGAGCTTGAGGATCTGATCAGTTGCAATTGCTCGCGTTGCGGCAAGCTGGGTTCGGTTCTGGCTTTTGCGGCCGAGGACGATTTCACGCTCCTGCAAGGGCAGGGCGCTCTGACCGAGTACCGCTTCAACACGGGCAAGATCTCGCACCTGTTCTGCAAGGAATGCGGCATCGAATCTTTTGGACGCGGTGAAGCTCCCGGCGGCGCATGCATGGTCGCTATAAATGTGCGCTGCCTCGACAAGATCGATGTCTTCGCGCTTGAGCCGGTCCAGGTGAACGGCAAGGCTTTCTGAATGGCTGGCGCCAACAGGGTCGAGCTCGGCCTCCTTCCCCTGACAAGGTCAAGCTCTGGTTCATGAGGTCAGGATGGACGCTCGCGCAATTCCTCCGGCGGCGCTCCGCGACGTCAATGCTTTAGAGCTCGCTCGCGTTTGGATCGCAGAGCAGGGACTGCATTGCTCGCTCAAGTTCGGTTTGTATGCCGCCGACGGCGTGGCTAGGGAGACCTCGGCCTGGGGGATCATCTTGGCTGATCTCGCCGGCCATGTCGCGGATGCGCTCAGCGCCGATGGCATGGGAGCCCAAGCCGGTCTGTTCGAAGCTATCGTCGAGAGTTTCAACCAAGAAGTCTCGGCTCCGTCTTCCAGACGGATGGGCGGGTCTGCTGCTGAGTCCAGTTAGCCCTTGAACGACGAGCGTTGAAGACACCCTCGCTTGCATCCGGTTGCGACTGCAGTACCAGCCTCTTTGCTCTGCAGCCCGACAAGACTTGCTTTTTGATCCAATCGCGCCTATCTGCGCGCCATTCCACACGCGGACGTTCGGCTGTGACCCGGGGAGACATCCCGGCGCCGCCGTTCCGGTCCCGCTCCAGATGTCTGGGTCGGGGGTGTCCGCGGAGGTTCAACCGGAAGAAGGATTATAGGCCTCATGGCGCTTCCCGAATTCTCCATGCGTCAGCTCCTGGAAGCTGGCGCCCACTTCGGCCACCAGACGCACCGCTGGAACCCGAAGATGGACCGCTACATCTTTGGCTCGCGTTCGAACATCCACATCATCGACCTGTCGCAGTCGATTCCGCTCCTGCACCAGGCCCTGGTGAAGGTGCGTGAAGTCGCCGCCGCCGGCGGTCGCGTGCTGTTCGTCGGCACCAAGCGTCAGGCTTCCGATCCTGTCGCCACCGCCGCCAAGCGCTGCGCTCAGTACTACGTCAATCACCGCTGGCTCGGTGGCACCCTGACCAACTGGCGCACCGTTTCGGGCTCGATCGCGCGTCTGCGCGAACTCGAAGGCATCATGGGTGGCGAAGGCCAAGGCCGTTCCAAGAAGGAACTGCTGCAGCTGACCCGCGAACGCGACAAGCTGGAACTGTCGCTGGGCGGCATCAAGGACATGGGCGGCATCCCCGACATCATGTTCGTGATCGACACCAACAAGGAAGCCATCGCGATCCTTGAAGCCCGCAAGCTGAACATCCCGGTCATCGCGATCCTGGACACCAATTGCGACCCGGACGGCATCACCTATCCGATCCCGGGCAACGACGACGCCGCCCGCGCCCTGCAGCTTTACTGCGACCTGATCGCTGACGCCGTCCTCGACGGTCTGGCCGCCGGTCAGGCCTCGTCGGGCGTCGATCTGGGCGCTTCGGTTGCTCCGATGGAACCGACCCTGGCTCGCGAACTGACTCCCGAGCCGGTGGCTGCTGAAGCCGCCGCTCCCGAGGCCGCTCAAGAAGCGACCGCTGAAGCGATCGAAGCCGTCGCCGAAGAGCCGGCGGCGAGCTGATAGGACGACCGTCCTCTCGTTTGAGGACCGTTGTGATCATGACATGCGACCGGGCTATCAAGCCCGGTCGCTAAACGTTTGAATATGGAGGATCTCATGGCTGAAGTGACCGCTGCGCTGGTGAAAGAACTGCGCGAGAAGTCCGGCGTCGGCATGATGGACTGCAAGAAGGCGCTGGTTGAAAACGCGGGCGACATCGATGCGTCCATCGACTGGCTGCGCGCCAAGGGCCTGTCCAAGGCCGCCAAGAAGGCTGACCGCGTCGCCGCCGAAGGCCTCGTTGGCATCGCCGTCCGCAATGAAGGCGCCGGCATGACCGCCGCCGCTGTCGAAGTGAACGCCGAGACTGACTTCCTGGGCCGCAATGAACTGTTCCAGAACGCCGTCCGCAAGATCGCGGCTGTTGGCCTGGACAATGATGGCGTCGAAGCCATCAACGCCGGCAAGACCGCCGACGGTGAAGTTGTTGCGGATCTGCTGACCAACCTCATCGCCACCATCGGCGAGAACATGGTTGCTCGTCGCTCCGCGCGCTTCAGCGTCGCCCAAGGCGCCGTGTCGACCTACATCCACAACGCCACTGCGCCCGACCTCGGCCGCATCGGCGTGCTGGTGGCCATCGAAGGCGCCGGCGACCAGGCCAAGATCCTGGAGCTGGGCCGCAAGATCGCCATGCATGTCGCCGCGACCTCGCCGCTGTCGCTGTCGCCGGACGATCTGGACCAGGCCGCGATCGAAAAGGAACGCGCCATCTTCACCGAGCAGGCGCTGGAGTCGGGCAAGCCCGCCGCCGTCGTCGAGAAGATGGTTGAAGGCCGCATCCGCAAGTTCCTGGAAGAGGTCGTGCTGCTGAAGCAGGCCTTCGTCATGAACCCGGACCAGACCGTCGAGCAACTGGTCGCCGAGACCGGCAAGGAACTGGGCTCGCCGCTCACCGTGAAGGGCTTCGTTCGCCTGGCCCTGGGTGAAGGCGTCGAGAAGGCTCCGGTCGGCGATTTCGCCGCTGAAGTCGCCGCCATGGCTGGCCAAGCCTAAGACTGGGTGAAGCTCCAGGCCCGTTTTGCGGCGCTTGGAGTTTCCGTCTTCGAAGGGCGCGGCGCGTGTGACGCGCGCCGCGCCCTTCTTGCGCCTGTGTCCGCGCATTTTGGCCCTCTGAGGCCATCTGCAGCCGGGCGCGCGCAAAACCGATCCCACTTTTGACGAACGCGCACTATGTTGCGTCCCGACGACTCAGGAAGAGCCCGGCCCATGTCTGAATCCAGCCCCGCTATGCCGAAGCCCTACCGCCGCGTGCTCCTGAAGGTTTCCGGTGAAGTGCTGATGGGCGACACGCCCTACGGCATCGACACCAACACGGTACAGTCCGTCGCTGAAGATATCGCCGAGATCGTCAAGTCTGGCGTCGAGCTGTGCCTGGTCATAGGCGGCGGCAACATCTTCCGCGGCATGGCCGGAGCCGCAAAGGGCATGGAACGCTCAAGCGCTGATTATATGGGCATGCTGGCCACTGTCATGAACGCCCTGGCCATGCAGGACGCCCTTGAGCGGATTGGCGTGTCGACCCGCGTGCAGTCGGCCATTCCGATGGCGACGGTCTGCGAGCCCTACATCCGGCGCCGCGCCCAGCGTCACCTGGAAAAGGGCAGGGTGGTGATCTTCGCCGCCGGAACGGGCAACCCCTTCTTTACAACCGACACCGCCGCCGCTCTGCGCGCCGCCGAGATGCAGTGCGACGCCCTGTTCAAGGGCACCAGCGTCGATGGGGTCTATACCGCTGATCCGAAGAAGGACGCTTCGGCCCAGCGCTATGACCGCCTGACCTATATGGACGTGCTGGCCAAGGACCTGCGGGTCATGGACGCCTCGGCCGTCGCCTTGATGCGCGACAGCAATATTCCGATCGTGGTCTTCTCCATCAAGGGGCGCGGCAATCTGCTGAACGTCCTGCGGGGCGAAGGCACCTTTACCGTCGTCGCCCAAGACGCCGCCTAAACTCTAGCGAAGAGAGCCCCGCCATGGCCGCCGCCGAAAAGCCAGTTCTGTCCCGCTACAAGGAGCGCATGGAGAAGTCCGTGCTGGCCCTGAAGGAAGATTTTGCCGGATTGCGCACAGGTCGCGCCTCTTCCAACCTGCTCGACCAGATCGTCGTCAACGCCTACGGCTCGATGGTCCAGCTCAACACCGTCGCTTCGATCAGCGTCCCTGAGCCGCGCCAGATCAACGTCAATATCTGGGACAAGGGCGTTGTCTCGGCCGTGGAAAAGGCGATCCGCAATTCGGATCTTGGCCTCAATCCTGTGGTCGAAGGCAACAACCTGCGCATCCCGATCCCGCCGCTGACTGAAGAGCGTCGCAAGGATCTGACCAAGATCGCCGGCAAGTACGCCGAGGCGCAGAAGGTTGCCGTGCGGAACATTCGCCGAGACGCCAATGACGATCTCAAGAAGGCCGAGAAGGCCAGCGTCATCAGCGAGGACGAGCTGAAGAAGATGGAAACCGAGGTCCAGAAGATGACCGACGAAGCCATCAGGAAGGTCGACGAGGCCTTGAAAATCAAAGAGCAAGAGATCATGCAGGTTTAGGCGCCGACCTGAGTAACGGGACGGTTAGGGAAGGCTTGAAGCAATGTCGGCGACGACCGGCCTGCAAGATGTTTCGGCGCGCGCTGGGGGCGATGCGTCGGACCGCTCTCTGCATGTGGCCATCATCATGGACGGTAACGGTCGCTGGGCTAAGCGGCGCGGAATGCCGCGCGCGCTTGGGCACCGCGCGGGCGTCAATGCGCTCAAGCGCACGGTAGAGGCCGCGCCGGATCTTGGCGTTGGCGTCTTGACCGTTTTTGGCTTCTCGACCGAGAACTGGAGCCGTCCGGCGCACGAGGTTTCCGAGTTGATGGGTCTGCTGAAGGCCTATGTAGAGTCAGATCTGGAACGCCTGGCCCGTGAAGGTGTCCGGGTGCGGATCATTGGCCGTCGCACGGGACTTGCCGCCGACATTCAAGAGATCATCGAGCGCGCCGAGCGCCGTACGGCCAGCAATACCAAGTTCATACTTCAAGTCGCTTTCAACTACGGCGGTCGCGGCGACATCGCTGACGCCGCCCGCGCGTTTGCAGAGGCCGTAGAGCGCGGCGAGGCGAAGGCTTCCGATCTCGACGAAGGCGCTTTCGAGCGGCTGTTGTCGACGTCCGCTGCGCCGGCCCCCGATCTCATCGTTCGCACCAGCGGAGAACAGCGGATCTCGAATTTCCTGCTGTGGGAATGCGCCTATGCGGAGCTCGTTTTTCAAGACGTGCTCTGGCCTGACTACGGACCCGAAGCGCTCTCGGCCGCCATCGCGGAATATCGCGGGCGTGACCGACGCTATGGAGGCATTACTGCCGATGACGTCGCCGTCGCCGGCTAAGCGCTTCAACTGGATAAACTTACGGGTGCGGGTGCTTTCAGCCACCGTGCTCGTACCCACAGTCGTGGCCGCCGTATGGTTTGGTGACGTCTGGTTCCTGGCGCTCGTGGCGGTCTGTGTCGCGCTGCTGGCCCGCGAGTGGGGCATGATGAGCGCGCCGCGCGCGCCCAAGGGCGTGGCTCTCGCCATAGGCGTCGCCGTTCTGGTGGCGGTCGTGGCTGCATTCCGCGGACACTACTATCTGACCTGGCCGCTCTTGGTCGCGGGTGCGATCCTGGCCGCCTTGATCGCCCGAGGCGCGGTCGAGCGCCGGGCCGACGCAGCCTATGGCGTTATCTACATTGCGCCGGCGTGCATCGCCCTGGTCTGGCTGCGCATGATTGACGCTGGCCTCAGCTGGACGCTTCTGCTGTTCGCCGTCACCTGGTTCGCTGACATCTTCGCCTTCGTGGTGGGCAGCATCCTGAAGGGACCCAAGCTCTGGCCGAAATTCTCGCCAAACAAGACCTGGTCGGGGTTCTTTGGCGGCCTGGTGGCCGCTTCGATCGCCGCAGTGGGTATCGATGCCCTTTCTGCACTGCTGCCTGCCTTGCCGGACATGAACCTGACCTGGCCGGTCGCCGCGCTCATCGGGTTTCTTGGCGGCCTATCCACGATGATGGGCGACCTCTGGGAATCGATGCTGAAGCGCCGGTTCGGCGTGAAGGATTCCGGGGACCTGATCCCGGGTCACGGCGGTCTGCTGGATCGCGTTGACGGCCTGATGTTTGCGGCCATCGTCATTGCCGCAGTCCGGCTGATCTATCTTTACGGATTGGCGCGTTGATGGCCGTCCGGCGGGTCGTGGTTCTCGGCTCCACGGGGTCGATCGGTGTTTCGACCCTGGGACTGTTCGAAGCGGCCGGCGTCGAGGTCGAGATTCTGGCCCTGACGGCCGGTCGCAACGTCGAGCGGTTGATCGAACAGGCGCGCCGCTGGAGTCCCACTGTCGCGGTGATCGAGGACGAGAGCCTGCTAGGCGCTCTGCGCGACGGCTTGAAGGATACGGGCGTTCGATCGGCGGCAGGGGCGGCGGCGATCATCGAGGCCGCATCGATGGGCGCCGATTGGGTGATGTCGGCCATCGTCGGAGCCGCAGGCCTGGCGCCGACCCTGGCGGCGGCGCGAACGGGCGCGGTGATCGCTCTGGCGAACAAGGAGAGTCTGGTCTGCGCCGGGCCCGCCCTACTGAGGATCGCGCGCGAGTCGGGCGGATCGGTGATACCGGTTGATTCCGAACACTCGGCAATTTTCCAGGTTCTGCAGCCGGCCTGTATCCAACGCGTATCGCGCTTGATCCTGACGGCGTCCGGGGGACCGTTCCGCACCTGGACCCGCGAACAGATGGCGGTCGCCACGCCTGAACAAGCCATCGCTCATCCAAATTGGTCGATGGGCGCCAAGATTTCGGTCGATTCTGCTTCCATGATGAACAAGGGGCTGGAGATGATCGAGGCCTCGTACCTGTTCGATACTCCGGAAGAGCGCATCGAGGCCGTGATCCATCCGCAGTCCGTGATTCACAGTCTGGTGGAGTACGCCGACGGCTCGACGCTGGCCCAGCTTGGCCCGCCCGACATGCGCAGTCCGATCGCCTGCGCGTTCGCCTGGCCTGATCGGCTTCCCTGGCCCGCGCCGCGTCTTGATCTGGCCGCTTATGGCCAACTCACCTTCGAGCAACCTGATCTGGAACGTTTTCCGTCCATTACCATCGCCCGAGAGGCGATGCGGCTAGGCGGCGGCGCTCCGGCTGCTATGAACGCAGCCAATGAAGTGGCCGTGGCGGCGTTTCTTGACCGTCAGATCGGCTTTCTCGATATTGCCGCCTCGGTGGCGGGGACCCTGGACCGCATGAACAGCCTAGGGGCCTTGATGGAAGCCGACGCAGATCCGGTTGAGAGCGCCATGACGACGGACGCGAGCGCCCGCCGCATTGCGGCCGAGGTTGTGCGCCAAGTTCACCGCAACAACTGAAGACGAGAAGAAACCCGACATGCTCGGCTTCATGCAATCGGCGGCCGCCTACATAATCGCCTTCCCGCTGGTGATCCTGGTGGTCGTGACCGTTCACGAGCTTGGACACTTCTGGGCGGCCAAGGCGTGCAATGTAGAGATCGACCGATTCTCGATCGGCTTCGGTCGCGCCATCTTCTCCTGGCGGGATCGCGCGGGCGTCCAATGGCAGATCGGCTGGCTGCCCCTGGGCGGCTATGTGCGGTTCGCTGGCGATGAGAACGCCGCGAGTGTTCCTGACCAGCAGGATCTGGCCAGCCTGCGCACCGCGATCGAACGTCGCGAAGGCAGTGAGGCAGTCAACCGCTATCTGCATTTCAAGCCTTTGTGGCAGCGGGCTTTCATCGTCGCGGCGGGCCCTGCGGCCAATTTTGTCCTGGCGATCACGCTGTTTGCTGTGCTGCTGGGCGTGTTCGGCGAGACCGTGCGCCGCCCCGTGATCACGGGCGTGAACGCCGGCAGTCCCGCTGCGGCTGCAGGCTTCCGGCAGGGCGACGTGATCATCTCGGCCGATGGCCGCAAGGTGAACAACTTCGGCGAACTGGACAGCTATGCGCTGCTTCGCAGCGATGTTCCGATCCGCTTCAAGATAGAACGTGACGACAAGACGCTCGAACTGGTGGCGACGCCGGCGCTTGTGGACGTTTCGGATGGTTTTGGCGGCAGTCAGAAGGCCGGCATGCTGGGCTTTGGCGCGCCGCCGCTGATCGCCAGCGTCGAGCCGGGCTCGCCTGCCGAGAAGGCTGGTCTGCGACGCGGCGATTTCATCCAGCGCGCCGATGGCGCCGCGATCGGAAGCTTTGAAGATCTTACCCGCCATGTGGCCAAGCGCGGTGGCAATCCCATTGCCTTCCAAGTCTACCGGGGCGGCGAGACGATCACTATCGTCGCAACGCCTACGATGCTGACCCGGCCTGATGCGGACGGCAAGCCGAAGGCCCGGATGCTGCTCGGGGTCGCTGGCGGCCTGCCCAGCAGCGATATCCAGCGCGTGCGTTATAACCCCATCGAGGCGCTCGCAGGCGGCGTCGCCCGCACCTGGGATGTCCTTGAAACCACGGTCTACTATCTGGGCCGGGTTATTCGTCTGGAGGTCTCGGCCGAACAGATCAGCGGCCCCATCGGTATCGCCAAGACCTCGGGTCAACTGGCTCAGGCCGGCGCCGCGGGCGCGACCGACTTCCCCTCGATGCTGCTGGGTTCTGCGGTAGCGCTGATTTGGCTGTCGGCAATCCTCTCCGTGAGCGTCGGCTTCATGAATCTGTTGCCAATTCCCGTTTTGGACGGGGGGCATCTGCTGTTCTATGCCTATGAGGCCATCGCCAGGCGACCGCTCGGCGCGCGTCTTCAGGCGGCAGGCTACAGGGTTGGTCTTGCGCTGCTGCTGAGTTTCATGTTGTTCGCGACCTGGAATGATCTGCAGCGCCTAAGCGTCTTCAAATTTTTTGGCGGGCTGTTCTCTTGAGCGGTCGCCTTCCGTCCATGATTGGTCCCATGAACAAAATTCGCGCCCATAGCGCCGCGTTCGCCACCGGTGTGGCGCTTCTCTTCGGTTCGACCGCGATGGTCGCGCCCGCTGCGGCTTTCGCCCAGGCGGCGCAGACCAGTGTGGTGCAACGGATCGTCGTGCAGGGCAACGAACGGATCGAGCAGGGCACAGTGATGTCCTATCTGCCGATCCAGCCGGGCGACACCGTGGACGCCGCCCGTCTCGACCTGGCGCTGAAGACCCTGGCGCGGACCGATCTCTTCGCCGATGTGAAGATCGAGATGTTGTCGGGCGATCTGATCGTGAAGGTCGTCGAGAACCCGATCATCAATCAGGTGGTCTTCGAAGGGAACTCGTCCCTGAAAGAAGACAAGCTGAAGGACGAGGTCCAGATCCGTCCGCGCGGCATCTTTACTCGCGCCAAGGTTCAGGCCGATGTGCAGCGCATCATCGAACTCTATCGCCGGTCGGGCCGCATTTCGGCGACCGTCACCCCGAAGGTTGTGGAACTGCCGCAAAAGCGCGTCGATCTGGTGTTCGAGATCAACGAAGGTCCCAAGAGCGGCGTGCTGGGCATCAACTTCCTGGGTAATTCCGAGTATTCGGACAACGATCTGCGCGACGTGATCGTGACCAAGGAGTCGCACTGGTACAAGTTCCTGACCAGCAACGACAACTACGACCCCGACCGGATCGAGTACGACCGCGAACAATTGCGCAAGCACTATCGCAATCGTGGCTATTTCGACTTCCGCGTTGTCTCGTCTATGGCTGAACTGGCGCCGGACAAGAACGGCTTTGCGGTCACCTACACCCTGGACGAGGGTCCGAAGTACAAGTTCGGCAAGATCACGGTCGAGACCGAACTCAAGAAGCTTGATGGGACACTGCTGGCCCAGATCCTGCCGGTCCGCACCGGTCAGCTCTACGAAGACGAGCGCATCGAGCAGGCGACCGACGCCCTGACCTTCGCGGCCGGCGCGGCCGGCTTCGCCTTCGTGGACGTGCGTCCGCGTTACGTGCCCAATCGCGAAACCAACACGGTCGACGTGGTCTTCCAGGTTCGCGAAGGCCCGCGCGTCTACGTCGATCGTATCGACATCGTCGGCAACACCCGCACCCTTGACTACGTGTTGCGTCGCGAACTCGAAGTGGCCGAAGGCGACGCCTATAATCGCGTGCTGGTCGACCGCTCCAAGAACAACATCCGTCGCCTGGGCTTCTTCAAGGAAGTCGAGATCGAGGAAGTGCCCGGCAGCGCGCCCGACCGCACGGCCCTGCGCGTCAAGGTCGAGGAACAGCCCACCGGCGAGCTCTCGTTCAGCGCTGGCTACAGCTCGGTCGACAAGCTGGTGCTTGACGTTGGCATTACCGAGCGGAACTTCCGCGGTCGCGGCCAGAACATGCGCGGACGGATTTCCGTCGGCTCACTGCGGCAGCAGATCGATTTTGCCTTCACTGAGCCGCGCTTCCTGAACCGCAGCCTGGTGGCCGGCGTTGATGTCTATTCGTTCCGCTACGACCTCAGCGACTACGCCGCCTATGACACCCGTTCGGTGGGGGGCAATGTTCGCATCGGCTTCCCGCTGACCCAGAACGCTTCGATGAGCATGCGCTACACGCTGCGTCGCGACGAGGTGAGCGTCTCTGACGGCCTGTGCAACAGCGGCTCGGTGTCGCAGATCCTCTGCCTGCAGCGCGGCGCCTACATGACCTCGCTCGTCGGCTACGGCCTGCGGATCGACAAGCGGAATGATCCGATTCAGCCCACGCGCGGCTGGTTCGCCGACCTGAACCAGGATCTGGCGGGCTTCGGCGGCGACGTGAAGTACCTGAAGACCGAGACCGACGGGGGCTGGTACTGGGGCTTCAACAAGGATTTCATCTTCAGCGCCACGGGTTCGGCCGGCTATATCGAAGGCTGGGGCGGCGACAATGTCCGCATCAACGACCGCTTCTACAAGGGCGGCACCAACTTCCGCGGCTTCGAGACTGCCGGTATTGGCCCGCGCGACATCTCGACCCAGAGCAACTCGATGGGGGCAAAGCTCTACGCTATCGGTACGCTCGAGTTGACCGTTCCGACACTTCTGCCCGAGCAATACGGCATCAAGGCTGCGGTGTTCAGCGACTTCGGTACGGCCGGCTTGCTCGATGACGTCGATCGCCAGTCTTCGACAGGCGTGTTCGATCCGAATATCCGCGACAACCTGGGCCTTCGCGCCTCTGCGGGTATCAGCATCGACTGGAAGTCGCCGATGGGCCCCATCCGGTTCGACTTCAGCAAGATCCTTTCCAAGGAAGACTACGACCGGACCGAAACGTTCCGGTTCTCCACCTCCACAAGGTTCCAATGATCATGACTTCCAAGTTCCTGTCCGCGGCCGCTTCGGGCGTCGTCGCCATCGCCATGTCGACCAGCGCCCTGGCCCAGACGGCTCCTGCTGCCGCTCCGGCGATCTCGCACGGCGCGCCGATTGCTGGCGTCTGCATCTTCTCGAGCCAGCGCGCCGTCGGCTCCTCGGCGGTCGGCAAGGCCGTCGATGCTCGTCTGAAGACCATCATTGCGCAGGTGAACGCCGAACTGACCGGCGAACGCACCACGCTGGACAACGAAGCCAAGGCGCTGGACGCTAAGAAGGCTACGATGGATCAAGGCGCGCTCGAGCAGCAAGCCGCCGGCCTGCAGGTCAAGGCCAACGCCTGGCAGCGCAAGGGCCAACTGCGTCAGAAGGAAGTCGAAGCCACCGAACAGAAGGCGCTGTCGCGCGTCTATCAAGAGCTCGATCCCGCCATCAAGCAGGTCTATCAGCAACGCACCTGCGGCATCCTGATGGACCGCGAGTCGGTGCTGCTGGCCAATCCGGCCATGGACATCACTGACGCTGTGGTGGTCGCCCTTGACGCCCGCATCAAGACCCTGACCTTCGACCGCGAACGTCTGGACCAACCGGTCGCCGGCGCTCAAGCTCTGTCGCCGACCAAGAAGTAAGCGAGTCGGCCCGCGCCTTGCGCCGGGCCCATCGCCGAGAGGACGAGATGCCGGACCCACGATTTTTCGATGACATGGGTCCGGCGTCACTCCAGGAGCTGGCGCGTCTTGGCGGGGCCGAACTGGGGGACGTCAGTCTTGGGTCGCGCTCCATCGCCCATGTCGCGCCGCTTGACGCCGCTGACGGGCGAGCCGTCAGTTTCTTTTCCGACCCCAAACGTCGTGACGCGGCCGCCGCCACCCAGGCCGGGGCCTGTTTCGTTCGTCCCGAGCACAGCGATATGCTCGCGCCGGGTTGCGCTGCGCTGTTGACGGCTCATCCGCAGGCCGCCTGGGCGGCCGCCGCCATGCGGCTGCATGCGCCCCGTCGACACGAACCAATGTCGGCCTCCATTCATCCCGATTGCCAGTTGGAAGACGGCGTCAGGCTGTCACCCGGCGTGACGGTCGGTCAGGGCGCGAGGATCGGGCGAGGCACATATCTATCGTCAGGCGCGGTGATCGGCCCAGGCGTCACCATCGGACGCGACTGCCTGATCGGGGCCAATGCGGTGATCGGTTTTGCGATCATCGGCGACCGGGTCAGCATCCACGCCGGCGCGGTGATCGGCGAGGCGGGTTTCGGCGCCGCCGGCGGACCGCGCGGCGTTGTCGATCTGCCTCAACTCGGTCGAGTGGTGATCCAGGATGGTGTCACCGTCGGCGCCAACAGTTGCATTGATCGGGGCGCCTTTACCGATACGACGATTGGCGAAAACACCAAGATCGACAATCTGGTGCACGTCGCGCACAACGTCCGGCTGGGTCGCAATTGCGTGCTGGCGGCCTATACAGGGCTTTCCGGCAGCACCGTTGTCGGCGACGGCGTCGCGTTCGGCGGCAAGGCTGGCGTTGCGGACCATTTGACCATCGGCTCAGGAGCCAGCATCGGCGCATCGGCGTCGGTGTTCAAGGACGTGCCTGCGGGCGAAACATGGACAGGGTTTCCGGCGCGGCCGCTCAAGCGGTGGCTCCGAGAAACCGCATGGCTGTCGCGCATGGCGGGCGGCCGGGGAACAAGGGGCTAAGTATGGGCCAAGACGTCGCCGAACCGGCGCAAACCAATATCGACATCGCCGAGATCCTGGCCAGGATCCCGCATCGCTATCCCTTCCTGCTGGTCGATCGGGCCGAGGACTATCGCCCGCATCAGTCGATCGTCGGCATCAAGTGCGTGACGGTGAACGAGCCCTTCTTCCAGGGTCACTTCCCGGGCAATCCAGTGATGCCCGGCGTCCTGATCATCGAGGCCATGGCTCAAACGGGCGCGGTTCTGATGAGCAAGTCGCTGGAAGTCGACACCGAGGGCAAGACCATCTTCTTCATGTCGGTCGACAACGCCCGCTTCCGCAATCCCGTGCGCCCGGGCGAGGTGATCCGCATGGAGGTCGAAGTGACGCGGTCGCGCTCGACCATCTTCAAGTTCAAGGGCGTGGCCAAGGTGAACGATAAGGTCGCCGCCGAAGCCGAATTTGCGGCCATGGTGGTGGAGACGCCGACCAAATGAGCCAGATCCATCCAACGGCCATCGTCGATCCCGGCGCGAAGCTGGCGGCCGATGTCGAAATCGGCCCGTTCAGCATCGTCGGACCTGACGTGACCCTGGCGACCGGGGTGCGTCTGATGTCTCACGTCGTGATCGAAGGCGTCACGACACTCGGCGAAGGGTGCGTCGTGCATCCGTTCGCCAACCTCGGCGGCCCGCCCCAGCACCTGGGGCACAAGGGCGAGAAGACCCAGCTGCTGATCGGCCCACGCAACATCATCCGCGAACACGTCACCATGCACACCGGCACCGCGTCGGGCAAAGGCGTGACGACGGTGGGCTCCGATGGTCTCTACATGGTCGGCTCGCACATCGCCCACGACTGTACGGTCGGCGACCACGTGGTCATGGCCAAGGGCGCGACCCTGGGCGGTCACGTCGCGATCGGTGATTTCGTATTCATGGGCGGCCTGGCGGCGGCTCACCAGTTCAGCCGCATCGGCCGCTACAGCTTCATCGGCGGTTTGGCCGCGGTGACCAAGGACGTGATCCCCTACGGCTCGGTGTGGGGCAACCACGCCCATCTCGAGGGCCTGAACCTGGTAGGCTTGAAGCGTCGCGGCTTCTCGCGTGAGACGATCAACGCCCTGCGCGCCGCCTATCGCCTGTTGTTCGCCGACGAGGGGACCTTCCAGGAGCGCCTGGACGACGTCGCCGAGATCCACGCGGGCAATGTCGAGGTGATGGAGATCGTCGACTTCATCCGCTGCGACAGCAACCGTCCGCTTTGCCTGCCCGAGCGCGAGGTCTAGGCTTTCCTCATGCGCAAGCTTGGCTTGATCGCCGGCGGGGGCGCGCTGCCCGTCGAACTGGCGGCCCACTGCGAGGCCGCAGGGCGTCCGTTCGCGGTGATGCGGCTCAGAAGCTTTGCTGACGCCGCTCTGAGCCGCTATCCCGGCATGGAGGTCGGGCTTGGCGAATTCGGCAAGGTGTTCAAGGCCTTGAAGGCCCAGGGCTGCGAGGTTGTGTGTTTCGCGGGCACGGTCAATCGCCCGGATTGGTCGGCCCTGATGCCGGACCTGCGCGGCGTGAAGGTCATTCCGGGCCTGATTCAGGCTGCTCGGCGGGGCGATGACGCCCTGCTGCGCCGGGTGCTGGATGAGTTTGAAACCGAAGGCTTCGCCATCGAGGGCGCCCACGAGGTACGGGGCGAGATGACCTTGCCGGCCGGCGTTCTGGGCGCCCATTCGCCTCGCCCTCAGGATCAGCACGACATCGAGCGTGCCCTGCTGGTGGCCCGCGAGATCGGCAAGCTGGACGTAGGGCAGGGCGCCGTGGTCTGCGAGGGCCTTGTGCTGGCGGTGGAGGCCCAGGAGGGCACCGACTCCATGCTTCGCCGCGTGGCCGATCTTCCCCAAGCCATTCGCGGCACCGCGGAGCGCCGTCGCGGCGTGCTGGCCAAGGCTCCCAAGCCGATCCAGGAGACCCGCGTCGATCTGCCGACCATCGGGGTCGCCACCCTGCAGCGCGCCGCGCGGGCCGGCCTGGCCGGCATTGTCGGCGAGACGGGCAACCTGCTGGTGGTCGACCGCGCTGCGGTGATTGCCTGCGCCGATGATCTTGGCCTGTTCGTGCTGGGGGTCGAGCCCGGGAGTCTGGGATGACCCGCCCGCTGACCGTCATGCTGGTGGCCGCAGAGGCCTCAGGAGACGCTCTCGGCGCCGGCCTGGCCAAGGCCCTGAAGCGACGCTTGGGCGATGTCGCGGTGAATTTCGTCGGCGTCGGCGGCGCCAAGATGGCCGCCGAGGGCATCCAGAGCCCCTTCGACATCGCCCAGCTGTCTATCATAGGCATCGTCGAGAGCCTAAGAGCCTATCCCAGGGCCATGGCGCGACTGAAAGACACTCTGGCGCTCGCGGAGCGGGAAAAGCCCGATGTGGCCGTCCTGATCGACTCCTGGGGCTTCAATATCCGGCTCGCCCAGGGCCTGCGTCGACAGAGCCCCGCGCTGCCTCTGGTGAAATATGTTGCGCCCCAGGTCTGGGCCTATCGGCCCGGCCGGGCGAGGGCTTTGGCCAAGGCCGTTGACCTGCTGCTGTCGATCCAGCCGATGGACAAGCCGTTCTTCGACAGGGCCGGTCTGGAGAGCGTGTTCGTCGGCAATTCCGCCCTGGCCAAGGATTTCAGCCAGGCCGATCCGGCCCGGCTGCGCGCTGCCATAGGCGCTGCGGCTGACCAGGAGATCCTGCTGGTCTTGCCCGGCAGTCGCCCGTCAGAGATCGAGCGGGTGATGCCGGTCTTTGAAGACGCCGTGCGCAGGCTGAAAGCCGATCGTCCGAATCTTGCCGTGGTCGTCCCGGCTGCCTCCACCGTCACGGCCGCCGTGAAGGCGCGCGTGGCCGGATGGCCGTTCCGGGCGCATGTGATCGAGGACGAGGCGCTGAAGGATGACGCCATGGTCGCTGGAACCGTCGCTCTGGCCTGCAGCGGCACAGTGACGACCGAGCTTGCGCTGGCCGGTTGTCCGATGGTCGTGGGCTATCGCACCGGCGCCGTGACCTATGGCCTGCTGAAGCTGCTGTTCAAGCCGCGCTGGGTGACCCTGTTCAATATCGCGGCCGGCAAGGCTGTGGCCCCGGAATATCTGCAGAAAGCCCTGCAGGGCGGGGCGCTCGAAAAGGCCATCGCTGTTCGACTGGACAACGCCGATCAGCGCGCGCGGCAGATCGCCGAGCAGAGCGCCGCGCTCGAGCGAATGGGGCGGGGAATGCCTGACCCGTCGGAGGCCGCAGCCGAGGCCTTGCTGGCTTTCCTCGCCAAGGCGCGGCCAGCGATCTGACGCGGCCCGGCAGCGCTGCGGGCCGCGCCGTTGACCGTCTGGAACGACTGGGTGTCGAGACGGACTCGGACTATTCTGCCTTTCGTGACCCGTAAGACTGGAGACCAGTTTTGGCGATCGATCCGGCAGCGCCCGCAGTTCCCATCACGCCCGCTCGCGCCACGGGGAGCTCGCCAGAGGTGGCGGCGGCCTTGTCCGCGCTTGCGCGCGCCGCCGTGGCCAACAGCACATCGACCCTTGGCCAGATCGTAGGCGCAGCGCATGCGGAGGCTCAGGGGCCGTCTGGCGCGGCCACGCCCCCCGTCTCCGACGCAAGTGTCGACGCACCGGGTGGCGGACACCTGATCGCGCCATCCCCGCCTTCGGCGGAGCCCTCCGCCAGCGACCGGATGGCCGCGGCTGTGCGATCGGCTGCGGCTCGGGCGGCGCCGGTCCAATCCGGCTTGGCGCCGATGATGGCGGACATCGAGGCGACGGTCATTAGACCGGATACACCTGAAACGGTGCGGCAGGCGGCCAAGGCCTTGCTTGAAGGCGCCGTTCCCACCCAGCAACCCATGACATCCACGCTGGTTCGCAGTGCCTTCGAGGATTCTGGCGTCTTCATGGAGGCCCGGCTGGCGCGGGCCGCGCTGGTCGCACAGTCATCGGTTCCCGCCGCCACCGGGGACATGAAAGCGGCGCTGCTGGTGTTTCGCGCCGTGGTTTCGACGTGGCTGGCCAAGACGCCCGGGGCCGAGCCCGGCGGGTCGCGAGTCCCTTCCTCTTCCGGCGAACCCACCGCAGCGCAGCGGTCTGGCCCCAGTGTCGGCGCGACCTATAAGCCAAGCGGCTCGGTCGCCTCGGTTCAGGGTCCGGCTTCCGCCCCCATCGCGCAACCGTATCGCGCCCCACCAGGATTGAATGCCGCGCCGGCTCTGCCTCCGGTTTCAGATCCCCTTGCTACGATTGCGAAGAACGAAGCGACGCCAGGGCTCGATCAGAACGCCTCCGAAGCGACGCTTCCGGCCACGCTGCCTCGCGTTGCTCCGGCTCCGGCGCCGCCGTCGCGTCCATTCCTGATGGTGGGACTGATTGAGGACGAGCTCGTCGCCCCGCCTTTGCCAGCGGAGAACAACGAGGAGGAGGCAGCCGCCCGCCACTCCGGGCTCGCGCTGTCATCGCGCCCACCTTCTGGGCCGCCGCCGCCGCCCTACGCGGGTGGTCCCACAGCCGCCCAGGCGGCCGTCCGTTCGCATCTTCCCGGAGATCTGCCGCCGGCCGAACTGGCGCGGCGTCTGTTGAAGAGCGTCGATGGCGCCATCGCGCGCCAGGAACTGTCGCAGATCGCTTCGCTGCCGGAGTCGCGCGGTGAGGCGGAGCGGACCACCGAGATCAAGACGTCTCGCTGGGTGTTCGACCTGCCGTTCCAGACCGCTCAAGGCTTCGCTGTGGCGCAGTTCGAAATCAGCCGGGATGGCGGAGGCGGCGGATCCGATTCCGGGCGCGAGATCGAAAAAACCTGGCGCGCCCGTTTCTCGCTGGATGTGGAGCCGCTGGGGCCGGTCCATGTCCAGATCGCCCTTACGGGCGCCTGCGCGCGGGTGGGTCTGTGGGCCGAACGACCGGAAGCCGTGGCCCGGCTTCAGGCGGGGGAGGCGGCTTTGAGCGCCGCGCTTCGCGAGGCTGAGCTGTCGCCAGAGGTCGCCTTCCATGCGGGCACCCCGACGGTCGCTGTGACCGCGCCAGGCCGCTTCGTGGATCGGGCGTCATGACCGGGCCTGTCGGCGGCGCGCGCGGTCCCGGCAAGATCGCTGTCGCCTTGCTTTACGAGGGCGCCGATACGCCCAGGGTCGTCGCTTCAGGTCAGGGCTGGCTTGGCGAGAAGATTGTCGAGACGGCGCGCGAGCATGGCGTCCCCATCGAAGACAACCCGGCTCTGGCCCAGGCCCTGTCGACCATCGAGATCGATGAGGAGATCCCCGAAGCGCTCTATCGCGCAGTCGCCGAGATCCTCAGCTTCCTGCTCAAGCCGTAACGGGCAAGGAAAAGGCCCCGCCTTGCGACGGGGCCTCTCCGGATCGGTCTGGCCGGATCGGTCTGGATCGACGGCTTAGCCGCGCTTGTCGAGCGGCGTGTAATCGCGCTGCGTCGCGCCGGTGTAGAGCTGACGCGGACGGCCGATCTTGCGCGCGGGATCCTCGAACATTTCCTTCCACTGGCTGATCCAGCCAACGGTGCGGGCCAGGGCGAACAGCACGGTGAACATGTTGGTCGGGAAGCCCATCGCTCGCAGGGTGATGCCCGAATAGAAGTCGATGTTCGGGTACAGCTTGCGGTCGATGAAGTAGGGGTCGCTGAGGGCGACCTTTTCCAGCTCCATGGCCACCTGCAGCAGGGGATCGTTGATGCCCAGCTGTTCCAGGACCTCGTAGCAGGTCTTCTGCATGACCTTGGCGCGTGGGTCGAAGTTCTTGTACACGCGGTGGCCAAAGCCCATCAGCTTGTACTTCTTGTCCTTCACGCCCTGCACATAGGCGGGGATGTTCTCGACCGTGCCGATTTCCTCGAGCATCTCGAGGGCTTCCTGGTTGGCGCCGCCATGCGACGGACCCCACAGGCAGGCGATGCCGGCGGCGATACAGGCGAACGGGTGAGCGCCCGACGAACCGGCCAGACGGACGGTCGAGGTCGAGGCGTTCTGCTCGTGGTCGGCGTGCAGGATGAAGATGCGGTCCATGGCGCGCGTCAGGACGGGGTTGGGAACCCAGTCCTCGGCCGGCACCGAGAAGCACATGCGCAGGAAGTTTTCCGAATAGGACAGTTCGTTGCGCGGCGTCACGAACGGACGGCCGACGCTGTACTGGAAGGCGCGGGCGGCGATGGTCGGCATCTTGGCGATCAGGCGGTGGGCGCTGATCTCGCGTTGCTTGGGATCATCGACGTTCAGGCTGTCGGCGTAGAAGGCCGACAGGGCGCCGACCGCGCCGGTCATGATCGCCATCGGGTGAGCGTCGCGGCGGAAGCCCTGGAAGAAGCTGTCGAACTGGGCGTGCAACATCGTGTGGTAGGTGATGTTGTGCTCGAACTTGGTGGCCTCTTCGGCCGTGGGCAGTTCGCCGTTCAGCAGCAGGTGGCAGACTTCCAGGAACGAGGACTTCTCGGCCAGTTGGTCGATCGGATAGCCGCGGTGCAGCAAAATGCCGGCGTCGCCGTCGATATAGGTGATCTTGCTCTCGCAGGACGCGGTCGAGGTGAAGCCCGGATCGAACGTGAAGTGGTCGCTGTCGCCGTAGAACTTCCGGACATCGACGACGTCCGGACCGGTGCTGCCCTTGAGGATCGGCAGATCGTAGCTCTTGTCGCCGATCGTCAGTGTGGCTTTATCGGTCATGCGGGAAACCCCTTCATCGATGGAACGAGCAGTCCAAGTTTCATTTCGCGAGTGCGTTATAGCGCCTCATGCGCGCACAGCTAGCGCGTCGTCAAGACGGCCGAGAGTCTCCTCGCGACCGATGGCGGTCATGATCTTGTTCAGGTCGGGCGCTTGTGACCCGCCCGTTAGAATGCCGCGCAGCGACGGGCCGAATTTGCCAAAGCCGACACCTTCGGATTCTGCGAAGGATTTCAACAGCGTTCCTAGCTCTTCCACGTCCCATTCCGGGTTCTGGGCCAGGCGATCGCGCAGGCGGCGCAGGCGCTCGACTGTTTCTTCGTTCAGTTGCTTGGCGGTTTTTTCCTCAAGCGAGAACGGGCGCATTTTCAGCGCGAATGCGCAGTGTTCCGCCAGCTCCAGGATGGTCTTGGCGCCTTCCTTGACCTGGGGAACGACCGCCAGCAGGCGAGCGGCCGCGTCTGTGGGCAAGCTGACGCCCTGGGCGATCAGCGCCTTCAGGACAAGGTCGGCCAGACGGCCGTCATCGGCGACGCGCAGGTGCTGGCTGTTGATGTGATTGAGCTTGGCCCAGTCCAGGCGCGCCGGCGCCTTGACCACGTCCTTGACGTCGAACCATTCGATCGCCTGGGCGTCGCTGAACACCTCGTCGTCGCCGTGGCCCCAGCCAAGCCGGGCCAGATAGTTGCGCAGGCCCTCGGGGATGTAGCCCATGTCCGCGAACTCGCCGACGGCCTGGGCGCCGTGGCGCTTGGACAGCTTGGCGCCGTCTGGACCGTGGATCAGCGGGATGTGGGCGAAGGCCGGCAGGTCCCAGTCCATCGCCTGATAGATCAGGGTCTGGCGGGCGGCGTTGTTGAGGTGGTCGTCGCCCCGGATCACGTGGGTGACGCCCATGTCGTGGTCGTCGACCACCACGGCGAGATTATAGGTCGGCGCGCCGTCGGCCCGCAGCAGGACGAGGTCGTCGAGATCGGTGTTCTTGAACGTTACCGGACCCTTGACCAGATCGTCGACCAGGGTCTCGCCGTCAGCGGGGCCCTTGAAGCGGATGACGTGCGGCGCCGACGGATCGGCCGGCGGCGGCGCGTCTCGCCAGGGCGAGCGGATGGCGTGGCCTTCAGCGCGGGCCTTCTCGCGGGCGACTTCCAGTTCCTGGACCGTCATCCAGCAGCGATAGGCGCGGCCGCGCTCCAGAAGCTGCTGAACCACCTCGGCGTGGCGCGGCGCGCGGGTGTGCTGGAACACCGGCTCTTCGTCGGATTTCAGGCCCAGCCAGTCCAGGCCCTCGAAGATCGCGGCCACTGCGGGTTCGGTCGAACGCTCGCGATCGGTGTCTTCAACGCGAAGAAGGAACTTTCCACCCGTATGGCGTGCATATAACCAGTTGAACAGCGCTGTGCGTGCGCCGCCGATATGCAGGAAGCCGGTGGGCGAGGGGGCGAAGCGCGTGACCACGGCGCGGTCGGTGGAGGAGGGGTTCGACATCGAACTCAATGCTGAAAGGCAAGACGCCGCCGAGACGGCCGGGAACGCGCGCCGAGGCGCGGCTTGGGCGGCGCGTCTTAGCACGGCGCTTCGCGCATGGCCTAGTCCGCCGACAATGTTCCGCGTCCTGCGCGATGAGATGAGCGCCAATCTGGATCGCTGGTTCCTGTGGAGTCCGGTCTGGTTCGGCTTGGGCGCGGCGGCCTATCTTCAAGCGCCTTTCGAGCCCTCGCTCCCGCCATTGGCCTTTCTGACCCTGATCAGCGTCATGCTGTGGTGGCGCTGCCAATCCTCGATCCGGACCTTGATCGTCCTGTTGGCCTTGTTTGCCTTTGCGATGGCGGGGGGACTGGCGGCGAAGATTCGCAGTGACAGGGTCGCCGCGCCGGTCATCGACGGCGAGCGCGCGCCGCGTCGCCTGGAGGGCTTCGTGGTCGATGTCGTCAGTCCAGGCGCGGGCGGACCTCGATTGCTGATCGCACCCGTCGCCGTTAGCGGCCTCATGCCGGCTGAGACGCCAAACCGGGTCCGGGTGACGGTCGACGCTGTGGACTTGCCCAAGCCGGGGGACGCTGTGCGACTGCGCGCTATTCTCGGCCCCCCGCCGCCTCCGGCTGCGCCGGGTTCCTATGATTTCGCTCGTGACGCCTGGTTCAATGCCGTTGGGGCGGTCGGTTTCTCGCTCGGCGATATCAGAGAGACGCATCTGGATCCGCCGCCCTGGCGATTGCGGGTCACCATGGCTGTCAACGCCTTTCGCTGGCGTCTGGCCGAGCGGATCGTCGAGCACATGGGGCCACAGAGTGGCGGGATCGGCGCGGCCATGGTCACCGGCCACGAGACCTGGATCACGCCCGAGCAGACCGAAGCGATGCGCGCCTCGGGGTTGGCCCACATTCTTTCGATATCGGGTCTGCACATGGCCATCGTCGGCGGCTTCGTGTTCGGTCTGACCCGGCTGGGAATCGCAGCCTGGCCCTGGCTGGCTCTGCGCGCTCCGGGCAAGAAGATCGCTGCTGTGGCGGGCCTGACCGCCGTAGCGATCTATCTGGTGATCTCCGGCGCGCCCCCACCGGCCGAGCGCGCGGCGATCACGGCCAGCGTGGCCTTCGCCGCCATTCTTTTCGACCGCCAGGCCGTAACCCTGCACGGCCTGGCCCTGGCGGCGCTGATCATCCTGGCGCTGCAGCCCGAAGCGGCCGCTGCGCCTGGTTTTCAGATGTCGTTCGCAGCCACCACGGCCCTGATCGCTCTGGCCGAAGCCTGGCCAAGGCCGATGCGCGAGATTTCTGTGCCTTGGCCGATCCGGGCGGTCCAGGCCGTCGGCGCCTGGCTGGCCGTCAGCGTTGGCGCGAGCCTTGTCGCCGGGCTGGCGACGGGTCCCTTCGCCATGCAGCATTTCAACCGTGTGGCCATCTGGGGTTTGCCGGCCAATCTGATCGTCGCGCCGCTGTCGTCCTTCGTGATCATGCCGTTCCTGGCCCTGGGCACGGCGCTGGAAAGTGTCGGCTGGGGCGCGCCCTTCCTGTTGATCGCGGGCTGGGGCGTTGAGGCGATGGTCGATGTAGCCCGAAAATTCGAGTCGATCGGCGGCCAGGCCGTGGTCGCCAGCGCGCCGCCGTTCACCCTGGTTGTCGCGTTCCTGGGTTTGATGATTCTTTGTCTCTGGAGCGGACGACTACGCTGGCTCGGCGCACCCCTGGCGCTGGCTGTCGCCCTTTGGCCTCGCCCTCCGGCGCCTGACATCTGGATCGCCGCCGACGGCGCCACGGCCGCTGTTCGGCAAGGCAAGGAGGCCGTTCTCCTCCGACCCGACAACCGCCGCTTCGGCGCTGAACTGTGGGCGCGTCGACGGGGTCTTGCGATCGGCGAGACGCGTGGGTTTACGTGTTCGGCCTATGCCTGCCGGCCCCAGAGCGACGCGCCGGTCGCGGTCGCCCTGTCGTGGAGCCGCAAGGAGATCTCGGCGCAGACGCTCGGAGATCTCTGCTCAGGCGCCGAAATCGTTGTCCTACGGGGAGACTTTTCGGGCGCAATGCCGACGGGCTGCGCCGATCGCATCGTCCTTACGGCTAAAGACTTTGCCGTCGGCGGCGCAGCCGAGCTGTATCGACGCGACAACGCCTGGTGGATTGCATGGGCGCAGCCGCTGCGAGGGCGGCGGCCATGGTCAGGGTCGCATTGAGCGCTACTGCCACTCACTGTCACCATGAGGCACTATCTCTGACGGGTCCCGGAGGATTTGATGTCGTCGCCCCAACTCGCCGCCCGCCGCGCCGCCTTTCGCTCCTTGCATGAGGACGGCTGTTTCATCCTGCCCAATCCATGGGACGCCGGAAGCGCCAAGCGTCTCGAAAGGCTCGGCTTCACGGCTCTGGCGTCTACCAGCGCCGGGGCGGCCTGGGCCTTGGGGCAGGACGATGGCGGGCTGACGCGGGATCAGGTGCTGGCCCATCTGGGCATGCTCTGCGCCGCGACGGATCTGCCGGTGAATGCCGACTTCGAAGCCGGTTTCGCGGATGAACCCGAAGGGGTGGCCGAAAGCGTTCGGCTGGCCATCGCCACGGGGATCGCCGGCCTGTCCATCGAGGATCGTATCGGCCGTGACCTCTACGAGCCGACGCTTGCGATAGAGCGGATCAGGGCGGCGCGAGCGGCGATCGACGCCAGTGGTGAGGATGTGATTCTGGTGGGGCGGACGGAAGGTTTCCTGATCGGGCGCAAGGACCTGTCGGCGACCATCGACCGTCTTGTGGCCTATGCCGAGGCCGGCGCCGACTGCCTGTACGCCCCCGGGGTGATCGGCGTCGCCTCGGTCGCCGAGATCGTCAAGGCCGTCTCGCCTAGGCCTGTGAACGTCCTGATGGCCTGGCCGGGTCAAGCCGTTCAGCCTCTTGCCGACGTTGGCGTGCGTCGGGTGAGCGTCGGCGCCGCTCTGGCCGGGGCCGCTTGGGCGGGGTTTGACGTCGCGGCCAAGATGTTGGCCGAAGAGGGCAGGCTGCCTTAGGCGCGCACCGCCTGATCGATGGCTTCGGCGATCCGTTCAGGAGATTCCGCGCCGACGACCGCGACCTTGCCGCCGAAGATCACATAGGGCACGCCGGTGACGCCGCCCTGCACCGCCATGGAATGCTCGCGGGTCACCGACTCCCGGTCGGCGCCCTCGGACAGCAGTTGCAGAACGACCAGCCGCTCCATGCCGGCAGCTTCAGCGATATCGGCCAGCACCATGGGGTCGCCGATATCGCGGCCTTCCGTGAAATAGGCGGCGAACAGGGCCTCGACCACCGCGTCCTGGACGCCGGCGGTCAGGGCCCAGCGGATCAACCGATGAGCGGCGTTGGTATTGGGGGATTTTTCGATGACGGCGAAATTGAACGTGATTCCGTCATCGGCGCCGCCAGAGACCAGCGCCTCATGCACGGCCGTCAGGCGTTCCGGATCCTTGAACTTGCTGGCCATATAGGCCTTGCGGTCGACGCCTTCCTCGGGGAGCGTGGGATCCAGCTGATAGGGCCGCCAAACAAGCTTGGCCTCGATATCGGGCCGCAGAGCCATCGCAGCCTTCACGCGCCGCCAGCCCAGATAGCACCACGGACAGACAACGTCGGCGACAACGTCCACGATCATCGGCTGGTTCATCGCGGGTCTCAGCTGGCTTCGCGCTGCAGGGCCCGGGCGGCGGCCCGCTCCAGCGCCTTGACCGGCCCTTCGCCGGCTTCGATCTGGGAGACGCCGATGTCGAATTCGCAGACGAACGGCGGCCGGTCCTCGCCGGCGTCAAAGGCGGTGCAGCCGATGACCGCGGCGATCCGCTCGGCCGCAGCGCGCGCGGCGTCCTGGTTAGTGGCGGGCAGGGCCAGGGCGAAGACCTCCGGCGCCAGGCGGGCGGCGGTGTCCTCGACGCGGACAAGGCGGCCGACCATCGAGCCGATCTGGGGTATGGCGCGGTCCAGCCAGCCATTCTGACGCGCCCAGACGGTCTCGGGCTTGTCGGCGACCCGCAGGACGCAGATGGACAACGGACGGGAGCGCTCCCGCGCAGCGGCCGTCAGGCGGGCCAGGTGGGCGGCGAACAGATCGCGCGTGAAGAGGCCGGTGGCGGCGTCCATCAGACCAGAACTGCGGGCCTTTTCCAGGGCCCCACGGATCGACTCGCCACGCCGGTAGTTTCTGGCCAGTTCCATCACCCGGCGCGCGGTTTCGACCTCCGGCGTCTCCGGCGACGCGACGTCGGAAACGCCCCGGTGGAAGGCCTCCGACATGGTCACGTAGCTTTCGGCCTTCAGATACAGCATGGCCGGAATATGGAAGAGGCGCGTGTTGCGACGCATGCCGGCCGCGATCGACAGGGCTTCCTGCTGGTTGTCGCCGGCCCAAAGCACGACGGAATCGAAGGCGCGCTCGTGCAGGTAGTCGAACGCCGTATAGGCCGTGAAGGCGCCCACGACTTCCGCGCCGCTGCGCTTGAGGGCGTTGGAAAGCGCAAGGAACTGCGGGGCTGGCTCACCGACCGCCAGGATGCGGAATGGCGAGGGCTGGGGTTCCGGCAGGTCCATCCGGCGACCGCGCTCGCCGAAGGTTTCGAGGCGCAACTCGAACTCCTCTTCGGCGATAGCTGTACGAACCAGAGACTCCAGACGCAGGGCCGCCTGGGACGGATGCAGCGGCGGCGAAAGCGTCAGGTCGAAGGCCTGGCTGTGCTGTCCGCCGTCGAGTTCGCCGATGGCGATCACGGGAAGGCGGCGCGGCGCGACAGCGGCCTTGAGGCGACGGGCGAGCGACTGGGTGTCGGGACCCGCACTGGCGAGGTCGACGATCACGGCCTCGATCGGCAGGTCGCCAAGCGCTGCGAGGGCGGCATAGGGCCCACGCGCGGTGATGGTCCGCCAGCCAAGCCGGTCCAGCCCCTCAGCCAGGGGGCCGGCGCGCAGATCGTCGCGCGCCACGATCAGGATTCGGGCGTCAACCGCCACACTCTACCTCCGCCCGAAATCCAACTGACGCCGGCCGCACTCGACCGTCGGGATTCGACGCCGCAACATAGCAGAGGCGCTCACGGGTGATAGGGACGCAACGTCGCGCCGGTGTGGGCAAATTGCTTTTGGACAATCGCCATGCGCGATGTCGCCCCGCACGTGATCTCCGAGCCCCGGCGCCAACAGCCGCTTGCATGACCGAACGTCAGGACCTTTCTAGTCGATCCAACGGCTGCGCTGAAGAGTCGATGAGGAGACCACCATGGGCCAGGGGCCACTTTCAGGACTGAAGATCGTGGAGTTCGCGGGCATCGGTCCCGGTCCGTTCTGCGGCATGCTGCTGTCCGACCTTGGCGCTGACGTGATCCGGATCGACCGGAAGGGGCAGGGACGAGGGGGATCGCCGGCCGATGTCACCGCGCGCGGTCGCCGGTCTGTGGCGCTGGACCTGAAAAATCCCGCCTCCATCGAGACGTGTCTAAAACTGCTTGAGAGCGCTGATGGCCTGATCGAGGGCTTCCGGCCGGGCGTCATGGAGCGCCTGGGCCTTGGCCCGGATGTGGCGCTGGCGCGCAATCCCAAGCTCGTCTACGGCCGCATGACCGGATGGGGGCAGTTTGGTCCCTACGCCAAGGCTGCCGGCCACGACATGAACTACATCGCCATCACCGGGGCGTTGGACGCCATTGGCACGACGGAAAAGCCGGTCCCGCCCCTGAACCTGGTTGGCGACTTCGGCGGCGGCGCGCTCTATCTGGCGTTTGGCCTGCTGGCCGGCGTGATCCATGCCCGGGCGACGGGGCAGGGCCAGACGATCGATTGCGCCATGAGTGATGGCGCAGCCTCGCTGATGGCCATGTTCTACGGCTTCAAGGCGGGCGGCATGTGGAGTGAGGGGCGCCGGTCCAATCTGCTCGACGGCGGCGCGCACTTCTATGACACCTATCAATGCAGCGATGGCGGCTGGATCTCGATCGGATCGATCGAGCCGCAGTTCTATCTGCTGTTGCTGGAAAAGACCGGCATCACCGATCCGCAGTTCCAGCACCAGATGAGCCGCGAGGAGTGGCCGGAGCTGCGAGACAAGCTCGCCGCCGTGATCCGCACCAAGACTCGCGATGAATGGTGCGACCTGATGGATGGCACGGACGTCTGTTTCGCGCCGGTCCTGTCGATGGCGGAAGCGCCTGCGCACGCTCACAACGCGGCTCGAGAAACCTTCGTCGAGGTGGCTGGCGTGGTGCAACCAGCGCCCGCGCCGCGTTTCTCGGCGACACCGGGAAAGATACAGGGTCCTCCGCCCTCGGTTGGGGGCGACAACGACACCGCACTGGCGGACTGGGGCTTTTCCGCCGAGGCGATCGCAAACCTGAAGACCAGCGGCGCACTCTGAAAGCTGTCTGCCAGGCTATTGTCGTCGTTCAGCGTCGGTTCAGCCGCCGGTCCCTAGTTTGATCAGGTACCGGGCGTTGCGCCATCCGTCCCTCGATGTGGCGTTCGGTTTCAGGCTTGTCCTGCGGAGACGCGTCGCCTTTCCTGAGGCGGCGCGTCTTTGTCGTTACGGCCGCGGGGTTGCGCCGGGAGAAGAGCGCGGGCAGGTTCCGGCCGATGCAAGACCCCCAACCCATCCGATGGCGCGACCTGGATCTGGACCCGATTCACTGGGCGCGCGAGGTCCTGCGCGTTCTGGGCCTTGCCCTGGCTCGGATCTGGGGGCGCGATGTCATGCTGTATGTCGGCGGCGTATCGTTCTTCGCCCTGCTTGCGGTCTTTCCTGGCCTGGCGATTCTCATCGGCCTCTACAGCCTTCTGCTGACGCAGCAGCAGGCCGCCGCACAGGCGGAAAACCTTGCCGAATTGATGCCGTCGGGCGCGCGAGCGATGTTCGAGAGCGAACTCACCCGCATCGCCCACGCACCCGAACAGGCCGTTTCGGCCCAGAGCGCGGTCGTCCTGGTCATCGGCGCCTATGCCGCCCATCGCGGCTTCAAGGCCCTGTTGGCCGGTCTCTCGTTCATTCATGACGAGGAAGACCAGCGCGGATTCGTCGGCTTCAACCTTATGGCCCTGTTCGTGCTGATCGCCGCCTTTGGTCTGTTGTTCGTGATGTCCGGCATTTTTCTGATCTTCCGGCTGCTCGGAAGCGCGCTTCATCTGCGCCCGCTCGAGGGCGTTCCGTGGGTCCAGAGCGAGTGGACCTGGGCCAGCCTGGGCGTCGTGATCGGCATGACGCTGATCTACCGCTACGCCATGTCGCGCGCGCCTGTCGGCTGGCGGGCGTCGACTGCGGGCGGCGTCGCCGCGGCGGTCCTTTGCCTGTTCATGTCCTCCGCCAGCGCCTTCTATGTCGACAAGGTCGCCCAGTTGGGCGCCACCTACGGCTCGATCTCGGCGGTGATCATTTTCCTGATCTGGCTGTCGTGGAGCGTGAACGCCATCTTCCTGGGCGGCGCCCTGGCCACCGAGGTGGAGATCGCTCTGGATGAACGTCCCCGCGCCCTTGTTGAGGGACCGCTAGGCGTGACGCTCAAGACGCCTTCTGCACCAGAAAGCTGATCGCCCCGGCGTCTTCATCGGTGATCGCGACAACCGTCGCGCCGATACTGGCGGCGAAGTGTGGAACGTCGATACGCGCCAGCGGATCATCGGCGATCAGTCGCACCTCACTGCCCGCCGGCGCAGCTTCCAGGGCGCGCCTCAAGCGCAGGGTCGGCACGGGGCAGCGATGTCCCCGGGCGTCAACGAGGACGGGATTACTCATCACCAAAGACCCGCTCGGCCTCGTCGGCAGTCAGGATCCGGTGCTGTCCCGACGCAAGGTCGGCGGGCAGGACCAGACCACCGATCCGCTCCCTGTGGAGCTCGACCACATGGTTGCCGACAGCCGCAAACATGCGCCGCACCTGATGGTAGCGACCCTCTGTAATGGTCAGGCGAGCATGATGGGGATCGATCACAGCCAGGTCCGCCGGCAGCAGGGGCTTTTCCTCGCCGTCCAGCATCAGTTCGCCCGCAGCGAACAGCGCGCCCTCCAGCCCACTCAAGGGGCGGTCGAGCGTCGCCAGATAGGTCTTGGGCACATGACGTTTGGGCGAGATCACCCGATGCAGATAGTCGCCATCATCGGTGATCAGAATCAGGCCGGAAGTGTCCTTGTCGAGCCGCCCCACGGTCGAGAGGCCCGGATCCCGAATGCGCCAGCGACGGGGAAGCAGGTCATAGATGCGCTCCCCGTCTTCCTTGTGCGAGCAGACCACGCCCAGTGGCTTGTGCATCAGCAGCACCAGTGGCGCGGGCGGATCGACCGGCGCGCCCCGGATGGTCATGCGTTCCGGGAGATCAGGGGTGACGGCGACCTTGGTCCCGACGTCCTTCAGAATCTTTCCGTCCAGCACGACCTTGCCGCTGGAGATCAGCGCTTGGACGTCCTTGCGGCTGCCATAGCCCAGATTGGCCAGCAGCCTGTCCAGCCGCGCCATCAGGGCCTTGGTCACTTGCGGGCCTCGTAGACCTTATAGCCGTTGGTCTCGCCGGCCAGCCGGACCTTGGCGAAATGCTCGTTCAGGATCGCTTCGTAGGGAAGGTGGCGATTGGCCACCAGCCAGAGGTCGCCGCCTTTGCGCAGGCTGGCGGCGGCTGTCTTGATGAAGGCCTGCCCCAGTGAGCGATCCTCACCGCCGGTTTCATGGAACGGCGGATTGGTGACGACGAAGTCCAGCTTGTCCAACGATGTGGCGGCCTGGCGGACATCGTCCCAGACGAACTCCGCACGCGGGTCTTCGATATTGCGGCAGGCTGCGTCGATGGCCCGGCGATCCAGATCGACCAGCGTCAGTTTGGTGACTTTCGGCGAGGCCAGAACGCTGCGGGCCAGCCAGCCGATGCCGCAGCCAAAATCGGCGCCGACGCCGGAAAGCGGCGGCAAGGTTTTCAGGAGCAGATCGGTGCCGGGATCCAGCCGATCCCAACTGAAGACGCCTGGCTGCGTCCACAGGTCGTCGGAGGCGCGGCGCGGCGCTCCCGCCTCGATGGCGGCTTCAAGCCCGACGGGTTCAGCGGGGCGAAGCGCGACGCAGATGCGATTATGTTTCTTGGAGCTTTCGCCGACCACGCAACCGAAGGCCTCAAGCTCCTTCTTCAGTCGCAGTCCGCCGCGATCCTTGGGCCCGAACGCCGTAAGGCGGCCGTCGATGGCCAGGGTCCGTAGCGCATGGGCAAGAACGAACCGGCGCTCGACCACGCCAGCCGGCGCGCGAATCGCGAAAGCGTCCAGTGACTGATCCGGGATCGAAGCCAGATCCGTTGCTCCGATCACCATGGGGGAGACCTGGATCGCGTCCGCGGCGACAGGCGCCAGATCGTGATCGGCCAGGCCGTAGAACGCGGTGCGAGCTGTAGACATTGGAATCCTGGACTTCCGCCGCGCCAGATCCTGCGGGTCCAGCGCGGCGGAGAGGGTGTGGCGGACAGAGTGGGATTCGAACCCACGGTAGACTTTCACCTACGGCGGTTTTCAAGACCGCTGCCTTAAACCACTCGGCCATCTGTCCGGAGCGGCGGCTATATCAGCGCGCCCCCGCCTTAACCAGACTGCAAAACAACTGATGCATGCTGAAAGTTCGGAAGGGCTCGCCCGCGTCGGAAAGACGTCAGCATGGTTGTGGATCAGCATCTTTGGCGCGTCCTGAGGAGCGCCGGCCTGGTGGCTATGGCGGCCGCCAGCCTGACCGCCTGTTCCACGCCCAAGCCGCGCCTGGACACTAGGATCGACAGCAACAGGCACGTGTCCTCCTCGCCGCGCGGACCCATGGTGTCGCCATCCGGAAAGCCCTTGAGAGGAACCGAGAAGCCCTATCAGATCAAGGGGATCTGGTATTATCCCCAGGCCGACCCTGACTATGACGTCAAGGGTATTGGCTCCTGGTACGGCGAGCAGTTCCATAACCGGCGCACGGCCAACGGCGAGATCTTCGACATGGACGCCGTCTCGGCGGCGCACAAGACCTTGCCGTTGCCCAGCCTGGTCGAGGTGACCAATCTCGATAACGGCCGCAGGATGGTGCTGCGTGTCAATGATCGCGGCCCGTTCGTGGGTGATCGCGTCATCGACCTGTCGCGCGCCGCCGCCGATCAGCTTGGCTATCGTCGTCAGGGTGTGGCCCGGGTGCGGGTGCGTTATGTGGGCCCAGCGCCAAAATCGTCATTTGATGGGCGCCAGTACGCCCAGGCGCCCGCGCCGCCTCCACCTCCGCCGCGCCGGGAGCCGCCAAGGCAGGATGCTGAGCCGGTCTGGCCCGCAGAGCCGCCGCCGATCCCCACCCAGATCATTCCCGCACGGCAGACCGCCTTCAAGGTCCAGGCCGGATCCTTCTCCAGCCGCGAGAACGCCGAGCGCGCCGTGGCGCAGCTGAAGACCGCAGGACGGGCGACAATCGAACCGCTTGAGCGCGCCAGCGGTACGCTTTATCGCGTCACCGTTTCGGCCGGCGAAGATGAGCTCCAGGCCTGGTCTCTGCGGGATCGCGTGGCGGCGCTGGGCTATTCCGGGGCCACCGTCCTGCGTCCCTGATGGGGTGGCGCGAGGCCACTGGACAATCGACGCGATCCGGCCGAATTGAGGCGGGTGATGCGCGGATCATTCATCAGTTTTGAAGGCGGGGAGGGGGCTGGAAAGTCGACCCAGATCCGTCGCTTGGCCGACCGCCTGACAGCGGCCGGCTTTGACGTTGTGCTGACCCGCGAACCGGGCGGCAGCCCTGGCGCCGAGACGATCCGCGACCTTCTGGTGAACGGCGACGCCGACCGCTGGTCGCCCGTGACAGAAACGCTTCTCATGTACGCCGCCCGCCGGGATCATCTGGAGCGGGTCATCCGTCCGGCCCTGGATCGCGGGGCGATGGTGCTATGCGACCGCTTCGCCGACTCCACTCGCGCCTATCAGGGCGCTGGCGGAGATGCCCCGGCTTCCCTGATCGCGGCGCTTGAGGATCACGTCCTGGCCGGCTCCATCCCTGATCTGACCCTGATCTTTGATATTCCCGCCACGATTGGCCTCGATCGTGCGGTGTCACGCGGCGGCGCGGCGCGATTTGAGTCCAAGGGGCTGGATTTTCATGAGCGTCTGCGGGCCGGATTTCTGGCGATCGCCCAGAAGGAGCCCGGGCGTTGCGCCGTGATCGACGCCAACGGCACGCCTGACCTGGTGTTCGAGTCGGTGTGGGACGTGGTTTCGACCCGCCTGAGCCTCTGAAATGGATGCGCCTCCGCACCCACGCGATGTCTATGGGCTAGACGGTCTCGGGGCGGCCGAAGCGTCTTTCCTTGACGCTCTGGGGCGCGGGCGTCTGCATCACGCCTGGCTGCTGGTGGGCCCCGAGGGTGTAGGAAAGGCGACCCTGGCCTATCGCATGGCCCGGCGCCTGCTGGGCGCGCAGCCCGACCCTTCCCACGGCCTGCTCGGCGCGGCCCCCTCTGATGTGGTCAGCCGACAGGTCGCCGCCCGGTCACATCCTGATCTTATGGTGCTGGAGCGCGCCACCGACGACGGCAAGGCGCGCAAGTCCATCCCGGTCGACGAGGCGCGGCGCTTGCCCGAGTTCTTCGCCAACTCGCCTGCGATCTCGCCCTATCGCGTGGCGATCATCGACGCCGCCGACGATCTGAACGTCAACGCCGCCAATGCGGTGCTCAAGACGCTTGAGGAACCGCCCGCGCGGGGTGTGATCCTGTTGATCAGCCATGCGCCCGGCAAGCTGCTGCCGACGATCCGCTCGCGCTGCCGCCGACTTGTTGTGCCCGCACCGGGCGTGGAGGCGGCGACGAGCATGGTCGAGCAACGGGCTGGGCTGGCGCATCGAGACGCTGAGCGCCTGGCCCGCATGGCGCATGGCGCGCCGGGCAGGGCGCTGCAACTGGCTTCCTGCGGCGCTCTGGCTATGGACGACGCCGCCAGCGAGATTCTGCGAGGCCTGCCCGCCATTGACGAAGGCGCCTTGCTGGCCATGGCCGACACCTTTCGCGGCGGAGAGGGCGCCGCGCGCTTCGAACTGCTGTTCGAACGCCTGGCCGATCAGGTTCACGCCATGACCACCCGCCTGGCGACGACCGGGTCTTCGCCTGCTCTGGATCGTTGGGCTGCTGTCTGGGAGCGCCTGTCGCGCTGGCCCGGGGAAGCCGAGGCCATCAACCTGGATCGCGCCGATGTTTTCTGGAGCGCCATCTCGGACTTGCGCGCAGCGGCCAGGACGGCGATGTGAGCCGCATGCTCATCGACAGCCACGTCAATCTCCACGCCCACCAGTATGACGAAGACCGCGACGCGGTGATCGCCCGCGCCCGCGAAGCCGGGATCGGCCTGATGGTCACCATCTGCGACAAGGTTTCGTCATTCGAAGCGGTCCACGCCATCGCCATGGCCGAGCCCGACATCTGGTGCACGGTCGGCACCCATCCACACGAAGCCAAGGAAAACCCTGACCTTTCGGTCGAGGCTCTGGTCTCGCTGGCCAGCCGGCCGCGCGTCATCGGCATCGGTGAATGCGGCCTGGATTTCCACTACGACTTCTCACCCCGCGATGTGCAGGCCCAGGTGTTTCGCACCCACGCCGCCGCCGCCCGTCAGACAGGCCTGCCGCTGGTCGTGCACACCCGCGAAGCCGACGAAACCATGGCGCAGATCCTCGAAGAGGAGCATGCGCGGGGCGCGTTCAAGCTGCTGATGCACTGCTACACCAGCGGTCCCGAACTTGCGGCCCGCGCGGCGGCCCTGGGCGCCTGGTTCTCCGTTTCCGGCATCGCCACGTTCAAGGCGGCTGAGGAGGTCAGGGCGATCATTCGCGACATGCCCGCTGACAGGATCATCGTTGAGACCGACTGCCCCTACCTCGCGCCCGTGCCGATGCGCGGCCGTCGCAATGAGCCGGCCTATCTTCCCCATATCGTTGACAAACTTGGCGATATTCGCGGCTGGGCGCGCGCCGAGACCGAAGCGCGCACGGAGGACGCCTTCTTCGCCCTGTTCGACACGATACCGCGGCCATGACGGGCCAGCTGGAATTCACGATTTTGGGTTCAGGCTCCTCTGGCGGCGTGCCGCGAGCCGACGGTGATTGGGGCGATTGCGATCCGGCTGACCCGCGCAATCTGCGAACGCGCTGCTCGCTCCTTGTCCGTCGGAAGGGGGAAGGCGGCCCGCTCTCCGAGACGACCGTCGTCGTCGATACGTCGCCTGATTTTCGTCTCCAGGCCGTAGCGGCCGGCGCTCGGCGCATGGACGCAGCACTCTTTACTCACGACCATGCCGACCAGGCGCACGGGATCGACGATCTGAGGCCATTCTTCCTCAATCAACGTCGGAAGATCCCGACCTATATGGATGAAGCCACGCATGCCGGGCTGATCCGTCGCTTCGAGTATGTGTTTGAAACGCAAGGCGGATATCCGGCCATATGCGAGCCCAGACCATTGCCGTCACACGGCGTAGCCTGGAGCCTGGACGGGCCGAGCGGTGAGATTCCGGTCCAGAGCTTTGACCTCGATCATGGCAATATCCGATCTGTCGGATTCCGGTTCGGCGGCGTGGCCTATACGCCCGATGTGGTGGCCATTCCCGAGGAGAGTTGGCCCGCATTGACGAACCTGGATGTCTGGATCGTTGACGCCCTGCGCTGGACGCCGCATCCGACCCACGCCCATGTCGATCGGACCCTTGAATGGATTGCCCGCGCCAAGCCGCGCCGCGCGATCCTGACGAACCTTCATATCGATCTGGACTTCAATCAGTTGTCGTCGAAGCTACCCGTCGGCGTAGAGCCTGCGTTCGACGGCATGCGCGTGGTCATCTAGCCGCCTGCGGTTCCACGCGGTCCGCTTTCGACGCGTGGAATGCACTCGCCGCTCGTTCTGGCGCCTGCGATGGAAGTGTTGCAATTCATCGCTAAGGCGAGCCCATGCAAAAACCTGTTCTGCCTGTTCATGGTGGTCCGCGCGCCCGGGCCTTGAAGGTCGTACCTTTCCTTCTTGGCCTGATCGCGACGCCGCAATCTCCGTTGCAAGCCCACCCTGGCCACGCCGTCCGGCCGGTGGCGCCCAAGGCGCAATCCCACCGACCCGTGGACCCTCAGAACCGACGATGGCTGGCTGGCGACCACCACGTCCACAGCTGGTTCAGCGTTGGGGTCAAGCCGGCGTCCGATCCTTCCCAACCGCCAGAGCTGATCAAGGCCGGCGACGCCAGCAATCCCATCACGACCAACGCCAGCATGGCCGTCAGGCACGGCCTGTCCTGGATGGTCGCGACCGACCATGGCGGGCCCAACCATTCGAAACTGAACCGGGACGAAGCCTATCCCGAACTGCTCCGGGCCCGGCGCATGACCCCTGAACTGCTGCAGTTCTGGGGCATGGAACTCGACACCCCTGCAGCCGAGCATTCCAGCCTGATCCTTCCCCGGTCAGCTTCGGAACGCGACGTGCTGTTCGGGATAGAGAGCCGGTACAATCGGCGTGAGCCCTGGCCGGCGGATCCCGCCCGCGACGAGGAGGCGTTCATGCTGGACGCCCTGCGCCACATGCAGGCGCTGCCTCAGCCACCCGTCGTCATCGCCAATCATCCGTCCCGCTCCGCCACCGGGGTCGGCCGCTATGGTCTGGTGTCACCGTCTGAACTGCGCGCCTGGAACGACACAGCGCCCGAGGTCGCCGTGGGCATGGAAGGCGCGCCCGGACACCAGGCCACCAGTCTGAAGCCGGATGGCGCCATCGATCCCAAGGGTGATCGGGGTGGCTATTCGCGAGCGCCAACCATGGGCGGCTTCGACCAGATGACGGCGCGGCTGGGCGGTTTCTGGGACTCCATGCTGGGCGAGGGGCGTCGCTGGTGGATCACCTCCACCTCGGACTCCCACCGACACTATACGGACGGCGGCAGCGACTTCTGGCCCGGCGAATATTCCAAGACCTACGTCAAGGCCGAGCACACCTATGACGACGTCCTGGACGGTCTGCGCCACGGCCGGGTTTTCGTGACCCTGGGGGATCTGGTCTCCGAGGTGGAGGTGACCGCCACGACGGCCGATGGCGCTCGACGGGCCGAGATCGGCGGACGGCTGGAGGTTGACCCTGGCAGCGACGTGACGGTCATCATCCGTGTACGCGACCCGGCGGGCAAGAATTTCGGCGGCCATTCGCCCGATGTCGCGCGGATCGACCTCATCCAGGGCGACGTCCAGGGACCGACGGCGGATCGTAACCGGGATTCCAACCCGACCACCCGGGTCATCCGCAGCTTCTCGCCCGGCGCCTGGGCGCGGGAGCGTGAGGTTCTGTCCATGACCTATGTGCTGAAGGACGTTCGGCGATCCAGCTATGTTCGCGTGAGGGGCACGAACGGTTCTGAGGTCGAGCCGCAACCGGATCCGCTGGGAGAAGACCCCTGGTCCGACCTGTGGTTCTACGCCAACCCTGTCTTCATCACCGTCCGGTGAGCCGCGCCCGCGGAACGATACCCAAGCGCGGTGAAGCGCTTTCGTAGCGCTCCGTCACAGAGGTCCTCAGTCCGACGCCAGCGTCAGCGCAATCGCCGCGACAGCCTCCGGCAAAGAAGCTGTCGGTGTTCCGGCCATGCTGCTGGTCAGGCGACCGTCAGTTGACCCCGGACGACGCCCTCTATGATCGGGCCTGTTGATCGCGGGAGCCGGCGGCCGTGACCTTGAAGAACACCGCTGCAGCGGCAGTGCAGACGATGCCGACGATACTGGTGGCATAGGCGCTGGCGGTGAAGAATCGCAGCCAGTCCAGATCGACCATCGCGAAATTGCGCCAGACCAGCAGGGCGACGCTTCCCAGATAGCCCGACGCGTCAGCCAGATAGATCAGGAAGCCTGCAGTGCCGACCTGGCCGCTGAAGGCGATCATCCGATCAAACAGCATCGCGTTGAAAGGCGTGTAGGCCATGTAGAGGCCGGCGCCCGTCAGGATCATCCAGGTCAGTGGCGACAGCAGGTGGGCCTGGAAAGCCAGGGTGGACCCGCCCAGCAGCACGAAGCCGGCCAGGATCACCGCGTGCATGACCAGCAGCGCCCGGAGATTGTCGCGAACCACGATCACGGCGGCCATGACCACCAAGGCGATGGCCGCGACGGGCAATTCGCTGGCGGTGAAGACGCTCGAGGCCCCGCCAAAGCCCATGGCGCTCCAGATCTCGGCGGCGAAGTTGTCGCGGAAATCGCGGAACGCGGTCAGCAAAACATAGGCCAGAACCAGCAGCACCACGCCGGGGCCATAGGCGGCCATGAAGGCCCGACGCTGGTCCTTGTCCATCGGCTGCCGTCGAACGCGCGCGGCCTCATCGTCGGCGCTGGGCGGGGGGAGTTGGGTCAGGGCCCAGACCGATACCGCCAGAAGCGGCATGAAGAGCACGCCGGTGGCGGCGGGCATCCAGAAGGGCGTGAGGTGGTGCTCGACCATCAGCCACTTGCCGACCGACTTCACAACGCCAGAGGACAGGATAAAGCTGGCGCACAGGATCGCGCCCAGCACCTCCGATGTCCGCCGGCCCTCCATGTAGCCAAACACCAGGCCCCAGATCATGCCGAGCGGCAGGCCGTTCAGAAACAGGGCTCCGACGTTCCACGGGGCAGGCGTGACCGCGAACAGGACCAAGGCCAGCCAGGACAGACCGATCAACGCCAGGATCGCCTGTCCCCGCCGCGCGGGCGAGATCTCGGAAATGACCTTTATCCCGATCATCTTTGAGATCGCATATCCGGCGACCTGGGCCAGCACCAAGGCTATCTTGTAGTCTAGGACGAACGCCCATCCGTCGACGGCCCCGAACGTCGCGGCCGCAAACGGCTTCCGGAAGGCGTACATCGAGAAGTAGGCGCAGAAACCGGCCAGACCGGCGAAGAGCGTGAAGGCGAACGGGTGCGCTCGCTCAAGCCAGCGTGGCGAAATCGTCATTGAAAATCCCCCGATATAGAGTTTGGTCTATACCAATTTCGTGGCGGTTCGGTGACGTTCGCCTTTGGAGCGGGGCTATGTCGAGATTGTTCTTAAGGCGTCTTGGCTCGTGGGCGCGAGGGCTGAGCGTGGAGGGCCCAACTTTACCTCCCGTATCGCCGCGCCTGCGAGAAAATGAAGCGTCTCCCGCTAATGCGTGACCTGGTCGGGCCGATGCTCGAATCCTGTTGAACGGGAGGATGAGAACCAAGGCGCATGTGGTCAAGTAACTGGATCAGACCCTCGGCGAGCCCGCAGGGCCATAGCGGGAACTTCACGAAAAATTCGTCGAAATAGCAGCGCAATTGGTCTATACCAAACGGCGGGCAGATTCTGGCGCTGTCATTGTTTTAGCGATGTTTCTGGCGAGGTGCGGCTGGCGCTGCGCCTGTTCCGGGCAGCGAAAATCGCGTCGGCAGCCCCTAATCTGGCTGAGTCGTTCGCTCGTGATCCAGGGCGTCCCCTTGGAGGCAAAAGGTAACCATGCGGCAGGAAAAATTCGATCTGGCCGTAGTCGGTGCGGGCATTGTGGGACTCGCTCACGCCTTGGCGGCCGTCCGGCTGGGCAAGCGCGTGGTCATCGTCGACCGCGACTCCCAGGCGAACGGCGCGTCTGTGCGCAATTTCGGCTTTGTGACGGTCACGGGCCAGGCGCGGGGCGAAGTCTGGTCGCGCGCGCGGCGGTCTAGCGCCGTTTGGGACGAGGTGGCCGCCGCCGCCGGTATCCCGATTGTTCAGCGCGGCCTGACCGTTCTCGCTCGACGCCCTGAGGCCAAGGCGGTCCTGCAGGCCTTCCTTGAGACCGAGATGGCCGAAGGCTGCGACTGGCTCGATGCCGGTCGGTTTGACGGCCGACTCCCAGCCAGCGCGAGCGGGCAGGGAGCCTTGACCAGCACCGGGGATCTTCGCATCGAGTCTCGCGAGGCAATCCCGCGCCTGGCCCATTGGCTTGAGACGGCTCACGGCGTGACCTTTCTGCGCGGGGTGGCTGTGTACGGCGTCGAGACGGGACGACTGGAAACGGGAGCCGGTGACATTCTCGCCGACACCATCGTGGTCTGTCCGGGCGATGACCTCAGCACGCTGTTTCCGGGCGCTTTCGCCGGGGCTGCGGTCACACGCTGCAAGCTGCAGATGCTTCGGCTTGCCGATCCGGGGTGGCGGTTGCCGTCGCCGGTGATGTCCGACCTCAGCCTGGTGCGCTATCTGGGCTATTCGGCTCTGCCCCAGGCTGGGGCGCTGCTGGAGCGACTTCAGGCGGAGCAACCCGAGCACCTGGCGAACGGCGTGCATCTGATCGTGGTGCAAAGCGCTGATGGCTCGCTGGTGGTCGGCGACAGCCACCACTATGCGGCGACACCAGACCCCTTCAGCCACGAGCATGTCGACCGGCTGATCCTCGATGAGTTCGCCGCAGTGTTTGGTCAGGTCGCGCCGTCGGTCGTCGAACGTTGGACGGGGACCTATGCGTCTGGACACGGCCATAGCCTGGTGGAAGCGCCGATGAGCGGCGTCCGTCTGGTGACGGTCACGAGCGGAACCGGGGCCTCCACGGCGTTTGCCCTGGCTCAGGATGTCATCGCCGACCTCTACGACCTCGAAGCTGGAGACCTGACATGACGCTGAACGCTATCAAGGCGGTTGTCTTTGACTGGGCCGGCACCGTGATCGACTTTGGGTGTCGGGCGCCGGTTGTGGCGCTGATCCAGGTATTTGGCGACAACGCCGTGAAGATCACCGACGCCGAGGCCCGGATCGACATGGGCAAGGCAAAGCGCGATCATATTCGCGCCCTGCTCGCCATGCCGCGCATCGCCGGGTGCTGGCGGGAGGCGCACGGCGTTCCCGCGACCGAGGACGATGTTTCGCGCCTGCACGACGCGGTGGAGCCGATGATGCGAGCGGCGGCCCGTGACGCGGCGCTACTTATTCCAGGCGCAGCCGAGTTGAGCGCGCGGCTAAGATCGGATGGCGTCCGGATCGGCTCATGCACGGGCTACACCCGAGCCATGATGGCCGATATTCTGCCATTGGCCGCCGAGCAGGGCTACTCGCCCGACGTCGTCGTTTGCGCTGGCGAGACGAGGGAAGGGCGCCCCTCGCCTTTGATGATGTGGAAGGCTCTGGTCGAATTGGGCGCCTGGCCAGCCGGTGCGTGCGTCAAGATCGATGACGCCACAGTGGGCATTGACGAAGGACTCGCTGCGGGAGCCTGGGTGGTGGGCCTATCGGCTTCCGGCAATGGAGTGGGTCTTTCCCGAGAGGCGCTTGCCGCGCTTTCGCAGGGTGAGCGCGATCGGCGTATCGCCGCCGCTGCGCAGGCGCTCGGAAGGTCAGGAGCGCACTATGTGGTCGAGAGCGTAGCCGATCTGGGCCCGGTCTTGGATGACATCGCGGCGAGGATCGCCGCCGGCGAGACGCCGGCCAAGCGCGTTCTGCCTTGAGCCCGCTAGGATCAGGGACAAACGCAGCCCTGAGGCGTCCTATCGGCGCTGCCTCCAACTGAATTCGTCGAGCAAGCGACGATGAGCCTGGTCGCTCATTGGCCGCCGTCGCGCCATTTGGCGTCCCCGGCAGGATTGTGCGTTTGCCAGTCGGGGCAAATCACAGTGGGAAGGATGTGAAACTAAGGAGCGTGGACGATGAGGGCGGACAAGGCGCGACGTGGGGCCCTGTTGAGTGTGGTCTTGGTCAATGGGCTTCTGGCCGCGACGGCCACCTGGGCCGCGTCCGCGACGTCAATCGAAGGCAAGGCGGCCGTGCAATTCAACGCCGTCGCCCACGATCGCGCGCAGCTGCGCCTGTTCCTGAAAAACATGCCCAAGGGCGGCGACCTGCACAACCACTTGTGGGGCGCGCCCTACGCAGAGGATTTCCTGGCCTGGGCCGGCGCGGGTGGCCAGTGCCTGACCACCGGCGCGAAACCGGAGATCGTGACGAGGCCCTGCGACGGTCCGGGAAGGACTTCGGCCAAGGATCTGGGGCGGCGCGATCCGGCCCTCTACAACCGGGCGATAGACGCCTTGTCGATGCGCAACTACGTGCCCGGCGCTGAAGGGGCGGCGGCTTCCGGCCATGACCAGTTCTTTTCGACCTTTGGCAGGTTCGCTGCGTCAGCCGTAAGCAATATGGGGCCGATGATCACGGTGACCCGAGACTATGCCGCCGGTGATCGTGTCATCTATGTCGAGAGCTCTGCCAATCCAAACGCCATGCGGGCCTTCGCCGTCGCGGGACAGGCTGATTGGAACGGCGATTTCGAGGGCGCTTTCGCGCGACTGGCGCCCGGACTTGCGCCCATGGTCGCAGAGGTTGGGCGTGAGATGGACGCCGCTCTCGCCGATGCCGACCGACGCCAGGGCTGCGCACCGGGCGTTGCCGCCAAGGTGGGGCCATGCGGCGTGATGCTTGGCTTTCAGCCTTTCGTCGAGCGGGCCCAGCCGCCGGGCTTTGTCTTTGCCCAGATGCTGGCGGCCTTCGCCCTTGTCGAGGCCGACCCTCGCTTCGTAGGGGTCAACATCGTCAATCCCGAGGACGACCCGATCTCGCTGGCCGACTATTCGCTGCATATGCGGATGTTCAGGTTCCTGGCCGCCCGCTATCCCAAGGTGCCGCTGTCCCTGCACGCTGGCGAACTGACCCTGGGCCTGGTCCCGCCCCGCGACCTCACTTTCCACATCCGCGAAGCCGTCGAGGTCGCCGGCGCCAAGCGGATTGGCCATGGTGTGGATATTGCCTACGAGGACGACGCTGAGGAGCTCCTGGCGCGCATGGCCCGCGATCGCGTGGCGGTAGAGATCAACCTGACCAGCAACGACGTCATCCTGGGCGTAAAGGGCGCCGATCACCCCATCGCCCTCTATCGTAAGGCCGGGGTGCCTGTGGTGTTGTCGACCGACGACGAAGGCGTCTCGCGCATCGACATGACGCACGAGTACCTGCGGGCCGCCACTGAGCATGGCCTGCGCTATACTGATCTCAAGGGCATAGCCCGCGACAGTCTTGAGTACGCGTTCCTGCCCGGTGCCAGCCTCTGGATCTCGAAGGGTGTTCGCGTTCAGGCCTGCGCAGAGACCGGAGAGGCTTGTGACGCGTTCCTGGCCCAAAGCGTCAAGGCGACGGCGCAGTGGAGGCTCGAGCAGGATTTCGAAACTTTCGAGCGTTCGTTCAGCAATCGCCAGGGCCCGAGCCGCTCAAAATCTGGATTTACGCTAAAGCGCGCGCAGTAGAATTCTGTTCTCGAGGTTTCGGTTTGGACCTAGGCGCCGACGCTGCGTGCTTGTCACCTAAAGCAGCAATCCAAACAGCCTGCAGTCACGCCGTTCACCGTCGCGATGTATATGGCCCTTGAGATAGCCTTCGGGCTCGAAGCCCAGCCGCTCCAGAAGACGCTCGGCGCGGGTGTCTCCCACATGGGTTCGGGCGATCAGTCGCTTGAGGCCGATCGACGCGGCGTGGGCCAGTAGTGCGCTAACGGCCTCCAGGCCATAGCCCTGGCCCCAGCCATCGCGGGCGACCATGAACCGCAGCTCTGCGCGATGATGCCGTTTATCAATATCAATCAGTTCGCAATAGCCCAGGAAGGCATCGGTTTTCGACTGGCGGATCGCCCAGTAATGGGCCTTGCCCTCGTCCATTTCGGCGACCTGGGCGATAACGCAGGCCTCGACCTCTTCAGGGTCATCGATCGGGGCCTGATCCCAGTGGGCCATGACCTCGGGATCGCTGAGGAACGGATAGACGTGCGGCGCATCCGACGGTGTCAGCGGCGCCAGGGTCAGTCGCTCGGTTTCAAGGATCATTTAGGGTTTTGGCTTCGCGCTGAGGTCTTGAGTTGACGGGCGTCCTTCCCAGCTATGGCGTGAGCGCGCCGCTAGTGGTAGAGGGGCCGCTTCGTTTTTCACGGCGGAACGTCCCGTCGCCCGGATCGAGATCAGTTTACTCATGCTCATCGGCATCCTGCTCGCCATCAACATCGTCGTCTGCCTCGGCCTGATCGGCGTGGTTCTGCTGCAGCGTTCGGAGGGGGGCGCTCTGGGCATGGGAGGTGGCAACACCGGCTTCATGACGGCGCGCGGCGCGGGCGACCTGCTGACGAGGATCACCTGGATCCTGTTCTCCATTTTCCTGGTGATCAGCCTGGTCCTGACCATCCTGACCGGCCGCATGGGCGGTGCCTCGGCCGTGGATCGCCTCAACATCGACAGCCTGGACACCAAGACGCTGAACGCGCCGATCACGCCGCCGGCGCCCGTCGGCCAGGCCCCCGGGACCGCCCGGCCGGGCGCCATCCAGGCCCCGACCCCCAGCATCAACCAGCCGCTGACTTCGCAACCGGCCCCCGCGCAGCCTTCCGCGCCGGTTCCGGCCCCTGCCCAAACCCCGGCCCAGTAAGCGTTTGCAGCGAAAGCTGTTGATGAACGTCGGTCTTTTCGACGCGATCGCCGAATCGCGAGTAATCTGAGCGCCCATGACCCGGTACATCTTCATCACCGGCGGCGTGGTTTCCTCGCTTGGAAAAGGCCTCGCCTCCGCAGCGCTCGGAGCGCTCCTCCAGGCTCGTGGCTACAAGGTCCGCCTTCGTAAGCTCGACCCTTACCTCAACGTCGATCCCGGCACGATGAGCCCGTATCAGCATGGCGAGGTCTTTGTGACCGACGACGGCGCCGAGACGGACCTCGACCTTGGCCACTATGAGCGCTTCACCGGCGTTTCGGCGACCAAGGCCGACAACATCACCACCGGCCAGATCTACAAGACGATCATCGAGAAGGAGCGCCGCGGCGACTATCTGGGCGCGACCGTCCAGGTGATTCCGCACGTCACCAACGAGATCAAGCAGTTCGTGCTGTCGCCCGCCATGGACGAGACGGGCGAGAAGCCTGTCGACTTCGTGCTGGTCGAGATCGGCGGCACGGTCGGCGATATCGAGGGGCTGCCGTTCTTCGAGGCGATCCGCCAGCTGCGCCAGGACCTGCCGCGCGGCCAGAGCTGCTATGTCCACCTGACCTTGCTGCCGTTCATCAAGACGGCCGGCGAGATGAAGACCAAGCCGACCCAGCACTCCGTCAAGGAGTTGCGCTCGATCGGCATCCAGCCCGACATCCTGCTGTGCCGCTGCGAGCAGGAAATCCCGGTCGAGGAAAAGCGCAAGATCGCGCAGTTCTGCAACGTGCGGCCCAGCGCCGTTATCCAGGCCATGGATAGCTCGTCGATCTATTCTGTGCCGATCGACTACCACCACGAGGGGCTCGATGCGGAGGTGCTGGACGTCTTCGGCCTGCAAGACGCGCCCAAGCCGGACCTGAGCCGCTGGGAAGCGATCGAGGAGACCGTCAATCACCCCGATGGCGAAGTGACCATCGCCGTGGTCGGCAAATATACCGTCCTGAAAGACGCCTATAAGTCGCTTATCGAAGCGCTGCATCATGGCGGCCTGGCCAACAGGGTGAAGGTCAATCTCGACTGGGTCGAGAGCGAGACCTTCGAGGGCGATCCCGGTGCGGCTGCGGCTCGCCTGGAGAATGCCCACGCCATCATGGTGCCCGGCGGCTTTGGCGAGCGGGGGGCGGAGGGCAAGATCCGCGCCGCCCAGTTCGCCCGCGAACGCAAGGTGCCGTATTTCGGCATCTGTTTTGGCATGCAGATGGCGGTCATCGAGACCCTGCGGAACGTGGCCGGCATCAAGGACGCCTCGTCCAGTGAATTTGGCCCCACCGACCGTCCGGTCGTCGGGATCATGACCGAGTGGATCAAGGGCAACGAGACCGTCCAGCGACGCTCTGGCGACGACCTGGGCGGCACCATGCGCCTGGGGGCGTTCGACGCGGTTCTGACGCCCGGCAGCAAGGTGGCCCAGATCTACGGCGACACGGCCATCAGCGAGCGCCACAGGCACCGCTACGAGGTCAATATCGGCTACAGCCACCGGATGGAGGAGTCCGGACTGAAGCTGACCGGTCGTTCGCCTGACGGCGTGCTGCCCGAAATCGTCGAACGCGAGGACCATCCGTGGTTCATCGGCGTTCAGTTCCACCCGGAACTGAAGAGCCGTCCGTTCGCCCCGCACCCGCTGTTTGCGAGCTTCATCGCGGCCGCCAAGGAGCAGGGCAGACTGGTCTGAACAGGCGTGTTGCATGTCTGAAGAGATTCAGGCATAAGCGCGCCCTCACACGGCGGCTTGGGTTATCCCGAGTCGCCGTCTCTAATTTTCACGCTCAGCGCGCAGAGTCACTTCGATGGCCGTTCCCAAAAGAAAAACTTCGCCTTCTCGCCGGAACATGCGCCGGTCGCACCACGCCTTGGGCGCAAACTCCTTCGTGGAAGACAAGGACTCGGGCGAACTGCGTCGCCCGCACCACGTCGACCTGAAGACGGGTCTGTACAACGGCAAGCAAATCCTCACCCCCAAGGAAGACTAAGGTCTCTCCTTCACGGCTGTGAATTCGAAGACGCCGCCAGGGTTCGCCCCGGCGGCGTTTTTCGTCATGGCTGTCTAAAAACGGTGTTATTCTGAGCGGACCACGGGAGGTCCGCCCATGCTCACACGCCGAATTTTAGCGGCGGGACTGGGGCTGTCGTTTTTGCCTCAAGTCGCTCTGGCTGAGCAGCCTGAGCGGGCGCTCACGCCGCCGCCTGAACCTGTCCTGATCCTCGATGCCTCTCTCGACCTCGACGATCGCCTGACCGTCCCGGTGAGGGTCAATGGCCAGGGACCGTTCGACTTCGTGGTCGATAGCGGTGCGGATCGCAGTGTTCTGTCCGCGCCGTTGGCCGATCGACTGGGCCTGGCCCAGGGGCCCAATGTGCTGGTTCACGGGGTGGGCGGTTCGCAGCTCACTCGTACCGCCAGGGTTGGCGAACTTGTTGTCGGCGATACGCGGCTCTCCGGCGTCAATCTTCCCGTCCTGCCGCCTGAACGCGTCGGCGCCGACGGCCTGCTGGGCGTCGATATCCTGGAGGGCCGCAACGTGATCATGGACTTCCGCACGCGGAAGCTGGAGATTCGCCGCAGCCGCTCGTCCCTCGATTTCGTCCGGTTGCCCCGCGAGGTCTCGGTCATGGCGGATGATCGCTTTGGCCGCCTTACGGTCGCCGACTGCAGGGTGGCTGGGGCCAAGGCCCTGGCCTTTATCGACTCTGGCGGCGGGGTCAGCATCGGTAACATGGCCTTGTCCCGCGCCATTGCCACCCGCCGGCGCCGTCATGACGATGTGAGGCCAGCCCGGTTGTTGACGGCGTCCGGTGAGATTTCCGTCGGCGAGTACCGCATCGCGCCATCCCTGACGCTGGGCGATCTGCGCATGACCAATGTGCCGATCGCCTTCGCCGACCTCCACATTTTCGATATCTGGAGACTCAATGATCGGCCGGCCTTGCTGCTGGGCGTCGATATCCTGAGACTGTTTTCAAGGGTCGAGCTCGATTTCGGCGCGGGGCGGGTATTGTTCCGCATCGGCGGGATGACACCGCCCCGCATCCTCAGCGCCTGATCCTATTGGCTGCGTCCCCGGGCCTGGATCTGGGCGCGCCTGGCCTCTACCGCCGCGGGTGTGACTTTGCGATTGTGGGCGCTGGAACGCTCATGCTCGATTTCGAGGCCCTTGCGGAAGGAGCGGTCAAAGCCGTCGTCGATCAGGCTCTTGTAGAATGACAGGGTCTCCACCGGGATCGACGCCATGTCGGCTGCAAGCTTGAGCGCGGTCGGCATCAACTCGGCGGCCGGAACCACACGATTGACCAGACCCCATTCCGCCGCGGTCGTGGCATCAATGAAATTGCCGGTCAGTGAAAGCTCCTTGGCGCGATAGATCCCGATCAGGCGCGACAGCTTTTGCGACAGCCCCCAGCCAGGCATGATCCCGACCCGGGCGTGGGTGTCGGCGAAACGGGCGTTCTCGGATGCGATCAGCACATCGCAGGCCAGCGCCAGTTCGAAGCCGCCGGTGATGGCGACCCCATTGATCGCGCCGATGACCGGCTTGCGACACAACTCGATCGCTTTCACCGGATTGGTTTCCGCGCCCTGGTCATTGGCCGCACTCATCGCCCTTGGGTCGCTGCCCAGCTCCTTGAGATCCAGTCCGGCGGTGAAGGCCTTCTCGCCGGCGCCGGTCAGCACGACCACACTGATCGCCGGGTCGGCGTCCAGCTCGAACATGACGGTATGCAGCATGGCCCGCAGGGCCTTGGACAGGGCGTTCATGGCCTCTGGTCGGTTCAGGGTGACAATGGCGATCGGGCCGCTCTTCTCGACGGTCAGCATGGCGTACTCCTCTTATGACCAACGATCAGTCGTCATCCCGAGGGAAGTCAAGTTGCGCCGCAGCGCGGTCGCGGCTAAGGGTCCCGCGCCTTTCGCCTTGAGGAGCTGCCATGACCGAGATCGTCGACATCATCGCCCGCGAAATTCTCGATAGCCGGGGCAACCCGACGGTTGAGGTCGACGTGATCCTGGAAGACGGCGCCTTTGGCCGCGCCGCCGTGCCCTCGGGCGCCTCCACCGGTGCTCACGAAGCGGTCGAGAAGCGCGATGGCGACAAGAGCCGCTATCTAGGCAAGGGCGTTTTGCAAGCCGTTGACGCCGTGAATGGCGAGATCTTCGACGCCCTTTCCGGCGTCGATGCCGAAGACCAGCGCCGGCTCGACAATCTCCTGATCGATCTGGACGGCACCCCGAACAAGGCGCGCCTGGGCGCGAATGCGATCCTGGGTGTTTCGCTGGCGGCCGCCAAGGCCGCCGCCGAGTCCGCTGGTTTGCCGCTCTACAAGTACGTCGGGGGCGTCAATTCGCGCGTGCTGCCGCTGCCGATGATGAACATCATCAACGGCGGCGCCCACGCCGATAATCCGATCGACATCCAGGAATTCATGATCCTGCCGACCGGCGCGGCCAGCTTCAGCGAAGCCCTGCGCATGGGCGCCGAGATCTTCCATGGCCTGAAGAAGGCTTTGAAGGACGCCGGCCACAACACCAACGTGGGCGACGAAGGCGGCTTCGCGCCCAACCTCGGTTCGGCTGAAGACGCCCTGGCGTTTATCGTCAAGGCCGGTGAGGCCGCAGGCTACAAGGCGGGTGATGATTTCGTCCTGGGCCTCGACGTCGCCGCCACCGAGTTCTTCAAGAACGGCAAGTACGAGCTGGAAGGCGAGGGCAAGAGCCTGGATCCCGCCGGAATGGTCGACTACCTGGCTGGCCTGGCCGCCAAGTTCCCGATCCTGTCGATCGAGGACGGCATGTCCGAGGACGATTTCGAGGGCTGGAAGCTGCTGACCGAAGCCTTGGGCAAAAAGGTTCAGCTGGTCGGTGACGACCTGTTTGTGACCAACCCCAAGCGCCTCCAGATGGGCCTGGACAAGGGCCTGGCCAATTCGATCCTGGTGAAGGTCAATCAGATCGGCACGCTGTCGGAAACCATCGACGCCGTCGATCTGGCTCACCGTGCTGGCTATACCAGCGTGATGAGCCACCGCTCGGGCGAGACCGAGGACTCGACCATCGCCGATCTCGCGGTCGCGCTGAACTGCGGGCAGATCAAGACCGGCTCGCTGGCCCGTTCGGACCGGCTGGCCAAGTACAATCAACTGCTGCGCATCGAGCAGATGCTGGACGATCAGGCCGTCTATGCGGGGCGATCGGCTCTCAAGGGTCGTTGATCGACCCTAAAGCGTGAACTTCAGGAGGGCGCGGCTTCGGACAGGAGCTGCGCCTTTTCCTTGACGCCATAGCCCGTGATGGCGCGACAGGCGGGATCGCCCGCCGAGCCGCCCTCCGGCGCCTGTCACATGGCCCGGACCGAAAGCGCGCGACGATAGCTATCCAGCCGTGTCCTCCCTCTCAGAGGGTTCTGAAGATGGTCGTGTTCAGGGCAGTGATCAGCCCGCCGGCCAAGGATGGCGATTCTCGGGCGCAAGCGGTCAGCACGCCGTCTGCAGGAGGTGCCCCGGATCAGACGCTCTCATTTTTTCTATAAGCCCCTCCCGGAAGGGCTCCGGCGGCGTAACGCTTGTCTTCGCGGGTGCGAAATAAGCGCTGCGATGCGGTATCTAGATGCCGGTGAAACGATCTCAAATGAAAGCATCGGGTGGGGGCGGTCCTCAGAACGCAGACGCACTTCGTGAGCCCTTATTCAGAAGGCGTTAAGCACGATCTGAGACCCTGAGAATCCCCTCCCGGGATTCTCAAATGTTCGCCCGACTGCAACCGATCCTGCCGACCGCGGCGATCCTTTTCCTGATCTTCTACTTCGTGTTTCACGCCCTGACCGGCGAGCGCGGGCTATTGTCGACGTCTCAGCGCAATGCAGATCTTGCGGCCAAGACGAAGGAGCTCAAGAAGATCCACGCTGAAAGGATGGACCTGGAGGCTCGGGCTCGTCTATTACGCAGCGGCAGTCTGTCGGCCGATCTTCTGGAAGAACGCGCACGTTCTCTCCTGGGATATGCCGACCCGAGGGACTACGTGATCCGTACCAAGCGCTAGCGCTTTCGGAACACGGCCGACGGCGCGGACTGGCGATGGTTCTCCGGCTCATCCGATCCGGGAGCGATCTGGGCGTGACATGTGGAACACTTCCTTCGCGGAACCGACGACGACTTCGGCGGGACGTGCTCTGGGATGAAGGCCGCGATGAAGGTTGGCCAAGGAGAGTTGAATGGCGCGAACGCGCAAGGGTGAAGCTTCCGAGGGTAAAGCGGGTGACACCGGTGTCAACGCTTTCGTCGGCAAGGACGAGCTTCTGAAGTTCTATCAGGACATGCTGCTTATCCGCCGCTTCGAGGAGCGCGCGGGCCAGCTGTACGGCATGGGCCTGATCGGCGGGTTCTGCCATCTCTACATCGGTCAGGAAGCCATCGCGGTCGGCATGCAGTCGATCCAGCAGAAGGGCGACCAGATCATTACGGGCTACCGTGACCACGGCCACATGCTGGCCGCCGGCATGGATCCCAGGGAAGTCATGGCCGAGCTGACCGGTCGCGCAGGCGGTTCGTCGCGCGGCAAGGGCGGCTCGATGCACATGTTCGACATCGAGACCGGCTTCTACGGCGGCCACGGCATCGTCGGCGCCCAGGTCGCGCTGGGCACGGGTCTGGCGCTGGCCAATCACTACAAGGGCAATGGCAACGTCTCTTACGCCTATTTCGGCGACGGCGCGGCCAACCAGGGCCAGGTCTATGAGAGCTTCAACATGGCCCAGCTGTGGAAGCTGCCGGTCGTGTACGTGATCGAGAACAACCAGTACGCCATGGGCACCAGCGTCGAACGTTCGGCGTCGGAAACCGCCTTCCACAAGCGTGGCGTCTCGTTCCGGATTCCGGGCGAGGAAGTCGACGGCATGGACATCGTCGCCGTGCGCGAGGCCGGCGCGCGCGCCACCGAGCATGCGCGAAGCGGCCAGGGCCCGTACATTCTTGAGATGAAGACCTACCGCTATCGTGGCCACTCGATGTCGGATCCGGCCAAGTACCGCACCAAGGAAGAGGTCGACGAGGTCAAGCACACGCGCGATCCGATCGATCACATCAAGGAGCGCCTGGCCAAGGTCGGCGTCACCGAGGACGATCTGAAGGGCATCGACGCCGAGGTGAAGCGCATCGTCGCCGAAGCCGCGGAGTTTGCCCGCACCAGCCCTGAGCCGGATCCGTCCGAGCTGTACACCGACGTATACCTGGAGGCCGCCCAGTGAGCGTGGACATCCTGATGCCCGCCCTCTCACCCACGATGGAAGAGGGCACGCTGGCCAAATGGCTGGTCAAGGAAGGCGACACCGTCAAGGCCGGCGACGTGATCGCCGAGATCGAAACCGACAAGGCGACGATGGAAGTCGAAGCCGTCGATGAGGGCGTCGTTGAGGCTATTCTGGTTCCCGGCGGCACTGAAAACGTCAAGGTCAACACGCTGATCGCTCGCCTGAAAGGCGAAGGCGAGGCGACCTCGGCGGCTCCGGCTCCCGCCGCCCAGGCTGCTCCGGCCGCCGCCGCGCCTGTCGCGGCGACTCCTGTCGCCAACGCCGGCGCCTCGACCTTTGCCGATCCGGAGATCCCGGCCGGCACGCCGATGAAGAAGATCACCGTGCGCGACGCCCTGCGCGACGCCATGGCCGAAGAGATGCGCCGCGACGACCGCGTGTTCCTGATGGGTGAGGAAGTCGCCCAGTACCAGGGCGCCTACAAGGTCAGCCGCGACCTGCTGCAGGAGTTCGGCGCCAAGCGCGTCATCGACACCCCGATCACCGAGCACGGCTTTGCCGGCATGGGCGTCGGTGCGGCGATGGCCGGCCTTAAGCCGATCGTGGAGTTCATGACCTGGAACTTCGCCATGCAGGCGATCGACCACATCATCAACTCGGCCGCCAAGACGCTCTACATGTCGGGCGGCCAGATCAAGTCGTCGATCGTGTTCCGCGGCCCCAACGGCGCAGCCAGCCGCGTCGGCGCCCAGCACAGCCAGGACTACGCGGCCTGGTACGGCAACGTTCCCGGTCTGAAGGTCATCGCGCCCTATGACGCGGCTGACGCCAAGGGCCTTTTGAAGGCTGCTATCCGCGACCCGAACCCGATCGTCTTCCTCGAACACGAGATGATGTACGGCATCGAATTCGACATCCCCGATGTCGAGGACCACGTCGTGCCGATCGGCAAGGCCAAGGTCCGCCGCGAAGGCACGGACGTCACCCTGGTGGCCTACAGCCGCATGGTCGGCTTCTGCCTGAAGGCCGCTGAAGAACTGGCCAAGGAAGGCATCTCGGCCGAGGTCGTCGATCTGCGGACCATCCGTCCGATGGATCACGAGACGATCCTGCAGAGCGTGAAAAAGACCAACCGTCTGGTCACGGCCGAGGAAGGCTGGGGCCCGATGGGCGTCGGCGCCGAGATCGTCGCCCGCATCACCGAGCACGGCTTCGACTACCTGGATGCGCCGCCCCTGCGCGTGCACCAGGAAGACGTGCCGCTGCCCTATGCGGCCAATCTGGAAGCCCTCTCGCTGCCTTCGGTCGAGAAGATCGTCTCGGCAGCCAAGAAGGTCTGCTACCGCTGATGAAGACCCGGCTCACGTCTGGCGGGATGGCGGCGATCGCTGCATACCTGTTGGATGTGAGCCGTTTCGATTCCGGCCAAGAACAACACCTCGCCCCGGCGCGAGATCGCGCGGACGACGGCCCGGCCGACAACGTCCCGAACGCTTGAGGAAGAAGCTCAATGTCGATCGACATCCTGATGCCCGCCCTGTCGCCCACCATGGAGGAGGGAACCCTCGCCAAGTGGCACGTGAAGGTGGGTGACACCGTCAAGGCCGGCGACGTGATCGCCGAGATCGAAACCGACAAGGCGACGATGGAAGTCGAGGCCGTCGACGAAGGCGTGGTCGAGGCCATCCTGGTCGACGCCGGGACCGAAAACGTCAAGGTCAACGCCCTGATCGCCAAGCTGACCGGGGAGGGCGAAAGCGCCGCTCCGCCGCCCGCAAAAGCGCCCGATAAACCAGACAGCGCCAAACCTGATAATGCGCCGGTTGCGACCGCACAAACTGCACAAACCGCACAAACCGCACAATCGGCCGCGCCGGTCGCGGATGGCGCACGCGTGCTGGCTTCGCCGCTGGCCCGACGCCTGGCCGCCGCCGCGGGTCTGGATCTGAAGACCGTCAAGGGCAGTGGCCCGCATGGCCGGGTGGTCAAGGCCGATGTCGAGGCCGCCGGCAAGGGCGGCGCCGCGCCGGCCAGATCCGCCCCGGCCGCTTCGGCTCCCGCCGCCGCCGCCGCTGCGCCGCGCCAGGTGCTGTCGCTGGAGCAGATGGGCATCCCCGCCGGCTCCTACGACCTGGTTCCGCTGGACGGCATGCGCAAGACCATCGCGCGCCGCCTGACCGACAGCTTCCGCGACGTGCCGCACTTCCCGCTCACCATCGATCTCGAGATCGACGGCTTGCTGGCGGCGCGCGGCAAGATCAACAGCCTGCTGGCGGATCAGGGCGTGAAGGTGTCGGTCAATGACATCATCATCAAGGCCGTGGCCGTGGCCCTCAAGCGCGTGCCGGAGGCCAACGCCTCGTACACGCCCGAAGGCATCGCCATGCACAAGCACGCCGATATCGCCGTGGCCGTGGCCATTGACGGCGGCCTGATCACCCCGATCGTCCGCGCCGCCGAGACCAAGGGCCTGGCCCAGATCTCGGCCGAGGTGAAGGACCTGGCGGCCCGCGCCAAGGCCAAGAAGCTGAAGCCCGAGGAATTCCAGGGCGGCACCTTCTCGGTCTCCAACCTGGGCATGTTCGGCATCAAGGCCTTCGCCTCGATCATCAACGAGCCGCAGGGCGCGATCATGAGCGTGGGCGCCGGCGAGCAGCGCGCTGTGGTCAAGAACGGCCAGTTGGCTGTGGCCACCGTGATGACCGTGACCCTGACCTGCGATCACCGCGTCGTCGACGGCGCGATCGGCGCCAAGTTCCTGGCGGCCTTCAAGCCGCTGATTGAAGAGCCGCTGACCCTGATCGTCTGATCATCGGAAAGGGCAGGGAGAGCGCCATGTCGGTCTATGACTACTCGGCCAAGACGCTGGACGGCCAGGACGTGAGCCTGGCCGACTATCGCGGGCAGGTTCTGCTGATCGTCAACACGGCCAGCAAGTGCGGCTTCACCCCGCAGTATGAAGGCCTTGAGGCGCTTTACCGCGACTACAAGGATCGCGGCCTGACCATCCTGGGCTTTCCCTGCAACCAGTTCGGGTCCCAGGAGCCCGGGAACGCCGAAGAGATCGCCAGCTTCTGCTCGCTGACCTATGACGTGACCTTCCCGATGCTGGCCAAGATCGACGTCAACGGCCCTTCGGCCCATCCGCTCTATGCGTTCCTGAAGAAGGAACAGAAGGGCGTGCTGGGCACCGAGGGCATCAAGTGGAACTTCACCAAGTTCCTGATCGGCCGCGACGGCGAAGTCGTCGAGCGGTTCGCTCCCACCACCAAGCCCGAAGACCTCAAGGTCGCGGTCGAGGCGCTGCTCTAATTCTCCCGGATCGGCTTGCAGGCCGATCGATCGAGGCCGCCCGGCTCCCCTCGGGCGACGTTCAAGCTAGGGTAAGAACACCATGTCCACGGAATTCGATGTCGTCGTCATCGGCGCCGGTCCTGGCGGCTATGTGGCCGCGATCCGCGCCAGCCAGCTGGGCCTGAAGACGGCGATCGTCGAGCGCGAAAACCTGGGCGGCATCTGCCTGAACTGGGGCTGCATTCCCACCAAGGCCCTGCTGAAGTCCGGCGAGATCTTCGAGCAGCTGTCGCATCTGGACAGCTACGGCCTGTCGGTCGAGAAGCCGTCGTTCGACTTCAGCAAGATCATCGAGCGCTCGCGCGGCGTGGCCAAGACCATGTCGGGCGGCATCGCCTTCCTGATGAAGAAGCACAAGATCGAGGTCATCGAGGGCGAGGCCAGGCTCGAAAAGGGTGCGCCGGCTCCCAAGGTCGTCGTGGCCCTGAAGGCCGGCGGCAGCCGCACGATCCAGGCGAAGAACGTGATCCTGGCCAGCGGCGCGCGGGCCCGTAACATCCCCGCCATCGGCGCGGTGTCGGACGGCGACAAGGTCTGGACCTATCGTGACGCCCTGGCGCCGAAGACCATGCCCAAGTCGCTGGTCGTGATCGGCTCGGGCGCCATCGGCATCGAGTTCGCCAGCTTCTATCGCGCCCTGGGCGCTGAGGTTACCGTCGTCGAGGCCGTCGACCGCATCATGCCGGTCGAGGACGCCGAGGTGTCCAAGGCCGCCCAGAAGGCGTTCGAGAAGCGCGGCATCAAGTTCCGCATCGGCGCCAAGGTCACCAAGATCGACAAGACCGCCACGGGCGTCTCGGTGTCGGTCGAGGTCGGCGGCAAGGCCGAGCAACTGACCGCCGAGAAGTGCATCGTCGCCATCGGCATCGTGCCCAATACCGAAGGGACCGAAGCGGTCGGCCTGACCACCGATCGCGGCCATGTCGTCACCGGCAAGCACGGCGAGACGAACGTTCCGGGTCTCTTCGCCATCGGTGACGTCGCCGGCGCGCCCTGGCTGGCGCACAAGGCCAGCCACGAAGGCATCCACGCCGCCGAGTTCATCGCCGGCTACAAGACCCCGGCCGTCCATTCGCCGATCCCGGGCTGCACCTATGCCAACCCGCAGGTCGCCTCGGTGGGCTACACCGAAGCCGCCGCCAAGGCCGCCGGCATCGACGTCAAGGCCGGTCGCTTCCCGTTCAAGGTCAACGGCAAGGCCGTGGCCGCCGGCGAGACCGAGGGCTTCGTCAAGGTGGTGTTCGACGGCAAGACCGGCGCCCTGATCGGCGCTCACATGATCGGCCACGAAGTCACCGAGATGATCCAGGGCTTTGTGACCGCCATCACGCTGGAAGCGACCGAGGAAGACCTGCACGGAATCGTCTACGCTCACCCGACCATGTCGGAAGCCATGCACGAAGCCACGCTCGATGCGTATGGACGGGTGCTGCACATCTAGGGACCTGAATGGCGCGCGCGACGGCCAAGACGACCGACAAGCCGGCCCCGGCTGGGATCAAGGCCGCGGCCAAGACCAGGAAAGGGTCGAAGACCACCCTTTCGGAGGCCAACCTCGCCGATCTGGGCGCGGAGCGGCTGGCGACGATCCTGATGGATCTGTCGGTCGACGGCTACGTCAAGCGCGCCCTGCGGCTGGAGCTGTTCGCCGAGGCCAGTCCCGAAGGTCTGGCGCTGGAGATTTCCAAACGCCTGGCGGCCATCGCCAAGGCCACCTCGCGCATCCACTGGCGCAAGCGCGCCGCCTTCGCGCGCGATCTGGATCTGCACTTTCGGATGATCCAGCGTCTGGCGGAAAGCGATCCCAAGGCCGCCCTGACGCTGCTGATGGATTTCCTGGACCTGGCCGGTTCGGTCTTTGACCGCATCAGTCAACCCGAGGGGCCCATCGGCGAGGTCTTTGTCGAAGCGCGGGACGCGGTCGGCGACATCGCCCTGAGCGCCAAGGTCGCGCCCGTCGATCTGGCCGACCGGGTGGCGCGGCTGATCCTGTGCGACGACTATTTCGTGTTTGGCCCGCTGGTGGCTGTCGCGGCCCCGTCTCTGGGCGTGGCCGGTCAGGCGCGGCTGGGCGAGCGCCTGCAGGCCGCCCTGACCCAGCGCCCCGCGCGCTCGGCCGGCGCCTATGACGCCAAGGCGTCGGTGGTCCGCGACGCCCTGCGCAGTCTTGCCGACATCAATGGTGACGTGGGGGCCTTTGTCGCGACCTTCAGCGAGACCCAGCGGCGGTTTCCCGCCATCGCCGCCGAGATCGGGCGTCGCCTTCTGGCCGTCGGCAAGGCGGGGGAGGCCCTGGCCGCTCTGGAGGCCGCCGCAGCGACGGTCAAGCCGCGCGGCCTGCTGTCGGTGCGCGCCGAGCCCGACGATCCGGTCGAGCGCGCCGCCTGGGAGGATGTCTATCTCGAGGCGTTACAGGCCAATGGCCGCCAGGACGAGGCTCAGGGCCGGCGCTGGGCGGCCTTCGAGGCCACCCTGTCGATCCCGAGGCTCAGGGCGTTCCTGAAGGGCCTGCCAGACTTTGACGACGTGGTCGCCGAGGATGACGCCAAGACAATCGCCGCCGAGTTTCCGCGCTTCGAGGCCGCCCTGGCCTTTCTGATCGAATGGCCGGATCTGGCTGCAGCGGCGCGACTGATCATCAACCGTCACGGCGCGATCAACGGCGCGGACGAAGACCTGCTGACCGCCGCCGCGCGCCGTCTTGAAGGCGCCTATCCGCTGGCCGCGACCCTCTTGCTGCGGGCCATGATCCGCAATGTGCTGACATATGGCGTCGCGGGCCGCTACAGGGCTGCGGCCCAGCAATGGCTGGAGATGGAAAGCCTGGCGCCGATCATCGCCGATTTCGGCGAGTTCCCGGACCACGAGACCTTCATGGCCGACCTGCGGGCCATGCATGGCCGCAAGCAGGGCTTCCGCGCTGAACTGGAAGCCCTGGGTGGCGTATTCTAGGCAGATCTGTCTAGGCGGCCCTGGCGTCCTGATCGGCCATGCGCTGGATGGCGACATAGTCGGTCTTGCCGCTGCCCAGCACGGGCACTTCGGGCACCTTCAGGATCTTGCGCGGCACCGCCAGCTCCGGCGCGCCGATGGTCTGGGCGTGGGCCACCAGGTCAGAGACCGCAGCGTCGTGGCGGTCCGTGACCAGAACCAGCCTCTCGCCCTTTTTCTTGTCGGGCATCGAGATCACCGCGTGTCGGCCGTCCGGCCAGACCGCCGAGGCCAGGTCTTCAGCCGCCGTCAGGGAGACCATCTCGCCGGCGATCTTGGCGAAGCGCTTCACCCGACCCTTGATGGTGATCCAGTTGTCGTCGGACATCGAGACCACATCGCCGGTGTCGTGCCAGCCGCCATCCGGCGCATCGATGCCGCCGTCCTCGCGCAGATAGCCCAGCATGACATTGGGGCCGCGGACCAGCAGTCGGCCGCCGCCTGAAATGCCTTCGACGGGCTCGACTCGGAATTCCTGACCGGGCAGCAGGCCGCCGACCGTGCCGCGACGATTGTCATCGGGCTTGTTCACCGCAATGACCGGCGAGGCCTCGGTGGCGCCATAGCCTTCCAGAACGGGGACTGGGCCAAATTTGTCGTTGATGAGGTTGTGTGTCTCTTCCCGAACCTTTTCAGCGCCACAGACGATAAACCTCAGGCCAGACAGCTCGTCGCTGTCCGACGCGCGCGCATAGTGGTTGAGGAAGGTGTCGGTGGCGAACAGCACCGAGGCGCCGACGTCCTTGACCAGGGCCGGGATCTGCTTGGTGTGCAGGGGCGAGGGGTACTGGAACGCCTTCATGCCCTTCAGCAGCGGCAGGATCACGCCGCCCGTCAGGCCAAAACAGTGGAACACGGGCAGCGGATTGAAGAACACCCAGTCCGGGTCCAGCGCGATATGCGCCGCGACCTGCTCGGCGTTGGTGACCATGTTGGCCTGGCTCAGCACCACGCCGCGCGGCGCGCCGAAGCTGCCCGAGGTGAACAGCACCACGCCCCGGTCCGACGGCTTGGCCGGCGCCCGGAACTGACGCGGAAACGCGCCCGCGGCGGCGGCGAACAGCTTGTCGGCCAGACCGATCGTGCCGCGCACGTCTTCCAGATAGGTGATCGACGCCTGGGCTTCGAGCGCATCGACGATGTCGTGCAGATTGCCCAGCTCGATGAACTTGTGGGCGGTCAGGACGCGCTTGACCTTGGCCAACTGGCAGGCGGCCTTCAGGTTTCGCAGGCCGGCCGTGAAGTTCAGCATGGTCGGCACGCGACCGAAGGCGTGCAGGGCAAAGAACGTCACCACGGCCGCCGAACCCGAGGGCAGCAGCACGCCGACGTTCTCGCCGGGCTTCGTCATGGCCGCGATCTTGCGGCCCAGGGCAAAGCTCGCCCGGATCAGGTCGGTATAGCTGAGCGGGTTGCGCTCTTGATCCTCAAGGATGGGCTTTTTGGCGCCATAGGTGTCGCGCGCATCGATAAGGGCGTCGAAGAGGGCCTTCTGGCCATCTTCCGCTTTAAAAACTACCGGCATCCCGGCGCAACCTCCCCGAAAAGCGTCATGGCTTTCGTTCGTTAGGTCGCGAGACTGCCGGGGAAGGTCCAGCTTTGCAAGGAAGAGTCACAAACCGCCGGATCAGCCCTTGTGGCGCGGCGCCTTGGCCGCGATGCGAGCCTTGATGAAGCGCTCGATCTCGACGAGCCAGGCGTCCCTTACGGCGTCTGATTCCATGTGCAGGTCGTGATGGCCGGCCGGAAGCGCCGCCGCCCGGCAGTCGGCGAGCGCGGCGCAGGCGCTGGCCAGGATGGCGGGGGTCGTCAGGCGATCCTTGCCCCCGTGCAGCATCAGAACCGGCGCCCTGACCCCGGCGACATCGGCGCGGGCGCGCTCGGACGCCTCGATCAGGGCTGCCTGCCAGCCGACGCTGGGCGAGCCCATGCGAAGGTCGGGATTGGCGGTCAGCCAGGCCTGCTGGACCGCGCCCCGGGTCATGTCATCGGTCATGCCGGCCGCGACGCCGACAGGCGCATCGCGGCTCCAGCCAGCCGCGCCGGGCGGCCTGATCCAGCCCAGCTTCAGACGACTGGCCCAGACAGCGACCTGTGTCGTCTGGGCAGGTGAGGGGGGCAGCGCGAAGACCGGCGAGGACAGGATTACCCCGTCGGCCGGCAGGCCGGTCTCGACGGCCCGCAAGGCCACCAGGCCGCCATCGGCATGGGCAAGAACCACCAGCGGCCGGTCGCCCTTGGGCCGGATCACCACATTGACCAGGGCGCGGACAGCGGCGGCGTCGGGCTCGAAGCTGTCGACATGGCCGACATCGCGCCGGGGCGTCAGGCGCTCGGAACCGCCCTGGCCCTGCCGCTCCAGCACCCAGACCGTGTAGCCGTCCTTGTTCAGATGTCGCGCCGTCTCGAACCATTTTTCCGCCGGCTCGGCGTAGCCGGTCAGAATCACGACCGTGGCGCGCGGACCGATCGCGGGGGCCGACACGCCATAGCGCTGCGCCGGGCCGTTGCCGACCCGCACATAGCCCCAGGCCCAGTTATCCGGCGCGTAGAATCTGGGCGTGATGGATGGCGGTGTCCGACTGTCGGCGAACGGCGCGCGGGCGTCGCCATCACCGCAGCCGGCGAGGGGCAGGAACATCAGGACGGCGAGGAGGAGGCGACGCATATGATGCACTCATTTCGCGCCTTCGCGCCTCATGCAAGATCGCGTGCTTGATCCGGAGGGCAAGAAGACCGATTTAGGCGCCATGGCCACAGTGATCGACACGCTGACGGCACGCACCCCGGAAGACCGGGCGGCGCGCCACCCCGAAAAGCAGAACCGCCCCGATACGGCGGTGCTGCGCAAGCCCGAGTGGCTCCGCGTCCGGGCGCCCGGCTCAGGCCAGTACAACGAGACCAAAAGCATCGTGCGTGAGCACAAGCTGACCACGGTCTGCGAGGAAGCGGCGTGTCCGAACATCGGCGAGTGCTGGAGCCAGAAGCACGCCACCATGATGATTATGGGCGAGATCTGCACGCGGGCATGCGCCTTCTGCAATGTCGCCACCGGCCTGCCCAAAGCGCTGGACGCCGATGAGCCGCGCCGCGTGGCCGAGGCCGTCGCCAAGATGGGCCTCAAGCACGTGGTCATCACCTCTGTGGACCGCGACGACCTTGCCGATGGCGGGGCCCAGCACTTCGCCGAAGTCGTTCTGGCCATCCGCGCCGCCGCGCCGGGCACGACCATCGAGATCCTGACCCCCGACTTCCTGCGCAAGGATCGCGCGGAAAACGTCGTCATCGACGCCCGCCCGGACGTCTTCAATCACAATCTCGAAACCGTGCCGCGGCTCTATCTGAAGATCCGCCCGGGCGCCCGCTACTACAACTCCCTGCGCCTGCTGGAGCGGGTCAAGGAGCGCGATCCGGGCCAGTTCACCAAGTCGGGCCTGATGGTCGGTCTGGGCGAGGCCAAGGAAGAGGTCATGCAGGTGATGGACGACATGCGCTCGGCCGGCGTCGACTTCATCACCATCGGCCAGTACCTCCAGCCCACCCGCAAGCACGCCGCCATCGACCGCTTCGTCACGCCCGAAGAGTTCAAGGCCTATGAGGCCATCGCCCGGGCCAAGGGCTTCCTGATGGTCTCGGCCAGTCCGCTGACCCGCTCGTCGCACCACGCGGGTGAAGACTTCGCCAAGCTGCAGGCGGCGCGCCGCGCCCTCGACGCCCGGACGGCCTAGGCTTGCATCGTCACGTCGTCACGCGGGTTCTGCCCTATGCGCCCGAGCAGCTGTTCGGGCTGGTCGGCGACGTGGACGCCTATCCCGACTTCGTGCCGTGGATCACCGCCATGCGCACCTGGAACGCCCGCCAGGACGGGGCGGTCAGCAGCGTCGACGCTGAGGCCCAGGTCGGGTTCTCGTTCCTGAAAGAGAAGTTCGCCACGCGCGTGCGTCGCGACGCCGAGCATCTGACGGTCGATGTCAGCCTACTGTACGGCCCGTTCAAGCGGCTTTCAAATCAATGGAAGTTCACGCCAAAAGGCGCTGAAACCACTGTCGAATTTGTCATCGACTTCGCGTTCAAGTCGCGCATGCTCGACGCCCTGCTGGCGGCCAATCTGGATCGCGCCGCCGACAAGCTGATCGCCTGTTTCGAGGCGCGCGCCCGACAGATCCACGGGGCTCCCGGGTCCTAGTCTGCGGCCTCGTTGCGCTCTTCCAGCCGGTCGGCGAAGTCGCCGAGATTGGCGTGCAGGTTCTCGATCGCGAACACCAGACCAAAGATCCGCGCTGCGTCGTCGAACGGCAGGTCGCGGATTGAACCGTCGGCCCGCAGCCCTTCGACCGCCTCCTGAAAGCGGACATGGGCTTGCGAAAAGGCGAGGCGATCGGGGCGCGTCCCCATCTGGATCAGCTCTGCGGCCTGGATCAGGAAGGTTCGGGCGGCATCGATCATGGCGGCCGCCGGCTCGGCCAGGCCCGGGATGGCGATCGGCTGGACCAGCGCCCGGCCAATCATCACGATGTCGTTGCGCTGCCGCCAGAGGGTGCGGGGCAGGGCCTCGGGCGCTGATCTGAGGCTGAGGCGCGAAGCGGTCTCGCGGTCGGCCTCCGCCATGTCGGTCTGCAGCCTGGCCATGATCACCCGGTTGGCGTCGTACTGGTCGGCTGCCACCAGAGCGCTGGGCTGGCCGCGCAGGACCCGGGCGTAGTGCGACAGCAGACCGGCGTTGAGATCGACGATCTCGCGCACCCTCTGGACGATCGCCCCATGAGCCCGCGCGGGAAAGATCAGCAGGGTCGCCGCAACGCCTGCGAGGCTGCCGACGGTGATCTCGATCACCCGGTACATCGCGGCGGTCAGCGGGTCCATGTGGGTGGTCATGCCGATCAGCATGATCACGGCGGTCACAGGGGCGACCTTGAAGGTCGGCCGCACGGCGGCCAGGAAGGACAGCAGGGCCACGGCGACGCACAGGATCAGCCCGCCAAACGTCGGATAGCGCAGATGCAGATAGGCCGCCGCCGCCCCGACCACAGCGCCGACCACCGTCCCCATGAAGCGCTCGATCGAGGCGGTGATCGTCGCGCCGATGCTGGTCTGCACCACGATGACGGCGGTAAATACCGCCCAATAGCCCTGCGGCAGCTTGAGCAGGGTGGCCACGGCATAGGCCGCGCCTACGGCCGCCGAGACCCGGATCGCGTGCCGGATTTCGCTTTTGCGGGCCGCAGCTGCGGCCAGGGCGTTTTTCGACAGTCCCGCCCCGACAAAGCGCCGCCAGTCCGAGGGCGCGGCTTCCGGCATCTCTAGGCCACGGCCTCGCGCAGCATTTCCAGCGCCGTGCGCACGGCCGCCAACTGCACCGCCTCGCGCGTCTGGCCGTCAAAGGTCTCGTGGCGATGCACGAGCGAGCGATTGGCGCGGGCCACGGCGAAGTGGACAGTGCCGACGGGCTTCATCGGCGTGCCGCCGCCCGGCCCGGCGATGCCGGTGATCGAGACGGCGACGTGAGCGTGACTGTTGGCCAGGGCGCCCTCGGCCATCATCCGGGCGACCGGTTCGGAGACCGCGCCATGGTCGGCGATCAGATCGCCGGGCACGCCCAGCATCTCGGACTTGGCGCGATTGGTGTAGGTGACGAAGCCGCGCTCGAAGACGTCGGACGCGCCGGAGATCGAACAGATCGCTCCGGCCACCAGACCGCCCGTGCAGCTTTCGGCGGCGACCAGTCTCAGGGACTTCTCGCGGGCCTCGGCGACCAGCAGGCGGGCCAGGGTTTCGATCTCTAGCGGAAACATGCGGCTCTCCAGCGGATTCGCTTTGCCCAGCCTATACCCCTCAGGCCGGAGTCTCGACCGCCACGACGGCCTGGGCCGCCAGACCTTCGCCGCGCCCGGTAAAACCCATCTGCTCGGTGGTGGTCGCCTTGACGCTGACCCGGTCCAGCGGCAGCTCCAGGATCTGGGCCAGGCGCTCGCGCATGGCGGCCCGGTGCGGCTTGATCTTGGGTCGCTCGCAGATCAGCGTGACATCGACATTGATGATCGTGCCGCCCCGGGCGCGCACCAGTTCGGCGGCGTGGATCAGGAACTTGTCGGAGGCCGCGCCCTTCCATTGTGGGTCGGTGGGCGGGAAGTGATCGCCGATATCGCCTTCGCCGATGGCGCCCAGCAGGGCGTCGGTCAGGGCGTGCAGACCGGCGTCGGCGTCGGAATGTCCGATCAGCGTCTGGTCATGGACGATCTCGACGCCGCACAGCCACACCGAGGCACCCGGTCCCCAGCGGTGCGCGTCGAAGCCCTGGCCGATGCGGGTGATGCGGGCCGCGCCCGCCAGTCGTTCAGCCATGGCGAAATCCTCCGGATAGGTCAGTTTCATCAGCAGCGGATCGCCCGGCGTGAGGACGACGCGGCCGCCGGCGGCCTCCACGACCTGGGCGTCGTCGGTGGGCTCGGCCTGGCCATGCCAGGCCAGATAGGCCGAGACCAGGGCGCCTCGCCTGAACGCCTGCGGGGTCTGGGCCCGCCACAGATTGTCGCGAGAGGTCGTGGTCAGCGGCGCGCCGGGGTCGGTACGCTTCAGGGTGTCGGCGACGGGGAGGGCGGGAAGGGCGCCGTCCGCGTCGGTCAGGGCGCCGAGCAGATCGTCGATGGTCTTGCGGCTCATGAAGGGCCGGGCGGCGTCGTGCACCAGCACCGGCTCTTCCGTCGGTCGCTGTGAAAGCGCTGCGAGGCCCGCCTGAACGGACAGCGCGCGCGTCGCGCCGCCCCGAACGCTGCGCCAGCCCTTCAGGCCCACCAGCACATCGGGCAGGATCAGCGCGCCGTCTTCCGAAGCCACGATGACCACATCGGCAGCGCCTGCGGCGATGAAGCTCTCGACCGACCAGCGCAAAACGGGTTTACCGGCCACGGATCGCCATTGTTTGGCTTGGCCAGGGCCGGCCCGGGTTCCGGAGCCGGCGGCGACGATCACGGCGGAAAAGGTCATGGCCGGTGTTTAGTCCGGCCGTTGCGGTTGTCCAGTCGATCCGGGCTTTACTGCGCCGCACAATATGCCTAAAAACACAGCGTCGGGGATGATTACAAAATGAGCAACAAGCTCGAGGTCGGCGGAGTGGAAGTGCCTGGGCGCGTGTGGATCGCGCCCATGACCGGCATTTCCGATCTGCCCTTCAGAGAAACGGCCACGGCGCTCGGCGCCCCTTATGTGGCGACGGAGATGGTGGCCTGCGCCGAGTTTGCGCGGGGGCGGCCTGACGTCGTGCGTCGCGCCGCCGTGGGCGAAGGGCTGCCGCTGATGGTGGTGCAACTGGTCGGTCGCGACATTGCTCTGATGGCCAAGGGCGCCCGCATGGCCGCCGAGGCCGGCGCCGAGATCGTCGACCTGAACTTTGGCTGTCCCGCCAAGGAAGTCTCCGGCGGCCAGCAGTGCGGCTCGGCCCTGATGCGCGATCCGGATCTGGCCGAAGCCCTGGTCGCCGCTGCGGTCCAGGCGGTGACTGTGCCCGTCACGGTGAAGATGCGCCTGGGCTGGGACGACAACACCCGCAACGCCGCCGATATCGCGCGCCGGGCCCAAGCGGCTGGCGCGAAGGCGATCACGGTTCATGGCCGCACCCGCAGTCAGTTCTACAAGGGCGTCGCGGACTGGTCGGCTGTCGCCGAGGTCAAGGCGGCGGTGTCGATCCCGGTCCTGGTCAATGGCGACATCGTCGACGGCGCCAGCGCGCGCATGGCGCTGGATCAGTCGGGCGCCGACGGCGTGATGATCGGTCGCGGCGTCTATGGTCGCCCGTGGATCGCCGGGGCCATCGAGGCGGCGCTGGAAGGCCGCGCCTTTGTCGAGCCCGACGCCGAGGAACGGCTGGCGATCGCTCTCACCCATTTCCGCCGAAGCCTGGATTTCTATGGCCAGCCCCTGGGTCTGAAAATGTTCCGCAAGCACCTGGCCTCCTACATCGAAGCCGCGCCATGGCCCGAGACGCCCGAGGCGCGCCGCGCCGCGCGCGCCACGATGTGCCGTCTGGATGAACCTGAACTGGTCGAAGGCGCTCTGACGCGCCTTTGGCTGGGAGACCGGAGGATCGCCGCATGAGCGACCATGCCCGTGTTCTGAGCGGCAAGGCGCCCGAGGCGCTGAAAGCCGCCGCCTTTGACCTCAGCCCGGAGCCGGCGCTGGTGGTCGACAGCAAGGGCGGTCTGGTGGCTGTCAATGAAGCCGCCGAGGCGCTCTTTGGCCACGGCCTGTCGCTGCTGGCGCGCGGTCGTTTCCGCGCCGCCCTGCCGCCGGGCTCGGTTCTGGTCTCGCTGCTGGATCGGGCGATCTTCGAAGGCGCGCCGGTTCGCGAGCATGGCGTCGAGGTCAATCTCTTCGGCCAGCCGCCCTTCGAAGCCGATGGCGCCGCCGCGCCTTTGGGCGATGGTTCGGTGCTGCTGACCCTGCATGTCAAAGGCGTGCTGGGCGTGGATCGCGGCGCGGACGCCGCCGGTCTTCGCTCGGTCGTCGGGCTCGGCAAGATGCTGGCCCACGAGATCAAGAACCCGCTGGCCGGCATTCGCGGCGCGGCCCAGCTGCTCAAGACCGGCGCCTCAGCCGCCGACCAGCCGCTGGCCCAGCTGATCGTCGACGAGACCGACCGCATCCGCCGTCTGGTCGATCGCATGGAGGCCTTCTCCGAAGACCTGCCGACGCCGCGCGAGGCCGTGAACATCCATCAGGTGCTGGACCGCATTCGCGCCCTGGTCGCCAATGGCGTGGCCGATGGCCTGACCCTGCGCGAGACCTATGACCCCTCGCTGCCGCCGGTGTGGGGCGATGAGGATCATCTGATCCAGATCTTCCTGAACTTGGTGAAGAACGCCGCCGAAGCGGCTCACATGCGCGGCGACGGGCGCGGCGCGATCTCGATCCATACGGCCTGGCGACCCGGCGTTCGGGTTCGCGGCGCCGACGGCAAGGCCGCCAGCGGCGCGCCCATCGAGATCCGGATCCAGGACAACGGTCCCGGCGTGCCTCAGAGCCTGCGCGACCATCTCTTCCAGCCTTTCGTCACCACCAAGCCCAACGGCACCGGCCTTGGCCTGGCCCTGGTCACCAAGCTGGTCACCGCCCATGGCGGCCTGATCGATTTCGAGTCCGAGCCCGGCCGCACTGTGTTTCGCGTGCTGCTGCCCGTGGCGCCTGCACCTTCCGTCGGAGACGCGTAAGCATGAATGCCGCCAGCAAGAAGATCCTGATCGCCGACGACGACTCGTCGGTGAGGCTCGTTCTCAGCCAGGCCTTCACCCGGCTGGGCTATCAGGTGCGCGCCACAGGCAATGCCACCACCCTGCTTAAATGGGTCATGGACGGCGAGGGCGACCTGGTTGTCACCGATGTGATGATGCCCGACGAGAACGTGTTCGACGTGCTGCCGCGCATCCGCAAGGAGCGGCCCAAGCTGCCGATCATCGTGATGAGCGCCCAGAATACGCTGCTGACGGCGGTCAACGCCGCCGACGCGGGGGCGTTCGAATACATCTCCAAGCCGTTCGACCTTGACGACGTCACCGCAGCGGCGCGCCGGGCCCTTTCGCGTCCGGCAGACGCAGAGGCGTCCAAGGCCCAGGCGCGGGCGATGCGCGACGAACGCCTGCCGCTGATCGGCCGCTCTGCGCCGATGCAGGAGGTCTATCGCACCATCGCGCGCCTGGTCGGCGCCGACCTGACGGTGCTGATCCTGGGCGAAAGCGGCACCGGCAAGGAGCTGGTCGCCCGGGCCCTGCACGAACTGGGACGCCGTCGCGACGGCAAGTTCGTGGTCATCAACCTGGCGGCGGTTCCCCGCGAGCGGGTCGAAACCGAGCTGTTCGGGCGCGGTGAGGGCGATCTGGGCCGCCTGATCGAGGCGGACGGCGGCACCCTGTTCCTGGACGAAATCGGCGACATGCCGCTGGATGCCCAGACCCGCCTGCTGCGCGTGATCGACGGCACCGAGCCGGTGCTCAATCCTAAGACCGGGCGCCGGCCGAACGTGCGGATCATCGCCGCCACCAACCGCGACCTGCGGGGGCTGATCCAGCAGGGCCTGTTCCGCGAGGACCTGTTCTTCCGGCTCAATGTGGCGCCCGTGCGCCTGCCGCCGCTGCGCGATCGCACCGAGGACATTCCGGACCTGGCCCGCACCTTCCTGCTGCGCGCGGCGCGGGAGGGGTTGCCGTCCAAGACCATCGATTCCAGCGCTCTGGATCGCCTGAAGGCCCACTCCTGGCCCGGCAATGTCCGCGAGCTGGAAAACCTGATCCGACGGATGTGCGCCCTGTATGCCGAGGAGCTGATCACCGCCCGGATCGTCGATCGCGAGCTTCAGGACCACACGCCGGCCGTTCGGTCGGAAGAGGGGCCTGTCACCCTGTCGATGCTGGTGGAGCGTCATCTGGCCGGTCATTTCGCCGACCAGCCTGACGGCGTTCCGGCGGCGGGTCTGTACGACCGGGTTCTGCAGGAGGTCGAGCGCCCGCTGATCCAGCTGACCCTGTCGGCCACCCGCGGCAACCAGGTCAGGGCCGCCGAGATCCTTGGTCTGAACCGCAATACCCTGCGCAAGAAGATCCAGGACCTGGGTGTGGAGATGACCCGCGGACGGCGCTGAAGCTTATTTGGCACATAGCTGTTGATTTTGGGGCACACCCACTTCTAGACTGACCGGATGGCGTCCGTCATGTCCGCATTCGGGTCCGAAAGCCCGCCGCCCCGGTTCAGCTGGGTCTGGTGGCGGGAGCGGCTGCGATCGCGCTATGTGATCGGCGGCGCCTATGCCCTGGCGGTGATCCTGACCGTCACGGGCGTGGCGCTGGCCTCGTCACCGCCTGAAAGCGGGCCGATCAGCCCCGCCAGCACCGCTATCCTGATCGTGCTGGGCTTCAATCTGGTGCTGATCCTGGCGATCGCCACCGTGGTCGGTCTGCGCCTGTTCGAGATGATCGACGCCCGGGCCAATGACGCCGGCGCGCGCCTGCATCTGCGCTTCGTGGGTCTGTTCTCGTTCGCCGCCGTGGCCCCCGCCGTGATCGTGGCGCTGTTCTTCGGCGTCCTGGTCAATCGCGGGGTCGAGGGCTGGTTCAGCCAGCGGGTCAGGACCGTGGTCGAGAACTCGGCCAAGGTGGCGCGATCCTATGTCGCCGAACAGACGAACTATATCAGCGAACATATTCGCCCGATGGCCGCCAACCTGAACGAGGCCGCGCCGGCCATCTCGCAGTCGCCGGTGGTGTTCAGCCATTTCCTGGCCGGCGAGACCGCCAACAGTGGCTTTTCCGCCGCCTATGTGCTCGACCGCGACGGGCGCATTCTGGCGCGGGCCGAGATGCCCGGCGCACCCGCCTTCCTGGCGCCGCCGCCGTCGACCTTTCAGGGCACGGATACCGGCGAAGCGATGGCGCAGCGCTTCGTGTCATCGGACCTGTTCCGCGCGCTCTATCGCCTGAAGGCGTTTCCCGACGCCTATCTCTATGTGGTTCGTCCGATCGACACGGGGATCTTGAGTCACCTGATCGAGGCTGAAGACTCGCTGATCTCCTATCGCGACGCCGAGCGGAGCCGGGGGCGGATCCAGGCCATTTTTGGCCTCAGCTATGTGGAAACCGCGCTGCTGGTGCTGGTCGCTGCGGTCTGGGTCGGCATAGCCGCCGCCAACTCGATCGCCGGCCCCGTCGCCGGACTGGTGGAAGCCGCCGGACGGGTGTCGGCGGGCGATCTGGATGCTCGGGTTGACGCTGAGGTCGGACCTGATGAGATCAGGGCATTGTCAAACGCCTTCAACATGATGACCACAGATCTTCAGGTTCAGCAGGCGGCGTTGCGAACCGCCAGTCTTGACGCCGAAACCCGACGCCAGTTCATCGAGACGGTGCTGTCAGGTGTCAGCGCCGGGGTGGTCAGCCTGGACGCCCAGGGACGGATCTCGGCCCTGAATCGTCGCGCTGTGACCCTACTCAGTCTGCAGGAAGACGCTGTCGGCCTGGACCTCATCGCGGCCGCGCCCGAGTTCGATATCGTTGTCGAGACCATCCTGGAGGGGCGGTCTGACGCCGAGGTCGAGATCGATCTGGTGCGCGACGGCGAGACCCGCCGACTGCGCGTGCGCGGCGCCGGTCATGTCGCCGAAGGGCTGGTCCTGACCTTCGACGACATCACCCGCCTGGTTGCCGCCCAGCGCAACGCCGCCTGGAAGGACGTCGCCCGGCGGATCGCCCACGAGATCAAGAACCCGCTGACCCCGATCCAGCTGTCGGCCGAACGCATCAAGCGCAAGTATCGCAAGGAGATCACCAGCGATCTGGAGACCTTCGACCGCTGCACCGAAACCATCATCCGCCAGGTGGGCGATATCGGCCGGATGGTCGACGAATTCTCGGCGTTCGCGCGGATGCCCGCGCCGCGTTTCGAGCCGGCCAACCTGACCGAGATGCTGCGCCAGGGCGTCTTCGCCCAGCGGTTCGTGGATCCCGAGATCGAGGTCGTCCTGATTGAGCCGGGCGAGGACGTACTCATCCAGTGCGACGCGCGGATGGTGGGTCAGGCCCTGACCAACATCCTCAAGAACGCCGGCGAAGCGGTCGGTGCGCGGCGACACATCACCCCTGAACCGGCCGGCAGGATCACCGCGACCCTGGTGACCGACGACCAGGGTCTTAGCGTGATCATCGAGGACAACGGCGTCGGCCTTCCGGCCCGCGATCGCGATCGCCTGACCGAGCCTTACGTAACGACCCGCGAGAAGGGCACAGGCCTTGGCCTGGCGATCGTCAAGCGGATCATGGAGGACCACGAGGGAACTCTGGTCCTGACCGATGCCCACCAAGCGCCCGGAGCCCGGGTGATCCTGAAATTTCCGACGACCGCGCGGCTGCCCGCCGCGGCCCTCGGTGGCGTTGAGGAGATGATATGAGCGCTGACGTGCTTGTTGTGGACGACGAGGCCGATATCCGCGACCTCGTGGCCGGCATCCTCGAGGACGAGGGCTATGCCGTGCGAACCGCCGCGGATTCCAATCAGGCGCTGGCGGCCCTGCGCGCCCGCAAACCAGCTCTGCTGGTGCTGGACATCTGGATGCAGGGCGGGGGCATGGACGGGCTTGAACTGCTCGACATGGTCAAGGAGCTCGACCCTGACCTGCCGGTGATCATGATCTCAGGCCACGGCAATATCGAGACCGCCGTCAGCGCCATCAAGCGCGGCGCCTACGAGTTCCTGGAAAAACCGTTCAAGTCGGATCGGCTGTTGCTGGTGGTCGAGCGTGCGCTGGAGGCGGCAGGCCTCAAGCGCGAGAACCGCAGGCTGCGCGCCCAGAGCTTCACCTCTGACGGCCTGATGGGAAAATCGGCCGCAGCCCAGGCCCTTCGCCAGATGATCGCCAAGGTGGCTCCCGCCAATAGCCGGGTGCTGGTCTCCGGACCGCCTGGTGCGGGCAAGGAGCTCGTGGCCCGCTTGATCCACGGCGCCAGCGCCCGGACCCGGCAGGAATTCGTGGCGGTCAGCGCGGCCGGCATGGCCCCCGAACGTCTCGACGTTGAGCTGTTCGGCGAGGAAGGCGAGGGCGGTCGTCCGCGCAAGATCGGCGTGTTCGAGCGGGCCCACGGCGGCACCCTCTATCTCGACGAGGTGGCCGACATGCCGCGCGAGACCCAGAGCCGCATCCTGCGGGTGCTGGTCGAGCAACGCTTCCGCCGCGTGGGCGGCGACAGCGACGTTCAGGTGGATGTCCGCGTCATTTCCTCGACCTCTCGCGACCTGCGCGACGAGATTGCGGCGGGACGGTTCCGCGAGGACCTGTTTCACCGCCTGAACGTCGTGCCCGTGCGGGTGCCAGGCCTGTCTGAGCGCCGCGAAGACATTCCGGAACTGATCAGCTTCTTCATCGACCGCATTGTCGAGGCGACCGGCCTGCCGCGTCGCCGCTTGGGCGACGACGCGCTGGCGACGCTGCAGGTGCAGACCTGGCCGGGCAATGTCCGCCAGCTCCGCAACAACGTCGAACGCATGCTGATCCTGGCGGCCGGCGAGCCCGGCGAGCTGATCACCGCCGAGATGCTGGCCGGCGCCGAGCAGCCTTCGGCCGGCCACGCCGGCGCGATCGGGGCCGAACGGATCATCGCCTTGCCGCTGCGCGAGGCGCGGGAGCTGTTCGAGCGCGAATATCTGAACGCCCAGATCCTGCGTTTTGGCGGAAACATCTCGCGTACCGCCAATTTCATCGGCATGGAGCGCTCGGCGCTGCACCGCAAGCTCAAATCCCTGGGCGTCGCTGGCGCGCGGGCGGACGAGGAAGAATAGATGTCGCGTTTTGCCTATGTGAACGGCCGCTTCGTCCGGCACGGCGAGGCTGCCGTACATATCGAGGATCGCGGCTTTCAGCTGGCCGACGGCGTCTATGAAGTCTGGGCCGTGTTCGATGGCAAGCTGGCCGACGCCCAGGGCCATTTCGCCCGGCTCTGGCGCAGCCTGGACTCCCTACGCATCGCCCATCCCATGGGGCAGGCGGCCCTGACCGTCGTGCTTCGCGAAGCGGTGCGCCGCAATATGGTGCGCAATGGCCTGGTCTATCTGCAGGTGACGCGCGGCGTCGCCCGTCGGGACCACGCCTTTCCCAATCCCGCCGTTGCGCCCTCCATGGTGGTCACGGCCAAGTCGACCGATCCTCAGTTGGCCGAGCGCAAGGCGGCGCAGGGCGCGGCGGTCATCAGCGTTCCCGAGAACCGCTGGGGCCGCTGCGACATCAAGTCGGTCGGTCTGCTGCCCAACGCCCTGGCCAAGCAGACGGCCCGTGAGCGCGGCGCGATCGAGGCCTGGTTCGTCGATGACCTTGGGCTGGTGACCGAGGGCGCGTCCTCCAACGCCTGGATCGTCGACGCCGAAGGTCATCTGCGCACGCGCGACACCCAGGCCAACATCCTGCACGGCGTGACCCGCTCCACCCTCTTCGAGGTGATCCGCGAAGCGGGCCTGCCGATCAACGAAAAGCCCTTCACCATCGCCGAGGCGCAAGGCGCGCGGGAGGCCTTCATCACAGGGGCCGGCACCCTGGTGATGCCGATCGTCAGCGTCGATGGCGTGAAGGTTGGCGATGGGGCGCCTGGCCCGGTGGCGACGCGACTTCGGAGTCTCTATATCCAGCGCGCACGCGAAAAAGCCGTCTGACGGAAAGGTCGAAAACGACTGGTCTGAAACAGCGCGAATTCGACGCAGGGCGCATTTTTCCACCGAATGGTGATCGCGTTCAGTGGAAAATGATCTAGCATGAACTTGTTTGTGTGGAGGGTGCTTTGCCCTCCGAAACAATAAGAGGGGAACCCCCATGTCTGCCGAGAAGAAACAAAACTTGCAGGACACGTTCCTGAACAGCGTGCGCAAGTCCAAGACGCCGCTCACCATTTTCCTCGTCAATGGCGTCAAGCTTCAGGGCGTTGTCAGCTGGTTCGACAACTTCTGCGTCCTGCTGCGTCGCGACGGCCAGTCGCAACTGGTCTATAAGCACGCCATCTCGACCATCATGCCGGCCCAGCCCGTCCAGCTGTACGAGCCGAGCGCCGACTCCGACGATTGAATTAGAGACGCTTGTCCAAATCCTCAAAATCCGTAGACCACGCCGCGCCGGTTCTTAAGGCGCTCGTCATCCACCCGGTGCGGCCTCTGCGAGGCCCGGCCGCCGCCCTGGCGCGTGACCCTCAGTCGCGCCTGGAGGAGGCGGTCGGCCTGGCGCTGGCCCTCGATCTGAATGTCGTCGAGACGGTGATCGCGCCCCTGCGCGTGGTCACGCCAGCGACGCTGTTCGGCAAGGGCAAGATCGAGGAGTTCGCGGCGATCTGCGAAGTCGAGAAGATCGACGTCGCGGTGTTCGACGATCAGTTGACGCCCGTGCAACAGCGCAATCTGGAGCGCGGGCTCAACGTCAAGGTCGTGGACCGGACCGGTCTGATCCTAGAGATCTTCGCCCGCCGCGCCCGCACGCGCGAAGGCAAGCTGCAGGTCGAACTGGCGCGGCTGGACTATGAACGCTCGCGCCTGGTCCGCACCTGGACCCACCTTGAGCGCCAGCGCGGCGGCACCGGCAACACCGGCGGTCCCGGCGAAACCCAGATCGAACTCGATCGGCGCCTGATCGCCGACAACATTCTCAAGCTGAAGCGCGAGCTGGAAGAGGTGCGCCGCACCCGCACCCTGCATCGCAAGGCCCGCAAGAAGGTCCCGTACCCGACCGTGGCCCTGGTGGGCTACACCAATGCCGGCAAGTCGACGCTGTTCAACCGGCTGACCCAGGCCGAAGTCCTGGCCAAGGACATGCTGTTCGCCACCCTGGATCCGACCCTGCGGACGGTGAAGCTGCCGGACGGTCGCCCCGCGATCCTGTCGGACACGGTGGGCTTCATCTCCGACCTGCCGCACGAACTGGTCGAGGCGTTCCGCGCCACGCTGGAAGAGGTTCAGGAGGCCGACGTGGTGCTGCACGTCCGCGACATCGCCAATCCCGATAGCGTGGCCCAGGCCCGCGATGTCGAGACGGTGCTGGCCGAGTTGGGCGTCACCTTCGACGAAGGCAAGACGGTGGTCGAGGTCTGGAACAAGATCGACCTCGTCCCCGAAGAGGACCGCGAGGAGGTTGAAGGCAGCGCCAGACGCAGCGAAGCCTCGGCCGTCTCGGCGGTCACGGGCGAGGGCTGTGAAGCGCTGCTCAAGCGCATCAGCGGCCTGATCGACGACTCCCCGCCCATCGCCATCCGGATCGCGGCGGGGGAGGGCGAAGCCCTGGCCTGGATCTATCGCAACGGCCGCGTGCTCAGCCGCGAGGACGAAGCGGAGGGCGGCGTGACGATCGTCGCACGCCTGGATACCCAGGCGCTGGGCCGGTTCGAGCGCCAGTTTCCCGACGCCTTCGTGATGGTCGCCGGCTAGGTCTTCTTCTCGTCCGCCTTGGCGGCGTCCCACAGCGAGTCCATCTCGGCCAGGTCCGACTGATCGGGCGTTCGCCCGTCCCTGGCCAGCGCCGCCTCGATATAGGCGAAGCGGCGGCTGAACTTGGCGTTGGTTGCGCGCAGGGCGTCTTCGGGCTCGACATCCAGCTTGCGGGCCAGGTTGGCGCAGACGAACAGCAGATCACCCAGTTCCTCGCGCGCCTTGGCCCGGTCGCCGGCCTCGATCTCGACTTCCAGTTCGGCGATCTCCTCGCGCAGCTTGTCCAGCACCTCTTTGGTCGAAGGCCAGTCGAAGCCGACGCGGGCGGCGCGCTTGGTCAGCTTCACCGCACGGGTCAGGGCGGGAAGACCCGCCGGCACGTCGTCCAGAACGCCCGTCTTGGCCTTGGCCTTGCGCTCCTGGGCTTTCAGGGCTTCCCAGCCGGCCGTCTGGGCGGCCTGGTCGTCATAGGCATGATCGCCGAACACATGCGGGTGACGGCGGATCATCTTGTCGGAGATGGCCGCGGCCACGCCGGCGAAATCGAACGCGCCCTGCTCCTGGGCCATGCGGGCATGGAAGACCACCTGCAGAAGCAGGTCTCCCAGCTCCTCTTTCAGATCCCCCAGGTCGCCGCGCTCGATGGCGTCGGCGACCTCATAGGCTTCCTCCACCGTATAGGGCGCGATGCTGGCGAAGGTCTGCTGCTGGTCCCACGGGCAACCGCCCACGGGATCGCGCAGGCGGGCCATGATCTCGATCAGGGCGAACAGCGGGTGTTCGACGTCACTCGGCGGGGGTGGCGAGGGCGGCATGCGTATCCGGTTCAGGCTCGTGGTGCGACGGCGTCGCCGCGTCCCGCGCCGCGAGCTGGCGCTGGATCTCGGCGACGCGAGTCGCGTCGAGCGGATAGCGCAGCATGACGGCGGCGACCACAAGGCCCATAGCGGCTGGAACCACGGAGTAGAGCGCGATCAGAGCCGTTTCGCCCACCGGGGTGGGCAGTTTCGGGTCGAAGCCGAACAGGGCCAGCAAGGGGAAGGCGCCGATGGCCAGGGCATGGCCCAACTTCACGGTGCCGCTGACCAGGGCATAGAGCAGCCCCGTCCGGTCGGCGCCGCTGGCCAGGCGTTCTTCGTCGCCGATGTCGGCCATCATGGACCTGACCAGCAAGGGCGCGGCGGAATAGGGCAGGCCGGCGAGGATCAGGACCAGCATGCCCGCCCACGTATTGCCGGCGGGCGTCAGCACCGCGCAGACCTGAACCACAGCATAGACAACCGACGCCACGGCCAGGGCGTGATGCTTGCCGATCCGCCGGGCCAGCATCGGCCACAGCGGCGCGCCGGCCAGGGCGGCCACGAAATAGATCAGCAGCAGAATGCCGGCCTCGGTCTTGTCGAAGCCCTTGATGCGCTCGAAGAAGAAGAAGAACAGGGCTCCGGCGATGCCCGGCGCCAGGCCCATCAGCAGGTCGGCGATCAGGAGCTTGCGGGTCGAGCTGCGCTTCAGCAGTGCGAAATACTGGGTGATGCCGGAACGATGCCGCACGACGGGCGCCTGGCGCTCGCCGACCGTGCGGGTCGCCAGCAGCACGGTCAGGGGGATCAGCAGGACGATGAACCAGCCCATCGAGCGTATGCCCGCAGCGTGATCGCCCTTGAACGCCAGGGCGATGATCGGCGGCAGGGTCAGCACCAGGATCATCCCCACCACATTGCCGGCCTGCCACCAGCCATAGACGCGCGAGCGCTGCTGATAGTCGGTCGAAAGCACGGCGGCCCAGGCGGTGTGGGACAGCGCCATCATCGAATAGCCGGCATAGACGACGATAAGGCAGAGCCAGAGATACACGGGTCCGATACCGGGCTGGGCCATGAACAGGCCGAACGCGCCCAGCATGACAAGGGGCGAGCCCGCCACCAGCCAGGGCCTGAACCGCCCCCACTGGGTTCCTGTGCGGTCCATGATGCCGCCGATGAATGGGTCGAAGACGATGTCGATCAGCCGGACAATCAGGAAGGCGGCGCCGACTACGCCCAGCGACAGGCCCAGTTCGCTGACATAGAATTCCGGCAGATAGACCACCAGCGGCAGGCCCAGCGCCGCAAGGGGCAGGCAGGGCGCGGCGAACGCCGCTAGAGACCAGGATGATGGTCGATCGGTCATTCCGCGTAATCCTCTCCCGAACACGGCGGGTTGGATCCCGCCTCTTGAACTCATTGGGCGTGGCCGCCCTTTAGGGCGGCGTTAGTGGGCGCCGAACTCATCCTTGGCCAATCGAACGGCCAGCCGGTCGAACGCCTCGTCTGCGTCGCTCCAGGTGCCATTGTACTGGGCCCAGCGAATATCGGTTTCGTACCAGCTGTAGGCCACGGGCGTGCGAGCGCCCGAAGTGGCCCGGTATTCACCACTGACCCGAGCCCCGCCGACGCCGAAGCTCTGATAGGAAAGGCCAGGCTTTGCGCTCATTTCCCGCAGGGTGGGACGATTGGGCCTGGCGTCTTCGATGACGAGGTCCAGCTCACCGCCGGCCGGATCCAGAGCGCCTGAACGATCAAGTCTCTTCTCGACCGAGCGTTTCAGTTCGCGGGTCAGATAGTCGAACTCGCGCGCATCCAGGGTCTGGGTCTTCTTGGCCAGGTCGGGTCCGATCGAGACGCGAACCGTCGCGACCTTGGGCGCCGAGAGGGCTGGGCCAGCGATCGTCGCGCCCAGGGCCAGGATCACAAGTGAGATTTTCATCGTCGGAACTCCGGATCTGATCCCCTTGCTGAAACTGTGCGGCCAACCGGACCAAAACGCCAGAGCCCGTTGAGCCCATCCCAAACGTTTGTTCGGATCCCCCCTCAAGGCCGAGGTTGCGGGTGAGGATTAGCCAAGCTTGCAGGCCGCAGGCGCGCCGACCGCCTGCGCCAGCACCGCCCTGACGACCTTGGGGGTATCGGTGGCGATCACCGCGACTCCGGCCCTGGCCAGATCGCCATACTCGCTGGGATTGCCGTCCGCCGCGTAGCGGTCGTCCGCGCGGCGGCTCGGCGCGCCGAGGGTTCCAAACATCGGCTCCACGCCGGCCTTGCGAAGGTCGGCCCACAGCGCCGGGTTCTCGGCGCGGGTTCCCGTCCAGGCCAGGATGCGATGGGCCGGCAGCCCGCCGCGGGTCAGGCTGGCCAGATGATCCAGGCCGGACACGGGCACGGAGATCATCATCTCGGGGGCCAGGGGCGCCAGGCGCAGGGCGTCCGCGTCGTTGTAGACGATCAGCACCGCCCGTCCCTGGGCGCGCGCGGCGCGGGTCTCGGCGATCACCTGCCGGGTGAGGACGTCGCCGTCCGCGCCCGAACTCTTGAAGTCCAGCGTCACGATCGCGCCGACCGCGCCCGCCGCATCAAGCGCCTCACGCAAGGTGGGGGGCGGCGCCTCCGTGACCTTGCCGGCCCCGTCGATCAGGCGCGTGGCGCGCAGCTGCGCCAGGGTGTTGTCAGTGACGCGGCCGCGGCCCGTGGTGGTGCGATCCAGAGTCTCGTCGTGCATCAGCACCAGCGCGCCGTCCCGGGTCCTGGTCACGTCGATCTCGAGGAGGGCAGGGCGGATGGCTGTGCCGGTGGCGCGAATGCCGGCCAGGGAGTTTTCCGGCGTGGTGTCGTCCAGCACCGCACGGTGGGCCGAAATCAGGACGCCTCTGTCGCGCGCGCAGTCGAAGAATGCCGCCAACGGAACCGCATCCGGGGCGCCGGGCGGCGTCGCGCAGCCGGCCAGGATCGACATCGAAACCGTCAGGCCAAGAGCCAGGAAACGCATGAAATTCACTCCGGATTGGCGAGTCGGTCAGACAAGAGCTGTCTAGCAGACTGGCCATCAGCCTGGATGACGAACGCTCGATCTGAAGACTATCGACGCCTCTCATGTCGTTTCCGACCGTCCAGAGCGCTGCATTGACGGTGTGCGGCGCAACCTATAGGGCTGCTTTTGCGTCAGGTTCCTCGCAAGAGGATGAATAGGGAACGGGGTTCAAAACCCCGGCTGCCCCCGCAACTGTAAGCGGCGAGCTTACGCGTCACATGCCACTGGGACCTCGGTCCTGGGAAGGCGACGCGCCAAGCCTAGACCCGTGAGCCAGGAGACCTGCCCGACGTAGTCGTTCATCGTCCGGCCGGGGTGCGCCGAGCGAACGGGATTTCCCGCGAAACGACATGTCAGTCAGGCCGCGTCGCGGCCTCTGGTCGTGGGCGCTGCCTGGCGTTTGGGGCTGGAGGACGTGTGCGGGTCATTCAAAGGGAAAGACCATGATCCGAGCGCTTCTGTGCTCCAGCGCAATCTCCACCATCCTGATCTCCGGGGCCGCCATGGCCGAAGAGCAAAGGGCTCCTGAAACCGACGTCGCCGGAACCATCGGGGCCACGGCCCTGGCGGGGCTGGTGGTCACCGCCACCCGGTCGGTGCAACCTATCGACAAGGTCGGCGCGTCCATCACCGTTCTGACGCCGGAAGCCATCAAGGCCAGCCAGGCCACGACGGCCGTCGAGCTTCTGGCCCAGACGCCCAGCGTCACCTTCGCCCGCAATGGCGGCCCCGGTTCGGCGACCAGCCTCTATATCCGGGGCGCGGAAACCCAGCACACCGTCGTGCTGATCGACGGGGTCAAGCTGAACGATCCGTCCTCGACCCAGGGCGGCTACAATTCCGGCAACCTGCTGGTCGGCGATGTCTCGCGCATTGAGGTTCTGCGCGGCGCCCAGTCGACCCTGTGGGGCAGCCAGGCCATCGGCGGCGTGGTCAACATGGTCACCGCCGAACCGACCGAGGCGTTTGAGAGCAATGCCAGCGCCGAGGGCGGCGCGCGCGGCACCGGCTATATCCGGGCCGGAGCCGGCGGGGTCGCCGAACGCCTGACCTGGCGGCTGGCGGGCAGCTACTACACTACCGACGGGTTCTCCTCCTACGGGCCTGGCAAGGAGAAGGACGGCTATCAAAACACCGGCCTCTCGGGGCGGGTGCGTTTTGCCTTCAGCGACGCGGTCTCGGCCGAGGTCCGCTCGGTCTATTCGCGCGGCAAGAACGACTTTGACGGCTTCAACACCGACTCCGCCGAGTTTGGCCGGACCGAGGAACTGGTGATCTATACCGGCCTGAACTTCGCCCTGCTGGACGGACGTTGGACCAATCGGATCGCCTACGGCTACACCGACACCGCGCGCGAGAACATCAATCCGGCGCGTCCCGCCGTTCCGCTGACCTTCGACGCCACCGGCCGGAACAAGCGCTGGGAGTATCAAGGCGCCTTTGCGCTCAGCGAGACCCTCACCGCCTCCTTTGGCGCCGAAAGCGAGCGGTCGCGGATGGAAACCCGTTCGCCGAGCCTGACGAAGCCCAATCCGGCCTTCCGCAACGGCCGTGTCGGCGTCGACAGCGTCTATGGCCAGCTTCAGGCCGAGGTCGTTGCGGGTCTGACCCTGACGGGTGGTCTGCGTTACGAGGACCACGACACCTATGGCCAGCACACCCTGGGCCAGGTCTCGGCCGCCTGGGCGCTGAACGAGGGCAATACCGTGCTGCGGGCCAGCTTCGGCCAGGGCTTCCGGGCCCCGGGCCTGTACGAGCTCTATAGCGAATACGGCAATCTGGACCTGAGCCCCGAAAAGTTCGACAGCTGGGACGCCGGGGTCGAGCAGCGCCTTCTGAGCGGCAAGGCCAGGGTCTCGGCCACGGTGTTCGCCCGTGAGGCCGACAACGAGATCCGCTTCTTCTCGTGCACGTTCGGCTCCACCGGCGCCCCGTGCAACCCGGGCGGCGTCTTCCGGTTCGGCTACTACAAGAACATCCAGAAGACGCAGGCCAAGGGTCTGGAACTGATCGGCCAGGTCGAGGCGACCAACCGCCTGACCCTGGCCGGCAACTACGCCTACACGGAGTCCGAAAACGCCTCGGGCGCCAATGCGGGCCGGCAGTTGACCCGCCGTCCCAAGAACCTGGCCAACCTGTCGGCGACCTATCGCTGGCCGGTCGGTCTGAACACCACCATCGCCGCGCGTCATGTCGGCAAGACGTTCAACAATGAAGCCAACACCGTCGCCGTCGCCGGCTACACGCTGATCGATCTGCGGGCATCCTATCCGATCAACGAGACGCTTGAAGTGTATGGGCGGGTCGAAAACGCGTTCGACAAGGACTACCAGACCATCCTGAACTATGGGGCGCCCGAACGCGGTGCCTTCATCGGCGTTCGCGCCAGGTTCTAGAGCCTAGCGTGGCGCGGCGGCTGTCCCCACAAGGGACGGTCGCCGCGTCCCCGTCGGACACTTTCTGGGAGAACAGACCTGGCCGCCTTGATGATTCAGGGGTGTGGATCCGATGTCGGCAAGTCCGTGCTCGTCGCGGGCCTGTGCCGGCTGTTCACCAATCGCGGCCTGAACGTTCGGCCGTTCAAGCCGCAGAACATGTCCAACAATGCCGCCGTTACGGCGGATGGCGGCGAGATCGGCCGCGCCCAGGCGCTGCAGGCGATGGCCTGCCGCACGCCGCCGACCGTCGACATGAACCCGGTGCTGCTCAAGCCCCAGAGCGATGTCGGCGCCCAGCTGGTGGTGCTGGGCAAGATGGCGGGAACCTGGCAGGCGCGCGGCTATCAAGCGCAGAAGGGCGCGCTTCTCGACACCGTTCTTGAGAGCTTCCGTCGTCTTGAGGCGCAATGCGATCTGGTGATCGTCGAGGGCGCTGGCAGCCCGGCCGAGACCAATCTCCGCGCCGGCGACATCGCCAATATGGGCTTTGCGCGCGCCGCGAACGTGCCGGTGGTTCTGGTCGGCGACATTGATCGAGGCCATGTCATCGCCGCCCTGGTGGGCGCGCACGCGGTGCTCGACGCGCAGGACCGCGCCATGATCAAGGGCTTCCTGATCAACAAGTTCAGAGGCGATCCCTCGCTGTTCGATGACGGGAAGACCGAGATCGTCAGGCGCACGGGCTGGGCCGACCTTGGCATGGCCCCCTGGCTCTCGTCCGCCCGGTCGCTGCCCGCCGAGGACGCCGTGGTCCTTGACCGGTCAAGGCCGGGCGAGGGGCGGCGTTTGAAGATCGTCGCGCCCATGCTGTCACGCATCGCCAATTTCGACGACTTCGACGCCCTGCGCGTCGAGCCGGACGTTGATTTCACCTTCATACCGCCCGGCCAGGCCCTGCCGGGCGACGCGGATCTGGTGATCGTGCCCGGCACCAAGGCGACCCTGGCGGACCTGGCCTTCCTGCGCGCCCAGGGCTGGGACATCGATCTTGCCGCCCATGTTCGGCGCGGCGGGAGGGTGCTGGGTGTCTGTGGCGGCTATCAGATGTTGGGACGGACCCTCAGCGATCCCGATGGCGTTGAAGGGCCGCCGGAGCACGTCGAGGGCCTGGGTCTTCTGGAGGTCGACACGATTCTGACCGGCGACAAGGTGCTGGCTCCCGTTTCGGGCCGGCTGGCTGGGGCAGACGGACGCTTCGAGGGCTACGAGATGCATGTTGGGCGCACGATCGGCTCAGACCGTCCGATGCTGCTGATGGATAGCGGCGCCACGGATGGCGCGGTCTCGGTCGATGGACGGATCATGGGCTGCTACGTCCATGGTCTCTTCAACCAGGGCGCGGCGCGGCGGGCCTTTCTGGAAACGCTGGGCGTGGCGTCGGATGGATTGGACCAAAGCCTTCGCGTGCACGCCGCTCTGGACGAGATCGCCGACGCTCTGGAAAGCGCCTTCGACATAGAGGCCCTGTCGGCTATCGCCGGTCTGGTTGGCTGTTGCAGGCCGGGCGCTCGCCTGTAGCCCGGCCGCGCGCAGAGAGGGCGGCCGGGCGGAAGGGGCGTCAGGTCCGGTCGCTGCTTATGGGCGAGATCCCCGCGCTGGCGCGCCCGGCAGGGCTTCCAGAGCCAGGCCGGCGCAGCGCCCGGCTGCGCGGATGGGATTGCAGACGGCCACGTCGCCGCCCGTCAGGCGCACCGTATAGCCGCCGGCAAAGCGCGGGTCGGCCCAGATATAGTCGGTCGAGACATATTGCGCGCCGCTGCTCAAGGCGGCGCGGCTCTGGCTGATGTCGTTGGTTCGCGCCGCCTGGGTGTCGGCGTCCGCGCGCGTGCGGACGATGAAGCCGGCCTTCACGGCGGCGGCAATGCGGTCCTTCTGGGCGATCGGATCATTCAGGGTCAGATAGGCCGCCGCCGGCGAAGCCTCGTCCGTGTTGACGAACATGGCCCGGCCTTCCAGCGAACGACGGGCGCCGCGATAGAACACCACCTTCTCGGGACTTTCATCCAGGGCGAAGAAGACCTTGCCGCGCGACGCGCCCAGGCTGGGCCAGCCCTGGGCCAGCACGGCCTCGCGCAGGGTGGCGTGCTGGCCACGCACCCGGTCGGGGGTGATCAGGTCGGCCTCAGCGAACACGGCGCGAACCTCGGCGTCCAGCGCGTCGAAGGCTTTTTCGTCAAAGGCCAGGGGCGTGACGCCGCCGGGAAAGCTGGCGGGGCCGTCCTTGGCATTGATCAGAATGAGGATGGGGGCGTGGTCAGGATGGGCCCCGGACCAGGCCTTTACCTGCGAGAGACAGGCCATGAAGGTCAGGCACGAGGAGCGAAAGTCGACATCTGGGATGTGCAGGACCTTGAAGCCCGGCTGGGCCAGCGCCGCTGCGTCGTCGGGCGACAGGGTCGCGCCGGTCCCCAGGGCGGTCAGGGGGCGCCCATAGCGCCCGCCTTGAGGATCAGCGACGACGTCGATCTCCAGTTGACGCGCTCCGGCGTCCAGCTGCTCGGCCAGCGGTCGGTGCGCATAGTCTATGCCCAGGGCCGCCGGGCCGCGCGCAGCGACCATGACGGCCAGCTCGTCAGCCGGGATCGCCAGCTTGTAGCTGTTGTGGGTGCCCACGGCGGTCAGGTCGTTCATCCGCAGATCGGCGTCCAGCCGCGACCGCGCGCAGGCGAGGTCGTCCTTGGGGCAGGGGGCCAGGGCAGTGGATGCGAGGCCCAGAAACAGCGCGACGACGAGATTGAGCATAGGGCCTCCAACGGTTCAGCCTCGACTAGCGGGCTGGCATGACGCTTTGACGTCAGCCGCCGACAGCTTGCGTCGCCTTGAACTGTTTGTCTGCCGCGAGCGTGTTGGCGCGAAACGCCCCTAGCGCCCGGCGAGCCGCCGACCCTGCGCCGATCGTCGCTCCAGCCACCACAGCAAACCCAGCACGGCGAGCAGACCCGCGGCCCAGGGCCAGGGCGATCCGGAAGCCGAGGCGACCGCCCCCGTTCCGCGCCCGGCAGCCGCTTGCACCCGCTCCAGCGTCGCCTGCCGGTTGGCGCTTTGGGCCAGCGACGGGGCCGCATCGGCCGGGTGGACGTACACAGCCGTCTCGACATCGCCATCCACAATCCGGTGCCATCCAGACCGGCGGGGCCAGTAGGCGGCGCAGGTTGCGGACCCTGTCGCCGGATCCAGACGCGGCTGGCTTTCGACGCCCTCGGGGTCGACGACGCGAACCTGCTGGGTGACCGGGCACAGCGCCGCGCGCTCACCCGGCCTTGCGATGCCGTCCAGGCGCACGCCCGGCGGCTCGCCAGGACGCGCCAGGGTCGAAAAGAGCTCGCTCCACAGTTCGCCATAGCGGTCGCCGTGGCCGGCCAGGGTCAGAGCATAGCTGTCGGCCACGATCGACAGGCCCACCCGGCCCTGGCCGCGCGGACGCCAGGCGGCGAGGGCGGCGCCGGCCGTATCCCGGATCATCGGCACGTCGTCTCGCCCGGTCTGGACCAGGCCAAGCCGGTTGAGCGCGAGCGCGACGGGCAGGGCCGATCCCCCGAGACGGAAGGCTCGCGCATCGTCGCCACCGATGTTCGCCATCCCCAGCCCGCCCCATTCGCGTTGGGTGGTGTCGGAGAGCTGCCCCGTGGGTCTCAGCAGCAGACCAAGACCATCCTGCGTGGCGCCGCCGAGGGCGGCCCGTTCCCCGATCGACAGGGTCTCCCAGAGGCGATCATCGACGACGACGAGATCGACCTCAGCCAGATCTGCTCGCGTCAGCGGTGTCGGTGTATCGCCCAGACGCGCGCCACCGCCGACATCGATCTCGACGCTCAGCGCGATGCCTGCGTCCTGGGCCCAGCGGCGGAGATATTTGGTTTCAGGGCTGGCGGCGCCCGCCAGGACGACGACGCGAGGCTGTCGTTGCGCTCGCGTCTGGATCGGGATCTCGATGTGCTCGACCAGCCGGCCCGCCGCGTCCTTCAGGCGCAGATCAAACAGCGCCAGCCCAGCAGCCCGCGACGAAGCCGACAGCCCAAAGCGCTGGCCGATCTTCACCTCGGCGCGGTCGACGATCGCGCCGGCCGGGTCGAGCAGTTCGACTACGCCTGACGTCAGCGCGCCGATCTGGCCCGCCACGCTGAAGCGCGCGCCGGGGGCGACCGGACCGGGCAAGGTCAGGTCGACAAGGCCGCTGGGCGCCCGCGCGGGGATGAACTCCGCCGGCCGGTCCAGAGGGATCTGGTCGCGAGACGTCAGGCCTTCGCCCTCGATGCGCAGCCGTCCGACCTGCGGATAGAGGCGCAGGGCCGCGCCGAGATCGGGAACGCGGATGGCGCCGGGCGCCGCGCCGGCCTCCGGCAGGGCGACAACCACGTCACCGGCGGCGCGCAGCGTCGGCGACGCCCCGCCTGTGACGATTACCAGGCGTCCGGGGGATGTCCCCACCGAAGGAGGGAAGAGCGTCAGGTACAGAAAGACGCCTGCGAGGATTTGCAGGCCGGCCAGCGTGGCGAAGCGCCATGCAGGACCGCGCGCCGCCTCCGCCGCCGATCGCCGCCGAAACGCCAGTCGAACCACGCCGCCGACGACGGCCACGGCGATCAGGGCCGCCGTCCAGATCTGGAGATCGCCGATCATCGCAGGGCGTCCAGATAACGGCGGCCGCGGGCGTCCGCCGGGGCGCGACGCAGGACGCCGGCCGGCGGTCGCTCCAGCGCCGCCCATAGAAGTGCGCGCAGCTTCTGACGGCAGTCGAGGCAACCGGGTTCATTGCGAACAGTGTCGATCTGGGCTGACAGGGCCAGGGGATCGGCAAGGCGTTTCTGGTTGGCGCTCACCCAGCGCGCCAGGGCGTCCAGGCGCAGGGGCGCTGCGGGCTGGGTCTGGCCCAGCGTGCGCCAGGCCTCAACGGCCGGCGTGTCGCCGGGATCGCGCGTCGCCGGAACAAGTCGACCCGAAACAATGCCGTCGCGTTTGCCCGTAAGGCGGCGGGACAGATCGACCGGCGGCATCTTCGACGGCGCGCGCGCCAGGAAGATCCGCTTGGCCTGTTGGGCGGTTTTCAGCAGGTCCAGCGCCCGATGGGCGTGAGGCAAGGCGTCCCTGGGCTTGCCTTGGCGCAGGGCGCGTTCGGAGTCCCACATGGCGTCCAGAGCCTGAGCCAGGGTCGAGCGTGTTCCGGGATCGAACAGGGTGGAGGCGTCGCCGGTGTCGTGCGCATGGCCGAACTGGGCGACCACGTCGCCCATCTCGCCGAAGGTCGCAGGCTCGGCGCCATGGTCGTGTCCGTCGTCGTGACTATGTTTCTCTTGGGGTTCGGGTTTGGCGGGCGCCGATGCGGGGCCGTCGTTCGTCGGCAGGTCCAGCGCGGGCGCGTCATTGGTCGGGATGGACAGCCCGCCGCCGCCGCCCTCGGCCTCCTCGCCCATGAACTGGCCGTAGCGCAGGCGAAGCTGGGCCTGGTCGGCGCCCAGCCCGTTGGACCGGTCGAGGAAGGTGTCCGGCGTGATCCGGCTGCGCTGGGCGATCAAGGCCTCGGCGTCGATGATGATCTGGCGCTGGCTGCGGAAATAGACCGGCAGGATCTGGCGGGCCATGCCCTCGAGCCCGTCGGCCAGGCCCATGGCGGCCGGCCAGCGCAGGATGATGCTGGGACCTTCCACCGTCTGGGGCGCGGGCGCGCGATTGTCGCTGACGACCAGCTGGACGATCATGTCGCCGCCGGGTTCGAGGCCTTCGCGCGTCAGGTCGAGGTCGGCGGCGAAACGCTTGAGCCGCGCGTCGCCCCGGCCGCTCAGGGGCAGGGTCCGCTCGGTCGTGGTGATGTTTTCGCCCTCGCCCTTGGTGATCGTCACGCGCAACTGGGCGGCGGCCGCCACACCATAATCATCGCGGACTTCGAACACGGGCGCCCAGCGCATCTGGCCGGGGGCAGTGAGGGTCAGGGCGCTGTCTGGCGTCAGGACACGCACCACCGGCGCGGCGTCAGGGATCATCTCAAGCCGATGCAGGCGCTGGCGGGGCAGGCCTGGGGCCTCGATCCGATACAGCGCCGACCGCGCGAAGACCCGGTCGCCGAGCCAGCGCCCGCCTTGTCGACGAAGGGAAAGGGGCGCGTCGCCCGGGAAGCTCAGGGTCGCGGCGCCGGGGCTGGGAACGAGGTTCACGGCCCACTCAACGCGTGAATTGGCGGGCGCGCGCACGTCGAGGCTGCTCTGCTCGAACGGGCGCTGGCCGGTATAGGCAGGCGGCGTGACGCGCAACCGCGCGCCGGCGATCCTGGGCGCGCTGAGGGGCGAGGCCGATCGAACGCCGCCGACACCGCCGCCCGCTTCGCGCGCCGAGGGCCAGAGCATGATGGCCAGGATCGCGACAGTGCTGAGGCCAGCGGTCCAGGCGATCCAGCGGCGCGACCAGTCGGGGCGCAGATCGAGGGCGGCGGCTTCGGTCAGCCGGGTTTGCAGCCGCGCCTGCTGCAGGGCCGCCAGGCCCTCCAGGCTCCCCGGCGCGCGGAGCAGGAGATCGCTGCTGTCCTCAAGGCCGGGCGCGCGGGCGTCCAGGGCGGCGGTCAGCCAGGCAGGGTCGAAGCGTCGGGCACGCTTCCAGGCCGTCCAGCCCAGCGCCAGGCCCCCGAGGGTCATCGTGGCCAACGCCGCCCCGAGGCCGACCAGCCGCCAGGTCGCGGCGCCGAGGGCCAGAACAAGCGGCAGTCCGACGGCGATCGTGTCGAGCAGGCTTCGCTGGCGGGCGGCCCGCAGGTGGTGGGAGAGCGCGGCGATCATGCGGCGACCGGCCGCCGCCGCCGGGTGGCCAGCCAGCGCTCGACCGCGAAGAGCGCGGCGATGGCCACGGCCAGCCAGGGACGCAGGTCCACGGGATGGGGATTATAGGGCGAGGCGCCGGGCGTCGCGCGCACCGTGGGCGCATAGTCGGCCGCAGCGACGCGATCGGGCGCCGGCGGCGGGTCCAGCAGGGACCACAGGGCCGCCGGAAAGTCGGACTCGACCAGGGCCGGCATGGCCCTGGGTTCGAGGGGACGGGTCAGGCGCAGCACGCGCCCCTTGCCGAAGCGACCTGCGCTGGCGAGCGGTTCGCCGGTCGCGTTGCGCCATGTCACCCGTTGCCCGCCCTCGACCGGGGACGGCGCGTCATGGGCCAGCAGCGCCACGCCGCCGTCCTCGATCCAGTCCAGAATGGTCGCAGGCATCGGCGCGCTGGACAGCCAGACGAGATACCGGGCGTTGCGGGGCAGGGGGCGGTCGACAGGGGCGGCGTCAAAGGCGGGCGGCTGGCCGGGCTCGGCGAAGGCTGTCGCCGCCGCGCGGAAGTAGCGAACAGCGTCCTCGCCATCCGAGGAATAGCGTACGCTCAGCGCGGGCGGCGCGCGCGCGACGACCGGTTCGGGGCGGCGTGACGATGCGGTGATCCGCCAGTCCACCTTGCGCGACAGGTACAGCCTCTGGGCGTCGACACCGGTCAGCTCCGGCGGCATGACCACGGCGATCGGCGTCCTGGCGGGCGTCTCGGCGTCGAGCTGGCGGATGAGGCTGGCCGGGTTCGTCGGCAAGGCCGGCGCGGGGCGGTCGAGACCCGGAAAGCCTGGCGCGAGCCAGACCCGGCGCTCGCCCCGGTCGGGGACGTCCGTGAGGTTCACAGCTGGCGAGACCGCGACCACGGGCCGGTCATCGCCCGGGGGGCGCGTCACGGGACGGGCCAGGAGCAGGGCGATGGCGACGATCAGGGCGATCCGCACCGCCAGCAGCACCCGCTCATCGAGCTGCAGGCGTCGCACGGGCCTTGGGTTGGGGTTCAGCCAGCGCAGGGCCGCGAAGTCGATGGTCTGGGTCTCGGTCCGCCGCGCGATGTGGATCGCCAGAGGAACCGCGATCGCGATCAGGACGCCCAAGGCAGCCGGCAGGAGCAGGGTCGGCGTCATCGCTGGGGCGCCGGCTGTGACAGCTTCTGGATGGGCTGGTCCGGATCCTGGTCGATGAAGTGCTCGACATAGCGGACGCCCCGGCCTTCGAGCCGCGCGCGTAGCTCGGCCCGGGCCTGGGCGAAGCGCATCAGGAAATCCTCGCGCAGGGTCCGGCCGTCGCCGGCCAGCTCGGCGTCGCCTTCAGGATCGCGGAAGCGAAGACTGCGGTCGAACGGGAAGTCGCGCTCGTCGGCGGTCAGCAGCTGGATGAACGACACGTCGCGACCGGACGCGGCGAGGCGCTCGGCGGCCGCGACGCAGGCCTCGTCGAAGCCGTCGGTGACGAACAGGGCCATGTCGCCGGGCGCGATGCGCTCGCCCAGGGCTTGCACGTCTCGCTCCCAGGCCGGAACGCCGCCGGGTCGAAGCGGACCCAGCGTCAGCCGGATGCGGTCGCGGTGACGCTTGTCGCTGGACGGCGGCAGGACCAGCGCCCCTTGCGCCTGGGCGACGATGACGCCGAACCGGTCGCCTTGCTGCAGGGCGATCTCGATGACGGCGGCGGCCAGGCGCCGGGCAGCGTCGAAGCGCGACCAGTCGGGGCGGGCCACATCGGCCTGGCCCATCGAGGCGCTGGCGTCCAGGACGATCCAGATCGCCACCGGGCTCTCGCGTTCGGCGTCGCGAACGAAGAAGCGGTCTGACCGGGAGTAGAGCTTCCAGTCGATCCGGCGCAGGTCGTCGCCGCGCTCATAGGCGCGGTACTGGGCGAACTCCATCGCGCCGCCGCGATTGCGGCTGGCGTGCATCCCGTCGCCCGCCAGCACCGCAGCCGCGCGGGGCGCCAGCGACAGGCGTCGCAGGCGGCTGCGCAGGTCGGGAGGAAGGTCGAACGGAGACATGCGCCGCGATCAGTCCCGCGTCGGGGCCGGAAGGGCGGCCAGCAGGGCGGCGACCACGTCGTCGGTGGTCTTGCGCTCGGCCTCGGCCGCGAACGACAGCAGGATGCGGTGGCGCATGACCGGCGCCGCCAGGGCGACGACGTCGGCCCGGGTGGCCGCCAGCCGTCCGTGCAGCAGGGCCCGCGCCTTGGCGGCCAGCACCAGGGCCTGGCCGGCCCGCGGGCCGGCGCCCCAGCGGACATAGGTCTGGACGGCGGCGGGCGCGTCGGGGCCGGGACGACTGGCGCGGACCAGGGCGGTGATCCAGGTCAGCAGGCCTTCGCCGACATGCACCTGGCGCACCCATTTCTGGAGTTCGACAATGTCGGGTCCGGTCATCACCGGGGCCGGCGCGGCGATGGCGCCGCCGGTCGTCAGGGCCAGGATCGCGCGCTCTTCCTCGGCCGTGGGGTAGCCGACCCGGATGTTGAGCAGGAACCGGTCCAGCTGGGCCTCGGGCAGGGGATAGGTGCCGGCCTGTTCCAGCGGGTTCTGGGTGGCCAGCACGAAGAACGGCTCTGATAGCGCGTGCGTGACGCCCGCATAGCTGACCGTGTGCTCCTGCATGGCCTCCAGCAGGGCCGCCTGGGTCTTGGGCGGGGTGCGGTTCAGTTCGTCGGCCAGCAGCAGGTTGGTGAAGACCGGGCCCGGCTGGAAGCGAAAGTGCCGGTGGCCGGTGCCGTGATCCTCTTCCAGCACCTCGGTGCCGAGGATGTCGCTGGGCATCAGGTCGGGCGTGAACTGGACGCGGCGGAAGTCGAGCGACAGCGCCTGACCCAGGGTGCGGACCAGCAGGGTCTTGCCCAGGCCCGGCACGCCCTCGATCAGGCAGTGGCCGCCGGCCAGCAGGCCGATCAGCAACTGCTCGACCACCTCGTCCTGGCCGACGATGGCCTGGCCGATCGCCGCGCGCAACTGGCCCAGGCGCTCGAGCTTGAGCGCAATATCGGCTTCGGTGGGGGTCTGGGTCATCGCGGTTCCGAGCAGGCGAGAGGCGGGATCAGGCGGTCAGGGCGTAGAGCACGATGTTGACCGCGAACTTGGTGTTGTCTTCAGCCAGGAAGCGCTTGTTGCGCCAGTCGTAATCCCACTCGCAGCCATAATCCTTGTTGCTGTAGAGCAGGCCCAGGCGCCCGCCGATCTCGATGCCCTTGAGGTAGTCATGCACGAGATCGTCGCCCCAGCCGTTCAGCTCGAAGCTGGTGGCGGGCGGGCCGTCGAACTTGAAGAAGTTGCGATAGATGGCGTGGTCGTTGGGCAGCTTGCGCAGGGCCTCGGCGCCGAACAGCTTTGTCATCTGGCGCTCGAACGATCGGGCGAACAGGCCGTCGATATCGTGGTTGCAATCATCGACGAAGACAAAGCCGCCGTTGCGCACATAGCGTTCGAAATTGGCGGCTTCGGCGGGGCTGAACTCCACCAGCTTGTGGCCGGCCAGATAGCAGAACGGCGCGGTCAGCATCGCCGGATCCGACAGCCGGACCACCCGCTCCTGCGGATCGACCCGCAGGTTGGTGTAGTCGATTAGCGAGGTCAGGATGTTGGACGGCATCCGCTGGTCAACGTCCCAGTCCCCGGAGTCGTAGCGCAGGCGGGTGAACCAGAAGTCGTACACGGGCGCCGATCGGGCGGCGGACGGGAGGCTGGCAAGCCAGCCCCCCAATGCGCCGCCCGTCAGCAGGCGCAGGCACTCAGAACGCGTTACGCGGTTACCGGCCATGCGTTATCCGGTCAGACGGCGTCCGAGAGCGAGGTGAAGGTGAAGTCACGCACGCGCATCGGCGGGATCATGTACTGCATCTGACCGCCCTCGCTGACCCGAACCGGCCGGCCCAGATCGTCGATGTTGTTGAGCATGATCACCGGCGACTCGTTGAAGCGGAAGTTCTTCACCGGGTACTTCAACTGGCCGTTCTCGATGTAGAAGGTGCCGTCGCGGGTCAGGCCGGTCAGCAGCACCGTCTGGGGATCGACCATGCGGATGTACCAGGTGCGGGTCACCAGGATGCCGCGCTCGGTCTCGCGCACCAGGTCGGCGGTCGACTTGGTTCCGCCCGACATGATGATGTTGCCCGGTCGGCCCACCACCTTCTTGCCCTGCTTCTGGGCCCAATAGGGCGAGTAGAGCAGGTTGGCGATCTTGCCGTTCTCGACCAGCGGCATGCGCTCGCGGGCCCGGCCCTGGGCGTCCCACGGCAGCACTGCCAGCTCGGGGTGCCAGGGGTCGGCCGTGAAGGTGACGCGCGGATCATAGACCTGCTCGCCCAGCTTGTTGCCGCCGCCTTTCTTGGACAGGAAGCTGCGCCCCTCGTCGGCCTGGCGGGCGTCGAAGAAGTTGAGCATGAACGAGATCAGGCCCGAGGCGGCGGCCGGTTCCAGGATCACCGTATATTTGCCGGGCTCCAGCGACTGGGCCTCGGCCGAGGCGCTGGCCTTGCGCATGGCGATCTCGATGTCGCTGGCCGGCTTGAAGCTGGTGGAATCCTGCAGGTTGCGGCTGACCCAGCCCGAGCCCCGGCCGTCGGCCGTACGCACCGTGCAGGTGTAGTCGACCTCGGTGGCGCGCTGATAGCCGAACGCGCCCTTGCTGTTGGCGAAGGCGACGAAGCTTTGCTCGTCATTGAGGAAGCCGGCGGCGATCAGGTTCTGGGCGCGGCAGGGGGCGATGGAGGCCCGGGCGATCTCGGCCCGCTGGTCGGGCGTGATCGCGGCGGTCGCGGCGCTGAAGGTTGCGCTGGGCTTGTAGGCCTGGGCCTCGACGGCCGTGACGAACTCCGGATTCTCCGGCGCCAGCTTGGCCAGTTCCTCGGCGCGCTTGACCACGCGGGCCAGGGCGGCGTCCGAGAACTCGTTGATCGACGCCGATCCGACGCGCTTGCCGAACGCGACCTGGACCGACAGATCGGTATTGCTGACCACGCCGCTGGTCGAGACGTTGTTGAGGGCGAAACGAATATTGCCTTCGACCGATCCGGTCAGCTGGGCGGTGCACTCGTCGGCCGTCGACAGCTTGATGACCTTGTCGAGGATCGTCTTGGCCTCGGCCTCTGTCATGATGCTCATTGGACTGTCTCCCTCGACCCGATCAACCGAGCGAGCGCGCGGTGTTGATGACATTGATGTCGTCGAACCGGGTGGTCGACGAACCGTGGCTCACGGCCGAAACCTGGCTGGGCTGGCCTTTTCCATCAAAGAAGGAGCCAAACAGGCGATAGTCGCGCTCGTCGCAGATCGCCGTACAGGCGTTCCAGAACTCGGGCGTGCGCATCTGATAGGCCACGTCCTCGAGGGGCTGGGTGATCTTGCCGTCCTTGATCTCGTAGAACAGCGTGCCGCCGAACTGGGCGTTGTAGCGCTGCTGGTCGATCGAGAACGAGCCGCGACCCAGGATGTAGATCCCGTCCTCGACGCCCGAAATCATGTCGTCCAGGCTCATCTTCTTCTTGCCCGGCTGCAGCGAGACATTGGGCATGCGCTGGAACTGCACGGTCGACCAAGAGTCGGCATAGGAGCAGCCGTCGGACTCGGTCTTGCCCAGCATGTGGGCCTGGTCGCGGGTGGCCTGATAGTCGACCAGCTTGCCGTCCTGGATCAGTGGCCAGCTCTTGGTGCCGACGCCTTCGTCGTCATAGCCGACCGCGCCCAGGCTACCGGGCTGCAGCTTGTCGGCCGTGAGGTTGACGATCTCGCTGCCGTACTGGAAGCGCGCCTCGCGCTTGTCCAGCGTGGCGAAGCTGGTCCCGGCATAGTTGGCCTCGTAGCCCAGCACGCGGTCGAGCTCGAGCGGGTGGCCGACCGACTCGTGGATGGTCAGGCCCAGATGGTTGGGGTCGAGCACCAGGTCGTAGCGGCCCGGCTTGACCGACTTGGCCGTCAGCTTCTCGCGCGCCTGGACGGCGGCGGCCTTGGCGTCCTCGACCATGTCATAGGACTTGCCGTAGCTGATGATGCCGTTGGGCGAGAGGCTCTTGTCCTCGGCCTTGGGGTCCAGGTACTCGTAGCCCAGACCCATCGGCGCGGAGAGGCCCTCGCGCGAGCGGAACTTGCCGCTGGCCTTGTCGATGGCGGTCACCGTGAAGGGCGCCCAGATGCGGTGGACGTCCTGGTCGATGTAAGAGCCATCGGTGCTGGCGAAGTATTTCTGCTCGTTGATCAGGAACAGGCTGGAATTGACGAAGCTGGCCCCGGCCGTCAGCGCCGCGCCGTTGACGCGCATCAGAAGGTCGACCTTCTCCTGCAGCGAGACTTCCATGCCGTTGCGGCGAATGGGCGTGGCCCATTTCACCTCGCCGACGCCCTTGGTGGGGGCCAGGCGGACGGGCGCGGTCTGGTTTTTGGCGTTGGCCTTGGCGATCATTGTGGCCAGGCGGGCGGTCTGGGCGACCGATTCCGCCGAAATGTTGTTGGTGGCGGCAAAGCCCCAGGCGCCGTCGGCGATCACGCGAACGCCCACGCCGCTCGACTCGGTGTTGGTCACCGCCTGAACGTTGGCCTCGCGGGTGACGATGAACTGGCGCAGGTAGCGGCCGACGCGCACGTCGCAATAGCTGGCCCCGGCGGCGGTCGCGGCGCTCATGGCCGCGTCGGCCAGGCGCTTCTTGACGGCCAGCTCGATGGTTTCCACCAGCTGATCGGCGGCGATGGCCTGGCCGAAGCCGGGCAACAGCATGCCGCCGGCGCCGATTCCACAGGCAGCAAGAAACTGACGTCTATCCAAGTGTCTTCTCCCCAGTGGCCCACGATCCGGGGCGCTTGCGCCGCGTTCCAGTCGAGATGGAATCTGACGCTGAAGACGTTCTGTGCCGAGCCGTGGCGGAGGTCAATTCTTTCCCGATGTCATGCCCTGGGTGTCGTCAGGTTGCGCGGGATCGGGCTTGAGGCCGCCATGAGGTTCCGCAATCGCATCATCATGCCGAGCACGTTTGCTGGTCTCGCCTGTTCCGTCGCCCGCCTTGAACAGGGCGAGCCGGTTTCGCTTGACCTTGACGCCGGCATGGTCAGATTGCGCGGCAGATATCAGGCCGCTTCATGCGGCCAGGCCGCGCCTCCAGCGAATTCGGTCCGGCGTCCGTCGATAACCGGACGTCACGATAGCTTGATCCATGCTTTTGGAGGCCGCCGTGGCATTTGAACTGAAGCCCAGACTCTCAACGCGCGCACTCTCGGCTCTGCGCCAGTTCCTGCATCATGAAGCGGCCGGGGGATACGTCCTGATGGCGGCGGCGGCCCTGGCTCTGCTGGTCGCCAATTCGCCCTGGGCCGCCGCCTACAACGCCGTGCTGCATATCGAGATCGGCGGGACCATCGCCGGCCTGGCGATGCGCGAAAGCCTCGCGCACTGGATCAATGACGGTCTGATGGCCGTGTTCTTTCTGCTGGTTGGGCTGGAGATCAAGCGGGAGGTGCTGGACGGGCAGCTTTCGAAGCCCTCGCGCCTGATCCTGCCCGGCGTTGCGGCGCTGGGCGGGGTCGTGGCGCCGGCCCTGATCTACAGCGCGGTCAATCTGGGAACGCCCGAACATCTTCGCGGCTGGGCGATCCCAGCGGCCACCGACATCGCCTTCGCACTGGGCGTCCTGTCGCTGCTGGGATCGCGCGCGCCGGCCTCGTTGAAGATCTTCCTGACGGCAATCGCCATTCTCGATGATCTGGTCGCCATCCTGATCATCGCCGTCTTCTATACCGACCAACTCAACGTCCTGGCGCTGACCCTGGCGGGCGGCGTCACGATCGCCCTGATCGCCCTCAACCGTTTCAAGGTGACCTGGCTGTGGCTGTATCTGCTGCTGGGCGTGGCGCTGTGGTTGTGCGTCCTGAAGTCCGGCGTTCACGCCACCTTGGCCGGGGTCGTTCTGGCCATGACCATTCCGCTCCGGCCGTCGCGCGGCCGGCCCGATGACCGTCATTCGCCGCTTCACCAGCTGGAGCATGCGTTGCACAGGCCCGTGGCCTTTGTGATCGTGCCGCTGTTTGGACTGGCCAATGCCGGCGTCAGCTTCGCGGGGGTGACCCTGGCGACGGTTCTCGCCCCGGTGCCGGTCGGGGTGGCGCTGGGATTGTTCCTGGGCAAGCAGGCCGGCGTCTTCCTCGCCGCCATGGCGGTGATCAAGCTGGGGTTCGCCGACATGCCGCGCGGCGCGACGGTACGCCAGCTCTATGGCGTAGCGCTGCTGTGCGGGGTCGGCTTCACCATGAGCCTGTTCATCGGCAACCTGGCCTTCGCCGATCCTCTGCTGCTCGACGAGGTCAAGATCGGGGTGCTGTGCGGCTCCGTCGTGTCGGCGGTGGCCGGCTATCTCATACTGGCCACCGCCCGCCCGGCCTTGCCTGCGTCAAGCGGGCCGCAGGCCTGATCAAAGGCGCTTTCGGCGGGGTCAGGTCTCGTCGCCTGGGTCGTCGCGATTAGAGGGGCGGGCGGATCTAACCGCAGGAAGTCTCCAGCCCGCGACCAGGCGACGGAAAAGTAAGAGTACGTTTAGTTATAACTGGAGCCAAAGGGTTTCGTCGCCGCCATCAGGCCGGCCTTGCGAAGCCCATCGCCGCAGGGGCGCGCCATAACGTCGGCCTTTGACAAGTTTTCGCATGTCGCCCAAGAACACGTTGCATAAGTACTGGTTTCTGCGAGAGATGCCGACCTTCGCCGGCGCAGTAAGACCATCAGGAGGCTTGATGCCACGAGCCACCCCCGACCCCGCCAAGGTCGCGCACACCAAGGCGCTTCGGCAGGAGGCCGGCCGATGGCTTAAGGCGGGCCGAGAAGCGGCGGGCCTGACCCAGGCCCAGCTCTCCGAACAGGTCGGGCTGCGCTACTATACATTTGTCTCCCAGGTAGAGAGCGGCGTCGGCCGCCTGCCGATCGAGACCCAGGCCGCGTGGGCCAAGGCCCTGAACCTTGACGAGGCCGACTTCGCCAGGACGCTGCTGGCCTATTACGAACCCGAACTCCATCGGCTGCTGTTCGAGAGCGCCGCCTCTCCCAGCCGGGCCATCGCCTAAGCGATCGCTCCGCGCATCGCCGGACGAACGGCTGCACCGCCTAGTGGTCTATGAGCGGATACCGGGTCGCTGAGACCGGGCGAGGCCTCAGACGGCCTCGTCCCCCGCCTCGTCCCCCGCCTCGTCCCCCGCCTCGCCGATCGCCTCGCCGATCGCCTGCACGATCGTCCACGACCGGCCGGTGATCCGGGTGGCCAGGGCCTTTTCGACGAGCCCGTTGCTGAACTTCGACGCGCCAAGCCCATTGGGATAGGTGACGTAGAACTGGCGGCTCTCGACTCGCAGTTGCTCGCCCTCCGACAGTTTGGCGCGCAGGGCGCCGATCACCTTCTTGTCTGGCGGATCCTTGAGGAACAGGGTCATCAGCAGGCCCGGATCGGTCAGGGCGAACTCGGCATAGGGATTGGCGGCAATGATCGCCGCCCAGGCCTGGGCGGTGCGTACATAGATATCGGTGCGCAAGCCCAGGCGCGTGTGGATCTCGGTCTCAAGGAAGTTCTGCAGGTCAGCGCCGGTGCGATCGGGGCTGTCAAACACCAGATTATTGGCGCCGCCCACCGCGCGGGCGTTGGTCAGGCCCAGTTCGCCAAGCAGGTCGACAAAGGTCTCGGCCGCGATCGGCTTCTGGCCACCGGGGCTGACGCTGCGCAGCAGGGCGATATGGGTGGTCATGGGTTTCAGGCCTGACTGTTCAGAGCCGCGAATCCGCGCTCCAGATCGATGATGAGGTCGGCCGGGGTTTCCAGACCGATATGCAGGCGCAGCAATGGGCCTTCCAGATCGACGGGGATAGAGCGGCTCTTCAGTTGCGGATCGCAATGAATGGCCAGGCTCTCATAGCCGCCCCAGGAGAAGCCCAGGCCAAACAGCTGCAGGGCGTCGAGAAAGGCGTGAACGGCCGTCTCGCGGGCGGGTTTCAGCACCACGCCGAACAGGCCGCAGGCCCCGGTGAAGTCACGCCGCCACAGGGCGTGGCCGGGATCGCCGGGCAGGGCTGGGTGCAGCACGCGCGACACCTCCGGCCGCTGTTGCAGCCAGCGGGCGACCGTCAGGCCGTTCTCCTGGTGACGCGGCAGGCGGGTGGCCATCGTACGCAGGCCGCGCAGCATGGTGTAGGCGTCGTCGGACGACACCGACCAGCCGAGGTCCCACATGGCGTCGACCAGCAGCTGGCCGACGGCGGGGTCGTTGGTGGCGACGCTGCCCATGAAACAGTCGGAATGGCCGCCGACATATTTGGTCAGGGCCTGGATGCTGAGCGTCACGCCATGGTCGAGCGGTTTGAAGAAGAACGCGGCCGCCCAGGTGTTGTCGATCAGGGTCAGAATGCCCCGGCTGTTGGCGGCGGCGGCCATGGCCGGGATGTCCTGCATCTCGAAGGTCAGGGAGCCGGGGGCTTCCAGCACGATCAGCCGGGTCTTCGGTGTGGTCAGGGCCATCAGGCCCTCGGGCGACAGGGCCGGGTCGTAGTAGGTGGTGGTGACGCCGAACCGGCCCAGCACCTGGTCGCAGAACCGCCGGGTGGGCTTGTAGGTGCTGTCGACCACCAGGATCTCGTCGCCGGCCTTCAGCACTGCCAGCAGGGCCCCGGTTATGGCCGCCAGGCCCGAGGGGTAAAGGGTGACATTGGCCGCCCCCTCCAACTCGGCCAGGGCCGTCTGCAGGGCGGCGGGCGTGGACAGGCCGGTGATGCCGTAGCTGACCAGGCTGTCGTCATACAGATCGGCGGCACTGGCCATCAGCACGGTAGAACCGCGCTGGATCGCTGGATTGACCGTCTTGGGCGGGGGAGCCGACGACGCGCCCGTTCGGATCAGGCGGGTTTCTTCATCCATGGGGGGGCTTTCGACAACGCGGCGGACGGTCGTGGTTTAGGCCGGGTTGGTCGCAGCGCCAAGGCGTCAGGCGGGGCCGGTGACGACCGGGGTATCCTCAAGCCCGCCCCATTCGGTCCACGAGCCGTCATAGACGGCGGCGCGCGGATGGCCCAGGCGGGCCAGGGCCAGGGCGACAACCGAGGCCGTGATGCCTGAGCCGCAGGTCGCGGCGACCGGCTTGGCGACATCGACGCCGGCGGCGGCGAAGACGGCCGCCAGCCTGTCGGCGGACAGCATCGTGCCGTCGGGGGCCAGCATGTCGCCCAGCGGGATATTGCGCGAACCGGGGATGTGACCGCCGCGCAGGCCGGCGCGGGGCTCGGGCGTCTCGCCGGTGAAACGGCCGGCGGGGCGTGCGTCGACCACCTGCTCGCGGCCGGTCTCGAGGTTGCGCTTCATCTGCTGGGCCGTACGGACGATGTCGGCCTGATAGCGGGAGGTGAAGTGGCGCTCCTGCGGCAGGGCGGGGCCGTCCTCGATCGGGTGACCTTCGGCGATCCACTTGGGGAGGCCGCCGTCCAGCACCACGACGTCCTCATGGCCCATGGCCCGGAAGGTCCACCAGACGCGGGCGGCGGGCAGGATCCCCAGGCTGTCATAGACGACGATGCGTGACCCATCGCCCAGGCCCAGCTTGCGGACCCGCGAGGCGAACTTGATGGGGCTGGGCAGCATGTGCGGCAGGGGCGAGGTCTCGTCGGAGATCTCGTCGATATCGAAGAACACCGCGCCGGGGATGTGGGCCAGGAGGAACTCTTCCTTCGGATCGCGTGGCGTGCCCGGCATGAACCACGAGGCGTCGACGATGCGCACGTCGGGCGCTTCGAGGTGATCGCGCAGCCAGGCGGTCGAGACGAGAGGATCTTGCAGGGTCATGGCTGCGCCTTTCGGGGTCTGACTCGCCCCTGATTGAGGTCGGGCAGGATCGCGGGATCTGGCAGGATGGGCAAGCCGACTCCGACCCTTAAGCGCCTCTTCTACATCCAGCCCGGCGTCGGCAGGCCCTTCTCGGCGAGGAAGGCCGGATTGAACAGCTTGCTCTGATAGCGTGAGCCATGGTCGCACAGGATGGTCACGATGGTGTGGCCTGGGCCCATCACCCTGGCCAGTTCAACGGCGCCGGCGACGTTGATCCCGGCCGAGCCGCCCAGGCACAGGCCCTCGTGCTCGACCAGCTCGAAGACGACCCTGAGCATGTCCTCGTCGCTGATCCGGAAGGGGTGATCGACCACCAGGCCGTCCAGATTGGCGGTGACGCGGCCCTGGCCGATGCCCTCGCTGATCGAGGTTCCCTCCGACTTCAGTTCGCCGTCCCTGTACCAGCTGTAGAGGGACGCGCCGTGCGGGTCGGCCAGGCCGATCTTCACCGAGGGCTTGCGCTCGCGCAGCGCCTGGGCGACGCCGGCCAGGGTGCCGCCCGAGCCGACGGCGCAGATGAAGCCATCCACCTTACCGTCTGTTTGTTCGAAGATTTCCGGCCCGGTGGTCAGGTAGTGCGCCTGGCGATTGGCGACATTGTCGAACTGGTTGGCCCAGATCACGCCATTGGGCTCGGTCTTGGCAAGTTCCTCCGCCAAGCGCCCGGAATAGCGGACATAGTTGTCGGGGTTTGAATAGGGAACGGCGTCCACCTCGACCAGCTGGGCGCCCAGCAGGCGGATGGCGTCCTTCTTCTCCTGGCTCTGGGTGCGCGGGATGACGATGGTCGTTTTGTAGCCCAGGGCCGAGGCGACCATGGCCAGGCCGATGCCGGTGTTTCCCGCCGTGCCCTCGACGATCCGGCCGCCGGGCTTGAGCAGCCCTCGCGCCTCGGCGTCGCGGATGATGCCCAGGGCGGCGCGGTCCTTGACCGACTGGCCGGGGTTCATGAACTCGGCCTTGCCCAGGATTTCGCAGCCCGTCGCCTCGCTGGCGCGGTTCAGGCGGATGAGGGGCGTATTGCCGATGGCGTCCAGAACACTGGGGGAGACGCTGGCTTTGAAGGTCATGTGCGCGGATCGGTAAAGCTGAGGGCTGCGGGGCGGAGCGATCATGGTAGATCGTGTCGCGGCGACCCGACGCAAGCCCAGTTTTCCTGAAGGTCGGGACGAAGGATGAGCAAGGCGTGACAGATCAGGGACAGGGCGTGCTGCGGCTGGTGCTGGGCGATCAGCTGAGCGACGGTCTTTCCGCCCTGGCCGGGCTGGATCCCGAGCGCGATCTCGTCCTGATGACCGAGTCGGTGGCCGAGGCCACCGCGTGGAAACATCACAAGCAGAAGCTGGTTCTGGTCTGGTCGGCGATGCGCCAGTTCGCCCAGCGCCTGCGGGACCGGGGCGTGCGGGTTCGCTATGTCAGGCTGGACGATCCGGCCAACACCGGCTCGATCGGTGGCGAGATCGCCCGCGCCCTGGCCGAGGAGCCCCTGGGCCGGGTGATCCGCACAGCCTGTGGCAAGTGGGGGCTGGAAGACCATCTGCTGACCCTGGCCCAGACCCTGCCGGTTGCGATGGAAACCCGCGAGGACGACCGCTTCCTTTGCTCACGCCAGCGCTTTAACGCCTGGGCGGAGGGGCGCAAGGAACTGCGGATGGAGTATTTCTACCGCGAGATGCGCCGCGCCACGGGCCTGCTGATGGACGGCGACAAGCCGGTCGGCGGACAGTGGAACTTCGACGCCGAAAACCGCAAGAAGCTGCCGGCCGGGGTGCGACCGCCAGAGCGGCTGCGTACGACGCCCAATGCCACGACGCGCGAGGTTATGGCCATGGTCGGGGCGGGGTTCGAGGACCATTTCGGCCGTGTCGACACCTTCGCCTGGCCGACCAATCCCGAGGAAGCCGAAGCGATCCTCGACCACTTCTTCGACGACATGCTGGCGGGCTTTGGCGACTGGCAGGACGCCATGAGCTGGCAGCGGCCGTTCCTGTGGCACAGCCTGATCTCGCCGGCCCTCAATATCGGCCTGCTGGACCCGCTGACCATTTGCCGGCGCGCCGAGGCGGCCTATCGGGCCGGGAAGGCGCCGCTGAATGCGGTCGAGGGCTTCATCCGCCAGATCCTGGGCTGGCGTGAATTCGTGCGCGGCGTCTACTGGCTGAAGATGCCGGAATACGCCCTGCGCAACGCCCTGGACGCCCAGGGCAAGCTGCCGTGGTTCTACTGGACCGGAAAAACCGACATGGCCTGCGTCGCCGACGCCGTGACCGCCGCGCGCGATCACGCCTATGCCCACCACATCCAGCGGCTGATGGTCACCGGCAATCTCGCCATGCTGCTGGGCGTCCACCCGGACGCGGTCGACGACTGGTACATGGTGGTGTTCGCCGACGCCTATGAGTGGGTCGAGATGCCCAATACGCGCGGCATGGCCACCTTCGCCGATGGCGGCATCGTGGGCTCAAAGCCTTATGCGGCCAGCGGCGCCTATATCGACCGGATGAGCGACTACTGCAAAGGCTGTCGCTATGACCTCAAGGATCGCAACGGCGATAATGCTTGCCCGTTCAACGCCTTGTACTGGGATTTTATCGACAGGCATGAAGCCCGGCTGGCCGGCCTGGGCCGCATGATGATGCCGCTCAAGACCCTGTCGAAAATGCCCGATGCCGAACGGGCGGCCTTCCGCGCCAAGGCGGCGGCCACCCGCAAGGCGATGGGGGTCTAGCTCGGGCTGGCGTGGGTCTCGATGACGTTCAGCAGGGCCAGCGGCCCGCCGGCGGTCGTGGCGGCGCACCAGACATTGTGCAGCCCCTCGACCTCGACCAGGCGGTTTTCGACGGCATCGACCATGATGCCCTCAGCGATGTCGGACGACACCTCGCCCAGCAGTTGCTCTTCCTGCAGTTCGCCGCACCAGGCGGTGACGGCGTCAACCGGCGTGGCGGCGTCGAACTGGCTGATATAGGTGCCGCCGTGGAAGTCCAGGACCATGGTGTAGAGGTTCATTCGAACGCGACCTCGCTGTGCTTTTGATCATTTACGCACACCAGAGGTCGTGAGGCGAAGGCCAAACGTCTAGGCCCGGCTCAGGCCCAGCTGGATCACATTCGTGCGTTCGGTGCGGAAGCCGGCCTCGCAATAGCTGAGATAGAACCGCCACAGCCGCCGGAAGCGTTCGTCAAAGCCCAGCTTGATGATCTCGTCCCACGCCGCCTCGAAACGGAGGGCCCATTCCGCCAGGGTTTCGGCATAGTCCTGGCCAAAGCGGCTGACCTCACGCCACTCCAGCCCAGCACGGATCGTCTCGGCTCTCAGGCGCGTCTCGCTGGGCAGCATGCCGCCCGGGAAGATGTAGCGCTGGATGAAGTCGGTATGGGTCCGGTAGTGCTCGAACAGCTCGTCGCGGATGGTGATGATCTGCAGACCGGCGCGGCCGCCGGGGCTCAGCACCTGATGGATCTTGCTAAAATAGGTCGGCCAGTATTCCTCGCCGACGGCCTCGAACATCTCGATCGAGGCGACTCGGTCGAAGCGTCCCTGCACATCGCGATAGTCGATCAGCTGGATGTCGGCCTTTTCGGCCAGGCCCAGATCGAACAGACGCTTGCGGGCAAAGTCGTGCTGGGCGGGCGAGATGGTGATGCCGGTGACGTGCGCGCCGACCTCCTTGGCCGCGAACTCGGCGAAGCCGCCCCAGCCGCAGCCGATCTCCAGAACGCTCTGGCCGGTCTGCAGGTCGAGGGTCCGCGCCAGGGCCGCGTACTTGGCGCGCTGGCCGTCCGCCAGCGTCTGGCCGGGCTGGTCGTAGAGCGCCGACGAGTAGGTCATGCTGGAGTCCAGCCAGCGGGAATAGAAGGCGTTGCCCAGGTCGTAGTGGGCGTGGATATTCTTCTTCGAACCTCGGCGATCATTGCGATTGAACAGGTGAAAGAGGGCGTTGATCGCCCGCATCACGATATTGCCCTCGACCAGGTCATGCAGGCGGTCGAAGTTCAGCGAGAAGGCCTCCAGCACGGTGGAGAGATCGGGCGTGTCCCACTCGCCGGCGATGAAGCCTTCGGCGAAACCGATATCGCCCGAGGCTAGGGCGCGGCGCACGAAGCGATAGTCGTGAATCTGGATCACCGCCCGGGGCCCGGGCGTCTTGCCTTCGATGTCGAACCGCTTGCCCGAGGGCAGGATGAAGCTGAGGGAGCCCGCCGCCCAGTTCTCGGCCGCAACGCGCAGGGCCGTCCGGAACGCGCCGGGGGCGCGCCGCAGGTCGGGGTCATTCCAGAGCGCTGTGTCCGAATAGGTCATGGCGGTCCGCATGCGGTCTCCTGGGCAGTAAACGCTCTTGGGACCGTCCTCGCAAATCCGTCCTAGTCTCCCTTGAGACTTTGATAGGCGGCCAGGGCGCGTTGCCGCGCCTGGGCGTGATCCACGACCGGTCGCGAGTATGTACGCTTGGCGGCAGGGGTAAGATGCGTCGCCGCCGTCCACGGGCTGTGGATAACCTTGTCCGGCAGATTGCTCAGCTCGGGAACCCAGCGTCGGACATAGACCCCCCGCGGATCAAACTTCTCGCCCTGGGTGATGGGATTGAAGATCCGGAAATAGGGCGCGGCGTCCGCGCCGCTGCCGGCGGTCCACTGCCAGTTGCCGACATTGTTGGCCAGATCGGCGTCCAGCAGCGTGTCCCAGAACCAGGCCTCGCCCTGTCGCCAGTCGATCAGCAGGTGCTTGATCAGGAACGAGGCCACAATCATCCGCACGCGATTGTGCATGAAGCCGGTGGCCCACAGCTCGCGCATGCCGGCGTCGACGATCGGATAGCCCGTCCGTCCACCGGTCCAGGCGGCGAAAGCTGCGTCGTCGCGGTTCCAGGGGAAGGCGTCGAACTCGGGCCTGAAGTTGGCGGTTGTGATGTCTGGTCGATGGAACAGGATCGAGTGGTTGAACTCTCGCCAGCCCACCTCCGACAGGAACTTGTCGGCCTGGGCGACGGGAATGTTTCCCGCAGCCGCCTCGGCCCGGGTGGCCACCCAGATCTGCCGGGGCCCGATCTCGCCGAAATGCAGGTGCGGCGACAGCAGGGAGGTCACCTCGACCCCGGGGATGTCGCGCTTGTCGGCATAGTCCTGGATCTTCGAGCTCAGGAACGTCGACAGACGATCGGCCGCGCCGGCCTCGCCGGGCCACCACATCGAGAAACCGCCCGACCAGTCAGGCCGGGTCGGATGCAGGCCCCAGTCCGGCAGTCGGTCGCTGGACGGCGATGCGGCGGGCGAGGGTAGGGCAACGGGCGCCGGCGTCACATGCACCTGGCCGATATGCTCGCGCGCCGCCCGCCAATAGGGCGTGAACACCTTGTAGCCCTCGCCGGAGCCGTTCTTCACGGTCCAGGGCTCGTTGAGCAGGCTGGCGTTGAAGCTCTCGCAGGCCAGTCCTCGTCCGCGCAGGTCGGCCTTGATCGCGGCGTCGCGGTCGATGCTGGCCTTGTCGTATAGCCTGTTCCAGACCACGCCCGCCGCGCCGGTCTCGGCGATCAGGTCATCCAGAACCTCGGCCGCCGCGCCGCGCCGCAGGATCAGCCTGCCGCCGCGCTGGTCGATATCGGCGCCCAGGGCGCTGAGCGACTTGTCCAGCCACCACAGCGACGCTGCGCCCATGGGGCGAACGCCCGGCGTTTCATCCAGAATATAGAGCGGAATGACCGCCCGGCCCGTCGCAAGCGCCGCGTCCAGGGCTGGATTGTCGGTCAGGCGCAGGTCCTTGCGAAGCCACACCAGGATCGGTCCGTCGCCGTCCATGTCGATCCGCACTTGCACCGTCCCGCTTCTGAGGCCACCTGTCTGACCTGAAATCACCACTCGCCGGAAGTCTTGCCTTGAGTCAGCCCCAAGCCGTAGCCCCAAACGCCGTTGTCGAGGTCAAGACCGCGAACGGAAGGCCCGTCCGCATCGGCAATAACGAAAAGCTGTCGATCATCGCCGGCCCCTGCCAGATGGAAAGCCGCCAGCACGCGCTGGAAACGGCCCATGCCCTGAAGGAGATGGCCGACCGCCTGGGCGTCGGCCTGATCTACAAGACCTCCTACGACAAGGCCAACCGCACCTCGGCCAACGCCCAGCGCGGTATCGGGCTGCATGACAGCCTGGCGATCTTCCAGGAGATCCGCGAGGTCACCGGCCTGCCGACCCTGACCGATGTCCACGAGATCAGCCACTGCGCCCCGGTCGCCGAGGCCGTCGACGTGATCCAGATCCCGGCCTTCCTGTGCCGTCAGACCGATCTGCTGGTCGCCGCCGCCAATACGGGCCGCGCGATCAACATCAAGAAGGGCCAGTTCCTGGCCCCGTGGGACATGAAGAACGTCATCGCCAAGGTGACGGGCGCCGGCAATCCCAACGTCATGGCCTGCGAGCGCGGCGTGTCGTTCGGCTACAACACCCTAGTCAGCGACATGCGGTCCCTGCCGATCATGAAGGAGATCGGCTGTCCGGTCGTATTCGACGCCACCCACAGCGTGCAGCAGCCGGGCGGGCTGGGCGGCTCCTCCGGCGGCCAGCGCGAGTTCGTGCCGGTGCTGGCCCGCGCGGCCGTCTCCATCGGCGTGGCCTGCGTGTTCGTGGAAACCCACCCCGATCCCGACAACGCTCCGTCCGACGGTCCCAACATGGTGCCGATGAGCCAGTTCGAGGCCCTGATCGCCAACCTGCTGGACTACGACGCCCTGACCAAGCGGGCGGCATGACCCGGCGGACGGTTCTGGTCACCGGCGGCGCCGGTTTCATCGGCTCCAACATCGTCGCCAAGCTGTGCGAGGATCCGGCCATCGACGTGGTGGTCTGCGACCGCCTGCGCGAGGCCGACAGCGGCAAGTGGCGCAATCTGGCCAAGTCGCCGATCGCCGATTTCGTAGCGCCGGAAGACCTGTTCGCGTGGCTGGCCAAACGGGGCGGCGACGTCGAACTGGTGATCCACATGGGCGCGGTGTCCTCGACCACCGAGCCGGACGCCGACAAGATCATCCAGTCCAACTTCGTGCTGTCACGCGACCTGTGGGACTGGTGCGCCGCGCATGGCCGCCGGCTGATCTACGCGTCTTCGGCGGCGACCTATGGTGACGGTACCCTGGGCTTCGACGGCCAGGACGACATCGAGTCGCTCAAGGCCCTGCGCCCGCTGAACGCCTATGGCTGGTCCAAGGCGCTGTTCGACATCTACGCCGTCCGCGAAGCCGCGCGCGGCCGTGCGCCGCTGCAGTGGGTGGGGCTGAAGTTCTTCAACGTCTATGGTCCCAATGAGGGCCACAAGGGCGGCATGAAGTCGGTGGTCGCCCAGATCTGGCCCAAGGTCGCCGCCGGCGTGGGCGTCAAGCTCTTCAAGTCGCACAATCCCGACTACGAGGACGGCGGTCAGCTGCGCGACTTCGTCTATGTGCGCGACGCGGCCGATGTCGTCGGCTGGCTGGGCGACAATCCGCAGGTCAACGGCGTCTTCAACCTGGGCTCGGGTCAGGCTCGCACCTTCAAGGCCCTGGCCGAGGCGACCTTCCAGGCCGTCGGGCGCCAGCCTGACATCAGCTATGTCGAGATGCCCGAAGTGCTGCGCGGCAAGTATCAGTACTTCACTCAGGCGCGCATGGAACGTCTGCGAGAGGCTGGCTACACCGCGCCGATGACGTCGCTGGAGGACGGGGTGGCGGACTATGTGGCGGGGTATCTGAATACGGATGATCCGTATCGGTAGGGGGCGAATTTTAGGCGCGCAACTGCCGCCACGTCACACTTGCAGCCCCTTTCCGCGAGCGTAATCTAACCGCTGATCAGTCGGAAAAACCGACGAGGGAGCGGAACATGGTCGGCATCGCCGCCTGGGGCGCCTATGCGCCGCGTTTACGTCTGAGCCGCAGGGCGATGGTCGAGGCCAATGCCTGGGTTGCGCCGAACCTGAAGTCCAAGGGCAAGGGCGAGCGCTCGATGGCCAACTGGGACGAGGACGCCCTGACCATGGCGGTCGAGGCGGCTCGTGACGCCTTGGGGTCCGGCGACGACCGCAGCCATGTCGACGCCCTCTACTTCGCCTCCACGACCGCGCCGTTCGCCGACCGGCTGAACGCGGGCGTCGTCTCGGCGGCTCTGACTCTTGAAAAATCGATCACCGCCAGCGACGTCACCGGCTCGCAGCGTTGCGGCCTGACGGCCCTGGCCGACGCCCTGGCGGCGGTGTCCGGCGGCGCGGCGAAGACCGCGCTGGTCGCGGCCGGCGAGCGTCGCAAGGCGCGCGCGGTCTCGGCGCTGGAGCTCGACTGCGGCGATGGCGCGGCAGCCTTTGTGCTCACCGCCGAGGGCGGCGCGGCCGACTTCCTGGGACGCGGCAGCGTCACCGACGATTTCGTCGACCACTTCCGGGGCAATGACGGCGGCTTCGACTATGCGTGGGAAGAGCGCTGGATCCGAGACGAGGGCATCGTCAAGCTGGTCCCGCCGGCCGTGAAGCGCGCGCTGGCTGCTGCGGGCGTCGCGCCCGCGGACGTGGCGCATTTCTGTTTCCCATCGACCTTTTCCGGCATGGCCGCGACCCTGGCCAAGAGCCTGGGCATCCCGGCCGAAGCCGTGCGTGACAACCTCGCCGCGTTGATGGGCGAGGCGGGCAGCGCTCATGGCCCGCTGATGCTGGCCCACGCCCTGGAACAGGCCAAGGCGGGCGAGATCATCGTCGTTTCCCAGTTCGGCCAGGGCGCCGAGGCCCTGGTGTTCCGGGCGACCGGCGCGGCCAACCTCAAGCCGGCGCGCGGCGTGACCGGTTCGCTGGCGGATCGTCAGGAAGAGACCAATTATCTGAAGTTCCTGATGTTCAATGGCCTGGTCGACTGGGACAAGGGCATGCGGGCCGAGAAGGACAACAAGACGGCCCTGACCACCCTCTATCGCAACGAGGACATGATCCTGGGCCTGGTCGGCGGCCGCTGCCGCGAGACCGGCGTCGTGCAGTTCCCGCGCACCCGCATCTCGGTGGCTCCCAACAATCCCGCCGTCGACACCCAGGAGCCGTACCGCTTCGCCGAGCGCAAGGCCTCGGTGCTCAGCTATTCGGCCGACTACCTGACGTTCTCGATGGCCCCGCCCAACCACTACGGCATGATCGTCTTCGAGGGCGGCGGGCGGATCATGATGGACATCACCGACGTGTCGCCCGGCGACGTCGACACGGGCCTGCCGGTCAAGATGGTGTTCCGCATCAAGGACATCGACGAGAAGCGCGGCTTCGTCCGCTATTTCTGGAAGGCCGCGCCGGATCGCTCGGCGGCCTCAGCCCAAACCGCCATAGCGGCGGAATAGGAGAGACGATCATGGCGCAAGGCATCCGTGACAAGGTCGCCATCCTGGGGATGGGCTGCAGCAAGTTCGGCGAGCGTTGGGACTGCGGTCCCGACGATCTGATGGTCGAGGCCTATATCGAGGCCATGAGCGACGCCGGCATCGAGCCCAGCCAGCTGGACGCGGCCTGGTTCTCGACCCATGTCGACGAGATGGGCACCGGCAAGGGCGGCACGCCGATGTCGATCGCCCTGCGCCTGCCCAATATCGCCGTCACCCGGGTGGAGAACTTCTGCGCCTCGGGCTCGGAAGCCTTCCGGGGCGCGGTCTATGCCGTGGCCTCCGGCGCGGCCGATATCGCCATCGCCCTGGGCGTCGAAAAGCTGAAAGACACTGGCTATGGCGGCCTGCCGGTCGCCAATCCCGGCACGCTTATGCCTCAGGTCATGCCCAACGGCTCGGCCCCCGGCAACTTCGCCCAGCTGGCCAGCGCCTATCGCGCCAAGCACGGCGTCTCCAAGGACGACCTCAAGCGCGCCATCGCCCACGTTTCGGTCAAGAGCCACGCCAACGGCGCCAAGAACGCCAAGGCCCACCTGCGCAAGCCGGTCACGGTCGAGCAGGTGCTCAACGCCCCGATGATCGCCGAGCCACTGGGCCTGTTCGACTGCTGCGGCGTGTCGGACGGCGCGGCCTGCGCCATCGTCACCACGCCCGAAATCGCCAAGGCGATGGGCAAGAAGAACCTGACCATGGTCAAGGCCATCCAGCTGTCGGTCTCCAACGGCTATGAGAGCCAGTACAACGGCTGGGACGGCAGCCATTTCCACACGGCCCGCATCGCCGCCGGCAAGGCCTATCGCGAGGCCGGCATCGAGCGGCCGCGCGAGCAGATCTCGATGATCGAGGTCCACGACTGCTTCTCGATCACCGAGCTGGTGACGATGGAGGACCTGTTCATCTCGCCCGAGGGCCAGGGCTGGCGCGACGTGATGGACGGCTTCTACGACGCCGACGGCGGGGTGCCGTGCCAGATCGACGGCGGTCTGAAGTGCTTTGGCCACCCGATCGGCGCCTCGGGCCTGCGGATGCTCTACGAGATGTACCTGCAGCTGCAGGGCCGGGCCGGTGAGCGCCAGCTGAAAGACCCGGTTTTCGGCATGACCCACAATCTGGGCGGCGCGCCGGCCAGCAATGTGTGCTCGGTGGCGATCATAGGGCAGGAGGGGGCTTAAACCTCTTCAAGCCTTGGTGTAACCCAGACTCATGGGTGATCGCTTCAAGGGCTTCAAGCGCTGGATTTTCGCCGGAGCGGTGCTCTTTCTGGGGCTGCTGGTCGCGGCCGCCTTCGTGTGGCGCTACGACATCCTCAGCAACGCGCTCGATCCCAAGGTCCCGTTCCTGACCTATGAGCCGCCGCCGCCACCGCATTATGCCCAGGCCTCGTCCTGGGCGCTGCGGCCCAAGGATCCATCCGGCCCGGCGCCCAAAGACCTGCCGGCCGACGTGTTCTTCGTCCACCCCACCACCTTTGACGGCGGCCAGGACTGGAACGGGGCCATCGACCAGCCCAAGGCCCAGCGGTTCCTGAACCGCGTGGTGCTGCCCAACTATGCCGGGCCGTTCTATCGCGTGGGTCGGGTGTTCGCGCCGCGCTATCGTCAGGCGAGCCTCTACACCTATCTTACCCTGCGCGACGACGCGCGCGAGGCGCGGCGCTTCGCCTATGGCGACGTGCGCGAGGCGTTCCGTCTCTATCTGGCCCGTTACAACAGCGGCCGGCCGTTCATCCTGGTGGGCGTCGAGCAGGGCGGGGCGATGTCCGCCAGGCTGCTGCGCGAGGAGATCGCCGCTGATCCGGCGGTCAAGAAGCGTCTGGTCGCGGCCTATCTGATCGAGACCATCGTCCCGGCCGAGGAATACGGCCTGGTGTCACCCCTGCCGGCCTGCGAGCGGCGCGATCAGGCCGGGTGCGTCGCCGCCTGGGCCTCGGCCCAGGAGGGCGACTTCCAGCGGATCCAGGAGCTGACCCATCGCTCGCTGATCTGGGACTCCGGCGACCAGCTGATCGACCTGAACGACCGCCGGGCGCTGTGCTTCAATCCGCTGCTGGGCGGTGTCAGCCAGGAGCGGGCGCCGGCGCGACTGAACCAGGGCGCGGCCAACGCCACCGGACTGGAGTGGGGCGCTCGGCCGGCCTTCCTGCAGCGCCAGGTCTGGGCCCAGTGCGAGGATGGCCTGCTGCACACCAGTCGACCCAAATCGACGGCCCTGCGCGACGGCGGCTCGTGGGCCGACCGCCGCAAGGTCGACGGGTTCAACTTGTTCTATGCCGACATCGAAGCCGACGCCCAGGGCCGGGTGGCCACCTTCACGGGCAGGCCGGTTCAGTCCGCGAGCAGCGCCTCAAGCCCGCAATAGCCTGGCTGGTCGATGGCGATCCGCGCGATCGCCGTCGCGCGCAGATGGGCCAGCAAGGCCGGCGCGCGCGGATCCAGCGCGCCGGATCGCAGCGCTAGGCAGAGCCTGTGATTGAGGTCGGTGACGTCACCCTCGGCGCCCAGCAGGTCCGACAGTCGCGCGGATTCCTCGTTCTCGGCGGCTTCACCTAGCGCCGCCTCGCGCGCAAGCAGGGCGCGGGCGTTGTCGGCCACCCGGGCCAGAAAGACGCGACGCGCGTCGGCGGGGCCTTCGGCCTCACGGTCGAACAGGGCGAGGGCGGTCTGGAGTTCGCCGGCGGTCGGGCAGGTGATCACGCCATCGTCTCCATCAGCCGGACCAGATCGATCTCGGTTTCGCTGACCCGCCGACCGATCATGGCGCGCTCGATTGAGGGATCGGCGCCGGTCGCGAAGCTGGAATACATCATCAGGCACATGACGCCCCATTTCAGCGAGCCCAGCGCCTGCCAGAACTGCAGTCGCGACAGCGGAATCTCCCGCCCACCGGCCTGGGCATAGCCGTCCAGCAGGGCCTGATAGTCGCCAAAGCCGCCCACCGGCTTGCGCCACTGGCCAAACCGCCAGGAATTGACGCAGATCCAGCCCAGGTCCTCGGCCGGGTCGCCCAGATGGGCCAGTTCCCAGTCCAGCACGCCCACCAGGCCCTGCTCGGGATGGATCATCAGGTTGCCATTGCGAAAATCGCCATGGACCAGCACCGGGGTGACGGGCTCGGGCGCTGTGGCCTCCAGCCAGCGGAAGGCGGCCTCGAAGGTCGGACGCTCGGCCCCATGCTGGCGATAGACCTCTTCATAGCGCGCCAGTTCGCCCCGGGCGTCCGAGGTCGTCAGCGGCGGCAGGCCGTCCAGCCCGGCGCCGTGGATCCGGGCCAGCACCTCGCCGCAGCGGCGCGCCAGATCGGGCCGAACCGCGTCGAAAGCGGCGTCGCGGACGATCCGCTTGCCCAGGGTCTCGCCCTCGAGCCGTCGCATGACGAAAGCCTCGCCCAGGCCATCCTCGGGATCGCAGACACGCTCGACGATCGGAACCGGCGCGCCGGCCCGGCCGGCGGCCACGATCAGGGCGGCCTCATGGGCCAGAGACGCGGCGGTCTCGCGCGGTGGCGCGTTGTCGGGGCGTCGCCGCAGGATCAGGGCCGCGCCATCGTCGAGGTCGAAGGCCCAGGTCTCCAGACTGGCGCCGCCCGAAAGCCGCCGGGCGTTCACCGCCGTGGTCGCGGTCGGCGACAGGCGGGGCGCGAGGCGGGCGAGGGCGGCGGGGATATTCATTTCGTCACGCTTTCAGACCTCACCCCACGTCAGGCAAGCGATCCTATCATCGACTTTCGGAGCCGATCACCACACCGTGGCGTTCAACTTCTTTCCGCTATCAGAATCGGGCGCCCCCCATGCCTTCCGGCCTTGCCGCACTGCTGGACGATGTCGCTGGCATCACCAAGCTCGCCGCCGCCTCTCTGGACGATGTCACGGGCGCGGCCGGCAAGGCCGGGACCAAGGCGGTCGGTGTCGTGGTGGACGACGCGGCGGTGACGCCCGGCTACGCCATGGGCTTCACGCCCGACCGCGAACTGCCGATCGTCTGGAAGATCGCGGTGGGCTCGTTCAGGAACAAGCTGCTGTTCCTGCTGCCCGGTGCGCTGGCGCTCAGCGCCTTCGCGCCGTGGGCGGTCACGCCGATCCTGATGGTTGGCGGGTCATATCTGGCCTTTGAGGCGACCGAGAAGATCCTGGAGGCGCTGAGCGGTCAACACAGCGCCGACGAGCCCGAGGAACTGGCCCTGAGCGGTCCGGAGCTTGAAGCCCAGAAGGTCAACGGCGCCATCCGCACCGACCTGATCCTGTCGGGCGAGATCATGGCCATCGCCCTGGCCGACGTGGCCGACAAGCCCCTGCTGATCCAGGCCGGCGCCCTGGCCGTGGTCGGCGTGCTGCTGACCATCGCGGTCTATGGCGTGGTCGGGCTGATCGTGAAGATGGACGACATCGGTCTGCACCTGGCCCAGCGCAAGAACGCTGGGGTGCGCGGGTTCGGGCGCGGCCTGGTCAAGGCCATGCCCATCACCATGGAGGCCCTGACCCTTATCGGCACCGCCGCCATGCTGTGGGTCGGGGGCGGCATCATCGTCCATGGCCTGGAGCACTTCCACCTGACCCCGATCCCGGTCTGGGTGGAAGGCTTCTCGCACTGGGCGCATGGCGTTCCCGGCATCGGCGCGGTGACCGGCTGGCTGGCTTTCGCCCTGGGCTCAGCCGTGGTGGGCCTGGTGGTCGGCGGCGTGCTGGCGGGCGTCATGCACCTTTGGCATCACCGCAAAGGCGCGGCGGCCCACTGAGCCGCCTGCGCGATCAGGCGGTCTCGGTCTCGGTCTTGGCCGTTTCGGTCGCCGGGAAGTCGGGAAGCGTCAGCAGGTCGTGCGGCTCGTTGCGGTCGTTGGCGGTCTTCAGATAGCGGCAACCGGTACGGCTGGTCTGGGCCTCGACCTTCACCTCGACATCGTCGCGCATGACGAAGAAGCGCCACTTGCCACTGTCGACCAGCTTGATCGCTTCCTTGATCGTCAGCTTCCAGGGCTTGGCGACGCCGCCGCCGATGTGGGTGATCCGCTCATAGGTGCTGTGACGATCGTTCTGGGCGGCAAAGCTGATTTCGGCGCGTTGAGCCATGGTACCTTCCGGGTGCGCGCAGGGTAAGCGACGGCGCCGGTCAGTTTGCGACTGCGCGCAAAGCCGGGGCGCCAAGAAGGCCATTCTGCTGGTGCAATGAGCGTCGACGGATCAACGCTTTCGTCAGTATAGCAGCTTGACCCGTCTTTGGGGGATCATTCGTCACACGAGGCTCGCGCGCCGCCCCGCTCTACCCTGCGTCGTGCTGTGGCGCGGTCGGTTTCCAGTCGAAAAGTTCCTGAAGTGTGCGCACGGCCTGACCGCGTGGCGAGGTCAAATCCGGGTCGCGGGCCAGGATCAGGCGGGCGTCATCAGCGGCTACGGCGATCAGGTCGCGATGGGCCACGGGGTCGGCCAGCCGATAGGCGGGAAAGCCGCTCTGCTTGAGGCCAAGCGGATCGCCGCCGCCCCGCAGCTCCAGGTCCTTCTCGGCGATCTCAAAGCCGTCGTCGGACTTGCGCAGGATGTCCAGCCGCTGCTGGGCGGTATCCGACAGCGGCAGGTCATACAGCAGCACGCAGGCGCTTTCTCGCGCGCCGCGGCCGACCCGGCCGCGCAGCTGGTGCAGCTGGGCCAGACCGAAGCGTTCGGCCTGTTCGATGACCATGATGCTGGCGTTGGGCACATTGACCCCCACCTCGACCACCGTGGTGGCGACCAGAACCGACACCTTGCCGTCGACGAAGTCGGCCATGACCGCGTCCTTCTCGGCGGCGGGCATCTGGCCATGCACCAGGCCAACAGACGGGCCGATGATCTGGCGCAGGTCGGCGGCGCGGGCTTCGGCGGCCTGCAGGTCGATCTTTTCGGACTCCGAGACCAGCGGGCAGATCCAGAAGGCCTGGGCGCCGCCCTGCGCCGCGCTTTTCAGGCGGGCGACGATCTCGGGCAGACGCGGCATGGGCACCGCGCGGGTCGCCACCGGCGTCCGGCCCGGCGGTTTCTCGTCGATGCGCGAGACGTCCAGGTCGCCGAACACGGTCAACTCCAGGGTGCGCGGGATCGGCGTGGCCGACATGGCCAGAAGATGGACGCCATCCCCCTTGTCCTGCAGTCGGCGGCGTTCGTTGACGCCGAAGCGATGCTGCTCGTCGATGATCGACAGACCCAGGTTTTTGAACACCACGTCGTTCTGGAACAGGGCGTGGGTGCCGATGGCCACAGCGTGCGCGCCGCTGGCCAGACCCGCCAGCTTGCTGGCGCGGCCCGCCCCCTTGTCGCGCCCGGTCAGCAGGATCACCGACAGGCCCAGCGCCGTCATGGCCGGGGCTATGGTCTCATAGTGCTGGCGGGCCAGGATCTCGGTGGGGGCCATGAACGCCGACTGCAGGCCCGCGCCGGCCGCGTCGGCGATGGCCAGCATGCCGACCACCGTCTTGCCCGAGCCGACATCGCCCTGCAGCAGCCGGCTCATCCGCTCGCCGGACGCCAGATCGCCCCTGACCTCGGAGAGCGCGCGGATCTGGGCGCCGGTCAGCCGGAAGGGCAGGGCCTTTTCGGCGTCGGCGGCCAGGGGGCTGGGGCCGATGCGCGGGGCCGGCTGGGCGCGGCGCGAGGCCTTGCGCTGGGCCAGGGCCAGCTGGTGGGCCAGCAGTTCGTCATAGGCCAGGCGCCGGCGGTGCGGCGACAGCAGGTGGATATCGGCTTCGCCGGCGGGGTTGTGGGCTGCGGCGAAGGCCGCGCGCCAAGACGGCAGGCCTTCGCGGTTTTGCCAGGCGGGGTCCAGCCATTCCGGCAGGTCGGCGGCGCGGCTCAGGGCCTCCAGGGCGAAGCGGCGGAAGGTGCGCGAGGGCAGGCCGGCGGTGGCGGGATAGACGGGCTCGAAGTCGGGAATCTCGCCGGCGCGGTCTTCGGGCAGCAGATATTCGGGATGGGCGACCTGGATCTCGGAGCCGAACCGCTCGACCTTGCCGCTGACCGCGCGACGCGACCCGGGGGGGTGCTGGCGCTCCAGGTGCGGGCCGTGGCCCTTGAACCAGGTCAGGGTCAGGAAGCCGGTCTCGTCCCAGGCGCGGATCTTCCACGGCTGGCCCAGGCGGCCGGGCGACTGGTGGGCGTCGATGCTGACGATGAAGGTCTGGACCTGGCCGTCTATGGCCCGGTCCACCGTGGTGGCGGTGCGGCGGATGACGCTGGTGGGGACGGTGAACAGCACGTCGCGGACGATCGAGCCGGCGATCTTCTCGACCAGAGGCGCGACGCGCGGCCCCACGCCTTTCAGCGTGGAGACCGGCGTAAACAGCGGAAAGAGAATCTCGGGTCGCATCGGCGCGACAATAACGAAGCCGACGCCAGTTGGGGACGTTTACGCGTCGCGGTTCATCACGGGATCAAGCGCCGTGACGAGATCGGTATGCTCCTCGGCGCGCGATGCGCCCGAGACGTTCAGGCGCGTGTACAGGGCCGACGCGCCATGGCGGGTCTGAGCCTCCGGCCAGCGCGCGGTGGCGCCGATCAGGTTGTTGGTCTCGCCGGCGAACAGCACGGCGCCCTTGGCGTCGATATAGACGAAATTGCCAGCGATGGTCGTCCGGGGATCAGCGTCCTCGGCCAGCTTGTAGCGGTAGACGGCGCCGGAAGCGCCTTTCAGTTCGATATAGAGTTTCACAGGACCTCGCCTCAACAGCACGCGGCGTTGGCGGCGATGTGGTGGGGGGCGCCCTTGGCCAAAATAAGGCTCAGGGCGTCGTCACTTTGCCGAGGAATCGTCGCGTGCGCTCTTCCTTAGGCGCTCCGAACAGCTCGCGCGAGGGGGCCTGTTCGACGATGACGCCGCTATCCATGAAGATCGTGCGGTCGGCGACGTCGCGGGCGAAGTCCATCTGGTGCGTGACGATCAACATTGTTCGCCGTTCCACGGCCAGTTCACGGATGACCGAAAGCACCTCGCCGACCAGTTCCGGGTCCAGGGCCGAGGTCGGCTCGTCGAACAGAATGACCTCCGGATCCATGGCCAGGGCCCGAGCAATGGCGCAGCGCTGCTGTTGGCCGCCGGACAGTTCGCCGGGATAGGCGTCGAGCCGCGCGCCCAGTCCGACCTTCTCCAGCAGAGCCCGCGCACGGGCCTCGGCGGCGGGCCGGGCCTCGCCGCGCACCACGATCGGGCCTTCGGCGACGTTCTGCAGGGCGGTGCGATGCGGGAACAGGTTGAAACTCTGAAAGACGAAGCCCACCCGGCCCTTCAGGGCGCGGGCCAGGGGCGCGCGGGGCGCGGCCTCGACGCCGGCGATCTTCAGCGAGCCGCCGTCCAGCAACTCCAGACCGGCCATGCAGCGCAGCAGGGTGGATTTGCCCGAGCCGCTGGGGCCGATGATGGCCACGACCTCGCCGGTGGCGACTTCGATATCGACGCCGTTCAGCACGGTGGTCCCGTCGAAGCGCTTGATCAGGCCCCTGGCGGAAACGGCGCTCATCGGCGGCCCTCCGCGGCGCGGCGTTCCAGCACGCCCTGTCCGGCGGCCAGCAGGGTCGAGACGATCCAGTAGATCGCGGCGGCGGCCAGATACATCGTGAAGATCTCGAAGGTGCGGGCCGTGATCAGCTGGGTCTGGCGGAACAGCTCGGGCACCTGGATCGTGGCGGCCAGCGAGGTGTCCTTGACCAGGCTGATGAAGCTGTTGGACAGCGGCGCGACGGCGGTGCGGGCGGCCTGGGGCAGGATCACCCGGCGCAGGGCCTGGCCCCGGCTCATGCCCAGCACGGTGGCGGCCTCCCATTGGCCGCGATCGACATTGGCGATGGCGCTGCGCAGGATTTCGCAGGCATAGGCGGCGATGTTCAGCGAGAAACCGATGCCGGCCGCGACCAGCGGCGGCAGCTCGATCCCGAACTGCGGCAGGCCGTAATAGATCAGGAACAGCTGCACCAGCAGCGGCGTGCCGCGAATGGCCGAGACATAGACGGCTGCGGGCCACCGCAGCAGCGGCGAGCGCGACAGCCGCATCAGGGCCAGCCCAAAGCCCAGCACAAGCCCCAGACTCATGCCGATCAGGCTGAGCGCCACGGTGTAGCCCGCGCCCTTCAGCAGCAGCGGCGCCGACTGGGTCAGAAGGTCGAGGGTGGCGTCCATGCCTATTGGGTCACGTCCGCGCCGAACCAGGTCCGCGAGATCGCTGCCATCCGGCCGTCGGCGCGCATGGCCGCGATGGCCTGATCGACCATCACCTTCATGGCCGGATCCTTCAGCATGGCCACGCCCTGGTTCTGCGGTGCGAAGGCCGGGCCGGCGGCGATGAACTCCGGCGAGTTCTTGACGAAGTCGGCGGCCACCAGCCGGTCGTTGAGCACCGCGTCGATGCGGCCGGCCTTGAGGTCCTGATACTTGGTCGGATCGTCGTCATAGGTGCGGATGTCGGCGGTCGGGACATTGGCCCGCGCCCAGCTCTCGTAACTGGTGCCCAGACCCACGCCGACCTTCTTGCCGGCCAGTTCGGCGGGCGAGTAGGGGCCCGCCTTGCCCCTGAGTACGATGATCTGGATGCCCGACACCGTATAGGGCTGGGAGAAATCATACTTGGCCGCGCGCTCGGGCGTGATGGTGATCTGGTTGATCACCACGTCGATGCGCCGCGATTCCAGCGCGCCCAGCAGGCCGGCGAAGGGCGAGGGGCTGAACACCGGCTTGACGCCCATCTGGGCGGCCAGGGCCTTGGCGAAATCGACGTCGAACCCGGCCAACTGGCCGTCCTTGTCCTGGAAGTTGAACGGCGGGTAGGTGCCTTCCAGCCCGATGCGCAGGGTCTTGCTGGCCGCGACCCGCTGTGCCGTGGTCTGGGCGGCCTCCTTGGCGTTGTCGCCGCAGCCGGCCAGGGTCAGCGCGCCGGCGCCCAGGAGAATGTTTCGACGGTCGTGGAATCGCATGGAGGCCTCGAAAATCGGTGAGCGACTCCAGTTCTATACGCCGGCGCGTCCTTCGCCAGAGGCAAGCGCGACCGGCGAACGCTTCCCCCCGTCTGACGTGGAATTAAGCTGACGCCTGCTGCGGAGTCTGCCCTTCTCCGGCTCACGAACGTCAAGGGGAGGGGCAATGACCCAGCAATTCGATGCGGCCGCCGCTACGGCCGCCTATCTGGCGCAGCTGTCGCCGGCGGCCCACGCCAAGGCGCAGGCCTATACCCAGGGCGGCCACTGGCTGCTGCTGTGGGGTTTCCTGATTTCGGTGCTCACGGCCTGGTTGATCATCCGCTCGGGCGTTCTGGTCAAGGTGCGAACCGGGCTGGAACGTCGCCGCCCGCGCCCGATCGTGGCCAGTTTCGGGGTTGGGGTGGTCTATCTGCTGGTCGACTGGGTCCTCGGCCTGCCCTGGTCGGTCTATTCCAACTGGTGGCGCGAAAAATCGTACGGCATGACCAGCCAGGCCTTCACCGGCTGGCTGGGCGAGGGGGTGATGTCGATGGCCATCTCGGCTGTCGTCACGGGCCTGTTCTTCGTGGCCCTTTACGCCCTGATCCGCAGGGCGCGCCGCCTGTGGTGGCTGTGGGCGGGCGGCCTGACCGCCGGCTTCATGGTCCTGGGCATGCTGGTCGCCCCGATCTATATCGAGCCGCTGTTCAACACTTACACGCCGGCCCCTGCCGGTCAGGTGCGCGACGCCGTGGTCCAGATGGCCAGGGCCAACGGCGTGCCGTCCGACAAGATCTTCATCTATGACGGCTCCAAGCAGTCCAACGCCTATACGGCCAATGTCTCGGGCCTGTTCGGCTCGGCGCGGATCGCCATGAGCGACACCATGTTCAAGAAGGGCGCGGACCTGGCCGAGGTGCGCGGCGTCGTCGGCCACGAGATGGGCCACTACGCCCGCGGCCACTCCCTCTGGATCACCGGCATCTTCAGTTTGCTAGCGATTCTGGCCTTCTTCGTCGTCGATCGCCTGTTTGTTTCCACCCAGCGGCTGCTGGGCGCCGGCGGGGTAATGGGCATCGCCGATCCTGCCGGCCTGCCGGTGCTGGCCGTGATCCTGGCGGTGCTGGGCCTGCTGGGCGGACCGGTCGCCAATACGGTGATCCGGGAGATCGAGACCGACGCCGACCGCTACAGCCTCGAGCATGTGGGCGAGCCCGATGGCCTGGCCAAGGCCCTGGTCAAGACCATCGAGTACCGAGCCGCCACGCCCGGCAAGCTGGAGGAGGCGCTGTTCTATGATCACCCGGCCGTGGGCGTTCGCGTCCGCCGGGCGATGGACTGGAAGGCGGCGCATCCGGCCAAATAACACTTGTCATCCCGGCCGCAGCGAAGCGGAGCGCCGGGACCCAGGGGCAGCCACGTTGCGCCGGCCCCTGGGTCCCGGACAGCCTCTGCGAGGCTTCCGGGATGACAAGGTTATGTTGGTTTGAGAGCGCCTACCGCTTCCGCACGAACACTGTTCCCGCCGAATAGCCCGCGCCGAAGCTGCAGATCAGACCCGTCTCACCCGCCGCGAAGTCATCACTGGCCATGTGGAAGGCGATGATCGAGCCGGCCGAGCTGGTGTTGGCGTAGGTGTCCAGGATGATGACGTTCTCGCCGGGGGCGGGATCGCGGCCCAGCACCTTGCGGCCGATCATCTCGTTCATGTTGATATTGGCCTGGTGCAGCCACAGGCGCTTGAGCGCCTGCGGGTCCACGCCGATATCGGCGGCGTGCTGCAGGATCATCTCGCTGACCATCGGCACCACCTCGCGGAACACCTTGCGGCCCTCCTGCACGAACAGCTTGTCGCGGGCCCCTTCGCCTTCCGGCGCGGCGCGGTTGAGGAAGCCGAAATTGTTGCGGATGTTGTTGGAGAACACCGTCTTCAGGCGCGTGCCCAGGATCTCCCAGCCGCCCTTGGCCTGCTCGGCGTCCTCGATGATCACGGCGGTGGCCACGTCGCCGAAGATGAAGTGGCTGTCGCGATCCTTGAAGTTCAGGTGGCCCGAGCAGATTTCGGGATTGACCATCAGCACGGCCTTGGCGCTGCCGGTGGCGATGAAGTCGGCGGCGGTCTTGATGCCGAAGGTGGCCGACGAGCAGGCCACGTTCATGTCAAAGGCGAAGCCTTCGATGCCCAGGGCCTGCTGCACCTCGATGGCCATGGCCGGATAGGCGCGCTGCATGTTCGAGGCGGCGCAGATCACCGCGCCGATCTCGCTGACCGGCTTGCCCCAGGCGGTGATCGCCTGCTTGGCGGCTTCCACGGCCATTTCGGCCAGGATCGAGATCTCGTCATTGCCGCGCTCGGGCAGGACGGGACGCATCAGGTCCGGGTCAATGATGCCGGCCTTGTTCATCACGAAGCGCGACTTGATGCCGGACGCCTTCTCGATGAATTCGGGCGAAGAGGGGGCCAGGGCCACCACCTCGCCGGCCGCGATGGCGTCGGCATTGGCGGTGTTGAAGCGCTCTACGAAGGCGTTGAAGGCCTCAACCAGTTCGGTGTTCGAAATGCTGAACGGCGGCGTGTACAGCCCCGTGGCGGCGATGACGGCGTGATGCAAGCGACTGGTCCCGATGATGCGCGCGGGCCTCTGCGGGCTCGCGATCTTCTGCTTATGGCAGCGTTGATATCATGGATGACGGTCCCGTCACCCATGACGTGACCTTTGGGCCCCGTTGCCACGCTGACACGCAATGACCTCAAAGGTGACCGTGATCGGCCCCATGCCGGCCGTGTTCCAGCGATAGATTGAGCGTCGCTGAGGGGGCTGAAGACTGACTATCAGTAGGAGTAACAACCATGAAAGCTCTCATCGCCGCGACGCTTGTCGCTGCTTCGGTCGCCGCTATCCCCGCCCTGTCGCACGCGCAGGTCTCGCCTGAATATTATGGCTCGGCCGGCTATGGCGCGATGCGCACCGACGGCGCCGATATCGGCGTTCTCCAGGGGCGCCTCGGCGCCAGGCTCACCCCCCACTTTGGCGTCGAAGGTGAGGTCGGCGTCGGCGTGACCGACGACAAGACCTATGTGGCCGGCGCCCCGGTGACCGTCGAACTGAAGCATCAGGCGGCCGCCTACGCCGTGGGGTATCTGCCGGTGACGCCCAAGATCGATCTTCTGGCCCGGGCCGGCTACGGCACGACCAAGCTCAAGAGCTCGGTCGCGGGCCTGTCGTCCAGCGAATCGCAGGACAGCTGGAACTACGGCGTCGGCGCCCAGTACAAGCTCGACGACAAGAACGGCCTTCGCGCCGACTGGACCAAGTCGGAGTTCACCAACTCCAAGGCGGAGGCCGACACCCTGGCGGTGTCCTACGTGCGCAAGTTCTAGGGCGTTTTGTCCCGGGCCCTCGGGCCCGGGACGGCCTCTGTCCTCTCATTGGCACGGGGATAGACGCACCAAGTCCTCCCCCTGAAGGGGGAGGCGGCCGGAGGCCGGTGGGGGAACACCGCCTTGATTCAGCAGGACTTCCCCCTCCGTCGGCTTCGCCGACACCTCCCCCTCTGGGGGGAGGACTTGTACGGGCGTCCAGACAATCGACGCAGCCCCCCAAAAATCTCCCGTATTCTTGTCCCACCTCGTCGCGAGGAAAGGGCGCAAGGCCAGCGACCATTGCGGCGGCGGGGGGTGATCGAGCGGGACTGGGGTTGAGGGGGATACTCGACCGGTCCGGGGATCCCGGCGTTGCGGGACCCGCCCGCCGTGGGCGTGGATGAGGGCAGACGGGTGTGTTCATTAGTCATTTGCTTGGCTCGCCCGCCTCGACCGCCGGCTTCTTGCGGAAACGCGAGAGACCGGCTCCCGGTAAGGCCTGAACAGGGCCACCTGACGGGACGCTGATGGATAACGACCACGCGGGGCGGACGGCTTCGTCGAAACGGTATTTTCTATCTCTCATCCGGACGTGGTCCGGACGCTCCGCGACCCTTTCCACCAACTCGGCGGTTTCCGCGCGAGGTCGCGACGTCGTGTCCGGGCGCCCGAACGACCAGATCACTTGACGGCGATCACCTAGGGCCCGACGTTGTCGGAAAAATACGGGGAGGGCGGCGTCAGCTTGGACAAGGCGATGCTGATACAGCTTATCGGTTCGGCGATCGCGATCAGCGTGCTCGTCGGCATAGCGGCCTTGGCGGGCATCCCCCGGCCGACGCCTGCGCTCGACGCGGCGGGCCTCACCGCGCTGCTGGCCCAGGAATTTCCCGACCGTCACCCCACCGCCACCTGGATCTCGGCCGACGGCTGTGGCGCCCTGGCGCGGGATGGCGACACGGTGCTGGTCCTGTGGAAGCGGGGCGACGGCTATGTCGCCCGCGACCTGGCCTGGCCCGTCGTGGCCGCAGCGAAGTCGAAGAATGGCCGGTTGGTCCTGAAGACCGGCGACGCCGCGCCGGTGCTGGCGGTCGCCGATAATGTCTGGCCACCCCAGACCCTGGTCGCCCAGAAGGAATATGTTGCATGAAGGCGCAGTTCGATCCCGTCCAGATGGCGATCCCGTTCTTCATCCTGGCGATCATCCTCGAGATTGTTCTGGCCCGGATGGGCAAGGCCAGGGCCAATTACGAAACCCGTGACACGGCCATGTCGCTGTCCATGGGTCTGGGCAGCACGATCGCCGGCTTGCTGACCGGCGGGCTGATCATCGCCGCCACGATCTGGGTGTATCACCACCGGATTTTCACCATCCCGATGACGGCGGTCTGGGCCTGGGTGATCCTCTTCTTCGCCGAGGACTTCACCTACTACTGGTTCCACCGCATCTCCCATGAGCGGCGGTTCTGGTGGGCCAGCCACGTCAATCACCACACCTCGACCCACTACAACCTGTCGACCGCCCTGCGGCAGACCTGGACGGGCGGGGTGGCCGGGACCTGGCTGCTATGGCTTCCGCTGGTGTTCCTGGGCTTCCCACCCGCCATGGTGGCGATCCAGAAGGGCATCAGCCTCGTCTACCAGTTCTGGATCCACACAGAGGCGGTTCGGCGCATGCCGCGCTGGTTCGAGGCCGTGTTCAACACGCCCTCGCATCACCGGGTGCACCACGCCCGCAACGCCCGCTATCTGGACGCCAACTATGCCGGCATCCTGATCATCTGGGACCGGATGTTCGGCACCTTCATCCCCGAGGTCGACGAAGAGGCCTGCCGTTATGGCACGGTCAAGAACCTGGGTAATTTCAACCTGTTGCACAATGTGTTCCACGAGTGGATCGGCATCGGGCGCGACCTGTTGGGGGCCAAGTCCCCGCGTGAGGCCTGGGGCTATCTGTTCGGCCCGCCCGGCTGGAGCCCTGACGGCTCGCGCGAAACCTCTCATACGCTGAAAGCCAAATGGCGAGCGCGGATAGAGTCTGAATAGCGGGCCTGTTCCTCCAGAATTAAGGCCATTGTCGGCTTAATCGACCGTCTGCTAGAGGGTGTGACTTCAAGATTAATCGATGAACTGATCCAGGAGCTGTATGTGATTGTTATTCTTGGTTCAGTGGATGTTCGGCCCGACAGTCTGGAGTCGGCGTTGAAACTGGCGCTCGAGCATTGTGCGCGGTCACGCGAAGAGCCCGGTTGCGTCTCTCACGACTGCTTTCAGGCCGTCGGGCGGCCCAACATCCTGCAGTTTGTCGAGGTCTGGTCAGACATGACGGTTCTGCGGGCCCACTTCGCACTGGCGGATTCAAAACAGTTCGCGGCGGAAATCGGCAAGCTGGCCGGCTCGCCGCCCACCATGCGCATCCTGAAAGCCGAGGAACTGGGCTGAGCTTAGCCGGCTAGTCGCGCAGCAGCGGCAGGCTGAGCCCGCTGGCGGGGCGCGCCGTCAGCATCTCGCGGCGGAAGCGGAACAGTTCGGCCGGACGCCCGCCGGTCTCGGCGTCCAGGCGCCCCAGGCCTTCGACCAGTTCCTCGCGCTCGACCACGCGGCGGAAGTTCTGCTTGTGCAGCGGGACCCCTGCGATGGCCTCGACGGTGCGCTGCAGGGTCGAGAGGGTGAACTCTTCGGGGGTCAGTTCGAACACCACGGGCCGATACTTGATCTTGCCCCGCAGCCGCGACAGGCCGGTGGCCAGGATGCGGCGGTGATCAGAGATCATCGGTTCGCCCAGGGCCGCCGACAGGGCGGCGGGTTCGGCCGGATCGTCGCCGTCGGCCCGGGCCTGGTCGCGGGCGGCCTCGGGGGCCAAGCCGGCTTCGTAGAGCAGCTCGTAGCGCTCCAGAACCCGTTCCTCGTTCCATGGCGCGCCATCCAGGGCGAAGGCCAGGCGGGCGCGGGACCACTTGCCCGCGTCATCGGCCGCCCAGCGCTTCAGGGCCGGGGCCAGCACGGCGTCCAGCAGGGCGGGCCGGCCCTGCCGCCAGTCCTCCCAGGGGAAGAACCGCGACCACGGGGCCCAGACGGTGTCGGGGGCGTCGGTGTCGATGGCGTCGGGCGTCAGGCCCAGATAGCCGACCGAGACGACCCGCGCCGCGCCGGCCCCGACCTCGGCCCGGGGGGCGTCGCGGCCCTTGTCGCCAAAGGTGTAGAGCTGCTCGACATAGCCCAGCTGGAACCGGGTCTGCTCGGTGACGAAGGCCCGCAGGCCCAGCTCGAAGGTGCGGTGCCCCTCCGGGTCGAACGGGCCGAACGGCAGACCGGGCAGGGGAGAGGCGATATCGGTGACAGCGTCATGCGGCCGAACGGTCAGCACCACGGCCTCGCCATCGCGGATGGCGACGACGACGGCCGAAAGCCCGATGACGACGGACGCTGTCATTCGGTCTCGAACGCGGTGTTGGGCGCGGATTCGAAACCAGCGGCCCGCGACAGCACATGGAACCGCTGAACATAGTGGGCCTGGGCCTCGAACGGCGGCTGCGGCTTGATAAGCAGCTCGTAGCCGGCCGGCGGCGTGCCGAAGATGGCCAGCGATTCGGCGTGCTCGAACCCGGCCAACTGGGTGGCCTCGAAGAAGGCGCAGGCCCGGTCGGCCTGCTTGAGCAGCTTCTTGATGGCGGGCGGCGTCTTGACCGGCAGACCAAAGCGGATGTGGATGGCGTCTTCCAGCCGGGCCTCGAAATCCTTGTAGCTGACGCCCAGGGCGGCCTTGAACGGGCTGATCATGTCGCCGATCACATATTCGGAGGCGTCATGCAGCAGGGCCGCAAGTCGCCACTTCGGCTCAAGGTCGGGCTTGATGTGGGCGGCGATCTCCTCGACCACCAGGCTATGCTGGGCGACAGAAAAGCCATGCTCGCCAATAGTCTGGCCATTCCAGCGGGCCACCCGGGCCAGGCCGTGGGCGATGTCCTCGATCTCGATATCCATCGGCGACGGGTCGAGCAGATCCAGCCTCCGGCCGGAGAGCATTCTCTGCCAAGCGCGGGGCGCCGCACCCCTATGCAGCCCTTTGGCCACGAGATCGTTCCTTACGGTGAAGGTGGACTGACTGACCCATCGGTTGACAAAGATCAATGATGGGTACGGCCTCACCTGTGGAAATGCGCTCCAAAGGAGTTCGATCATGAGTTGGGCAAGAATTATGGCTCCTCTTGCAGGAGCGCAGGCTGACCGGGATCTCCTGGCGTCGGCGGCCACCCTGGCAAAGGCGTTCGAGGCGGAGCTGGCCTGTGTGCACGCTCCGGCGGACATCGCCGACCTGATGCCCTGGATGGGCGAAGGCTTCATGGGCGGGGTGCAGGTCACCGCGCTGGAAAGCCTGAAGGAAGCCGCCGTGGAAGGCGCCCGCGCCGTCGGGGCCCTGGCGGCCGAGATCGGCTATTCGCGAACCCGCGTCATCAGCCTGGAATCGCCCGTCTGGGCGGGCCTGGCCATGGAAGGCCGCCTCTCGGACGTCATCGTTTTCGACAGCGCCTCGGCGCGCGGCAAGGGGCCCCTGGCCGAAGCCTTCCAGCAACTGGTCGCCGACGAGCAGCGCCCGATCATCGTCGCCCGTCCCGGCCTGAAGGTCGGCGGCGTCGCCGTGGTCGCCTGGGACGGCGGCAAGGAAGCCAGCCGGGCGATGCGCACCGCACTGCCGCTGCTACAGAAGGCCTCGTCGGTGATCGTCGCCGGCGCTCCGGCTGCATCCTCGCGCAATTTCGACCTTGCGCGGCTGGTCGAGTTTCTCAGCGCTCGCGGCGTGACCGCGACGAGCCAGACCCTGCAGGGAACCGGCGACGCTGCCGGGCTGTTGCTGGGGACGGCCCGCGAGGCCGGCGCCGATTTTCTGGTCGCCGGAGCCTTCGGGCACCCGCGTCTGCAGGAGTTCATCTTCGGCGGCACGACCCGCAGCCTCCTGAACAGCGATGGTCCCTCGCTGTTCCTGTCGCACTAACCTGTCTGTCATTTCTTCAAGGGAGGCTTAAATGTCCCTGTCTCGCATCGTGATGCGCCTTGCCCGCAATCCTGGCACCGAGTTCGCCGGCGGCGACGATCATCGCGGCTACGCCCTGACCGCGCCCCTGACCGCCGACGGTCATCTTGACGAGGCGGCCTACGCCAAGAGCAAGGCGGCCTGCAGCGTCCGCCGTTTCGCGCCCGACGAGGACGCCGTGGATGGCCTGCTGGCGCGCAAGGGAGCGCGCTGGTTCTTCGACTACGACAATTCCGACAGCGCCGATGACGAGCCGGTCCATCGGCTGGGCGAGCACAGGTTCGCCCTGGGCGAATATGTCACCGTGACCGACGAGGATGGCCGGCCCTTGACCTACAAGGTGATGGAGGTTGTTCCGGTCCCGGCCTGAGTTCAGCCGCCGACGTTGTGGCGCACCAGGGCCTTCATGTCCTTGAACACGTCATGGTCGCCGGAATCGCGGTTCTTGGCCTTGATGGTGGCGACGGCGAGCGGCCCCCCTTTGGGGCCGCGCGCCTCGTAGCCGACCACGCGGTAGCCGCTGGGCGCCTTGTCGCTGGCCAGGATCAGGGTTGAGCGGATCGAGTCGCCGCGCTTGCTGTGACGGATCTCGGCGCCGTCATCACCGGCGCGGATATTGACCGCGCCGTCTCCAGTCTCGCCGTCATCGGCAGTGATGCTGACCGTTTCCTTGCGGTCGTCGCCCTTCACCGTGACGTTCTTGTCGATCTTGACTTCGGAGGAGCCGCCTTCGTTGCTGTTGATCGTGATGTGGCCGATCTTGATGTCGGCGCCATCATCGCTCGCGTCGATCCGCAGGCCGGGCAGATGGATGCTGGTCTTGTTGCGGTCGTGCTTCTCGCCCGGCTTCTGGTCGGTGACGGGCTTCAGCGTGGGCATCAGCGCCTTGAGCTCGGTCTCGATGGGCGCAAGGGCGTCCTCGGCGTCGCCATTGTTCAGCGACACCAGCCGCAGCAGCACATCGGCGTCGACGCCGGCATAGGCGCAGGACAGACCGTCGGCTGCGGCGCTGACACGCTTCAGATCGCCCTGCCGTTCCGGACAATCAAGCTTGGAGATCGTCCGGACAGGGTCGCGGCGAAGATGATGCTCTTGCTTTTCGGCCTTCACCGTTTCGCTGCGCTGACACCCCGCCAGCACCAGGGCGCTGGTGGCGGCCAACACAGCGATCCAAGTCGAATGACGCATGACCATCCCTCTGATTTCAGCGGGAAGGTGAGGGCCGTTGCGCCACTCGTCCAGTGAATTCAAGGTAAGGCCTACTGCCCGGGACGACCACCCGCGCCTTCGCGTCGGGCCAGGAAAGCCAGTCGCTCGAACAGGTGGACATCTTGCTCGTTCTTGAGCAGAGCGCCATGCAGCGGCGGGATCAGCTTGGTCGGATCCTTCTCGCGCAGGATGCTCTCGTCAATGTCCTCGACCATCAGCAGCTTCAGCCAGTCCAGGAGTTCGGACGTCGAAGGCTTCTTCTTCAGGCCCGGAACCTTGCGCATGTCGTAGAAGATCCGCAGGGCCTCGGCGACGAGCTTCTGCTTGATGCCCGGATAGTGGACGTCAACGATCGCCTGCATCGTCGCCTCCTCGGGGAAGCGGATGTAGTGGAAGAAACAGCGGCGCAGGAAAGCGTCCGGCAGTTCCTTCTCGTTGTTGGAGGTGATGATGATGATCGGGCGAACCTTGGCCGAGATCGTCTCGCCGGTTTCGTAGACATAGAACTCCATCCGATCCAGCTCTTGCAGCAGATCGTTGGGGAACTCGATGTCGGCCTTGTCGATCTCGTCGATCAGCAGGACGGGGCGCACGGGGCTCTCGAACGCCTCCCAGAGCTTGCCCTTCTTGATGTAGTTGCGGACGTCCTTGACGCGCTCCTCGCCCAGCTGGCTGTCGCGCAGGCGGGTCACGGCGTCATATTCGTAGAGGCCCTGATGGGCCTTTGTCGTGGACTTGATGTGCCAGGTCAGCAGGGGCGCGCCCATGGCCTTGGCGACCTCGTAGGCCAGCACGGTCTTGCCGGTGCCGGGCTCGCCCTTGATCAGAAGGGGACGCTCAAGCGCCACGGCGGCGTTGACCGCGACCTTGAGGTCCTCGGTCGCCACATAGTCGGAAGTGCCTTCGAAGCGCTGTCGCATTCCCACCCTCTGCCGGATCGATCCGGTCTCGAACAAGTGTTCAAATCAAGGGTTCAAACTACCGGGCGGCGCGCGCTTGGCAAGAGCGTGCGGAATTGAAACCAAATGAAGAGGCGGTTTCTATCGGGGGTCACGCCCGGGAAGCGTGTCGAGGGGCTCGCGTTCGACGTTCAGGCCCTCGTCGTCGCGCGCCCCTTCGATTTCGTCTTCGAGGTCGGCCAGCTCGCTATCGTCGAGGACGTCGAAGTCTTCCTCGATGTCACTCTCATCGGCGTCGCCATCGGCCTGGGTGACATCATAGACGTCGGCGATCTCGTCGAAATTGGCGATATCCTCGCCGTCGGGTGTCAGATGGGTTTCATCCAGAACCTCGGCGGTGTCTTGCGCATCGGGAGCATCGTTGATGTCCAGTTCGGCCATGGGAAAACTCCAGAAACGGCGAGGCCTTGCGCCTGCCGCACTGAAACAATCCTGCCGCAGTCGCAGAGTTCCCTAGCCGGGATAGGTTTCCGCCAGCGCGTGGGCCACGTCCTGCATCGTGGGCGACCAGTCGTAGTAGTCCGACGAGGAGAAACAGCGGATTTGCGGGTACCAAGGCAGGCTTTCCGTGCCCAGGCGGGTCCAGGAAGCCGCGCCGCTGATCTGCCAGACATTGGCGCCGCAAGCGCCGGCCAGGTTGATGGTCGCATTCGAGAAGCCGATAATCAGATCCATGGCGCAGCACAGCGCGGCGACGTCATCGAGATCCTTCTTCAGATCGATTCCTTCGGGCTGCCAGACATCAACCCCAAACTCGGCCTTGGCGTAGGCGATCTCTTCGTCGCAGTCGCCGTACTGCAGATTGACGAAGGTGACCCCTGGCGTTTCAAGGATCGGACGCCACAGGTCGAAGGGCGAGAACTGGCGCGCCCTCTCGCCATTCAGCTTGAGGCTCTTCCAGAGCAAGCCGACCTTGGGACCCTTGGGGGCGGCTTCGAGTTGCTTACGCCAATGGGCGACGCGCTCAGGATCCGCCACCAGGAAATTGGGGCGCGTTGGGAACGACTCCACCGACGGGCGCAGCACCGGCAGCAGTGAGCCGATCGGAGCCCACTGGTCGATCTTGCTCCAGTCGGAGACATGGGGCGCCGTGCGACGCACGCGGCCTTCAAAGGTCACCGTTCGGTGTGCGCTGACCTCGGCGCTGGGAAAAGAGCGTTGAAAAAGCGGGATCAGGCGATGCTCGACGGCGATCGACAGCGCGCCATCGGGGCCGATGGCGTCCAGCACGTCGGGCAACATGTTGGCGAACATCACTTCGTCGCCAAGACCCTGTTCGGCGCAGATCATCATGCGCTTGCCTGCCAAGGGCTGGTCAGCCGACCAGCGCGGTGCGTCGATCAGGAAACGAGGCGCGTCGGACAGGTCGGGCGAGAAGCGCGACTCGTAGGCAGCCCAACCTTCGCTGACGCGGCCCAGGCAGAGCAGAATCGTCGACCTGGCAAACTGCATCATGGCCAGGTCTTCAGCAGATTCGACGTGGGCAATGGCCGCCTCACAATCCTCCAGCGCGCCCGGGACATCGCCCAGGTCGAGGCGGGCATAGGCGCGGTTGTGATAGCCCTTGCCAAAGTCGGGGGCGAGGCGAAGGGCTTCGTCGAAGAAGGTGAGGGCCTGCTGACCGTCACCCAGGCTGCACATCACGGTGCCCAGGGTGTTCCAGAGGATCGGCTGGCTCTGGTCCGCCATGATGGCTGGCCGAAGAATGTCGATGGCCTCGGAGCATTGATTGAGGTCGCGCAGGGCGCAGGCCAGATTGTTGGTCGCTTCCACGCAGTCGGGGCGGGCCAACCGGTAGTGCGCGAAGAACTTCGCCGCCAGTTCCGGCATGTCCATGCGATAGGCCAGTCGCCCCAGGTCTCCCGCGACGGGCCCGTGGTCCGGCAACAACTGCAGCGCCGCTTCGTAGGCGCGCATCGAGGAAACAAAGTCGCCGTTCTTTTCGCGGGCGATGGCCAGCACGTGCCAGGCGACGCCTTGTCGCTCGTCTTTTTCCAGCACTTCCAGCGCCAGCGAATCGGCCTTCTGGAAGTCGCGAGACTGGATCGCCGCAATCGCCTGACCAAGCAGACGGGCTGTTTCGCGGTTCTTGAGCTCGCTGGCGGCGCGGTCGAGCCGTGCGAGGGCCTCGAGCGAAGCCGAATCACCCATGGTGGTTCCAGCGATGCCCCGCTGAACGATCGCCGCCGCAGTGATCTCCTGCTGGGCCAACGTGCTGCCGGAACCCTCGAGGGCGCGTTTGCGGGACATTGGGTAAGCCTTGCGGATTTGGAGTTAACCATCCTGTGGGGCAGTATGTTTAACTGAGTCCTAAGCTGCGGCTCACGGTCGCAGGGTCAGCAAGACAGCGTTAACCCGACCCGGCCTAACTTTCGCTCGACCCGCTAATCCTGGCGGTTCGGGCTGTCGTGGTGATTGCAAAGAGGAGCGGCATAACGTGCCTTTGAAGCTTTCGCTGAAGCCCGGCGAGAAGTTCGTCTTGAACGGTGCTGTGGTCCAGAATGGCGACCGTCGCGGCGTTCTCGTGCTCCAGAACAAAGCCTCCGTCCTTCGGGAAAAGGACATCATGCAGCTGGATCAGGTGACGACGCCATCACGTCGCATCTACTTCCCTGTCATGATGATGTACCTGGAAGAAAGTGTCGCCGAACGGTTCTACGAAGATTTTGCTACGCGCCTGAACGAGTTCATGAGTGTGGTGCGCAACCCGGCCGTGCTGGCCGATTGCATCGCGATCTCAAAGCACGTCATGGCGCGCGAGTATTATAAAGCGCTCATGTTGAGCCGAAAATTGATCGAGTACGAAGACGAGAGGTTGGGGCATGTCTCTTCGAGCCTATCAGCAGGCGGCGACGAGGGCTGAAAATCCGCGTGAGCTGGAATACCGCCTTTTCGGGCAGGTGACGCGCGCCCTCATGGACGCGTCCCAGGCCCCTGAGGACGATATTGCCAAGCGGATCGACGCGCTCGACTGGAATCGCCGGGTTTGGTCGGCGATGGCCACCGACTGCTCGCTGCCCGAAAACTCGCTCGCACCCGAACTGCGCGCGAGCATCATTTCACTCAGCCTTTGGGTCGGTCGCCACTCCAGCGCAGTCATGCGCAAGGAGGAGGATTTTGAGCCGCTGATCGATATCAACCGGACGATCATGCAAGGCTTGGCGGGACGCGTCGAAGGGGCCTGAACCATCAGGCGCCAATTGCCCAGCGCATTTAGGTAGTTCCTGCCGCCCGGCGAATGTTGCATTCGCCGGGCGGTTGCTTTTTTGGGTTAGCCCCAGATAAATCTCATAGAAATCATAGGATTAGGTTTTGGCGCCCGCGTGCGTTCAGCTGGCCCGTCCCTTGCGATGGTGACCGCAGGCAAAACGCCCAGCCGGCTCGCGCCGGAGAAATCCGACCAAAACGGTAGGTGACCTATGATGAACTCAATCAACACCAATGCTGGTGCGCTCATCGCACTGCAAAACCTCAACTCGACCAACTCGGAGCTTGCATCAACCCAAGGCCGCATCAACACCGGCAAGAAGGTCGCCAACGCCAAGGATAATGGCGCGATCTGGTCGATGGCCAAGCTGCAGAGCAGCAACTCGAGTTCGTTGAATGCCGTGAAGGATTCCCTCCAGCGCGGTCAATCGACGATCGACGTTGCACTCGCAGCTGGCGATACGATCACTGATCTGCTCAGCAAGATGAAGGAAAAGGCCCTGGCCGCTTCCGACACCTCGCTGAACACCGCGAGCTTCAACGCCCTGAAGGCAGACTTCGAGTCGCTGCGTGATCAAATCACCAAGGCGGCTACGAACGCCACGTTCAACGGCGTCAGCATTGCTGACGGCACGACGGCGGCCCTGACCTTCCTGGCGAATGCCGATGGCGTCGGTTTCACCGTTACCGCCAAGACGCTGTCCCTAACCGGCATCGGCCTGGCGGCCGGCTCGACCTTCACCGACGCGGCTACAGCCAAGACGATGATTGCCACGATCACGACTGCTCTCACCACCGCGACCAACAAGCTGTCGTCGCTGGGCACCAATTCTGTGGGTCTGGACACGCACCTGACCTTCATTGGTAAGCTGCAAGACAGCCTGGAAGCGGGCGTGGGCAATCTGGTCGACGCGGATCTGGCGAAGGAAAGCGCCAAGCTCCAGTCGCTGCAAACCAAGCAGCAGCTGGGTGTGCAGGCGCTGTCGATCGCGAACCAGACGCCGCAATCGATCTTGTCGTTGTTCAAGTGATCTGACACGCCGGACGATCTTCGGGTCGTCCGGCGCCTCCTTTACCCGGCGCCTAGTGCCCGGCAAAATTTGCCTGCGACCAGCGACCCCCGGCAGTTCCTGCCGGGGGTCGCTGTCGTAAACAGATCTATAACGCAAACTTTTCAATGGCTTGTAGGATCTTGCCGGGTCGGCAGCTTTGGCCCGGTCATTGCTTCCTAGGGTCCAGAGCAAAATGCTCCCGACTGTCAAAATGACGTCGGCCTGCCTTGAAAAGGACCCTTCGTAATGGCGATGAACAGCATCAATACGAACGCTGGCGCACTGATCGCGCTGCAAAACCTGAACTCCACCAATTCGGAACTGGCGACCGTCCAGCAGCGCATCAACACCGGCAAGAAGGTGGCCAGCGCCAAGGACAACGGCGCCATCTGGGCGACCGCCAAGAACCAGTCGTCGATGGCGTCGTCGTTGAACTCGGTTAAGGATTCGCTGCAGCGCGGTCAGTCGACCATCGACGTGGCCCTGGCCGCCGGCGACACCATCACCGACCTGCTCAGCAAGATGAAGGAAAAGGCCCTGGCCGCTTCCGACACTTCGCTCAACACTGCCAGCTTCAACGCCCTGAAGGCCGACTTTGAATCCCTGCGCGATCAGGTGACCAAGGCCGCCACGAACGCGCAGTTCAACGGCGTCAGCATCGCCGACGGCACGACCACCAAGCTGACCTTCCTGGCCAACTCTGACGGTTCGGGCTTCACCGTCACCGCCAAGACGCTGTCGCTGGCCGGCATCGGCCTGACGACCACTTCCAGCTTCACCGACGCCGCCACCGCCAAGACCATGATCACCACGGTGAGCACGGCTCTGGGCACGGCGACCAACAAGCTCGCCTCGCTGGGCACCAGCTCGGTTGGCCTGGACACCCACCTGACCTTCGTCGGCAAGCTGCAGGACAGCCTCGACGCCGGCGTGGGCAATCTGGTTGACGCTGACCTGGCCAAGGAAAGCGCCAAGCTGCAGTCGCTGCAAACCAAGCAACAGCTGGGTGTGCAGGCGCTGTCGATCGCGAACCAAGCTTCGTCGTCCATCCTGAGCCTGTTCCGCTAAGGAATAGGGGAGGCGGGCCCTCACGGGCCCGTCTCCGTTTCTTTCAGGCTTGAAGACGAGGAGAACCCGCACCACCAGAGGACGCCGCCGCGTAGGCGATGGCGCAAGGAGAGATGGAAACAAAAGCCGCTCTGTCGGCCGTCGCAGCCGAACCGAACCCTTCGGGTCAATTTTCTAAAGTCAACGCCCCGGAGCCATCCGCGGGCGCCGTTGTCGTTTCCGAATCGCGCGCTGATTCGGCCGAGCCACAGCCGGGCGACCTCCGCCTGGTGATCGAGCAGGACGAGGATAGCGGGGCATTTATCTACAAGACCGTGGATCGCCGAACGGGTGAAACCCTGCAGGTCCTGCCGCGGGAAGACGTGCTGAAACTCAAGCACGCCGCCAATTATGATCCAGGCGACGTTTACGACGGCCTGACCTAACGCGCCTGAGTCGCGCGCTTTGACCCTGCGGCGCACCGTCGCGGGGAGAGTCCGTTATGGTTTATTTCCGTTAACCATAACCTTACCTTCTGATCCTACGGTCGGCTCCGTGAGGGCTCGCTCGCTGAAAGGCGCGCGAACCAAACCCGGAAAAAATTTCCGATCGGAGGCCGCGAATGTCGCTCAGCGTCAACACCAATCAGCCCGCGCTGATCGCTCTGCAGAATCTGAACAAGACCAATGACGACATGCAGGGTGTGCAAACCCGCATCAATACGGGTCTGACAGTCTCTAGCGCCAAGGATAACGCGGCGGTCTGGTCGATTGCCCAGGAACAGCGCGCGGATATGAACGCGCTTTCGGCCGTCAAGATGAGCCTGGATCGAGCGACGTCCATCGCCGATGTCGCTTTGGCTGCGGGCGAGTCGATCTCGGATCTGCTCAGCCTGATGCGCGAAAAGGTCGTGGCGGCCAAGGACACGTCGCTGACCACCAAGTCTCGCCAGGCTCTGAATGCCGACTTCCAGGGACTGGTCAAGAATCTCACCCAGGTTCTGTCTAGCGCCAGCTTCGATGGCGCCAACCTTTTGAACGGCAGCCTGAGCGTCGACGTCTCATTCCTGGCCGACGCCGACGCCGGTACAGCGATCACGCTGAACCTGCAGAATCTGTCGCTGGGGGGGGCAATCAACACCCTGACCGCCACTGACGACATCCTGGATATCGCCAACGCCACCAACGTCCTGACCCGCCTCGACGCCACCATGGGCGCGGTAAACCAGGCCGTCGGCAATATCGGCACCCAGGCCAAGCAGGTCGAGGCTCACCATAGCTTCGTTTCCCGCCTGTCGGACGTGCTGGAAACCGGTGTGGGCAACCTGGTCGACGCAGATCTGGCCAAGGAAAGCGCCCGCTTGCAGGCCCTGCAGGTGAAGCAACAACTGGGCGCCCAGGCGCTCTCCATCGCCAACTCGGCGCCGCAGATCATTCTGAAGCTCTTCAACGGCTAGCCCTGAGACGCAGTCTTCGTTTCAGCGCCCTAGTCCATCGGCGGCGCGCAGGGTACGCTTTGAATAGCTGTCTGGGGGAATTGGCCGGGATGATCGACCTTCGCGATTTACAGGATCAGGATGAGGGCGTGCTGTTTCAGTGGCGCTCGGAACCTGAAGTCGATCGCTGGATGTCGGACGCCGCTTTCCCCAGCCGCGACGCCCATGCCGCCTGGTTTGACGGTCTTCGCAACGATCCCGACATGCGCGGCTGGATGATCACGCGGGCCGGCGTGCCCGCGGGCCTTTTGACCCTTTCTGGCCTGCTGAGCCATCACCGCCGGGCGAGTTGGAACTGGTTTCTGGGCTCGGCCGAGGCCAGAGGCCGCGGCGTCGGCCGCGCCGCCCAGGTGCTGGGGCTGGATCGCGCTTTCGGGGAGCTTGGCTTGCACAAGGTTTTTGCCGAGGTGATGGCCGACAATGACGCGGCGCTGAAGGCTCAGGTCGCGACCGGATTTCGGCGCGAAGGCTATCTGCGGGGTCACGTTCTCAAGAACGGAACCGCCCGCGATGTCGTGCTGCTGGGGATCCTGGCCTCGGAATGGGGCCAACTGCGCGAAGCGGCCCGTCGCGGCTTGACCGAAGCGCACCTAATCGCCGCGTAACCAAGGGCCTTAACGAGTTTTCAGCGTTACGCGTTCAACTATAGGCGGGGCGTTTCGCGCGCCCCGACAGGACACGCCGTGATCACCTTCGATACCAGCGCACTGCTCGGCTACTATCAGGCTCGCACGGGCCAGCTGAACGGCGCGTCGGCGACGGCAAGCTCCCCGTCGAAATCCAAGGCCGTTGTCCCCACGGCGCCGTGGATGTCCGGCTCGACCGAGCCCAGCGCCTTGGTCAAGGCCGCCTTGAGTGGCCGAAAGTTCGTCGATGAGGCCGGCAATGCGTCCAGCCTCAAGGGCGCCAGCGGCGACTACAAGAAGCTCTTCGCCACCTATCAGGCGCTCAACACCCTTTCAGCGATCGCAGCGCGGGCAGCCGAAAAGGGTGTCACCGACAGCGAGCTCAAGAGGCTGCAGACCGCCCTGACCAAGGGGCTGTCTGAAGTCACCAGCTACACCCAGAACATGAGCCTGGATCAGGGGCGCCTGACGCCGGGCGCGGTGATGGCCACCGACCGTTCGACTGTGGGCGTGCCCAAGAGCGTCTACAGCTACATCACCGACACGATCTACAGCGGCCAGTCCGACGACGAAGTGCCCAAGTTCCAGGGCAATGTCAGCTTCGACCTGTCCGTCAAGAAGTTCGGCGCCACCACAAACGTGACCATGGACCTGTCGCAAATGGGCGCAACGCCCAGAACGATGTCCAACGTCGTCAGTTTCATGAACGGCAAGCTCAAGGCCGAGGGCTTCGAGACCAGCTTTGCCGTCGAACGCAAGGTCGGTGAGACCCGAACCGTGCAGGTCAACGGTCAGCCGGTGACACTGCCGGCGACCGGCGACGACTTCGCCCTGCGGGTGAAGGGCGACTCGACCGAGCAACTGACCTTCACCGCCACGGCTGCGTCGCCTGCCGTCTACATCACGACCGCCGCCGGCAATCCCGATCCGGACAAGGACACCAAGACCGACGACGCGGTCATCGAGAATACCCTGACCAAGTACAGCGCCGCCGGCGGCGGGCAGCCTGGCGGCAAGGTCTTCTCCGAGACCCTGCAGGGCACGATATCCAGCGTTCGCAAGACGGTGTCGGCCTCCGACGGCTCGATCTACATGCTGGCCGATGTCATCAAGGATGTGAACGGCCAGGTGATCAAGGGCGACCAGGACGTCGCGCTTCTCAAATACGATTCGGCCGGCCATCTCCTGTATGCCCGCAGCCTGGGCGCCACAGACTCGGCGAGCGGCCTCAACCTGGCAGTCGCCGACGACGGCAGTGTGGCTGTCGCCGGCTCGGTGACCGGCCGGCTGCAGGGCGCGGTCGATGGGCCGATCAATTCCGACGCCACCTCGGGCAAGACCGACAGCTTCGTCACCCGCTATGACGACAAGGGCGACGAGCAGTGGACGGTGCGGCGCGGCGCCATGCTGGAAGACGAGGCGACCGCTGTCGCTTTCGGCTCCGACGGCATCCTCTATGTCGGCGGACGATCCAAGTCCGACCTGCCGGGTTCAACATCTGCCAGCGGCGGCGAGTACGATTCCTATCTGACGGCCTTCGCCACCGACCTGAACGGAGGCCCCAAGGCGCTGTTCACCCAGAAGTTCGGCACTGCCGAGAATGACTCCGTCTCCGACATCGTCGTGAACGGCTCTCAGGTGGTCGTTGGCGGCAAGGAAAACGGCAACGCCATTCTGCGCAGCTTCACCGTAGCCCCGACCATCGTCACCGAGAACGCCACATCGGTCACGTCCGCGGGCGTGACGGTCACGACGCCGGTGACCTACACCAAGGCCGCCACCCTTTCGCAGGGCGCGGTGCGCGATCTCGGCTCGCTGAAGGGCGGCGAGATGGTCGGGCTGAAGATCGATGGCGGCCAGCTCTACGTGGGCGGCCATACGTCGAATGGCGCGCTGAGCCTTGGCAATACGACGGCTGCGGCATCGGGTGGTTCGGATGGCTTTGTGGGCCGTCTATCGCTTGATCTGACCGACACCAGCGCCGACACCCTGGCCTATTATGGCGGTACGGGCGACGATACCGTGACCGGAATGGCGGTCTCAAACGGCTCGGCGTGGCTGGTGGGCGCCGCGGGCAAGGATCTCGAAGGCCAGACGACGGTCGGGGAGAAGGATGGCTATGTCGCGCAGATCAACGTCGCCACGGGCGCGGTGTCCTGGTCGCAGCGGCTGACCGGCAAGGACGGCTATGCGACGCCGACCTCGATCGCGGTCGACCAGGCCGGCTCCAGCAGTCTCGACGCCTTTGGTCTGCCCAAGGGCAAGATGGATTTCAGCCAGTCGGAGCGCCTGGTCTCCGCGACGGCCGCCCGCGCGGGGGATACTTTCCAGATCCGCACCCGGGAGCGTGGGACGCTGACGACGATCACCATCGACGCCAAGGACACGCTGGAAACCCTGGCCGACAAGATCAAGCGCGCCTCGGGCTTCCGGGCCAAGGTCGACATGTCCAGCGACGGCAATGCCCGCAAGCTGAAGATCAGTCCCGCCTATGCGACCTCAACGATCGAGGTTCTGGCGGGGAAGGGCGGCACCGACGTGCTCCAGGCCCTGGGTCTGGCCGCCGGCGTTGTCCGCAACACCAAGGTCGAGAGCGGCAAGACGGTTTCGGCTGATGGCGGTGGCCCGGTGTTTGGCCTGCAACTGCCGCCCGAACTGGATCTGTCGGACGAGGCGGGTCGCAAGAACGCCTCGTCGGTGATCACGCGCTCCATGTCGTCCGTGCGCACCGCCTATCGCGAAATTGCCGACATCGCGATGGGGATCGACAGCAGCGCCGCCGCCACCTCGGGCAAGGCCGGGGGCACGGTGCCGGCCTATCTGAAGAACCAGATTTCCAATTATCAGGCTGCTCTGAACCGTTTGACGGGCGGATAGGCCCTGTGGCGCTTGAAAGCGCCATCATCGCGTCGTAGCCAGTGTTCATGGAACTTCTGAAAGACCGACGCATCGTTCTGGCGGGCGGCGCCGCTCTGGCGCTCGTGGCTGGTCTCGGCATCGCCATCGGGCTGCTGGGCGGCAAGGACAAGTCGACGGAACCGCCGCCCGCCTCCCGCGCGGGCCTGATCGTCGAGACCGGACGAGCCGACGACACCAAGCTGGACCCGGCGCGGCCGCTACGCTGCTTCGTCGGCGGTCAGTTCGTCGGCGAGACCACCCTGGCCGAGTGCGCCAAGAAGAATGGCGTCGCCACAGGCGCTCTGGATGTCGGCGTTGACGAGACCGGCGCCCTGGCCGCCGCCGATCAGGCCGGTACGGTTCTCACACCGCTGCCGCCGCCCACCATCGACGCCCCGCCGCCATCGGCCGTGACGCCAGGACCCGCGCCTTTGCCGGCCGCGACCGCCTCAAGCACACCCCTGGCGGCCTGTTGGCGCTATTCCGGCGCCGAGTGGCGTCGTCTTCCGGGTGACATCACCCTGAACGCCTGCGCCCAGACCCTGTTCGCCGGACGCTGCGAGCGACCGGGCGGGGCCACCTACGGTCGCTGGGGCGAGGAAACCCTGCGGCTGGTTCCTGGCCGTGTTGAAGCGTCGTTCGACAATCGTTCCTTCCACACCGTGATCGACCAGGGACCGAACTGCTCGATCCCGGCCGCCGGCTAAGACGAGTACCGCCATGCGCCGTCCGATCCTGATTGCAGCCGCCGTCGCCGCCGCAGGCCTTGCCCTGACCGCGTGCGAAAAGCAGATCAAGGCCCCCTTCGAGAAGGGCGTCTGCTTCCATGTGGCGACCAACAAGGACAAGACTCTGCGTTTCAATCCCGTGGAGCGCAACGTCCAGTCCATGGAGCAGTGCGCCGGGACCCTCGAAGGGATGCGCATTCGTTTCGTACGCATGGGCAGCCCTAACCGGAACCTCACCGGGGCGTACCAGGGCAGCTTCATCTTCCTGGAAAAGGAAGGGATCTATCTGGGCCAGACCTATGACGGAGCGCGCTTCATGTCCCTGGTTCGTACCGGAGACGGTCGTCTGGCGGTGCCGGGCGCGATCCGCCAGGCGCCGGCGCAATAACGCCATTCGCCCAAAATGCTCACCGTCCACAAGAACGTATTGAGAACAAATTGAGTTGACCGCGGCACTCCATTAACGTCTTGATCGGATTCCGGCGCGCAGGTCGCCGGGCGAGAACAAGGTCGAAACGATGGCGGGCAGCGTCAACAAGGTCATTCTGGTGGGCAACCTCGGGGCCGATCCCGAAATCCGCAGCCTGGGTTCCGGTGACCGCGTCGCCAATCTGCGCATCGCCACCTCGGAAAGCTGGCGCGACCGCACCTCGGGCGAGCGCAAGGAAAAGACCGAATGGCACCGGGTCGTGATCTTCAACGACAATCTGGTGAAGGTGGCCGAGCAGTATCTGCGCAAGGGTTCGACGGTCTATATCGAGGGCGCGATCCAGACCCGCAAATGGACCGACAACACCGGCGCCGAAAAGTATTCCACCGAGATCGTGCTGCAGAAGTTCCGTGGTGAACTGACCATGCTGGGCGGTCGCGGCGACGGCGCAGGCGCCTCGTCGGGCGGTGGCGATGACGGCTACTCCAGCGGTGGCGGTGGCGGTGGCGGCTATGGCGGCGGCGCGCCGCGCAGCCAGCCTAGCGGTCCGCGCGAGAGCTTCTCGGCCGACCTCGACGACGAAATCCCGTTCTAGAGCGGAATAAGGCTCGAAACCTAGCTGGCGGCCGGCTCTCCTGGGAGCCGGCCGTTTCTGTTGCGCCGTCCTCGCAGCGCCTGGCCGATGATGGGCCGAGTCTGGTCGATCGCGACACAGGCGCGGCTGGTGTAAGGATGGCGGCAATGGTCAGGAATGACGGCATGTCAGGTCGCGCCCTCGCACCTACGCCGTCGGACAAATTTTGAAATCAGCGAAAATGAAGCCGCTTCAACCGCATAGATTCTCCGTCGCCCCGATGATGGACTGGAGCGATCGGCATTGCCGCTCGTTGCATCGGTCCCTGTCGAGCCGCGCGCTGCTCTATTCGGAGATGGTGACCAGCGGCGCCGTCTTGCATGGCGACCGCGAGAAGCTGCTGGGTTTCGACGCGGGGCAGCATCCTGTAGCCCTGCAGCTTGGAGGCTCAGACCCCGCTGAACTGGCGCTGGCGGCGCGGATCGGCGAGGACTTCGGTTACGACGAGATCAATCTGAACGTCGGCTGCCCCTCCGACCGCGTGCAAAGCGGCCGGTTCGGCGCCTGTCTGATGCGCGAGCCGCAGCTGGTGGCCGAGTGCATGGCGGCCATCAGCGACGCGGTGTCGGTTCCAGCCACGGTGAAGTGCCGCATCGGCGTCGATGACCAGGATTCCGAGGAAAGCCTGTTCGCCCTGGTCGACGCCAGCGCCGCAGCGGGTGTCGGCAGTTTCGTGGTTCACGCCCGCAAGGCCTGGCTCAAGGGGCTTTCGCCGAAGGAAAACCGCGACATTCCTCCGCTGGACTACGAGCTGGTCTATCGGCTCAAGCGCGAACGCCCGCAGCTGACGATCGTGATCAATGGCGGCGTCACTGACCTCGACGCGGTCGAGGCCCACCTGGCCCATGTGGATGGGGTGATGCTGGGGCGGTCAGCCTATCACGAGCCGGGTCTGCTGGGCGCGGTGGACCGGCGCGTGTTCGGCGAGGCCGTCGCCGATGTGTCCGAGTTCGAGGCCGTTGAGCGCTTCAAGCCCTATATCGCCGAGAAGCTCGCGGCGGGTGTCCATCTGGCGGCGATGAGCCGGCACATGCTGGGCCTGTTCCATGGGCTGCCGGGCGCGCGCGCGTGGCGGCGGATCCTGACGGTCGAGGGCGTGCCGTCCGGCGCCGGTCTGGAAGTCGTCGATCGCGCCCTCGACGCGGTGCGCCAGGCGATGGAGGCGCGAGAAGCCCGGTTCGCCGCGAGCGTTTCCGCTTAAGGGTGCAGGATCAGCGCGCGGGGCGTGGCCTCGAAGCGCGACAGGCGGCCCAGATAGCTCATGCCCAACAGCGAGGTTTCCAGGCCTTTCTCGATGACCAGGGCGTCGACGTCGCGTACGCGGGCGCCGGCGATGGCCACGCTGGCCAGTTTCACAGACGCGGCGCGAGTGCGGCCGTCGGCGGTGATGACGGTGTAGTCGTAGGTCAGCTTGTCAGTGTCGATGCCCAGGCGCTGGGCGTCAGCCATGCTCAATGAAACGGCTGTGGCGCCGGTGTCGACCAGGAACCGAACGGCCTTGCCGTCGACCGCGGCCTCGGCCCAGAAATGTCCGTCGGCGCCCTTGGTGAGTTGGGCTGCGCCGTCCGCGCCGCCGAGCGTGGCGCTGGCCGCCGTCGGAGCGCGCAACTCAGGGTGACGCAGGTCGTCCAGAGACACTACGGCCTTGGCGGCTCCCACCGCCGAGAGCGCTCCCATCATCGCGATCGCCGCGAACTTCAACATCGAAGACACCCCGCCTTGAAGGCTTTGTGACCGTTTTCTTCGGCCGTTGAAGGGGACCCTAGAGCGAAAGGCGTTTGCAACCGGTGAATCGGACCGATGATTTATTGCTTATAGTTAATGATGGCGTAATGCTGATTGTCGTTTTTCGATAAATACTGTGATTAAACTTGTGTAATGAACTACATGTCCTCGAATTAACTTCAGCTATGTTTTGGGTGGCAGTATCTCTTGCCGCGCAAAAAGTTGCTTATCGAGGGAACTCAAATGAAGTCGATCATCATCACCGCCGCTATCGTTGCTTCGGCGCTGACGGGCGTCGCCCATGCCGGATCGAAGGTCTCCGACAAGGAATTCCTGCAGGCGGCGCGCTGTCGCGGCCTGGCGGCTTCGGAGGGCCTTGGCCAGCTCGACACCGCAGCCGTCGATCTGCTGCTGCGCACCGAAGGCTATCCGCGCGCGCTGTCGCTCAAGCTGTCCGCCAATACCAAGATGAAGGCGGCTCAGGCGCAGGGCGACAAGGCCGAGGGCGCCAAGAAGGAAAAGCTGCTGGCTGAACGCCAGGACGACTGCGCCGCCTGGCTGCAGGGCGGCCAGTAAGGTTCAGGTCTGGCCAGTCATCAGGCTGGTCGCAGGATTGGGGCGATCGGGGAGGGCGGCCATGATCTCGGCCCTCTCCTGATCGCTCAGTCGGCCCCAGCCGGCGATTTCCGGCAGGGTGCGGCGGCAGCCCAGGCAATAGCCGCTGCGACCATCCACGGCGCAGACCTTCACGCAAGGTGTGGCGATCGGGCGGGGTGGGGCGGCGGTCGAGTCCATCACCAATTGTCTCCGGTTCGCGCGCGCGGCGCAACGCCCGACGCGAGCGGGGGCTCTGATCTTCATCCGGGAGGGATTTATGAACATCGCTCGTTTCGCTTGCGCCGCCTTGGCCCTGGCGGCGGCCACGCCAGTCTTGGCCGGGCCACGCTTGACGGATAGCCAGTTCATCCAGGCCTCACGCTGTCAGGCCCTGGCAAAGGCTTCCAGTCTGGGCCCGAGCGACGCCGCTGCGTTCGGCGTTCTGATCAAGGCCCAGCGCCAGGGGCGGGCCGACCACATCATCGACAAGGCCTCGGAGGCGATGAGCACAGCGAGTGGTCAGGCCCGACGGGCCGATGAGGCGGCCAAGGCCGGCCTGATCGCTGAGCGCGACGGTTCTTGCCAGGCCTTGCTGGCCCGCTAGCCGCCAGCCACTTTACAAGACGGGACGCGGGCGCCAAAGCCCGCGCCATGACCGCTTCACCGTTCGACGACATTCGCGCCCTGGCTTCCGCTCCCCCGGCGGCCGGCGCCGCGCCCGCCTTGGACCAGTCCGACCGGCTGGCGGAGATCTCGTCCTGGCTCACCGCCTGGACGGGCAAGACGCCGCCCGCCGTGAACCGGCCGGTGGTGGCGCTGTACGCCGGCGCCCGTCAGGGCGTGGGTCCGCGCGGCTATGCCCGCGACCGGCTCGAAGCCGTGGCGTCCGGCGGCGCGACCGTTTGCCGACTGGCGGGCGCGCAGGGCGCGGGTCTGGAAGCCTTCGATCTCGCCGTGGACCGCCCAACGCCCAACGCCGTCGACAAGGCCGGGATGAGCGAGAAGGAATGCGCCGCGACCATGGCCTTTGGCATGGAGGCCTTGGCCAAGCAGCCTGACCTACTGGTCCCTGGGGTGATCGCCGCTGAAACCGACATGATCGCGTCCTGCATGGCCTTGGCCCTGTTCGGCGGCGAGGCCAGCGACTGGACAGACGCGCCGGATCTGGTCGTGGCCGCTGTAGAGCGCGTCCGCGAGGAAGGCGGACTTGATGACCCGCTGCAGGTGCTGCGTCAGCTGGGGGGGCGCGAGACCGCCGCTGTCGCCGGCGCGATCCTGGCCGCTCGCATTCAGAAAATTCCGGTGCTGCTGGATGGCTATGCGGCCTGCGCCGCCGCCGCCGTACTTTATCGGATCGATCCGGCGTTGCTGGACCATTGCATTGCTGCCCATGTCGGTGCGGCAAGGGGGCATGCCCGACTGCTGGCGGCCCTCGACAAGCGGCCGCTTCTGGCGCTCGATATCGTCGACGAGGAAGGTGTGGGCGGCGCCAGCGCTCTCGCCCTCGTCAAGCTGGCTTGTGAAGCCCGTTAGGGTTCTAACTGAACGCGGATCATATTCGCTTCCGTTGACGCTAACGTCATCTTTCCAAACGTCCGTTCGACATCTATCGTGGCGCACAGATCAATCGGCCCCTCATCAAAGAGGCCGAAACCGGGAGCCCGCCATGAACCTCGACTTTTCGCCCGAAGACGTCGCCTTCCGCGACGAAGTCCGCGCCTTCATCGCTGAAAACTATCCGGCCGGCCTGCGTGAAAAGCAGGAAGAGGGCGAGGAAATGGCCAAGGAAGACTTCCTGGCCTGGCACCGCATTCTGGCCGACAAGGGCTGGGTGGCCCCGGCTTGGCCCGAGAAGGTCGGCGGTCCCGGCTGGACCTCGGTTCAGCGCTATATCTGGTCCGAAGAGACCGCCCGCGCCGACTGCGTGCCGATCCTGCCCTTCGGCATCAACATGGTCGGGCCGGTGATCTACACCTTCGCCACGCCTGAGCAGAAGCAGCGGTTCCTGCCGCAGACCCTGTCGGGCGACATCTGGTGGTGCCAGGGCTATTCCGAGCCGGGCGCGGGCTCTGACCTGGCCAGCCTCAAGACCAAGGCCGAGCGCTTCACCGGCGACGACGGCAAGGAATATTACCTGGTCAACGGCCAGAAGACCTGGACCACCCTGGCCCAGCACGCCGACTGGATCTTCTGCCTCGTTCGCACTGACCCTGTCGCCAAGATCCAGGAAGGCATCTCGTTCCTGCTGATCGACATGAAGTCGCCGGGCGTCACCGTCCGTCCGATCATCACCCTGGGCGGCGAGCACGAGGTCAATGAAGTCTGGCTCGAGAACGTCAAGGTGCCGGTCGAGAACCGCATCTTCGACGAGAACAAGGGCTGGACCTGCGCGAAGTTCCTGCTCGCCCACGAACGCTCCGGCATCGCCGGCGTCGCCCGCTCCAAGCGCGGCATCGAGCGCATCCGCGCCATTGCCGGCGCCGAGCTGTCGGATGACGGCGAGACCCTGATCCAGGACCCGACCTTCAAGCGCAAGGTCGCTGAACTGGAGATCGACCTGACCGCCCTGGAGTTCACCGAGCTGCGCACCCTGGCCGGCGAAGCGTCCGGCAAGGGTCCCGGGCCCGAGTCGAGCGTCCTGAAGATCAAGGGCACCGAGATCCAGCAGCGGATCACCGAGCTGGTTCTGGAGGCCGCCGGCCACTATGGCGCGCCCTATTTCCGGGGCTTCCCGAACGACGGCGACAACGCCCATCCGATCGGCCCGGACTTTGCCCATCGCGCGGCGCCCCACTATTTCAATGTCCGCAAGACGTCGATCTATGGCGGCTCCAACGAGATCCAGCGCAACATCATCGCCAAGATGGTGCTGGGCCTCTAGCCACCACGCCTTTCATCCCGGACGCGCCTGTGGCGCGATCCGGGACCGCCGCACACAGTGACCCATAAGATCCGGGCCAAGGCCTGGACGACAGAAGAAACGGAAACCCTGGGATGGATTTCAACTTCACCGAAGAGCAGTCGATGGTTCGTGACACGGTCGCGAGCTTCCTGCAGGACAAGTACGACTTCGAGACGCGCCGCAAGATCGTGGCCTCCGAGAGCGGCTGGCGCGCCGATTACTGGAAGGCTTTCGCCGAGGAGCTCGGCATCCTGGGCGCCTCGTTCAGCGAAGAGCTTGGCGGCCTGGGCGGCGGCGCCATCGACAACATGATCATCATGGAAGAGTTCGGCAAAGCCCTGGTCATCGAGCCCTATCTGGGCTCGGTCGTCATCGGCGGCGGCTTCATGAAGCACTCCGGCTACGCCCACGCCGCCTCGGTCATCGAGGGCATTGTCGGCGGGACGACCACCATCGCCTTCGCCTATGCCGAGCCGCAGGGCCGCTATACCTGGCGCGACCTGAAGACGACGGCCAAGAAGGACGGCTCGGGCTATGTCCTGAACGGCCACAAGGCCGTGGTGGTGGGGGCGCCGTTCGCCTCGCACCTGATCGTCACCGCCCGCACCGGCGGCGCCCAGCGCGACGCCGGCGGCGTGTCGGTGTTCCTGGTCGACAAGAGCCTGCCCGGCATCGTCACCCGCGACTATCCCACCGTCGATGGCGGTCGCGCCTCGGAAGTCTATTTCGAGAACGTCTCGATCCCGGCTGACGCCCTGATCGGCGGCGAGGGCGAAGGCCTGCCGCTGGTCGACAAGGTGATCGACGAGGCCACGGCCGCCGTCGGCGCCGAGGCTGTCGGCGTGCTGCGCAAGCTGCACGAAAACACCCTGGACTACGCCAAGCAGCGCAAGCAGTTCGGCACCGCCATCGCCAACTTCCAGGTCCTGCAGCATCGCATGGTCGACATGTTCATCAATGTCGAGCAGGCCGTGTCGATGACCTACATGGCCACCATCAAGATCGATGAAGACGCTGAAACCCGCGCCAAGGCCGTGTCGTCGATGAAGGTCCAGATTGGCCGCGCCTGCAAGTTCGTGGGCCAGAACGCCATCCAGATCCATGGCGGCATGGGCATGACCGACGAGCTGGCCATCGGTCACTATTTCAAGCGCGCCTCGATCATCGAGGGCCTGTTCGGCTCGGTGGATCACCACCTCAAGCGCTACGAAACCCTGTCGTTCAACGCTGCCGCCTAGCGTTTTGGGCGGTGACGCCCACGGAATAACGACCTGAAATCCGGAAAGCCGCCTGCGTCACGCCGACGCGGGCGGTTTTTCTTTGCGCGGTCGCAGTTTCCGTCGTCGAGGCCAGGCGCTCGGCGCTCAGGATGCGCAGGCGGACACGCGCCAGCGAGGAAGCCAGGCCGTGCGGGGCCTGTGCGCCGCTGAGGTGGAAAAATGACTGTATACGGAGTTAAATCGCGACCGGCGCCGGCATCAAAAAACGGCATGTTCCGTGCTCTGATATGATCAGTTTACGGATTAAAACCGCTTGCGATTCGCCCGGTTTGGCGCATGCTTTTTCTCGACGCGCTGACGACTAGGAGGGGACCACCCCTGTAAGCCGCGCGCGTCTCCTGGTCCAACGGCCTGTCTGGGAGACGCCGCCATGAATGTATCGAAGATGAACCACGCCATGATGTCCTTCGCCCTTCTGGGCGGGATGCTGGTCGGTGGTAGGTCCAGTTCGCCGCCCAAGCCACCCAAGCCCGCGAAGGGCAAATAGGCTTAGGCGCAGCGTAGAAGGGGCGATCCGCATGCGCGGATCGCCCCTTTGCGCATCAGGGCTTGGCGGCCGTGTTGCAGTCTGCGATGCCGGCGTCGTCCAGGGCTTCGCCGCGATAGTTGAACGAGACGACCGCGCCGAGCTCGGCGGCGACCTTGCGGCAAGTCCGGGCGATCGGCATGGATTTCACTTGCGGCGCGGCGCAGACATCGCCGTTGCAGCGCCAGATGGCCCCGTCCTGGATCAGGCTGGGCACCTTGGCCGGAGCCTTGAGCTTCAGAACCGCGCCTTCAGCGGCGAAAGCGCCAGTCGACAGGGCGGACGCCGCGACAAGCGCGGAGAAAAAAATACGCATGATTGTTCCTCTATCCCCAAGGCCGACGGGGAGGTCGGCCTGCCTACAAGTGCGTTGCGTTTTGAAACTAAGTCAACAGCCGAACACTTGTTTGAGGGCCGCTTTGATAGAATTCGGCGTCCCATGACAAGAGCGCCGGGGTCACATCCTGCGCCTTTTCGACCGAGCGCCATGTATCGGCCAGGGCGGGCGGGGTAAGGCCCTCGTCGATGGTATGCTGCAGCAGGGCGAACAGCGGGTCCCAGAAGCCGCGCGGATTGTGAAAGACGATCGGCTTCTGATGCAGGTCCAGCCGCCGCCACGACAGCAACTCGATGATCTCTTCCAGCGTGCCGATCCCGCCCGGCAGGACGACGAAGGCGTCGGCCTGTTCGAACATCAGCATTTTCCGTTCGTGCATGTTGTTGACGACAAGGGTCTCGACGTCGTCGAACGGCTGCTCGCGGCCGGTCAGGAACTTCGGGATGATCCCCAGCACGCGCCCACCGGCGGCATGGGCGCCGCGCGCCGTGGCGCCCATCAGGCCGACACCGCCGCCGCCGTAGATCAGCTTCAGGCCCGCCTGGGCGAAGCTGGTCCCGATCTGGCTGGCGGCTTCGATGAAGGCGGGGTCGGCGTCATTGGAGGAACCGCAATAGACGCAGACGGAGTCCAGGCGCCTAGACTCATCGGGCATCGTCGTCCACTCCAGCAAAAGAAAGGGCGCGCCGCAGCGGCGCGCCACCTATGTAGAAGCCGGCGCGGTTGGTTGCGCCGACATGAGCTTTGCATGATCAGGATTCGCACCGCCCGTTTCAAGTCGATGCTCGCCCGAGGCGGCGTGATTGGGCTTCTGGCCGGCGCAAGCCTGGCGCTCACGGCCTGCGACAGCGGCCGGCGGGACGACTGGCGCCCGAAGGCCGCGCCCGCCTCGACCCAGGCCGACGCCTCTGAAGCCGGCTATATCGCGCCGCCTAACGTCAAGCAGGCCGTGCAGGGACCCGCAGGTCTGATGCTGAAGGGCGAAGGCGCGCCCGACGGCAGCGTGCGATTGGGCGCGCCGACCGGCGAGGCGTTGGTGGGCCAGATCGACGCGCTCGGGCAATGGAGTCTGACCGTCCCGCGCAGCGATCGTGTTCGCCTGTATGGCCTGTCGATGACCCGCGGAGGCCGCACAGTTCAGGCCGAGGGCTATGTGATGGTCACGCCTGAAGGCGAAGTGGCCCTGCTGCGGGCTGGCTCAGGCGCCTGGCGCCTGGCGTCCGGCTCTTCGTCGCCCACCATCCTGGCGGTCGATGTCGATCCGGAGGGCGGGGCGGTGATCTCGGGCATGGCCACGCCGGGGGCAGGTCTGGGCGTTCGCGTCGACAGGACGCCGCGCGCCGTCGGGCAGGCCGCCGAGGATGGGCGCTTTTCTCTGTCGCTCAGCGAAACGCTGGGCACCGGCGCGCATGACATTCAGGTCAGCGGCGAGGGCGGCGAGCAAAGGATCAGGATCGTGGTCTCGCCCGCGGCGTCGCTTGTTGATGGACCGGTTCGCGCCCAGCGCGTCGATACCGGATGGCGCGTTGACTGGATGACGCCGGGCGGAGGCGTGCAGACCACCCTGATCATCCAGGCCTCAGGCTCATGAGGGGTTTCGGCTCGGCGCCGTCAGCACGCCAGGCGGTAACAGGTGCGATCGCGCCGCCTGCCGTCCGTGTTCGCTTCTGGAGCGCGATGGGCGATCTGTTCCGGCTGGTGCTGCGATCCAAAGCGCCAGGGCTTCGCTGGCGGGTCTCAATGGCCCTGGTATTCACCCTGATCGGCAAGGCCCTGGGCGTTCTGGCCCCACTGCTGCTGGGTGCGGCGGTCAATCGACTGGCGGCAGGGCAGGGTGTTGCGACGAGCGTCACCTGGACCTTCGCAGGCCTGGCGGCGGGATGGGCCCTGGTGCGCTTCATCTCGGCGGCGGCGCCGCAGGCGCGGGACGCCGTGTTCACGCCCGTGGCCCAGGCGGCCCAGAACCAGGCGGCTGTTGAGACCTTTGCCCACGCCCTCTCGCTGTCGATCGACTTTCACCAGTCCAAGCGCACGGGATCTCTGTCGCGGGTGATCGACCGGGGCGCGCGGTCCATGGATTTCCTGTTGCGCAGCCTGGTCTTCAACCTGGGGCCGACCGCCATCGAGTTGCTGATGGCCGCTGCCGTGCTGGCCAAGGCCTATGACTGGCGGTTTGCCGCCATCGCCCTGCTGACCGTCGGCGTCTACGGCTACATCACCTTTGCCATCTCGGACTGGCGTATCGGTCATCGCCGCGCGCTGAACGAGGCCGACGCCGAGGCTGCGGGCCGGGCGGTGGACTCCCTGATCAACTACGAGACCGTCAAGTCCTTCGGCGGCGAGGACCGCGCGGTCGGTGGCTACAAGAGCGCGCTCGACGTCTATGGCGACGCCCAGGTCAAGGCGACCAACTCGCTGACCGTGCTCAACACCGTGCAGGCGGCGGTGATGAGTCTGGGTCTGGGCGCTATGGCCGTCCTGGCGGGAACCGAAGCCTCGGCCGGGCGCATGGGGCCGGGCGACGTCACGGCCGCCGTGCTGATCCTGATCAATCTTTACGCGCCACTCAACATCCTGGGCTTTGCCTATCGCGAGATCCGCCAGTCCTTCATCGACATGGAGGCCATGCTCGATCTGCGCCGGCAAAGCGCCGACGTGGCCGATGCGCCGGACGCCGTCGACCTGCCGCCCCGCGCCGACCAGCGCGGCGGCGCCGTGGTGTTCGAGGCCGTATCGTTCCGCCATGGCGCGCGGTCCGAGGGGCTGAAGGATGTCAGCTTCTCGATCCCGCCGGGAACCACGGTCGCGATCGTCGGGCCGTCGGGCGCGGGAAAGACCACGCTGGTGCGCCTGGCGCTGCGAATGATCGACCCGCAGTCGGGCCGGATCACCCTGGACGGCTGTGATCTGCGCGATCTCCGTCAGGCGTCGCTGCGCCGCGCGATCGCTCTGGTGCCGCAGGATGTGGCCCTCTTCAACGACACGGTGCTCAGCAATATCGGCTTCGCGCGGCCCGAAGCGACCGAGGCTGAAATCTGGGCGGCGGCGGAGGCCGCCGAACTGGGTGAGTTCATCCGCAATCTGCCTGAAGGCATGGCCACCAAGGTCGGTGAGCGGGGGTTGAAACTGTCCGGCGGCGAGCGCCAGCGCGTGGGCATCGCCCGGGCCCTCCTGGCCCAGCCGCGGGTGCTGATCCTCGACGAGGCGACCAGCGCCCTGGACAGCCGCACCGAGGCGGCCATCCAGGAGACCCTGCGCAAGGCCAGGGCGGGCCGCACCACGCTGGTGGTGGCCCATCGCCTCTCGACCATCGCCGACGCCGACGAGATCGTCGTCCTGCGTCGCGGCAAGATCGTTGAGCGCGGCGCCCATGCTGCTCTGCTGGAAGCCGGTGGCGAGTACGCGGCGCTCTGGCGACGCCAGACCCGGGAAAAGCCGGCGACCTGACCGCCCTTCGCGCGTTGGCGTCGAGGGGCTATATCCATCGCACACAGTCTGGGAGTTTCGCCTTGCGCTATCTGCACACCATGGTCCGCGTCCGTGATCTGGACGCTTCGCTGCGGTTCTATTGCGAAGGCCTGGGCCTGACCGAGATGTACCGGATGGAAAACGACAAGGGCCGCTTCACCCTGGTGTTTCTGGCCGCGCCGGAAGATGTCGAGCTGGCCAAGGCGCGCCAGGCGCCGCTGGTCGAGCTGACCTATAATTGGGATCCTGAGGACTATGACGGCGGCCGCAACTTCGGTCACCTGGCCTACCGGGTCGATGACATCTACGAGACCTGCCAACGCCTGATGGACATGGGCGTGATCATCAACCGACCGCCGCGCGACGGCCACATGGCGTTCGTGCGCTCGCCGGACAATATCTCGGTCGAATTGCTTCAGGACGGCAACCTTCCGGCCGCCGAGCCCTGGGCGTCGATGCCCAATATCGGGGCCTGGTAGGTCCGGTCAGGGGCGGGCCGAGGCCAGCTCTTCAAGTCGGCGGCGGGGATGATCGGCGATAGCCGCCCAGACCAGCTGCTCCAGGCGCAGGCGATAGGCGGCGTCATAGCCGGCCGTGAAGGGCGACTGGCCGGCGCCGGGCGGATCGGCCGCGATGGCCCGCGCCAGCTGCTTTCGGGCCAGCACGGCTTCGCGATTGATAGGGGGCTCCATGCGCTCCGTAGCGACCCAGCTGTCCAGCTCGATCGTGGCCTTGACGGCGGTCTGGATCAGGGCGGGCAGGGACTGAATGTCCTGGCGCACCTCGATCTGCAGGGCCGGCGCGACGGACTTGCTATCCGCGATCTTGAAATGGAGCGTGCCCACAACGCGCTGGAGGGTCGCGGGCCAATGGTCGTCGGCAGTGATCATGGTTGAGCCATAGCGCCGACGACAGCGTCGGTGAAGGGTCGCGTAGCGCTGTTCGTTCGGTCATGGAACCCGGCTGCGAGCAAGTGCTCCGGCGCGGCCCTCAAATTGGGGAAAGCTTCCGCAGAGACGCAAACTCAAATGCGCTTCAACTGCGCGAACCGAGGATCTGCAAGGTCTGGGGAGAGAAAGCGCGGCCTTCGCCGAAGCGAAGGCCGCTGCTCAAGCCGGAGGTGGCTCCGCGGGTAGGATTCGAACCTACGACCAGCCGGTTAACAGCCGGCTGCTCTACCACTGAGCTACCGCGGAACAGGTCGCCTCAGGAAGAGGCCGGGTGATAGCCGCCTCATTGACTCGGCGCAAGCGCCTTCGAACAAAAAAACAGCCCGGCTTGTGGCCGGGCTGTGGAAAGTCAGTGATGGTGGGGTGTCTTCAATGAAGACAGCTGAAAACTGCGCCTTTATGGTTAATCGGATCTTAATTTCAGCCACAACCAAAAGGTCGCAGCCCACCGTTCCGCGCCTTTGCAAGCGTTCGCATTGCCTTGGGGGGAGGGGCGGACCTATAAGCGGCGCGAACGTCTAGTCCGACCGAGGGATTCCATGAGCACCGATTTCGCCGCCGCGCGGCTGAACATGGTGGAAAGCCAGATCCGCACCGCCGACGTCACCGACCTGCCCTTGCAGGACGCGTTGCGCGTTGTAGCCCGCGAGGCTGTGGTCCCGGCCGGCAAGGCCTACCTGGCCTATGCCGACGCCGAGGTCGAATATGCACCCGGCCGCTGGCTGCTGCGCCCGCGCGACGTGGGCAAGCTGCTGCAATTTCTCAAGCCCCGCGCGGGCGAGAAGGCCCTGGCCATCGCCGCGCCCTATGCGGCGGCGGTTCTTGAGGCCATGGGGCTTTCGGTCACCCGTCTGGATGGCGACGATTTGAGCAGCCCGGCCGGCTTTGGCTATGACGTGATCATTTGCGAAGGTGCGGTCGGCGCGGCTCCGGTCGGCTGGACCAAGGCCCTGGCGGTCGGCGGCCGTCTGGGCGTTGTCGAACGGAGCGGCCCCGTGGGGCAGGCGACGATCTATGTGCATGCCGAAGAAGGCGTGGGCCGCCGCAACGTGTTCGACTCGACTCCGCCCTTGCTGGCGGGTTTTTCCGCCGAGCCCGGTTTCGCGTTCTAGCCCGGACCGGACGGGATCTTTTTCGTTGTGGAAGCATGCTCGCAACGTGAGCGTGAAAAAAGCTTAACTGGCGGCCGGTGGCGCTCAGCCCTACACGCGATCATATATAAGTGCGGGCGCGAGCTTCGCGTGTCTTGGGGATAGAACTTGATGTCGAATAGCCGTCGGGCCGGATTGTTGGCCGCCGCTTGCAGCTTGGGCCTGATGGCCGGCTTTGTGTCCGCCGCCCAGGCCGAGACGCTGACCAACGCTATCGCTCTGGCGTACCAGACCAATCCCACGCTGCAGCAACAGCGCGCCAACCAGCGCGCCACCGACGAAAGCGTCGTGCAGGCCAAGACCGCTTTCCGGCCGACGGCCAGCCTTTCGGCTGACCTGACCGGGTCGCAGAGCGATTCCAGCGGCGGTACGCGCGTCGAGACCTCGGGCAGCGGCGCGACCCTGTCGATCAGCCAGCCGCTCTACACCGGCGGCAAGGCCAGCGCCAACCTGACCGCCGCAGAAGCCGACGTGCTGGCGTCGCGCGAAGGTCTGCGCAATGTTGAGCAGAACGTCCTGATCGGCGTGATCCAGGCCTATATCGATGTTCGGCGCGACCAGGAGCGTCTGCGTATCTCGCAAGAGAATGTCGAGGTGCTGGGCCGGCAACTGGACGAATCCAACGCCCGCTTCGAAGTGGGCGAGATCACCCGCACCGACGTCGCCCAGTCGCAGGCGCGCCGCGCTGCGGCTCAGGCTGCGCTGAGCTCGGCCCAGGCCCAGCTTTCCATCAGCCGCGCCAGCTATGCCGCGATCGTCGGCCAGAACCCGACCGATCTGGTCGCCGAGCCCTCGCTGGCCGCCTTGCTGCCGCCGACCGTGGAGCAGGCCTTCGACGCCGCCGAAAACAACAATCCGCAAGTCGCCGCCGCGCGCTTCAACGAACGCGCCGCAGCCGCTCGTGTGGCCTCGGCGCGGGCTTCGCGCCGTCCGACCGTCTCGGCCCGAGCGCAACTGGGTTACGACGCCAGCGAGACCAATGGTCGTGGCGACCAGTTCGCCGACTATGACCGCCAGATCACCGGGGCCGTCAGCGCGTCGATCCCGCTGTTCACGGGCGGTCTGATTTCCTCACAGGTCCGCGCCGCCGCCGAGCGCGAAAACGCCGCTCGCATCGCCGTGGAAGGCGCCAAGCGCACGGCCCTGCAGTCGGTCTCGAACGCCTGGAGCAATCTGCTGGCCTCGCGTTCGAACCTGGTTTCGAACGAAGAGCAGGTTCGCGCCGCCCGTATCGCCTTCGAAGGCGTGCGTCAGGAGCAGCAGGTCGGTCTGCGCACCACCCTGGACGTGCTCAACGCCCAGCAGGAAATGCGCTCGGCCGAGCTGGCCCTGGTCTCGGCCCGTCGCGACGAGTACCTCGCCAGCGCCGCCGTGCTGCAGGCCATGGGCGCGCTCGACATCGCCGCCCTGGCGCCGGACGTGTCCCGCTACGACCCCAAGACCTCGTACAACCGCGTCAACCACGCCCTAGGCTGGGTGCCGTGGGAGCCGGTGGTGCAGGTGATCGACAAGGTCGGAGCACCCTCCACCAAGCCGTCCTCGAAGTAAGCCTCACCGCGTCGATTTCGCCCACCTGCGATCCTTGCGCTTGCTTAAGCTGCTCAAGTCTGCACCATCGGGGGTAAGCGCCCTTTGGGTGCGCAAGGATTCGTACCTCTTTACCGACGGCCCCCGCACATGTCCGACCAGAGCTCCCAAGAACCGACAATGGAGGAGATCCTCGCCTCCATCCGGCGCATCATCTCCGAAGATGACGCACCGGCGGAGCCCGAGGCGCCGGCTCCAGCACCTGCCCCGGCTCCCGAGCCTGAACCTGAGCCTGCGTATCAGGAGCCGGTTGAGGACGACGTGCTGGATCTGACCGATCCGATCGCACCCGAGCCGCTCGAGAGCGTCGGTGACTTGGACGTCTATTCGCCGCCGACTCCCGAGCCAGAACCCGCCTACACGCCGCCCGCTCCGGCGTTCAATCGCGACGAAGTGGCCGAAAACCTGGTTGGCGATCACGCCGCCGGTCTGGCCGCCAGCGCCTTTGGCAGCCTGAGCTCGGCCCTGCTGATGCCCAAGGACGGCCGTACCTTGGAAGACGTAGTGCGCGAACTGCTGCGCCCGCTGCTCAAGGAATGGCTCGACCAGAACCTGCCGCGCATCGTCGAGGCCAAGGTCGAGGAAGAAGTCCACCGCATCGCGCGCGGTCGCGGCTAAGATCGGTTCGCGCCCTGGCCCTGGCCGGACGCGGACCTCGAAACCTGAAGGGGCGGTCGCTGTGGCGGCCGCCTTTTTCCGTTCAAATTCTTCCTGAATCCAGGTCGCCCGGTTTCGCGCGGCGGCCGCAGATGGCATACCCGCACCGCCATGCTTGACAAGACCTTCGATCCCAAAGCCGTCGAACCCCGCCTGTACGCCGCCTGGGAGGCCTCCGGGGCCTTCAAGCCCAGCGAGGACCCGAACGCCGAGCCGTTCGTGATCGTCATCCCGCCACCGAACGTGACGGGCTCGCTGCATATCGGCCATGCGCTGAACAACACGCTGCAGGACGTGATGACGCGCTTCCACCGTATGCGCGGCAAGGCCGCCCTGTGGCTGCCGGGCACCGACCACGCGGGCATCGCCACCCAGATGGTGGTCGAGCGCCAGCTGGCCGCCGCCGGCAATGTGGGGCGCCGCGACATGGGCCGCGAGGCCTTCGTCGAGAAGATCTGGGAATGGAAGGCCGAGAGCGGCGGCACGATCGTCAATCAGCTGCGCCGCCTGGGCGCCAGCTGCGACTGGTCGCGCGAGCGCTTCACCCTGGATGAGGGCCTGTCGGCCGCCGTCCGCAAGGTGTTTGTCCAGCTGTACAAGGACAAGCTGCTCTATCGCGACAAGCGCCTGGTCAACTGGGACCCCCAGTTCCAGACCGCCATCTCCGACCTCGAGGTCGAGCAGAAGGAGGTCGACGGCGCCTACTGGCACTTCGCCTATCCGCTGGCCGACGGCGTCACCTATCAGCACCCCATCGCCTTCGACGACGAGGGCAAGGCGACCGAGTTCGAGACCCGCGACTATATCGTCGTGGCCACCACGCGCCCGGAGACCATGCTGGGCGACACCGGCGTGGCCGTTCATCCGACCGATGGCCGTTACAAGGACCTGATCGGCAAGTTCGTGACCCTGCCGATCGTCGGCCGCCGCATCCCGATCGTCGCCGACGACTATGCCGACCCGACCAAGGGCTCGGGCGCGGTGAAGATCACCCCGGCCCATGACTTCAACGACTTCGGTGTCGGCAAGCGGGCAGGGCTGGAAGTCATCAATATCCTGACCGTCGAAGCCAAGCTGAATGACAGCGTCCCGGTCGACTATGTCGGCCTGGACCGCTTCGTGGCGCGCAAGGCCATCGTCGCCCGCGCCGAAGAAGAGGGCTGGCTGAAGGAGATCGAGAAGACCCGGCACATGGTCCCGCACGGCGACCGTTCGGGCGTGGTCATCGAGCCCTTCCTGACCGACCAGTGGTATGTCGACGCCAAGACCCTGGCCCAGCCGGCCCTGAAGGCCGTCGAGAACGGCGACACCGTTTTCGAGCCCAGGCACTGGGAAAAGACCTATTTCGAATGGCTGCGCAACATCGAGCCCTGGTGCGTCTCGCGCCAGCTGTGGTGGGGCCACCGGATCCCGGCGTGGTTTGGTCCTGAAAACCCGAAAACCTATGGCCGGGAGCACCCGTCGTATCAGGAGATTTTCGTCGCAGAGACGGAAGAGGAAGCTCTGGCGGAGGCTCGACAATTCTATCCGGGGATTGAAGTCACCATAGCGCAATCCTCCGAGGAGTATCGTGAGTGGCGGTACGGTGGGTATGTTTATGGCTCGGACATGCCGATCAAGATCTACCGCGACGAAGACGTCCTCGACACCTGGTTCTCCTCGGCGCTGTGGCCGTTCTCCACCCTGGGCTGGCCCGAAAAGACCGAGGACCTCGCGCGCTTCTACCCGACCAGCACCCTGGTCACCGGCTTTGACATCATCTTCTTCTGGGTCGCCCGGATGATGATGATGGGCATTCACTTCATGGGCGAAGTCCCGTTCAAGCAGGTGTTCATCAACGCCCTCGTCCGTGACGAGAAGGGCGCCAAGATGAGCAAGTCCAAGGGCAATGTCCTGGACCCGCTGGTCCTGATCGACGAACTGGGCTGCGACGCGGTGCGCTTCACCATGACGGCGATGTCGGGCCAGGCGCGCGACATCAAGCTGTCCAAGCAGCGCATCGAGGGCTATCGCAACTTCGGCACCAAGCTGTGGAACGCCTCGCGCTTCGCCCAGATGAACGAGTGCGTGCGGGTCGAGGGCTTCGATCCTTCGACCGTCCAGCAGCCGATCAACAAGTGGATTCGCGGCGAGACGGTCAAGACCGTCGCCGAGGTGACGCGCGCCCTTGAAGCGCCGTCGTTCGATGCCGCCGCCAGCGCGCTCTACAAGTTCATCTGGAACGTGTTCTGCGACTGGTATCTGGAACTGGCCAAGCCGATCCTCAACGGCGACGACGCCGCCGCCAAGGCCGAGACCCGCGCCACCGCCGCCTGGGCGCTGGACGTGATCCTCAAGCTGCTGCACCCGGTGATGCCGTTCATCACCGAGGAGCTGTGGGACAAGACCGCCGAGTTTGGCCCCAAGCGCGACGGCATGCTGATCTCGGCCCAGTGGCCGGAGCTGCCGGAAAGCTGGATCGACGCCGACGCCGAGGCCGAGATCGGCTGGCTGGTCGACACCGTCAGCGAGATCCGCTCGGTCCGCGCCGAGATGAACGTGCCCCCGGGCGCCAAGCCGCCGCTGACCCTGATCGGCGCCAGCGCCGAGACCAGGGCCCGCCTGGTCCGTCACCGCGACCTGCTGCTGACCCTGGCGCGCCTCGACAGCGCCCGCGAAGCCGACGCCCCGCCGACCGGCGCGGTGCCCTTCGTGCTGGGCGAGGCGACCGGCGCCCTGGCCATCGCCGAGTTCATCGACCTGGCGGCCGAGAAGGCCCGCCTGACCAAGGAAATCGCCGGCCACGCCGTCGACATCGACAAGGCCGCCAAGAAGCTGGGCAATCCCGACTTCCTGGCCCGCGCCAAGGAAGAGGCGATCACCGAAAACCGCGAACGCCTCGCCGAAGCCGAAGCGGCCAAGGCCAAGCTGGAAGCGGCGCTCTCGCGGCTCGCGGCGGTCGGGTAGGGGTCTGTCAGACAGCCGCCACGGTTCTATGAACTTGGGGCGGCTGTCAGGCCTCCGTGGCTGGATCCGGCCCGCCGGTTTGATTGATGGTCAGCGCCAGCCTGCGGTCGTCGGATAGCGGACGGTCACGACTTCCGAGAAGGGTGGAAACCGGACCCGCCTTCAGCCATCGTACTGGCCTCAGGCGAGTGCAGGCGATGATCCATCACAATCGCGAAGTTTGGTTTCGGCGCGTATGGCTATGGAGCTCGACAGTCGTTCATTGGAAGGGAGCGGCGGTCATTCTCGCGAGCTGCTTCGCTGGGGGCGTAGCCTTCTGGATTGGTGACGCGGTAGGTCTGCTGTGGCTAGGCCCTCTGGGACTAATCTTGGCCGTGGGGTGGGGCTTCGTCATGGCTGAGCGCCATATGGATCGCCCGCTCTAAGCGAACAACCGCTCAGGGTCGGAAGCAGATATTGGCGCCTGCCCCGAAAGCGGACGCCCGCGTCCCGCTCATCCTTAAATCTCTTGGAGGCTGCAGCGTGCCGGACTGGAAAGGTCTGTCCGCCGACACCGCCTCCGGCGGCCGCGTCGCGGCGACGCGGAGCGTCGTCCTTGAGAGACCATTCCACTCCGGCGATCGTCTCGCCGTGAGATTCGAGGATGGCTCCCTTCGGCGCGAAGGGGGGCGGGCCGCCAGTCCAATAAATCACCGTCATCCCGGGGCTTGTCCCCGGGACACATGGTTCAGCTTCCACTGAGCGCCTGGGTTCGCTCCGTCCTTGCGGCGGACAAATGGGTCCCGGGGACAAGCCCCGGGATGACGAGATTTTAGGAGGAGAACGGGGATAGAGGGCGCTTTATCCCCGTCCTTTCCGGGGCTGAGTTCAACAAAATCAACCGCTTGTAAAATAGTTGATCGCGCCAATCCTCGGAGCCCAAACCTCCCGCATAATCACAGCTGTCCCCGTCGCAAGGGGAGGGCGCGTGGTACCGGCCCAAAGCGGCGATGGGGATGGAGCTGAGCGGGGCCGCGACGCCCTGGAAGGCGGGTCGAGGTGTGCGGGCTGTCTCAGAAGGACGGACCAAACGCTGAGTGGCTCGTCGGCCGGGTGAACGCGGGTCGAAGAGGGCGAGGGATCGTAAACCCGCCTATCGCGCATCGTCGGCGTCGAGACGGTTAGCCGATTGACGGGATGCGCGCCCGTACGGGGGCTCTTGGGTATCAGAGCTGAAAGACGCTCGCTTGGCCCGATCCTCACGCAAGAACAGCTTCTGCGAAGCGGACAGGTCGAGCCGAAACGCAAAACACACATCACGGTCATCCGGGGTCGCCCCGGCCGCTTCGCGCCTCCCCAACGAACTCAGCGAGTGATCGCGTGAGGCGCCGCCCCATGCCTGCCAAGGGGGCTTCAGGCGCCACGGACACGGGCGCATTCCCCGAGGGTAAGTCGCATAACTTATCATTGTTCCCTTACGTCTCGAACAGACGTTTGCATCGCGTCGCCTGCTGTGCTTTCTCGCTACCGAACGCGCTCATTGAATAAGGCGCGACCACACCGGGAGAGTAACGATGACCCAGGCCACCCCCGCTTCCATCCCGTGGCCCGCCATGTCGGTTCAGCAGGCCTACGCCATGATCACCCAGCCGGGCACGGCGGGGGAGATGGAAGAGGTCGAGATCCGCGGCGTGAAGACCCGGGTCTGGAAAAATGCTCCGCCGACCCTGCGCGACACCTTGGTCATGGGCCGCACCCATGGCGAAAAGATCTTCCTGATTCATGAGGACGAGCGGGTCAGTTTCGAGGCCTTTTATCGCGCCGTCACCGTCTTCGCCGCCGAGCTGGCAGCCAGGGGCGTGCAGAAGGGCGACCGCGTCGCCATCGTCATGCGCAACCTGCCCGAATGGCCGGTAGCCTTCTACGCCGCCCTGTCAATCGGCGCGATCGTCACGCCGCTGAACGCCTGGTGGACGGGCGCCGAGCTGGAATACGGCCTGCTGGATTCCGGCGCCAAGACCCTGGTGGTCGATGTCGAGCGCTATGAGCGCCTGACCGAGCACCTGCACAACTGCCCCGAGCTGCAATGCGTCTATGTGAGCCGGTCTCCAGAGGAGATCAGCCACCCCTATGTGACGCATCTGGAGACGGTGATCGGCGGTCCCAATGACTGGGCCGGGCTGGACGAGCAGCCCCTGTCGACCGTGCCGCTGACGGCCGACGATGACGCGACCATCTTCTATACGTCCGGCACCACGGGCAAGCCCAAGGGCGCCATCGGCACCCATCGCAACGTCAACAGCAACATCTTCGCCGCCGCCGCCGCCGGGGCGCGCAGCTTCCTGCGCCGGGGCGAGGCGCCGCCCGAGCCCGATCCCGATGGCCCGCAGCGCGGCTCGCTGATCTCGGTGCCGTTCTTCCACGCCACCGGCTGTTTCGCGGTGCTGAACCCCTCGCTGTTCGGCGGCGCCAAGATCGCCATGATCCGCAAGTGGGATCCCGACAAGGCCATGCAGCTGATCGAGGACGAACGCCTGACCCAGATCGGCGGCGTGCCGACCATCGCCTGGCAGATCATCGAGCATCCCAACCGTGAAAAGTACGACCTGTCGTCGGTCGAGGCCGTGTCCTATGGCGGCGCGCCCTCGGCGCCCGAACTGGTGCGCAAGATCAAGGAAATCTGGCCCAAGGCCTCGCCGGGCAACGGCTGGGGCATGACCGAGACCTCGGCCACCGCCACCAGCAACTCGGCCGAAGACTATGAAAACCGTCCCGACAGCTGCGGCCCCGCCGTGCCCGTCACCGACCTGAAGATCATGACCGTCGAGGAGCCGCATCGCGAGCTGCCGATCGGCGAGGTGGGCGAGCTGTGGTGCCGTGGCCCGCAGGTGGTTCGCGGCTACTGGAACAAGCCCGAAGCCACCGCCCAGACCTTCATCGACGGCTGGGTGAAGACCGGCGATCTGGCCCGCCTCGACGCCGAGGGCTTCTGCTTCATCATCGACCGCGCCAAGGACATGCTGATCCGGGGCGGCGAGAACATCTACTGCATCGAGGTCGAGAACTGCCTCTACGACCACCCTGCGGTGATGGACGCGGCCCTGGTCGGCATCGAGCACAAGACCCTGGGCGAAGAGCCGGCGGCCGTGGTCACCCTCAAGCCGGGCGCCCATGCCACCGAGGCCGAGCTGAGAGCCTTCGTCGCCGAACGCCTTGCGGCCTTCAAGGTGCCGGTCAAGGTGGTGTTCTGGCACGAGACCTTGCCCCGCAACGCCAACGGCAAGATCATGAAGAACGAACTCAAGAAGGTGTTCGTCGAGGGGTAGGCCCCTCTCCGGAGGCGACCATGGTCCAGTCGAGGGCGGCGAGCGTCGATGACTTCATGTCGGAGGTCTCGCCCGACCGCCGCCCGGCGCTGGACCGCCTTCGATCTCTGTGCCGCGAGACCTTCGGGGCCGACAGCGAGCTGATGGCGTTCGGCATGCCGGCCTATGGCGACGCCAAGGCCCCCTGGATCGCCTTCAACAGCCAGAAGCAGCATATCGCGCTCTATGCAGGGCAGGGGGCGATCGAGCGCTTCGGCGAACGCCTGGGCGCGGCTAGCTGCGGCAAGGGCTGCATTCGCTGGCGCAAGCCCGACAGGATGGACTTCGACCTCATCGCCGAGATCCTGGCCGATGTGCAGGCGCGCCAGGCGAGCGGGTGCGCTTGACGCCCCCGCTCGCCCCGTCGACCTAGAGCGAGGTCGGCGGCTTGCGATGGGCCCAGGGCTGAGCCGCCTCCAGCTGATAGGCCAGCTGGAACAGCAGCTTCTCGGCGCCAATGCGGGCGGCGAAGTGCACCCCGACCGGCAGGCCCGTCGCCGTCCAGTGCAGGGGGACGCTCATTGCCGCAGCGCCGGCGACATTGTGCACCGGCGTGTAGCCGACATAGTACATCAGGCGGGCCTGCAGCGTATCGAACTGCACCGAGCCGCCGACGAAGCCCAACTCGGCCGGTGGGCTGCCCAGGACGGGCGACAGGATCAAGTCATATTGGGTCAGCCAGGTGTCGTAGGCCTTGGCCGAGGCCTGCAGCCGGCCGACGGCGGCCTCGATGTCACCCGGCTTCAGGCCGGCGACCAGGTCGGCCATGCCCAGGGTGAAGGGCTCCAGCACCGTGGCGTCGGCCTTGCGGCCTATGGCCTTGCTGACGCCGGCTGCAAGTTCGGCGGCGCCGGTGGACCACAGGGCGGTGAAGTCCCGGCTAAACTGGGCTCCGTCCATGGGCCAGCGCGTGGGTTCGACGTGGTGGCCCAGGCTGGCCATCAGCTTGGCAGCGCCCTCGACGGCGGCAATGACCTCGGCATCGGGCTTTTGACCGGTGCCGGTCTCGAACAGCAGGCCGACCTTCAGCCGCTTCTTCAGGGGTTCGGTGACCACCCCGACCGGCGCAAAGGGCGAACCCGCCGCCGTGCGCTCGCTGGCCGCGAACAGGGCCGCCGAATCGCGCACGCTGTGGCTGACGCAATGGGCCACGGAGAGATCGACACCGCGGTCGCCTGGTCGGCCCTGGATCATCCGACCGCGCGAAGGCTTGAGACCAAACAGACCACAGTTGGAGGCCGGGATGCGGATTGAACCGCCGCCATCGCTGGAATGGGCGAAGGGCACGATCCCGGATGCGGTCGCCGCCGCTGCGCCACCGGATGAACCGCCTGAGGAATGGTTCAGGTTCCAGGGATTGCGCGTGGGCAGAAAACCCATCGGCTCGGTCGTCGGGAGGAAGCCGTATTCCGGCGTCGTCGACTTGCCGATCACGACCAGGCCCGCCCGGTCATAGGCGTCGACAAAGGCGGTCTGCGCCTTTTCAGGCTGCGCGCCCATCGAACTGCGCGAGCCATAACGCGTTGGCAGGCCGGTATAGGCGTCCAGGTCCTTGATCAGGAAAGGCACGCCGGCGAACGGGCCGGAGAGCTGCCCCCCCTTGGCCTTGTCCATGGCCCGGTCGAAGTCGGAGGTGACGATGGCCCCGACCTTGGGCTGCAGGGCCTCGGCCTTGCGGATGGCCTCTTCGACCACCTCGGCGACGCTGACCTCCTTGCGACGGATGCGGCCGGCGATCTCGGTGGCGTCGGGCGTCCAGGCGGGCTGACTGGCGGACTTGGGCTTGGCCTCGACGGAGGGCGCGGCGGCGATCGCGGCAGAGGCGGCCAGCAGGCCGCGGCGACTGAAGTGCATGAAAATTCCTCCCAGGCGACCGGCGTCTTGGCGCGCCGGTGAACGGCGTTCAGTTGAACCTGAAGCGACCGCGACCGCAAGTCCGTGCTAGAGGCGGTCCATGACCCGTAGACGTGTAGATGTTCTGATGATGGAGCGCGGCCTGTTCGACAGCCGCGCCAAGGCCCGTGAGGCCATCGAGGCCGGACTGGTGCGCGCCGATGGCGTCGTCGTCCTCAAGCCCTCCGAGATGGTTGAAGAGCACGTGTCGATTCGCGCCTCGCTGGCCCATCCCTGGGTCGGGCGTGGCGCGCTGAAGCTGGTTCACGCCCTGGACCTCTGGCCCATTGCGGTCGAAGGCAAGGTGGCCATCGACGTCGGCGCCTCGACCGGCGGTTTCACCGAGGTGCTACTGTCGCGCGGCGCGGCCAAGGTCTATGCGGTCGATGTGGGGCGCGAGCAGTTGCATCACAGCCTGGTCAATGACGAGCGGGTGGTTGACCTGTCCGGCACCGACGCCCGCATCCTCGACACCAGCTGGATCGAGGAAGATCCCGAGCTGATCGTCAGCGACGTCAGCTTCATCTCGATGACCAAGGCGCTTCCAGCCGCCCTGGCCCTGGCGCCGGCGGGCGCCGACCTTGTCACCCTGGTCAAGCCGCAGTTCGAGGCGGGGAAAGGCCATGTCGGCAAGAACGGGCTGGTCAAGGATCCCCAGACGATCGCTCGCGTCCGCCGCGAGATCGTCGACTTTCTCGAAGAGGCGGGCTGGACCGTGATGGGCGAAGACGAAAGCCCGATCACCGGGGGCGACGGCCAGGTCGAGAGCCTAGTCTGGGCGCGCCGCCGATAGGAAACGGCCGCTCACGCGAGGCGAGCGGCCGTCTGCCGTGCAGTCAGGTCAAGGGCTGGCGAGCCTAGTCGACAACCTGGAAGCGGCCCTGGGCGTCGGGGCAGACGCGCACGAAGCGCTTCTGGACGCGACCGTCGGGCAGGTAGATGGGGCTCTCGGCCAGGGTGCAGCCATTGATGTCGGCCGAGCGCTGATCGACCCGATAGGAATAGGAATCCTGCCGATAGGCGTCGCGGTCGGCCTCCCGACGCGCGTCCTCGTAGCGAGGATCCTCATAGGGGCGGGCGTCATAGCCATTGTCGTAGCGATTATAGGCGGTCGGCGGCGGAGGCGGCGGGGTCGCGCCCGGGGCGCAGGCCGCCGAGTTCCTGCCGATCTTGCTGCCGATCACCGCGCCCAGCAGGCCGCCCAGGACGGCGCCTTCGGTCTTGGCGCCATTGCCCGCAACGCTGCCGCCGATCGCCGCGCCCAGACCTGCGCCGGCCAGACCGCCGCCCGTGCCGCGCTGCGTCGTGCTGCGGCGGCAGGGATCGTAATAGTAGCCGTTGTTGTCATAGGCGCCGCCCCGATAGCTGGACTGGCCATAAGCCTGGGCGCTGGCGAAGGTGGGAGCGAAAGCACCGGCGGCGACGGCCGCGATGGCGGCGCACAGAGCGATCTTCATGGTCGGCGTCCTGTTGGTCATGGCGACTCTCTCAAGCTTACTGATGGCATTTTTAGGTCAGCCGAAAGTACGCCCCGCCGACCCGAAACTGCACCATGATCGCGCGAACATGAACGCTCGTTGAGCGAGGTGTTCATCTTCGTCCATGCCAAGAGGCCCTTTTGAGGGTATGGACACCCGCGAAGGGGCCATCGGGCCTCCGCGTCCGGGGCCCGCATAGCCCATGGGCTTGAAAGGGCGGGTTCCGTTGATGGTTCCCGCCGCGAGATTGGATACGGAATGCGTGAAGTGATCATCGACGCGGTCGGCGCCCAGGGCGACGGCATCGTCCGAGACGGCCCGGTGTTTGTCCCCCTGACCCTGCCGGGCGAGCGGGTTCGGGTGAAGATGGACGGTTCGCGCGGCGAATTGCTCGAGATCCTCGACGCCAGCCCCGACCGCGTGACGCCAACGTGCCGGCACTTTGGCGAATGTGGCGGCTGCACAAGCCAGCACTGGGCCCAGCAGCCGTATCTGGACTGGAAGTCCGAGCTGGTCCGCGTCCAGCTCTCGCACGAGGGCCTGGAGACGGAGATCCTGCCGATCTTCGCGGCTCCGCCCGCATCGCGTCGCCGCGTGGCCTTGCACGCCCGGGGCGGCAAGGGCGGCGTGCGCCTTGGGTTCAAGGAGCGGCGCTCCTGGAACCTGGTGAAAATCGAGGAATGCCCGGTCACCGACCCGCGCCTGGTCGCCGCCTTTCCGGCCCTGGCGCGCCTGGCCCAGCCGTTCCTGGAACATCCCAAGTCAGCCCCGACCCTGCATGTCACCCTGACGGCGACAGGCCTGGACATCGACATCACCGGCGTCGAGGCAAAGAGCGGCGGCCTGTCGGCTGACGCCCGGATGGTGGCCGCCATGGCGGCCAGCGACGGTGACTTCGCCCGCGTCACCCTGGCCGGCGAGGTCGTTTACATGGCCCGTCAGCCGCTGGTGAAGCTGGGACCCGCTGTCGTGGCCCTGTCGCCCGGCAGCTTCCTGCAGGCCGTGCCGCAGGCCGAGAAGGCCATGGTGGCCTTCGCCGTCGAGGCGGCCCAGGGCGCGACCCGGATCGCTGACCTCTATTGCGGCGCCGGCACCTTCACGTTCCGCCTGGCCGAGATCGCCGCAGTCTACGCCGCCGATTCCGCCGCCCTGGCTGTGGCCGCCCTGAAGTCCGCAATTGGCGGCGCGCCGGGCCTCAAGCCGATCACCGCCGAGGCCCGCGATCTGGTCCGTCGCCCGATGCTGACCATGGAACTGGCCAAGACCGAAGTGGTGGTGATCGATCCGCCGCGCGCCGGCGCCTACGAGCAGACCGTCGAGATCGCCAACTCCAAGGTGGCCAAGGTGGTCAGCGTTTCGTGCAATCCCGCGACCTTCGCCCGGGACGCCCGCCTGCTGGTCGACGCCGGCTTCACGCTGGAAAAGGTGCTGCCGGTAGACCAGTTCGTCTGGTCGCCCCATATTGAACTGGTCGGGGTCTTCACGCGATGAGGCAGCCATGGACGATCAGGCCATCGAGCGACGTGAACGCAGCGCCTTCGCGCTAGACGCGGTCGGCCAGCGCGCCAAGGCTGCCGCCAAGGCTGCCTGGTGGGGCGCCGCCGGCGGGCTGGCCCGCGCCATCACCCAGCCGACCCGGGGCGAGGCGGCGCGACGCTTCCAGCCCGCAGGCCCGCCGGTCTCGACGGCGCGGCTGCGCCGGGTCTATCTGGAGGCGTTCGAGAAGGACGCCCGCGACGTCGCCGCGGGGCTCTACCCGGCCGTGGAAGACGCGCCGACCCGGCCGGTAAAGTCGCTGCTGGGCGCCCTCGACTTTCTGGTGGACGCCCGCGCCGTCGATCAGCGCCGTCGCCGTGGCGATGGCGTCGAGGTCAGGTCTGAGGCTGAAACCGAAGCCTATCCAAACTATTATCGCCAGAACTTCCATTACCAGTCTGGCGGCTGGTTCACCGCCGAGAGCGCCCGGCGCTACGACGCCCAGGTCGAGGCGCTGTTTGCCGGAACGGCCGGAGCCATGCGCCGGCGCGGGCTGTCCCTGCTGGCCAGGCATTGGCGTGGCCTGGATCATCGCGACCTGCGCATCGTTGATGCGGCCTGCGGGGCCGGGGCCTTCCTGCGCGACCTCAAGGCGGCCTTTCCGCGCGCCGCCCTGGCAGGTCTGGACCTGTCGCCGGCCTATCTGACCCGGGCCCGGCGACGCGCTGGAGTCGGGGTGGTGCAGGCCAATATCGAGACCCTGCCGTTCGCCGACGGGTCGCTGGATGCCGTCAGTTGCGTCTATCTGTTCCACGAACTGCCGCCGCGTGTGCGGCCGGTCGTGGCGGCGTCGATCGCCCGGGTGCTCAAGCCCGGCGGCGTTCTGGTCTTCGTCGACTCGGTGCAGCCGACCGACGAGCCCGACCTGGTCCGCCTGCTGGAAGCCTTTCCGGCCTATTTTCATGAGCCTTACTATTCGACCTACGCCCAGACCGATCTGGCGGCCCTGTTCAGCGGGGCCGGTCTGCGACTGATCAACGAGGATCGGGCTTTCCTGACCAAGGCGATGTTGTTCGAGAAAGCCTGAGGCTGGACGGACGGCCCCGGGCGCGGCACTAAGCGGCCCTGTATCGGGGGCGAGCGCGTTGGGGCAATCGATCGACGGCGGGCGTCGCTATGAGGCCCTGGACGGCCTGCGCGGCATCGCGGCGGTTGGGGTGCTGCTTTACCATCTGGGGGGCTGGACCTATCGGCCCTGGTTGATGGCCCATGGCTATCTGGCCGTGGACTTCTTCTTCTGCCTCAGCGGCTTTGTCCTGGCCCACGCCTATGGCGCGCGCGCCATGAGCTGGGGGGACTTCATGCGGGCGCGCCTGATCCGGGTCTGGCCGCTGATCGCCGTTTCGATGGTCGCCGGGGCCCTGGTGATGATCGGGCATCGCGACAGTATCCTGATGTGCCTGCTGATGGGGCTTCTGGTCTTGCCCAGGATCTGGGTCAGCGACGAGGACAGCTTCTCGCCGCTTTTCCCTTTGAATCCGCCGGCCTGGTCACTGTTTCTCGAGTTGCTGGCCAGCGCGCTGTGGTTCCCAGCGCGACGTCTGGCGACCCTTTGGCTGGTGCTGGTCATTGTCGTTTCGGGCGGGGTGCTGATCGGCATCGCCTATGGCATGGGCGGGGTGCAGACCGGCTGGGATCGGGCCACCTACTGGATCGGCGTCATCCGCACGATCTTCCCGTTCGCCCTGGGCTGGGCCTGCTATCGGATCCAGGCCTACGTGCGGCTGTCGGCCCCGGCCTGGCTGCTGGCCCTGGTGCTGCTGGCGGTGCTGGCCGTTCCGCCGATGGACTATACCGCGACCTATGATCTCGTCTGCGTGGCCGTGGTGTTTCCGCTGATCGTACTGCTGGGGCATCGCGATCCCGAAGGCCGGGCCGGAGCGATCTGCCGGTTCAGCGGCGAGATCTCCTATCCGCTGTATGCGCTGCACTGGGTGCTGTGGGAGCTGCTGCTGCGCGCCTTCCGCGCGGCGGGCGGCAAGGGCTATCCCGGCCTCTTCCTGGCGGTTGCGGTTGTCTTGATCATCGCCGGCGCCTGGGGCGTTCTGAAAGTCTATGACCTTCCCGTGCGCCGCTGGCTGAAGGCGCGCTGGTCCAGAGCCTGAAAACTTTCGCCCGGCCGCTGTCGTCGGCGCCGGGATCGGCTGACGCAGGACGCGGGCCAGGCGCGTCGAATATCCGAGCCGAAAGTTTCCGTTCGTCAGGGTGTTGTGGCGAAATTCGGTGGAGCCGGTCGCGCTAGAACAGGCTCATCTGGTCGCCGGCCTTGGCTGGGACCTTGAACGCTCCGGCATCCATGCGCTGCACCGGCGCATCCAGCCCGAACCGTCGCCGGGCGACATCAAACCGCTGGCTCATCACCTCGGCCACCGGGCCTTCTCCGGTCATGCGCGTGCCCCATTCCGAGGCATAGGCCGCGCCGCCGCGCATCTGGCGCACCAGCGACATCACCCGCTTGGCGCGGTCGGGATGATCGGTGGCCAGCCACTGCTGGAAAAGGTCGTTGATCTCCAGCGGCAGACGCAGGGCGACATAGCCGGCCGAGGTCGCCCCGGCCTCGGCGGCGCGCTGCAGGATCGCCTCCATTTCGTGGTCGTTCAGCGAGGGAATTGAGGGCGCGAACATCACGGTCACCGGCACGCCGGCGGCGGCCAACTGGCGAATGGCGTCAATGCGGCGCTCGGGCGTGGCGGCGCGCGGCTCCATGCTGCGAGCCAGCCTGCGGTCCAGCGTGGTGACCGACACCGCCGCCCGCACCAGGCCCGCCTTGGCCATGGCCCCCAGGATGTCGAGGTCTCGGGTGATCAGGGCCGACTTGGTGATGATCGTGAAGGGGTGGTTGAACCGCGCCAGGGTCTCGATCACCGCGCGGGTGACCCGAAGGGTCTTTTCCTGCGGCTGATAGGGGTCGGTGTCGCCGCCGATATGGATGACCTGAGGCTTGTAGCCGGGCTTGGACAGCTCGCGCTCCAGCAGCTTTCCGGCCTCCGGCTTGAAGAACAGCTTGGATTCGAAGTCCAGGCCCGGCGACAGACCCAGATAGGCGTGGGCCGGTCGGGCGTAGCAGTAGATGCAGCCGTGCTCGCAGCCCCGATACGGATTGATCGAGCGATTGAAGCTGATGTCGGGGCTGTCGTTTTTGGCGATGATGGTCTTGGACTTCATCGGCTGGATGGAGGTGGTCAGCGGCCGCGCCGCCTCGTCCTCCTCGGTCCAGCCATCCTCGAAGGCCTCGGAGCGAAAACTCTCGAACCGGCTGGTCTCGTTCGACCGCGCGCCGCGGCCTCGAAGGTCAACGCGGTTCATGTGAGCTGGGGCGGGCATAGGCTGACCCTAGCTTTGAATGGAGAACATAACAAGAACCAGACTTGACCAATGGGCCTGACGCCGTGAAGCAGGAGGCATGATCACCGTCGTTATCCCCACCCACGACAGCGCCCACCTGATCGGGCCATGCCTCACCAGCCTTGTGACAGCGGCGGTCGACGGTCTGGTCCGCGAGGTGGTGCTGGCCGATAGCGGCTCCACCGACGACACCCTGGATATCGCCGAGGACTGCGGCGCGCGGATCGTGGCCGCCGGCGACGATGTCGGGGCGCGTCTGGCGGCGGCCTGTGAGCGCCCCCGCGGCGACTGGCTGATGCTGCTGGAGCCGGATGCGATCCTGCCGGAGGGCTGGCGCGCGGTGGCGGAAAAGCAGATCAATGCCGGCTGGGACAAGGCGGCCAGCCTGCCGCGTCCGGGCCTGCCGTGGTTTCGCCGGCCGTTCACGAAGCCGCAGGGCCTATTACTCTCGGCGCGACGCTACCAAGCCAGTGGCGGTTTTCGCGCCGGCGATACGGGCTTTGCCAGACTGATCGGCGCGGTTGGCGCCAAGCGGATCGTCTGGTGACCTGGAGCAAAGGTCGCCATGATTGAATCATGACGTTTGCTCTAGATTCTCGTTTTGACGCGTTATTTCGGCGGCGAACCGGTATCCACTTCGCCGAATAACGCTCTAGAGGTCCAGACGGAAGTCGATCTCGCGCGCGCCCAGGGCCACGGCGTCCAGGGTGCGGGTCTCGGCGCCCATCAGCCGGCGATAGGTCCAGTACGAGGCCACGACCTTCTCGACATAGTTGCGCGTCTCAACAGCCGGCAGGCTTTCGATTAGCAGCAGGCTGTCACAGTCGGCGCCCAGCTGGGCCTGGGTCTTGAGCAGGGTGCCGGGGCCACCGTTATAGGCCGCCACGGCGCGCAGCATGTCATTGCTCTGCAGGCCGCGATCCATCAGCCAGGTGAAATAGTCCTGACCGACCCGCAGGTTGAAGGCCGGGTCCAGCAGGGGCGTGTTGTCGGCCAGCAGCTTGTCGTCGCCGGCGGCGCGGGCGGCGGCGATCGGCATCAACTGCATCAGGCCCACCGCGCCGGCGCCGGAGACCGCCGAGGGGTCAAAGCGGCTCTCCTGGCGCACCAGGGCGTAGACCATGGCCTTGTGGATGGTGAAGCCGCCCTTGGGCTCCAGCGGGGGCAGGGGATAGTCGTCCGAGCCGAGGCGGGCGACGGGGCGACCGGCATTCAGCGGCGCGCGGGCGTTCAGGGCCAGGGTCAGGCTCATCCAGTCGCCGCGCGCCTTCTCGGTCCCGGCCAGTGACAGGCCGGCGCGCAATTCCTGGCCGGCCTCGGCCCAGCGGCCGATCTGGGCCAGGGCGGCGGCGCGGCGGGCGCGGTCGTCGGCGCTGAGCAGGCGGTTCAGTGACGTGATGTCCGGGCCGTCATAGCTGAAGCGACTGATCAGGGCGGCGATCGGATCGTCGGGATCGTTGGGCAGGGCCACCCCGGCCAGGGTCAGCTGGCGGGCGGCGATCATGCCGTAGAAGGTGTTGGGCGAGCGGGCGGCTTCGATCAGCGCCTCGCGGGCGTCGGCGCTGCGACCCGCCGCGCTGGCGGCGCGGGCGGCCCAGAAGGCTCCGGCGGCGCGCAGCCAGTCATCCTGGCTTTCGTCGCGGGCCACCTGGTCGAAATAGTCCTGGGCCTGGGCGTGCTGGCCCAGGCGATAGGAAGCCAAACCCGCGATCCAGCGTTCGCCGCTGATCTGGGCCAGGGTCAGGGCCCTGGCGATGTCGCCGGAATAATAGGCCTCGCGCGCGCCGCGCGCCTTGTCGGCCGGCGGCGGCCCTTTCTCGGTCGCAACAAACAGGGCCGGCGGGCGCGGGGCGGGGCCCTTGGCCGGCTTGCGCTTGACGGCCAGCGTATAGACCTTGTCGGCGCCCGACTGGTCGCCATAGGCCTTCAGCCAGCCGGTCAGGTCTTCGTATTCGGCGGTATAGGCGCGGGGGTGCATGACCTTGGCATAGGCCAGACGGCCAGCCAGGCTTTTGTCGCGGGCGTTGGCGAAGGCCGCCTCGGCGGCGTCGAAATCACCGCGCTCGGAGGCCGAGAACGCAGCGCGATAGTAGCGGACGTCATCCTTGGTGAGCGGCTCGAGGCTGGATGCGTGGGCGCCGATGGCGGCGCCCATACACAGGACAAGGGCCGAGAGCACGGCCAGAGGGCGAGCGATGAGCTGCAATGCGTATCGCGCTTCCCGAAGGCGGCGCGTCCCCGTTCCGACTGGTCGACCAGAGTCCTAGTGGGGACGCTCCGGACGATCAAGTCTTTCGGTCAAGGTCAGCAGATCCTGCCAGGCTTTCTTCTTGGCCGCCGGCTGCCTGAGCAGGAAGGCCGGATGCAGGGTCGGGAGAGCCGGCAGCTCCCTTGCGCCGTCCGACGAGGTCCATTCGAACCAGCGGCCCCGCAGCGACAGAATGCCTTCGTCGCGCTTGAGCATGGCCTTGGCCGAGGCCCCGCCGATCAGCAGCAGCATCCTGGGGTTCACCAGGGCGATGGCGCGTTCGAGGAACGGCGCGCAGACAGCCTGTTCCTGGGGGGTTGGGGTTCGGTTGCCCGGCGGTCGCCAGAAGACGGTGTTGGTGATGAAAACGCGGTCGGTCAGGCCTGAGGCCTTCAGCATCCGATCAAGAAGTTGCCCGGCGCGACCGACAAACGGCTGCCCCTGCGCGTCTTCATCGGCGCCGGGGCATTCGCCGATAATCATCAGCGGCGCGTCGCCCGGACCGCGCGACACCACGGCCTGCCTGGCGCCCTGGGTTTTCAGCGAGCATTCGTCGAAGGCGGCGATGGCGGCGGCCAGGGCTTCCAGGTCCTGGCAGGCGGCGGCCGCTGCACGCGCCTGGGCGATCGCCGTCGAAACATCGGGCGAGGCGTTGGAAACCAGTATCGGACGCGCTGCGGCCACGACGGCGGCAGGCTGGCTCTTGGCGCGCAGCAGGGCCGCACCTTCGGCCAGACGGTCGATCGGCGCATCCGAATAGGTGGCGTCGACCCCCGCATCCGCCCAGAAGGCGAGCAGGCTTTCGACGGCGCGCGGATCGACGGCGAGGCTCATGCTGATACCCATAGCGTGATCTTTGTCCGCTCTCCACGCTGCGCCGCAACAAAAGTCAGCGCTTTATCCTTGACCGCCACTGCGTCACGTTCGGATAAGGTCAGATTCAAACAGTCATAAGACGGGCGCCATCCACGCAAGCGATGGCCCCGGGGCGGGAGATCCCATGAGCGAAGTCCTCGAACGCGAGTCGATGGAATACGACGTCGTCATCGTCGGCGGCGGCCCCGCCGGCTTGTCGGCCGCCATTCGCCTCAAGCAGTTGGCCGCCAAGGCTGGCACCGAGATTTCGGTCGCCTTGCTGGAAAAGGGCTCCGAGGTCGGCGCGCACATTCTTTCCGGCGCCGTGATCGACCCCAAGGCCCTCAACGAGCTCTTCCCCAACTGGAAGGAAGAGGGCGCGCCGCTCGAGACGCCGGTCACCAAGGATCGCTTCCTGATCCTGGGTCCGCAGGGCGAGCTGTCTCTGCCGATGTTCGCCCTGCCGCCGTTCATGCACAACCACGGCTGCTACATCGCCTCGCTGGGCAATCTGACGCGCTGGCTGGCCGGCAAGGCCGAGGAGCTGGGCGTCGAGATCTATCCCGGCTTCGCCGCCTCCGACATGGTCTGGAACGACGACGGCTCGCTGAAGGGCGTCGTGGTCGGCGTGGTCGGCATCGCCAAGGACGGCGAACACAAGCCCGATTACCAGCCCGGCATGGAACTGCACGGCAAGTACGTGTTCATCGCCGAGGGCGTGCGGGGCTCGCTGGCCAAGCAGCTGATCGCCAAGTTCGACCTGCAGGCCGGCAAGTCGCCGCAGAAGTACGGCATCGGCATCAAGGAACTGTGGCAGGTGCCGCCCGAGAAGCACCAGCCGGGCCTGGCCGAGCACACCACCGGCTGGCCGCTGGACGACAAGACCGGCGGCGGCAGCTTCATGTACCACTTCGGCGATAACTACGTGTCGATCGGCTATGTGGTGCACCTGAACTACAAGAACCCGTGGCTTTCGCCGTTCGACGAGTTCCAGCGTTTCAAGCACCACCCGACCGTCAAGCCGCACCTCGAAGGCGGTCGCCGCATCTCCTATGGCGCGCGGGCCATCACCGAGGGCGGCTATCAGTCGATCCCCAAGCTGACCTTCCCGGGCGGGGCGCTGATCGGCTGCTCGGCCGGCTTCGTCAATGTGCCCCGCATCAAGGGCAGCCATAACGCCATGAAGACCGGCATGCTGGCCGCCGAACAGGCCTTCAAGGCCCTGGCCGCCGGCCGCGCCAGCGACGAGCTGGTCGAGTACCAGACGGCGTTTGAGAAGAGCTGGGTCGCCAAGGAGCTGAAGGTCGTCCGCAACGCCAAGCCGCTGCTGGGCAAGCTGGGCACCTTCTTCGGCGGCGCCGCCGGCATGTTCGACATGTGGTGCACCCACCTGACGGGCGGCTTCTCGTTCTTCGGCACCATGAAGCACGACAAGACCGACGCCGCCTCGACCGAGCTGGCCAAGGACCACAAGCCGATCGTCTATCCCAAGCCCGACGGCGTGATCAGCTTCGACAAGCTGTCTTCGGTGTTCCTGTCGGCCACCAACCACGAGGAAGACCAGCCGGCTCACCTGACGCTGAAGGATCCGTCGATCCCGATCTCGGTCAACCTGCCCAAATATGGCGAACCGGCGCGGCTCTACTGCCCGGCCGGCGTCTATGAGGTGCTGTACAACGAGCAGGGGACTGATCCCCGCTTCCAGATCAACGCCCAGAACTGCGTCCACTGCAAAACCTGCGACATCAAGGATCCATCGCAGAACATCGTCTGGACCACGCCCGAAGGCGGCGGCGGCCCCAACTATCCGAACATGTGACGACAAGGGCCTCCTGATCCAACCGATCGGGAGGCCTTTTTGTTGGCGTGCTCTGGGCCCACCAAGCGTTTTTGCCGCGCGTCGCGGACTTGCGGCGCGCGTCGAAACCCAACAGGGTGCCAGCATGCGTTTCAAAGTCCTCCTCGCCGCCGCGTCCCTGCTCACCCTGTCGGCCTGCGCCTCGACCCCGGATGTCGCCCTGCGCGGTCCTGTATCGGCCGGCTACTCCTTGTTCGACATGCGCAGTTCCTATGGCCAGTTCCTGGCCGGACAGGCGGCGCTGCGCGATGGCCGCACGCGCGAGGCGGCCGACTATTTCGGCGTTGCGGGCGTGCTGGCTGATGATCCCGCCATGATCAGCGAGCGGACCTTCACGGCCCTGCTGCTCTCGGGCGAGGTGACCCGCGCCGCGCAAATCGCGCCTCGCGGCGAGGATGCGGGCGAGGCGATCAAGCGGCTGGCGACGCTGACCCGGATCGTGGAACTGCTGGCCTCCGGCAAGGGCAAGGACGCCCAGGCCCTTCTGAAGGCCGAGCCGATCGCCTTCCCGCACCGCCCGGCCGCCGCCCTGCTGGGGCCCTGGATTGCCGCTGCCGCAGGCGACGCCGAGGGCGCGACGGTCCAGCCCAGCCTGCAGAACGACCGGCTGGTGCAGTATTTTGGTCAGCTGGGCCAGGCGCGCCTGTTCGAACGCGCCCGGCGCTATGACGAGGCCGAGACCGACTACAAGGCGCTGACCGCGTCATCGAATACCGCCGGCATTTTCATGCTCGACTACGGCGCGTTCCTCGAGCGTCGCAAACGCCACGCCGACGCGATCGCGCTCTACGATCAGGCCCTGGCGGCAGATCCGTCGGACGCTGGACTGCAGGCTGCCCGCGCGCGCGCCGTGGCCAAGAGCCCAGCGCCGCCGATGCCGTCGATCCGGCAGGGCGCAGCCCAGAACTTGGTGGCGTGCGCCGCCAACTTCGCCGGCGAGCGCCAGAGCCAGTTCGCCCTGGCCTATCTGCGTCTGGCCCTGCGGCTGGATCCCGAACGCGAGGAAGCCTGGATGCTGGTCGGCGACCTGCTGAACCAGGCCGAAGATCATCGCGGGGCTATCGACGCCTTTGGCCATGTTCCAGCAAGCTCGCCCCAGTACGCGACGGCCCAGGGCAAGCTGGCCTGGACCTATCAGCAGAGCGGCGACAAGACCCGCGCGCTCGAAATCGCCCGCCAGTCGATGGCCACCGCGCCCGGCGACCGCGACGCCCAGATCGCCCTGGCCGACCTGCTTCGCGCCAACGAGCACTGGGACGAGTCGGTCAAGGTTCTGGACTCCCTGATCGCCCGCGAGGCCGAACGGCCCGATTGGCGCGTGCTCTATCTTCGGGGGATCGCCCTGGAGCGCGCGGGTCGCTGGGCCGAGGCCCAGCATGACTTGGGCGCGGCGCTGAAGCTCAATCCGGACGAGCCGGAGCTGCTGAATTTCCTCGGCTATTCCTGGATCGACCGCAACGAGCGTCTGCCCGAGGCCCTGGCCATGGTCCAGAAGGCCGTCGACGCCCGTCCGCAGTCGGGCGCCATGCTCGATTCGCTGGGCTGGGCCTATTACCGGCTGGGCAACTACAAGGTCGCCGTCGAGAAGTTGGAGCAGGCCGTCGAGATGGAACCGGGCGATCCGGACGTCAACGGTCATCTGGGCGACGCTTACTGGCGCGCGGGCCGGCATATCGAAGCCGAGTTCCAGTGGCGTCGGGTGCTGAGCCTGGAGCCGGACGCCAAGCAGAAGGCTGACGCCGAAGCCAAGCTGAAGGACGGTCTGGGCGCGGTCGGACCTGCGGCGTCATCGACCATCGCCGGCAACTGAGCTATCGGACGGGTCTAGCCGTTCGTCCTAAGGTTTCGCCATGCGCCTTTCCGCCTTCGCCCCGGCCAAGGTCAACCTGTTCCTGCACGTCGGCGGACCCGATGCGGAGGGCTATCACCCGATCTCAAGCCTGATGGTCTTCGCCAACGTCGGCGACGAGGTCTCGCTGCAGGCCAGCGATGCGCCCAGCTTCGAGACCACCGGGCCGTTCGGGGCCGGCATTCCGGCGGGCGACGACAATCTGGTCATGCGCGCCGCCCGGGCCTTCCATGCCGGCGCGGCCGCGCCCCTGCCGCCGTTCCGTCTCTTGCTCGACAAGCGCCTGCCGATCGCGGCGGGCCTTGGGGGCGGCTCCAGCGACGCTGGCGCGGCCCTGCGCCTGCTGCGCGACGCTCTGGCTCCGGGCCTCTCCGACGAGGCTCTGGAAGCCATGGCGTCCAGTCTGGGCGCCGATGGCGCAGCTTGCCTGTGGGGGCAGCCTGTCATGGCCGAGGGGCGGGGAGAGCGTCTGTCGCCCGCGCCCGGCCTGCCGTCGCTGAACGCCGTTCTGGTCAATCCGCTGGCGCCGTCGCCGACCGGGGCGGTCTATCGCGCCTATGACGCCGCCATCGCGCCGGAAGGCGAGGCCCGGCCCTGGATGCCGGACGCCTTCGAAAGCGCCGAGGAGGTCGCCGCCTGGCTGGTCGCGGCCACCCGCAACGACCTGGAGGCGCCCGCCGTCGCGCTGGAGCCCCTGATCGGCGAGGTGCTGGACGTCCTGCGCGATGAACCCGAGACGCTCATGGCCCGGATGTCGGGCTCGGGTGCCACCTGCTTTGCGCTGTGCGCCGGCGACATCGAGGCGGAGGGTCTGGTCGAGCGGCTGGAGAACATGCGACCCGACTGGTGGGTGCGGCGATGCCGGCTGGACCGGGGGCTTTAGCCGGCCAAGGTGGGGCCCTTCGACTGCTGCGATAGCCCTTCGAGCAGAGCCGTCCATTGTTCGGCGCGGCGATCCCAGTCGCAGGTCTGCCGGAACCACGACGCCTGCTCATCGACAAAGGCTCTGTGGGCCGCTGGATTCTCCCGCGCGCGTTCTACTTCCGCCACCAGGGTGTGGGCGAACTGGGTAGACAGCCCCGCCCGAGAATTGCCGTTCTGGAAAAGGTGTCCGAAACGCCCGGAGGTTTCACGCAACGCGCCGACGTCGGAACCGACCAGCATGCAGCCTGCGGCGCCAGCTTCCATCAGCACGATGCACGATGTCTCGACGAAGATCGTAGGATAGGCCCAGATGTCAGCCGAGAGCATTTCTCGGGCCAGTTCCGATTGTGAAACGCCGCCGACATAGTCAACACCTGGCAGACTACGCGCGACTTCGTAATAGACCGCGAATTCGTCCTTTTCGGGCGGAACCTGGTACATCGCCTGGTCGGAAAAGACCTTCAGGCGAGCATTGGGCAGGAACTTCCGGATCGTCGGGAACGCTACGAGCAGGAAGTCCAACCCGCGCCCCGGGGCGCTTGCGTAAAACAGGGTCGGATCGTCGCCGCGCTCGGCGAAGGTCGGATTGTCACGCGTCGATCGCGCGAATGTGGGGTTGATGGCGTTGCCGATGACTTCGCCGTCCATTTTCCATTTAGCAACGAAGCTGTCGCGCTGATTGGCGCTGACGAAGACCGTACTGTTCCACGCGGCGCGTTCGGCGGGCTCGGCGAAAGGAGCCACTCTGTTGCTGCCTACAGCCATGTGCTGCCAGTTCACCAGCGGAACCGTCACCCCGGCCTGGCGCAAGTTCGCGCCGATCGGGGCGGTCACGACGATGACGACATCCTGATCGTTGAGATAGGGGAGAGCGCCTTGATCGAACCGCATACAGCGTACGCCCATGACCATCTGCTCGCTCCCGCCGGAGCACAGTAGGCTGACAGTGTGCCCCTGAGCCGCCATGGCGCTGGAAAGAAAGCATGCCGCCGATTGCGTGCCGCCCAGTGGCTGGGAGAAGGGTGTTTCCGGGTTGTAGGTCAGACCTGAGGTGTCAACAAAAGCGATCTTCATGGCGGTCTCTATAGCGTTGCCCTAGGCGGAGCCCTTGTGCATGCGGCATGACTTTCGAGTTGGCAATCGACTCGCCTACAAAAACCGGTTGCAGTCGGCCCCTGCCGCTTCGCTCTTTGGGAACACGCCATGCATCGTCGGAAACTCCTCGCTATGGCTGTCGCGTTCGTTGCGGCGCCGGCGCTCGCTCAGGCGTCTCAGGCAACGTCCTCGCCGGCGGCCGCCCCCGCCGCGCCGCAGACCGTCCGGGTCAATGTCGAGACCGGGCAGGGCGTCATCGTCATCGAGCTCTATGTCGACCAGGCCCCGATCACCACGGCCAACTTCCTGCGCTATGTCGACCAGAAGCGCTATGACGGCGCCACGTTCTTTCGGGCCTCACGATCGCCGGGGCCTGTCGACTACGGCCTGATCCAGGGCGGGTTGCAGGGCGATCCGGCCAGGGTTCTGAAGCCCATCGCCCACGAGCCAACCTCCCAGACGGGGATCAAGCACACCGACGGGGTGGTCTCGATCGCCCGCAACGCGCCGGGCACAGCGACCTCGGACTTCTTCATCTGCGTCGGCGACGCGCCCTATCTAGACGCCGACCCTGCCGCGCCGGGCGACAATGCCGGCTTCGCGGCGTTCGGCAAGGTGGTCGAGGGCATGGATGTGGTCCACAAGATCATCAACCTGCCGACGCCGGGCGTGGCGGTGAACCCGGTCATGAAGGGCCAGATCCTGGAGCCGCCGGTGCCGATCCTGAAAGCGCGCCGGGCGCCTGTGGCTCCCTAAACGGTCAGCCGTCCGGACAAAAAGAAAGGGCGCGGAGCCAAGCTCCGCGCCCTTCGCCTTTTCAGCCGTGCCGAAGCCTAGCTGTGATAGGCGCGCTCGCCGTGTTCGGCGATGTCCAGACCTTCTTCTTCGGCGTCCGGCGCGGCGCGGAGACCGATGACCAGCTTGATCAGGAAGAAGACGATGGCCGAAGCAATGGCCGACCAGACGACGGTCAGGCCGACGGCCTTGGCCTGGATCAGGAGTTGAGCGATCGGCTCGTACGAGGCCAGGGCGTCGCAGGTCGAGATATCGCCGTCCTTGGCGCAGGTCGTGTAGTCGACGATGCCGGCGCCGCCCCAGACGGGGTTGACCAGCAGGCCGGTGGCCAGGGCGCCGACGATGCCGCCGATGCCGTGGATGCCGAAGGCGTCCAGGCTGTCATCGTACTTCAGCGTGTTCTTCACGACCGAACAGAAGAAGATGCAGAGCGGCGAGACGACCAGACCCAGGATCACAGCGCCCATCGGGCCGGCGAAACCAGCGGCCGGAGTGATGGCGACGAGGCCGGCCACGACGCCAGACGCCAGGCCCAGGGCCGAAGGCTTCTTGCGCGTGACCCACTCCACCAGGATCCACGACAGACCGGCGGCGGCGGTGGCCACGAAGGTGTTGATCATCGCCAGCGAGGCGTAGCCGTTGGCTTCGAGGTTGGAGCCGGCGTTGAAGCCGAACCAGCCCACCCACAGCAGACCGGCGCCCACGAGGGTCAGGGTCAGCGAGTGCGGCGGCATCGGTTCCTTGCCATAGCCCTGGCGCTTGCCGAGGATCAGGGCGCCGACGAGGGCGGCGATACCGGCGTTGATGTGCACCACGGTGCCGCCAGCGAAGTCCAGAGCGCCCCAGGCCCAGATTTGACCGGCCTTGATCTGCGCGGTCGGATCATTGGCGATGGCGTCCGGACCCGGCCACCACCAGACCATGTGCGCGATCGGATAGTAGGAGAGCAGGGGCCACAGGACCGCGAAAGCGACGATCGCGGCAAACTTCATCCGCTCGACCAGCGAGCCGATGACCAGCGCAGCGGTGATCGCGGCAAACGTGGCCTGGAAGGCGACGAAGGTCAGTTCCGGGATCACGACGCCGGTCGAGAACGTCGCGACGTTGCTGGCCGGAGTCACGTCCTTGAGGAACAGACGACCAAGGCCGCCGACATACTTGTCCCAGCTGCCGCCGTCGGTGAAGGCGAAGCTGTAGCCCCACAGCACCCAGGCGACGAAGCCGATGATCGCGACGGTCGAGACCTGCATCATCACCGACAGCATGTTCTTGGAGCGAACCAGGCCGCCGTAGAACAGGGCCAGGCCCGGCAGGATCATCAGCAGGACCAGGACGGTCGAGGTGAGCATCCAGGCATTGTCGCCCTTGTCCGGAACGGGAGCAGCGGCCGGAGCCGGCGCGGCTTCGGCGGGAGCGGCTTCAGGCGCGGCGGCCACGGGAGCCGGCGCGGCCTCTGCGGGCGCGGCGGCGACCGCAGGCGCGGCCTCCTGGGCGAAGGCCACGGCCCCCATCGGGGCTCCGGCCAGTGTCGCGGCGAGCATCAGCCCGGCCAGCGGTTTGAAGGTCAATTTCATCGTCGGTTATCCCCTATTCCCGATGGCGTTAAAGAGCGGCCGGGCCGGTTTCACCGGTCCGGATGCGCACGGCGTCTTCCACGTTCAGAACGAAGATCTTGCCATCGCCGATCTTGCCCGTGGCCGCCGCGGCCTTCACGGCCTCGACCGCCTTGGCCGCGGACGCATCGTCCACGACCGCTTCCAGTTTTACCTTGGGAACGAAGTTCACTTGGTACTCCGCACCCCGGTAGATTTCGGTCTGGCCCTTCTGGCGGCCGTAACCCTTGACTTCCGACACCGTCAGACCCTCGACGCCAGCGGCGACGAGCGCCTCACGGACCTCGTCGAGCTTGAAGGGTTTGACGACCGCTATGATCAGTTTCATCCGCCTTGCTCCGGCCCGCCGATATCGCGGGCTCCCCTTGCTTGGTTGCCGGGCGCTTTGCGCCCGGGTGATCACCGCCGAAGCCGCCACTACGCGCTGCATCGTTTTCCCCGGCGATGATCACGCTATCGGTCGAGGTCGGCGAGTTGCGGTCGCGCGACAAGGATTTGGAAAGGAAATGGGCAAGACGCCCAAAATCGAAGCATGAGGCACGGCCGATGCAGTAAAAAGCAGCAATATTGACAGCCGGGGACGCTCTGACCGTCGGCGACATGCCTGCTGTCGTGCAGCGACGTCAGGGCCGCGGCCGCAAGGCTGTTCGGCCTCAAGTCCGACCCAGGGTCACGAGCCCGTGATGATCGGCAACCGGCATTCGTCCCAGGCGTAGTTGAAGCCTGGAACACGAGGAGCTCATCATGTCCATGTCGCGCCTGTTCGCCGCCGCCGCCGCCGCCGCCGCCGCCCTGATGTCCGGCGCCGCCTTGGCCCAAACCACCACCACGACCACCACCACTGCGCCCGTCGATCAGGCGCCGGTTAATCCGGCCGCGCCGCCGGCGATGATGTCCGATCCCAGCATGATGAGCCCCAACCCGGCCACCACCCCCTCGGCCTCGACCCTGGGGACCGACACCGCCGGCGTCGTGCCGATGTCGTCGCAGTCGCCAGAGGTCCAGGCCACCCTCAAGGCAGGAGACCCGAACGTGGTCTCCAATGCGCCGATCGCCGACACCCCCGAGAACCGCGCCAAGTACGGCAAGCCGATGAGCAACGCCGGCAAGCGCTCGGCCGCCAAGGGCAACTAGGCCCTTCGCGACAAAGCCAACATCGCTTGAAGCACCAGTCGGCGGGCCCTATGGTCCGCCGACTTTTTTCTGGCCCTGTTCGGACACTGATGTCGCGCCCCAAGCCCACCTCGTTCCAAGCCCTGATCCTGACGCTCCATAACTATTGGAGCGAACATGGCTGCGCGATCCTGCAGCCGCACGACATCGAGGTGGGGGCAGGGACCCTGCATCCGGCCACAGTGCTGCGGGCGCTTGGTCCAAAGCCGTGGAACGCGGCCTATGTGCAGCCCTCGCGTCGCCCGGGCGACGGCCGCTATGGCGAGAACCCCAACCGCCTTCAGCACTATTACCAGTACCAGGTGATCCTGAAGCCCAACCCGTCCAACATGCAGGACCTGTATCTGGGCTCGCTGGAAGCCATCGGCCTGGACCTGCGCCTGCACGACATCCGCTTTGTCGAGGACGACTGGGAAAACCCCACCGTCGGCGCCTGGGGCCTGGGCTGGGAAGTCTGGTGCGACGGCATGGAAGTCAGCCAGTACACCTACTTCCAGCAGGTGGGAGGCCTGGACGTCTCGCCGGTGGCCGGCGAGCTGACCTACGGCCTGGAACGCCTGGCGATGTACGTGTTCGGCGTCGACAACGTCTATGACCTGCCGTTCAACGACCCGCAGTCGCCGCTGGGCGCGATGAGCTATGGCGACGTGTTCCTTGAGAACGAGCGCCAGCACTCGCAAGCCAATTTCCACGGCTATGACGTGGCCGTGCTGAAGGGCCAGTTCGAGGACATGGAGCGCCAGGTCCCGCTGATGCTGGCCCGCGACTACCAGGGCAAGTCACTGGTCCTGCCCGCCTACGACATGGTCCTCAAGGCCAGCCACCTTTTCAACCTGATGAACGCCCGCGGCGCGATCGCCGTCGCCGAGCGCGCCAGCTACATCGGACGCATCCGCGACCTTTGTAAGATGTGCGCCTCCGAGTGGGTGAAGCAGCAGGAAGCCGCGTAAGTCAGATGCCCCAACTTCTCCTCGAACTGTTCTCCGAAGAAATCCCCGCGCGTATGCAGGCCAATGCGGCCCGCGACCTGGAACGCATGGCGCGCGAGCATCTGGCCGCCGCCGGCTTCCTGCCCGAGGCCCTGAAGACCTTCGCCGGTCCGCGTCGCCTGACCCTAGTGGTTGAGGGCCTGCCGATTGCCCAGGCCGACCGCAAGGAAGAGCTGAAGGGCCCGCGCGTCGGCGCCCCGCCGCAGGCCATGGAAGGCTTCCTGCGCAAGGCGGGCCTGACCCAGGACCAGCTAGTCGAGCGCGACGGCGTCTATATGGCCTTCATCGAGAAGACCGGCCGCCCGACGACCGAGATCATCGCCGAGATGGTCGAGGCCATCGTGCGCGGTTTCGCCTGGCCCAAGTCGATGACCTGGGGCACGTGCAAGCTGCGCTGGGTGCGTCCGCTGAAGCGCATCCTGTGCGTGTTCGACCGCGAGGTCGTGCCGTTCAGCATCGAAGGCATCGAGAGCGGCGACATCTCCGAAGGCCACCGGTTCATGGGTGACGCCCAGCCGTTCCGCGTCCGCGACTTCGACGAATACGCCAAGGGCCTGAACGACCATTTCGTCGTGCTGGACGTCGAGGAGCGCAAGGCGCGCATCCTGGAAGGCTGCAAGACCCTGTGCTTCGCGCGCAATCTGGAACTGGTCGAGGATCTCGGCCTGCTGGAAGAAGTCGCGGGCCTGGCCGAATGGCCGACGCCGGTGCTGGGCGACATGGACCCGTCGTTCCTGGACCTGCCGGCCGAGGCGATCCGCACCTCGATGCGGACGCACCAGAAGTATTTCGCCGTTCGCGATCCGGCCCGTGAGGGCCTGGCCCCGCACTTTATCACCATCGCCAATATCGCGGCCGCCGACGGCGGCAAGGTAATCGCCGCCGGCAACGCCAAGGTGCTGTCGGCCCGCCTGAGCGATGCCCGCTTCTTCTGGGACGAGGACCGCAAGGCCGGCAACTTTGAGGAGTGGCTGGAAAAGCTGAACGGCGTCACCTTCCACGCCAAGCTGGGCACCATGGCGCAGCGGGTGAAGCGCATTGAGGCCCTGGCCCGCGAGATCGCGCCGCTGGTCGGCGCCGATGTGGAAAAGGCCGGCACGGCCGCGCGTCTGGCCAAGGCGGATCTGAGCTCGCTGATGGTCGGCGAATTCCCCGAACTCCAGGGCCTGATGGGCGGCTACTACGCCCGCGAAGCCAACATGGACCCCGAGATCGCCGACGCCATTCGCGATCACTACAAGCCGCAGGGCCCGGCCGACGCGGTCCCGACCGCGCCGCTGAGCGTGGCGGTGGCTTTGGCGGATAAACTGGATACGCTGGTCGGGTTCTTCGCCATCGATGAGAAGCCGACGGGGTCGAAGGATCCCTATGCGCTGCGTCGGGCGGCGTTGGGGGTGATCCGGATCGTATTGGACACCGGTCGAAGGATCGACTTGGCCGCCAAAATCGACAGTCATATTGACCTGTATGAAAAGCAGTTCTTGAAGAGAGAATTCGTTAGGCGGTCCGCCATCGCGGATGAAGCGAAAGCGAATTTGGAGCTACTTGATAAGCCCGCAATCCGAGTGTCGCGCGCCTATGGTGTTGTGATGCGGGAGGGGAAGCGTGTTCATGTCGAAACGGTTGATCTTCTCACCTTCTTCGCCGACCGCCTAAAGGTCACGCTCAAGGACCAAGGCAAGCGCCACGACCTCGTCGACGCCGTGTTCGCTCTGGGCGACGACGACCTCGTGCGCATCGTCGCCCGGGTCGAGGCGCTGGACGCCTTCCTGAAGACCGACGACGGCAAGAACCTGCTGGCCGGCTACAAGCGCGCCTCCAACATCCTCAAGGCCGAGGAGAAGAAGGGCTGGAAGGCTGAAGGCGAGCGCGGCCTGCTGGACGACGCCTCGGCGCCGGAAGCGGCCCTGTACGACGCCCTGCGCATGGTCGAGCCGGCTCTGGCTGCGGCGCTGGCCAAGGAAGACTTCACCGGCGCGATGCAGGAACTGGCCGGCCTTCGCGGCCCAGTCGACGCTTTCCTCGACGGCGTGTTCGTCAATTCCGAGGTTCCGGCCGAACGCGACAACCGCCTCAAGACCCTGGCCGCCGTCCGCGACGCCATGGGCCAGGTCGCCGACTTCTCGCTGGTTGCCGGTTAGGGTTTCCACCCTTCATATCCACCGTGATCCCGCGCGCACGTCGCGGGATCACGGTGTTGATTTGGGATAGTTCGGACGCGGAGAGAATCCCTCCGGTCACGAAACCCGCGTGTTCCGTGAAATCCCAATCAAGACAACGTTGTCATTAGAAAGATTTGCCGTTTTTCCGGTCTTTGTCGTGGAACGCAAAGCGCTGGTGGACGCGTTCTTGACCTAAGTGCTAGTGAACGCCCCGGATATTGCAGTGCGGGATCACCGTTCGACGCTTTGTCCCAAGGCAAGACGACCACACAGAAGGTCGCGGCCTGTTTCACTTATCGCAGGGTGAATTTCATTATGCCGGTTGAGACGCTGACCAAGTCCCGTTGGGTCTATTCGTTCGGAGGGGGCGGCGCCGATGGCGACGCCTCGATGAAGAATCTGCTGGGGGGCAAGGGCGCCAACCTGGCGGAGATGTCGTCGCTGGGCCTCCCCGTGCCGCCAGGTTTCACGGTGACCACCGAGGCCTGCGTCCACTATTACGCCAACGGCAAGCAGTACCCGGCCGAGCTGGCCCAGCAGGTCAATGACGGCCTGGCCACGATCGAGAAGATCACCGGCAAGCTGTTTGGCGACGTGGCCAACCCGCTGCTGGTCTCGGTGCGCTCGGGCGCCCGGGCCTCGATGCCGGGCATGATGGACACCGTCCTGAACCTGGGCCTCAATGACGAGACCGTCGAAGGCCTGGCCAAGCTGTCGGGCGACCGCCGCTTTGCCTATGACAGCTATCGTCGCTTCATCCAGATGTACTCGAACGTCGTGCTCGATCTGGAGCACCACATGTTCGAAGAGATCCTCGACGACCACAAGGATCGCCTGGACATCCATGTCGACACCGGCCTGACCGCCGACCACTGGGCTGCGGTGATCAAGGACTACAAGGCCGCCGTTTCGCGCGAGCTGGGCAAGCCCTTCCCGCAGGACGCCCAGGAACAGCTGTGGGGCGCCGTCGGCGCCGTGTTCGCCAGCTGGATGAACGACCGCGCCAAGTTCTATCGCCGCATGCACGACATCCCGGAAGCTTGGGGCACCGCCGTCAACATCCAGTCGATGGTGTTTGGCAATATGGGCGAGACCTCGGCGACCGGCGTCGCCTTTACCCGTAATCCCTCGAATGGCGACAACCGCCTGTACGGCGAGTTCCTGATCAACGCCCAGGGCGAGGACGTGGTCGCGGGCATCCGCACGCCGCAGTCCCTGACCAAGATCGCCCGCGAAGAAATGGGCGACACTGTGCCGTCGATGGAAGAGGCGATGCCGGTGGTGTTCGCCCAGTTCAAGTCGGTGGTCGAGACGCTGGAGCGTCACTATCGCGACATGCAGGACATCGAGTTCACGGTAGAGCAGGGCACGCTCTACATGCTGCAGACCCGCAACGGAAAACGCACCGCCAAGGCGGCGCTGAAGATCGCCGTCGACATGGCGGCCGAGGGCGTGATCTCGCGCACCGAAGCCATCAACCGCGTCGAGCCGGCTTCGCTGGACCAGCTGCTGCACCCGACCATCGATCCGTCGGCCCAGCGTGACGTGATCGCCACCGGCCTGCCGGCATCCCCTGGCGCAGCGACCGGCAAGATCGTGTTCGACAGCGACGCCGCCGAAAAGGCCTCGGCCGCCGGCGACAGCGTCATCCTGGTGCGCGAGGAGACCTCGCCCGAGGACATCCACGGCATGCATGCGGCGCGCGGGATCATCACCGCTCGCGGCGGCATGACCAGCCACGCCGCCGTCGTGGCGCGCGGCATGGGCCGTCCCTGCGTCTCCGGCGCCGGCGAAGTCGGCATCTTCCCCAAGGAAGGCCTGTTCCGGGTTCGCGGTCGCGAGTTCAAGGCCGGCGAAATCATCACCATCGACGGTTCGACCGGCGAGATCCTGATGGGCTCGCCCAAGATGATCGAGCCCGAACTGACCGGCGACTTCGCCACCCTGATGGGCTGGGCCGATGCGGTGCGTCGCCTGAAGGTGCGCGCCAACGCCGAGACGCCGCTGGACGCCAAGACCGCGCGCGGCTTTGGCGCCGAGGGCATCGGTCTGTGCCGCACCGAGCACATGTTCTTCGACGACACCCGGATCGCCGCCGTGCGCGAAATGATCCTGGCCGACGACGAGAAGGGCCGCCGTACGGCCCTGGCCAAGATCGCGCCCTTCCAGAAGGCCGACTTTGTCGAGCTGTTTACGATCATGGAAGGCCTGCCGGTCACCATCCGTTTGCTCGATCCGCCGCTGCACGAGTTCCTGCCGCACACCGAGGAAGACGTCGCGGCCGTGGCCCTGGCTACCGGGCTGGACGCCGGCAAGCTGATGCGCCGGGCCAAGGAACTGCACGAGACCAATCCCATGCTGGGCCATCGCGGCTGCCGCCTGGGTGTTTCCTATCCCGAGATCTATGAGATGCAGGTCCGGGCGATCATCGAGGCCGCCTGCGATATTTCCAAGTCAGGCAAGGCCGCGCCGATCCCCGAGATCATGCACCCGCTGGTCGCCAAGGGCGAGGAGATGAAGTACCTGCGCGACCTGACCGACCGCACCGCCAAGGCGGTTCTGGCCGAGCAGGGCATCGCCATCGAATACACCGTCGGCACCATGATCGAGCTGCCCCGCGCCGCTCTGCGCGCCGCCGACCTGGCCGCCAATGCCGAGTTCTTCAGCTTTGGCACCAACGACCTGACCCAGACCACGTTCGGCATCAGCCGCGACGACGCCGGCAAGTTCCTGGCCGCCTATATCGACAAGGGCATCTTCGACAAGGACCCCTTCGTCAGCCTCGACCAGGAAGGCGTGGGCGATCTGATCCGCATCGCCGCCGAGCGCGGTCGTGCGGCCCGTCCGGACGTCAAGCTGGGCATCTGCGGCGAACATGGCGGCGATCCCGCCTCGATCACCTTCTGCGAAAGTGTCGGCCTGGACTACGTGTCCTGCTCGCCCTACCGCGTGCCGATCGCCCGTCTGGCGGCGGCCCAGGCGGCTCTGGCCAACAAGTAGGCCAGGCGGCTTGCCGGTAACAATCAGGGGCGGTCGCCGATCTGGCGGCCGCCCCTTTTTGCATTGCTGAACATTGTTATCGATTTGCCGCGCGCCATGGTTAAGCTCCCGCCGTCCCCGCGAAGACGGGGTTAGACACTTGGGAGAAACACGATGCGAACCTTGATGATGACGGCCGTCCTGGCCCTGGGACTCAGCGGCGCGGCCCTGGCCGATCCGATGGCCAGCGCCTATGGCAACACGGTCGCGATCACCTATCCCAACGGCGCGGTGGCGAAGATGTTCGTCGACGCCGACGGCCAGTACACCACCAAGGGGCCCGACGGCTCGACCATGAAGGGCTCGTGGAAGATCGACGGCGCAAATACCTGCTTTACCCAGACCGACCCGGCGCCGCCGGCCGGCATGGGCGCCAATTGCAGCCCGACCGCCGAAAAGAAGGTCGGTGACACCTGGACCGCGCCCGGTCCGAACGGCTCGACGATCACCGTCAGCATCGTCGCTGGGCGCTGACCCTGGAGGGCCGTCCCGGATCCGTGGCGGCCCATTCCATGTCGAAAGCCGCTTGAGGCTGAACAGCCTTGTCATCCCGGCCAGGCGCGCAAAGCGCTGATCCGGGACGACAAGGCTGGACGCCTAGCCGTGCAGCTTGATCGCGGTCTCGGCGATCTTGCGACCCTGATAGCGGGCGCCGGTCAGTTCGTTCTCGCTGGGCTGACGCGAGCCGTCGCCGCCGGCGATGGTGGTGGCGCCGTAGGGGCTGCCGCCGGTGACTTCGTCGATCTTCATCTGGCCGGCATGACCATAGTCGAGGCCGACGATCACCATGCCAAAGTGCAGCAGGTTGGTGATGATCGAGAACAGCGTGGTTTCCTGACCACCGTGCTGCGAAGCCGTCGAGGTGAAGGCGCCGCCAACCTTGCCGTTCAGCGCGCCGCGCGCCCACAGGCCGCCGGCCTGATCGAGGAAGGCCGCCATCTGCGACGACATCCGGCCAAAGCGGGTGCCCGTGCCGATGATCACAGCGTCATAGTCGGCCAGCTCGGCAACCGTGGCGACGGGGGCGGCCTGGTCGAGCTTGAAGTGGGCGGCCTTGGCGACCTCCAGCGGCGCGGTCTCCGGGACGCGCTTGATGTCGACGGTCGCGCCGGCTTCGCGGGCGCCATCGGCCACGGCCTGAGCCATGGTCTCGATGTGACCGTAGGACGAATAGTAGAGGACGAGAACCTTGGCCATGATGGCCTCCTTGGATGGGGTTGGGGGAATTGGGCGGGGGAAACCTGGGGTCTCGCCCCGCCTGGGTCTTGAAGGAAACGGCCGCGCTTAGGCGGCGTCGACCAGCACCAGTTCGGCGTCTTCGAGGGCGGTGACCGTGATCACATCCTCGCCGGTGATGGCCGCGCCGTCGCGGGCGTCGAGTTGAACGCCGTTGACGGTGACCGAACCGACCGCCGGCACCAGATAGGCGTGACGGCTCTTGCCCAGGTCATAGGTGGTGCTTTCGCCGGCCTTCAGGGTGGCGCCCAGAACGCGGGCGTCGGTGCGGATCGGCAGAACGTCGCCGTCATTGTCAAAGCCGCTGGCCAGGGTCACGAACTTGCCCGAGCGGTCGCCCTTGGGGAAAGGCTTGGCGCCCCAGGACGGCGCGCCGCCCGTGCGGTTGGGCTCGATCCAGATCTGGAAGATCCGGGTGGCTTCGGATTCCAGATTGTATTCCGAGTGCCGGATGCCGGTGCCGGCGCTCATCACCTGGACGTCGCCCGCTTCGGTGCGGCCCGTATTGCCCAGATTGTCCTGGTGAGTGATCGCGCCGCTGCGAACATAGGTGATGATCTCCATGTCCGAGTGCGGGTGCGGCGGGAAGCCGGTATTGGGGGCGATCTCGTCGTCGTTCCACACTCGCAGGGCGCCCCAGTTCATGTTCCTGGGGTCGTAGTAGCTGGCGAAGGAAAAGTGATGCTTGGCCTTCAGCCAACCGTGGTCAGCGCCGCCCAGTGTGTCGAACTTCCTGCGATCGATCATGGCCTTAACTCCTGGAGCCCGGTCGCCGGGCTCGTTCTCGAAAAGCGCGCCGACATCGGCGCCGCTTGCTTGAGGAGAAGATAGCGATCAGCATTGATATCGAAATAGAAACTATCGAAACCTATTGTTTCCAAAATGAGCAATCTGCCTGATCTCGAGGGCCTGGCGATCTTCGCCAAGGTGGTGGAGCTACGGTCCTTCGCCGGGGCGGCAGAGGAACTGGGGCTGTCCAAGGCGACGGTCTCCAAGGCCATCACCCGACTGGAAACGCGGCTGGGTGCTCGATTGTTCAATCGCACCTCAAGGCGCCTGGCCCTGACCGACGCCGGCCAGAGCCTGGTCGAGCCGGCGACGCGCGTCCTGGTCCAGGGCGAGGCGGCCGAGAACGCGGCCATGGCCCAGTCGGCTGCGCCGCGCGGGCTGGTGCGTCTGGCGGTCCCGATGTCTTTTGGCCTGTCGGACGTCGCGCCGATCCTGCCGGAATTCCTGGCCGCCTATCCCGAGGTCTCGGTCGACCTACATCTCAGCGACGCCATGGTGGACCTGGTCGGCATGGGCTTCGACGCCGCGCTGCGCATTGCCGCCCTGCCGGATTCGTCGCTGGTGGCGCGGCGCCTGCGGTCGGTGAAGCGCTATGTGGTTGGCGCGCCCGGCTATCTGGCGCGGCGCGGCCGTCCGACCCATCCCGGCCACCTGGCCGAGCATTGCTGCCTCGGTTACGCCTACCTGCCGACGCCCGACACCTGGCGGTTCGTCAATGCGGCCGGGGAGGAGGCTTCTGTGCGTCCGGCCGGGCCGTTGAGGGTCAACAATGCCGACGCCCTGATGCCGGCGCTGCTGGCGGGGCAGGGGCTGGCGGTGCTGCCGGATTTCATCGCCGGCGCGGCCTTGGCCGATGGCCGGCTGGAAGCGGTGATGCCCGACTGGACCCCGCCACTCATCGCGCTGCATCTGGTCATGCCGCCTGGCGGCCCCCGGCCAGCCCGGGTCGAGGCGCTGACGGCCTTCCTGACCTCGGCGCTGGGCGCCAAGGGGCGGGGTTCTACAGGCTATCCACCTGGGCCGGGGTGAAGGCCCCGACCTGTAGCGGGCTCATCGCGGCGATATTGGTCGCCGAGAGCCAGTCCAGTTGGGTGACCGTCAGGCCGGGGACCTGGCTCGGGGTCAGATAGCCGACCTGGGTCGTGGTCAGCCCGCCGATCACCGTGGTCGACAGGGCCGAGACCTGGGTAGCGGTCAGGGCGCCGATCTGCGTGCCGTTCAGGCCATTGAAGTCGTCCAGGGTCAGGCTCCGCACCTGATAGGCCGTCAGGCCGCGCATCGCCGTGGCGCTGATCGAGCTGATCTGGGTGGTGTCCAGCGCCGCCAGGTTGGTCACCGACAGGGCGCCGATCTGCGAGGCGGCAAGGGCGCCGATCTGGGTGGCCGAGAACTCCCCGATATCGGTCGTGCTCAAGCCGCCGAGCTGGGTGGAGGTCAGGCCGCCCAGCTGGGTTGCGGACAGGCCCTGGACCTGGGTGGCGTTGAAGCCGGAGATGTTGCCGGTCGAGATCCCGCTGACCTGGCTCGCCGTCAGATCGGCGATCTGGGTCATCGACAGTTCGGCGAAATCGCCAGAGCCCAGGCCGCCCAACTGGGTTGCGGTCAGACCCGCGAACTGGGTGCTGCTGAGCGCTCCGATCTGGGTGCTGGTCAGGGCATTAAGGTTGGTCGTCGACAGGGCGCCCAGCTGCGAAGCCGTCAGTCCGCCAACCTGGGTCGCCGACAGCTCGGCGAAGTCGGTGGCGCTCAAGCTTCCGATCTGGGTGGTCGTCAGGCCGGCGATCTGGCTGGCGCTGAAGCCTGCCACCTGGGTTGCCGTCAGGGTCGAGAGGCCGGTGGCGTTGAGCCCGCCCAGCTGGGTGGCGTTCAGGGCGCCGACCTGGGTGTCGGACAGGCTCGAGACCTGGGTCCCGCTCAGGCCGGAGACCTGGGCGGCGGACAGGGCGCTGATCTGGGTGGTCGCCATCCCGTCCAGCTGCGGCGCGCTCAGAGCGCCGATCTGGCTGGCGGTCATGCCGCCAATCTGGGTCGTCGACAGGGCGGCCAGCTGCGCGGCGGCGAAGGCGGCGATGGCGACGGCCTCCAGGGCGCCGATCTGGCTGGCCGCGAGACCGCCGATCTGGCTGGCGGCCAGCTCGCCAATATCGGTTGTGCTGAGGCCCGCCATCTGGCTGGCCGTCAGGCCGGTCAGCTGGGTCACGTCCAGCGAGGCGACCTGGGTGGCGTTCAGGCCTGAGAAGCTGCTGGCCGACAGGGCGCCGACCTGGGTGGCGGTGAACACGTCCAGCTTCGCAGCGTCCAGGCTGGCCAGCTGGGTCGAGGTCAAGGCCCCGACCAGTTCGCCGCTGAAGGCCGCCAGCTGCTGGGCGTTGAAGGCCACGCCCGCGCCGAAGCTGGGAATCTGGGTCGCCGACAGGCCCTTGACCTGGGTGGCGGAGAGGGCTTCGACCTGGGTGGCGTCGAGCACGGCCACTGCCGAGGCGCTGATCGCCCCGACCTGGGTGCTGCTGAGCGTGGCGAGCTTGGTCGTCGACAGATCGTCAATGATCGTCGTCGGGAGCGCTGCGATCTGCGCGGCCGAGAGATATGAGATCGGCAAAGGGCTCGTCCTGACCGAAGGCTTGAGGCGGCCCTTGCTTCGACCCCGACCTCGTTTCGAAATGCTTAACCATCAGGCTAGGTGGAAAGCGAGATTCGGTCCACGTGACAAAACAGACCAGCCCAATCCTTGATTGACGGCCGGTCTGCCGCGTCAGGCGGCTGGTCTGGCGGTCGCTTGCATGGTCCAGAGGTCGAGGTCGGTCTCACGGGCAATCAGGGCCAGGCCCGAGGCGATCGACTCGAACTCTCCGCCGCTCTCGATGCGGTCGGCGGGGAACCGGCGGTGGAAGATGTCGCGCACCGCCGGCACGAACGAACTGCCGCCGGTCAGGAACACGCGGTCCACCTGGTCGGGCGCGAGGTTGGCGCGAGCCAGGGCCTGGTCGACCGCCTTTTCGATCGCTGTCAGCTCCGGGGCGATCCAGCCCTCGAAGGTGGTCCGTTCAACCTCATGTTCGATCAGGATCGTACCGGCCTCGAAGCGGAAGGTGGCCCGTTCGTGGGCCGACAGCGCCTCCTTCAGGGCCGAGACCGAGCGATAGAGGGCGTAGCCGTGATTGTCGTCCAGCACCTCGATCAGGCGGCTGATCTTCTCGGGTTCCATCGCCGTCTTTTCCAGCGATCGGATGTCGCGCATGTCGCGCGAAGCTCGCAGCAGGGCCAGCTGATCCCAGCGGGCGAAGGCGGTGTAGTAGCGCTGCGGGATCGGCAGGCGGTTGTCGAAGGCCTTGTACAGCGAGCCCTTGCCCAGGGCCGGCGAGACCAGCTGGTCGATGATCCGGTAGTCGAAGGCGTCGCCAGCCACGCCCACGCCGGAATGGCTAAGCGGGGTCGAGCGCAGCGTGCCGTCGGCCTCGCGCTCGAAGCGGACAAGGGAGAAGTCGCTGGTGCCGCCGCCGAAGTCGGCGACCAGCACGGTGGCGTCCTGCTTCAGCTGGCGCGCGAAGAAGAAGGCCGCGCCGACCGGCTCATAGGCATAGCGAATATCGGTGAAGCCCAGGCGCGCGAAGGCCGCCTCATAGCGCTGCAGGGCCAGGGTCTCATCAGGATTGCCACCGGCGAAGGTGACGGGTCGGCCGACGATGACGCGCGGCGGCAGCTTGGCCATGGCCTCGCCCGCGTGCTCGCGCACCTTCAGCAGGAAGGCGGCCAGCAGGTCCTCGAACAGATAGCGCTTGTTGAGGATGCGGGTCTCGGTGAAGGCGGCGCTGGCGGCAAAGCTCTTGAACGACTGAATGAACCGCGTTTCCAGCGGATCCTCCAGATAGGCCTCGATCGCCCAGGGCCCGGCCTCGACCACCCGCTCATTGGGCCTGCCGTCGTCGCCCTGCAGGGTGTGAAAGCTCAGCGCCGAGCGGAACGCGAACAGGTCGCCTTCGCCGGTCGGGAACCGCACCAGGCGCGCGGAGCCGTCGCCGTGCGTCATTGAGACGACGGTGTTGGTGGTGCCAAAATCGATGCCGATCGTCGGCGTAGCGACGGACGTCATTGGGTCAACCGGGCTCTGGGATGGGGGCGAGTTCGTAGCCGTTGCCAGACGCGGGTTCAAGGGTTAGCGCGGCGTTTGATTGACTTCCTCGGGCGGCTCCTATGGAAGGACGCGATGGAACAGTTCGATGTCTTGGTGATCGGAGCCGGCGCTGCCGGCATGATGTGCGCGATCGAGGCGGGCAAGCGCGGGCGTTCCGTGCTGGTCGTCGATCATGCCAAGGCCCCCGGCGAGAAGATCCGCATCAGCGGCGGCGGACGGTGCAACTTCACCAACATCCACGCCACGGCGGCCAATTTCCTGTCGGCCAATCCCAAGTTCTGTGTCTCGGCCCTGCGCCGCTATCGGCCGCGCGACTTCATCGCCCTGGTCGACAAATACGCTATTGCCTATCACGAGAAGACGCTGGGTCAGCTGTTCTGCGACGGCTCGGCGATGCAGATCATCACCATGCTGCTGACCGAGATGAAGGCCGCGCGCTGCGAACTGCGGCTGGAAACCGGCGTCGACCGTATCGCCAAGGTCGAGAGCGGGTATGAGCTGGCCCTGTCCAGCGGCGCCAATGTGCGCTGCCAGTCTCTGGTGGTGGCCTGCGGCGGCAAGTCGATCCCCAAGATGGGCGCGACGGGTCTGGGCTATGAGATCGCCAAACAGTTCGGGGTGGGCGTTGTCGAGACCCGCCCGGCGCTGGTGCCCCTGACCTTCGAGGTCAAGACGCTGGAACGCCTGGTCCCGCTGTCGGGCGTGGCCCTGGACGCCGTGGTCGCCCACGGCAAGACGAAGTTCCAGGAAGGCATGCTGTTCACCCACCGGGGCCTGTCGGGGCCCTCGATCCTGCAGATCTCGTCCTATTGGCGTGAGGGCGACGAGATCCGGGTCGACATGGCGCCGGGCATCGACGCCCTGGCCGCCCTGAAGGCGGCGCGCACCGCCACGCCGCGCCGGGCGGTCTCGACCGTGATGGCCACCCTGTTGCCGCAGCGCGTGGCCCAGATCGTCTCCGACGACGAGGGCGCGCAAGGCAATATCGCCGACTGTTCGGACAAGGTGCTGGGTCGTCTGGCTGCAGCGGTCAACGCCTGGACCTTCAAGCCGGTCGGCTCGGAAGGCTACCGCACGGCGGAAGTCACCCTGGGCGGGGTCGACACCAATGACCTGGACTCGCGCACCCTGCAGGCCAAGGAGGTTCCGGGCCTCTATTTCATCGGCGAGGTGGTGGATGTCACCGGCTGGCTAGGCGGCTTCAATTTCCAGTGGGCCTGGGCGTCGGGCTGGAGCGCCGGGCAGGCGGTCTAGAGCCCTATCGCCCTGACTTCGTCAGGTCGGGGCTCTAGCTCTTTGTTTTAACGCATTTGCTTCACGCGAACCGGCGTCCGCTTCGCTCGAAAATGCTCAGGGCGACCAAAGAAAAAGGCCTCTCCGAAGAGAGGCCTTTTCCATAACTACTTCTTCTTGAAGGGCTTGCCCGCCGGCTTGCCGCCATCGAAGCTCTTGGCCTTGAAGGGCTTGGGGCCCTTGAACGGCTTGGCGGGGCCCTCGCCGCGCGGCTTGGGCGTATAGGTGGTCTGCGGACCCGAAGCCTTTTCGCCGAACGCCTTGGGCGCGCCAAACGCCTTGGGCGCTGCGCCCGCGCGGGGCTTGAAGTCGCGCTTGGGACCGTCATCGCGGCCTTCGGTGCGCGGCTTGTAGGCGCGCTTGGCGCCGCCTTCGGAATCGCTCGGCGAGTAGGGACGCGGAGCATCGTCACGCGGCGCGCGCGGCTTGAAGTCGCGCGGAGCATCGTCGCGCTTGAACTCGGTGCGCGGCTTGAAGTCACGCGGCGCGGCGTTGTCGCGGTCGCGAGGCGGGCGGGCCTTGTAGTCGCCCTTGGGCTCTTCGCCCTTGCCGTAAGGCTTGGCGGTGCTGAAGCCGTCGTCGCCGTAGGTCGAGGGACGCGGGGTGTGGTCGCGCGAGCCCGGCGCATTGGCGCGCGGGGCGCGGGGAGCGTCGTCGCGGGGGGGGCGCGGCTTGTATTCACGCGGCGCGTCGTCGTCGCGAGGCGGACGCGGCGCATATTCCTTGCGCGGACCGCTGTCGCGCGCGGCCGGAGCCGCCGTCGGGGTGATGGCGACGTCGTCACGGACGGTGGCTTGAACCGCCGCGCCGAACTTTACCGCCGCTTCGGCCGAGATCTCGAACTTGGTGTCGTAGTCGAAGATCCGGATCGAGCCGATATCCTTCTTGGTCACGTGACCCAGGCGGCAGATCAGCGGGATCAGCCACTTGGGGTCGGCGTTGTTGCGACGGCCGGTGTTGAGACGGAACCACTCGGCGCCGTTCATGTCGCTGCGCGGTTCGCGCTCGGGACGGTCACCGCCGAAGTCGCGTTGTTCGCCGCCAAATTCACGCGGCTCGCGGCTGCGCGGGCCCGGATCGGCGCCGTGGCGCGGGTCGTCATAGATTTCTTCGGGGGCCGGCAGCTTGGCGCGGCGGGTGCGGATCAGGGCCGAGGCCAGTTCCAGCGGCGTGCGCTTTTCCAGCATCACTTCAGCCAGGGCCGCGTCTTCCTCGGTCGAGACCTCGGAGAAGATCGGATCGTCCAGCAGGCGTTCGGTGTCCTTGACGCGGATCTCGTCGGCGGTCGGGGCGCCGCCCCAATGGCCTTCGACGCCGGCGGCCATCAGCAGCTGCTCGGCCTTGCGGCGACGGGTGTAGGGCACGACCAGGGCGCTGACGCCCTTCTTGCCGGCCCGGCCGGTGCGGCCCGAACGGTGCAGCAGGGTGGCCTTGTTGACCGGCAGTTCGGCGTGGATGACCAGGCCGAGGTCTGGCAGGTCGAGACCGCGCGCGGCGACGTCGGTTGCGACGCAGACGCGGGCATGGCCGTCGCGCAGGGCTTGCAGGGCGTCGGCGCGTTCACGTTGCGACAGCTCGCCCGACAGGCCGACCACGGCGAAGCCGCGCTCGCGCAGCTTGCTGTGCATGGCGCGGACGCTTTCGCGGGTGTTGCAGAACACCAGGGCGCCGGGGCTTTCGAAATAGCGCAACAGGTTGACGATCGCGTGCTCGATCTCGTTGGGCGCGACCCGCACGGCGCGATATTCGATATCGCGGTGCGGTTCGTTGCGGCCGACGGTGTCGATGCGCAGGGCGTCGTTCTGATAGCTTTTGGCCAGCTGCACGATCTCGCGCGCCAGGGTGGCGGAGAACAGCAGGGTGCGGCGCTCGGCCGGGGCGGCGTCGAGGATGAATTCCAGGTCTTCGCGGAAGCCCATGTCGAGCATCTCGTCGGCCTCGTCGAGGACGGCGACCTTCAGCTCAGACAGGTCCAGGTGGCCGCGCTCGATGTGGTCGCGCAGACGGCCGGGGGTGCCGACCACGATGTGGGCGCCCCAGTTCAGGGCACGCTGCTCGCGGCGCGCATCCATGCCGCCCACGCAGTTGACGACCACGGCGCCGGCGTCGGCGTACAGCCACGTCAGCTCGCGATTGACCTGGATGGCCAGTTCGCGGGTCGGGGCGATGACCAGGCACATCGGCGGGCCGGCCTTGGAGAACTTTTCGGCGTCGCCCAGCAGGGTGGTGGCGGCGGCCAGGCCGAAGGCCACGGTCTTGCCCGAGCCGGTCTGGGCGCTGACCAGCAGGTCGCGGCCGACGGCTTCTTCTTCCAGGACAGCAGCCTGGACGGGGGTGGGCTCAGCATAACCCTGAGCAGCTAGTGCCCGCTCAAGAGCGGGGTGGGAGGCGGGGAAGGGCATATAGGTCCAATTCGGTTCAAGCGGACGGCACACACACACGTGCGGCCCGCGCCACGACCAAATACGACCCCCAAATGGACCGTGTTCTTGGTCTTATCTCGTGAAATATAGACCCTTTTGGCCGCCTTGCCGATGAGGCGCGGGCGAAAAGGGGTCTGCGGGCCGCTTTAGGAGGCTAAATTGGTCGGGATTGCAAGGGCGCCCCGGAAATTCCCACCGTGTGCGGCGGATTCGCCGCAGGGGCGAGGGCAGGGCGCGAGCGCGGAACCGAGCCGCCCCGCGCCCTTTCGACGTCTATTCTGCGGCGGTGAGGCCGTGCGAACGCGGCTTGGCCAGTTCACGGCAGACCACGGCCGAGAAGGTCGCCAGCAGGCCCAGGACCATCAGGAACAGCATTTCAGCCAACCCCGGCGCTAGCACCGTCAGCGACGGAACGACCGGGCTGTTGGCGATCCCGACGGCGCCGGCCAGCAGGGTGAACAGGGCGGCCGCACCCGCCAGCAGCGGCGCGCCCTTGGCCAGGGCCGAGAGGGCAGCCGGACGACGCAGGGCAAGCAGCACGGGTGCGGCGACGAAGGCGGCCGCCAGCAGCAGGATGATCAACTGCACCGGCGCGGCGGCGTTTCCGAATACGTCGCCCACGGTCAGGCGGTCGGCGGCGAGGGCGGGCGTGGCGAGCAGCAGCAGCGCGGCGGCTGAAAGAACGACAGGGCGCATGGATATCTCCTCCGGTTTACGATCGTAAGATCGCTGGAGAATTACGCTAGTAAACTTTGGAGTCAACTGCGGCGCATCGGCCGGCGGACGGCCAGTCCTGGACAAGCCGCGATGGTCAGCATGTGACCACGGGGATCAATGATCCTTCTCCCCTTGCGGGAGAAGGTGGCGCGCGGCGCCAGATGAGGAGTCGATAGACCTGTCGGCAGCGGCGCACGGCATTGCCAGACAAGGCTTTCAGGCCGGTGCGACCTCGTAGCGGCTCCCCCTCTGGGGGAGCTGTCGCGGAGCGACTGAGGGGGCTCATGCGGCTTAGGCCAAGCTGCCCCCCTCCGGCCCTTCAGGCCACCTCCCCCGGAGGGGGAGGATCTCGATCAGACGTCCAGATCCGCCACTGCGAACTCGGCGTTCTCCTGGATGAACCGGAACCGCAGCTCGGGCTTGCGCCCCATCAGGGTCTCGACCAGCGACTCAACCGCTTCTTCCGAACGCGGCAGGGTCACCCGCGCCAGGGTGCGAACGGCGGGGTCCATGGTGGTTTCCTTCAGCTGGGCGGCCATCATCTCGCCCAGGCCCTTGAAGCGGCCGATCTCGGGCTTCTTGCCCTTGAACATCGTGGCCAGCAGCTCGTCCTTGTGGGCGTCGTCGCGGGCATAGGCGCTCTTGCCGCCGTGGCTGATGCGGTAGAGCGGCGGCAGGGCCAGGAACAGGTGCCCGCCCCGGATCAGCTCGGGCATGGTGCGGTAGAAGAAGGTGATCAGCAGCGAGGCGATGTGGGCGCCGTCGACGTCGGCGTCGGTCATGATGATGATCCGCTCGTAGCGCAGATCTTCCTCGCGATACTTGTTGCCGCCCTGGGCGCCCAGGGCCAGCATCAGGTCCGACAGCTCCTTGTTGGCGCTCATCTTCTCGCCGGTGGCCGAGGCGACATTGAGGATCTTGCCACGCAGGGGCAGGATCGCCTGGTTCTTGCGGTTGCGGGCCTGTTTGGCCGAGCCACCGGCGCTGTCGCCTTCGACGATGAACAGCTCGGCGCCGTCAACCGCGCCGCCGGCGCAGTCGGCCAGCTTGCCGGGCAGGCGCAGCTTGCGGGTCGCCGAGGCGCGGGAGACTTCCTTGTCCTTGCGGCGCTTGAGGCGTTCCTCGGCGCGCTCGACGACGAAATCAAGCAGGGCCTGGGCGCTCTTGGGCGAGGCGGTCAGCCAGTGGTCGAACGGGTCGCGAAGCGCCGCTTCCACGAAGCGCTGGGCTTCGGAGGAGGACAGTTTTTCCTTGGTCTGACCCTGGAATTCCGGGTTGCGGATGAACACCGAGATCAGGGCGCCGGCCTGGGCGATGACGTCGTCGGCGGTGATGATCGCCGCCCGCTTCTCGCCCTTGAGTTCGGCATAGGCCTTGAGGCCCCGGGTCAGGGCGGCGCGCAGGCCGCTCTCATGGGTGCCGCCCTCGGGGGTGGGCACGGTGTTGCAGTAGGACTGCATGAAGCCGTCATGCTCGCCGAAACCACGCGGGGTCCAGGCGATGGCCCATTCGACCGCGCCGGCCTCGCCCTGGCGCTCGATGCGGCCAGCGAAGCTTTCGGGGGTGACGGTTTCCAGGCCCTTGGTGCGCTCGGCCAGGAAGTCGGCCAGGCCGTTGGGGAAGTGGAAGACGGCCTCGGCAGGGGTCTGGTCCTGAATGCGCTCAGCGGCGCAGGACCATTTGATCTGCACGCCGCGGAACAGATAGGCCTTGGAGCGAGCCATGCGGTAGAGGCGCGCCGGCTTGAAATTGGTTCCTTCGCCGAAGATCTCGTCGTCGGGCTTGAAGCGCACCATGGTGCCGCGCTTCTTGCTGGGGCCGATCTTCTCGACCGGACCCAGCGGCTTGCCGCGCGAAAAGGTCTGCAGGTGCTCGAACCCGTCACGCCAGACGGTGACCTCGACCAGCTCCGACAGGGCGTTGACGACGCTGGCGCCGACGCCGTGCAGGCCGCCGGAGGTCTCATAGGCCTTGCCGCTGAACTTACCGCCGGCGTGCAGGACGGTCATGATGACCTCCAGCGCCGACTTGCCGGGGTGCTTGGGGTGCGGGTCGACCGGCATGCCCCGGCCGTCGTCCTTGACCGACAGGAAGCCGTCGGCGTCGAGCTTGACCTCGATGGTCTTAGCGAAGCCGGCTACGGCCTCGTCCATCGAGTTGTCCAGCACCTCGGCGAACAGGTGGTGCAGCGCCCGCTCGTCGGTGCCGCCGATGTACATGCCGGGCCGCTTGCGCACCGGCTCCAGGCCTTCCAGCACCTCGATGTCGCTGGCGGTATAGCCGCTCGAGGACAGGGCCGACGCCGGGCTGGCCGATGGCGGCGGCGGCGCGGCGGCGCGAGCAGGGGCCTCGACATGAGGCTCCCGGGCCGGCAGCGGCGCGGCGGGCGGCGGCGCCAGGGCGTCGTCGAACAGGGAAAGCGGGGGCAGGTCGTCTTTGGCGGACATTACGGGAACATGCGTCGATTCTGTGGAAGCCCCGTATGGGCTTCCAGGAGTCCGGTGAAAAGAGGCGTGTCGTCGCGGGTGGCGAAATCGTTGGGGAGGGAAGTCCTCCCCCGTTTCAGGGGGAGGACCCTTACAGTCCCTAGCGGTAAGCCACCGGCAGGCCGTTGTCGGGCGCCGCATAGCGGTCGCGCAGCTGGGTCTGGCGGCTGTCCTTCGGCTGCTCGACGCCGGCGATGAACACCTTGTCGGCCCAGCTGGTGGTTTCCAGAGGATCACCGGTCCACAGGACGATGTCGGCGGCCTTGCCAACTTCAAGCGAGCCGATCTTGCCGTCCATGCCCCAGATCTTCGCGGGGTTCAGCGTCACCGAGGCCAGGCCTGCCGCGTAGGGCAGGCCGTTGGCCACCGCGAGGCCGGCGTTGAGGCGTTCCTGACGCAGGTTGTTGAAGTCCCGCGCGCCGTTGATCGCCACCATGACGCCGGCGGCATTGAGCCGGGCGGCGTTGTCGAGGCGCGCGCCCAGGGTCTCGAAGCTGTCGGGCAGGTCGGCCTGGGTGTCGATGATCACGGGAACGCCGGCCTTGGCGATCTCGGCCGCCACGACCCAGCCTTCCTCGGCGCCTTCCAGGATGATCTTGATCTTCTCCTCGGCCGCCAGCTTGAGCGCCAGGCGGATGTCGGAAGCGCGGTGGACGCGGACCAGTAGCGGGGTCTTGCCCTGCACGACCGGGACCAGGGCCTGGAGGTCCAGACGCGAGAGGCCGTAGTCGCGGGTCGCGCCCTGTTCGAAGGCGGCGCGGTTGCGGGCGAAGGCGCGGGCGTCTTCCAGGGCCGACTTGATCAGCACGATCACGGCGCCGCGCGAACCGCCGGCCGCGCGGGCCCCGGATTCGCCCAGCGAGACCGTGACGGCCAGCCTGGAGGCCTCAACAACATCCGGATCGCCGGCCTGCAGACGGACGAACGCCGCCTGGCCGCCGAACAGGGGCGGATCGCCCGAACCGGAAGCGCCGGCCGTCATCTCCTCCACGACACCGTCGTCGGCATGCTCGTGAGCGCCGCCGCCGGTTCCCGACAGCACGGGGGTCACGGCCGAGGCGGTAACGCCGCCGTCGCGGGCCAGGCCTATCATCGGCGAGGCCGGATTAACGCTGTAGGCGATGTCGAAGGCCGCCGACAGCGCCGTGCCGGTGCCGTCGTCGCGGGTCTCCTTGACGCCGCCGATCTCGGAGGCGGTCAGGTTGGACGACGGCGCGATCAGGCCGGGGGTAACTACCCCGCCCTTGGCGTCAATGACGGTCGCCCCGGCTGGAGCGGTGACGCCCGCGCCCAGAGCGACGATCTTGCCGTCCCGCAGGACGATCGTGCCCGAGGCGATGGCCGGTCCGCTGATCGGCTCAAGCCGGGCGTTGGTGATGGCGATGGTCTGGGCCGTGGCCGGGGCGGCCAGGGCCGCGAAGGCGGCGCCTGTCAGGAGGAAGGACCGGATCATCAGTTGAACGCTCCCTGGCCGGTTTGGCCAAGCTCGAAGTCGGACTTGGGCTGGTAGCGAGGATCATGACGATCATATGTCAGGGCGCCGTCGACATAGACCTTCTCGGCCAGGGCATAGACGCTGAACGGATCGCGGCTCCACAGCACCAGGTCGGCGGCCTTGCCGGGCTCGATCGCGCCGGTCTTGTCACCGATGCCCATGGCCTTGGCCGGATTGGCGGTGATCCACTTGATCGCCTCGGCGCGCGTGATGCCGTAGCCAAGACGGTTGCCGGCCGTCATGGCGAGGGCCGCTTCCTGGTTCAGGCGCTGGGTCATGATCGGATCGTCGGAGTGGATGACGACGCAGGCGCCGGCCTTCCAGAGGATGGCGGCATTGGAATCGATGCCGTCCAGGCTTTCCATCTTGAAGCCGGTCCACGACGCCCAGGTGGCCGAGCAGATGTCTTCCTTGGCCAGCAGAGCGCCCACCTTGTAGGACTCGATGGCGTGGTGGAACATCGTGATCTTGTAGCCAAACTCCCTGGCGATATCGATCATCACCGCCATTTCGTCGCCGCGATAGCAGTGGTTCTGGACCAGGATCTCGCCCTTCAGAACACCAGCCAGGGTCTCGAGCTTCAGGTCGCGCTTGGGCGGATCAGCCTTCTCGCCCTTCTCTTTCTTTCCGCGATAGTCGTCCCATTTGCGGGCGTAGTCGGCGGCGTCGATCCAGGCCGCGCGGAAGCCGGCCACGTTGCCCATCGCTGTCGCCGGCGCGCGGCTCTTGCTGCCATACACGCGCTTGGGGTTCTCGCCGCAGGCCATTTTCAGGCCGTAGGGCGCGCCGGGAAATTTCATGCCCTGCATGGTGGTCGAGGGCACGTTTTTCAGCGTCACCGAGCGACCGCCAAACAGGTTGGCCGAGCCGGGAAGGATCTGCAGCGTGGTCACGCCGCCGGCCCGCGCCCGGTTGAAGCCGGGATCCTGAGGCCAGACAGAGTGCTCGGACCAGACCTGTGAGGTATTGGGATCGGTCGCTTCGTTGCCATCCGACCTGGCCTGGACGCCAGGCGAGGGATAGACGCCCAGGTGGCTGTGGGCGTCGATGATGCCGGGGGTCAGCCATTTGCCCTTGGCGTCAATGACCGCGACATCGGCCGGGATCGGCGTTTCAGGGCCGCCGACCGAGATGATCTTGCCGCCGGAGACGAACACGACGCCGTTCTCGATCTGCTGGCCGGTCGCCGTCAGCACCGTCGCGCCGACGATCGCCGTGGCCCGCGAGGGCAGGGGCATGTAGGTCGATGGGAAGCCCGAGGAGGTCGAGCCGTCCAGCCCCTTGGGCAACGGCTTGTTCTCAACTTTTTCGGCCGGCTTGGCCGTCGTTCCGCCGGGCTTGGCGCCGGCTCCGCTCGTGGTCGCGCAGGCCGAAAGACCCAGCGCGAGCAAGCTTACGGCCGCAGCCGTGTGACGCCATCCCATCATGAAAAACCCCGACTCTCGAACAGGCGGGCAGGACAGACGAAAAATCTATCCCAAGCAAGAGAGGCGGCGCCCCGTATCGCCGGAACTGCGAAAATTGTCTGTCGTCGGACGCGGGTCGCGTCATCAGGCGCTGGGTTCGACGAACATGACGGGCTTTGGACAACGCTGCGAGACCGTGCCCGTCATCTGTGTCGATCGTCTCAGGGCCTAACCATGAAAAAGGGCCGCGGATTGCTCCGCGGCCCTGGTCGTTCCCAATGAAGGGTTCGACTACATCTTCACGTTCAGCGACACGCCGATGACGCGCGGTTCGTTGACGAAGGCGGTGTTGTTATTGAAGTCGATCGCGCCTTTGAGGTTATCCTCGTCGGTGATGTTGCGGGCAAACACCGCAGCTTCCCACGCGCCGTCCAGCTTGGCGTAGCCGAGCTTCAGGCCGCCTTCGAAGTCGCCCTTGCTGTAGAACTCCTTGGATTCATAGAGGAAGAAGTTCGTCATGCCCTGCACCTTCCAGTCGGTGTAGGCAAACAGCTCGCCATCGGCGCCAAAGGGCACGCTGTAGCGGGCCGTGACGTCAAAGGTGTATTCCGGAGCGTTGGGGAAGGGGTTGCCGTTGATCAGGGCCTGACCCTTCGCGTTCAGCGGATCAGTGACCGTGCACTGCGCGCACGTGGCCGTCGCCAGGGTCGAGTCCTTGATCTCCGTCTTGGCGTAGCTGTAGCCAGCCGTCAGGACGAGGTTTTCGGTGACCACAAACTCGCCGTCCAGTTCGATGCCATAGGCCTCGCCCTTCTTGGCGTTGATCAGGCGGTTGGAGTTGGAGCCACCGCCGACGGCGCTGAATTGCGGATCATCGATCGTGTAGGTGAACAGCGCGCCGTTCAGACGGACGCGGCGGTCCATCAGTTCGCTCTTCAGGCCGACTTCATAGGACATGATGGTTTCGGACTGGGCGACCGAGGCCGGCGAGAAGAAGGCGATGTCGCGGCCCTGGATCGACGGACCGCGGAAGCCCGAGGCGACCTTGCCGTAGACGCTGACATTCTCGGCGACGTCGTAAAACGCGCTGAGGTCCCAGCTGACCTTCTCGTCGGAGACCGACACCGGCGCGACGGGATTGGGGCCAGAAATGACCCGCATGTCCTTTTCATCGCTGGTGTAGCGCAGGCCGCCAGTCAGGGTGAAGGCTTCGGTGACATCATATGAGGCCTGGCCGAACACGGCCCACGACTTGTTGTTCTGCTCCAGCGTGGTCGCAGGGGCAAAACCCGGATCCGTGCGGATCTGATAGCTGGAGTCGAAGTAGAAGCCGCCGACCTGCCAGCTCAGCGGGCCATCGGTGTCGCTGGCCAGGCGCAGTTCCTGAGTGATCTGGTCCAGCTGCTTGATGCCATCGGTGCTTTCCGAGGGGAACGGGATGAAGCCCGGGCCCGTCAGATTGCCGCCGTCGATATCGCCACGGCTTGAACCATGGGTCTCTTCGTAGGCGGTGATCGAGGTCAGGGTGACGTCACCGAAGTCGTAGCCGATGTTGGCCGAAGTGCCCCAGCCCTTGTACTTCTGGGGGTTGCCCGCGCCGGCGTCGAAATAGACCGTCTTGCGGTCATAGTTGGCGTTGAGCTTGTTGGAGCCCTTGGTCAGGACGTTGGCGCGGAACGTGGCCGACGTGCCGTCGAGGTCGCGGCCGTGAACGTTGAACAGGGCCGAGAACGCCTCGGTCGGCGTGAACAGCACCTGCAGGCGCGCCGCCTTTTCGTCGAAGCCGCCCAGGGCGTCCTTCTTCTTCGTGAAGGCGTTGTTGATGTAGTCGTCGCGATGCTGGACCAGCACCGAAGCGCGCGCCGAAACCTTGCCAGGAATCAGCGCCCCACCGAAGCCGCCGTCGAGGGTGAGGGTGTTGAAGCTGCCGTAAGAGACCGCCGCGCGGGCCTTGGCGTCTTCACTCGGCTTGATGGAGTCAAACTTGACGATGCCGGCCGTGGTGTTGCGGCCAAACAGCGTGCCTTGGGGGCCGCGCAGGACTTCGACTTGCTCGATGTCGTAAATCGGCGAGCTCTTCAGCACCACATTTTCCAGCACCACGTCGTCCTGGATGATCGAGACCGGCTGCGAGGCGGCCAGGTCGAAATCAGCGTTGCCCAGACCGCGGATGTAGAAACGCGGTGCGGCGCGGCCGTTGGAGGATTCAGCGTACAGGCCTGGAGCCTTGGCCGAGAGGGCCAGGATGTCGTCGCCAGCGGCGAAGGTCGATTGCAGGCGCTCGCCGGCAAGGGCGGTTACCGAAACCGGCACGTCCTGCAGGTTTTCGCTGCGCTTCTGGGCGGTGACGATCACTTCGCCGACTTGGGTTTCCTGGGCCAGGACGGCCGGGGCGGTGGCGATGGCCATGCTGAGCGCGGCGAAACCGCAAGACAGGCGCAGGGCGCGGCGAAGGAGGTGGCTGGAGGTGTGCATGGAGAGATCCTGTGCTGACCAAGCTTGATGACGCCGACTCTGTCGGTGGGCGTTCACGTCGCTTCCGTTTGCGCTGCGTTAAGCCCAGTTGACGCTTCAGCGATATCGTTCGCTACGGGATTTCGCCCACTTCGGACGGATTACGTCGGTTCTGTTGCGGAGTTGCGACAATTTTGTTCAGCCGGCGCCCGTAAGTAAGAAACCATTCCCAGGTTTGCGGCGCAGCTGGCGTCATCAGGCCCAAAAGAAAAGGGCCGGAGATTTCTCTCCGGCCCCGATTCCCAGTCCTAAACTCAGTTTAGCCTAGCACTTGTAGTACATGTCGAATTCAACGGGGTGCGGGTGCAGTTGCAGACGCATCACTTCTTCCATCTTCAACTCGATGTAGCTGTCGATGAAGTCGTCATCCATGACGCCACCGGCCTTCAGGAAGGCGCGGTCCTTGTCGAGGTTCTCGAGAGCTTCACGGAGCGAACCGCAGACTTCCGGGATCTTCTTCTGCTCGCGCGGGGGCAGGTCGTAGAGGTTCTTGTCGGCGGGCGCGCCCGGATCGATCTTGTTGTTGATGCCGTCCAGGCCGGCCATCAGCAGCGCGACGAAGGTCAGATAGGGGTTGCCCATCGGGTCGGGGAAGCGGGCTTCCAGACGCTTGGCCTTCGGTGAGTCGACGTGCGGGATACGGATCGAGGCCGAGCGGTTACGGGCCGAATAGGCCAGCTTCACCGGGGCTTCGTAACCGGGCACCAGGCGCTTGTACGAGTTCGTCGTCGAGTTCGAGAACGCGTTGATCGCCTTGGCGTGCTTGATGATGCCGCCGATGTACCACAGGCACATGTCCGACAGGCCGGCGTACTTGTCGCCTGCGAACAGCGGCTTGCCGTCCTGCCAGATCGACTGGTGCACGTGCATGCCAGAGCCGTTGTCGCCAAACATCGGCTTGGCCATGAAGGTCGCCGTCTTGCCGTAGGCGTGCGCCACATTGTGGATCACGTACTTGTAGAGCTGCATACGGTCGGCCATCACGACCATGGTGTCGAACTTCAGGCCAAGCTCGTGCTGCGCGGGCGCCACTTCGTGGTGGTGCTTTTCCGGCTTCATGCCCAGCTCGCCCATGACGGCCAGCATTTCGCCGCGCAGATCTTGAGCGGAGTCGATCGGGTTGACCGGGAAATAGCCGCCCTTCGGACCCGGGCGGTGACCCATGTTGCCTTCGGCGTAGGTCTTGGCCGAGTTGCCCGGCAGTTCGACGGAGTCGAACGAATAGCCGGTGCTGTTGGGCTGGGTGTCCCACTTCACGTCGTCGAAGATGAAGAACTCGGCTTCAGGGCCGAAGAACACGTTGTCGCCGATACCCGAAGCCTTGACGTAGTTCAGGGCCGCCTTGGCGATCGAACGGGGGTCGCGGTTGTAGGGGGTGCCGGTGTCGGGGTTCACCACATCGCAGAACAGCGCCAGGGTCGTCTGCTGATAGAACGGGTCGATGATGGCGGTCGTCAGGTCGGGACGCAGCTTCATGTCCGACTCGTTGATGGCCTTCCAGCCGGCGATCGACGAGCCGTCGAACATGGTGCCGTCGTTGAGGAAGTCGTCATCGACCAGATCGATGTCGAACGTGACGTGCTGCATCTTGCCGCGAACGTCGGTGAAGCGAACGTCAACGTATTTGACGTCCTTTTCCTTGATCAGGTTCAGGATTTCCTTGGCGGTGCTCATTCCGTATCCCCTTCTTGAGCCTCGTAATATTTGACCGATCGCGGCTAGACGGCCGCGGGGCCGCTTTCTCCGGTTCGGATGCGGATGACTTCCGCGATCTCCGAGACGAAAATCTTGCCGTCGCCGATGCGCCCGGTGCGCGCGGCGCGGGTGATGGCCTCCAGCGCGGGTTCCAGCTGGCTGTCCTCGACGACCACCTCCACCTTGATCTTGGGGAGGAAGTCCACGACGTACTCAGCGCCGCGATAGAGCTCGGTATGGCCCTTTTGGCGACCATAGCCTTTGGCTTCGAGCACGGTCATGCCCTGGACGCCCATCTCCTGGAGCGCCTCCTTCACCTCATCCAGCTTGAACGGCTTGATGATGGCTTCGATCTTCTTCATCGGTTCCACTTTCGGGCCCGCAGGCGCGCCGCGCCTTTGATGAGCGGCACGGATCACGCCGCCCGGGGGACTCGCAAGCTTTCGACGGTCGGAAAGGGGCTCGCCGATGACGGATCGAGGGTGATGATCAAATTTTGCGCATCGCGAGCGCGAAATTTGATCACTGCAGGTTTGTTGACCAAATGGCCTTGCAGAGCGCCGTTTCACCCCTAGGATCGCCCCCAACAATCGTTTGAATGGGGGCGAACATGCGCGACGACACACCGGTTTTGATCGGCGCTGGCCAGTTCACCTACCGCGGAGAAACCCAAAACTCGCCGTCACCGCTCGAACTGCTGAAGATTGCAGCGGAACGTGCTGTTGAGGATGCAGGGCTCTTGGGGTCGGTTCTTGCCGAACTCGACGCGTTGGCGGTCATCGCTTTCAGTATCGACGCGCCGGGCGGGCTTTCGAAGCTTCCCTTGCCGCGCCTTGCCAATCCTCCCGCGAGCCTGGCCAGGGCCTTGGGCGCCGGGCCGGCATGGAGCGTCTATACCGAGACCGGCGGCAACAGCCCTCAGCAGGCGATCAATGTCGTCTGCGAGCGGATCGCCAAGGGCCAGACCGAAATGGCCCTGGTGACGGGAGCCGAGTTTCTCGGCTCGCTGATGAAGCGTCTGAAGGGCGGCTTGGGTTTCGAAGGCTGGGGCGACGACATTACCGAGCCCCCGGCTCGCATCGGCGATCCTCGTCCCGGCGTCACGCCGCAGGAGGCCGCGCACGGCCTGGGCTATCCCGTCAACACCTATCCATTGTTCGAGAACGCGTTGCGGGCCCGCGACGGGCGGTCTCTGGAAGACCATCAGGCCCGGCTGGGACGCCTGTTCTCACCGTTCAGCAAGGTCGCGGCCGGCAATCCCAATGCCTGGTTCCCGGTCGAGCGATCACCGGAGGAGCTGGTGACGGTCACCGATCGCAACCGGATGATCAGCTTTCCCTATCCCAAGTACCTGAACGCCATCATGGAGGTGGATCAGTCGGCCGCCGTGCTGATCTGCAGCGTCCGCAAGGCGCGCGAACTGGGCGTGTCGGAAGACAAGTGGGTCTATCTGCACGGCTGCGCCGACGCCGCCGATCTCTGGTACCCGATGGACCGCCAGGATTTCCATTCCAGTCCGGCCATTCGCCTGACCGGTGAGCGCGCCTTCGCGATGGCGGGCATCGGCCTGTCCGACATCGACATCATCGACCTGTATTCCTGCTTCCCGTCCGCCGTTGAGGTGGCGGCCGAGGAGCTGGGCCTGGCGCTGGATGATCCGCGTGGTCTGACCGTCACCGGCGGCCTGCCTTATTTCGGAGGGCCGGGAAACAACTACGCCCTGCATTCCATCGCCGAGATGATGGGGCGGCTCAGAGCCCGGCCCGGAGCCTACGGGCTCTGCACGGCCAATGGCTGGTTCCTGACCAAACAGTCGGTCGGCATCTATTCGACAAGACCTGTCGAGGGAGACTGGGTCCGCGAGGCGCCCTCCAGGATTCAGGACCGGATCGACGCGCTGCCGCATCCCGAAATCGTCGAACACCCGACCGGGCCGGCGGTGATCGAGACCTATACCGTTGTCCACGCCCGCGAAGGTGTTCGCATGGGCATCGTGATTGGCCGCGACTCTGCCGGCCGACGCTTCGTGGCCCACACGCCCGAGGATCCCGAGACCCTTCTGGACCTCGAGGCCCGAGAAGGCGTGGGCAGAACCGGCGTCGTCGGTCCGCACCCCGACGGTGTTCGCAATCTTTTTGTTCCGGATTGAACCCATATGACCCGCGTCCATGTCATCCGCCACGGGCGTCCGGCCTCGACCTGGGGCGGGGCGGAGGATGATCCAGGCCTCGACGAGGTCGGGCATCGGCAAGCCGTCGAGGCGATGGAAACCCTGATGGCCCTGCCGGAAGGGCAACGACCGCTCCGTGTCGTCTCATCACCCCTGCGTCGGTGCCGTGAAACCGCCGCGCCGATGGCGAGCGCCCTGGGTGTCGAGCTGGTGATCGATCCCCGCGTGGGGGAGATCCCAACGCCCGTGGCCATGCCCGCCGGGGAGCGCCCAGACTGGCTCAAGGCGGCGTTCGGCGGCGAATGGGGGCAGATTGTCGGCGATCTGGACTATGAGGCCTGGGCCAGAGGCGTGGCCGCCGCCGTGGCCGAGTATCCGAACACAGCGGTGTTCAGCCACTTTGTGGCGCTGAACGCCGCCGTCGGCGTGGCGATCGGCGAGGCGAGGGTGGCGGCGTTCCGACCGGATCACTGTTCGATCACGACGTTCGACATCCGCGATGGACGCTTGATCCTCAACGAGAAAGGACGCGAAGCTCAGAGTCAGGTGCTCTGAAGGAGTCGTCGTGCCGCGCGAAATCATGACCGTCGCCGAGATGACTGCGGCGGATCGCGCCGCCGTCGCACTGGGCGTGCCGATCAGCACCTTGATGGAGCGCGCCGGAATCGCGGTGGCCGAGGCGGTCAGGGCGCGGTTCTCGCATCGGCCCGTCGTGATCTGGTGCGGCCCGGGCGACAACGGCGGCGATGGCTATGTCGCCGCGCGGCATCTGCGCAGCAAGGGCTGGTCGGTTCGCGTGGAAGCCTCTGCGCCGCCGGTCACCGAGGCGGCCAGGCGCGCGGCGTCACGCTGGAAGGGCGAAACTGGTCCTCTGTCGCCGGAGCCTGGCCAGGCCGACATCTATATAGACGCGCTGTTTGGCGCGGGCCTGTCGCGGCCGCTCGAGGGCGATGTCGCCAAGCTGGCGCGCGCCAGCAACCTGCTGAACAAGCCCATCATCGCGATCGATGTGCCCAGCGGCGTGTCGGGCGATACAGGTCGCGCCCTGGGCGAGGCGGCGTTTCGGGCCGATCTCACCGTGACCTTTCATCGACGCAAACCGGTCCACTGCCTGATGGACGGGCGCGCGGCTTGCGGAGAGGTGGTCGTCGCTGACATCGGGCTCGCCGCTCCAGACCACGCTTGCACCCTGCACGAGAACTCCCCCGACCTGTGGGAGGCCCGGTTTCCGTGGCCAGCCCTGGACGCGCACAAGCATCGACGTGGTCGTTTGAAGGTGGTCAGCGGTGACGCGTGGAATACAGGCGCGGCGCGTCTGGCGGCGCGAGGCGGCCTGAGGATCGGCGCGGGCGTGGTCAGCCTGTTGTCGCCGCCCAGCGCGCTGGCGGTGAACGCCGCTCATCTCGAAGCGATCATGCTGGCGCCTTTCGAAGGCGAGGCGGACCTGCAGACGGCCGGAGAAAGCGCCGACGCCGTCGTGATCGGTCCGGCCGGCGGCGTCGGCGATACGATCATGCGCAATCTTTTCGCTCTGGCGAGGACGGGCGCGGCCCTGGTGGTCGACGCCGACGCCTTGACCAGCTTCCGCCATGACCCGGGCGCGCTGTTCTCGGCCCTGGATCGGGATGACGTACTCACACCCCACCCGGGTGAGTTCGAGCGGATCTTTCCAGGGCTTCTGGGCGAATCGGTCGAGCGCTTGGCGGCGGCGCGGGAGGCGGCGCGCCGGGCCGGCGCTGTCGTGCTCTTGAAAGGGCCCGATACCGTGGTGGCCGCACCGGACGGCCGCGCGGCGATTTCGCTCAATGGGTCGCCCTGGCTGGCGACGGCGGGTTCGGGCGATGTTCTGGCGGGTTTCATCGGCGGACTGATCGCCCAGGGCATGGACAGTTTCGAAGCGGCCTGCGCCGGAGCCTGGATCCACGCGGAATGCGGAAAAGCGCGGGGGCCGGGGCTCATCTCCGAAGACCTGCCGGATCTGGCTCCCGCCGTGCTGGCTCAACTCTTGACGCGTCGCCCTGTCCAGGCGCGCGGCGGACTTGCATCCCCACGGTGAAATCCGTAAGGCCTGCCCCCACGCGGATGTGGCGAAACTGGTAGACGCACCAGATTTAGGTTCTGGCGCCGAGAGGCGTGGAGGTTCGAGTCCTCTCATCCGCACCAAGATTGACTGACCGCTTTCTCGTCTATGAGGGATGGCCGTGACTTTTGCCGCTGGCGCTCTTGGATGGTCGCGCACGTCGTGACATAAGGGCGCTCTTTCGCCGCCCCGGCCTCGCGGGCGGCGTCGATGTTTTTGACCCCAGGGCGGACCCCCGACGCGCGCGTCGCAGGTCCGAGAATATGACAATGTCGATGCAGATCGTTGAAAAGTCGGGCGAAGGCCTTAGCCGCGTTTATGGAGTGACCGTGCCGGCCGCCGAGCTGGCCACGCGTCTCGAAGCGCGGATCGCCGAAGTCGCGCCGCAGATGAACGTCAAGGGCTTCCGCCCTGGCAAGGTTCCCGCCGCTCACGTGCGCCGTCTGTACGGCAAGGCGCTGATGGGTGAAGTCGTCGAGCAGGCGCTCAACGAGACCACCCAGAAGGTCCTGGACGACAACAAGCTGCGTCCCGCCGGTCAGCCCGAGCTGAAGCCGTCTTCGGACATGGAAAAGGTTGTCGCCGGTGGCGAAGACCTGTCGTTCGACGTGGCCATCGAGATCATGCCGGACTTCGAGCCGATCGATCCCGCCAGCATCGAGCTGGTCAAGCCGGTCTACAAGGTCGCCGACGCCGAGGTCGACGAGGCCCTGGCCGAACTGGCCAAGCAGGCCCGCACCTACGAGCCCCGCAAGGGCAAGAGCCTGAAGTCCAAGGACGGCGACCAACTGCTGATCGACTTCGTCGGCACGGTTGACGGCGTCGAGTTCGCCGGCGGCAAGGCCGAAGGCGCTGAACTGGTCCTGGGTTCGGGTCAATTCATTCCCGGTTTTGAAGAACAACTGGTCGGCGCCAAGCCGGGCGACGAACTGGTCGTGAAGGTCACGTTCCCGGAAGATTATCAGGCCAAGGATCTGGCCGGTAAGGCCGCTGAATTCGCCACCAAGGTGACCGAAGTCCGCGCTCCGGTCGACGCCGAAGCCGATGACGAACTGGCCAAGCGCCTTGGTCTGTCTGACCTGGCCGCTCTGAAAGAGCTGCTGAAGTCGAACCTGTCGGGCCGCTACGACAACTCCTCGCGCTTCAAGCTGAAGCGCGCCCTGCTGGACGTGCTGGACACCAAGCACGAGTTCGACCTGCCGCCGCGCATGGTCGACGCCGAGTTCGCCGGCATCTGGCAGCAGGTCCAGGCCGACAAGACCCAGGGCGGCCTGCCGCCGGAAGACGCCGACAAGACCGAAGACCAGCTGAAGGACGAGTACCGCAAGATCGCCGAGCGCCGCGTGCGCCTGGGTCTGGTGCTGGCCGAAATCGGTCGCAAGAACGACGTGGTCGTCACCGACCAGGAACTGACCGACGCCATCATGCGCGAAGCCCGCCAGTATGGCGCGCAAGCCCAGCAGGTGTTCGACATGTACCGCCAGCGCGCCGACCTGCAGGCCGCTCTGCGCGCCCCGATCTATGAGGACAAGGTCGTCGACCTGATCTTCGGCAAGGCCAAGATCGAGGAAAAGGAAGTTTCCAAGGAAGAGCTCCTGGAAGAAGACGATCTGCCGGAAGGCTACGGCGGCTAAGGCCTCCGTCATCCGACGAGACAGGGCGCGGCTCGCAAGGGCCGCGCCTTTTTCTTTGGCTCAAGCTTTGCGCCCGCGCCTTGCAACCTGTTAATCGCCACGCGATATGCGTTGGCGACGCCGCGCGAGGTGTGATTCGTGCGGCCCCAAAACGCGAAAAAGGGCGAACCCTATGTACGATCCGGTTGCAACGGCGATGAACCTCGTGCCGATGGTGGTCGAACAGACCAGCCGCGGCGAGCGCGCGTTCGATATCTTCTCGCGCCTGCTCAAGGAGCGGATCATCTTCCTGACCGGCCCCGTCGAAGACGGCATGGCCAGCCTGATCTGCGCGCAGCTTCTCTTCCTGGAGTCCGAGAACCCCAAGAAGGAAATCGCCATGTACATCAACTCGCCGGGCGGCGTGGTGACGGCGGGTCTCGCGATCTATGACACCATGCAATACATCAAGAGCCCGGTTTCGACCGTGTGCATGGGCATGGCGGCCTCGATGGGCAGCCTCCTGCTCTGCGCCGGCGCCGCAGGCCAGCGCATCTCGCTGCCGAACTCGCGCATCATGGTTCACCAGCCGTCGGGCGGTTTCCGCGGTCAGGCCTCGGATATCGAGCGCCACGCCGAGGACATCATCAAGACCAAGCGCCGTTTGAACGAAATCTACGTCAAGCACTGCGGCCGGACCTATGAAGAGGTCGAGCGCACCCTCGATCGCGACCACTTCATGAGCGCTGAGGAATCCAAGGCCTGGGGCCTGATCGATCACATCAATGAAACGCGCGACGAGACCGACGCCAAGGCCTAGGCCTCGCCACTCCGGATTCTGATCAAGCCGCCGGCCGCAAGGTCGGCGGCTTTTTCATGCCGGCTTAAAGCGGCTTGCCCCGGAAGACGCGGTAGCCACGCTCATCGGCGATGGCCAGCATTTCGATATCGCCCGACGTGTCGCCATAGGCTGCCGTCAGACGAACGTCCTCGCCGAAGGCTTCTTTCAGGCGGACAACCTTTTCCTTGGCGCGACAGTTTGGACCCGCCAGGACGCCAAGGGCGCGAAGGTCGTGGTCAAAGGCGAGGCGCGTGCCGATCAGCAAGTCGGCGCCCAGACCGCGCGCGAACGGCGCTACCGTGATGTCGGGCGATGCGGTGACGATGACCATGCGGGCGCCCTTGGCGCGCCAGCGGCGCCACACTGCCAAGGCGTCCGGGCGAAAAAGGGAAGGAGCGTGCAGTTCGGCGAAGGCCCGCGCATCTGCCTCGATCTCGGCCTGAGTCGCGCCTTTCAGGAATTCACGCACCGCAGCGGCCTTCAGCTTGCCGCGATTGCGATTGAAAACGTAGCGCACAAGGGCAGGGGAGAGCCGCAACACGCCTGCCGTCCAGCGCGCGGGGCCCGCTCGCCATTTCAGGAAGGCATTGAAGCTGTCGCGGACGGTCAGAGTGCCGTCAAAGTCAAAAGCCACAAGCGCCGGCGCATCGGTCATGTCGCCTGTCATCGGCATCGAGGCCGTCAGGCCCTTGGCCATTAATGAGCGCTTCGCCATTCTTCTCCGCGCGCATCGGGCGCGCCCTGTTAAACAAGCGGCTGTTCGATCACGATTCCCGCACCGGCTCTAAGCCTTCCACATCTATGGAAGGGTCAAGGTCCTGGAGCGGTTGCGCCGTTGGCCTTGGCCCCCATTTTAGACCGGAAGATCATTCCACGACACGATGCATTCTCTGGTCAGGCGCTCGAAAAAGGCGCCAAGGCTTGTGAACTGCGGCCGGATCGGGGAATGTCAAGGATTAGACAACTCCCGGCATGTAAGCTGTCCCTTCGGTGACGGCATGTGAGCCAGGAGCGGGCGTCACGGCCGTAGCCGCCGCCGCCATAGCGTGAGAAGCGACCATGACGAAAGCCGCGAGCGGCGATACCAAGAGCACCCTGTACTGTTCTTTCTGCGGAAAGAGTCAGCATGAGGTGCGCAAGCTCATCGCGGGACCGACGGTGTTCATTTGTGATGAATGCGTCGAGCTCTGCATGGACATCATTCGCGAAGAGCACAAGATTGCTTTCGTGAAGTCGAAGGATGGCGTCCCGACGCCACGCGAAATCTGTGAGGTCCTGGACGATTACGTGATCGGCCAAGCTCACGCCAAGAAGGTGCTCGCTGTCGCGGTGCACAATCACTACAAGCGCCTCAACCACGCGTCGAAGAACAACGACGTGGAACTGGCCAAATCCAACATCCTGCTGGTCGGCCCAACCGGTACGGGCAAGACGCTTCTGGCCCAGACCCTGGCCCGAATCATCGACGTGCCGTTCACGATGGCGGACGCCACCACCCTGACCGAAGCCGGTTATGTGGGTGAGGACGTCGAAAACATCGTGCTCAAGCTGCTTCAGGCCGCCGACTACAATGTCGAGCGGGCGCAGCGGGGCATCGTCTATATCGACGAAATCGACAAGATCAGCCGCAAGTCCGACAATCCGTCGATCACCCGCGACGTGTCGGGTGAAGGCGTGCAGCAGGCCCTGCTGAAGATCATGGAAGGCACGGTCGCCTCCGTGCCGCCGCAAGGCGGGCGCAAGCATCCCCAGCAGGAGTTCCTGCAGGTCGACACCACCAACATCCTGTTCATCTGCGGCGGGGCGTTTGCGGGTCTGGAGCGCATCATCTCGGCGCGCGGCCAGGGCAAGTCGATCGGCTTCGGCGCCAAGGTGGCTGATCCGGAAGAGCGTCGCACGGGCGAAATCCTGCGCAACGTCGAGCCGGATGACCTGCAACGCTTCGGCCTGATCCCGGAATTCATCGGTCGTCTGCCGGTGATCGCGACCCTGGAGGATCTCGACGAGGTCGCCCTGGTCAAGATCCTGACCGAGCCGAAGAACGCCTTCGTCAAGCAGTACCAGCGCCTGTTCGAGATGGAGAACATCGGCCTGACCTTCACCGATGACGCCCTCAGCGGGATTGCGACCAAGGCTATCGCCCGCAAGACCGGTGCGCGCGGTCTGCGGTCGATCATGGAAGGCATCCTTCTGGAGACCATGTTCGAACTGCCCAACTACGAGGGCGTCGAGGAAGTGGTGGTCAATGCCGAGGTCGTCGAAGGCCGGGCTCAGCCGCTGCTGATCTATGCCGAAAAGAAGGGTGGCGCCGCGTCGGCCTGACGCGACTAGCCATTCCCAAGATCAAGGCGCGCTCCTCGGGGCGCGCCTTTTTCATGCCGTCGGGGCCCTGCAGGCTGGATCTCCGTCGTCTGATGCGGCCAGGCCACAGGCGCCAGGGGTCGCAGGCGTTGCGCTATGACCGCTAGTTTGAAACGAAATTGCGTGACAGGGGGTTTTGAGGGCATATCCCCTTCAGCTTGGCCACTTCTGCGCGACCAGTCGCCGCTATCAGGCGACTCGGCTTGAACGCAGTGGCGAAACGTCCACATAATTAGGGACCATTCCGTCCAGTCCCGGACGGACGGGCCGATCGACTCAGGCGCATCGTCTGATGTAACGGCGGCCCGCATGGCCGAGCGCGGACGCCGCGACGGCCGGGAGTAAGAGCATTATGTCTGAACTTCGTACGCTTCCAGTCTTGCCGCTGCGGGACATCGTGGTTTTCCCGCATATGGTCGTGCCGCTCTTCGTGGGCCGCGACAAATCCGTGCGCGCCCTTGAAGAGGTGATGCGCGGTGACAAGCAGATCCTGCTGGTGACCCAGAAGAACTCGGCTGACGACGATCCGTCGCCGGGCGACATCTATGATGTCGGCGTTCTGGCCACCGTTCTTCAATTGCTCAAGCTGCCTGACGGCACCGTAAAGGTGCTGGTCGAGGGCAAGGGCCGCGCCGCCGTGGTCAAGTTTACCGATCAGGAGTCCTTCTATGAGGCCCAGATCGGTGAAGTGAGCGAGGACGAGGGCGTCGGTCCCGAGGCCGAGGCGCTGTCGCGCGCCGTGGTCGAGCAGTTCGAGAACTACGTCAAACTCAACAAGAAGGTGCCGCCGGAAGCCCTGGCCTCGATCCCGCAGATCGCCGAGCCGGGCAAACTCGCCGACAGCATCGCCGCCCACCTGTCGGTGAAGATCGGCGACAAGCAGCACCTGCTGGAAATCTTCGACATCGTGAAGCGCCTGGAAAAGGTCTTCGCGCTGATGGAAGGCGAGATCAGCGTCCTGCAGGTCGAGAAAAAGATCCGCTCGCGCGTGAAGCGCCAGATGGAGAAGACCCAGCGCGAATATTATCTCAACGAGCAGATGAAGGCGATCCAGCGCGAGCTGGGTGATCCCGACGATCAGCGCGACGAACTCATCGATCTCGAAAAGCGCATCAAGAAGACCAAGCTCTCCAAGGAGGCCCGCACCAAGGCCGAAGGCGAGCTGAAGAAGCTGCGCAACATGAGCCCGATGTCGGCCGAGAGCACGGTCGTGCGCAACTATCTCGACTGGATGCTGTCGATCCCCTGGGGCAAGGCCAAGACCAAGAAGATCGACCTGGTCGAGGCCGAGAGCATCCTCGACGAGGATCACTACGGTCTGGAGAAGGTCAAGGAGCGCATCCTTGAGTATCTGGCCGTCCAGGCCCGCACCAACTCGCTGAAGGGGCCGATCCTTTGCCTCGTCGGCCCTCCCGGCGTTGGCAAGACCTCGCTGGGCAAGTCGCTGGCCAAGGCGACGGGTCGCGAGTTCGTGCGCATGAGCCTCGGCGGGGTGCGTGACGAAGCCGAGATCCGCGGTCACCGCCGCACCTATATCGGCTCGATGCCCGGCAAGGTCATCCAGTCGATGAAGAAGGCCAAGACCACCAACGCCTTCTTCCTGCTCGACGAGATCGACAAGATGGGCAGCGACTACCGCGGCGATCCCGCCTCGGCCCTGCTTGAAGTGCTCGATCCCGCCCAGAACGCGGCGTTCGGCGACCACTATCTGGAGGTCGACTACGACCTGAGCCAGGTGATGTTCGTCACGACGGCCAACAGTCTCAACATGCCCCAGCCGCTGCTGGACCGCATGGAGATCATTCGCATCGCCGGCTACACCGAAGATGAGAAGCTGGAGATCGCCAAGCGCCACATCCTGCCCAAGCTGACCAAGGATCATGGCCTGAAGGACTCTGAGTTCGTGGTGCCCGAAAAGGCGATCCGCGATCTGATCCGCTACTACACCCGGGAAGCCGGCGTGCGGTCGCTGGAGCGGGAACTGGGCGCCCTGGCGCGCAAGACCGTCCGCGATCTGGGACGCGAGAAGGTCACGTCGATCACCATCGACGACGAGCGGCTGGCCAAGTATGCGGGCGTCAAGAAGTACCGCTATGGCGAGACCGATGAAGTCGACCAGGTCGGGATCGTCACGGGTCTGGCCTGGACAGAGTTCGGCGGCGACATCCTGACCATCGAAGCCGTGAAGATGCCGGGCAAGGGCCGCATGACGGTCACCGGCAATCTCAAGGACGTGATGAAGGAGTCGATCTCGGCGGCTCAGTCCTATGTCCGCTCGCGGGCCCTGCACTTTGGCGTCAAGCCGCCGGTCTTTGAAAAGACCGATGTGCACATCCACGTGCCGGATGGCGCCACGCCCAAGGATGGTCCCTCGGCCGGCGCCGCCATGGCTGTGGCCATGGTTTCGGTGCTGACCGGTATCCCGATCCGCAAGGAGATCGCCATGACCGGCGAGATCACCCTGCGCGGGCGTGTGACGGCCATCGGGGGGCTGAAGGAAAAGCTCCTGGCGGCCCTGCGGTCAGGCGTGAAGACCGTTCTGATCCCTCAGGAAAACGAGAAGGATCTGGTCGATGTGCCTCAGTCGGTGAAGGACGGCCTGGAGATCATTCCGGTCTCCACCGTCGACGAGGTGCTCAAGCATGCGCTGACCGGCCCGCTGACGCCCGTGGAGTGGAATGAGGCTGATGAGCCCATTGCTGCAACTGCGAAGGGCGATGAGGGCGACGCGGACGCGATTTTGACCCACTGACTGTAACTTATCGTTGATAAGTATGGCGGCGCGGGAGGTTCCCGCGCCGCCTTCATTTGACGGGGCATTTTCCGCCGCCATAATCCTGGCCGAGCGAAGTGGCGTCGGCTTTTGCGAAGCGCCGCCGCTTTATTGGCTGGGAGAAAAACATGACCACAAAAGCCGAACTCGTCACGGCGATCGCCGAGAAGGCGGGCATCAATAAAAATCAGGCCAAGGACGCTCTGGAAGCCTTCATCGAATCCGTCACCGACTCGCTGAAGTCGGGAAACGACGTGCGTCTCGTGGGCTTCGGCACGTTCAAGGCCGTAGCGCGTGCGGCGGGTACCGCGCGCAATCCTCGCACCGGCGAGACCGTCAACCGCCCGGCCTCGAAGACCGCGCGTTTCCAGGTCGGCGAAGGCCTGAAGACCACGCTGAACGGCTGATCTCTTTTTGAGAGACAAGAGGGCGGAGCGCTTCTCGGCGCGCCGCCCTTTTCTTATTCGCTTTGCATGGGCCACGCCGGCGTCTAGAAGGCCGGCTCGACTTTTGGGGCGGTTAGCTCAGCGGTAGAGCGTCTCCTTTACACGGAGAGGGTCGGGGGTTCGATCCCCTCACCGCCCACCAGAATTCGTCGCCGGCGCCAGCAGCCGCTCCAACAGGGGCGCGGCGGACCGGTTGTCACGATCGGCCTGGATCGCGGCGCCCAAGGTCGCGGCGGCCTGGCCATAGCGCCCATCTTCAAGCAACTGGGTGATTGCGGCCATGATCGCTTCGACGCTTGCGTCTGGCGACAGGCGCAGACCGGCGTCGCGGGCGACCACCCTGGCGGTGTTGTCATGCTGATCACGGCCCATCGGCATGCACAGGAGAGGAACCCCCGCCATCAGCGGGCGTAGCGTAGAGCCATGGCCGGCATGGGTCACGAACACCGCCGTTTCCTCCAGCAAGGCCTGATGCGGCGCGCTGCGCACCACGACCACATTGTCGGGCGCGGGGAATTGGCTCGGCTCAAGAGTCGGCCCTGTCGTCACCAAACCGCGCACCGGCAAGCGGCCCAGCGCAGCGATGACGTTGGTCAGCACGACTTCCTGCGCCTGATACAGACTGGAAAACGAGACCAGCACCAGCGGAGCGTCGCCCGCAGGCAGGGCCGCGGGCGTCACCCAGGCAGGATCGGCCAGATAGGGGCCCGCATAGGCGAACGGGGCAGGCACGGGATCCGGGGCGAAATCAAACGCCCGGCTGCTGGCGATCAGGATCAGGCCGGCCGTATCGAGTTGATCGAACAGATCGTCCAGCGCCGGCAGGCCCAGTGCGGCGCGCGCGCTGTTCAGGGCCGGCAAACCGATCTGGAACAGACCCCGGCTCATCTGGGTGACCATCGCGTGCATGGCGCGCTCTTCGTCTGAGGTCGCCGGCGGCATGCCCGCGCCGAAGGGCGGGACACCGGACAGGGTGGGGAGCGACCAGATATTGGCGGCGAACAGGGCGAGGGGCAGATTGCGGGCGTCCGCTGCGGCCATGGCGCCCAGCAGAAGTTCCTGACTGACGATGGCGTCAGGCTTGAAGGCGTCGATGGCGGCGAGCGTATCCTGCGCATAGGCCAGGGCCGGCCCGGCCATGATCCGGGCGATCAGCCGCTGGATCACCTCAAGGGGGTTGTCGGCTTCATGGTCCTTCAGACGATCGTCCTCGCGGCGCTTTCCGGTCTGGCTCGGCGCTGTCGTCCAGGGCTGGAACGCCACGTCCAGAGCGGCGGCGTCCGTGTCGTTGCAGACATCGCTGAGGACCAGCACGTCGTGACCGCGATCCTGCAGGTCGCGCGCAGCCAGCAGCAGGGGCTGCACATGTCCGCCGCCTTCCCAGGTGGTGAAGAGATAACGCGCCATTCGATCCCCGCTCGGTCAGCCTTGGGCTTACGCGGTCCGGCTTCATCTTGCCAAGAGCGATCAAAGTGATATCACTTTCATATCCAGACGGGAGCGTGACGATGTCGGAAGTCCACACCATCAACCGGTCGGTCGAGCGTATTCGCGGCGGGGTCAGCGGAGGTCTGCCGCTTCTGGCGCTTCCGCTGCTGATTGGCGCCGGGATCTGGGCCTTTACCAACGCCGATGCCTACGGCGCCGGCTACAACGCGCTCGGCGCCTTGCTGGTCATTTTGGCCGCGTTGGTCAGTGGCGGCTTCTATTCGATGCAGCCGAACGAGGCCTATGTGCTGACGGTATTCGGCGCCTATGTCGGCACCGACCGCACGACAGGGCTTCGCTGGGTCTTGCCCTGGTACGGACGCAAGAAGATCAGCCTGCGGGTGCGCAACGTCACCAGTGAGAAGCTGAAGGTCAACGACAAGCGTGGCAATCCGATCGAGATCGCGGCCAACATCGTCTGGCGCGTGGCGGATTCGGCCCAGGCGTTGTTCGACGTCGATGACTATGTGGCCTTTGTGAACATCCAGATCGAAACCGGGCTGCGTGAGGTGGCCTCGCACTACGCCTATGATCACGCGGAGGAGGGCGAGCCCACCCTGCGCGCCGACGCCGAGGAGGTGGGGGCCAAGCTTCAGGCTGACCTGCAGGCCCGTATCGCCGTCGCCGGCGTCGCCATCGATCAGGCGCATCTCATGCACCTGGCCTATGCCCCGGAGATTGCCGGCTCCATGCTGAAGCGTCAGCAGGCCGAGGCTGTGCTGGCCGCCCGGCGCACGATCGTGGCCGGCGCTGTGGGCATGGTCGAGACGGCGCTCAATCAACTCAGCGAGCGCGGGGTCGTCAAATTGGATGACGAACGCAAGGCCGCGATGGTGTCCAATCTCCTGGTGGTGTTGTGCGCCGACCGCGAGGCTCAGCCCGTGGTCAATACCGGCACGCTGTACGGCTAGGGCGTGGCCAGCGATCCCAACGAGAACGGGAAGGGCGGACGGCGCGCGTTTCTGATGCGCGTACGCCCCGAGGTGCTGACCGCCGTGGAGCGACTGGCCGCCGCCGAGTTGCGCAGTGTGAACGCCCAGGTCGAAACCTTGCTACGGGAGGCGCTGGGCCGTCGCGGCGTCGGCATAAAGCCGCCGCAGGGCAGCGAGGAACCCTAACTGTCGCGAAACCTTTATCGTTCCGAGGCCGAATGTCATGGTCTGGTTAGCGATAAGGATTCGGCGTGGTGGACTTGAGATCGGATCAAACGTTCGGCTTTCGCGGCCTTGCGGATGGCGTCCCGGCGGCCGGACAGGCTGTTCGCCTGGTGGATACGACCATGCTCTACGCCCCGCGGAGCGGCGGCGTACGCCGGTATCTCAACACGAAGCGAACCTGGCTGGCCGCCAATAGACCGTCAGTGCACCACACCCTGGTTGTTCCCGGCGCGCGGGATGCTCATGACGGACAGGGCCGCGTGTCGATCTATGCCGCGCCGTTGCCGTTTGGTGATGGATACCGGTGGCCTCTCGTCAAGCAGGCCTGGATGGAGCGGCTGATCCGCCAGAGGCCGCACATTATCGAGGCCGGCGATCCCTATACGCCCGGCCTGGCCGCGTTGCGGGCCGGCGACGCCCTGGGCGTCCCGGTGGTGGGGTTCTGTCACACCGACCTGGGCGCGCTGGCGGCGCTGCATATCGGCGAATGGGCTGAGAAGCCGGTGCAAAAGCGCTGGGCGGCGATCTATGGCCAGTTCGATCAGGCCGTCGCGCCGAGCCGCTTCATAGCCGGTCGGCTGATCGAGGCCGGCGTCACCAACGCTATTGGCCTGCCCCTGGGCGTGGATGTGGACATCTTCCATCCCGGGCGCGGCGACCGCGCAGGCTTGCGCGCATCTCTGGGCTTGAGGCCGGACCACAAAATTCTGGTGTTCGCCGGACGGCCCGCGCGGGAAAAGCGGCTGGACGTGCTGGTGGAGGCCGTTGAACGGCTTGGCGACCCCTATGTGTTGCTGTTGATCGGCGCGGGGAGCGGCGCGCCGGCCAGTGATCGCGTTATCTGCATGGACTATCAGCGCGACCCACAGGCCCTGGCGGCGATACTGGCGGGTTGCGACGCGTTCGTGCACGCCAATGACAACGAACCGTTCGGCCTGGTCGTCCTGGAGGCGATGGCCTGCGGACTGCCCGTCATCGGCGTCGCGTCAGGCGGTGTGGCTGAATCGGTCGACGCCTCGGTGGGCGAGCTTGCCGCCGCATCGGAGGCGCGCGCCATGGCCGAGGCCGTGGAATCGGTGTTTGCGCGCGGCGCTGAGGGGCTGGGTCAGGCTGCCCGGTGTCGGGCCGAAGAGCGGCACGGCTGGGATTCCGTTTTCCAGGCGCTTTGCCAGATCTATGGCCGACTGACGGGCGCGGCCGAGTTTTCCGACGCCGCGCCAGTTCTGCGACACTAGAGCCGTGTTCGGCGAAGTGTGAGCCACTTCGCCGAATAACGTCTTAGTGGGGCAGGATCGCGCCGCCGGCCGCGAGACCCAGGGCGCAGAAGACGCCAAGGTGAAAGACAATACCGATCGCCACGGTGCGACGGACGGACCAGGTCGTTTCCTGGGCGAAGACGCGGGCGATTTCGTGCTGGAGGCTGTGCGCGGCGCTCTGGACCGGCGCATCGTTTTCATTGGCAAGGCGAAGAGCAGGGCGCTGGCGCGGGTTCTGCGCGATGGCGTCCAGATAGTCCACTTTACGCTGAAGCATCACTGGGCCTCCCTATGTGTTTCAAGGCACAGTAGAGAAATCAAGCTAACAAAATGTGCTCAATAGGCGACGCTATGATTGCGTCATCCTGCCTCATGATCAGATCGGGTATGTTTAGACTGCATTAAGCACGTCAACTACTGATCAACACCTTGTTTAGGATGTTGAGATCTTCAGTTTCAGGCCCAGAAGATGGGCCGCCGTACCGGCCCGCTTGCTGGTCTGTTCGCCCAGCAGCAGGTCGGCATAGCCGGGCTCGGCCGTCAGGATCAGCTGGGTCTTGTCGATGGCCAGGCGCGAGCGGGCCAGCAGGGGCGCGCTGCGGCCCGACAGGTCGCAGCCCAGCCGGATCGCCGCGCCCAGGGCCCTGGCGCGCTTGAGGTGGGCCGGGGTCAGCAGGCGCGCCAGCACATCCAGCTCGGGCGGGTCGAAGGTGCTGGCATGACGGGCATAGGCCGCCGTGGCCAGGAAGGCGCGTTCATCATGGCCCTGGCCGGCGATCGGCGCGCGCAGCACCTGTTCGAACACCAGATCAGCGCGATGGTCGGGGTGCAGGCGCGCACCCAGGTCTGCCAGACGACAGGCGGCCGACATCAGCACGGCGTCGCGCCCCTCGTCGAACAGTGGTGGCAGGCTGGTGAAGGCCGGGGCGATCCAGGCCTGCAGGCCTGCGCCCAACTCGTCGGCGACGCCCTGGCGGGCGCCCAGCGAGGCGCAGCCCTCGATCAGCGGGTCCAGGCCCCGGGTGCGCGGCGGCATGGCCTCAAACAGCAGACCCTCGCGCACGCCAAAGGCCGAGATCTCGATGCGCTTGACGCCAAGGCTCTCGATCAGGCTTTCCAGCACCACGGCGGCGTAGGGCAGGGTCTCAGAGCGCTTCTTGCTCATGCCCTCGATGCGTTCCAGCGAGCTCTTCGACTGGTGCGAGACCAGGCGCGCGGCGTCCAGCGCTTCGCTGGCGCTGATCTCGTATTGGTGCACGACGTGCAGTGGATAGCCCGACATCCGCATGTGCAGCAGGGCCAGGTTACGCCAAGCGCCGCCGACGGCGTGGAAGCTGTCGGTTCGGAAGGCGCTGGTCACCGGGGCCAGCCGCTGGGCGCACAGACGGCGCACCCGGTCAGCGTCGAAGCCTTCCGACAGGCCCAGGCTGAAGGGGCCCAGGGGCAGGGTGACGCCCAGACCTGCGCCGGTGCTTTCCAGTCGGATCAGCTCCAGGCTGGCGCCGCCCAGATCGCCCACAACGCCGGTGGCCTGAGGGGCGCCGGCCAGCACGCCCAGGGCGGCGTAACGGGCCTCTTCCTCGCCGCTCAGCACGCGAACGGTCAGGCCGGTCTCGGCCTTGACCCGAGCCACGAAGGCGGGGCCGTCGCTGGCCTCGCGGGCGGCGGCGGTGGCGACCACGAAGGTCTCGGCCGGGGCCACCGCCTCGAGCACGGCGCGGAAGCGTTTCAGGGCCGCCAGGGTCTGCAGCACGCCGTCGGGCGACAGGCGGCCGTTGTCGCCCAGATCACGGCCCAGGCCCGCCAGCACCTTCTCGTTGAACACGGTCCAGATGGCGCGGCCTTCCAGCCGGTACACCACGAGGCGCACCGAGTTGGATCCGATATCGATCACGGCCGCGTCGCGCGGCGCCGGAAAAGGCATGAGCTTGGTTTAGCCTATTGAGACGCGGGAGAAAGCGGGGCCGGACGAAAATCGCTCGGGACGTCAGGACGCGCCATTAATCCGGCACGCGAGCAAGCGCCAGCGGGTTTCGGTTCTTACGTAGAAGCAGGTGCCGAAAGTCTTCTGCGCGCCGCTGGCCCGCAAGCCGCCCTTGGTCGCGGCGTGGTTGCCGTCCAGCAGCAGCATTTCGACGGTCGGGGCGTATTTCGGGCAGGACCCCCACGAGCGGATCTGGCCCAGGCGCAGGCCGGGACCGTAGATTCGGCCCTTGGCCTGAAGTTGCCGATCCACCGGGGCCAGGGCTGCGCCGTCGCCGATCCGGTCGACGCCGGGCACGCCGGGCTGGGCCAGGATGGCGCAGATCTGCGCCTGCTCCGCCTGGCCGGGACCACAGCCAGACAGGGCCAGGACCGCCGGGACCGTCAGAAGGACGAGACGCCTCAACCCTTGCCTTTTCGCGGGCCCACATGGTCGAAGGCCATCGGCAGATCCTTCACCTTTTGGCCGCGGCCCGACAGGCTGGGATTGGTCATGAAATAGTCGTGGGCCGAGAAGGCGCCCTTCTTGTCCCAGGCCGGATCGCGCGTGTAGCCGCCGTCGCTGTTGAGGTTCCAGCTCTGGGCCTCGTCATTGAGGTTGGCGACCATGATCTGGTCCAGCACCTGCTGGTGCACGGTGGGGTTCTCGACCGGCACCAGGGTTTCCACCCGGCGGTCGAGGTTGCGCGGCATCCAGTCGGCCGAGCTGATGAACAGGCGCGTCTGCGGGCCGGGCAGGTCGGCGCCGTTGGCGAAGGCGACGATCCGGGCGTGCTCCAGGAACCGTCCGACAATGCTTTTGACCCGGATATTCTCCGACAGCCCCTTCACGCCCGGCCGCAGGCAGCAGATGCCGCGCACCACCAGATTGATCATCACCCCGGCCTGACTGGCGGCATAGAGGGCGTCGATGATCTGGGGATCGACCACGGAGTTCATCTTGGCCCAGATGCCGGCAGGCTTGCCGGCCCGCGCATTGGCGGCCTCGAGGCTGATCATCTTCAGCAGGTCGGGCTTGAGCGTCTCCGGCGAGAAGCTCAGCTTTTCCAGGCCATGCGGCTGGGCGTAGCCGGTGATGAAGTTGAACAGCTTGCCGCCGTCCCGGCCCAGGGCCGGATCGCAGGTGAACAGCGACAGATCGGTATAAACCCGCGCCGTCTGCGGGTGATAGTTGCCGGTGCCGAAGTGGCAATAGGTGCGCAGGGCCTCGCCCTCGCGGCGCACCACCACCGACAGCTTGGCGTGGGTCTTCCAGTCGACGAAGCCGAACACCACGTGGACGCCCGCGCGTTCCAGATCGCGGGCCCATTTGAGGTTGTTCTCCTCGTCGAAGCGCGCCTTGATCTCGACCAGGGCCGTGACGTTCTTGCCGTTGTCGGCCGCCTCGATCAGGGCCGCCACGATCGGGCTGTCCTTGGAGGTGCGGTACAGGGTCTGCTTGATCGCCAGCACATTGGGATCGCGGGCCGCCTGACGCAGGAACTGCACCACCACATCGAAGCTCTCGAAGGGGTGATGGACCAGGATGTCTTTCTCGCGGATCGCCGCGAAGCAGTCGCCGCCGTGGTCTCGCACGCGCTCGGGGAAACGGGCGTTATAGGGCTTGAACTTCAGGTCCGGGCGATCGGGCGGGATCAGCTCGTCCATCTGGGCCAGGCCCAGCTTGCCGTCCACCAGGATGACGTCGTCGGGCTCGGCGCGCAGGCCCTCGACGATGAAGTCGCGCAGGTCCTGGGGCATGGAGGTCTGGATCTTGACCCGCACCACCTGGCCCAGGCGACGCTTCTTCAGGCGCGCCTCGAACTCGCGCACCAGGTCTTCGGCCTCTTCCTCGATTTCCAGGTCACTGTCGCGGATCAGGCGGAACAGGCCGCGGCCCTCCACCTTATAGCCGGGGAACAGGTGGCCCAGGAACAGGATGATGAAGCTCTCCAGCGCCACGATCCGGCGCTCGCGCTTCTTGCCGCGCGTGGTCACCGAGCCGATTTCCCAGAACCGCTGCACCTGACTGGGCACCGGCACCAGGGCGTACAGGTGCTTGTCGTCGGCGATGCGGCGCAGTTTCAGCGCCAGGCAGAAGCCCAGATTGGGAATGAACGGAAACGGGTGGGCCGGGTCGATGGCCAGGGGCGTCAGCACCGGGAACATCCGGGTCAGGAACAGCTCCTCGGCCTTGACCTTGTCGTCGCCCTCGATGTCCTTGGCGTCCAGCAGCTTGAGGCCCTCGGCCCACAGCTCGGCGCGCACGTCGCGCCAGATCTTCTGCTGATCGACCATCAGGTCGAAGGCCGAGGCGTTGATCCGCGTCAACTGCTCGCCCGGCGTCAGGCCGTCCTGGCTGACCACCCGCACGCCCTCGCGCACCTGGCCCTTCAGGCCGGCCACCCGCACCATGTAGAATTCGTCGAGATTGTTGGCCGAGATTGACAGGAACCTCAGGCGCTCCAGCAGCGGATGGCGCCGATTGGCGCTCTCTTCCAGCACGCGTTCGTTGAAGGCCAGCCACGACAGTTCGCGATTGATGAACCGCTCGGGCGAGGCCAGCAGCGCCTTGTCCAGACGGCAGGCCGCGTCGGCTTCAGTGACGGGGGTCGGCAGGGGCGCGGCGTTGGGCATGAGGGGAACCATAGGCGAACAGGGTTCTCACATGGTGAACGTGGGACGTGACGGGGGCAAGACACTGGCGCCCCATGCAAACCAAGCCTGTCATCCCGGACAAGTCCGGCGAACGCCGGGCGCAGATCCGGGACCGCCGGACGCGCTGAGCTCAGGCGTCGATCCCGGATCTTCACGCTGCGCGTTCGTCCGGGATGACAACCGTTTTGAAGAGAAGGACCCTCAGTCCTCCGCCTCATCCCCCTCAAACGCCAGCACCTCGCCGGCCAGCAGCCGGGTGATCGCCCGGCCCTGGGCCGAGGCCGCCTCGTCCAGCAGGTCGACCGCCGCGATGGCCTCCAGCGACGAGCGCGGGATGCGGCGCAGCAGGTAGGGATAGACGTCGTGGGCCGGGGTCATGGCCCGCGCCGCGAAGGCGCGGCGCAGCACGGCCTCCAGCACGATATCGTCGGGCTCGTCGATGATGGCGGCCGTCAGGGCGTTGAGCCGCGAGCGCAGGTCGGGCACCGCGCAGTCCCAGGCCACGGGCGCCAGGCGCCCGGTCAGCAGCAGGGTGCCGCCGTCGACCCCGGCCATGTTGATCAGGTGAAACAGGGTCTCGTCGTCCAGATGGCCGCCTTCCGCCCGCCGGTCGGCGTCATCGACCAGCACGGCGCGGCCGCGCAGGGCGGCCAGGTCCAGCGGCGCTGCAAGGGGATTGGCGGCCTCGACCACCACGGCGTTCGCCTTCAGGGCCCAATCGCGCGCCAGATGGGTCTTGCCGGCGCCGGCGGCCCCGATCAGGGCCAGCCGCCCGTCGCCCCAGCGCGGCCAGGCGTCGATCGCCGCGATCGCCTGGGCGTTGGTCGGCGACACTGCGAAGTGCTCCCGCGCGAACGACGGCGGGCTGTGCAGCGGCAGTCTGAACTGACGGGACAAGTCGGCGGCGTCCGGCGTGGTTACTGGTGCGGGAGATATAGGCCGGGTGCGGCGGAAGCGCGAGCGGGGCGGGTGAGGGAAGGTGGGGATGGAGAGGTAGAGGGTGTGGATGGCCTAGAAGAAGGCTTCGTCGCAGCTAAGTGGAACTTGCGCGCAGCGTTTTCGGCGTCAGAGTGGGGGGAAGTAATTTGCGGAACTCACAGTTTGGCGACCCCCGTTCTATCTGCAGCGAACAAGCCAACCTTAGAGGGCTACACGTCGTGGCTCGTTGAGGTTTTGGAAGTCAATATAGTATTGGCGGATGAGCAGTTCTATAATACAAATGTTGAAAGAGCTTATAATCACTTTTCCAATTCAGCGTTTTGGAAGCATATTGTATCCGAACTTGTTAACATAAACGCTCAGTATCTAATTGAAAATAAAGATAACCTTATTACGGACTTTTCTCCCAGTTTATTCAAGAAGTCATACAGCTCTTTCATTGAAAAAAACTATAGGAAAAATGTTGTAAATAATAAAAACTGGCCTAGCCCCCCGGATGGGGGTTGGCTGTTGCCGAATAATTGGTACACCAAAATCGGCGATATTATTAGATCGACCATTGCTGTTAGATATATAGATGGCGTAACTTATATTTCTGAATACATCAGAGATGTCACGAAGGAAATGGATATTAATTGCTCTCAAGAATTTGAGGGAAGAATGGATGGGTATTACGCGCTTCATCTATCGTATCAGGAAAACGTCGTCTTGCTGGATGAAAACTGGAAAGCGTTAACGGTTCCGATGTCTATGGAAATTCAAATAACTACGGAAGTGAAACAATTGGTAAAGTCGCTGCTTCACATATTTTATGAGAAAGCAAGGCTAATGCCCAGTGATGATGATGGTAATTCTGCTTGGAATTACAAGTCGGATCAGTTTTCTGCGACAAATTTGGGTCACATGGTTCATTATATTGAGGGAATGCTTGTTCAAATTCGCGATAGGCAGGTGGGTGTAAAATGAGCAGTCCGTTTAGTGAGTATTTTTTACGCATCGGCATGTCTAGAGTTCAGATAGAAAGAGCTCTTTCTGCTATTGATTTATGCTCAAATGCAATACCATTGGGTGTGGAAGAGATTTTTGTTACGGACTTTTTGAGCCCGGAGGGAAATAGAACATATAAAAGTATATGGATATTCAGAAATAGTTCTATTTCGGAAATTGGAGATTTTATGACGTCTCTAAGATTCGACCTCGTTAAGACGTATGATTTTTTGCACATTGAATATAAGTTTGACAATTATACTCCCGGAAAAGAGGAGGGTAGCTCTTCGGCAGCCATTAAGATAAAGATGCCGGATGGAGCGCTCATGCACACATTTATGGCTTCTGGAAATAATTGTGATTATTTGATAGATTTGGTGAATAGAAGATTCATTAACGCAAATATTAAGTAAATTGCCTGATATTTGGTCCAATTTGATTTCATCATTGTGGCCTCAATCTGAGGTCATTGAAGGGAATGTTGAATGCCGCATTTCCTGTTACGCGGTAGATGGACGACATGCGGGTTTCGGCCGCTTCCACTAGGGTGCCAACGCTAGTCGCCACTTTCTCCCGCGGGGAGAAGGACTATCTCAGGCCCATGACCTCACCACCCCCCGACCTCGCCGCCTGGCGCGCCGCCATAACCAAGCCCGTCGGGCCGCTCGGCGGCCTCGCGCGCAAGGCGCAGGTCAGGATCAACCAGATCATCCCCGAAAAAGTCCGCGCGGCGGTGACCGCCTAACCCCGCCCCAACCCCCACCGCACCGCCAACAACCCAAACCCCACCACGATCACCGGCCCGAACACCGCGAACGTCCAGCGGGTGATCCGCTCCGGCAGGAAGGTGTCGTAGGCGCCGTCCTTGGTCGCGCCGTACTTCACGGCGATGGCGGTCAGGGGGCATTTGAGGCCGAAGGCGGCGAAGACCACGCTCTCGACGGCGACCAGCGCGGCCGCCACCCACAGCCAGGGGCCGTGCGCGCCGGTGATCCCGGCATAGAGGACGACGAGGCTGGCGCTGGCCATCACGAGATAGATCACCGTGTGCAGGGCGCGGACCAGGGTCAGGCGTTGGGCGTCGGTCATGGGGTGTAGCTTATCCTCAAATACTCCCGTCATTCCCGCCCTTGTGGCGGGAACCCCTCTGTCCGCCGCAGGTGCGGGAGGGGCGAAGTGCGCGCGCACTTCGCTGGCGCTTCACGTGCAAGCTGAAACAGGGGTTCCCGCCACAAGGGCGGGAATGACGGTTGGTTGGGGGAGTGGTGTGGGGGCGGGGCGTCGACCTATATCTAGCCCATGACCTCATCACCCCCCGACCTCGCCGCCTGGCGCGCCGCCATGACCAAGCCTGCCGGGCCGCTCGGCGGCCTCGCGCGCAAGGCGCAGGTCAGGATCAACCAGATCATCCCCGAAAAGGTCCACGCCGCGATCACCACGGCCATGGAGGGCCTGACGCGGGGCATCCTGACCGGGGCCGACTTCGCCACCGGCTCGCCGCAGCACGGCCTGACCCTGGACGAAAAGCGCGCGAAAGCCGCCGCCGCCATCGACGGCTGGAAGAAGACCGCCAGCGTCGAGGGCGGGATCACCGGGGCCGGGGGCTTTCTGGCGGCGGCGGCCGATTTCCCGCTGCTGATGAGCTTCAAGATCAAGCTGCTGTTCGAGATCGCCGCCATCTTCGGCCATGACGGCACCGACCTGGATGAGCGGCTCTACATCCTGCACATCTTCGAGCTGGCCTTTTCGGACGCGACGCACCGGGCCCGGGTGCTGGCGGCCATGGACGACTGGGACGCGCGCCGGGCCGAGCGTCCCGACACGCTGGAGGCCTTCGACTGGCGGGCCTTCCAGCAGCAGTATCGCGACCATATCGACCTGGCCAAGCTGGCCCAGCTGCTGCCCGTGGTCGGCGCGCCGGTCGGGGCGATTGTGAACTGGCGGCTGGTCGAGAGCCTGGGGCGCACGGCGGTGATGGCCTACCGGATGCGGGAGGAGGGGGCGGGGGTTTCCCTGCCGACGCCGCTGGCCCCCTCCTGACCGCTACGCGGTCGTCCTCCCCCTTTCAGGGGGAAGATGAAGCGCGCCGACCTCATCTTCCCCCTCCGGGGGAAGACGGCTGCGAAGCAGCCCGTAGGGGGCAAGTGCGGGGATAAACTGCGACCGATCCCCTTGGCTTTCGGGAGAAAGCTCAGCCTGATCAACGCCCTCCAAATAAAGCGAGCGCGCCCGTCAGACGCACTCAAACCTCCCGTATTCTGTACCCACCTCGTCGCGAGGAAAGGGCGCAAGGCCAGCGACCATTGCGGCGGCGGGGGGTGATCGAGCGGGGCTGGGGTCGAGGGGGATACTCGACCGGTCCGGGGATCCTGGCGTTGCAGGACCCGCCCGCCGTCGGCGTGGATGGGGATCAAGGCGAGTGTTGGTCAGGATTGGCCCCACGCCCCCCGACCTTCGGGACTTCGGGAAACCGAGGCGTCCGGGTTCCGGTAAGGCCCCAACTGGGCCACCCGCCGGGACGCTGATGGATAACGACCACGCGGAGCGCTCGGCTTCGTCGAAACGGTTATTCTATTTTCCTCCGGACGTGGTCCGGACGCTCCGCGACCCTTTCCATCGCCATCGCAGCGAAAGCGCGGGGGTGTGAGCGCATGACCAGATGCTCCCCCTCCGGGGGAGCTGTCGCGGAGCGACTGAGGGGGCTAATGCGGCGTGCGCCCAGATGGCCCCCTCCGGCCCTTCGGGCCACCTCCCCCAGAGGGGGAGGATCTTCTCCGCAGCCTCAGAATCCTTGACATCCACGCCCCCCCATGCGCCTTTCCGCGCCTTGCAAATCAACGCGTTCCCGCGATTTTCGAAGACTTTGTCATGACCACGATGCACGCCTACCGCACCCACACCTGCGGCGCCCTTCGGGCTAGCGACACCGACGCCAATGTCCGGGTGTCGGGCTGGATCCACCGCAAGCGCGACCACGGCGGCCTGGTCTTCATCGACCTGCGCGACCATTACGGCCTGACCCAACTGGTGCTGCACCCAGAGACCCCGGGCTTTGACATCGTCGAGCGCCTGCGCGCCGAGAGCGTGATCAAGGTGGACGGCAAGGTGCTGGCCCGCGACGCGGCGGCCGTGAACCCCAACCTGCCGACCGGCGCGATCGAGATCCACGTCACCGCCGTGGAAGTGCTGTCGGAAGCCGCCGAGCTGCCGCTGCCGGTGTTTGGCGAGCCGGACTATCCCGAAGAAATCCGCCTCAAGCACCGCTATCTCGATTTGCGCCGCGAGACCCTGCACAAGAACATCGTGCTGCGCTCCAAGGTGATCCACTCGATCCGTCACCGCATGGTCGAGCAGGGCTTCCTGGAGTACCAGACCCCGATCCTGACGGCCTCGTCGCCGGAAGGCGCGCGCGACTTCCTGGTGCCTTCGCGTCTGCATCCGGGCAAGTTCTATGCGCTGCCCCAGGCCCCTCAGCAGTTCAAGCAACTGCTGATGGTGTCGGGCTTTGACCGCTATTTCCAGATCGCCCCATGCTTCCGCGACGAAGACCTGCGCGCCGACCGCTCGCTGGAATTCTACCAGCTCGACATAGAGATGAGCTTTGTGACGCAGGAAGACGTGTTCGCGGCCATCGAGCCGGTGATGCACGGCGTGTTCGAGGAATTCTCGGGCGGCAAGCCGGTGTCGCCGATCTCGGGCATGCACACCTTCACCAACGATTTCGGCGCGACGCTGGAGCATGCCGGCTTCGAGCGCCTGACCTATGCCCAGTCGATGAAGTGGTACGGCAGCGACAAGCCCGACACCCGCAACCCGATCAAGATGGCCGACGTCTCCGAGCACTTCCGTGACGGCGGCTTTGGCCTGTTCGCCAAGATCCTCGGCGCTGACCCGAAGAACCGGGTGTGGGCCATCCCCGCGCCGACCGGGGGTTCGCGGGCGTTCTGCGACCGCATGAACAGCTGGGCCCAGGGCGAAGGCCAGCCGGGCCTGGGCTATGTGTTCTGGTCCGAGGACCTGGGCGCCTGGGGCGGTCCGATCGCCAAGAACCTGGGCGAGCCGACGCAGGCGCTGATGGAGTCGGTGGGCCTGGGCAAGGGCGACGCCGCCTTCTTCGTGGCCGGCGACCCGGCCGTGTTCGCCAAGTTCGCAGGCCTGGCCCGCACCCGCGTCGGGACCGAGCTGAAGCTGGTCGACGAGAACCAGTTCAAGTTCTGCTGGATCGTCGACTTCCCGATGTTCGAGTGGAACGAGGACGAAAAGCGCGTCGACTTCTCGCACAACCCGTTCTCGATGCCGCAGGGCGGTCTGGAGGCCCTGGAGACCCAGGATCCGCTGACCATCCGCGCCTATCAGTACGACATCGTCTGCAACGGCTATGAGCTGTGCTCGGGCGCGATCCGGAACCACAAGCCGGAGATCATGCTCAAGGCCTTCGAAGTGGCCGGCTATGGCGCCGAGGTGGTGGAAGAGCAGTTTGGCGGCATGCTCAACGCCTTCCGCTTCGGGGCTCCCCCGCACGGCGGCCTGGCCCCCGGCATCGACCGGATCGTCATGCTGCTGGCCGAGCAGGTCGCCATCCGCGAGGTCATCGCCTTCCCGCTGAACCAGCAGGGCCAGGACCTGCTGATGAACGCCCCGGCCGAGGCCGCGGAGCGCCAGTACAAGGAACTGCACATCCGCTCAGCGCCGCCCATCAAGGTGTAGAGCGAATAGAAAAAGGCCCCGGTTCGCACCGGGGCCTTTAAAGTTTTCAGGGTCGCGTCGAGCTCAGTATTTCGGCGGTTTGGGCGGCGCAGGCGGCTTGGGCGGCCGGGGCGCGGCCCAGGCGGATGCGGCCTTCTCGGCCTCGGCCTGGGCGCGGGCGGCCTCGGCCTGGGCGCGCTTGAAGTCGACGATCACCCGGATCTGGCGGGGGTCGCCATGGCAGGACCGCAGCGTCAGGCCGCGGGGCAGGCGGGTGGAGCCATCGCCGCAGGTCTCGTCCAGCTGGTCCTGGTCCAGCCCCTTGGCGCCCGACAGATCGGCTCCGCCCAGCATGGCGTTGGAGAGGTCGGCGCCCCGGAAGTCGGCGCCGTGGAAAGTGGCCCCGCGCAGGGCGGCGCCCGTGAACTCGGCGTTGCGGAAGTCGGCGCCGTCGAACCGGCCGCCCGACAGGTTGGCGGCGTTGAGCTCGGCGTTGCGGAAGGTGGCGTCGCGGCCGTTGACGTTGGCCAGATTGGCGCCGCCCAGCTCGGCGTTGCTGAGGTTGGCCTTGTTGAGGTTGGCCCCGATCATGTTGGCGGCGTTCAGCTCGGACGACGACAGATCGGCCCGCAGCAGGCTGGCGTTCTGGAAGTTGGCGCCGCTGCTCTCGATGCCGGACATGCGGGCGTCGCTGAAAATGGCGTTCTGGAAGTTGGCGCCGCGCATCTCGGCGCCGCGCATGTCCGACCGGGTCAAGTCGGCGCCCTGGAAGTTGGAGCCGTAGAAGGCCGCGCCGCGCAGGTCTGAGCCGATCAGGATGGCCTTGGCGAAATTGGCGCCGCTGAACTTGGCGCCGGTCAGCTTGCGGCCCGACAGCTCGCAGCTGACGCACATACCGCCGAACGACACCAGACGGGCGACGTCCTTGTCCTCGGGACCGGCCTTGGCCTGTCCGGCCAGGGCCGTGAGGGCCAGCGTCAGAACCGCGAGTGAAGCGCCCATGCGGGACATCGAAATCTCCTACCAGCCAATACGCGACTGCATGAGTTACGATTTGGGGCCCCGAGCGCCCCGGCGCCACTTAAATCGCGGTAATGACAGCAACTTAACGGCAACCGGGGATGGAAAGCCCACGCGGCAAACGGGTGGAATCGTCGCCGCAGGCCCGGTTCAGCTGGCCCTGGGACAGGCCTCTGGCGCGGTCCATTTCCGCGCCCGAAAAGTTCACGCCGCTCAGATTGGCCCCGGCGAAATTGGCGCCTTCGAGGAAGGCCCCCACGAAGCTGGCATGGGTCAGATCGGCCCGGGCGAAGCTGGCGCCGCCGAACACGCCGCCATAGGCGTTGACGTCGCGCAGGTCGCCGCCGGCGAAGCTGGCCCGGTTCATGACCACGGTCGTGAGATCGGCCTGGCGCAGTCGAGCCTTCGACAGATTGACGCCGCGCAGGGTCAGGTTCGACAGATCGGCCTGAAAGAGATTGCAGCCGGGGCAGCTGGCGCCGCCACGGACACGGGCGATCTGACCGGCGTTCTGGGCCATGGCCGGCGCGGCGCTCGCCAGGGCGGCGGCGCTCAGGACCAGGGCGGCGAGGCGGGCGATCGGTGTCATTCTGAAACGCATCCTGGCGACTATCGACGCAAGGACAATGGCCCAGCAACCTTAAGGCCAGACGAACAAGCCCAAATGGGCGGGCTCAGGTCGCCGGCTCCGAGCGATTGGATTGCGCCCCGCAGCTGTCGCAGACGGTGATGGCGCCGCGCTGGGTCAACGCGATGTCGCCGCACGCCGGGCAGAAGTCGGCTTCGCTGCTGGCGGCCCGTCCGGCCTCTTCGGCCTTGCGGCCGCCAAACGGCAGGAACACCAGATTGTCGGTGGCGGCGCCGCGCGAGAAGCCCTTGGAGATGAACTTGCTGGCGGGCAGGGGCTCGGACTCGAGGTCGGGCGCATCGGCCTTGCCGTGGCCCAGGCCGTCGGCGTTGAACTCCTGCGGATCGGCGTTGGCCAGATCGTCGCGGCCAAGATACGAAACCCCCAGCTCGCGAAACACGTAGTCGAGGATCGAGGTCGCCGACTTGATCGAGTCGTTGCCCGTCACGGGCCCGGCCGGTTCAAAACGCGTGAAGACGAAGGCGTCAACGAACTCGTCCAGCGGCACACCGTGCTGCAGGCCCAGAGACACCGCGATGGCGAAATTGTTCATCAGGCTGCGGAAGGCGGCGCCTTCCTTGTGCATGTCGATGAAGATCTCGCCGACCTCGCCGTCATCATATTCGCCGGTGTGCAGATAGACCTTGTGGCCGCCGACCGCCGCCTTCTGGATGTAACCCTTGCGGCGATCCGGAAGCTTGCGACGCGAGCGGTCGCGCTCGACAATCTTCTCGACGACCCGCTCGGTGACGATCGGGTCACGCGTTGGCTGGCGCGGCGCCTCGACGGGTTCTTCGGGCAGGTCGAGACGGAAGTCAGCAGGGGGGGCGGCGCGGTGCAGGCGCAAAGCCCGCACTCCGGCGCGAGCGGCGGCGGCCTGAAGTCGTGCGCCGTCGACTGGCCGCGCGTCGAACGGCAGATGCAGGACGACCGGGACCGGCAGGCAGGCGAAAGTCTCCACGGCGGCGACCATGGCCAGCCGGTCGGCCAGGACCGGCGCCTCCACCGAGAGAAACACGGCCCGGACTTCTGCGCTGAGAGCCTCGCAATCGGAGAGCAGGCCGGTCCCAAGCGCATGGTGTTCGGCGGCGAGGATTTCGGCGGGCGAGAAGCCGGCGAAGGCCAGGGTGTCGAAATCGGCCTGCGCCATGGACCGGGAGGGCGCGCCCAGCACGTCGCCGAGGAAGCCCGCGCCGACAACCGCCGGAGCGAAAGCCTGACGCAGGCCCCCGCACGAGCGCAGCGCGTCCTCGACCTGTTCGATCTCGTGCGCAGTGAAACCGCGCGCTTGCAGGATGCCATGATCGATGGCGGGCGAGTCGATCAGTGAGCCATGGCCCAGCGCATGACGGCGGGCGGCGTCGATCTCGGCCTTCGCGCCAGAGAGGCAGTCGAACGCCGCCGCACTGAACGAAGGCACCAGGAGGCCATCGGCCGTCTGGATCGCCGACACGGGCGCGGCGACGCCGGCCCAGCCCATCGGTCGGCCGCCGAGCCGCAGGGCGGCTTCCGGATCGTCAAAAGCGGCGACCAGGGCGCACGACCGAAGGCCGTGCTTCTTGGCCAGACCATGAGCCATGGCCAGGGCCGTTGCGGCTTCCGAGGCCAACGGCGAGCGGAGCGCGGCGGCGCGCACCCGACGTTCGGCTAGGCTGCGCAACACGACCTGTCGATCCTGAGCAAAGGCGGGCTCGGCGCCCAGGCTCGCGGCGGCTTCTGCGCTGGCGGCCAGGGCCGAGCCGACGGTCAGGGCCCATAGCGCTGCGGCGCCGTCCCGGCCATCGCTGCTCGCCAGCGAAAGCCCTTGGGCCAACAGCCAGTCGCCGACGCCGGCCAGGCCCAGCAAGGCGGGGCGATCGCCGCGCTCGATCTCAAGCGCGGTCGCCCAGATGTGCACGGCATAGGTGAAGCCCTGTATGTCGAAGGCCTCGTCGGCTTGAAACGCGGAGGCGTCGATAGCTGCTCCGACTGCAGCCCCCTTGGACAACGCTTCTGCGTCTTCCAGCGACAAGGTCAGGTTGAGGGCGCTGGTTTCCCAGCCGACCTGGGCGGCGAAGCTGGCGTTGTCGTCCCCAGCCGAAACTGTCGCCCGGGAACCCGAGGCGACCATGCGGGTCGCTGGTTGAGGGATGCTGTCGACCAGGGGCGTCCGGGCCGCGCCGACAAGCGCAATGGCGTCCGAGATCATCCGGTCATTGGCGCCGAGATCCCGGGCGCGCCGGGCGGCGCGAGCCAGGGCGCTGTTCTTGCGCGGATCTGCGCAAGCCCGAGCGTCGCCGTGGCAACGTTGGACGGCGTCACCGACCTGGGCGAGGGCGGCGTCCAGACGAGCGGCGGCCTTGCGGGACAGCGCATGGCTTCGCCGGCGACCCAGCTCATCTTCAGCAACCTGTCGGAACTCGATTTCCGCGATGTCGGGCAAGAGGTCCAGAGGCTGAACCGCCTTGGTCGGCGTGGCGACGCCGCTCAGCATCGTCGCCAGCAGCGCGTCTTGGAATGCCCCGGCGTCGGCCGCGTCCGCGAACAGACCCTTGGCCAGCCCGAGCTTGGCCAAGCGGTCAGCATATCGGGCGGGACCGCCGCCCAGCGGAGCGTTGCGATCAATCGGCTCGCCGGCCCAGTCCAGCCAGGCCTCAACTCGCGCATCGGTCCAGGTCGACGGGGCCAGGACCTCGACGATCGCGTTACTGCGCTCAAGGTCGCGTCGTTCCGCCCGGAGGGGCTGATCGACATATCCGGACTGACTACGCATGGGCGATTCCGCGGCTGGGCGCCAAGAGAGACCCAATCTAGATCGCAGGCAGACGCCCTTCAATAGATGTTGGGGGCGGAGGCCATACGGTCCACAAGATGTTGAATTTCAGCGGGCGGGTCACATGCTGGACGCTACGGGCTGGCCGCCCTATAGTCCGGCCGCTTCGTCGCGTTCGTCGCGACATGGAAGTCCTTGCAAATTCGGGTGCAAACGTAGTGCTGAAAGCGATCTTCACGTGGTGGAACGGCGCGACCCTGGGTCAGCGGTTCCACATTGGCCGTCGCGGCGTGTTCGTGGGCATGGACGATTTTGGCAACCGATACTTTGAAGCCCGCGACGCCAGCGACAGCTATGACGCTCACAAGCGCCGCTGGGTGATCTACGACGGCTACGCCGAGGCCTCGAAGGTTCCGGCCGAGTGGAGCGGTTGGCTGCACTATACGTTCGACGAGCCGCCGACCACGAACCCTCTGCCCCGCCGCAGCTGGGAAAAGGATCACATTCCCAACCTGACCGGCACGGTTCACGCCTGGCGTCCGAAGGGCTCTCTGTCCCGTGGCGGCCAGCGGGCCGTGGCGACCAGCGACTATCAGCCCTGGAAGCCGGAATAGGCCCGATGCGGCGCGGAGCAATCCTTGGCGCGTCAGTGCTGGCCATCGGCCTGACGACGGTCGGCGTAGCATCCGCGCGTCAGTCGAGCGCGCCGGTCGCCCCGCAAGCGCCGGCGGCTCCAGCCGCGCCGAACCCGGATGCGCTCCAGCCGCGCGTGGCCGTTCCTGCGCCACAACCCGATCCCCAGGTCCAGCAACCGGTCGCCAAACCCGCCACCACGAAGGCGGTCACACCCGCCAAACCTGCTGAACCTGCCAAGCGTGGTCGCTCGTCGGTCGCCATTATTCAGGCGCTGGACAAGGTAACGACCGAGACGATGCGCTTCGAAGCGCCCGTCGGTCAGCCCATTCGCTACAAGACCCTGATCTTCACCGTTCGGGCTTGCGAAACCTCGGCTTCTGACGAGGTCGCGCCTGAGTCGACGGCCTATGTGATGGTCGATACCCAGCCCAAAGCCGTGGCCGGACGGGTCGCCCCTCCGGGACGTCAGGTCTACAAGGGCTGGATGTACGCCAATTCGCCGGGCATGAACCCGCTGCAGCATCCTGTCTATGATGCCTGGTTGATCGCCTGCAAAACGTCGGCGCCCGTCGCGCCGGCCGAGAAGCGGTAGAAATCGGCCTGGGCCGGCCAGGCCTTGACCAGACGACGCCGATAGTCAGCGCGTGAGATTTCGACGGCGCCAAACTGCAGCAGATGATCGGTGATGAACTGGGTGTCGAGCAGCCGATAGTCGCCGACCTTTAGTCGCGCCACCAGATGGGCCAGCGCCACCTTGCTGGCGTCGCGCTCGGTGGAGAACATGCTCTCGCCAAAGAACGCCGCGCCCAGCGACACGCCATAGAGACCGCCGACCATCTGGCCGTCTCGCCAGCATTCGACAGAATGGGCCAGACCCCGCGCGAAGAGTTCGCCATACAACTGCTGGATCGGCGCGTTGATCCAGGTTTCCAGTCGGCCTGGACGAGACGTCGCGCAGGCCTCGACGACGGCGTTAAAGGCGCTGTCGATCCGAACCTGAAAGATGTCGGCACGAACGGTACGCGCGAGCCGACGGGGCATGTGCACGCTATCCAGCGGCAACACACCCCGTCGCTCGGGATCGATCAGAAAGATGCTCTCGTCATGACGGGCGTCGGCCATCGGAAAAACGCCGCGCTCGTAACAACGGATCAGATCATCGACCGTGAAGGCGTCCATGCGCGCCCCCGCCAGTCCTAGCCCTGCGCCTTGATCCAGCGCTCGAGCCAATGGATGTCGTAGTCGCCGGCCAGGATGTCGGGCTGAACCAGCAGGTCCTGGAACAGCGGGATCGTGGTTTCGATGCCGCCGACGACCATCTCGCCCAGGCAACGCTTCAGGCGCGCGATGCACTCCTGACGGTCGCGGCCGTGGACGATCAGCTTGCCGATCAGGCTGTCGTAGTAAGGCGGGATCGCATAGCCGGTATAGATCGCCGAATCCAGGCGAACGCCCAGGCCACCCGGGGCGTGGAAGTCTGTGATCGTGCCGGGCGATGGCGTGAAGGTTCGCGCATTCTCGGCGTTGATCCGGCACTCGATGGCGTGGCCTTCGAAAACCACTTCGGCCTGGGTGAAGGACAGCGGCAGACCGGCGGCAATGCGGATCTGCTCACGCACCAGGTCAATGCCGGTGATGGCTTCCGTGACCGGGTGTTCGACCTGCAGACGGGTGTTCATCTCGATGAAGAAGAACTCTCCGTTCTCCCAAAGGAACTCGATGGTGCCGACGCCGAGATAGCCAATGGCCTTGACCGCATCGACGACGATCTTGCCGATCTTGGCACGATCGGCCGCGCCCAGGGCGGGCGAGGGGGCTTCTTCCAGCACCTTCTGGTGGCGACGCTGCAGCGAGCAGTCGCGTTCGCCCAGATGCACCACATTGCCATGGCTGTCGGCGATGACCTGGATCTCGATATGGCGCGGCTTCTGGAGGTAGCGCTCCATATAGACCGTGTCGTCGCCGAAGGCTGCGCGGGCTTCCGAGCGGGCGGTCGAAACCGCCTCGGCCAGATCCTCGCGCGTCTGGGCGACCTTCATGCCGCGACCGCCGCCGCCGGAGGCGGCCTTGATCAGGACAGGAAAGCCGATGATGTCCGCGGCCGCAAAGGCTTCTTCCTCGGTGGCGAGGCCGCCATCCGAACCGGGAACCACCGGAATACCCGCGTCCTTCACGGCCTGTTTGGCAGTAATCTTGTCGCCCATGAGCCGGATGTGCTCGGGCTTGGGGCCGATGAATGTGAAGCCGTGGGCGCCGACGATTTCGGCGAAGCGGGCGTTTTCCGACAGGAAGCCGTAGCCAGGGTGAACCGCCTGGGCGCCGGTAATCTCGCACGCGGCGATAATCGACGGGATGTTCAGGTAGCTCTTGGCGGCGGGAGCTGGGCCGATGCAGACACTTTCGTCGGCCAGGCGCACCCACATCGAGTTGGAGTCGGCCTCGGAGTGGACCGCCACGGTGGCGATGCCCATTTCCTTGCAGGCACGGTGAACCCGGAGCGCAATCTCGCCCCGGTTCGCGATCAGGATCTTGTCAAACATGATCGTTACTCGATGACGACGAGGGGCTCGCCGAACTCGACCGGCTGAGAGTCACCGACGAGAATCTCGACGACCTTGCCAGCCTTGGGGGCCGCGATCGGGTTCATCGTTTTCATGGCCTCGACGATCAGCAGGGTCTGGCCGGCCGCGACGGTGTCGCCGACCTTGATGAAGGCGTCCGCGCCCGGCTGGGGCGACATGTAGACAGTGCCGACCATCGGCGACTTGACCAGATCGCCAGCGGCGCGGGCGGCCGGGACAGCGGTTTCAGCGACCGGCGCGGCGGCCGGCAGCGGCGCGGCCTGGGGCGCATAGGCCTGAGGGGCTTGGACGTAGGTGGTGGCCGCACCGGCCACGGTCAGTTCACGGGCCACGCGGATCTTCAGGCCGGCATGCTCGACCTCGATTTCGCTCAGGCCGGTGTCCTTCAGGATGTCCGCGAGTTTGCGGACCAGGCGGGCGTCGATCGACGGAGTCTCGACCGGATCGGCGGAAGCCTTGGGATTGGACATTGAAGCTACCTTGTTCTCTTGGCTCGCAGCGACTGAACGCCGGCGGGCTGGACCTAGTTCGCGCCGATCAGGCCGATAGCGGCCTGGATCGCCAGTTCATAACTCGCCGCGCCGAAACCGGAGACGATCCCTGTGGCCGCCAGCGAGACATACGTATGGCGACGGAATTCCTCCCGCGCCGCCGGGTTGGACAGGTGGCACTCGATCACCGGAATGCTCAAGGTCTTGAGCGCATCCAGCAAGGCGATCGAGGTGTGGCCATAGCCTGCCGGGTTGATGATCAGGGCGGAGGCAGACAGACGCGCCTCCTGAACCCAGTCGATCAGTTGGCCCTCATGGTTGGATTGCCGGAAGACCACCGAATGGCCATGCAAAGCCGCACGCGCATCGCAGCGCGCCCGGACATCGTCCAGCGTGTCCTTGCCATAGATCTCGGGCTCACGCGTTCCCAACAAGTTGAGATTGGGGCCGCTCAGCACATGGATCGGGTTTACCATTCGGCTCCGCCGTCGATTCCGATGGTCTTGTATAGCCGGTTCTGCCGGGTCACAAGCAGCGCTCGCTCAGGAGGTGAGATGAAGCTTTTTCTGAATGGAGACGAGCACCAGATCTCCGAGGTTTCCAGCGTCGCAGATCTGGTCGCTGCATTAGGTCTCGACTCGCGAAAGGTGGCCGTGGAACGCAATCTGGAGATCGTGCCGCGCTCGACCTATGCCGCAACGGAACTAGCCGATGGCGACCGCATCGAGATCGTTACATTTATCGGTGGCGGCTGACCTCGACGTTTGAAACCGCGCCTGACGGGGCGTAAACCAGCGGCATGAACGCGCATGTTTCCCCCGACTCCGCCCTGACGTCCGACGATAGCTGGACCGTCGCTGGCCGCACCTTTACCTCGCGCCTAATTGTCGGCACCGGCAAGTACAAGGACTACGCGACCAACGCCGCCGCCGCCGAGGCGGCCGGAGCCGAGATCGTCACCGTGGCCGTACGCCGCGTCAATCTGACCGATCCCACCCAGCCGCTGCTGGTGGACTACATCAAGCAGGACCGCTTCACCTACCTGCCCAACACGGCGGGCTGTTTCACCGGCGAGGACGCCGTGCGGACGCTGCGCCTGGCCCGCGAGGCCGGCGGCTGGGACCTGGTGAAGCTGGAAGTGCTGTCCGATCCCAAGACCCTCTATCCCGACATGGAAGAGACCCTGCGGTCGCTGAAGCTGCTGGTCACCGAAGGCTTCCAGGTGATGGTCTATTGCTCGGATGATCCGGTCTATTGCCGCAAACTGGAAGAGGCCGGCGCCGTGGCGATCATGCCGCTGGGTGCGCCGATCGGCTCGGGTCTCGGCATCCAGAACCGGGTCAACCTGCGGATCATCATCGAGAACGCCGGCGTGCCGGTGCTGGTCGACGCCGGAGTCGGCACGGCCTCTGACGCCGCGATCGGCATGGAGCTGGGCTGCGACGCCATCCTGATGAACACCGCCATCGCCGAGGCCAAGGATCCGATCCGCATGGCGCGCGCGATGAAGCATGCGGTCATCGCCGGCCGGGAAGCCTATCTCGCGGGCCGGATGCCCAAGCGGATGTACGCCGATCCCAGCTCGCCTCTGGCGGGGCTGATCTAGCTCTTCTTGAGCGCCGCTGCGGCCTGGGTCTTGGCGATCGCCAGCTTCAGGGCCTGCATGTCCGCGCCGGGGATAACCGTGTCGCCGACGATGTAGACGGGGGTGCCTTCGATAGCCAGCGACTGGGCCAGGCCATGGGTGTCGGCCAGATGCTGGGTCACTGCGGCTGAGGCGCCCGCAGCGCGGGCCTTGGCGACATCAATGCCGAGCCCTGCCGCGATTCGGTAGGCGCCGGCCTCGTCCAGGCTCTTCTCGGCCATCAGCGCCCGGTGCAGTTGCAGCGTCTTGCCTTGGTCCTTGGCGCCCAGCATCAGTCGTGCCGCAGCTTCGGAATCGCGGCCAAAGATCACGAAATCCTTGAACACAAATCGCACGTCCGGATTTTCGGCGATCAGCTTGAGCACCTCGGGGGCGGCTACCCGGCAATAGCCGCACTTGTAGTCGAAGAACTCGGTGACGGTGACCAACCCGTTGGGATTGGCCACGAAGTCGCGCGGGTCTCGCTCGATCGCTTGGCGATACTGGCCGATGGCCTTGCGACCGGCCTCCGCCGTCTTGACCGCCTGCTTCTGTTCCAGCTTTGCGCTGACCTCCAGCAGCACCTCGGGGTGCTCCAGCAGGTAGGCGCGCACCTTGTCGCCAAATTCCTTGTCGGCCTTGGCTGGCGCGCAGGCGCCCAGGAGCAGGCCCGACAGGGCGAGCGAAGCGGCGAAGGCGCCGGCGCGGCGGGACAGGGTCATGAGGGTCTCGAAATCAGAGTGGGGGATCAGCGGCGAAAGACGGACTGGGTCGCGCCTTCCTTGGCCAGATCCTTGAGGTCCTGGTTGCTAGGGCGCGAGGCCAAGACGATGTCGGTGGCGCGCCGCCATTCAGGCGTGTCCTTGGTCAGGAGTTCGCGGGCACGCATAGCGAAGACGCGGGCTTCCTGGGGCGCGCCCATGGAGAAGTACTGCTCTGCGGTGGCCAGTCGGGCGTCGCCGTCCTTGCCCTGCTTGTCGTAGGCCTGGGCCAGCAGACGCCAGGTTACAGCGTTGTCGCTATCGTTGCGCAAGGCGCGTTTGAGTTCACGCACGCCTTCCTCGACCTTGGCGGGCTCTTTCTGGTTGATCAGGGTCTGGCCAAGATTGATGCGCAGCAGCGGCGCGTCAGGCTTGAGCGCCACGGATCGGCGCTGGGGTTCCTCGGCCTGTTCGACGCGGTTGAACTCGAACAGGATTTGCCCCTTCAACTCCCACAGATAGGGGTTGTCGGCGTTGTCGACGAGCAGGCCTTCGATCAGCTTCAGGGCCCGGTCGGGCTCCTTCATCTGGTAGTAGGCAATGGACCGTGCGTAACGCGCCGGGAAGCTGTTGTCGTTTTCCTTGTACTTCATCAACGCGACTTGCGGATTGAGGAAGCCTTCCAGCTTGGCGCGCATGATCTGGTGTTCAGCCAGGTCGGCAGGGCTGTCGACGGCGTCGTAGTGCGACTGGCGTTCGACCCGGCTGCGCAGGGTCTCGATCCGCTCCGACGACAACGGGTGGCTGCGGAAATAGGCGAAGCGCCGAGCCTGATCGAAAACTTCCTGATAGCGGAAGTTGTCGAAGAACTCGACGAGGCCGCGCCCAGATTGACCCGTAGCTTCCAAGAAGCCGGCGGCGGCCTGGTCAGCGCGGGATTCCTGGTCGCGGCTGTAGCCTAGCGCACCAAGCGTCCCGAAATACGAAGCGTTGCCCAACAGCACCGCACCTGCGTCGGGCGCGCCCGCCAGGGCCGCCAGCACGCCCAGACCCATGGTCAGGATCATGGGCTTGAGGCCCGCGCGCATCATCTCCGCCGAGCGGATAGGGTGCCCGCCCGCAAGGTGCCCGGTTTCGTGGGCGATGACGCCCTTGAGCTGGTTGGGGGTTTCGGTCTGCAGGATCAGGCCGGTATTGAGGCCCATCATCAGGCCCTGGGTCGCGAAGGCGTTTAGCGACTTGTCGCCGACCAGCAGGATGCGCACGGTCTTGGAATCCAGACCCGCCGCCTCGAACAGGGGGTCGGCGTCGCGATGCAGGATTTCTTCGATCTCGGTGTCGCGGATCAGCGACGGGCCATCCTGGGCGGCGGCCGGCGTCGCAGCGGAAAGGCTCAAAGCCGCGACCACCGTCACGGAGCAGAAGGCGCGAAACCTCTTTTCAGCCCACAGCATGCGGGAGGTCATTCAACGTCTCCAGTCGCGCCCCCGCGATTGAGGCGAGTGTAGCGTGGAATTTGGCGGCCTGTGAACCACCGCTGTCGTTCCGCGTCACTCGCTATATGGGCCTCGTGGACGGCCGGACCAGTGCCCGACCGTCCACGAACTTTCATCAGCCCCGGCGCCACCAGCCGCCGCGCGGCTTGACGGGGGGCGCGGTGATCTCAGCCGGATCAGGCTCCGCCGGCTCAAGAACCTTTTCCGGGACCGGTTCAGGCTCGGGGGCAGGTTGTGGCGCAGGCGCCGCAATGGGGGCGGGGGCGACGGGCGCTTCGGCCACGACCTGGACAGGCGCCTCGACCGCGACCGGTTCGGCGACCACCTCGGGGGCGGCCGCTTCATCGGCGGCGGACTCGATCACGGCTTCAGCGGCCGGAGCATCGCCCTTGCGACCGCGCGTGCGGGGACGGCGGGCCTTCTTGGGGGCTTCGTCGCCCGGCGCCGGCAGTTCGACCCAGATGTCGCTGGGAGGAGCTTCAGCCACAACCGCCGGGATGGGCGGCAATTCGGCCTCGGCCAAGGCTTCGACCGGTGCGGGGCGCGCTTCACGCTCGCCACGACCGCGGCCACGGTTACGGCTGGAACGGCCTTCCGATCGATCACCGCGCTCGGCCCGTTCGGGACGCTCAGCGCGTTCCGGTCGCTCGGCTTGCGGCGCAGGCGCGGACTGTTCGGGCGCAGGACGGCGCTGTTCACCGCCACGACCATCCAGAGCGGCCGGATCGTGCCAGGCAAAGGCGCTGTCGCCGAACGGGACACGGGGGCGGATCCAGACGAAGGCGTCGGTCGGACGATCACCGTCCTCGCGACCGCCACGGCGGCCGCCACGGCGTCCGCGACGGCGACGGCGACGGCGGGCTTCCTCGTCCTCGCCTTCGACGGCGAAGTCGCCGCGATCGGCATCTCCGTCCTCGTCGCCTTCGACGTCGTCGATAGCCTCGACCTCGCCCTCCGGCGCGGCGTCGGCGTCATCGCGCCGTCCGCGACGGCGGCGCTTGCGCTTGCGGTTGCGATCGCCTTCGTCTTCGGCAGCCTCGGCGCGGGGCTTGCCGCGCGGGGCGGCGCGGACGGCCGGTGCGTCATCGTCAGAATCTTCGCGTTCGACGGCCTCGTCGTCGAAGATTTCTTCGTCCTCGTCTTCGTCCTCGTCGTCATAGACCTCGTCTTCGAAGTCGTCATCCGACACAGGCGGCGGAGCGATGGCGATACGTTCGCCAAGCTCGGTGCGTTCGATCTCGTTCTCGGCGGCGTGCAGGCTCTCGTCGACCAGCACCGTCACGAACAGGCCGTGGGTCTGTTGCAGGCGCACCAGATAGGCGCGCTTTTCGTTGAGGATGTAGATGCCGACCGCGCGCGACACCTTCAGGGTGATCGCGCCGCTGCCCTTCAGGGCCTCGACCTCGACGGCCCGCAGAGCGGCCAGGGCGCTGGACTCGACCGAGCGAACCCGGCCGGTGCCTTCGCAGTGTTCGCAGACGTGGGTGGTGCCTTCCAGCACGCCGGTGCGGCGACGCTGGCGGCTGATTTCCATCAGGCCAAAACCGCTGATCTTGCCCATCTGGATGCGGGCGCGATCGTCCTTCAGGGCGTCCTTCAGGACCTTCTCGACGGCGCGGTTGTTCTTGCCTTCATCCATGTCGATGAAGTCGATGACGATCAGGCCGGCCAGGTCGCGCAGACGGAGCTGACGAGCAGCTTCCTCGGCGGCTTCGGTATTGGTCTTCAGCGCGGTCGCTTCGATGTTGCGCTCGCGCGTCGCCTTGCCCGAGTTGACGTCGATGGCGACCAGGGCTTCGGTCTGGTTGATCACCAGATAGCCGCCCGATCGCAGGGGAACGACCGGCGAATAGATCTGCGCCAGGTGATCCTCGATGCGGTGCTTAACGAACAGCGGCGCCGGATCGCGGTAGTGGAAGACCTTCTTCGCCTGGCTGGGCATGAGCATGCGCATAAAGTCGCGCGCTTCCTTGAAGCCCGCTTCACCCTCGACCCAGATGCCTTCCAGTTCCTTGTCGTACATGTCGCGGATGGCGCGTTTGACGAGGTCTTCTTCCTCGTAAATCAACGCTGGCGCCACCGAGTGCAGCGTGGTCTCGCGGATGTTTTCCCACAGGCGCAGCAGGTAGTCGTAGTCGCGCTTGACCTCAGCCTTGGTGCGCTTGGCGCCGGCCGTGCGGATGATCAGGCCCATGCCCTGCGGCACATCCAGGCTCTGAACGACGCTCTTGAGGCGCTTGCGGTCAGTGACCGTGGTGATCTTGCGGCTGATGCCGCCGCCACGGGCGGTGTTGGGCATCAGGACGCCATAGCGGCCGGCCAGTGACAAGTAGGTGGTGAGCGCAGCGCCCTTGTTGCCGCGCTCTTCCTTGACCACCTGGACCAGCATGATCTGCCGGCGGCGGATCACTTCCTGGATCTTGTACTTGCGCATAAGGCGGCGCTTGCGGCGCGCCAGTTCTTCTTCGACGGCGTCTTCCTCGTCGTCGACGTGATCGCCATCCTCGTCATCGCGACGCGCGGAGACGTGGTCGTCCTCGTCGTCGTGCGAATCATCACGCATCAGCGCTTCGCGGTCGGCGACCGGAATTTGATAGTAGTCGGGATGGATCTCGTTGAAGGCGAGGAACCCATGGCGGTTGCCGCCATATTCGATGAACGCAGCCTGGAGGCTGGGCTCAACGCGGGTCACCTTGGCGAGATAGATATTTCCGCGAAGCTGTTTGCGGGTCTGGCTTTCGAAATCGAATTCTTCAACCCGGGTTCCGTCCACGACGACCACACGCGTCTCTTCGGCGTGTGCTGCGTCGATCAGCATCTTCTTCGACATTAAGGGAATCTCCACGGCGCACGGCGGGCTCATGGCCCGGTCGCCGAAATGAAAGACAGGCGCGCGCGTCACCGCCCGTCGCTCCGCCAGTGCGGTTGCGAGAGGTCGGATGCCAATGGCGGACGGGTGCGGCGCAGCCCATGAGGTTTCTGTTCTCTCCACCGCGCCGTGAGGCGCGGACTGGATGGTTTACCGGGTCGCGCCGGAATGACGCTGATCGGAGGGCGCGTCGTCGCCGGGAAGGCGGAGAGCCCGACGCGGGCCCTGCGGACCGGCCCTGCGGCAGGCGTCTGCCTGCGAACGAAGGATCGATCCTCGGATAACTCGTCTAGTCGCGGCGCACGAAACGGAGGAGGCGAAAGGCTCCAATCATCCCGCGGTCGCTCGCGCGAGCTTCCATGACGATCACGTCGCTCGCACGCAGATGAATTGTAGCAACATCGCGAGGCAAAAGGAAAGCGCTGGACAACAAGGTCAGGTTTAACGCTTTCGCTACCGGGCGTGGCGGATATTGACGGCTGGTTCACCGGCACCGGAATGCTTGGGCGAGGGATGCTTAGAGTTCTCATCGGGTTAGCGCGAACGGGCTGGTTGAGGGCCGCGTTAATCGTCGGCGGCCTGACCGTCGCTGGCGTCGCTGTCGCGACCGCGCAAGGCCCCGCGCCGGCCGCTGGGGTCCAGAAAGTCCGTTTTGGCGGCGATCGGGCTGAAACCCGTGTGGTCATCGATCTTGATCGCGCCGCTGTGGGGCGTCTGATCGCTGACGGCGCCTTGGATCAACGCATTGTCATCGGACTACCCAATGTTTCGGTCTCGGGTGACCTGCAGGGGGCGGGCCAGGGTCTGGTCAAGCGCTGGATCATCGACGAGGCCGGCGGTGGCGCTCGCCTTCGCCTGGACCTGTCGGGCCGTGCTGAAGTGCGCCGGCGCTTCCTTTTGCCGCCCGGCGACGGCGCGACGGCCTATCGTTATGTCATAGACCTGAAGGCGACCGACGGCGCTGCGCCTGAGGCCGCGCCGAAGCTCACGCTCGTCTCCAGCCCGGTCAAGGCCGCTCCGCTGCGCTTGAAGAAGGTGATCGTCATTGATGCCGGTCACGGCGGCAAGGATCCCGGCTCGCTGGGCGCCTCCGTCTACGAGAAGGATGTCACGCTCGCGGCCGCCAAGGCCCTGAAGGCTCGTCTGGAGAAATCCGGCCGCTTCCAGGTTGTGATGACCCGGGAGACCGACACCTTCATTCCGCTGGAAGCGCGGGTGCAGATCGCCCGCCGCGCCGACGCCGACCTGTTTATCTCCATGCACGCAGACTCGGGTCCCGACGTCACCACGCGCGGAGCCAGTGTCTACACGCTGTCGGAAAAAGGCACCGAGCGCGTGGCGCGGGTGCTGGAGAAGGACGACTGGCTGATGAAGGCCAGCCTGCCGGGCCGCGATCGCGCCGTCAGCCAGATCCTGCTGGACCTGTCGCAGCGCGCCACCAAGAATCGCTCGGCCGCCTTCGCACAACTTCTGCTGGAACGCGTGGGCGAGGAGACGCCGCTGCTGCGTCGCAGCCATCGCGACGCCGGCTTTATTGTGCTGTTGGCGCCCGATGTCCCAGCCGTGCTGCTCGAGATGGGCTTCATCACCAATCCGGAGGATGAGCGGTTGTTGAGCAACCCCGCCAGCCGAACCCGGGTGGTCAATGCCGTCGGCGACGCCATCGAGTCCTATTTCGCCGCCCAGATCCGCAAATCCTGAGACGTGCGCGCCGTTGGCGCCCGCGGCGATGCAGGCTAGAGGCTTGAGGCAGAGTCCGGGCGCGAGGGTGCGGCCGCAAAACCGCTTACACTTTTGTGGAACGGGCTCTAGAGGATGAGAGCAGGGCGGGCGAGTGTGCGTCGTCCAACGGAGGCCCCGTGGATCTGAAACCCACCGAACGATGGATGGCCATCGCCGGCGTAGCGGTGCTTTCCGCGATCGCCGTGGCGGGCTTCGCGATCGCGATCTACGCGGCGTGGCTATTCCACGACATGCCCGATGCTGGCGAGCTGCAGGACTATCGTCCGCCGACGGCGACGCGCGTCTATGCGTGGGACGGCACCCTGATCGGCGAATACTCCAAGGAACGCCGGATCTTCGTCCCCTATGACCAGATCCCGCCGCAGCTGGCCCAGGCCTTCATGGCTGCCGAAGATCGCAATTTCTTCCGCCACAGCGGCGTCGATGTGGGCGGCTTCTCGCGCGCCATGCTCAAGAACGTCGGCAACGCCGCGCGCGGCAAGCGCCTGGAGGGTGGCTCGACGATCACCCAGCAGGTCGCCAAGAACGTGCTGCTGACCAGCGACGCCACGGTCGGTCGCAAATTCAAGGAAGCCATCCTGGCTCACCGTCTTGAGCAGTCGCTCGACAAGCAGCAGATCCTTGAGCTGTACCTGAACGAAATCTGGCTCGGCTATCGCTCGTTCGGCGTCGGCGCGGCCTCGTACAACTATTTCGGCAAGTCCCTGCCCGAGCTGACCCTGGCGGAGTGCGCCTATCTTGCGGCGCTGCCCAAGGGACCCGACAACTATCATCCGATCCGCAACAAGGCCAAAGCCAAGGTCCGCCGCGACTGGATCCTGGACCAGATGGCCGAGTTGGGCTGGGTGTCCCAGGCTGACGCCGACAAGGCCAAGGCCGAGGATCTGGTCGTCCAGGCCGCGCCCAAGCGCGCCGCCTATCGTGACGCCGACTATTTCGTCGAGGAAGTGCGCCAGCGCGGCGTCGCCACCCTCGGCCCGCGCCTCAGCGAGGGCGGCTACTACATGCGCACGACGCTGGATCCACGGATGCAGACCGCAGCCCGCGTCGCGTTGATGGATGGTCTCGAAAAGTACGACCGCCGCCACGGTTGGCGAGGCGCCTGGGGACACGTCGAGGCCAGTGACGCCGACTGGGAAAAGGCCGCCCGCGCCAAGAGCCCGCCGGCCGAACGCCAGGGCTGGCGGGCGGCCGTGGTCGTTTCGGGCGATGGCCGGGTGCGGTTGATCAAGAACGAGGGCGAAGGCGCCATCGTCGGCGAGGACATGGCATGGGCCCGGGCGGGCAAGGGTTTGAAGCCCGGCGACCTGATCTTCGTCGAGAAGGTCGAGGGGGCGTCAACTTACCGCCTGCGCCAGGTGCCCGCCGTCAATGGCGCGCTGGTGGCCATCGAGCCCTACAGCGGCCGCGTGGTCGCCTTGGTCGGCGGTTACAGCTTCTCACTCTCGAACTTCAATCGCGCCACCCAGGCGATGCGCCAGCCAGGCTCGGCGTTCAAGCCGTTTGTCTATGCCGCCGCCCTCGAAAATGGCTTCACGCCGGCCAGTGTGGTCGTCGACAGCGCCATCACATTGAAGGGCGCGAATGGCGAGGATTGGAGCCCGGAGAACTACCACAAGGAGTTCTACGGGTCACAGCCCCTGCGCAAAGGTCTGGAGCAGTCGATCAACGCCATGACCGTGCGTCTGGCGCAAAGCGTCGGCATGAAGAAGATCATCGAGTTCTCCAAGCGCACCGGCGTCGTGCGCGACATGCAGCCGGTGCTGGCGATGGCGCTGGGAGCGGGGGAAACCACCCCCTTCAAGCTGACCTCGGCCTATGCGCCGTTCGTCAATGGCGGTCGCCGCGTAGAGCCTCACCTGATCGAGTTGGTGCAGGACCGCGAGGGCAAGGTCATCTTCCGCGCCGACAAGCGCGACTGCGTCCGCTGCACCGCCGGCTTCAACGGCGACGAGAGCCCGCGCTTCGACGCGCCGGGCGAGCAGGTCATGGATCCGGTCACGGCCTATCAGATCACCTCGATGCTGCAGGGCGTGGTTCAGCGCGGCACGGCGGCGGCAGTCAGCTCGCTGGAACGTCCCCTGGCGGGCAAGACCGGAACCACCAACGAGTACCGCAGCGCCTGGTTCGTCGGCTATTCGCCCAACCTGGTGGTCGGGGTCTTCATCGGCTTTGACGACAACCGCTCGCTGGGCGAAGGCGAGACAGGGGCCTCCGGTCCTGTGCCGGTATTCATGGACTTCATGCGTGAAGCCTTGAAGGGCCAGCCTGTTGTCGATTTCAAACCGCCCAAGACCGCCAAGTTCGCCATGGTGCGCGGGATCCGCGAAGCCTTCCGGCCTGGGACCGAGCCCAAGACCGAGGTTCCCGCTGCTGCGGCAGGACCACAACCCTATTCGGACACCTGGCCCAATGGCGTGCCTACCGGCGCCACGAGCGCCGCTGACGCCGCAAAGCCACCGCCAAAGGCGCCTGACCCGCTCAGCGGCCTGTACTGATCCATCATCGGCGTTGCGCCGACCTCCGACGCGGGCTATCTCCCGCGCCCTTTCTTTTTGTCACGGAGTAACGTGATGCGACCGGATGTTGAGGCCTCTGCGGCCGACATCGAGCAGTCCGTGGGACTGCTCAGGAGGCGTCTTTGACTGGGATGCCGCACTTCGAAAGCTCGATGAGCTGAATGCCCGGGTCGAAGACCCGACCCTTTGGGACAAACCCGCCGAAGCCCAGGCCGTCTCGCGCGAGCGCGCCAGCCTGTCGGCGCGCGTGGAGGCCGTGCAGGCGCTCGACCAGGGCCTGAAGGACGCGCTGGAATATGCCGAGCTGGCCGACATGGAGGGCGACGACGCCCTGCTGGAGGATGCCCGCGCCCAGTTGAAGGACCTTAAGGATCGCGCTGGCCGCGCCGAGCTGGAGGCCCTGCTGTCAGGCGAGGCCGATGGCAACGACTGCTATGTGGAAATCAATTCCGGCGCTGGCGGCACCGAGTCCTGCGACTGGGCGGGCATGCTGCTGCGGATGTATTCGCGCTGGGCCAATGCTCACAAGATGAGCGTCGAGCTGGTCGAAGAAACCTCGGGCGATCAGGTTGGCATCAAGTCGGCGACTCTGCTGATCAAGGGCCAGAACGCCTATGGCTGGCTGAAGACCGAAGCCGGCGTCCACCGTCTGGTGCGCATCAGCCCCTATGACGCCGCTGCCAAGCGCCACACCAGCTTCGCTTCGGCCTGGGTCTATCCGGTGGTGGACGACACCATCGAGATCGAGATCAATCCATCCGACGTCCGCACTGACACCTACCGCGCCAGTGGCGCAGGCGGTCAGCACATCAACAAGACCGACTCGGCGGTGCGTCTGACACACATTCCGACCGGCATCGCTGTGGCCTGCCAGGCCGGTCGCTCGCAGCACCAGAACCGCGAAGAAGCGTGGAAGATGCTGCGCGCGCGCCTCTACGAGGCCGAACTGCAGAAGCGGGAAGCCGCCCAGCAGGCTCTGGAAGACCAGAAGACCGATATCGGCTGGGGTCACCAGATCCGCAGCTACGTTCTGCAGCCCTACCAGATGGTCAAGGACCTGCGGACAAACGTCGAGACCTCCGACACCCAAGGGGTGCTGGACGGCGATCTGGATGAGTTCATGGGCGCCTCGCTGGCCCAACGCGTCGGCGCTACACGCGACGCCTAGAAGCGCAGCCTGGAACGAAAAACGCCCCGGAGCGATCCGGGGCGTTGTTCTTGGTGTCTACTTCCAGGATCAGGCCGGCTTGGCCTGCGCCTCCGCCGGGGGCGCAAGAACCGGCGTCGGAGCCGGTTGCGGGGCAGGGCGCTGGAACTTCAGGCTGCGGCCCTGGAAGAAGGCGCCGGTTTCCATCGCCAACTGCTCGTGGGTAATGTCGCCGTCGATATAGGAGGTGCCGTAGAGGCGAACCTGCTTTGAGGTGATGGCGCCCACCACACGGCCGCGAACCTCGACGGCCTCGGCATAGACGGAGCCTTCGACATGACCGGTTTCGCCAACGGTCAGGCGGCCCACGCGAACATCGCCGCGAACCACGCCATCGATCTGGAGTTCGCCGTCGCCGGTGACGCCGCCCTCGATGGTGATGTCGGCCGAAATCAGGGAAGCGACCTTCGGCGCCACCTTGCGTGTCGGATCGACGGAGGCGATGGGCGTGGGCAGGGGCTCGATTTTGGTCGGGCCGCGCGCCGTGGTCTTAGTTTGCTTGCTGAACATACTCACCAGCCTTCAAAAAGCGATTTGGGTTCTGGGCCCTGCCATTGGCCCAGACTTCATAGTGCAGGTGCGGGCCGGTCGACCGACCCGTCGAGCCCATGGCTCCAACGCGCTGACCAATCGCGACCCGTTCGCCAACGCGCACTGAAATCGCTTGAAGGTGAGCATAGCGCGTCTTGAAGCCGCCGCCATGGTCGATCTCGATGGTGTTACCATAGCCAGACCGCACGCCTGTGAACGAGACGACGCCCGGCGCGGTCGACATGATCGGGGTGTAGAACGCCCCCGGGAAGTCCAGTCCAGAATGAAAGGCCGGCCGACGCGTGAACGGGTCAAAGCGAACGCCGTAGCTGCTGCTCATCGCCGGGTTGCTGGTCGGGCGGAAGAAAGGAAGCTTCTGGGCCGCCGCGTTCAGCGAGCGCATGTCCGACATATCGGTAGCGGCGCGGTGAATGCGGGTGGCGAATTCTTCATCGACGTCGAGCACGGCAGCGAGGGCTCGCGGATCCCGGGCCTCGATCAGCGGACCGCCCAGCGAGGCGCCGCGGCCAGTATAGTTGCCAGCGTCCAGGCCCGCCATGCGCATGGCCAGACGGAGGCGTTCGGCCCGGCTCTTGGCAAAGGTCTCTGCGGCGTCGATCAGGCGCTCCTGATCCATCCGGGTGGCCTGGATGCGCTGGACCGGCGTTGCGGCCAGCAGGCGAGGCTTGGAGGTCTTCAGGGCTTCGGAGGCGCCAGGGACGCCCTTAAAGTCGCTGACCAGCATGGCCAGCGCAGAGTGGCGCTTTTCTACCGAGGCGGCCAACTCATCGAGCGAGCCGTTGGTGGCCGAAAGCTGGGCGACGGCGCTGTTCAGGCGCGCCTGACGGTCGGCGTTGAGGCGCTCGTAATAGGCTCGCTGCTTGATGACCTGCTGGTCTGTCGAGCTGACAGCCAAAGCATTGACCATCATGGCGGCGGTGCAGACACCCATCCACAGGGCGGCGCAGCCGACGACGGTCGCGGCCAGAAGTTGCTTGTTGGTGGAAAAAACGTAGCCCCGCATCTCCCCGCCGGAGCGGATATAGAGGTGCCTTTCAGGGAAAAGACCTTCGAGGGATTGCCGCAGTCGCTTGAAGCGTTTGATGGCCATCGCTCACGAAACCCCCGTTTTTAGAACACGGGGATATGCAACGATATTACGCGGCCGCGCAAGGCTCTTCGCTCAGCAAGAGAGCGCGAGTAAAAGAATTTAGCATGCGGGCCCAATCGTTAACGCCACCTGAATGCGATCAGCAAGATCGATGGTCGACTGGGCGCCAATTGGCTCCGCTACGCGGCGCAAATACAACACCGCCGGGCGCGCTTGTTACACACCGTCGGCGATCAAATCGCAAATCCGACTACTTCATGGCTCTGGCAGTGGTCAGCACCGCCTTGATGTGGCCAGGCACTTTGACCTTTCGCCAGACCTCGCGGATTACGCCGTCGGCGTCGATCAGGAAGGTCGAGCGATCGATGCCCATATACTTGCGGCCGTACATGCTCTTTTCTACCCAGGCGCCGTAGGTTTCGACGATCTCGCCGGTCGTGTCCGCAGCCAGTTCCACCGTAAGGTCATGCTTGAGACGGAACTTGGCGTGCGAGGCGGCGCTATCCTTGGACACGCCCACGATCACTGCGCCCAGCTTTGCGAATTCCTCGACCTCGGACGAAAACTGCAACGCCTCTGACGTACAGCCCGAGGTGTCGTCCTTGGGGTAGAAATAGAGGACGATCTTCTTGCCCTTCAGGCTCGCAAGGCTGACCCGACCTGTATCGGTGGGCAGGTCGAACGCGGGAGCCTTATCGCCAGCTTGAAGCATCGTCTCTCTCCGTAATTCACTTCTACGTCGATAATCCAGGCTATCCCGGATCGCCTCTTCGAGGCGTCCGGCATGGCGCCGGTCAGATGGGTTTGACCAGAACGATCTTCTTCTTGCCGGCCGCCAGCTTGACCACGCCGTCGACCAGGTCAGCTTCGGTGACCACGCGGTTGGCGTCCGGTTCGGCCTGGTCGTTGACTTTCACGCCGCCGCCCTGGGCCAGCCGACGGGCTTCGCCGCGGGAAGCGGCCAGACCGGCGTCGGCGAACAGGTTGGCCAAGACGATGCCGGCCTTGAGATCCCCGGCGGGCACTTCGAAGGTCGGCAGGTCGGCCGAAGTAACCCCCTGCTCGAAGGCCTTCTCGGCCGCGTCGCGCGCCGAACGCGCGGCGTTTTCGCCATGCGCCATGCGCGTGGCCTCGTCAGCCAGCACCTTCTTGGCGTCGTTGATCTGGGCGCCGGGCAGAGCCTCCAGGCGGGCGATCTCATCCAGGGGCAGGTCGGTGAACAGCTTCAGGAAGCGGCCGACATCGGCGTCCTCGGTGTTGCGCCAGAACTGCCAGTAGTCGTAGGGGCTCAGCTGTTCGGCATTGAGCCACACGGCGCCTGACATGGTCTTGCCCATCTTGGCGCCAGAGGCCGTCGCCAGCAGCGGCGTGGTCAAGCCATAGGCAGCCTTCTGGTCGACACGGCGGGTCAGCTCCACCCCGTTGAGGATGTTTCCCCACTGGTCCGAGCCGCCCATCTGCAGAACGCAGCCGAACTTGCGGTTAAGTTCCAGGAAGTCGACGGCCTGCATCAGCATGTAGTTGAATTCGAGGAAGGTCATCGGCTGCTCGCGCTCGAGCCGCAGCTTGACCGAGTCGAAGGCCAGCATCCGATTGACCGTGAAGTGCACGCCGTAGTCGCGCAGGAACTGCACGTAGCCGAACTTGCTGAGCCACTCGTCGTTGTCGACCATGATGGCGTCGGTGGGCCCATCGCCGAAGGTCAGGAACTTGGCGAACACCGACTTGATGCCGGCGATATTGGCCGCGATGTCGGCGTCCGACAGCAGCTTGCGGCTCTCGTCCTTGCCGGTGGGATCGCCCACCTTGGTGGTGCCGCCGCCCATCAGGACGATCGGCTTGTGGCCGGCCTGCTGCAGGCGGCGCAGCATCATGATCTGGATCAGCGACCCGACGTGCAGACTGGGCGCCGTGGCGTCAAAGCCGATGTAGGCTGTGACGATCCCTCCGGCGACGGCCGCGTCCAGCTCGTCCGGGTGGGTGATCTGGTGGATGTAGCCGCGCGCCTGCAGGGCCTGCAGGAATTCCGACTTGAACGAGGCGGGCGCGGACATGGATCGACTCTCTGGATGGGACGACTCTTGCGGAGACGGAGGGCCGTCTAGCACGGGCGGGCCTGGATGTGGCGAGGGTTTCATAAGGTCTGTCTCCGGATAAGGCCGGAGCGCTATGATCTTTTGAGACGCGACCCCGGCAGGGCGGGGGCGTATCGACGTGTCAGGTCGGCCTCCCGCTATTTGAGCGGGCGGTAATAGGAGGTGGCGGTAAATCGGACGTCGATCATGGGGACTAGCTACAGGCCCGCGAGCATGGCAGTCAACGGCGATGCGCATCCTGGGATTCATGACCGGCACCTCGCTCGACGCTGTCGACATGGCGGTGCTTGAGACCGACGGCGAAGACATCCAAGCCTTTGGCCCGGCGGGCGAGCGAAAGCTGCGCGAGGCGACCCGCGACCTTTTGCTAGCGGCCACCGACCAGGCTCGCGCCTGGTCGCGCGGCGAACCAGAACCGGCGATCTTTGAGGATGCCCGCCGCGCCGTCGCCGACGAGCACCTGTACGCAGCGGAAAGCTTCATCGCGGAGCATGGCCTGGCCTGGAGTGATTTCGATCTCCTGGGCGTGCACGGCCAGACCGTGCTGCACGAGCGCCCGCAGCCGGGCCGGGTTGGCCGCACCGTGCAACTGCTGGACGCCGAGCGGCTGGCCAGCGCCACGGGCCGCCCTGTCGCCTTCGACTTCCGCACCGCCGACGTCGCGGCCGGCGGGGAGGGCGCGCCCTTGGCCCCGATCTACCACGCCGCCCGCGCCCGGGCCTCGGGACTGGCCGCGCCGGTGGCGGCGCTGAACGTCGGCGGGGTCGCCAACATCACCCTGATCGACGCCGACGGAAGCCTGCTGGCCTTCGACACGGGGCCAGGCAACGGCATGATCGACCTGATGCTTCAGGCCCGCGGGCTCGGACGCTTCGATGAAAACGGCCGGCTGGCCGCGGCGGGCAGGGCCGACGAGGCGGCGTTGGGCAGCCTGCTGTCGGGCGCCTATTTCGACGCGCCGGCCCCCAAGTCGCTGGACCGCTACGACTTCACGCTTGACGCCGTGGCGCATCTTTCCGCCGAGGACGCCGCAGCCACCCTGGTGGCGTTCACGGCCGAGGCCGTGGTCAAGGCGTTCGACAAGGGCGCGCGGCCCGGCGCCCTGATCATCTGCGGCGGCGGCCGGCACAATCCCGAGATCATGCGAGTATTGGCCGAGCGATCCCCGGTTCCGGTCAAAACCGCCGAGGCCTTTGGCTGGCGCGGCGACGCCATCGAGGCCGAGGCCTTCGCCTATCTTGCGGCGCGAACCGCGCTTGGCCTGCCGATCAGCTTTCCAGGCACCACGGGCGTCAGCGCGCCGATGACAGGCGGACGGATCGTTCAACCCTGAACGAAAAAGACCTCCCCGAAGGGAGGCCTTTGAAGGATCAGATCGGGTTCATCTCGATCCGCTTGTCCAGATAGTCGCCGACGCTCTTTTCCACAAAGGGCAGGTGCTCGGTCCAGAAGTGGCTGGCCTTATCGATGACTTCGTAGTCGATGATAATACCCTTCTGGGTGCGCAGCTTGGAAACCACGCGCTCGACTTCGACGGGCGGGGTGATGCTGTCGGCCGAGCCGGTCAGGAACAGACCCGAGGCCGGGCAGGGCGCCAGGAAGCTGAAATCATACATGTTGGTGGGCGGCGACACGCTGATGAAGCCGTCTGTTTCCGGGCGGCGCATCAGGAGCTGCATGCCGATATAGGCACCGAAATCGAAGCCAGCGACCCAGGTCTGGCTGGCGGCCGGGTTGGACGTCTGCAGCCAGTCCAGCGCGGTGGCGGCGTCGGCCAGTTCACCGATGCCGGCGTCGAACTCGCCCTGGCTGCGGCCCACGCCGCGGAAATTGAAGCGCAGCGTCGCGAAGCCGCGCTTCATGAACAGGTGATAGAGCTGCACCGAAACCGGGTGGTTCATGTGCCCGCCCGCCTTCGGGTGCGGATGCAGAATCAAGGCAATCGGGGCCGTCTCGGTCTTGCCCGGCGAGTAGCGACCTTCGATCCGTCCGGACGCGCCGGCCAAAATCACATCAGGCATATCGACCTCATTGGTTCGGCAAGCGGCGGGCGATTCCGGATCTTTCGACCGATGGAATACTTGACCACTGCGCTTGGTCTTCCTAAATCTCACCCAGCGACGCGGACTTGGGGTCCGGCGCGAAGTCGCGGCTTGTAGCACACGCAAAAGCCGATGCGCGCGGAATCTGCAAGGAGTAAAGGCGCATGCGGCTTAGCACCAAGGGACGATACGCGGTCATGGCGATGACCGACCTGGCCAAACGCCAGGACCAGGGTGACGGCCGCGCTGTGGCCCTGGCCGAGATCGCCGCCCGTCAACAGATCTCATTGTCCTATCTCGAACAGCTTTTCGCGCGGCTGCGCCGCAAGGGCCTGGTCAAGAGCGCCCGTGGTCCCGGTGGCGGCTATCGCCTGGCATTGGACAGCGAGAAGACCCTGATTTCGGAGATCGTGCTCGCCGTCGACGAACCTCTGCGGGCCACCCGCTGTGGCATGACGAAGGGCGGTCCCAAGGGCTGCATGGCCGGCGGCGAGCGCTGCATGACCCATGACCTCTGGGAGGAGATGGGCCGTCAGATCCACGGCTACCTCGCCTCGGTCTCGATCGCAGATGTGCTGGAAGGTCGGCTGCGCCCCGACTCCAAAACGCTGGAGATTGCGGCGGAGTGACCATGTCCCGCGCCTCCGTCTATCTCGACTACAACGCCACCGCGCCCATCCGTCCGGAAGCGCGCGGGGCGCTGCTGCACGCCCTCGAGGTGCCGGCCAATCCCTCGTCGGTCCATGCCGCCGGCCGCGCCGCGCGCGATGTCGTCGAGAAGGCCCGCGCCCAGATCGGCGCCCTGGTCGGCGTGCCGGCCGGCTCTGTGACCTTTGTCAGCGGCGGCACCGAGGCTAACGCCTTGGCCATTGAGAGCGCCAAGGCCGCTGGCTTCAGCCGGATCATCGTCGGCGCCACCGAACATGACGCCGTGCTCGAGACGGCCAAGGCCACTGGCCTGCCGGTCGAGACCTGGCCCGTCGATGCCAACGGCGTGGCGCATCTGCCCTGGCTGGAAGCCGATCTGAAGGCGCCCGGTCGCGCCCTGGTCTGCCTGATGCTGGCCAATAATGAGACCGGCGTCATTCAACCCGTCGCTCAGGCCGCTGCTTTGGTGCGCGCCGTCGATGGCTGGCTGCATGTCGATGCGGTTCAGGCAGCCGGCAAGATTGCCATCGATTTCTCGACGCTGGGAGCCGACACCATGGCTCTGTCGGCTCACAAGCTGGGCGGCCCGCAAGGCGTCGGCGCCTTGGTGGCCGGTACGCGCGCGCTCCTGCATCGTCGCCAGCATGGCGGCGGGCAGGAGCGCGGCCGCCGGGCCGGCACCGAGAATGTCGCGGGCATCGCCGCCTTCGGAGCGGCCGCCGATGCGGCTTCGCGCGATCTCGCCTCTATGAGCGAACAGCCCCAGTGGCGCGACGCCCTCGCCGAACGCGTCAAGGCAGAAGGCGCGGTCGTGCTCGGGGAGGGCGCTGATCGCCTGCCCCAGACACTCTGTTTCGCCAGCGAAGGCTTCGGCTCCGAGATTCAGGTTATGAACCTGGACCTGGCGGGCGTGATGGTCAGCGCCGGCAGTGCGTGCTCCTCGGGCAAGGTCAAGGCCAGCCGCGTGGTGGAAGCCATGGGCCGGTCAGACCTCGCCCCCTATGCTCTGCGGGTCAGCGGTGGCTGGGCGAGCACGCAAGACGACTGGATCAAATGCGGCGACGCCTGGATCGCCGCTTGGAAGCGTATCGGCGCTCGGCGCCGGGAGGTGGCATAGTGGCCGCAGTTCAAAAAACCGTCGAAGCCGTTGCCTCGCTCGAAAAGTACGAGCACGGCTTTACAACCGACATCGATCAGGAGTTCGCCCCCAAGGGCCTCTCCGAAGACATCGTGCGGTTCATATCGGCCAAGAAGGAAGAGCCCCAGTGGATGCTCGACTGGCGCCTGGACGCCTATCGCCGCTGGCTTGAGCTGGAAGAGCCCAATTGGGCCAAGGTCAACTATCCCAAGATCGACTATCAGGACTCCTACTACTACGCCGCGCCCAAGACCAAGGAGGGGCCCAAGAGCCTCGACGAGGTCGATCCCGAGATCCTGGCCGTCTACGCCAAGCTGGGCATTCCGCTGCGCGAGCAGGAAGTCCTGGCCGGCGTCGAGGGCGCGCCGCGCTACGCCGTGGATGCGGTGTTCGACAGCGTCAGCGTGGTAACAACCTTCAAGAAGGAATTGGCCGCCGTCGGCGTGATCTTCTGCTCGATGAGCGAGGCGATCCGCGAGCACGGCGATCTGGTGAAGCAGTATCTGGGCTCGGTGGTGCCAACCTCGGACAACTATTTCGCCTGTCTCAACAGCGCGGTCTTCAGCGACGGCAGCTTCGTCTACATTCCGCCGGGCGTCCGCTGCCCGATGGAGCTGTCGACCTATTTCCGGATCAACGCCAAGGACTCCGGTCAGTTCGAGCGCACCCTGATCATTGCCGACAAGGGCGCCTATTGCTCGTATCTTGAGGGCTGCACGGCCCCGATGCGCGATGAGAACCAGCTGCACGCCGCCGTGGTTGAGCTGGTTCTGCTGGACGACGCCGAGATCAAGTATTCCACCGTCCAGAACTGGTATCCGGGCGATCCCGAGACCGGCAAGGGCGGCATCTTCAACTTCGTCACCAAGCGCGCGGACTGCCGGGGCGACCGCTCCAAGGTCAGCTGGACCCAGGTCGAGACCGGCTCGGCCGTGACCTGGAAATATCCGTCCTGCGTGCTGCGCGGCGAGGGCAGCTCGGGCGAGTTCTATTCGATCGCCGTGACCAACGGTCACCAGCAGGCCGACACCGGCACCAAGATGATCCACTTGGGCGCCAACACCAAGTCGCGGATCGTCGCCAAGGGCATCAGCGCCGGCAAGTCGACCAGCACCTATCGCGGTCTGGTCAGCGCCCACCCCAAGGCCAAGGGCGCCCGCAACTTCACCCAGTGCGACTCATTGCTGATCGGCAAGACCTGCGCCGCCCACACCATCCCCTATATCGAGGCCCGCAACGGCCAGTCGGTGTTCGAGCACGAGGCCACCACCACCCGCCTGTCGGACGACCAGCTGTTCTACTGCCAGCAACGCGGTCTTTCGCAGGAAGAGGCCGTAGCCCTGCTGGTCAACGGCTTCGTCAAGGACGTGCTGCAGCAGCTGCCGATGGAGTTCGCCGTCGAGGCCCAGAAGCTGGTGGCGATCAGCCTGGAAGGGAGCGTGGGATGATCCCTGTCCGCTTCGGGCTGAACGACAAGGAATACAAGTACGCGCGCCAACTGGCCTATCAGGCGGCGCATGGCACGTGGATCAATCCGTATGGCGACGAGGCCCCGCTGATCGACCGCTGCGCCAAGCTGCTGGCGAAAGGCAATGCCGATGCGGCGGCCGAGCGCGCACTGCTGACTGAACTTCTGAAACTCGCCGCCTACAGCCCCGAACATGAATGGGAGGCGCCGGCCCTGACCGGCAAGCCGACCACATTCGCTATCCAGACGCTCGAAAAGATCACGGCTTTCAATGCTTAATATCCAGAACCTCCACGCCCGCGTCGAAGACAAGCCCATCCTGAAGGGCGTCACGCTCGACGTGCCGGCGGGCGAAGTGCACGCCATCATGGGGCCCAACGGCGCCGGCAAGTCGACCCTGTCCTATGTGCTGACCGGGCGCGGCGGCTATGAGGTCACCGAGGGTTCGGCCAGCCTCAACGGCGAGGACCTGCTGGCTCTGGACGCCAATGAGCGGGCCGCCAAGGGCCTGTTCCTGTCCTTTCAGTATCCGCTTGAAATCCCGGGCGTTCCGGCCCTGACCTTCATCCGCACGGCCCTCAACGCTCAGCATCGCGCGCGGGGCGAGGACGAGATCGCCGCCCCGGCCTTCCTGAAACTGGCCAGGGAGAAGGCCGCCTCGCTGAAGATCGACTTCGAGATGCTCAAGCGCGGCCTGAATGTCGGCTTCTCGGGCGGCGAGAAGAAGCGGATGGAAATCTTTCAAATGGCGATGCTTTCGCCGAAGTTCCTGATCCTCGACGAGACCGACAGCGGCCTGGATATCGACGCCCTGAAGATCGTTTCCGAAGGCGTCAACGCCCTGCGCTCCCCCGAGCGCGGCATGCTGGTGATCACCCACTATCAGCGCCTGCTGGACTACATCAAACCCGACCGCGTCCACGTACTGGCCGCCGGCCGCATCGTTGCCTCGGGCGGTCCGGAGCTGGCCCTGCAACTGGAAGCCGAAGGCTACGACAAGTATGCGAGCGCCGCCGCATGAGCCTGGCTCTCGCCCTGAAGACCGGAGACGCCAGCCGTCTGCCGTCGCGACGCGATGAGGACTGGCGCTGGACGGATCTGCGCGGGCTGATCCGTACCATCCCGGCTGAGTCACCGGCGTTTCTCGGCGACGTCGGCGCGGGTCCGTTCGACGCGCTGGCCGACGCTACTATCCTGATCGTCAATGGATGGGTGCGCGAAGGTGAGCCCGCGCCCGAGGCCGGGGTGTTGGCTTTGCGGTTCGTATCCCACGCCGACGCCACTGCGCACGACGCCGAGTTTGCGGTGACAGTCGCGCCCGGCCAGACCCTGACCCTGCTGGAAAGCTATGAAGGGCAGGGGGCGGGCGGCTATCTGGCCAATATCGGTCTCGACGTCTCGGTTGGCGAAGGCGCTCGTCTGGAGCGGATCGTCCTCGTCGACGACCTTGCCGATGCGGTGACGGTAAGCACGGCCGACGTCGCCCTGGCGCCTGGCGCCACGTATGCGCAAACCATCCTGACCTCCGGCGCCCGTCGCCAGCGTCTCGAGACCCGCGTCGCCCATCCCGGCGCCCACGCCGATCTGCGCCTCGACGGTATCTATTTGCTGGATGGCCAGCGCCACGCCGATCTGACCACCCAGGTCACCCACGGCGGCGTCGACGGGACCACCTCGCAATTGACCAAGGGCATGGTCTCCGACCAGGCGCGCGGCGTGTTCCAGGGGCGGATCATCGTCCAGCCCGGCGCCGACCAGACCGACGCCCGCATGGGCCACCACGCCCTGATCATGTCGGACAGGGCCGAGGTCGACGCCAAGCCCGAACTGTTGATCTTCGCCGACGACGTCGCCTGCGCCCACGGCAACACCATCGGCGCCCTGGACGAGCAAGCGATCTTCTACGCCCGTCAGCGCGGCATCCCAGAGGTGGAAGCCCGCGCCATGCTGACCGAGGCCTTCGTGGGTGAGGTGGTCGAGCGCATCGAACACCAACCCGCCCGCGAGATCGCCCGCGCCTGGGTCGCCCAGCGCCTGGGTCGGAGCATCGTCTGATGGCTTTTGACGCCCCCTTCGATGTCGAGGCGATCCGCGCCCAGTTCCCGATCCTTGGGCGAACTGTTCACGGCAAGCCCTTGATCTATCTGGACACGGCCGCCAGCGCTCAGAAGCCCGAAGCGGTTCTGGACGCCATGATGGGTCTGGCCCGCACTTCCTACGCCAATGTGCATCGCGGTCTGCATACTTTGGCGAATGAAACGACGGAAGCCTATGAAAAGGCTCGCGAAAGCGTAGCGCACTTCATCAACGCCGAACCGACCGAAATCGTCTGGACCAAGAGCGCCACCGAGGCGGTCAATCTGGTCGCGGCCTCGTTTGGCCTGTCGCTGAACGCCGGCGACGAGATCGTCATCTCGGAGATGGAGCACCACGCCAACATCGTGCCGTGGCACTTCCTGCGCGAACGCAAGGGCGTGGTCCTGAAGTTCGTGCCGGTGCTGGACGACGGCCAACTCGACATGGAGGCCTACAAGGGCCTGCTATCCGAGCGCACCAAGATGGTCGCCCTGACCCAGATGTCGAACGTGCTGGGCACGGTCAATGACGTGCCCGAGATCGTCCGCCTGGCCCACGCGGCCGGCGCCCAGGTGCTGATCGACGGCTGCCAGGGCGTGGTCCATTCCAGGGTCGATGTGAAGGCCCTCGACGTCGACTACTACGTCTTCTCCGGCCACAAGCTGTACGGCCCCACCGGCATCGGCGTGCTCTATGGCAAGGCCGACCGCCTGGCCGCCCTGCCGCCTTACCAGGGCGGCGGCGAGATGATCGGCTCGGTGTCGATGGACGTCATTACCTATGCCGATCCGCCCCATCGCTTCGAAGCCGGCACGCCGGCGATCCTGGAAGTCGTCGGCCTGGGCGCGGCGATCGAATGGCTGAACGGCCTGGACCGCGACGCCATCTTCGCCCACGAGCATGCGCTCTATGATCGGGTCGCCGAGCGTCTTCAGGGCGTCAACGGCCTCAGGATTCTCGGCACGGCGCCCGGCAAGGGCGCGGTGCTGACCTTCACGGTCGAGGGCGCCCATGCCCACGACATCGCCCAGGTTCTGGACCGCTACGGCGTCGCCGTGCGGGCCGGAACCCATTGCGCCGAGCCCCTGATGCGACGCTTTGGCGTTACCTCGAGCGCGCGCGCTTCCTTCGCCCTATATAACACCGAGGCTGAGGCCGATGCGTTCGTGGACGCTCTGGCCAAGGCCCGCAGTTTCTTCAGTTGAGCCCCGCATGACCGACGCCGCCATTCCCGAGACCGCCTCAGCCCTTCCCAAGGAAGAGCTGGCCAAGCTGACCGATCTGCTGATCGAGAAGCTGAAGTCGGTCTATGACCCGGAGATCCCGGTCGACATCTATGAGCTGGGCCTGATCTACAAGGTCGACGTCAGCGACGACAAGGACGTGGCCATCGACATGACCCTGACCGCGCCGGGCTGCCCGGTGGCCGGCGAAATGCCGGGCTGGGTCAAGGACGCGGTGATGGAAATCCCCGGCCTGAAGTCCTGTACGGTCGACCTTGTCTTCGAGCCGCCTTGGGACCCGTCGCGGATGAGCGACGAGGCCAAGCTGCAACTGAACATGTTCTGATCGGTCAAAACGCCATGGAAGCCGCCCTCACGCCCCGCCTTCGTCGCCCTCGCCCCAAGGTCGTCACCCTGACTGACGCAGCAGCGGCGCGCGTGAAGGAGATCATGGCCCGGAAGGCGCTTGAGGAGCCCGACAAGCCCTATGCCGGCCTTCGCGTCGGTGTGAAGAACGGTGGCTGCGCCGGCTCGGAATACGTCTTCGACTATGCCCTGGAGAAGAGCCCGCTGGACGAGGTGATCGAGGACAAGGATGTCACCATCCTGATCGATCCCAAGGCGGTGCTGTTTCTGGTCGGCACCGAGATCGACTACGAGACCACCAAGCTGTCGTCGAAGTTCGTGTTCAACAATCCCAACGAAACCGACGCCTGCGGCTGCGGCGAGAGCGTGACAATCCAACCGGCCGTTGAAGCCGCAGATTGACCCCGAAGACGCCGACGGCCTAATCCAGCCCATGGTCAAAACGATCTTGGTCTATTCGATGGGCGAGGTGATCGGCGACGGCTTGATCAAGCTGCCCTTCATCGCCGGCCTGCGCGCCGCCTTTCCCGACGCGCGGATCAGCTGGTGCGCGGCCAAGGGCGAGACCGTCTATGCTGGACCGCTGAAGGCTGTCGTCGAAGGCTATATCGACGAAATTCTGACTGACGGCCCGACGGGCGCCGGAGCCTTCGACATCCTGCCGTGGGTGAAGCCGTTCGGCGGCCGCCAGTTCGATCTGGTCATCGACACCCAGGAAAATCTGCGCCGCAGCGCCGTGGTCCGTCGTGCTGCGGGTGTCTTCGTCTCCGCCGCACGACAGGCGCGGACCCGGGATTGGCCGATGGCGGTCACCGACCGGCTCGCGAGGTTGCTGGCTCTGGCCTCGAGCGGGCAGGGCGCGCCGACGCCGATCATCCTGGCGCATCCCGACGCCCTGGCGGCCGCCAAGGCCCTGCTGCCTGACGGCTCGACATATGTTGGCCTGGCCCCGGGAGCGGGCGGACAGGACAAGCGCTGGCCTCTGGAGCGCTATTTGGAGCTGGCGCGCGAGATCGCGGTGAAGGACGCAGTTCCCGTGTTCTTCTTCGGGCCCGACGAAGCCGACGACGCCGCCAGGGCGCGGCGCGAGGCGCCGACCGCGTTGTTCCCCGAATCGGATCGCCACGACGACTATCCCCATGTGAGGGGCCCGCTGCTGGTCATCGCCCTGGCCAGTCGGCTGAGCGCAGCCGTGGCCAATGACGCCGGCCCCGGCCACATGCTGGCGGCTGGCGGCGCGCCGCTGCTGTCTCTACAGAAGGACGCCCGCAAGGCCGTGAAGTTTCGACCGGCCGCCGCCAAGCTTGAGATGCTGGTCGCGGAAGACTACGGAGACGGCATGGCCGCCTTGCCCTTCAACGCGGTCTGGAGCGCCCTCGCGCGTCTGATGTCCGGAGTCGCCTGAATGCCCATCCTCGCGCCCATCTCGGCCGGCGAACTGATCGACAAGATCACCATCCTGCGCGTGAAGGCCCAGCGCATCGGCGATCCGGCCAAGGAGGCTAATGTCCGCAAGGAGCTGGCGCTGCTGGAGGCCACCGCGCTGTCGCACATTCCGCCCAGCGCCGATATAGAGCGCCTGACCGCTGAGCTGATGGCCGTCAACGCCGCCCTCTGGGACGTCGAGGACGGTAAGCGTGATTGCGAGCGGCGCCAGGACTTTGGCCCCGACTTCGTGGCCCTCGCGCGCCGCGTCTATATCGAGAACGACCAGCGCGCCGCGATCAAGAGGGCGATCAATGCGGCGGCTGGTTCCGATATCGTCGAAGAAAAGAGCTACAAGCCCTATCTGGCTGGCTAGCGCCCCTTGAAGGCCGCCGCGCGCTTCTGAAGGAAGGCGCTGACGCCCTCAATGAAGTCTTCGGTCTTGCCGGCGAACTTCTGGGCCTTGCGCTCGGCGTGCAACTGACCGTTCCAGTCGGCGTCAAGGCTCTCCCAGACCAGCTTGCGGATCGCCCCAAGGGCCACCGGGCCGTTGGCCAGTTCCCTGGCGATGGTCGTGGCGGTGGCGATGAGTTCGCCGTCGGGCACGCAGCGATTGACCAGACCCCACTCAAAGGCCTTGGCGGCCGAAATCCGGTCGCCCAGCAGCATCATCTCCATGGCCCGCGCCTTGCCGACCAGTCGCGGCAGCAGATAGGTCGAGCCGCCGTCGGGCACCAGGCCGATGCGACGGAAGGCCTGCAGGAAGTAGCCGCTTTCACCAGCCACGATCATGTCGCCCATCAGGGCCAACGAGCAGCCGACGCCGGCGGCTGCGCCGTTCACGGCGGTGACGATCGGATAGGGGAAGTCCCGCAGAGCGGTCATCATCGGATTATAGACGGTTTCCAGCGCTGACCCGGCGTCCGGCTTGCCGTCCACATCGAGTTCGCGAGCGGCGGGACCGCCGCCCGAGAGATTCGCGCCCGAACAGAAGCCGCGGCCTTCGCCGGTGATGATCAGCGCGCGCGCCACGATCTTGCCGTGGGCGATCGCCCCAAGGGCATGGGTGATCTCGCGCGCCAGATCCATGCTGGCGGCGTTCAGCGTCGTCGGATCGGCCAAGGTAATGGTCGCGACGCCGTCCTCGGCGGTTAGGCGAATCTTTTGATAGTCCATGGCGTCCTCCCAAGGCTTGGCGCTCTTTGGACGACAGCTAGGCGCCACTAACCCCGGGGAAGGCCAGAGGGTTTTTCACACGAAAACGCCGCCGTTCGCGAAAACGGCGGCGCTGACGGTTTTCAAAGAGGCAAAAGCCTAGGCGGCGTTGGCCGAAGTCGGCTTGTTTTCGGCCGAGCTGACCTTGTTGCGGCCGGTGCGCTTGGAGGCGTACAGGGCGGCGTCCGCGCGTTCCATCAAGGAATGGCTGCTTTCGTCCTTGGCACGTTCGGCGAAGCCCGAGGAGATGGTGATCGTGCCCAGGTCCTCATTGGTCGAGCGGCGCTTGAGCATGCGGGAGGAAACTTCCACACGGATCTCTTCCAGGCAGCCGGCGACGATGCTCGACGCCTCCCGGGGGAAGATCATCGCGAATTCTTCACCGCCGTAGCGCGCAGCGAAGCGCGGCATGGCGGCGACCCGACCGATGACGGATGCGACATAGCGAATGACCTGGTCGCCGGTCTGGTGACCCCAAGTGTCGTTGAAGCCCTTGAAATGATCGATGTCGAGCACGGCCAGGCACAGGCTCGTGCCAGCCTCGTCGCCCTCCGAGCAGGCGCGGTCCAGTTCTTCGTCGAAAGCCTTGCGGTTGGCCAGGTTGGTCAGACCGTCGGTCGTGGCGTCGCGGCGAACCTGCTCCAGGTGTTCGCGCAGGCGGTCCACCTCAGCGGTCGATTCGGCCAGGCGCGCTTCCAGCGACTGGTTTTCCTTGTGAACACGGCGGGTGGCCTGGGCCAGGCTGGTGACCACCGACTTGATGGCGCCGACATCGGCGCTGCCATCGAGATCCTTGGAAACCCCGTCCAGTTGCTTGCCGAATGCTGCGTTGGTCTTCTGGGCGTTCTGGATCGCCTTGGAGACCGATTCCAGTTCCTTGCTCAGCAGATCGCCGGCGTCGCGGATCTGTTCATTCAGCTTGGCCTTGGGAAGATAGGCTGCGGCGAGTTCCTCGCTGACCATTTCGGTAAGCGGCTCGCCAAGGGAAATCAGTCGGGTGAGTTCCCGCGCCAGCGCGCCCTCGGGATCAGCGACATAGTGGGTCCAGAGTTCGAAATTCAGCGCGGTGGGCCACACCTGATGGCGTTCCATCAACTCCAGAGCGCGCTTGGCGATCTTGTAGGCCTCGGGGCCGCGCAGCGTAGTTTCGACGTCCGACATCTTTTCTTCCCCCGTCGGCACGTTCCCGTAGCGAGAATGCCGATCGCTTGGATGTCCACTTTAGCTCTGAGAGTTCAAACGAGGCGTTAAGAGCGAACAAGGTTCTCTTGCGCTTGCGTTTTTCGGCCTTCATTGTGAACACTGATAAGATGAGCCCTCAGCGGGCCGCCGGGAGGATCACGTCCATGAACGCGCCGACAAATTTGACCCTCGAAACCCATAAAGCCGCGATGAATCTCGTGCTTGAGCGCCAGAAAGCGGCGCATTTGCGCGATGGGCCCTGGACGGCCGAGCAGCGCATCGAACGTCTCAACCGCTGCATCGATCTTTTGATCGGCCATCAGGCAGAGATCGCCAAAGCGGTCAGTACCGATTTTGGGTCTCGTTCGCCGGAAGCCACCTCCCTGACCGACGTGGCGGGCTCCATCGGGCCGCTGAAGTTCGCGCGCGAAAATCTCACCAAGTGGATGAAGCCGCAGAAGCGCAAGACAACGCCGGCGATCCTCGGCCTGTTCGGGGCCAAGGCGGGGATCCAGTACCAGCCCAAGGGCGTGGTCGGGGTGATTAGCCCGTGGAACTTCCCGGTCAACCTGACCTTCGCGCCCCTGGCCGGGATCCTGGCCGCCGGCAATCGGTCGATGATCAAGCCGTCGGAATTCACGCCGGCGACGTCGGACCTGATGAAGGCGATGTTCGCCAAGGCCTTCACCGAGGAAGAGATCGCGGTCTTCGTCGGCGGCGCCGAGGCGGGGCAGGCCTTCTCCGGCCTGGCCTTCGACCATCTGGTCTTCACCGGCGCCACATCGGTGGCCCGCCACGTGATGCGCGCGGCGGCCGACAACCTGGTGCCAGTCACCCTGGAACTGGGCGGCAAGAGCCCGGTGATCCTGTCGCGCGGGGCCGACATGGCCACCGCCGCGGCCCGGATCATGAACGGCAAGACCCTGAACGCCGGTCAGATCTGCCTGGCGCCCGACTATGTCTTCGCGCCGGCTGACCAGGTCGACAACTTCGTGGCCGAGGCCAAGGCCGCCGTCGGGCGCTATTTCCCGACCCTGAAGGACAATCCCGACTACACCGCCGTGGTCGCCCAGCGTCACTTCGACCGCATCACCGGCTATGTCGAGGACGCCCGGGCCAAGGGCGCGACCATCGTCGAGATCAATCCGGCCGGCGAGGATCTGTCACAACAGCCGCACCGCAAGATCGCCCCGACCCTGATCCTCAATCCCACCGACGACATGGCGGTGATGCAAGAGGAGATCTTTGGCCCGCTGCTGCCGGTGAAGACCTATCAGCGCGTCGAGGAGGCGGTCGACTATATCAACGCCCATGATCGCCCCCTGGCCCTCTACTGGTTCGGGACCGACGAGGCCGAGAAGGATCGGGTTCTGGAGCGCACCACCAGCGGCGGCGTCACGGTCAATGATGTGATCTTCCACGTGGCCCAGGAAGAGCTGCCCTTCGGCGGCGTCGGACCGGCCGGCATGGGGGCCTATCACGGGCATGACGGCTTCCTGGAGTTCAGCCACCGCAAGGCGGTCTTCCAGCAGCTGAAGAAGGACATCGCGCCGATGCTGGGCCTGCGTCCGCCCTATGGCGAAGGCATCCGCAAGTATCTGGCCGGCCAGATCAAGCGCTAACCCGGAACCTGGGCGGTGGAAGGCTTTAGCGCCCCATCGCCCAGGGATCCAGCGGCTGTCGCGCCTCGTGGCGGACAAGACCGTAATAGCCCGCCACCCAGACGATGATCCCGACGATCAGGCCGCCGATGAAGCCGATCGGCGTCGCGAACCAGAGTGTCAGGCTGGTCAGACCCGTGGCCAGGCCGAGCATTGACCAGCGCAGAAGCATGTTGAACGCATGATAGGTGCGCTCATGCGCCAGCAGGTCGGGTGAGATTTCAGAGTCGTTTGCGGCTTGCATGCCAAAGACCTCCGAGAAGGCTCGGTTCAGCCACGGCGCCGCGCGGGCGGCGCCTCGGCCAAAGCCGAGAACGCCGTTATCCTACGCTCATTTCAGACGAATGACGACGCGCTGGCGCCGCCGTCCGATCAGTCGTCCGAAGGGACCTTGGGCAGGCGCGGCGGAGCGCGCATCAGGAAGGCCGGGGTGTCGGAGCCAAAGCCCACAACGCGGCGGTCGTCATCGTCTTCGCGGCCGCGCACCGGCTGGACGCCGCGCACCGGCGAGGCGGGGCGAGCTTCGCGTTCCGGCGCGGCGGCGCGTTCGGGACGGACCCGGTCGTGACCGCGTTCGCGCGGAGCCGCGGCTTCAGCCTCGACCGGAGCGGGGGCTTCGACGCGCTCAGGACGCGGGCCGCGCTCCGAACGATCACGGCCGCGACCACGATCACGGCCGCGTTCACGCGCAGGGCGCACTTCGGCTGCAACTTCAACGTCCGATTCGACCTGAACGGGGGCGACGCCGTCGATGACTTCCGGCTCAGCGGTGCGCTCCGGGCGCTCGGCGCGCGGAGCCCGTTCACGCGGCTTGCGCTCGCCACGGGTGCGGGCGGGGCGATCCTCGCGCGCTTCGACAGGTGCGACCGGCGCGGCATCAACCACACCGTCAACGGGCGTCGCTGCATCGACCGGACCGGCCTCGGCATCGCGGGTGCGCGCGCCACGACCGCCACGGGCCGAGCGTTCGCCCGGCTCGCGTTCACCGCCACGATCGCGGCTGGGCGGCGCGCCACGACCGCCACGCTTCTTGTCGCCCTCGCGATGGACAGTGACAGCTTGCGAGTAGTCGAGGTCGAGCTTTTCTTCGTTCGGGGTCGAACCGATCAGCTTGATGACCTTGTCGAAGCCCTTGTCGTCGGCCGGGGTGACCAGCATGTAGGTGATGCCCGAGCGACCGGCGCGGCCCGTGCGACCGATGCGGTGCACATAGTCGTCAGCGTGGTGCGGGACGTCATAGTTGAAGACGTGGCTGACGGCCGGGATGTCCAGGCCGCGCGCGGCGACGTCGGAGGCCACCAGGATCTTCAGTGAACCATCGCGGAAGGCCGCCAGGGTCTTCATGCGCTGGCTCTGATCCAGGTCGCCATGGATCGCGGCGGCGTCGAATCCGTGCGAGCGCAGCGACTTGGCCACCACATCGACCTCGGTCTTGCGATTGCAGAACACGATGCCGGTTTCGATCTGGGCCTTCTCGATCAGCGCGCGCAGCGCCAGGCGCTTGGCCTTGGGATCGGAGGAGGGGACCTTGACCAGCAGCTGGGTGATGTTCTCGTTGGTCGTGGCCGGGCGCGCCGCCTCGATCCGCACGGGATCTTTCAGGAACTGTTTGGTCAGGCGGGTGATTTCCGGCGGCATGGTCGCCGAGAAGAACAGGGTCTGCTTCTTGGGCGGCGTCATCTTGAAGATGCGCTCGATGTCCGGGATGAAGCCCATGTCCAGCATGCGGTCGGCTTCGTCGACGACCAGGAACTGCACGCCGGTCATCAGCAGCTTGCCGCGCTCGAAATGGTCAAGCAGGCGGCCGGGAGTGGCGATCAGCACGTCGACGCCGCGATCAAGCTTCTTTTCCTGGTCGCCGAACGACACGCCGCCGATCAGCAGCGCCCACGAGAGCTTCGTGCCCTTGGCGTACTTTTCGAAGCTGGAGGCGACCTGGTCGGCTAGCTCGCGGGTTGGGGCGATGACCAGAGCGCGCGGCATGCGCGCCTTGGCGCGGCCGTTCATCAGCTTGTCGATCAGCGGAAGGGTAAAGGCGGCAGTCTTGCCGGTGCCGGTCTGGGCGATACCCAGAACGTCTTGCCCGGCGAGTGCAACCGGAATGGCGGCGGCCTGAATGGGAGTGGCCGTAGTGTAGCCGGTGTCTGCGACCGCTTGGAGGGTCGTGGGCGACAGCCCCAGTTCGGAAAATTCTGTCATATCAATCTGGCTGAATTCAGAGCCGCCCGTGTTTGGGCGAACGGGCGGCGCGGATTCGCCTGACCTGCTCCGAAGCTGGGGATAAATAGGCTGAACCGAGGCAAAGTCAATGATGGCAAGCCGCCGAGAGGCAAGACCAAGATGGATGAAAGCGGCTGGAAGCGCTCCGCAAAAGCTTGGATTGCCGACATGGGCGAGAACGGTGACTTTGGCCGGCAGCACGTGCTCGACAAAGTCATGGCTGAGCGTCTGTCCGGGCTGGTCCGGGGAACAGCCCTCGATGTCGGATGCGGGGAAGGGCGGTTTTGCAGAATCTTGCGGGGGCAAGGTTTCGAGCCGGTGGGTCTGGATCCTACCGAGGAACTGCTCGACGCAGCGCGAGCGCGTGACCCGGGCGGCCTCTATGTCGAGGGACGCGCAGAAGCGCTGGTGTTCGCCGACGCCAGCTTCGACCTGGTGGTGAGCTATCTGAGTCTGATCGATATCGAAGACGCCCAGACCGCCATAGCCGAGATGGTGCGGGTGCTTAAGCCTGGCGGGACGTTGCTGGTCGCAAATCTGGCCAGCTTCAAGACCGCCGCTGTCCATGACGGCTGGCAGCGCGATATGCTGGGACACCTGACCCATTTTGCGATGGACCGCTATCTGGAGACGAGGAGCAGCCGTGAAAGTTGGCGCGGGATCTCAATCCGCAACTGGCATAGGCCGCTCAGCGACTACATGCGCTGGTTTCTGACTTCAGGCCTGATCCTCACCCATTTCGATGAGCCCGCCGCGACGGGCGGCGACCCAGCCAAGGCCAAACGCTACAATCGCGCGCCCTGGTACGTGATCATGGAATGGCGCAAACCGTCCTGAGTGCTGGCGCCCGCCCTTGGCGCGCTCTATATCCGCCGGGCACATGACCATTGATCACGACTCCCGCCTTCGGCGGCTTCGCTTCCGCGCCTGGCATCGCGGGTTTCGGGAAGCGGACCTCATTCTGGGGCCGTTCGCGGACAACCATGGCCACAAGCTGACCCCACCGCAGCTGGATAGGCTCGAGGCGCTTCTGGAAAATCCGGATCGCGAGATCTACGCCTGGATCGTCGGGCAGGAAGCCACGCCCGCTGAGTTCGAGACGGACGTGCTGGCGATGATTCGTGAGTTCCGCTTTGAGGCCCATGCCGTCCGCCCGATCGGCGACGGCGCTTAAGAGAGTTTCATGGCCTACGACGCCAAGCAGATCGCCAAGGCCGCCGGCGGCCTGACCCTGGCCGGCGCGCCCGAGGGCTTCGACGCCCTGGTAATGGGCGACATCGCGCGTGCGCGCGGCGGCCTGACGGCTTTTGTCGCCCGCGACACGGCCCGGGCCAACGCCTTCGCCGACGCCCTGAAGTTCTTCGCCCCCGAGATCGAGGTGGTGCTCTTTCCGTCGTGGGACTGTCTGCCCTATGACCGCGTCGGGCCTTCGGCCGGCGTCGCCGCTCAGCGCATGGCGACCCTGTCGCGTCTGGCCCGGGGTCTGGGTTCGGCAAAACCCGCCATCCTGGTCATCGCCGCGCCGGCCCTGCTGCAGCGGGTGCCTGACAAGAGCGTGCTGATGCGCGCCAGCTATTCGGCCAAGGTCGGCAACAGCGTCGATATCAAGGACCTGGAGCGCTATTTCGCGGTCAACGGCTATGTCCGCGCCTCCACTGTGTCGGAGAAGGGCGAGTTCGCGATCCGGGGCGGCGTCATCGACGTCTATCCCTCGGCCGCCGAGGAGCCCGTGCGGCTGGACCTGTTCGGCGACACGCTGGAGAGCATCCGCGCCTTCGATCCGGAGACCCAGCGCTCGACCAAGCAGTTGAAGGAGATCGATCTCCTGCCGGTCAGCGAGGCCCTCTTGGACGCCGACGGCATCTCGCGTTTCCGGCGGGGCTATGTCGCCAAGTTCGGCGCGCCGGGCGATGACCCGCTCTACAACACCGTCAGCGAGGGTGGCCGGCGGGCCGGGCTAGAGCACTGGCTGCCGCTGTTCTACGAGCGGATGGCAACGCTGTTTGACTATCTGCCCGACGGAGCCTTGGTCGGTGTCGATCATCAGGCTTCTGAAGCGCGGGATGAACGGCTGGCGATGATCGCGGACGCCTATGACGCGCGCGCCAGCGCCGATCGGAAATCTGCCTATCGCCCTCTCGAGCCTCAGGCGCTGTATCTGACGGCGGCCGAGTGGGATCAGGCGCTGGACGACCGCCCTCATCGCCGGTTCACACCGTTCCAGCCCCAGGGGCTGGATGTCATCGACATGGGCGCCAAGCTTGGACGGGTTTTCGCCGCTGAGCGCGCCCAGGACAGCGTGAACCTCTTCGAAGCCACGGCCGACCACGCCAGTGCTCTGGCGGCCCAAGGCAAGCGCGTGCTGTTCGCCTCATGGTCGGAGGGCTCGTCCGAGCGCCTGGGGACCATGCTGGCCGACCACGGCCTGAAGAAGATCACCTATGCCGGCTACTGGCAGGCGGCCAAGGCCAATGACCCCAAGGTTCCGCAGCGGGTCGTCCTGCCGCTGGATCATGGCTTCGAGACCGAGAACCTGGCGGTCATCTCCGAGACCGACATTTTGGGCGACCGTCTGGCACGCCCGCGCAAGAAGCGCCGCGCCGCCAACTTCCTGGCCGAGGCCAGCGCCCTGACCCAGGGCGATCTGGTCGTCCACATCGATCATGGCATCGGCCGCTATGAGGGCCTGAAAACCCTGGACGTCCAGGGCGCGCCGCACGACTGCCTGGACCTGCTGTATGCCGGCGACAGCAAACTGTACCTGCCGGTCGAGAACATCGACCTGCTGACCCGCTACGGGACCGACGGCGAGAACGTCCAGCTCGACAAGCTGGGCGGGGCCGCCTGGCAGAGTCGCAAGTCCAAGGCCAAGGAACGTTTGCGGATCATGGCCGAGGGCCTGATCCAGATCGCCGCCGCGCGCCAGCTGAAGTCGGTGGAAGAGACCGATGCGCCGCAAGGTGTGTTCGACGAGTTCTGCGCCCGCTTCCCCTACGAGGAAACCGACGACCAGCTGTCGGCCATCGCCGATGTTCTCGGCGATCTGGGCTCGGGCAAGCCTATGGACAGGCTGATCTGCGGCGACGTCGGGTTCGGCAAGACCGAGGTCGCCCTGCGCGCCGCCTTCGTCGTGGCGATGAGCGGCAAGCAGGTGGCCATCGTCTGTCCGACCACGCTGCTGGCCCGCCAGCATTTCAAGACCTTCAAGGACCGCTTCCAGGGCTGGCCGATCAAGATCACCCGCCTGTCGCGCCTGGTCACCGGCAAGGAAGCCGCCGAGACTCGCGAGGGCCTGGCCAATGGCCAGCTGGAAATCGTGGTCGGCACCCACGCCATCCTGTCCAAGCAGGTCTCGTTCAAGGACCTGGGCCTGGTGATCGTCGACGAGGAGCAGCACTTCGGGGTCAAGCACAAGGAGAAGCTGAAAGAGCTTCGCGCCGACGTGCACATGCTGACCCTGACCGCGACGCCGATCCCTCGAACCCTACAGATGGCGCTGAGCGGCATTCGGGAAATGTCGATCATCGCTACGCCGCCGGTCGATCGCCTGGCGGTGCGCACCTATATCAGCCCGTTCGACCCGGTGACCCTGCGCGAGGCCCTGCTGCGCGAGAAGTATCGCGGCGGCCAGGCCTACTATGTCGTGCCGCGCATCAAGGACCTGGAGGAGATCGAGAAGTTCCTCCGCACCCAGGTGCCCGAGGTCAAATATGTGGTCGGCCACGGCCAGATGGCCCCGACCCAGCTGGAAGACGTGATGACGGCCTTCTACGAAGGTCAGTACGACGTCCTTCTAGCCACAACGATCGTCGAGAGCGGCCTTGATATCCCCTCGGCCAACACCCTGATCGTCCACCGGGCCGACATGTTCGGCCTGGCCCAGCTGTATCAGATCCGGGGACGCGTCGGCCGGTCCAAGGCCCGCGCCTACGCCTATCTGACCACGCCCAACGAGAAGACCATCACCCTGTCGGCCGAAAAGCGCCTGCAGGTGCTGCAGTCGCTCGACAGCCTGGGGGCCGGCTTCCAGCTGGCCAGCCATGACCTGGACCAGCGCGGCGGCGGCAACCTGCTGGGCGACGAGCAGAGCGGCCACATCAAGGAAATCGGCGTCGAGCTGTACCAGCAGATGCTGGAAGACGCCGTCGCCGAGCTACGCCAGCGCCAGGGCGCCGAGGCCCTGCTGGAGGATCGCGGATGGTCGCCGCAGATCAATACCGGCGCCGCCGTGATGATCCCGGACGAGTATGTCCCCGACCTCAATGTGCGCCTGTCGCTCTATCGCCGCCTGTCGGAAGCCGAAAAGTCCGCCGACCGCGAAGCCCTGGCCGCCGAACTGATCGACCGCTTCGGCCCGCTGCCGCCCGAGACCGACAGCCTGCTCAAGGTGGTCGCCATCAAGGGCCTGTGCCGTGAAGCCAATGTCGCCAAGATCGACGTCGGACCCAAGGGCGCGGTGGCCAGCTTCCGCAATGATACCTACGCCAACCCGCTGGGGCTGATGCAGTATGTCGCCAAGAACGGCCTGATCTGGAAGGTCCGCCCCGACCAGAAGGTGGTCATCAAGGGCGAATGGGACACCCCGGCCCAGCGCCTGGATGCGGCCGAGAAGATCCTCGGGCATCTGGCGCGGATCGCGAAGGAGTAGGGCGGGGCGATCACTTGCCCCCTCCGCGCCTGCGGCGCTCCTCCCCCGTAGGGGGAAGATGAAGCGCGCCTACCTCATCTTCCCCCTACGGGGGAGGAAGACCGCGCAGCGGTCAGGAGGGGGCGAGTACTCCATAGCCCAACAAAAAAAGGCCGCCCCAACCGGAGCGGCCCTCATTTCGCGACCGTCTGCGGCGCCTCAGTGATACCGGCGGATCAGCCCCACCAGCTTGCCCTGCACCTCGACCTGGTCCGGACCAAAGATCCGGGTCTCGTACTTCGGGTTCGCGGCTTCCAGGGCGATCGAGCCGCCCTTCTTGCGCAGGCGCTTGAGCGTGGCTTCCTCGCCCACCAGAGCCACGACGATTTCGCCGGACGTGGCTGTGTCGCCCTTCTTGATGATGACGTAGTCGCCGTCGAGAATACCAGCCTCAATCATCGAGTCGCCCTGCACCTCGAGCACATAGTGTTCGCCGCTGCCCAGCATCGATTCGGGGACAGGCAGGCGGTCGCGTTCGTGCTGGATGGCGTCGATGGGCGTGCCGGCGGCGATCTTCCCCAGTATAGGCAGATCGCGGCTGTCATTGGCCGCAACCGCTGAAAGCCCGCTGTTGGTGGCAGCCGGCGCTCCTCCGCCTTCGACCACCTGGGGCTTGAACGTCCCGCGCCCCTTGGGAGGCGAGGCGGTCGTGGCCTGTTGCGGCAGCTTCACCACCTCCAGCGCCCGGGCTCTATGAGCCAAGCGGCGGATGAAGCCGCGCTCTTCAAGCGCGGTAATCAGTCGGTGGATACCCGACTTCGACGCCAGATCCAGCGCCTCCTTCATTTCGTCGAAGGACGGCGAGACGCCGCTCTCCTTGATGCGTTCGTGGATGAACATCAGCAGCTCGTGCTGCTTGCGCGTGAGCATCTCGACCTCGAGGAAGACGCGGAACAAACCGCAAACCTTGCCGATGTTCTCTAGACGTTCTTTCTTAATGTCAAGTTGACGACGCAGGAACGCGGATGGCTCGTCGTTCGTTGTCGGCGCACGGATTTCGGAGGGGCGCACCGCCATGAGTTTCAAGCGGTTCAACCCAGCCTTGCCTGTCAGCGTCGATGGCAAGCGAACCGGTTTTGCCTTTGCGGTCATTGACTACGGGCAGGAACATCACCTGATCTGGGTCGTCGCCGTCGACGGTACGGGCGAAATCTGGTCGGCGCCGAATCCAAGATGCGGGCGCGATCGAGCTGGACCATGAGTCGCAAGATCACACCGCCCAGCAACGTCAAATTGCCCAGAACGGCGGCCGTTGCGGCCGGCTAAAGGGCGTCCTTGAAGCCGAAATCACTGTCTGATTCGCCGCTAGAGCGCTGTCGCTCGCTCGGGATGCCGGGGCGTGCAGTCGCGATAGAAGACGGCAAACTGGGCCATGTCCTTGTCATAGTCGCCCGACGGCATCACGGCCTGCCCCAGAGCCACCACCTTGCGCTTGTAGTCCATCTTGGCCGGCACGATCAGCACCCCGGCCTTGAGGGCTATATTGTAGAAGCCGGTCTTCCATTGCTTGGCCTTGCCGCGCGTGCCCTCCGGCGCAATCGTCAGCATGAACTCGTCGCGGCGCGCGAATTCATCGGCCATGGCCTGGACAGTGTCGCCAGAGCGGGAGCGGTCCACCGGCACGCCGCCCAGGTCGCGCATCAGGCGCGCGAAGGGCCAGCGGAACAGCGAGACCTTGCCCATGAAGCTGAGGTTCAGATCAAGGGCGTCAGTCGCACCCAAGAAATAAACGAAGTCCCAGTTACTGGTGTGGGGCGCGGCGATGATCACGAACTTGCGGGTATGGCTCGGCGCGGCCCCCTCGATCGTCCAGCCCTCGCGCTTGAAGAAGGCGACAAGGGACCATTTCACCACCCGGGCGATCCAGTGCATCATTGCCCTCCCGAGCGATCCCGACCGCCTTAACGGGCCGGCTGTCATTGATACTGAGTGTGGGCGGCGAGTCGGCAAAACGCCAGACCGGTCGTACCCGGTGTGGTCTCAGCCCAGCAGCGTGCGCGTGGCCTCGGCCACATTGGCCTGCCGCATCAGGCTTTCGCCGACGAGCATGGCCGTGGCGCCGGCCGCTTCCATCCGCACGACATCGTCGTGGGTGAAGAGGCCGCTCTCGGTGACCAGCAAGGCGTCTTTGGGGGCTTGGGCGGCGAGGCGCTCGGTGACGGCGAGGTCGACGACGAAGCTCTTCAGGTCGCGGTTGTTGATGCCCACCAGGGTCGCGCCCAGTTCGCCGGCGCGGGCCATCTCGGCCTCGTCATGCACCTCGACAAGGGCGTCCATACCCAAGCGCTCAGCCTCGCTCATCAGCTCGGCGGCCAGAACGTCGTCGATCATCGCCAGGATGACGAGGATGGCGTCAGCGCCGAGCGCGCGGCTTTCCGAAACCTGCCAGGGATCGACCAGAAAGTCCTTGCGGATGCAGGGCAGGCTGACAGCGGCGCGAGCGTCGATCAGATAGGGGTCGGCGCCCTGGAAGCTGGGCCCGTCCGTAAGCACGGACAGGCAGGACGCGCCGCCGGTCTCATAGGCGCGGGCCAGGGCCGGCGGATCAAAGTCGGCGCGGATCAGGCCCTTCGACGGCGACGCCTTCTTGATCTCGGCGATCAGGGCCAGCTTGCCGGACGCATGTCCGTGCTTCAGCGCCGTCTTGAAGCCGCGCGGCGACGAGGCGCTGCGCGCAGCGTTGTCCAGCGCGGCCTGGGTGCGGCGGCGCTTGCGATCGGTGACCTCGTCGCGCTTGTAGGCGGCGATCTTGGCCAGGATGTCGGTCATGCGCTTGCCAGTTCGGTGTTGGTGGCCTTGACCAGACCGGCCAGGGCCGCCCTGGCCGCGCCGCTGTCTATGGAAGCCGCGGCGGCCTCGATGCCTTCGACCAGGGTCTCGACCTTGTCGGCGACCAGGAAGGCGGCGGCGGCGTTCAGCAGGACGATGTCGCGATAGGCGCCCTTTTCACCGTCCAGCAGCCGAGTGAGAGCGGCGGCGTTGAAATCGGGTTCGCCGCCGGTCAGGTCAGCCAGCGAAGCGCGGGGCAGGCCCACGGCTTCCGGCGTGATCGTGAAGAAGCGCACGACGCCGTCGCGCCATTCGGCGACCTCGGTTTCGCCGGTGGTGGTCAGCTCGTCCATGCCTTGGCCGTGCACCGACCAGGCGCGCTCGGCGCCCAGGACGCCCAGGGCGCGGGCGATGGGTTCGACGAAGCGCGGCGCCGAGACGCCCACCACCTGGCGCCGGGCGCCGGCGGGATTGGTCAGCGGGCCCAGCAAGTTGAAGATGGTGCGAAAACCCAGCTGCTGGCGGATCGGCGCGACATGCTTCATCGCCCCGTGGTGAGCCTGGGCGAACATGAAGCAGATGCCGGCGTCGTCCAGGGCCTTGCGCTGCTGCTCGCGGCTGGCGTCGATATTGACGCCCAAGGCGGCCAGGACGTCGGCGGTGCCGGATTTCGAGGTCACGGCGCGGTTGCCGTGCTTGGCGACCTTCAGCCCGCCGCCCGCCGCCACGAAGCCGACAGCGGTGGAGATGTTGAGGGTATGCAGGCCGTCGCCGCCGGTGCCGCAGACATCGATGACGTCATAGGGATGGTCCAGCATGACGGCGGCGCGGCGCATGGCGCGGGCGCAGGCGGCAATCTCGCCCACGGTCTCGCCGCGCAGGCGCATGGCGGTGACCGCCGCGCCGATCTGGGCCGGGGTCGGCTCGCCGCGCAGGCAGGCGCTGAAGAAGACTTCGGCGTCATCCTCGGAAAGGTTCTGGCCGTCGGCCAGCTTGGCCAGCAGCGGCTTGAAGGTGTCGGACATGCTGCGCTTAGACCCAGATCGCCGCGTCGCGCTTGACGCCAGCCAGATCGATGAAATTGGCCAGCATCTGGTGGCCGCCCTCGGTGGCGATCGACTCGGGGTGAAACTGCACGCCGTGCACGGGGCGAGTGCGGTGCTGCACGCCCATGATCTCGCCGTCGTCGGTCCAGGCGGTGACCTCCAGCTCGGGCGGCAGATCTTCGCGGCGGATAGCCAGGCTGTGATAGCGGGTGGCGGTGAAGGGGTTGGGCAGCCCCTTGAAGATGCCCTTGTCGGCGTGGTGGATGGGGCTGGTCTTGCCGTGCATCACTTCCTTGGCGCGGATGACCTCGCCGCCATAGGCCTGGCCAATGGCCTGATGGCCCAGGCACACGCCCAGGATCGGCATGTCTTCCGGCGCGCCGCGCAGCAGGGGCAGGCAGATGCCGGCCTGATCCGGCGCCTTGGGGCCGGGCGACAGCAGGATCGCGGACGGCCGCAGGGCCAGGGCCTGCTGCACCGTCAGGTCGTCATTGCGATGGACCAGCGTCTCGGCCCCAAGCTCGTTCAGGTAATGGACGAGGTTGTAGGTGAAGCTGTCGTAGTTATCGATGACCAGGATCATGATCTAGCTTCTAGAACGGGCGGGGCCGGAGCGGGAGGGGGTTTGCGGCATTTGAGCGCGAGAAAGGCTTAAGGCGATTGCAGATCGCTTGGCGTGGGGCATGGTCGATCCATGGTCTCGTCTGATTCCGCCCTTGATCCGGTCGCCATCGCCTATGCCCGCGCTCTGCTGCGGCCGCGGGAGCGTCGCCAGAAGATGGCGCCCGTCCTGGCGGCGGCGGCCTTCGCGGCGATCTGCGCGTTGAGCTTCGCCACGGTGATGGTGCTGGCCCCGCCGGCGGTCACCCAGCATCTGCCGGCCGACCGCCTCGGCTACTGATACTGGGCGCGTGACAGGCGCCGAAACCGGCATCCACTTTCGGCTGTCACGCTTGCCGTCAGGCGAAACGCCAGGCTTCCTCGGCCGCGCGCTTCAGGGCGCGGGACTTGTGCAGGGTCTCGTCATATTCGGCGTCGGGATCGCTGTCGGCGACCACGCCGCCGCCGGCCTGCACGTACATCATGCCGTCCTTGACCAGAGCGGTCCTCAGCACGATGCAGGTGTCGACCGAGCCGTCGGCGCCGATATAGCCGACCGCGCCGGCATAGCCGAGGCCGCGCTTCTCGATCTCCAGCTCGTCGATGATCTCCATGGCCCGCACCTTGGGCGCGCCCGACAGCGTGCCGGCGGGGAGGGCGGCCATCAGCACGTCGACAGGATCGACGCCGACAGGCGCCACCCCCTCCACATTGGAGACGATGTGCATGACGTGGCTGTAGCGCTCGACCTTGAAGCTCTCGGTGACCTTGACGCGCGGCCCTTTGTGCGGCTTGGCGGGCTCGTTCTTGCCCGGCTCCTTCAGCATCGAGACGCGGCCGACGTCGTTGCGGCCCAGGTCCAGCAGCATCAGGTGCTCGGCGCGCTCCTTGGGATCGGCCAGCAGTTCGGCTTCCAGCGCCAGATCCTCTTCCGGCGTCGCGCCACGGGGGCGGGTGCCGGCGATGGGGCGGATCGTGATCTTGCCGTCGCGCAGGCGAACCAGGATTTCCGGGCTGGAGCCCACCAGATGGCAGCCGTCCAGGTTCAGGAAATACAAGAAGGGTGACGGGTTGGTCCGGCGCAGCGAGCGGTAGAGCGCGAACGGATCCAGGTCGAACGGCGCCCGGAAGCGGTGGCTGGGCACCACCTGGAAGATGTCGCCGGCCCGGATATACTCCTTGGCCTTCTCGACCACGACCGCATAGTCCTCGCGGCTGACGGGTGTGGTGAACTCGATGGGCGCATGACCCTTGCGGGGCGCGTCATGGGCCAGCGGACGGCGCAGATCGGCCATCACCGTCTCGATGCGGGCCCGGGCGGCATGGTGCGCGTCCTGGGCCGAAACCCCCGCCAGCGGACGCACGGTCGTGACCAGGATGATCTCCTGGGCGATGGCGTCAAACACGGCCACGATCGAGGGCCGGGTCATGATGCCGTCGGGCAGGCCGGTGGTGTCCTCGTTGACGTCGGGCAGGCGCTCGGCCAGCCGCACCATGTCATAGCCCAAGGCCCCGAACACGCCGGCGGCCATGGGCGGCAGGCCCTTGGGCAGCTCGATACGCGAGCGGGCGATCAGGTCACGCAGGCTGTCCAGCGCGCCGCCGGCCTGGGGCGTGAATTCGCCGCGGGCGATGGCGTCGCCCTCTGCGACCTCGGCCTGGTCGCCGCGACAGCGCCAGACGAAGTCCGGCTTCATCGCCACGATGGAATAGCGGCCGCGCCAGGCGCCGCCCTCAACGCTTTCGAACAGGAAGGCGTAGGGCTTGCCCTGTCCGATCTTCAGATAGGCCGAGACCGGGGTCTCAAGATCGTCGATCAGCCGGGTCCAGACGACCTGGGGCTGACCGGCGTCATAGGTCTGGGCGAAGGCGTCAAAGGCGGGCTCAAGGCTCATTTCTTGGTCGCACCGGTCTTGGCGGCCTCGGCCTTGGCCAGGGCGTCGGTGTCGACGCCGATGGTCTGGCGGGCGAGGGTCAGGTTGGTCTTGGTCTTCAGACTGGCCTGGGCGCCCAGCCGGGCGGCCTCGCCCAGATCGCGCATCAGGCCGCTGTCGATCTGCGGACGCATCATTTGGGTGATGCGGGCCATGTCGGCGATCTTGCCCGCGCGAACGGTTTCAAGCTTGGCGACCACGAAGGCCATCTGACCGGCCCGCGAGCTGAACACTTCGCCCGGCTTGGCGTTAAACGTGGCCAGCAGCAGGTCGCGGCCAAGGCCTTGGTGCTGCTGAGCATTCTCGCGGCTGATGCCTGCAACACGCTGAACCTTGGAGCCGGCCGCAGCGGCGACGGCTTCCATCGATTCACCCTTCTTGACGCGGGCGGCCAGGGCCTCGGCCTTGGCCTGCAGGCGCGTGGTCATCTCGTTCTGCAGCCATACCTGGGCCAGCTGCGGACGGATATCGGCCAGGGCGGGCATGGCGGCCGGGATGACCTTCTCGACCTTGACGGCGTAATATTCGCCCTTGCCGACCTCAACCAGTTCGCTCTCGCCGCCCGAGTTGAGGTCAAAGGCAGTCTTCAGCAGGTCCGGGGTCAGGCCGGGGATCGGCTGGCCGGTCTGGTCGGCGCCCTGGGCGGTGATCGGCGAGGTGGTCATCACCATGGCGCCGGCCTTGGTGGCGGCCGAGATCAGGTCGGACCCGGCGTCGTGGGCGTCCTGATAGGTCTGAGTCTGGTCATACGCCTTGGCCTGCGCGCCCTGGACCCGGAGTTCGGCCTCGATCTGCGGGCGAACGCTGTCCAGGCTGGCGCCGGCGCCGGGGGTGACCTTGGTCACCTTGACGACCGAGATGCCCAGGCTGCCGGTGATCGGCGCGCTGACCTGGCCGGCGGCCAGGCTGAAGGCGGCGTCGGCGACCTTGCGGTCGGGCAGGGCGGACTTGGGCTTGTCGTTGATGATCACCGGCTGCTGGCCATAGGCGCTGGCCACCACGGCCGGCTGATCGCCCTTGGCCAGGCGCTGGGCGATGACGGCGGCGGCCTTGGCGTCGGGCGCGACGATCTGGACCAGCGAGCGGGTTTCCGGGGTCGCCAGGGTGTCCTTGCGGAAATCGAAGGTCTTCTGCACATCGGCCGGATTGATGGTCACCGACGGCTCCAGCGCCTGGGCGCTGACGCGCATGATCGACAGGACGCGGGTCTCGGGGCGCGTCAGGCGCTCGGCGTTCTGCTTCATGAAGGTGTTCAGCTGGGCGTCGGTCGGATCGGCCGGACGGTCGACGGTGGCCGGATTGATCGCGAAGGCCGCCAGGTCGCGGCTTTCCAGGCCATAGGCCGCCTGAAGGGCGCCGTAGATGCGGGGCGCATGCAGACCGTTGGCGACGCCGGTGAAGACGTGGGTCTGGGCGATCTCGTCGCTCAGCGAGGCCTGATAGCTGTCGGGCGTCATGCCGTTTTCGCGCAGCAGGGCCTCATACATCTTCGGATCGAACTTGCCGGTGATCGGGTCGAACGGCCGCTGGTTGGGATGCAGGTTGCTCATCTGCTCGCGCACGACGTTGCCGATCAGCTTGTCCGACGGATGGATGCCGAACTTGCGGATCACCTCGGACATCGATTCCTGAAGCGCCACTTCCTGCAGGATCTGACGGTCGACGCCGCGTTCAACGGCCTGGTCAGGCGTCAGGGCCTCGCCCGAGCGGCGCTCGGTTTCCTTGCGGTAGTTCTCATATCGGGTCTTGAAGTCCGCCGCCGAGACGGACCGCGATCCCGCAGCGACGACGCCCGAAAGGCGCGGCCCTTTGAACACGTCACTGATCCCGAACACGGCGAAGCTGACGATCAGCAGGCCGAAAAGGATCACCGCGAAGGGCGATTTGGCGAAGGTGCGGAAACCGGCGAGCATGACTTGGAAAACCTTCCTGACTTACCGCGTGCGTCGTCGCTGCAGGCGTGAGCCTGAAACGACGCTGCGGGCGCGAGCAGCGGGTATAGTAGAGCGGGGGGCGAGGGGGCAAGCCACGGCGGTCTTGACTTCCCTTGGGCGAGCGAGGTCAAGAGCTGCTCCATGACCCTTTCAAGCCCTAAACCCCGGCCTTTGATCGCCGGTAACTGGAAGATGAACGGCCTTGCCCAGGCCCTGGACGAGGCCCGCGCCGTGGCCGGAGGCGTTGACGCCCGGCCCGCGGCGGCCCGCGTGGCGATCTGCCCGCCGGCGACCCTGCTGCACCGCCTGAGCCAGGCGCTGGAAGGCTCCAGCGTGCTGACCGGAGGGCAGGATTGCCATGCAAAGACCAGCGGCGCCCATACGGGCGACATCGCTGCGGCCATGCTGGTCGATGCCGGCGCCGCGCTGGTCATTCTGGGCCATTCCGAGCGGCGTGAGGATCATGGCGAGACCAGCGCCCTGGTGGCCGCCAAGGTCGAGGCCGCCCTGGCAGCCGGGCTGGAGCCCATCATCTGCGTCGGCGAAAGCCTCGCTCGGCGCGAAGCCGGTTCAGCGCTGCAGGTCGTGAGCGCCCAGGTACGCGAATCACTGCCGGCCGCTTTGGCAGGGCAGGCCTTCTCAATAGCCTATGAGCCGATCTGGGCCATTGGCACCGGCCGTACGGCGACGATCACCGACATCGAAGAGATGCATGCGTCGATCCGGGCCCAGTTGATCTCGATGTTCGGAGAATCCGGCAAGGCGCCGCCAATCCTCTACGGCGGCTCGGTCAAACCCGACAACGCGGCGGAAATTCTCCGTGCGGCCGAGGTCGGGGGCGCGCTGGTCGGCGGAGCATCACTCAAGGCCGCTGATTTTTTGGCGATCATCGCCGCAGCGTGAAGGCCATCTTCGTCCGATTGAAGGGCGACCCCGGCGCTTTTTGGCCTCGACCTTCGGTTCTAGCCAAGGCGTAGCCCAACGCCGCGCCGGACGGATCAAACGCCGATAGGCGATGTTCAGAACCAGCATCGGGACAACCGTCACGACCTTTCGCATCGCGATGTCCAGGTCGAGCGACACGACGACTCCCTCCAGCTCATCGATCGTCCTGTCGTGCAGGGCCAGCAGAGCAGCGGCGCCAACCTTGGAGTTGGGGCAGGCCTGAGGAGCCATCAACGAGCGGTTCGCGATTCAATTTGACGAAATATCAAAATTGACATTACCTCAAATAATGAATCTTCGAGCCAGTAGTTTGCGCGGCTCCAAACGCGCCAGAACCCGAGACCAGCTGTTGGTGGCCGCGCAAGCGCTTTTGATGACGCACACTGCGGCGGGGCTCGGCATTCGTCAGATCACAGATCATGCCGGAGTGGTTCATGCGACGTTCTACAACTACTACCAGGATGTAGCTGCCCTGGTCGCCGACCTTGGCGAACTGCTGGGCGCGAGCCATGCGGCGACAATGGCGGGATTCAACCTTGATCTGGTTGATCCTGGCCGGCGTTTTGCCTGCATCACGCGTCAGACGCTGCGGATGGTGGCGACCGAGCCGGGGTTCGGCCGCCTGATTTTTGATGTCGGCCTGCCTGCCGACAGCCTCGTCTCAGAACTTCGGCTGCGGCTGAAACTTGATCTTGCCGAAGGCCTGCAGCTTGGCCGGTTCGACCTGACCGACCTGGACCTGACAGCGAGCATCGTGTCGGGCGCGATCGGCGGCCTGGCGCTGGATCTGCATCGTGGCGTCCTGCCGGTGACCGCCATCGAACCGGCAACGACCCGTCTGCTGCATTGGCTCGGGCTTGATCCGACCGCCGCTGCGGCCTTAGGCCATGAAGCCGTAGAGTTTCCGCCGCCCCCCGCGCTGCCGATGCGCTGGCTGGCTCTGCCGTCCCTTCGCCCCCCTGCTGGAGAAACGCTGTGAAGCGAAGCGCCGGTTTGGGCCGGATTATCAAAAAGGGCGAGGCTGGCTTTGATGTGGCGCTGCGCGGAACCAGCTTCAACGCGCAGGATCCGGGCCGTCGCCCGGCCCTGATCGTTCAGGCCAATGTGGAGGCTGATGTTGTGGCTGCTGTTGGGCAGGCGCGTGAACTGGGCCTGACCATCGGCATCTGTTCAGGCGGGCATAGCTGGGCGCAGAATCATATTCGCGACGGCGGCATGCTGCTTGATCTTTCGCGCCTCAACAGCATTTCGATCGATGCGAGCAAGGGGAGGGCGACAATCGGCCCCGGCTGCCTGGCCGGCGAACTGGATGCCGCCCTGGCCAAACGCAAGCTCTTCTTTCCGGTGGCGCACGCCTATACCGTCGGCATGGGCGGGTTTCTGCTGCAGGGCGGCTTTGGCTGGAACAGTCGCGCGTCGGGGCTTGCCTGCCAGAGCGTCGTTGGCATCGATGTCGTTCTCGCCGACGGCACGTTGGTTCATGCCAGTGAAACCGAAAACCCCGAACTGCTCTGGGCGGCGCGCGGCGCCGGCCCCGGCTTTTTCGGCGTCGTCGTGCGCTTTCACCTGAAGCTCCACGCGCGGCCCAAATACGTCGGCATGAAGGTCCAGGTCTTCCGCATCCGCCACCTCGAGGCCGTCATGGCCTGGGCCGATCGCATCGGCCCGTCGGTGGCGCCCTTTGCCGAGTTCCAGCTGGTCATCGATCGCAAGGCCATGGGAATTTCGGCGCACGGCATCCAGGTTCTGACCCCCGTGCTGGCCGGCAGCTGGCGCGAGGCGCGCGCGGCAGTCGCGTTCATCGACAAGAGCCCGATCCGCAACCTCGCCAGCTTTACCCTGCCGCTGCTGCCGGTCTCCTTGGGCATGATGATGAAGGGGGGCGAGCGCTCCCTGTTCCTGCCCAACACCCGCTGGACGACCGACAGCATGTGGATGAACACGCCGATCGAGGCTCTGCTGCCGGCCTTGCGGCGCATCGCCGACACCCAGCCAGCGGCGCCCAGCCATGCGCTTTGGCTCAACTGGAACGGACCGGCGACGCGACCCGACATGGCCTTTTCGCTCGAGGCGCGGACCTATCTGGCCCTGTATGGCGGGCTGCGCGGCGGCGCGGCGACCCCGGCGGACGAAAGCTGGGCGACCGACCACATGCGCGACCTGCAGGCCCATAGCGTCGGCATCCAGCTGGCCGATGAGAATCTCGGACGCCGTCCGGCGCCGTTCATGGCGCCCGCCAATCTGGCCCGGCTTGACGCCCTGCGCCGGCGTTATGACCCGGACGGTCGCTTCAATCCCTATATGGGGCGCGTGGCATGAAGAGCAGCAAATCGATCGTCGGGCGCTATCTCGGCTATCGCACGGCGGACACCGCCCAACCCTTTGCGCCCTTCTTCAATCCCCGCATGGCCCCGCTGGCGGCGCATGTCTGTGCGGCCCTCGATCGCGGCGGCGTGCCCGCCCCACTGCTGCCGGGACTTGAGGATGCGGCGGCCAATCTGTTTGGCGACGCGGCGGTGCTGGAGGACGGATTTGTCCTCACGCCGGACGGCGGGATGAGGGTCAGCGTGCGCACCGCCATGCCGGGCGTCACCCCGGCCATGGTCGACTGGTGGTTTGGCTGGCACGGCGATACGCCGGCCAAATACAAGCTCTGGCATCCGCAGGCGCATGTTCATGTCGGCTGGCGCGAAACGCCGCCGGTCGGCGCAGCCGGCCGCGCGCTCTATGTGGGACAGACCTCGATCGTTGACGAGTATATCGGCAGCGATCTGGTTCGCGGCGCGATCCGTTTCGTGCCGCCGGCGTCGCTGGGCTTCACCGACAAAAGTCTGGATGACGACCGCCTGGCCACCATCGTCTCCGCCCGGATCGGCCTTGGCGACGCCCCGGTCGACATCGGCTATCTGGCGCACCATGTCCGCGCGGTTCCAGGCGGAAGCGAGATGCGCTCGCGCTTCTGGATGGGCGGCAAGCATGTGAGCGGGCGCAACCCTGTCGGCCATATGGCCGCCGCCGTCGCCAAGCGCCTGCTGCGCCTGACGCAAAGCGACGCCCGCGCCCTGCTGGTGCATTGCGCTGAAGAAATGCCGCATCTGGCGGGCTTTCTGCCCGCTTTGCATGCCCAGTTTGGCGGCGGCTCGTCCGGCGCCGGCAACGCTCCTGCAACCCGATAGGACCGGACATGCGCATCCTCTCTCTCGCGGCGATCGGACTGATCCTGGTCGTCACGGCTGCGGCTTTCGCCGTCGGGTTCAGACCACAACCGGTGCAGGTGCCGCCGCGGCCGGCCCCGACAGCGCCTCTGCGGGCGACGCTCGCCATAGCGCCGCTGGACCAGGCTCTGACCTTCGCCCGTTCGGGTGACGGCGCCGCCGCCCAGACGTTTGCGGTCAACGGCTATCGAGACGGCGTGGTCACCGGTGTCGACCTCGCGCCTTTGTTGCAGCCCGGCGAAGACGCCATCGCGGCCTACAACCGCCTCGGCTACGACGCGATCGCCGCCTTCATCGCTACGGCAAAAACCAGCGTCAGCCACGATGCGGCGACCCTGGCCATACCGGTGGATCTGCGCGCCGTGCACGCCGCAGTCGCCACCAACTATCCCGAGCATGCCGATGAGGCCAAGGTCAGGGACGGCCCGTTCATGTTCGCCAAGGTCGCCCAGCCGACCGCGTCACGCGCTGCGATCCCGGCGAGCAGGGGACTGCTCGACTATGAGGTCGAGCTTTGCCTAGTCACACTCTCAGCCTTGCCAGCCAGCTCTGGCGCCAAGGGGGGTCTGATCCTGTGCAATGACGTCACCGATCGGGCGGCCCTGATGCGCGGGGCTGACACCAGGGACATCGCCTCGGGCAAGGGCTTTACAGACGGCAAGAGCGGCGCGGGTTTCCTGCCGGTCGGTGACCTGTTCGTCGTCCCGCGAGACCTCAAGGCCTTTGTTGCGCCGCTGGAACTGCACCTGTCCGTCAATGGCGAGGAACGGCAGCGCACCCCCGTCACAGCCTGGATCTGGGACCTTGACCGCCTTCTGGTGGAAACGGCCAAACGGGGAGGCGTCAACTGGCGCTGGCGAGAAGGCAGCGCAAGCCTGCCGGTCAGCCGCGACGGCGTATTGCCGGATCGCACGCTGGTTCTGGCCGGGACGCCGGCCGGGACGGTCTTCAAGGGTCCGGGTCGCGCCACGTTCGTTCGCGGCGCCTTTGACTGGGTCGCAAGGCTGGGTCGGGGCGGCATCATCGCGGCGGTCGTCGAGCGGATGATCCGTGATGACCGCGCCTCTGGCGGCTATTTGCAGCCCGGCGATGTCGTGACCATCAGGACGGATCACCTAGGCACGCTCGAGAACCGCGTCAAATAGCGCCGGCGACGCCTCATCGCGCGAGGATCTGGCGTGCAAGCGCGGCGAGAGTCGGTAAGCGCCGAAGTCGGAATGTCCGGACTGTGGAGCAGACCTGATTTCTGGTTACAGCCCGGCGCTGCGTTCCAAGACGCTGACGTATTGCTGTGAGAGCCACGACAATTTCGCGAACTGTTCCCGGGCTAAGTTTTCCGATAATACTAATTAGACGAACGAGCTGTTCGGCCATTGGGAGTGGAATCTAGTTGGCCTCCGCAGCGCGCGGCCGAGAACGCCAATGGCCGTAAGCAGTCTGCGGCGCTTCTTAGCCAGCGACGAGGACCTGGCGTTGATTCCGCCGGAGAAACTGCTGGAGCTATCCGCGCGGCTCGATCGGATCCCGCGAAAGGGTCTCGGATATCGCGCACCGGAAGACGGGCTTGCCGAGCAGATCTCGGCCACGGCCGGAACACTGGCGGCGGGCGGGATCTGCGCTAGGTGATGGCTTCGCCGCCCGCCCGTCGCCCGACTGCCAACGCCTTCCAACCCGACGTGACGGCAGATCCCCTCCCCGTCATCCTGCCCAGGCCCTTCACCGCACTTCAGCTAGACCCCACACCGACATCCAGCCTTGCGCGCTCTGGGGTCGGGATGGCGCGCCCTGCTGGATTCGAACCAGCGACCGCTCGCTTAGAAGGCGAGTGCTCTATCCAACTGAGCTAAGGGCGCGAACCGGAAAGCCTCGGTGCGCGGACGCTAGTGCGTCCAGGGCTGTCTGCGGCCGGCCGCGAAGTTGTCGGCATAGGCCTTGATAATGCGCTTGGGCGTCTTGGGCTCGAACAGCTGGAAAGCCAGGCCATTATGCTGGGCGTAGGCCACCGCTTCCTCGCGGGTTTCGAAGGTCAGGCGAACCTGCCCATTCATGTCGCTCGACTGGGTCCAGCCCATCAGGGGGTCTGAACGGAGCGCAGAGGCGGGTTCAAACTCCAGAACCCAGTCCTTCGTCTTGGCCTTGCCGGACTGCATGGCGGTCTTGGCGGGGCGATAGATGCGGGCCAGCATGAACCTCTCCAGTCTTTAGCCGATGGTCGGAGCGGCAGGATTCGAACCTGCGACCCTCTGGTCCCAAACCAGATGCGCTACCAGGCTGCGCTACGCTCCGACACATCGGCAGGGGCGTGCTCTACAAGGGTTCGTCGTCCGGATCAAACGGGAACGGCAACAATCGCAGAACCGATCAGTTTTTCGGGAAGATCCGGTGCAGGACCTTGTCGCCGGGCAGGATGCCAAGCTGCGCCGCGCGGCCGCCGGCAATCTCCAGCACGCCCAGGATCGGACCACCCGAAGGCAATGGCATTTCGTTGTGGGGCTGAGCGTTGCGGACGATCGACAGCACACGTCCGTTGGGCGCGATGTAGATGATGTCCAGCGGGATGAGCGTGTTCTTCATCCAGAACGCGGCGGGCTGCGGCCTGGCATAGGTGAAGAGCATGCCGCGATCAGCCGCCAGGGCCTTGCGGAACATCAGCCCCCGTTGCTGTTCGGCATGCGTCGCGGCGATCTCGACCTGAAAGCGCGCGCGTCCTTTGGCGGTCAGGATCTCCACGGCCTCGAGCTTGCTTGCGGGCTTGGCGACAGCGACCTCGCTCGCCAACAAGGCGCCAGCCACCAGCGCCGTCAGCACCGCCCTTCGTCCCGGTTCGCAGATTACCGCCACTTACAATCCTCGCTCGCCATTGCGCTGGACTCGCAGCCTAGCGCCACGGGCCCAGCGAAGGAATGGCAGGCCTGGATGGCCAAAGTCAGGCGTCGCCCGGGGTGATCTCGGCCACGACCAGGCCCTTGGGCCCCTTGGCGAAGCGCACCAGGACTTCATCGCCGGGCTGGAGGTCTTCCAGGCCGCCGCGGCGCAGGGTCTCGATGTGGACGAAGATGTCGCCGGGTTCGGCGTCACGCACCACGAAGCCGTAGCCCTTGGTGCGATTGAACCATTTGACCTTGGCGTGCTCGGCCGGCCCTTCGGGGGTGAGGGCCAGACGCCCGCCGCCGCTGTCCAGCCCGGAACGGAACCCGCTGCCCAGCCCGTCACGCTCGCGGCGCGGCGCGGCGTCGGCAAAGGTGCGGCGCGGCCGCTCAAGCGCCGAAGGCGCTGAACTCTCGTCGAGATCGACCACCTCACTGACCTGCCACCCCTTGGGGCGGCGCACCACGTCACAGACGATCACAGCGCCCTCAAGCGCTGTTTCCCGGCCGCAATTACGCAGCGAGGTCACGTGAAGAAGCACGTCCTTGAGGCCGGTCTGACCAGGATCATCTGGAACGATGAACCCGTAACCCTTGCCAACATCGAACCATTTTACGCGCCCGCTGATCCGCACGAGGTCTTCGTGCGCACCCACGGCATCGAAATCGTAACCAGACATTCCGCCCCTCTGGCTCGCCCAATCAGCCCAACGGGACGAGCGCCACAAGAATAACACTGTTCTCGCGTTAGGAGAGCCGTCAATGGTGAATTCGCGTCAAGCACGCGCGCACGAAGGCTGCGCGACATTTCGTCGCAGCAACTTTCTGGCAATAATTTTGAAATGCAGCCGCAGGCATCGCCAATGCAGCTTTTGGTGGTAGTCCCTAGGGGAGTCGAACCCCTCTCTCCAGAATGAAAATCTGGCGTCCTAACCGATAGACGAAGGGACCACATCGCCATCCAGGGATGATGACATCGTCGGTAGTCGAATTTGAAAGCCTCGCGGGTGGTAGTCCCTAGGGGAGTCGAACCCCTCTCTCCAGAATGAAAATCTGGCGTCCTAACCGATAGACGAAGGGACCACGGCCCCGCGAGGAAGCGGGTGTATAGCCGCGCCGTTTGGGGCGCGCAACCCGCTGGGAAGCATTTTTTCCGTTCACCCACAGACGGGGCGACAGCGCCCGAAAATGCTGTTGGCGATCAACAGGCGCGCGGGTCGGCGGCGTCCTCGATCTCCAACTGAACGCCGTTGCGGCCATTGTAGTCGTCGGGCTTCAACTTGCCGGCGACATGGAGCGCGCCGCCGCCTGACAACAGCCGCCGACCTAGGTCGGTTTCGGCGCTACGCCAGGAAATCGCCTTCAGGCGCTCGCCGGTCGGGCCGACCAGATCCATCTTCACATGGCCGCCCTTCAGCGCCATCACCCGGTCGGCGCGAACGCCGGTCAGGGCGAACATCGGCTCGGGATTGCCCGGACCGAACGGGGCCAGGCGCTGGAAATCCTCGTAGAGCGCGCGATCCGCGCCCTTGGGCTGGACCAGGGCGTCGATCTCGACGGCCTCGGGGCCTACAGCCTCCATCTCGCCGGCCAGGCGCTCTTCCAGAAAGGCGCGGAACTCGGGAATGGAATCTGGGCGAATCGACAGGCCCGCCGCCATGGCGTGACCGCCTCCGGACATCAGCAGACCCTGCTCGAACGCCGCCTGGATCGCAGCGCCCAGATTGACGCCAGGCTGCGAGCGGCCCGAGCCCTTGCCGACATTGGCCGCGCGGTCGATACCGATCACCACCACGGGTTTGCGATAGCGCTCGCGCAGGCGGCCAGCCACGATGCCGATGACCCCGGGGTGCCACCCCTCCCCCGCTACCACGATCACGGGCGCGTCCGGATTGAAGTTGCTGCCGCGCTCCAGCACGGCCGCAGCTTCCTCGACCACGCCGGCCTCGACGGCCTTGCGCTCGGTGTTGAGGGCGTCGAGCTCCTCGGCCAGCATCCGGGCTTCCTCGGGATCATCCGTGGACAAAAGGCGCGCGCCGAGGTCCGAACGACCGATCCGGCCGCCGGCGTTGATACGCGGCCCCAGGATGAAGCCGGCATGGAACACTGAAGCCGGGCCAGAGCCCTTGCCGACCTCGAACAGGGCCTTCAGGCCCGGATTGCCCCATTGGGACATGGTGCGCAGGCCAAGGGTTGTCAGGGCGCGATTGAAGCCGACCAGTTGGGTGACGTCGCAGACCTCGCCCATGGCCACCAGGTCCAGCCACTGGCGGGGATCGGGCTGCGGTCGCTCGTCGCTGAACAGGCCGCGCTTGCGAGCCTCGCGGTTGAGAGCCGTCAGCAGCACGAAGGTTACCCCGGCGGCGGCCAGAACCCCCTGCCCGCTCTGGCAGCCCGGGCGGTTGGGATTGACCACGGCGGCAGCGGCCGGCGGGTCCTCGCGCATCAGGTGGTGATCGATCACGACCACCTCCAGCCCGATCGTGGCGGCGCTGGCGATGGCGTCATAGGCCGCCGCGCCGCAGTCTAGGGTCACCACCAGCTCGGCGCCGGTGTCGCGGATGGTCTTGAAGGCCGCCGGGCTGGGGCCATAGCCCTCGGTCAGGCGGTCGGGGATATAGATCGGCAGCTCGACGCCCATGTGGCGGAACCAGCGCACCAACTGGGCTGCGCTGGTGGCGCCGTCGACGTCATAGTCGGCGAACACCATGGTCGGCCGGCCCGCTTCCAGGGCGTCGATCAGGATCTCGGCGGCCCGGTCCATGTCGGTGAAGCTGGAGGGGTCAGGAAACAGCGCCTTCAGGGTGGGGCGCAGATAGTCCTCGGCGCCATCGACACCCACGCCACGCGCGGCCAGGGCCCGCGCCAGAGGCTCGGATAGGCCGTGGACCTGCTGATGGCTGCGCGCCGCAGCGGGATCGCCCGGGCGCTCGCGCCAGGCCCGGCCACTGAGCGAGCGGGAGACGCCCAGGAAGGCGTCCTGCTCGATAGGCGCATGACCGTCGGCCATGGCTAGACGATTCTGAGCTTGGGTGTGGTGCGCATCGGACGAGACTATCCGTTTCCGGGGATTCGCTCCATGCGCCCCGGCGGCGTCAGTCGCGGTCGCCTAGCTCGCCGAAACGAGATCAACCTCGTTGGCCGAGCCCAGCACCACCGGCACGCGCTGGTGCAGCTTGGTCGGTTGCAGGTCGAGGATGGCCGTCTTGCCGTCGGTCGCCTTGCCGCCCGCGCGCTCGACGATCAGGGCCATCGGATTGGCCTCATACAGCAGACGCAGCTTGCCCGGCTTGTCCGGCTCACGAGCATCCCACGGGTACATGAAGATGCCGCCGCGCATCAGGATGCGGTGGACGTCGGCCACCATCGAGGCCACCCAGCGCATGTTGAAGTTCTTGCCGCGCGGGCCGTCCTTGCCCTGCAGGCAGCCGTCGATATAGCGACGCACGGGCTGCGCCCAATGGCGCTGGTTGGACATGTTGATCGCGAACTCGGCGGTGTCGGCGCCGATCGCCACGGTCTCGTGGGTCAGCAGCCACTCGCCCTCGGCGTTCATCGTGAAGCCGAACACACCCTTCGAGAGGGTCAGGACCAGCATGGTCTGCGGGCCATAGACCACATAGCCGGCGGCGACCTGCTGGCGGCCCGGAAGCAGGAAGTCAGCTTCGGTCGCCTCACGGCCAACCGGGGCCGGCAGGATTGAGAAGATCGTCCCGACCGACACGTTGACATCGATATTGCTGGAGCCGTCCAGGGGATCGAAGGTGACCAGGAAGCCGCCTGTGCGGCCGGTGGTCTCGATCTCTTCCAGCTCTTCCGAAGCCAGACCCGCCACGGCCGGACAGGCCTTCAGCGCGTCGCGCAGGATGTCATTGGTGATGATGTCGAGCTTCTTCTGCTCTTCGTCCTGCACGTTGATCTGCCCCGCCGCGCCCAGGCTGCCGGAGATCGCGCCAGAGGCCACGACCCTGCTGATCTGAACGCAGGCGGCGGCGATCACGGCGACCACGTCCTTGACCGCATCGTCGTCGGTCTGCTCGGCGGCCAGGTGGTCGGCGAGGGTTTTCAACGTGGTCATTCAGGGTCTCGAAAAGTTTGAAGGATTCGCCGCGACCTTAGACGCTGGCCCGTGACGATCCTACACCCGGCGCTTCATTCGCACTTCGCGGACCGTGCCTGTCGAAGAGTTCATCACCAGGGTGTGCGTGTGCACGAAGCCATCCTTGTAAGTGACCCCGTCCAGCAGATTGCCCCAGGTGACGCCCGTGGCCGCGAAGATGGCGTCGGCGCGGACGATGTCGTGCAGGTCGTACTTCCTGTCGAGCTCGGTAATGCCCCACTTGGCGGCGCGGGCCTTCTCGTCGCTGTTGCGGAACAGCAGACGGCCCTGGAACTGACCGCCGACGCATTTCAGAGCCGCGCAGGCCAGCACGCCCTCGGGCGCGCCGCCGGAGCCGACATAGAGATCGATGCCGGTCGAGGGATCGGTGGTGTTGATCACCCCGGCCACGTCGCCGTCGGTGATCAGATAGACCCGCGCGCCGACCGAGCGGACGCTGGCGATGATCTCGGCATGACGCGGACGGTCCAGCACGCAGACGGTGATGTGAGACGGATCGACGCCCTTGGCGGCGGCGATGGCCTGCACGTTCTCGGCCGGCGTGCGGTCCAGATCGATCACCCCGGCCGGCAGGCCAGGCCCGCAGGCGATCTTGTCCATATAGGTGTCGGGCGCGTTGAGCAGCGTGCCCTTGGGCGCCCAGGCCATCACCGCCAGGGCATTGGGCATGGCCTTGGCGGCCAGGGTCGTGCCTTCCAGAGGGTCCAGGGCGATGTCGATGGCCGGGCCTTTGCCCGTGCCGACCTTCTCGCCGATATACAGCATGGGCGCCTCGTCGCGCTCGCCTTCGCCGATGACGATTTCGCCGTCGATGGCCAGTTCGTTCAGCGCGTTGCGCATGGCGTCGACGGCGGCCTGATCGGCGGCGATCTCGTCGCCGCGCCCGACCAGGGTCCATGACGCGATGGCGGCGGCTTCGGTAACGCGGACCGCGTCCAGGACCAGCGAGCGATCCAGGGTCTTAGAGCTCATCGACGTCTCCCAGCCTTGTCAGGCTAAATTCTCAGCCGCTTTTCGCGGTTCTCAGATGCGCGCGACGCGCAAAAGGCGCGGTCGCTCTAGCACAGCGCGCAGTTTTTCGATGCGGCTAATCGCGTCGAGGAGATTGGATTCCGGAGTCGCATGAGTAACGAGCACGATCGGCACGCCGCCCGCACCCTCGACGGGCTTTTGCAGGAAGCTGTCGATAGAGACTCCGCATTCGGCCAGGGTTTCAGAGATGGCGGCGATGGCGCCCGGCTCGTCGCGGACCATGATCCGCAAATAGGCCTTGCCCACCGTGCGGCTGGGATCGACGGCGATGAACGGCTTGAGGTTTCCGGCCGGAGCCTGGAACACGGGACGCACGGCGCCGGTCATCACATCGGCGATGTCGGCGGCCACAGCGGCGGCGGTCGGTCCCGCGCCGGCGCCAGGGCCCTGCACGAAGATCCGGCCCACGCGACGGCCCTCGATGAACAGGGCGTTGAGCGCCCCGCCCGCCTGGGCCAGCGGATGCTCCAGAGGCGCCAGCGACGGGTGCACTTTCACCGCCACGCCGTGATCGGTGCGCGAGGCGGAGGCGACGAGCTTGATCCGGTAGCCCAGATCCTTGGCCAGCTTGATGTCGAGCAACTCGACCGCCTCGATGCCCTCGATCTCGGCGGCCGCGAAATTGGGCGCACAACCAAAGGCCAGGGCAGCCAGGATGGTGATCTTGTGACCGGCGTCGAAACCGCCAACATCCATGGTCGGATCGGCCTCGGCATAGCCCAGGGCCTGAGCCTCGCGCAGCACGTCGGCGAACGAGCGACCAGTCTTCTCCATCTCGCTCAGGATGAAGTTGCAGGTGCCGTTGAGAATGCCGGCGACGGAGTCGATGTCGTCGCCGACCAAAGCCTCGCGCATCATTTTCACGGCCGGCACGCCGCCCATGACCGCCGCCTCGAACAGCAGTGGCACGCCCTGCGCTTCCGCCAGGGCCGCCAGTTCGGCCCCATGCTCGGCGATCAGGGCCTTGTTGGCGGTGACCACCGGCTTGCCAGCCTTCAGAGCCGTTTCGACCGCAGCCTTGGCCGGGCCGTCGGAGCCGCCGACCAGTTCGACGAACAGGTCGATATCCGGCGATCCGGCCAGGGCGACGGGATCGTCGAACCAGGTCAGGCCCGAGATATCGGTCGTGCGCGGCCGCGACCGCGACCGCGCCGAGACGGCGGTGACGATGGCGCGGTCACCGGCGGGCGCAAAATCGGGGCGCTCGGCCAGGAACTGCAGAAGGCCGCCGCCAACCGTACCGAGACCGGCGACGCCGACGCGCCAGGTTTTGTTCGTCATCTTCGAATCCTACTCGCGAAGCCCGTCCCTAGACCGGCTCCACCGAATTGTGGTGCTTGGCCAGGATGGCGTCGGCGTTGGTGATGAATTTCTTCACGTTGCGCGCGGCCTGACGGATGCGGTGCTCGTTTTCGACCAGACCGATGCGGACATAGCCCTCACCATACTCACCAAAGCCGACGCCGGGAGCCACGGCGACGCCGGCCTCCTCAATCAGCAGCTTGGAGAACACCATCGAGCCGGCCTCGCGATAGGCCTCGGGGATCTTGGCCCAGGCGAACATCGAGGCGGGCGGATTGGGGATGTCCCAGCCGGCGCGGGCCATGGACGACACCAGCGTATCGCGACGCGCCTTGTAGATGCCCCGGATCTCGTCGACGCAGTCCTGCGGGCCGTTCAGGGCGGCGGCGGCGGCGACCTGAACGGGGGTGTAGGCGCCGTAGTCCAGATAGGACTTCACCCGGGCCAGGGCGGCGCAGATGCGGGCGTTGCCGACCACCATGCCCACGCGCCAGCCGGCCATGGCGTAGGTCTTCGACAGCGAGTTGACCTCTACGGCAATGTCCTTGGCGCCATTGACCTGCAGGATCGACGGCGGCGGATTGTTCTCGAAATAGATCTCGCCATAGGCGACGTCGCTGATCACCAGCAGGTCGTGCTTTTTGGCCAGGGCGACGGCGTCCTTGTAGAACTCCAGATCCACCGACTGGGCAGTCGGGTTGGACGGATAGGACAGGATCAGCACGCTGGGCGGCGGCACCGAGTGCTTCACCGCGCGGCTGATGTTGGAGAGGTAGTCCTCGGGCGTCAGGGCCGGCACGTGGCGAATGACGCCGCCGGCCATGATGAAGCCGAAGGCATGGATCGGATAGGCGGGGTTTGGACAGATGATCACGTCGCCCGGCGCCGTCAGGGCCTGGGCCAGGTTGGCGAAGCCTTCCTTGGAGCCCAGGGTCGAGATGACCTCGGTGTCGGGGTTCAGCTTCACGCCGAAGCGGCGGTCATAATAGCCCGCCATGGCGCGGCGCAGCCCGGGAATGCCCTTGGAGGCCGAGTAGCGGCCAGCCTTGGGATCACGGGCCGTCTCGATCAGCTTGTCGACAATGTGCTGCGGCGTCGGCATGTCGGGATTGCCCATGCCGAAGTCGATGATGTCCGTCCCCTCGGCGCGCAGGCGCGCCTTGATCTTGTTGACCTCTTCGAAAACGTAGGGCGGCAGGCGGCGGATGCGATGAAAATCGGTGGTCATTTTAGGGCTCTATGCGCCGCTTCGGCGCTTCGGGAGCAAAAGTCGGGCATGGATAGACCCCAAGCGGGGCCTCGCCAAGCCAGTTCAAGGAAGATTATGCCTTCGCCGGCCTATTTGGGCTGCGGCGAAGGCGCGCTAGCTCGGCCACGCGCCGCCGCTGCGAAGGCTTCGGTCTCGGCGCGATCGGCGTCGGTGGGTGCGCCAAAGTCGGGCGCCTTGGCGCCCGCGCGCGCGCGGGCGGCGTAGCCCTCGGTGTCGGTCAGCTGGAAGGTTTCCGGTGCTGCGTCACGACGCAGCTTGGCGGCGGCGCGCTGTTCGGCCTCCACCACAGCCTTGATCCGGGCCGGTCCACGCACATCGGTGGGGACGGCGGGAATGTCGGCGAAAGAGGGACGACGGCCCTTGTAGCGCGCGGCGGCGAGGGTCGCCTCGGCGATCGGCGAAGACGGATCGACCTGGGCCGCCTTGAACGGCGAGGCGCAGCCCGACACGGCCAGAGCCGTGAGACCGATTAGCACGCCGAGACGTGCGATTTTGCCTGTTGCGCCGTTCATCTTGTCTCCGGTCTTATGCGATGATCGCGACGAACAAAAGGCCGCGCGCGTCGGCAAGCTGACGAGACGGTAGAAAAGAAGCGGGAAGAACCAGCATGGTTACGGCGAAAACACCCCCAAAGCCGCGCAAGGCCGCTGCTTCCAAGGCGAAAACGGCCTCTGCCAAGCCCAAGACTGTCGCCAAGCCTCCAGTCCCGCCGCCCGAACGCCCCCCGCATCAGGACGCGCCCAGGCCTCAAGTCGAATCGACCCGAGCCAACGCGGCGCCTCCAATCCCGCCATCGATGCCCGGCCTGGATGCGATGATGTCGCCCGATCAGCGTCAGATGCTGGAGACACTGTCGGCCAATCTGGCCCGCGCCGCTGTGACCGCCCAAGGCGCCATTGCCGAGGCAGCCCTGCGCCAGGCCGATCGTCCCGCCGCGCTGAACGCCGACCCGTTCCATGTCGCCCCGGCCATGAACGAGGTGATGTCCCGCTTGGCCGCCCAGCCCGACCGCATGCTGCGCGCCCAGGCCGATCTTTTCGGCCGTTACATGGATCTGTGGCAGTCGGCCGCCCGTCGCGCCGCTGGCGAAGACACCAAGCCCGTCGTGACCCCCGCCAGCGGCGACAAGCGGTTCAACGATCCCGACTGGGCGTCCAACCCCATGTTCGACATGATGAAGCAGTCGTACCTGCTGACCTCGAACTGGCTGAACGGCCTGGTGTCCGGGGTCGAGGGCGTCGATCCGGCTTCGAAGCGTCGGGTTGAATTCTTCACCAAGATGCTGACCGACGCCTTCTCGCCGTCGAACTTCCTGATCTCCAACCCCGCCGCCCTGCGCGAGGTGATGCAGACCAATGGCGAGAGCCTGGTGCGAGGCATGGAGAATTTCGCCGCCGACCTGGATCGCGGCGGCGGCCAGCTGGCTATCAGCCAGACCGACCTGGAGAAATTCAAGGTCGGCGAGAACGTCGCCACCGCCCCTGGCAAGGTGGTCTACCAGAATGACATCCTGCAACTGCTGCAGTTCGATCCGACCACGGAGCAGGTACACGAGATCCCCCTGCTGATTTTCCCGCCGTGGATCAACAAGTTCTACATCATGGACCTGCGGGTCGAGAATTCGATGATCCGCTGGCTGACCGGTCAGGGCTTCACGGTGTTCGTCACCTCGTGGGTCAATCCCGACGCCAAGCTCGCCGCCAAGACCTTCGAGGACTACATGCTGGAGGGCATCTATGACGCCACCCAGCAGGTGATGACCCAGACCGGTGTCGATAGGGTCAACACCGTCGGCTATTGCATCGGCGGCACCCTGCTGTCCTGCGCCCTGGCCCACATGGCCGCCAGGGGCGACAAGCGGATCAATTCGGCGACGTTCTTTGCGGCCCAGCAGGACTTCGCCGAGGCGGGCGACCTGCTGCTGTTCACCAACGAGGAATGGCTGCAGTCGATCGAGCAGCAGATGGACGCGACGGGCGGCTTCCTGCCCAGCCAGTCGATGGCCGACACCTTCAATGCCCTGCGCGGCAACGACCTCATCTGGTCATTCTTCATCAGCAACTATCTGATGGGCAAGGAGCCCCGCCCCTTCGACCTGCTGTTCTGGAACGCCGACCAGACCCGCATGCCCAAGTCGCTGCACATGTTCTATCTGCGCAACTTCTACAAGGACAACGCCCTGACCACCGGCGCCCTGACCTTGGGCGGCGAAAAGCTGGACCTGTCCAAGGTCGGCATCCCGATCTATGTCCAGTCGTCCAAGGACGACCACATCGCGCCCTATCGCAGCGTCTATCGCGGCGCGCGGGCTTTTGGCGGACCGGTGACCTTTACCATGGCCGGCTCAGGCCACATTGCCGGCGTGATCAATCACCCCGACGCCAAGAAGTACCAGCACTGGACCAATGACACCCTGCCCGGCTCGGTCGAGGGCTGGATCTCGGGCGCTCAGGAGCATCCAGGCTCGTGGTGGCCGCACTGGGCGGAGTGGCTGCGCGCCAAGTCCGGCCCGCTGGTCCCGGCCCGCGACCCGGCCAAGGGTCAGCTCAAGCCGATCGAGGACGCCCCTGGCAGCTATGTGCGCGTGAGATCCGACGCCTGATCGTTGATCACATATTCGCCGGACGACGTTCGCCCAAAACTCGCCCGGATCGTGGTGGAGCTTCCCGCCATGTCCGCGATCAGCCGCCGAACGACCCTGGGAATGATTCTCGCCGCGCCGGCGTTCGGCGCGATTGCAGCGACGCGCGACGGCAGGGATCTGGCCATGGCGGCGCGCGAGCAGATCGGGGTGACCAAGGCCTATGACGCCAGCTATCGGGCTATCGCCTATCCGCTAGGCGACGTGCTGCGCACCACCGGCGTCTGCGCCGACGTGCTGGTCCGCGCCGCCCGCGACGCTTGGCAGATCGACCTGCAGCAGCGGGTCCACGAGGACATGGCCCGAAACTTCGACGCCTACCCCTCGCGCAGAACCTGGGGCCTCAAGAGACCGGATTCCAATATCGATCACCGTCGGGTTCTGAACCTGGAAACCTATCTGCAGCGCCAGGGCGCCCTGCTGAGCCGAACAACGCGACGAGCGGCAGGCGATAGCTTCGACGAACCTCGCCCCGGCGACATCCTCACCTGGCGGGTATGGGGCGAGCGCCCTCACCTCGGCATCGTGGCGCGCGGCCCCGACAGCGCGCGTGTGGTGCACAATATCGGCGTCGGAACCAAGGAGGAGCCGCTGTGGATGTTCAAGCTCCACGCAGCCGTGGCGCACTATCGCTGGCGAGGCTGACCCTAAACGTCAGCCCTGAGCAGGAAATGCTGGCGTCGCCGGCGCGATGGATCAAAGACCCGCCGCCTCCTCCAGGCCCAGCGCCAGGTTGAGATTCTGCACCGCTGCGCCGGACGCGCCCTTGCCCAGGTTGTCGAGCAGGGCCACCAGACGGGCCTGACCGCTGGTATCGGAACCGAACACGAAGATCTTCAGGCGATTGGTGCCGTTCAGGCCTTCCGGATCCAGGGTGGTCATCACCTTGGCCTCGTCCAAAGACGCCACCTGGACAAACTGCTCGCCCCGGTAGTGGGCGGCGAAGGCCGCATGAATGTCGTGCAGGCAGCGGCCGTCTTCCAGCGTCGCCAGGTGCAGCGGCAATTCCACCAGCATGCCCTGGGCGTATCGGCCCACTGCGGGGGTGAAGATCGGCCGGGTCAGCAGGCCGCCGTGCTTCTGGATCTCGGGCACATGCTTGTGCGATAGGCCCATGGCGTAGATCCGGTACGGGACCTTGGTGTAGTTCGGCGCGGTTTCGTCCTCGAACTCGGCGATCATCGCCTTGCCGCCACCGGTATAGCCCGACACCGCATTGAACGAGATCGGCAGATCCGTCGGCAGGATGCCGGCCGAGACCAGCGGCCGGGTCAGGGCGATGGCGCCGGTGGCGTAACAGCCAGGGTTGGAAATCCGCTTGGCGGCGGCAATCTTGCCGCGCTGCTCGCGGTCGAGTTCCGCGAAGCCGTAGGCCCAGTCCCCCGCCGTGCGATAGGCCGTCGAGGCGTCGATCACCTTCACCGACGGATTTTCGATCAGGGCGACCGCCTCCTTGGAAGCCTCATCTGGCAGGCACAGGATCACGGCGTCGGCGCTATTCAGCATCTCCGCCCGCGCGGTCGGGTCCTTGCGCTTGTCGGGATCGATAGAGATCAGCTGGAGATCGGTGCGGCCGACCAGACGCTCGCGGATCTGCAGACCCGTAGTGCCGGCTTCGCCATCGATGAAGACCTTGGGCGTCATGCTGACTTCCGATCAATCCAGACAAAAAGCATTGGCGCGTGACGGGCGCCGAAACCGGCATCCACTTTCGGCTGCCACGCTAGGCGACAAAGAAAAAGGGCGCTCCGGTTTCCCGAAGCGCCCTTTTCCAAACGCGGTGAACCGCGTTTAGCGCTTCGAGAACTGGAAGCTACGACGGGCCTTGGCCTTGCCGTACTTCTTGCGCTCGACCACGCGGCTGTCGCGCGTCAGGAAGCCGTGCGGCTTCAGGACGGGACGCAGCGCGGGTTCATAGTAGGTCAGGGCCTTGGACAGGCCGTGGCGCACCGCGCCGGCCTGACCCGAGAGGCCCGAACCTTCAACGGTGACGACGACGTCGAACTGGCCCAGGCGGTCCGTGACCTGCAGGGGCTGAGCGATCATCATGCGCAGAACCGGACGGGCGAAGTAAACTTCCTGGTCGCGGCCGTTGATGGTGATGGTGCCCTTGCCGGGCTTGATCCAAACGCGAGCGATCGCGTTCTTGCGCTTGCCGGTCGCGTAGGCGCGGCCCTGGGCGTCGATCTTCTGGACGGCCGGAGCGGCCGCTTCGGGGTTGCTGGACAGGCTGGCCAGCGCGTCAAAGCCTTGAGCTTCGGACATGACTTAGGCGCTCCGGGTGTTTTTGGCGTTGCGCGCAGCGAAATCGATCGCTTCCGGGCTCTGCGCTTGGTGCGGGTGCTCACCGTTGTTGTAGATGAGCAGGTGCGTCAGCTGCTTGCGGGCCAAGGGGCTTTCCTTGGGCAGCATGCGCTCGACGGCCTTTTCGAGGACGCGTTCCGGGAAGCGGCCTTCCAGCAGCTTGCGCGGGGTGGTCGACTTGACGCCGCCCGGGTGACCGGTGTGACGATAGTAGATCTTGTCGTCCATCTTCTTGCCGGTGAACTTCACCTTGTCGGCGTTGATCACGACGACGAAGTCGCCGCAGTCAACGTTGGGGGTGTAGTCGGGACGATGCTTGCCGCGAAGACGCATGGCGATGAACGTCGCCAGACGACCGACAACGGCGTCCTGGGCGTCGACCACGATCCACTTCTTCTCGACCTCGGCAGGCTTCAGAGAAGCCGTGGTCTTTTGCATGGGATTGATCCGTATTCCTTGTGCATCAGGAGCCAAAGGAAACGGCTCCGTCTGCGTGAGGGGCGGCAGGTACAGGACGGTTTGCGGCCTGTCAACAATGCGAACGCAAGAAACTCGACAAACCCTTATAGCATAAGGGTTTGCGTGATGCGGTATCATAATACCCCATCGCAAGGCGTCATCGCAGCGTCATGCAAGACAGGCATAGGGCGGGCATAGCCCGGAGCCCCTGCCATGACCTTCTCGCGTCGCGCCTTTATCGCCTCGGCGGCCACCAGCCTGGCCTTCACCGGCTTCAGCGCACGGGCCCAGGACGGTGAAACGCCCAGCTATGCCTATACCAATGAGGTCGAGGGCTATGGGCCGCTTTTGCCAGACCCCAAGGGCATGCTGGAACTGCCTTCGGGCTTCTCCTATCGCGTGATCAGCCAGGCCGGCGAAACCATGGCCGACGGGTTCCTTGTGCCGGGCGCCTTTGACGGCATGGGCTGTTTCGACGTTGGCGACGGTAAGGTCGCCCTGGTCCGCAACCATGAACTGGGTCCGCGCGCCTTCGACTACGGCGCCTTTGGCCTGGGCGGCCGTCTGGCCGACCGCCTGCCCAAGGATCGGGCCTACGACTTCGGCGACACGGGTTTGCCGCTGCCGGGCGGCACGACCACGATGATCTACGACCTCAAGAGCGGCCAGACCGTCAGCCAGCACCTCAGCCTGGCCGGCACCGCCGTCAATTGCGCTGGCGGCGTCACGCCCTGGGGATCATGGCTGACCTGCGAGGAGACCACCCTCACCGCCGGCCTCGAGATCGGCAAGGATCATGGCTATGTCTTTGAAGTGCCGCACGCGGCCAAGGGTCTGGTCGATCCCAACCCGCTGAAGGCCATGGGCCGCTTCAAGCACGAGGCCGCCTGCATCGATCCGCGCACCGGCGTCGTCTACATGACCGAGGATCTGCCGGACGGCCTGTTCTATCGCTTCCTGCCCAATGACCGCCGCAACCTCGCCGCCGGCGGACGGTTGCAGGTGCTGGGCTTCGTCGGCGTGACGGAAGACGCTGACACCCGCAATCAGGAGGGCGAAGACAATATCAAACAGGGCGCATGGAAGGACGCGCGCTGGATTGATATCGACGGCGTCGACAACCCCTATGACGATCTTCGCCTGCGCGGTCACGCCAAGGGCGCGGCCTTCTTCGCGCGGGGCGAAGGCCTTTGGTGGGGTCAGGGCGAACTCTATTTCACCGCCACCTCGGGCGGCGCGGCCGGCGCGGGCCAGATCTTCCGCTATGTGCCCAGCCCCCAAGAAGGCCAGGCCGGCGAGGCCGATCAGCCCGGTCGCCTGCAACTGTTCGTCGAGAGCAAGAACGAGAGCGTGCTCGACTACGCCGACAACATCACGATCTCGCCGCTCGGCCACATCCTGGTCTGTGAAGACCGCTATTCGGAAGTGAAGCCCAATCACATCAAGGGCATAACCCCGGCCGGCAAGGTCTACACCCTGGCTCGCAACGCGTTCCGGGGTAATGCGGAGTTCGCTGGCGCCTGCTTCTCGCCCGACGGCCAGACCCTGTTCGTCAACGTGCAGTGGCCGGGCATCACCCTGGCCATCACCGGCCCCTGGGCCACCCTGAAGGCCTAGGGCCGCCGTACGCGCCAGGCAAAGGCGGTGGCGACGGCCAGCAACACCGCTGCGCCGGCCTGGTGCAGCACGCCCAGGGACAGCGGCACGTGGGCCATAAGGGTCCACACGCCCAGGCCGGCCTGCATCGTGACGACAACGGCGACCGCGAGGCCTGCCGCCTTGGCCTGAGCCGGCAGGTGGCGGGCGCGATAGGCCATGACACCCACCGCGATGCCCGCCGCGAACAGGGCGTAGGCGACCAACCGGTGGTGAAGCTGCACCGCGCCCTGGCTGTGGGCCAGCGTGCCCCAGAAACCCTTGCCTACATACTGGTCGGGCAGAAACGACCCGTTCATCAGCGGCCAGTCGTTATAGACCAGACCCGCATCATTGCCGGCCACCAGGGCGCCCAGCAGGCTCTGAAAGAAGATGGCGCCCAGCAGGGCCAGGGCCCAGCCGCGCCAGGCGGAACGCCCCTCGACGCGCGGTGAGCCGGCCCAGGCGTCCAGCGCCGTCCAGTTCAGCATGACGAACAGCGCCAGGGCCAGGCCCAGATGCGTCATCAGCCGTTCCGGCGCGACCGAAACCCGTTCGGACAGGCCGCTCGACACCATCCACCAGCCGACCAGACCCTGAAGCCCGCCCAAAAGCAGCATCACCGCGCAGCGCCAGATCAGGCGGCGCGGTATCATCCTGCGGATCAGGAAGAAGGCGAACGGGATGGCGAACGCCGCGCCGACCAGCCGGCCCAGGAACCGATGCCCCCACTCCCACCAGAAGATGGTCTTGTAAGCTTCCAGAGTCATGCCGGCATTGACCAGCCGGTACTGGGGGATCTGCTTGTAGAGCTCGAAATTGGTCTGCCAGGCAGCTTCCGACATCGGCGGCAACGCGCCCAGGATCGGTTTCCACTGGGTGATCGACAGGCCCGAATCAGTAAGGCGCGTGGCCCCGCCGACCACGACCATGCAGAAGACGAGGGCCGCCACGACAAACAGCCAGATGGCGACGGGGCGGGAACGGTCGGAACGCAGGAATGACGTCATGGTACCGGTCAAAGCGACTATTCTGGGCCGAAATGCGACCAGCCGTCCCGTACTCCCGTCGCGCTCAGCCGTCCATGACCGATGACGCTTAAGGAACTTTCGTGCGAGGATGGCGATGCGGACGACCGGTCTCGCGTGGAGGGTCTGATGAGCGGTGTTGGAGTATTCGCCACGGCGTTGATCGGCATCTTCGCTGGCTGGTTCGCCGACCTCGTGCTGGGACGGCGCCACTCGTTGTTCTTCAAGTTGCTGATCGGCGTGATCGGCGCCTTTATCGGCGTGTTCATCGCCCAACGCCTCGCCCTGCCCTTCACCGGCTTCTGGGGTGGCCTGATCGTCGCCAGCGTCGGCGCCACGATGTTTCTGGCCGTACTTGGCCTTGTCTTCCGGAGATCCGCGTGAGTGCTCACCCTGTTTCGCCCCGTCCCCTTATTCCAGCCAGGGTGCGGAAACTGATCGGCGGCCTGGGCATCATGGCCTTTCTGGTCGCCTACGTGGCCATCGCCGCCACTTTGTATGACTACCTGCCCGACAACCGCGCGGTGCACCTGGCGTATTTCGCTGTCGTGGGCCTGGTGTGGGGTCTGCCGCTGATGCCGCTGATGTCGTGGATGGGCAAGGCGGACAAGCCGGTCGTTCGCTGAGCCCGCCGAAACCGAAAAAGGCCGCCCCGTAGGGCGGCCTTTCCGTTCTTCCGTTTATTCCCTTGCGGAAATGGTCGGAGCGACAGGATTTGAACCTGCGACCCCTTGACCCCCAGTCAAGTGCGCTACCAGGCTGCGCCACGCTCCGACGGAAGAGGCGCTCTTATAGGCGCCGGTCCGGGGCTCTGCAACCGGTATTCCGGGTGAATTTCAAGGGGCCTCAAGGACGCTTCAAAAGGCCGTCCAGATGCGCCTTGACGACCTCGAGATCGCCGAGCGCAAAGGCCAGCCGATCGCGGGCCTCATCGGCCAGCTCGAAGCCGTGCGTGAGATCGTTGGGGCGAACGGCGTCAGCGTCCAGCATGGCCGAACCGTTGGAGCCCAGGCCCGCGGCGATCACATGGGACAGGCCCTGATCGCGATGCAGTTTCTGCACGCCCTTGATGGTCAGGCCTTCGCCGTGCAGCAGCACGCGCACGCCGTTAAGGACGGCAATGTCCTGCGGACGATAGAATCGCCGTCCGCCCGCCCGCTTCATGGGCCGAATGAAAGAGAACTTGGTTTCCCAGAACCGCAAGACATGCTGCGGCACGCCCAGCTCTTCAGCGGCTTCGGAGATCGTGCGGAAGGCGTTGGGTCCCTTCGCCACCGCGTGTGTGCCTAGCCGCCGAGGGCGCGGTCGATGCGCGCCTTCATGACCTGCGAGGCGCGGAAACCGATCACCCGACGGGGCTCGATCTCGGCCGGTTCGCCGGTCTTGGGGTTGCGACCCATGCGCGCCCGCTTGTCGCGAACCTGGAAGACGCCGAAACCCGACAGCTTGACGGTTTCGCCGCCCTCAAGCGCCTCGGCCACCAGGTCAAGCGTGCGCTCGACCAGACCGGCGCAATCCTGCCGGGTCAGACCGACCTCTTCATGGACAGCCTCGCAGAGGTCGGCCCGGGTCAATGTCGCGCCCTTCATGACGCCCCCTACGCGCTTTGGCGGGTCCCTGAAGGACTGCGCCAGATTGAAAACACTTGGTCCACTCAAACGAAGGTCGCCGACTTCACTCAGCGAACGCTGACGTTTAGCCACGCCTGCATGCCGTGATTATCGCATGAAGTCAAAGCCTCAAGGCCGAGACTTCACACTCGCCCGTAAGCCGGGCGCCGACGCTCGTCAGAGTCGCAGAAGACAGGCGCCCCAGGTCAGACCGCCGCCCATGGCTTCCAGCAACAGCAGTTGCCCCGGCTTGATGCGGCCGTCGGCCACGCCATGAGCGAAGGCCAGGGGGATTGAAGCCGCCGAGGTGTTGGCGTGAATAGCCACGGTCGAAATGACCTTGTCCTCGTCCAGTCCCACCCGGTGGGCCACGCCCTGCAGGATGCGCTGATTGGCCTGGTGGGGGATGAACCAGTCGACATCGGCGATCTCGACGCCGGCCGAGCTGACGGCCGCACGGATGGCCTCTGATATATTGATCACGGCGTGCTTGAAGACCTGGTTGCCCAGCATCCGCAGCTTGCCGACCGTGCCGGTGGTCGAGGGGCCGCCATCGACGAACAGCAGGTCCTGCTTGGTGCCGTCGGCGCGCAGGGCAAAGCTCAGCAGGCCTTGGTCGGCCGTGGTCCCCTGCCCTTCGCGCGGCTCCAGCACAACGGCGCCGGCGCCGTCGCCAAACAGCACGCAGGTGCCACGGTCGGACCAGTCCATAAGACGGGTCATGGTCTCCGCGCCGATGACCAGCGCGCATTTGGCGTGACCACGGGCCACGAAGCCGTCGGCGACGCTCAGCGCATAGACGAAGCCCGAGCAGACGGCCTGGATGTCGAAGGCAATGCCGACCGGCGCGCCCAGCTTGCGCTGCACGATGGTGGCTGTGGCCGGAAAGGTAAGGTCGGGCGTGGTGGTGGCGACGATGATCAGATCGACATCCGCTGCGGTCTTGCCGGCTGCTTCCAGCGCCGACTTGGCGGCCTCGAGCGCGAGGTCTGACACAGCCTGATCGTCTGCTGCCTGGTGACGCTGGCGGATGCCCGTGCGTTCGACGATCCACTCATCGTTGGTGTCGACGAACTTGGACAGGTCATCATTGGTGACGATCTTGGGCGGCAGATAGGCGCCGATCCCGGTGACCGCGCTACGGACAACGCTCACTCACTTACTCCATCACGCTTGGCGTCGACGGGACAGGCCTCGCCCTCGACGCTGCCTGGGGCCGACGACGCGGTCAGGCGCTTCAGATTTCGGTCGATCTCGGCGGTGAAGTCGCTACGCGCCAGATCGGTGGCCACGCGGATCGCCGAGAAGAAGCCGTTGGCGTCGGCCCCGCCGTGGCTCTTGACCACGATGCCGTTCAGGCCCAGCAGCGGCCCGCCATTGACCCGGCCCGGATCCAGTCGCGCGCGCATCTTCTTCAGTGCGCCCGAGGCGATCACCGCGCCCAGCATGGCCAGAGGACCCGAGGTCAGGGTCGACTTGATCTCACCGGAGAAGAAACGCGCCAGCCCCTCGGCGGTCTTCAGGGCCACATTGCCGGTAAAGCCGTCGGTGACGACCACATCGACCGTACCGTAGGCGATATCGGTGCCTTCGACGAAGCCATGGTAGTCAAAGTCCAGCTTGGTCTCGCGCAGGATGGCGTGCGCCTCGCGCACCTCGTCATGGCCCTTCTGATCCTCGGACCCGACATTGAGCAGCCCCACCGTGGGTCGCTTGGAGCCGTGCACCGCGTGATGGAAGGCCGCGCCCATGATCGCGAACTCGACCAGTTGGGCGGCGTCGCTCTCGACATTGGCCCCGACGTCCAGAACCGCGGTAATACCTTTCATGGTCGGCCAACTGGCGACGATGGCCGGGCGCTCCAGCCCGGCGCCCATGCGCAGGATCAGCTTGGAGATCGCCATCAGGGCGCCGGTATTGCCGGCCGAGACGCAGGCCTGGGCCTCGCCGGCGCGCAGCGACTCGACGGCGTTCCACAGGCTCGAGCCCTTGCCCCGGCGCATGGCCTGGGCGGGTTTTTCGTCCATGGCGATGAACTTGTCGGTGTGACGGACCTCGCTGACGGCCCTGGCGGCCGGCGACTTGGCCAGTTCGGCGTTCAGCCTGGCTTCGTCGCCATGCAGCAGGAATCGCACGCCGGGCAGCGCCTGAGCCGCCTTGGCGACCCCCGGAACCACGACGGACGGACCGTGATCGCCGCCCATGGCGTCGATCGAAATGACTATGGTGTTGGACACGTTGGCGCTTTTAGCTCCTGGGACGCCCGCATGAGTATCACGCAAGCGGGGCGAGTCGGATCCGTTTAGTCCGAATCGCCCTGGGGTTTGAGCGCCTTGAGCGCGGCGAAGGGCGAGATTTCCGCCGTCGGGAGCGGATTCTCGAACACCGCGCCCGGCTTGCGGGGGAAGGGATCCAGCTCAAGCGCCAGATGCTCCAGCACATAGCCGGAGACGTCGATCACATCGCCTTCCAGCACATCCGGCGGGTCATCGGCCTCGGGGTCCAGCCCGAGTTCGCCGCCTTCTTCGGCCGGTGCATGCTCGCTGTCAGCGGGGATGACGTGGACCGTGAACCGCGCCTCGATGGCTTCCTCAAAGTCGTCGGCCGTCACGCTGCACACCTGGATCACCCTGGCGCTCAGGCGTCCAGAGACCTCAGCGCCATCCATCCAGGAGGTCAGATAGACCTCGGACGAGAACGCCTCCAGGCGGACCAGGCCCAGTTGCTTGGCGATAGCCTTGCGCTGATCGGCGTCGGGCTCAAAGCGCAGGCTGATGTCGCCACGATCGACGCGGGCCAGCGGAACCTCGCAGGGCCAGGATGTATTTACGGGTTCGGCCATTGCGCCTCTCCTTGCAGCAGGGCGTCCAGCGACTGGGCAGCCAAGCCTTGGCGCGCGGCCACCACATAGGTCGTCAGCGCTTCGGCGTCGCCCTCGCCGCGCTCTTCCAGAACCGTGCGGCCGATCATCTCGCCCAGAGCGGTGCGATCCGGCAGCGAGGCGGCGGCTTCGTCGAACGCCTTCAAGCGACCATAGAAGGCGCCGGCCAGCTTCTTCATTTTCTTGCCGACGGCGTTGTCCGAGACGCCGATCTCACGGAAAGCATCGTCCAGACCGCGCACATAGGCGTCGAACACGGCCTGGGAGGTTTCAGCGGCCAAGTCACCCTGCGCCTTCAAACGTTCGAGCAAAAGCACGACGTGCAGCGTGAACAGTTCGAACCGGCCTTCCAGCGAGTCGCGAACGCCCATCGTCGCGTACAGGGGCGCTGAGCGCGCCTGCGCGACGGCCGATGCATACAGCTTGGCCCCGGCGGCCTTGGCGGGCCTGGGTTTCAGCAGTCGATCCAGAATCATTCAACGCCTCTATTTCGCCGCGACCCGGAACTAGATGAGCTACCGGTCCACGCGGGCCATTGAACTAAGCCCCTGCGGGCGATAGGTCAAAGTCCAGCATTTTTCCGGTTCCGGAGCCTACATGTTTCGTCCCGCCGTTTTTGTCGCCGCCGCCCTCGGCCTGTCCGCCGTTATGGCCGGCTGCACACCGCTGACGAGCTATTCCGGCTTCCAGGCCATCGAGGCCCGCCCCGCCGACATGAAGGTCGGCGAGGACAGCAAGTCCACCTTGATGGAGAAGCTGGGCTCACCCTCGACCATTTCAACCTTCGACCCGAACACCTGGTACTACGTATCCCAGACGACGGACCGGGTGGCCTTTTACATGCCGCGCGTGATCAAGCGCGACGTCATCGCCATCAAGTTCAACCCGGCCGACGAAAAGGTCGCGTCGGTGAACACCTTCACGCTGAAGGACGGCAAGGTCATCGCCTATAACGGCCGAGAGACCCCGACCCGCGGTCGCGAAATGACCATTCTTGAGCAGTTGCTCGGAAACGTCGGTCGTGGCGGCATGCTGCCCCAGGACGATCAGAATGTTCCCGGCAGCCGCCCCGGCGACCGCCGCTAAGCTTCACAGCACCGCCGAGATTCAGAAGGCCGCGCCCTTGCAGAGCGCGGCCTTTTTCGCGCGTCGCGACAGTCCAAAAAATCAATCCACCCTAACGACAGGTCTCTATGAGGGGATTTGAAGTCAAAACTCGGTCATGACGGTTTCAGAAACTCGAATTTCGCCAAGAAACACTTCATAAACCAGAGCAGGCGCACCGTCATCGTTAGGGACATCAGGGTCCTACGGCATTCACATTGCTGGGTGATTGGAGATGGTTGAGTGAACGGGATGGACCTCAGTTCGTTGTCCGTACTCGTTGTCGACGACAACTCAAACATGCGCAAAATCATGGGCGCAATCCTGAAGTCCTTTGGCATCCGCGCTATTCACGAAGCCGAGGATGGCCTTCAGGCGCTGCGCATTCTGACCGCCCGGGACGTCGATATCATTTTCACGGACTTGATGATGCAGCCGGTCGATGGCCTGGCTTTCATCAGGTGGATCCGGACATCCCCCGCCAGCCCTTCCCCCTATATCCCAATCGTGATGATCACAGGCCACGCCACCAAGCGCAGTCTTGACGAGGCGCGCATGGCCGGGGTCACCGAGTTCCTCGCCAAGCCGCTGAATGCGCGCGGGGTGATGCACCGCCTCAACGAGGTGATCAACAACCCCCGCCCCTTCGTTCGCGTGGGCGCCTATTTCGGCCCCTGCCGCCGTCGCCGGATCGACCACGAGTTCGCTGGCCAGGAACGGCGCGCCGCGGCTCGCGAGGCCGGCGAAGAGGCTGACTTCGATCCCGAGGACGTCTACTAGGTCGCCGTTCGGCGAAGTGGGTTCCGGTCCATTGCCGAAACAGAACTCCACGAAAAGACCTCGAGCAAACACGCTGATTCCGTCATGGCGACCTTTGCCCTGCTGCGATCAGCGTGATGCGGATGGATCGCCGCGGATGAACTCAACATAACGAGCGGCTCGGGGAACGTTCAGGCGGAGGGTGGCTTTATGGCTGCATCAGATCGCACTCCCCGGCGATCGCCCGTTCCGAAAGGTTCTCGCCATGAAACGCCTCCTGCTTTCCCTCTCAGCCCTGGCCATCGTTTCTGCGGCTCCACTGGCCGCCCAGGCCGCGCCTTGGCAGTCGGTCAACCAGCGCCAGGCCAATCTGGATCGCCGCATCGACCAGGGCGTCCGCAGCGGCGAGATCACCCGCTCGGAAGCCCAGCGTCTGCGCGGCGAGTACCGAAGCCTGGGTCGCCTGGAGTTCCAGTACCGCCGCAGCGGCGGCGGCCTGTCGATGCAGGAACGCCGCGACCTCGACATGCGCTTCGACCGCCTGAGCCAGCGCATCTATGTCCAGAAGCACGACCGCCAGGATCGTGACCGTCACGGCCGTGATGGTCACCATGACGGCCGCCGCGGCTAAGCCTGCCGGGCCGACGACAAACAGAAAACGCCCCGGAGATCACTCTCCGGGGCGTCGCCTTATCTAAGGTATGTCTGTGGATCAGGCGCCGTGGGCCAAGACCGCCAGCAGCAGCAGGGCCACGATGTTGGTGATCTTGATCATCGGGTTCACGGCGGGACCCGAGGTGTCCTTGTAGGGATCGCCGACGGTGTCGCCGGTGACGGCGGCCTTGTGAGCCTCCGAACCCTTGGTGTGCAGGACGCCGTCCTTGTCGGTGAAGCCTTCCTCGATCACCTTCTTGGCGTTGTCCCAGGCGCCGCCGCCGCTGGTCATCGAGATGGCGACGAACAGGCCGGTGACGATCACGCCCATCAGCATGGCGCCGAGCGACGCAAAAGCGTCGACCTTGCCGGCGATGGCCTGGATCACAAAGAACAGCACCACCGGCGAAACCACCGGCAGCAGGCTGGGCACGATCATTTCGCGGATCGCGGCCTTGGTCAGGATGTCGACCGCCTTGCCGTATTCGGGCTTGACCTCATAGGTCATGATGCCGGGATTTTCGCGGAACTGGCGACGCACCTCGGCCACGACGGCCTCGGCGGCCCGGCCCACGGCCGTCATCGACATGCCGCCGAACAGGAAGGGCAGAAGCCCCCCGAACAGCAGGCCGACCACGACATAGGGGTTGGACAGATCGAAGGTCACCGGACCCATGCCCTCGAAGAAGCTGCCCGGCGCGGCGTTGGCCGAGAAGAACTTCAGGTCTTCGGTATAGGCGGCGAACAGAACCAGGGCGCCCAGACCCGCCGAACCGATGGCGTAGCCCTTGGTGACGGCCTTGGTGGTGTTGCCCACGGCGTCAAGCGCGTCGGTGGTGACACGGACTTCCTTGGGCAGGCCGGCCATTTCGGCGATGCCGCCGGCGTTGTCGGTGACCGGACCAAAGGCGTCCAGGGCGACGATGAAGCCCGCGAGCGACAGCATGGTGGTCGTGGCGATGGCGATGCCGAACAGGCCCGCCAGATTGTAGGTCACGATAATGCCGACGATGATGGTCAGGGCCGGCAGGGCGGTGGATTCCAGCGACATGGCCAGACCCTGGATCACGTTGGTGCCGTGACCCGAGACCGAGGCCTGAGCCACCGACTTCACCGGGCGGAAATTGGTGCCGGTATAGTATTCGGTGATCATCACGATCAGGGCGGTGACGCCCAGACCGGCCAGGCCGCAATAGAACAGGGCGTTGGCGTCAAAGGTCTGCTCGCCTACGGTGACAGCCGCAGGCACCAGCTGGTGGATCACGTACCAGACGGCCGGGATCGACAGCAGGCCCGTAACGATCAGCCCCTTGTAGAGGGCGCCCATGATGTTCTGGCTCTTGCCCAGGCGGACGAAGAACACACCGATGATCGAGGTGACGATGCACACCGCGCAAATGGCCAGCGGCAGCAGCATCATGGCGGTCACGGCTTCCGTGCCCCGGAAGAAGATCGCCGCCAGGACCATGGTGGCGACCGTGGTCACCGCATAGGTTTCGAACAGGTCGGCGGCCATGCCGGCGCAGTCGCCGACATTGTCGCCGACGTTGTCGGCGATGGTTGCGGCGTTGCGGGGGTCATCTTCCGGGATGCCAGCCTCAACCTTGCCCACCAGATCGCCGCCCACGTCGGCGCCCTTGGTGAAGATGCCGCCGCCCAGACGGGCGAAGATCGAGATCAGGCTGGCGCCAAAGCCCAGCGAGACCAGAGAATCAACCACGACCCGGTCAGTCCCGACGTAGCCGCCGGGCCCGGTCAGCAGCGCGAAGTAGCCCGCCACGCCGATCAAGGCGAAACCGGCCACCAGCATGCCGGTGACGGCGCCAGAGGTGAAGGCCATCGACAGGCCCTTGGCCAGGCTCTCGGACGCGGCCTGGGCGGTGCGCACATTGGCGCGGACCGAGATCAACATACCGGCGAAGCCGGCGGCGCCCGACAGGATAGCGCCCAGGGCGAAGCCGACGGGCTGCTCCCAGGATTTAAAGAAGAAGGCCAGCAGGGCGATGACCACCACGCCGACCATGGCGATGGTGGTGTACTGGCGTTTCAGATAGGCCTGAGCGCCTTCCTGGATCGCTGCGGCGATCTCCTGCATCTTTGCATTGCCGGCCGAGGCCCGCATCAAGCTGGCCGTCTGAACAGCGCCATACAGCACCGCCAACAGCCCGGCCGCTATGGCCAGTATAAGCCAAGAACTCATCCGTAAATTGTCCCTTCGCGCTTCCAATCACGAGGGGTACGCCGATCCGGTTTGGACGCCCTGATCATGATCAAGAGGTCGTTCGGATAGACGGGTGGGCCTTATGGCCTCGTGCCCCCTCGATGCTCCCTGAATTGACGCGCACAGCACGCCAAGGCCTGGACAGTGCCAAATGGCACAAGGGTGCGCAACCCGTGGCCGTGCACGCCACGCGGTAGACGAAACGATTGTTCGAAGCGGGTTAGTGGTGGGCGGCGGCCGGAGCGGAATGCCCGCCCGACGCAGGAGCCGCAGCGCGCTTGGGGCCGGAAGGATGCGGGATCTGCTTGCGGGCGATCTGCTTGGTGATCTCGACCGAAGCCACCTTGCCCTTGCCGACCAGGGTCGCGACTTCGCGCATCACCACGGCCTTGAGCTTGTCGGCGTCGACCTCGATGTAGGTGTCGGAAGCGGTGAATGGCGTGCGGTGAGCGGCCTTGACGACGGCGTCGCGCAGCAGCGGCTCCTGCCCTTCCATCGCGGTCACGGGGACGGTCGGGGCCATCTTCAGGGTCATGTTGACGAAGATGTAGTTCAGCAGCTTGCCATCGACGATGATCGGAACGGCGATGGGCTGAAGCTTGATCGTCGGGTCCGGCGCGGCGGCCTCGCCCTCCTTCTTCTTCGGCGGTCCACTGGCCAGGGCGGGACCCGCCACGGCCAGCAAGGCTGTGGCGATCAGGAGGCGGCGCGTAAGGGCGGAACGAGCGATCATGCGCTCTTCATACCCGCCAAGGCTTGAGGTTTTACTACCCGTGAAGCCAGCCGAGGCGCTCGGGGGTGATATCCTTGCCCTTGAACAGGGCGCAGATCCCCTCGCCTTCCACGAACTCGCCGATGTCGCGCACGGGAACGCCCGCAGCCATCGCTGCGGCCTGGAAGGCCGCCACATCGGTAGGATCGACGGCGCAGACGATTTCATAGTCATCGCCACCCGACGCCAGCGACATCCGCGCTTCACCGGCCTCTGGCTGCGCGCTGAGCCAGTTGCGGGCGCCTGGAGACAGAGGCAAGCGGTCCAGATCGACCATGACCCGCAGGCCGCTGGCCTTGGCCACGTGAGCGGCGTCGGCCAGCAGGCCATCGGAAACGTCGGCGGCGGCCCGGGCGTAGGCCCGCAGGGCGTCGCGAATGCTCAGGCGCGGAGGGGGCAGACGATAGCTGCTCACCAGACTGCCGTCCGGGTCCTCGACTTCGCCCCAGTGAGCCAGCAGGCCCAGCCAGCCGTCGCCAATCGTGCCGCTGACCATCAGGCGGTCGCCGACCCGCGCGCCGCGGCGAAGCACCGCGTCGCCGGCGGGGACCCAGCCCAGGAAGGTGGCCGAAACCACCAGGGCGCCGGAGGTGGTGACCGTGTCGCCGCCCAGCAGGTTGATATCGTAAAGTTCGCCGTCCTCGGCCAGGCCGCGGGCGAAGGTCTCGCGATCCTGGATGGTCGTGCCCGACGGCCAACCGATCGCCAGGAAATAGCCGTAGGGCTCAGCCGCCTTGGCCGCCAGGTCCGACAGGTTGGTGCGCAGCAGCCGCTTGGCCACCAGGTCGAGATCCTCGCCAGCCAGGAAATGCACGCCGGCGACCATGGCGTCCTTGGTGATCACCAGATCGTGGTCGATGCGCGAGGGCAGGACAGCCGCATCGTCCATCAGGTCCAGCGCGACGGGATCGCCGCGTGTCAGCGGACGGAGAAGACGGGCGATATGGTCGAACTCGTTGGCCGGCTCAGCCGCCGGTTCCGACGGGCCGTCATCCGAGAACCAGTCGTCGTCCGCGTCAGGTTCGTGCATCGCGGGCGATCGCGTCGAGGGCGCCATTGATGAATCCGGCCTCCGGTCCTTCGAAGAACGATTTGGCGATCTCGACATACTCGTCGATCACGACCTCGGTGGGAACATCGCGGCGATGGATCAGCTCGAAAGCGCCGGCCCGCAGCACCGCGCGCGCGGTGGCGTCCAGGCGGTCGAGACGCCAGCCCGAGGCCAGACGCTTGACGATGGCCTGATCGACCTCGCCCTGCTTGGCCACAACACCCTTGGCCAGTTCAGCGAAGAAGGTCTCGTCGGCGGCGGCCATCTGCTGGCCGTCCACGTCACGATCGAAACGGTGCTCGGAGAACTCCCGAACCACGGCGTCGACGCCGACGCCGGAGACTTCCATCTGATACAGCGCCTGAACGGCGGCCAGACGGGCCACCGAACGCGGTTGGATCCTGTTCTTGCTCATCGGGTCTGCCCCAGCAGCTGACGCTTGAGGGCGACGGTCTCGAGGCAGGCCTTGGCGGCCGCGCCGCCGAGATCGCCTTCGCTGACCCTGGCGCGCGTCCAGGCCTGGTCTTCCTCATCGACGGTCAACACGCCGAAGCCGATGGCCAGACGCTTGCCGATACAGAGATCCTGCAGACCCCGCGCCGTTTCGTTGGCCACGATCTCGAAATGATAGGTCTCGCCGCGAATCACGCAGCCAAGAGCGACAAAGCCGTCATAGCGCACGCCCACAGGACGATTGCCGGCTTCCTCCGCCAGCGCCACGGCGCCGGGAATCTGCAGGGCGCTCGAGACGGTGATCACGTCATAGTCCGCGCCATAGGCCTCAATCGCCTGCGCGGCTCCGCGCAGCAGTTCGTCGGAGATGCCCGAATAGCTGCGGCCCTCCACGATCAGCAGGCGGATCTTCTCTTCAATCATCTAACTCGAACTCCTGGGCAGCGCCGGCGCGTCGCCAACAGACTCAGCCGCAATCGTTACAGAATGCGCCTATACTTCTTCGTCCGCGACGTCGCTCAGGCCTTCTTCGCCCAGAAACTTTGCGAAATCGCTAGTTTCCTTGAAATCGCGATAGACCGACGCGTATCGGACATAGGCCACGTCATCGAGGGCCTTCAGCGCCTTCATGACCATTTCGCCTACCGTCGAGGACGGAAGCTCGGTCTCGCCCATGCTTTCCAGCTGCCGGACAATGCCGTTGATCATCCGATCCACGCGTTCGGCCTCGACGGGACGCTTTTGCGTCGCCAGGGCAATAGACCGAACCAGCTTCTCGCGATCGAACGGCGAGCGCCGCCCGGAACGCTTGAGAATCGTCAGCTCGCGCAGTTGCACCCGCTCAAAGGTGGTGAATCGTCCGCCGCATTCGGGACAGGCGCGACGACGTCGGATAGCCGCGCCGTCTTCCGACGGGCGGCTGTCCTTGACCTGGCTTTCGGCGTGGCCACAGAAAGGGCAGCGCATGATCTGGCCCTCCCTGGCTCAATCCAGCCTATTAGTTGTAGATCGGGAAGCGCGCCGTCAAGGCCAGCACTTCCTCGCGCACCTTGGCCTCGACGGCGCCGTTGCCCTCAGAGCCATTGGCCGACAGGCCGTTGACGACCTCGCCGATCAGCTCACCGACCCTGGTGAACTCGGCCTCGCCAAAGCCCCGGGTGGTGCCGGCGGGGGTGCCTAACCGGATGCCCGAGGTGATGGTGAAGGGCGCGGTGTCGAACGGCACGCCGTTCTTGTTGCAGGTCATGTCGGCGCGCTCGAGGCTGTGCTCGGCGTCGCGACCGGTCACGCCCTTGGGCCGCAGGTCCACCAGCATCAGGTGGCTGTCGGTGCCGCCTGAGACGATGTTCACGCCAGATTTGCCCAGGGCCTCGGCCAGGGCCCGTGCATTGGCGATCACCTGTTTGGCGTAGGCCTTGAACTCCGGACGCAGCGCTTCACCGAAGGCCACGGCCTTGGCGGCGATGACATGCTCCAGCGGACCGCCTTGCAGGCCTGGGAAAACCGCCGAATTGACCTTCTTGATGATCGCTTCGTCATTGGTCAGCACCAGACCACCCCGCGGACCGCGCAGGGTCTTGTGGGTGGTGGTCGTCACGATATGGGCGTGCGGGATCGGGCTGGGATAGACGCCGCCAGCGACGAGGCCCGCAAAGTGGGCCATGTCGACCATCAGATAGGCGCCGACGCTGTCAGCGATCTGGCGGAAGCGGGCGAAGTCGATCTCGCGGCTATAGGCGCTGCCGCCGGCAATGATCAGTTTGGGCTTCTCGCGCAGCGCCACCTCGGCGACGCTGTCGTAATCGATCAGCTGGTCCTGCTGGCGAACCGAATAGGTCACCGGCTTGAACCACTTGCCCGACTGGTTGGCGGGGCTGCCGTGCGTCAAATGGCCGCCAGCGGCCAGGTCCATGCCCAGGAAGCAGTCGCCCGGCTGCAGCAGGGCCATGAACACCGCCTGATTGGCCTGCGAGCCCGAATGCGGCTGGACGTTGGCGAAGCCCGCGCCGAACAGCTGCTTGGCGCGCTCGATGGCGATCAGCTCGATCTCGTCAACGAACTCGCAGCCGCCGTAGTAGCGCTTGCCCGGATAGCCTTCGGCATACTTGTTGGTCAGGATCGAGCCCTGCGCCTCCAGGACGGCCCTGGACACGATGTTCTCCGAGGCGATCAGCTCGATCTGGTTTTGCTGACGACCCAGCTCCAGACCGATCCGATCAAAGATGTCGCGGTCCGCCGTAGCGAGGTCCGCGCCGAAAAAGGCGGTCAGGGTGGAAGCGGGTGCGGTCATGGGCGGTCTCCAGACGCTGCGGGGAGTCAGTGGCGCCTTCTTTAACCGCCTTCGCGCCGCGATCAATCTCGGAACCTCGGAGAATGTTGCACGTTCGTCGCATGCCGGGGCGATGAGTGCGCCTCAGCCCGAAGACTGTAGCAATCGAGAGGCGATCACCGATGACGGCGCAAAGCGGGGCTGCAGGCTTCAACGACGGACAGTCGCTCGACCTTCTGGCGCTCAGCGCCGATATCGTGGCCGCCTATGTGGGGCAGAACACCGTCGCTCAGTCGACCATTCCCGAGCTGATCCGCACCGTTTACGGAGCGCTCTCGACCCTGAACGGCGACCAGCCGCAGCGGGCGGTCGAGAAGGCAAAGCCCGCCGTTCCCGTCTCTCGCTCTGTCCAGCACGACTATATTGTCTGTCTGGAGGACGGAAAACGCCTGAAAATGCTCAAGCGTTATCTTGGCTCTCACTACAATATGAGCCCCGAGGAATACCGCCGCAAATGGGGTCTTCCTGCCAACTATCCCATGGTGGCGCCCGCCTATGCGGCGAGGCGTTCGGCCTTCGCCAAGCAGATAGGCCTGGGCAAGGGCGTGCGGCGGGGGCTGTAGCCCCCCGCCGGACCCGATCAGGCGGCGTAGCCGCCCATGCGAGCCACATTGCAGTGCGCCCATAGCTGTTCCATCGCCCCGACCAGCTTGCGCATCATGTCGTCGGTGTGGAACGGCGTCGGCGTGAAGCGCAGGCGCTCGGTGCCACGCGGCACCGTCGGATAGTTGATCGGCTGCACATAGACGCCGTGCTCGGCCAGCAGCATGTCGCTGATCAGCTTGGTGTGATTGGGGTCGCCCACCATCACCGGCACGATATGGCTGTCGTTTTCCATCACCGGCAGACCGGCGGCCTTGAACATGGCCTTCAGGGTCTGGGCGCGTTCCTGGTGCATTTCACGCACCTCGGGATGCTGCTTGAGCCACTTGACGCTGGCTAGGGCGCCGGCCGTCAGGGCCGGCGGGAGCGAGGTGGTGAAGATGAAGCCCGAGGCCATCAGGCGGATGGCGTCGACCACTTCGGTATCACCGGTGATGTAGCCACCCATGACGCCAAAGGCCTTGCCCAGGGTGCCTTCGATGATGTCGATCTGGTCCATGACGCCGTCACGCTCGGCGACGCCGCCGCCGCGCTGGCCGTACATGCCGACCGCGTGGACCTCGTCGAGATAGGTCATCGCGCCGTACTTCTTGGCCAGGGCTGCCGTCGCGCCGACATCGGCGATATCGCCATCCATCGAATAGACGCTCTCGAACGCCACCAGCTTGGGTGCGTCGACCGGCGCGGCCGCCAGCAGCTCTTCAAGGTGGGCCAGATCGTTGTGGCGGAAGATGTGACGCTTGCCGCCGCCATTGCGGATGCCGGCGATCATCGAGGCGTGGTTCTGTTCATCGGAGAAGATGATCAGGCCCGGCAGGATCTTGTAGAGGACGCTCAGGCTGGCTTCGTTCGAGACATAGCCCGAGGTGAACAGCAGCGCGGCATCCTTGCCGTGCAGGTCGGCAAGCTCCGCCTCCAGCTCGACATGGTGATGGTTGGTGCCGGAAATGTTGCGGGTGCCGCCCGAGCCCGAGCCGTGCTGGTCGATCGCGGCGTGCATGGCGTCCAGCACCACCGGGTTCTGACCCTGGCCCAGATAGTCGTTGCTGCACCAGACCACGACGTCGCTCTCGCCACCGTCAGGACCGGTCCAGGTCGCGCGGGGGAACGCCCCGCGGTGTCGCTTCAGGTCCGCAAACACCCGATAGCGGCCTTCTTCACGGATCTGGCCGATCGCGGCGCGGAACGCGGTTTTATAGTCCATGGTCTTCTTACTCGACCGCCAGACGGACAAGACCGCCGGACCGCCGGTCCCTTCTCGATACCCCGCGTTTCGCACGCACGGGCCGCCGCTGTCCACATAGGGACGATTACTTACGCTTAGGAAATAGGCTTTTTGTCACATTGATCCAGGTCAAGCTGGCCTCAGTCAAGTTCGGCGAGGCGGCCGCGCAGCATCTGGATCACAGCCGAGAAATCCTTGCTGCCAAAACCGTTGGCGTCGAACAGCGCATATAGCGCCTCCGCCTGGGCGCCCATGGGCGTCGAAGCGCCGGCCTTGGCGGCCGCTTCCTGGGCCAGCTTGAGATCTTTCAGCATCATCGCCGTGGCGAAACCGCCTTCGTACTGGCGGTCGGCGGGCGTGGCGGGACCCACACCGGGCACGGGGCAATAGGTCGAGACCGACCAGCACTGGCCCGACGACTTGCTGGCGATCTCGAAGAATCGGTCAGCGGCCAGGCCCAGCTTCTCGGCCAGGGCGAAAGCCTCGCAGGTTCCGAGCATCGACACGCCCAGCAGCATGTTGTTGCAGATCTTGGCCGCCTGCCCCGCCCCGTGGTCGCCGGCGTGGATAGTGACGCGCGACATCGGCGCCAGCGCTGCCTCGACCGCAGCGAAATCGGCGGCGTCGCAGCCGACCATGAAGGCCAGGGTCCCGGCCTCGGCGGCCATGACCCCGCCCGACACGGGCGCGTCGGCAAAGCGGAAGCCGGCGGCGGAGGCCTGGGCAGCCACAGCCCGAGCGCTCTCGACGTCGATCGTCGAGCAGTCGAGCAACAGGGCGGACTTGGGCGCATGGGCCAGGATCTGCTCGCCATAGACGCTGCGCACATGAGATCCGGCCGGCAGCATGGTGATCACCACCTCAGCATCGGCGACGGCTTCGGCGACCGAACCCGCTGCATGGCAGCCCGCCGCTACGGCCCGCTCGATCGCCTGCGGCGACAGGTCGAACGCCCTGACCTGGTGCTGGGCCCGGGCCTGGTTGGCGGCCATGCCGCCGCCCATGTTGCCCAGACCGATGAAGGCGATGCGGCTCATGCTGGTGCTCCCAAATGCGAACCGCGCCTCATGGGCGCGGTTCTTATCGTTGAAACTCGGATATTGGCCCGTCTCTATCGCGCGCTGGCGGGCTTGCGGAACTTGTAGACGAACTGGTCGGTCTTGCTGCGGATCGCCGGGTCGAAAACGCTGGCGGTGCGCTTGTCGGCCGGGTCGCGCAGCACCCTGCTCTCGCCCTCGAAGACGAAGCCCGCAGCCGTCACTTCAGATCTCACCGCCGCCGAATCGATGCGATGCAGGGTTTCGGTGTCGCGCAGGCCCGAGCCCGCCTCGGCCGAATGGTCGATGACCAGATAGACGCCGCCCGGCTTCAGCGAGCGGAAGACGGCGCGGTTCACGGCGCCCAGATCGGCCGGCCCCATGAACTTGTTGTGCATGTCGTGATAGTTCTGGGCCGTGAACACCAGATCCAGCTTCTCGGGGCCCGAGAAGTTCGGCAGCGTGTTCAGCAGCACCGTCACGTTCTTGTAGGCCGGGTCGCGGGCGATGGCGTTCACCGCCGGCTCGCGCTTGGCCAGCTTGGTCAGTTCGTCGGGCACATAGGCGTAGACCTTGCCCTTGGGACCCACGGCCTTGGCGAAGATACGGGTGAAATAGCCGCCGCCCGGGATCAGGTCGGCGACCTTGGCGCCGGTCTTGACGCCGGCGAAGGTCAGGACCTCGCCCGGCAGGCGGTCAGCGTCGCGGACCATGTCGGCAGCCGGGCGGGCGGGATCGGAAATGGCGGCCGCGATATTGGCGGGAATAGCCACAGCGACAGGGCCCGAAGGCGGCGGAGGCGGAGGCGGCGGTCCCATGGGCGTCGTGGCGCACGCGGCGAGACCGAGCACGGCGACGAGACTGAGAAGCGGCTTACGCATGGCATTCCTTCCGACCGGTAGTGTTCTTGTTGCGCTCAGGTTAGCGCACGACGTCCCTTACGTCAGCGGCGTCCATTCGTCTTCCGGCGCGAGCGGCGCGAAAATCTCGTCGAGCATCGCTTCGGTCACACCGTCCAGCGCGGCTGGCGACCATTGGGGCGCATTGTCCTTGTCGATGATCACCGCCCGGACGCCCTCGATGAAATCGTGCCTCTGAACCACCCGGGCGCCGATGCGGTACTCCATCGCCATGTGCTCGGCGAAGTCCTCGGCCGCCTCGCCCAGCGCCAGCTGCCGGAAGGCCACCTTCAGGGTCTGGGGCGACTTGGTCTTCAGAGCGGCCAGCTGGGCCTTGCCCCAGTCGCTGGAGTCCATTTCCAGGAACTCGAAGATCTCCTCGACGCTGCCGCCGACGAACAGGCGGTTGAGGTCCTGCTCGATGCTGGCCAGCGGGGCCTTGCCGGCGTCGGCTCGGAACATCTTCAGGATCTCGTCGACGCGGCGGTGATCGGCGATGATCGCCTTCTTCAGGCCCTCGATCGCGCCGAACTCGACGAAGTGGGTGGCGATGCCCAGGCGCAGGCAGTCCGCCCCCTTGATCCGCGCGCCGGTCAGGGCCAGCCACAGCCCCGCCTTGCCCGGCAGGCGCGGCAGGTACCAGCCGCCGCCGACGTCGGGGAACAGGCCGATGCCGGTCTCGGGCATGGCGAAGGTCGTGCGTTCAGTGGCGATCCGGTAGTGGGCCGGCATCGAGATGCCGACGCCGCCGCCCATCACCACCCCGTCCATGATCGCCACAACCGGACGGTCATAGGTGAAGAGCAGGTGGTTGAGCCGGTACTCGGTGTGGAAGAACTGGCGCGCCGCGACGCCGTCGCCTGCCCCGCTTTCCGCCAGCATCCGGATGTCCCCGCCGGCGCAGAAGCCGCGCTCGCCAGTATGGTCGATCATGACCATGTCGATCTCGGGATCAGCCTGCCATTCCAGCAGGGTCTCGATCATGGTCTCGCACATGCCCAGCGTCAGGGCGTGCAGAGCCTTGGGCCGGTTGAGCGTGATCCGACCAACGTTTTTATGAACGCGGACAATGATTTCGGCCGTATCGTTCAGCATGCGGGTTCCTCGACGGGTTCGCAGTCCAGGCGGTCGATCTGGCCGGCGACCAGACGGAAGAGTGCGTCCTGCGGCACGTCCTGTAACAGGGTGGCTTCACGCGAGAGGCCCGCATAGGCCCCGCGCAGCAACCGACCGGCGATGCCGTGGCTCACCACGATCAGACGCCGCTCGGGCTCGGCGGCCTGCTCGGCCAGCCAGTCGGAGACACGCGCCATGACCTGCTCATAGGTCTCGCCGCCCGGCGCGGTGAAAAACCATTCGGGGCTGTCGAAGGCCTCGGGATTTTCGCGCTGCACATCGGCATAAAGGCGCCCCTCCCATTGGCCGACCGTCAGTTCCATCAGCCGATCGTCGAACTCGACCGTCCGGCCAAGCCGGTCAGCGATGGCCTGAGCCGTATCGCGCGCCCGCCGGAGCGGGCTGGCGACGATCCGCCAGTCCGCTGACTTGTCGCAGGCGATCAGATCCTGCAGCAGGTCGGCCATGGCCGCGGCCTGCAAGCGGCCCAGAGGCGTCAGGTCGGCTTCGGTCTGCCCCTGCAGGCGGCGTTCGCGGTTCCACTCGGTCTGGCCGTGGCGGCAGAGATAGATCACGTTGGAATCCCGGTTCGGCGAAGGGCTGGCGTGGCTCTACTGCCGAAACATCTCGCGCGCTATGATCACGCGCATGATCTCGTTGGTGCCTTCCAGGATCTGGTGCACCCGCAGGTCGCGGACGATGCGCTCCAGCGGATAGTCCTGCAGATAGCCGTAGCCGCCGTGCAACTGCAACGCGTCATTGGCCACCTGGAAGCCGGCGTCGGTGGCGAAGCGCTTGGCCATGGCGCACAGCTTGGTGGCCTGCGGGTCCTTGTTGTCGAGCGCATGAGCGGCGCGGCGCACCATCAGGCGGGCGGCTTCCAGCTCTGTAGCCATGTCGGCCAGCTTGAACTGCAGGGCCTGGAAGTCCTTCAGCGGGCGACCGAACTGCTTGCGGGTTTCCAGATAGGCCTTGGCGGTGTCCAGAGCGAACTGGGCCCCGCCCAGCGAGCAGGAGGCGATGTTCAGGCGCCCGCCGTCCAGACCCATCATGGCGAAGCGGAAGCCCTCGCCGTCCTGGCCGATGCGGTTGGCGACCGGCACACGGCAGTCGTCGAAGTTCACCTGGGCGGTCGGCTGGCTGTTCCAGCCCATCTTGCGCTCGTTGGCGCCGAAGCTGAGACCCGGCGTCCCCTTCTCGACCACGAAGGCCGAAACGCCCTTGGCGCCGTCGCCGCCGGTGCGGGCCATGACCACATAGACGTCTGAAACACCACCGCCCGAGATGAAGGCCTTGCCGCCGTTCAGGACGTAGTGGTCGCCCTCGAGCCTGGCGCTGGTGCGCATGTTGGCGGCGTCAGAGCCGGAGCCCGGCTCGGTCAGGCAGTAGCTGGCGATCAGCTCCATGGTCGTCAGGCGCGGCAGATAGCGCTGGCGCAGATCCTCGGATCCGAACCGGTCGATCATCCACGAGGCCATGTTGTGGATGGTCAGATAGGCGGCAGTGGACACGTCGCCGTAGGACAGGGCTTCAAAAATGATCGAGGCGTCCAGGCGGCTCAGGCCCGTGCCGCCGACGTCGTCCTGCACGTAGATGCCCGCGAAACCCAGTTCGGCGGCCTGGCGCAGAACATCGACCGGGAAGTGTCTCTTCTCGTCCCATTCCGCCGAATGCGGGGCAAGCTGTCCCTCGGCAAAGGCGCGCGCGGCGTCCTGCATGGCGATCTGGTCGTCGCTGAGTGCGAAATCCATGCGCGATATCCTCCCATGCGAGGCAGAACCGCCCTCGACTTTCATTGCCGCTGGACCTGCCGCGCGGCGACCGCGATGTCAACGGCGACGCGACGACAGCGGCTGGACCGGGGCCCTCCGCCGGCCAGCGAGCCGGCGGAGGGCATTGTAACCTGAAATCCACTGTTACACCTTGTGTAGCGCCGCAAACGCCACACCCCCTTGATAACCTGACGCTTTGACCGCAGATCACGGCCTCTGGAGGCGTCACCTTTTCGTCATGCGTAAGCTCAAGCTTTTCTTTGTCGCGCTCGCCGCGCTCGTCGGTCTTGCGTCAGCCCCGGCCCATGCGGCCGGCGAGGGCTATGGCATCTGGCGCAACCCCAAGGACAATGTCCGGGTCGAGATCAAGAGCTGCGGGACCAGCACCTGCGGCGTGGTCGTCTATGCCAGCCCAAAGGCCCAGGCCGACGCCCGCAAGAGCGGCTACGACACCCTGATCGGCCAGCAACTGCTGCGCGACTTCGAACCCGTCGGCAACGGCTTCATGCGCGGCAAGGTCTTCGTGCCGACCCTGAAGGTGACGCTGTCGGGCACCGCCGAGTTCATTGACGCCCGCACCCTGCGCGCCAAGGGCTGCGTGCTGGGGAAAATGCTCTGCAAGTCGCAGATCTGGACCCGGGTCGACACCGTCACCGCCGACGCCAGCCGGGCCTCCAGCTGATCTTTCCGGCCGCCTGACCGCCACGGTCCGCCCAGCCCGACGCGCATCCTGACCTCGCGCCCCGCACGCCTGTCGAAACAAGTCGCTTGATCCCAATCAAACCTCGCGGCAGCCTGTAGGTTTACAGCGTTCAGTTAAGCGCCCGCAGAGGCGTGAATTTTGGCGAGGGCACGCGGCGGACCTCAGGGGTCCTCCGCCCAGGGAAGACGCGCATGACGGACACCTCCACGCTCGAGAGAGCGCCGCAACAGTCATCGACCGAACATTTCGACGTGATCATCGTCGGCGCCGGCATATCCGGGGTCGGCGGGGCCTACCATCTGCGCCAGCAGCGTCCGGGCGCACGCTTCGTCGTCCTGGAAGCCCTGGGCGATTTCGGGGGTACCTGGCGCAGCCATACCTATCCCGGCATCCGCTCCGACAGCGACCTCTACACCTTCGGCTATCGCTTCAAGCCCTGGGTCGGGCCTCCGATCGCCAGCGCCGCCGAGATCCTCAAATATATGGGCGAGGTGATCGAGGACAACGATCTGGCCCGCCACATCCGCTATGGCCACAGGATCACGCGCGCCAGCTGGTCCAGCCAGGACAAGCTATGGACCCTGGAGGTCACCCGCAGTGACGGGGCGACCCAGCGCTTCACCACCAACTTCCTGTGGATGTGCCAGGGCTATTATCGCCAGTTGCAGGGCTACACGCCACAATGGCCCGGCATGAGCGACTATAAGGGCCAGATCATCCATCCGCAGGAATGGCCCAAGGACCTCGACTACAAGGGCAAGAAAGTCGTGGTCATCGGCTCGGGCGCAACCGCCGCGACCCTGGTGCCCGCCATCGCCGGGGACTGCGACCACGTTACCCTGCTGCAGCGTTCGCCGACCTATTTCGTGCCCGGGCGCAACGAGAACGATCTGGCCAACACCCTGCGCGAACTGCAGATCGACGAGACCTGGATCCACGAGATCGTCCGTCGCAAGGCCCTGTTCGACCAGGAGATGTTCACCCATCGCGCCATCGCCGAGCCCGATGCCGTCAAGGCTGAACTGCTGGAGGGGGTAAAGGCCTTCCTGGGCGAAGACTTCGACATCGCCAAGCACTTCACCCCCCGCTACCGCCCGTGGCGCCAGCGGATCGCCTTCGTCCCCGACGGCGACCTGTTCCAGGGCATTGCCTCGGGCAAGGCCTCGGTGGTCACCGACGAGATCGAACGCTTCACCCCGACAGGCCTGTTGCTGAAGTCGGGTGAAACCCTCGACGCCGACATCATCATCACCGCCACGGGCTTCAACCTGAACGTCCTGGGCGACATCGATTTCGTCGTCGACGGCAAGCCCCTGAACTTCGCCGACACCGTCACCTATCGCGGCATGATGTTCACCGGCGTGCCCAACATGGTCTGGGTGTTCGGCTATTTCCGCGCCAGCTGGACCCTGCGCGCCGACCTGATCGCCGACTTCGTCTGCCGCCTGCTGGCCCACATGGACGAAAGGGGCGCAAAACAGATCGAGGTCGCCCTGCGGCCACAGGACAAGGACATGCCCCTGTCCGGCTGGATCGATCCGGAAAACTTCAATCCGGGCTATCTGATGCGCGGCATGCACCTGCTGCCCAAGGCCGGCGACAAGCCCGAATGGCGCCACACCCAGGACTACTGGGCGGAAAAGGACGCACTGCCCGCCATCGATCTGGACGAGGCCAGCTTCGTCTATTCCTGAGTCTCCGACATCGCGGCGACGGTCGGGCTATTGCGATCTGACCGTCGCCGGCGAAACCTGCTGTTACATGTCGTGACGTCACGTGGGACGCGCGCCCACTTGCTAATGTCTCGAGCTGGCCCCAACTCTGTGGGTCGCTGGAGGCGTCGACTAGATGCGTATCGTTAAACTCGCCATTGTTGCGGTCTCGGCGATCCTTGGCCTGGCGCCGGTTTCGGCTCAGGCGGCCGACACGACGGGCACCTATGGCGTCTGGCGCAATCCCAAGAACAGCGTCCATCTCGAGATCAAGGACTGCGGAGAAACCGCCTGCGGCGTCGTGGTCTGGGCCAGCGAACGCGCCAAGGCGGACGCGCGCAAGGGCGGCTCGGTCAATCTGGTCGGCCTGCGGCTTTTGCGCGACTTCGCCCCCGACAAGAACGGCGCCTGGCGCGGCAGGGTTTTCGTGCCCGACCTGAACATGACCTTCTCGGGCGCCGCCGAGGTGCTGGACGCCAAGACCCTGCGCGCCAAGGGCTGCGTCCTGGGCGGCATTATCTGCAAGTCGCAGATCTGGACCCGGGTCGACGCGGCGGCGGTCATGGCGTCCTCCGTCACGCCCTAAGCGGCCCATTTGTGGATCGGAACGCCTTGCCTCGCGCGCCCGACCGCGCGAAACCCTAGGCCATGACCACGCCCCCGCTCGCTCCCTACCCCGCCACCCGCCTGCGCCGCGTTCGCCAGGCCGACTGGACCCGCCGCCTGATCCGCGAGACCGAGGTGCGCCCCTCCGACCTGATCTGGTCGATGATCGTGCACGAAGGCGAAGGCGTGATCCCGGTGGCTTCGATGCCGGGCGTCGAGCGCCTGAGCGTCAAGGACGCCGCCAAGGCCGCCGTTCGGGCCCGCGACCTGGGCATCCCGGCCATCGCTATCTTCCCGCACATCGACGGGGCCCGGAAGGACGCGACCGGCTCGATCGCCGCCGATCCGAACGGCGTCATTCCCCGCGCCGTCAAAGCCATGAAGGACGCCGCCCCCGAGGTCGGCATCATGTGCGACGTGGCCCTGGACCCCTTCACCGACCACGGCCATGACGGCGTGGTCGAGGGCGGTCGGATCCTGAACGATCCCACCATCGAACGCCTGATCGAACAGGGCCTGATGCAGGCCGAGGCCGGGGCCGACATCCTGGCCCCGTCCGACATGATGGACGGCCGCATCGGCGCCCTGCGCGCCGCCCTGGAGGGCGCGAACTTCCAGGACACGCTGATCATGTCCTACGCCGCCAAGTACGCCTCGGCCTTCTATGGCCCCTACCGCGACGCCATAGGCTCGGCCAAGCTGGCCGGCGGCCAGGGCGACAAGAAGACCTATCAGATGGACCCGGCCAACACCGAGGAGGCCATCCGCGAGGTCGCCCTCGACATCGCCGAGGGCGCCGACATGGTCATGGTCAAGCCGGGCATGCCCTATCTGGACATCCTGCGCCGCCTGGTCGACGAGTTCCGCATGCCCACCTACGCCTTCCAGGTGTCGGGCGAGTACGCGATGATCAAGGCCGCCGGCATGAACGGCTGGATCGACGAGGAGCGCGCCATCCTCGAAAGCCTGACCGCCTTCAAGCGGGCCGGCGCGGCCGGGATCATCAGCTATTTCGCGCCCTGGGCGGCGGAGAAGCTGGGCTAGTGACCTGCCCCGGACCCGCCTTCAGCCCGGGCCGGTTCTATGGCGCTGTCGCGGTGGAGCACCAGTTGGCCGACGCCCGTGTCGCGCATCTGGCCGCCACCACCCCGCCTGAAGAGGTGGCCGAGCACAGCCACGACGACGCTCATTTCGTGCTGGCCACACGCGGCCGCTACCTAACCACTGCCCACGGAGACGAGAGCGAGGGGCCGGTGCTGGTCTTCAACCCGCCAGGCGTCGTTCATCGCGACCGCTTCGAGGGTGTGGACGGCTGGTTCATGGCGATCAGTGTCGAAGCCGAAGCCTGGCGCGATCTGACCAGCCAGTCGGGCGCCGCCGTCGACGCCCTGCGCCTGAGATCACCCCGGGCGGTCGGCGCCGCCCTGCGCCTGACCCACGCCGCGCTGTCCCGCGACATCGAGCGGATCGACCTGGAGACCCACGCCCTGGCGCTGACGGCCGAGGCCATGATCCCGGCGCGACGCGAAAGCCAGAAGCGACCGGCCTGGCTGGACACCGCCGAAAGCTTCCTCGCCGACAGCTTCGACCAGCCGATCGGCATCGCCGACATCGCCCGTGCCGCCGGCGTCCACCGCGTTCATCTGGCGCGCGGCTATCAGCGCTGGATCGGCGGGTCGCCCGGCGATCGACTGCGCGCCCGCCGGCTGGAGCGGGCTGCCGACCTTTTGATTCACGGTCGCTCCGGCATCGGCGAAATCGCCCTACAGGCCGGCTTCTGCGATCAGAGCCATCTGAACCGGCAATTCCGCGCCGCCTATGGCGTGACGCCCGGCGAGTTCGCGCGGCTTTGCGGCCGTCGCCGCCCAGATGTTTCCGCTGTCCAAGACGAGGCGCGCGAAGCGAGCTAACCGGGAGCTCAAGCGTAGGAGTACCCGTTTTGAAGCCTGTTTTGATCGCCGCCGCCCTGTTGCTGGCCGCGCCCCTTCCCGTCCTCGCCGCCGACAAGGACTGGCCGACCGCACCACCGGCCGCCGAGGGTCTTTCCGCCGACCGGCTGGAGGCCATGTCGGCCGCGATCCGGAAGGGCGATTTCCAGCAGATCACCAGCGTCCTGATCGCCCGCCACGGCAAGCTGGTCTCTGAATCCTACTATGATGACGGCGGGGCCGACGCCCGCCGTAACACGCGCTCGGCCACCAAGACGGTGACCGGCATGCTGGCCGGGGCCGCGATCGCCCACGGCAAGCTGCCCGGCGTCACGGCACCGATCCTGCCCTATCTGAAGGACCGGTCGCCGCTCGAGAACCCCGATCCGCGCAAGGCGAAGATCACGGTCGAGGATCTGCTGACCATGAGCTCGCTGCTCGAATGCGACGACGAGAACCAGTTCTCGCGCGGCAACGAGGAGCGCATGTATCTGATCGAGGACTGGCCGAAATTCTATCTCGACCTGCCGATCCGGGGCTTCCCGGCCTGGATGCCAAAGCCCGCCGACGCCCCCTATGGCCGCAGCTTCAGCTACTGCACCGCCGGGGTCACCACGCTGGGCGCGGTGGTCCAGAGCGCGGTGAAGACGCCCCTGCCCGCCTTCGCCGACGCGGCGCTGTTTGGCCCGCTGGGCATCGAGAAGCCGGAGTGGCAGTACTCCCCCACCGGCCTGGCCCAGGGCGGCGGCGGCCTTGGCCTGACCAGCCGCGACCTGCTGAAACTCGGACAGCTCTACGCCAATCGCGGGCGCTGGAACGGCCAGCAGATCCTGCCCGAAGCCTGGGTGAAGGCGTCCATCACGCCGCACGCCGAGGCGAGACCCGGGACCGACTACGGCTATCTCTGGTGGCTGCAGACCTTTGCCGGTCACAAGGCCTGGCTGATGAACGGCAGTGGCGGCAACAAGGTGATCGTCATCCAGGATCTCGACCTGGTGGTGGTGATCACCACCACCAACTACAACGTCCGAAACTCTCACGGGATTTCCGACAAGCTGCTGGTCGAGCATGTGCTGGCTGCGATCGGCGGCTGAGGACAGCCATCTCCGCGCTTGCTAAGGCTGGGTCCATGACCCAGCCGACCATCGACATCGTCACCGCCGTCATCCGTGATGCGGACGGCCGGATGCTGGTGGTCCGCAAGCGCGGCACGGCGATCTTCATGAAGCCCGGCGGCAAGCGCGAGCCGGGCGAGGATGATCTGACGGCCTTGGCCCGCGAACTCGACGAGGAACTGGGGTGCCGGCTGGTCGAGGCCACGCTGCTGGGACGGTTCGAGGCGCCGGCCGCCAATGAGCCGGACCATCGCGTTCGCGCGGCCACCTATCTGGCCAGGGTCGAGGGCGAGATCGGGGTGCGCGCCGAGATCGAGGAGTTGGCGTGGATCGACGTCGCCGCGCCGGGCGAGATCCGTCTGGCGCCGCTGATGCGGGTGGTGCTGGCGGCCCTCTAGGCGCCGCGCGCCGCCGCGTCCAGTCGCGCCTGCAGAATGCCCAGGGCCACTTCCCGCGCCCGGCCCGGCGGCTTACCCAGCAGCTCGCCCAGCGGCGCGCCGAACAGACCCACTCCCAGGGCGTAGGTGACGCAGCCCAGGATGAAGTCGCCCATCACCTCGGCCGAGACGCCTTCGATATGGCTGATGCGCGCATCGATCACCTCCTGAACCGCGCCCCGGACGCCGGTCATGCGGGCCGCCTCGCCGGTCAGCGCCAGCCAGGCGGCCAAGCGCGCCGCGCCCTGGGCCTCAAAGGCGTCGAACAGGGCTAGCATGCCTGCGCCGGCAAAGGCCGCGCCCTGCCCCTCCGCCACGGTGATGGACAGAACATCGTCGACCAGCTGCCGGATCATCCGCTCCATCAGGGCGGTCTGAACGCCGTCAATCGAGCCGAAATGGTGCAGCACGGTGGCGTTGGCCACGCCGGCGCCCTTGGCCACCTCGGCCAGCTTGAGATCCTGCGGTCCGGAAGCCAGCAGGATCGCCTCGGCGGCGGCCAGGATGTTGGCGCGCGACGCCTCGGGCGAACGGCGGTGCCGGGTGCGGCAATCAGAATTCGCTATTGACATTTTTGTCGGTAAGGCCAATCTGCAACGAGGCTTGCAACGACAAGCCCTATCCCGAGGCAGGATTGAACGCTATGGCCACGCCACGCACCACACCCGAAGACGTCACCGTCACCCCGCGCGACCTGCATTTCGACACTCAGGCGGTCGGCAAGGGCGCTTGGCTGGGGGGCGATGTTGTGGGCACCGCAGTGTTCAACGCCCTGTCCCTGACCTTCCCCGATGGCGAGCGCCTGTTCATGGACGCCGTGCGCCACTATCGGCCCAAGCTGTCGGGCAAACTGCTGGACGACGCCAAGGCCTTCATCACCCAGGAAGCCATTCACTCGCGCGAGCATGTGGCGATGAACGGCGGCCTCGACCGCGACCGCTATCCGGTGGCGGCGATTGAGGCGCAGGTGAAGGAGCGCACCGCCATGGTGCGCGGCCGCGGCCCCATGGCCATGCTGGGCGCGACCATCGCTCTGGAACACTTCACCTCGATGATGGCCGACTCGTTCATGCGCGAGGACGACCTGTTCAAGAACACTGATCCCGAAATGAAGCGTCTGTGGCAGTGGCATGCTCTGGAAGAGACCGAGCACAAGGCCGTGGCCTTCGACGTCTTCCAGGAAGTCACCAAAGGCTGGAAGCCGCTCGACCGCTACCGCCTGCGTGTCCGGGTGATGGTGCTGATCAGCATCATGTTCACCCGCAACATCACCATTTACGCCTCGGATCTGCTGGTCGCCGACGGCATGAAGCCCGGCGTCGCTCGCGCCAAGGTGCTGTGGTTCCTGTTCGGCACGCCCGGCCTCTTCCGCCGCTGCGCCAACGAATACTGGGCCTGGTATCGCCCGAGCTTCCATCCCTGGGACCACGACAACCGCGAGCGGTTGGCTGGCCTGCGCAACCAGTTCACGCCGGCCATGGCGGCGGAGTAGAGGCTACAAAAGGTTGTCATCCCGGACGAGCGCATAGCGCGAAGATCCGGGACCGACGCATGAACTCGGCGCTTGCAGCGGTCCCGGATCTGCACCCGGCGTTCGCCGGGCTTGTCCGGGATGACAACCGATTGTGGTCTCGCGGGGCAACCCTGCCGGCTTGAGTATCCTAGCGCCCGCCTACCGCTCGGTCGCCTTCAGGAACGCCCCCAGCAAGTCCTTCCAAAGCACCGCCCAGGTGTGGCTGCCGTGCCCCTTGGTTTTTTCGCTGATCGGCAGCAGCACGAACGTGCCGTTCTTCAGCCGCCTGGCCTGGGCCTCGGCCAGGCCTAGCTCCGGCGGATTGATGAAGTCGTCGGCCGAATTGATCCACAGCACCGGCGCGGTGATGGTCTCCAGCTTCGGCGACGGATCATAGGTGCGGGAAGCGCCGACGGCATAGATCAGGTCATTGGCGTCCAGCGGCGGCAGCCGGGCGGCGAAGTAGTCGTCCACGGCCTTGTCGGCGGCCTGCCGGGTCGGGCTGGCGATCTGGGCGGGCAGCGGCGAGAGGCCGGCCACCATCAGCAGACCCAGCGCCGTGCGCAGGCCCGCCTTGGGTTGCTCGACATAGTCCCCGCCCTTCCAGGCCGGATCCAGCCTGATCGCATCGATCAGCAGCTTGCGCCACATGCGGTTGCGGCCCGCGATCTCATTGGGCAGGCAGGCGAACGGGGCCAGGGCGTCGGCGAAATCAGGATAGGTCTCGCCCCAGACGAAGCCGTGCATGCAGCCCATCGACGTGCCCATGAGCAGCCGCAGGCGGTCGACCTTCAGGCCCTGGGTCAGCAGCAGATGCTGGGCGGCGACCATGTCGTCATAATCATACTGCGGAAAGCGCGCGTGCAGGCCATCGCTGGGCTTGGACGACTTGCCGTGCCCGATGCCGTCCGGAAGGATCACATAGTATTTGGCCGGATCCAGCAGGCCGCCCGGGACCAGCAACTCGTCGGCGAACTGCGGGCTGAGGAACTGCTTGCCCGTGCCGCCGGTGCCATGCAGCACCATCACGGCGTTGGTCACCCGGCCGCTGGCGTCGCGCTTGGGCTCGCCGAAGGTGGTGTAGTGCAGGCGCAGCTCCGGCAGCACCTCGCCGGAGCGGAACCTGAAGTCCCGCGTGACGAAGTCGCCCTCTTTGGGCGCGACGACCGGGGCGGCCATGGCGGCCGGAGCCAGGAGCGCGGCGAAAGCCGCCAGGGTGATCGCCAGCTTGCGCATGAGCTATTTCTCCAACCGTGCGACGAGGCTGGACGTATCCCAGCGATGGCCACCCATGGCCTGCACCTCGGCGTAGAACTGGTCGATCATTGCGGTGCTCTCCAGTTTTGCGCCATTGCGACCGGCCTCCTCGAGCGCGATGCCCAGATCCTTGCGCATCCAGTCGACCGCGAAGCCGAAGTCGAACTTGCCCTGCGCCATGGTCGCCCAACGGTTTTCCATCTGCCAGGATTGGGCCGCGCCCTTGGAGATCGCCGCCAGCACGTCGTCGGTGGGCAGGCCGGCCCGCTTGGCGAAGTGCAGCGCCTCGGCCACGCCCTGGACCAGGCCGGCGATGGCGATCTGGTTACACATCTTGGTCAGCTGTCCCGTACCCACCTCGCCCATGCGTCGGATGGCCTTGGCATAGGCGTTGATGACCGGCTCGATCCTGGCAAAGGCCGCTGCATCGCCGCCGGCCATGATCGTCAGCTGACCGTTCACGGCCCCGGCCTGGCCGCCAGAAACCGGGGCGTCGATGAAGAAGCAGCCGCTTTGCGCAGCCAACTCCGCCATCTCGCGGGCCACGGTGGCCGAGGTGGTGGTGTGGTCGACGATCACCGCGCCCTTGGACATCGCAGGAAGTGCGCGCGCCACAACGCCGCGCACGTCGTCGTCATTGCCGACGCACAGGACGACCAGTTCGCAACCGGCGACGGCGTCCTCGATGGTCTCGAAGGTCGCGCCACCGTGCTCGACCGCCCAGCGCCGGGCCTTGTCGGGGCTGCGATTGAAGACGGAAACCTCGTGGCCGGCGGCCTTAAGGTGACCCGCCATCGGGTAGCCCATCACGCCCAGGCCGATAAACGCCGTCTTCATGCGAAGCACTCCCTATGGAGCCTGCGATTTCGCCCGACAGCCTCCGCTTCGCAACCCCATCTTAACGTCCGCAGGGCAACTTCAGTTGAACAGGGTTAAGCAGGCTTAAGCACGATGGCCGTCAGCGGCGAACAGCCGATCATTATCAAGAAGGTCAAGAAGGTGGTCGGCGGCGGCCACCATGGCGGCGCGTGGAAAGTCGCCTACGCCGATTTCGTGACCGCGATGATGGCCTTCTTCCTGCTGATGTGGCTACTGAACTCGACAAGTCCCGAACAAAAACAGGGTATTGCCGACTATTTCGCCCCGGCAAGCATCTCTTCGACCACCAGCGGCTCGGGCGGCATTCTCGGCGGCACCTCGCTCGGCGACGACGGCGCCAAGGCAGAGGGCAAGCTGTCGGTGGTCCAGCAAATGGCGCCTGAAGCTCCCGACCAAACCGACAAGGAAGGCCAGAGCTCGACGACCGCCAGCCTCGACTCGGCCAGCGAAGAGGCTCTTCGCGACGCCCTGGCCAAAAAAGAACAGGACAGCTTCGCCTCGGCGGCCCAGTCCCTGCGCCAGTCGCTGCAGGAAATGCCGGAACTGGCCGAACTGTCCAAGCAGATCATGATCGACCAGACCCCCGAGGGGATGCGCATCCAGTTGATCGACCAGGAAGGCCGTTCGATGTTCAAGGAGAACTCGAAGGAGCCCAACGACCGGGCCCGAATCCTGCTGCGCGCCGTGGCCAAGATCGTCAACCAGCTTCCCAACCGGGTCACGGTGTCCGGCCACACCAGCGCCAACGCCCTGGGCCGCAAGAGCGACAGCGACTGGGCCCTCTCGGCCACCCGCGCCGACGCCGCGCGCCTAGTGCTGCGCAACGCCGGGGTCGGTGATGACCGTATCTACCAGGTCTCGGGCAAGGCCAATTCCGAACCTCTTTATGCCGACGACCCTACTCTGGCCGGCAATCGACGCATTTCGATAGTCTTGTTGCGAGAAAAGCCGGTGCTGCCCGATGGCCTGTGACGGTAAGCCGCGCGAGGCTTCGGTGACGCTTGCGAAAACGGGCGGCATGCCGCCTAATCACATGACGGCCAAAGGCCGCTGAACAGGGGACGGGCGCTTTCGTGACGCAGCATTTTCCGACGCGACAGCTTCGGTTCTTCCTCACGGCGCCGACCCCCTGCCCCTATTTGCCGGGCCGGGAGGAGCGTAAGGTCTTTGCTCACCTCCCGCTGTCGGATGGCCCCACGGTCAATGACAGCCTGACCCAGGTCGGCTTCCGTCGCTCCCAGAACATCGCCTATCGGCCGGCCTGCGAGACCTGTCGCGCCTGCCAGTCGGCCCGCTCGCCCGTCGCCGACTACGTCTTCTCGCGTTCCGAGCGGAAGGTGCTGGCCCGCAATGACGACCTGGAACGGCATCTGGTGGAATCCGAAGCGACGCTGGAGCAGTTCGAGCTCCTGCGGCGCTACCTGCTGACCCGCCACGCTGACGGCGGCATGGCGGAGATGACCTGGCCCGACTATGTGGCGATGGTCGAGGACACGGCGGTCCGCACCCATCTGATCGAGTACCGCAGCCGCTCCTTGGATCGAGGCCCCGGCGACCTGATCGCCTGCGTGCTGGTGGACGTCCTCGCTGACGGCCTGTCACTGGTCTACAGCTTCTACGATCCGAACATGACCAAGCGCAGCCTGGGCTCGTTCATCATCCTGGATCACATGGTCCAGGCCCAGCAGACGGGCCTGCCCTATGTCTATCTTGGCTACTGGGTCCCCGGCAGCGAGAAGATGGCTTACAAGGCCCGCTTCTCGCCCCTGGAAATCCTCAAGCCCGGCGGCTGGGCCCTGATGTCGGCCCGCGAGCGTGGCGCGCGGTCACCCCGGGTCCTGAACCTGCTGCGCGAAGCCGAGGACAGCGAGCTGGACATGAGCGACGCCCAGCCCGCCATCCTGCACGATCTCTAGAGCCTAGCGCGCGAAGCTGACGCCGCCGTCCACGGTGACGGCAGAACCCATCACATAGTCGCCGGCCCGCGAGGCCAGGAAGATCGCCGTGCCGGCCATGTCCTCGTCCGTGCCGATACGGCCGGCCGGAATGGCTTTTGACACCGCCTCAGCGTGGTCGCGGGCGACCTTGTTCATGTCCGAGGCGAAGGCGCCGGGCGCGATGGCGCTGACGGCGATGTTCTCGGGCGCCAGACGCAGGGCCATGCGCTTGGTCAGGTGCAGCAGCCCGGCCTTGGACGCGCCGTAAGGATAGGTCTCTTCCTTGGCCACCGACTGGCCGTCGATCGAGCAGATGTTGATCACCTTGGCCACGCGGTCCTTGGCCGCCGCGCGCAGCGGGGCGATCAGGGCCTGGGTCAGGAAGAACGGGGTCTTCATGTTGAGGTCGACGACCTTGTCCCAGCCGCTCTCGGGGAACTCGTCGAACGCCGCGCCCCAGGCTGCGCCGGCGTTGTTGACCAGGATGTCGAGCTTGGGCTCGGCCTCAAGCAGGCGCTTGGTCAGGCCTTCGATGCCTTCCATCGTGGAAACGTCGCCCGGCAGCGAGATGCACTCGCCGTACTGGCTGAGCTCTTCAGCGGCGGCGTCGCAGGCGGCGGCCTTGCGGGCGGTGATATAGACGCGCTTGGCGCCATAGGTCAGGAAGCCCTTGGCGATCATCGCGCCGATGCCGCGCGAGCCGCCGGTGACGACCGCGACGCGGCCTTCGAGCGAGAAGAGGTTGTTCATGGTCATGATCCCTTAGAAGCCGCGTGCGGCGGCCAGAGCGCCGAGACGCCCCGTGATGTCGTGGAACTGGGCGACGGTCTCGTCGATGATCTGCTTGGCTGTCTTGACCTCGTCGATCAGGCCGACGGTCTGGCCGGCCAGGGCCGGAGCCGCTTCCATGTCGCCGCCGAAATAGACGCCGAGGATGCCCTTCAGGGCGTCCGGCGGCATCAGGCCTTCATCGTAGATGGTCTTGGTGCGCTCGGACTTCAGGGCCCGGATGCAGGGGCTGGACTTCTTGTTGAGGATCCAGGTGCCGGTCTCCTTGCCGCCGGTGATCGCGGCCTTGTAGTTCTCGTGCACCGGGCTCTCGGCCGAGCTGACAAAGCGGGTACCCATCTGGATCGCCTCGGCGCCCAGAGCGAACGCCGCGGCCATGCCACGTCCGTCGCAGATGCCGCCGGCCGCGATCAGCGGCACGTCCACGCGGGCGCGGATGGCCTGCAGCAGGACCAGGGTCGACACTTCCTCGGGGTTCTTGAAGCCGCCGCCCTCGGCGCCCTCGACGACCAGGCCGTCGATGCCGGCCTCGGCGCATTTCACGGCCGCATCGACCGTGGGCACGGCGTGATAGACGACGATGCCGGCGTCCTTCAGCGGGCCGATGAACTTGGCCGGGCTGCCGGCCGAGGTGGTGACGAACTTCACCCCGCTCTCGCAGACGAACTTCAGCATCGAGTCGTCGCGCAGGAACATGATGGGCAGGTTCACGCCGAACGGCAGGCCCGCCTCGGCCATCTTGCGGATCTCGGCCTTGCAGGTCTCGGTCTCGCCCGACGAGGTCTCGATGATGCCCAGCCCGCCGGCCCGCGACACCGCCGAAGCCAGCGGATAGCGCGCGATCCAGCCCATAGGGGCCTGGACGATGGGATACTTGGCGCCCGTGTGGGCCAGAACGCGATTGCTCATGGGATCAGCAACACGCGGCCGACAGCCTGGCGGCTCTCGATATAGGCGTGGGCGGCGGCGGCTTCCGACAGGGGGAAGGTCCTGTCGATCAGCACCTGCAGTTCACCGCGCGCGGCTTCCTCGATCAGGGTCTGGATCAGGTCATGCACCCGGTCGGTCATGATCTCGGCGCCCAGGAACACGCCCGACAGCCGGCGATTGCCGCCCATCAGGGACGAGACATCGACCTTCATCGGCTCGCGCCCGGCATTGCCGACCAGCGAGACCCGGCCGCGATAGCCCAGCGACAGAAGGCTCGACTGCAGGGTCGCGCCACCCACGGGATCGACCACCAGATCGACGCCCTTGCCGCCGGTCAGCTTCATCACCTGTTCGACGGTGTCATCGCGGCTGTAATTGATCCCGTGGTCGAGGCCGAACACCTTCAGGCGCTCCAGACGCGCGTCGCTGGAGGCGGTGGCCAGCACCGTCGCCCCGGCCCGCTTGGCCAGCTGGATGGCGGCGATGCCCAGGGCGCTGGCCCCGGCCTGGATCAGCACGGTCTCGCCGGCCTTCAGCTGGCCGTGACCAAACAGGCACTCATGGGCCGTGCCGAACGGCACCGGAATGGCCGAGGCCTTGAGGATGTCGAACCCTTCCGGAATCGGCCAGGCGTTGCGGGCCGGCACCGAGCGGAGTTCGGCGTGCGAGCCGAAGGCGTTCACGGTGACGACCTTCTGGCCGACCTTCAGGTGGGTGACGTCCGCGCCGACCTCGACGATCTCGCCGGCCGCCTGATAGCCCACGATGTGAGGGCTGCCCGCCATCGCCCCGCCGCCGCGGCTGAGGGTGTCGCCGCCCTCGATGCTGACGGCCTCGACCCGGATCACCACGCCCGAGGCATGGCAGACCGGATCGGCGACATCCTCATAGCGCAGCACGTCCGGCGAACCGGTTTGATAATAGACGGCGGCCTTCATGGCGCTCGCTCCCTGGTATTTTCTTGTTGTTTGACTTGGCTATTTCGAAGGGTCGACCAGCGCCTGATAGACCAGCTGCTGGCTGATATCGTCCAGATTGCGCAGGGCCGGATCGCCGTCCTTGTTGAGAATGTGGATCATGCCCAGAAAGAACAGGTCGTTCTTCGGGTCGATCCAGAACCAGGTGCCGGCCGCGCCGCCCCAGCTGATCGTGCCCTCGCCCGTCGGCGTGCCGGCTTTGGCCGGGTCGGTGATGACCATGAAGTCGAGACCAAAACCCTGACCGCGGCCATTCCGGAACGAGCCTTCCTGACCGGTCATGATGTTGTCGCCGAGGTGATTGCTGCCCATCAGCTTGATGGTGCTGGGCGACAGGATGCGCGCGCCGTCCAGTTCGCCGCCGTTGAGGATCATCTGCGAGAACCGGGCATAGTCGGCGCTGGTCGAGACCAGGCCGCCGCCGCCCGAGGCGACCACCGGCGGCTTGCTGATGTCCAGCACCATGAAGCCCTCAGCCGGGACCAGCTTCTGGACCTTGGGACCCCAGACATACATCGAGGCCAGGCGATCAGCCTTGGCGGCCGGCAGATAGAAGCCGGTATCGATCATCTTCAGCGGCTCGAAGATGCGGGTGCGCATGAAGTCGGCCAGCGACATCCCCGATAGTTTCTCGACGAGGTAGCCTTGGATATCGACCGAGGCGCTGTACTTCCACTGCGCGCCGGGCTGACCAACCAGCGGCAAGGCGGCGATCTTGTCGATGAACTCCTGGCCCGTCTTGGCGCCCAGGACGCCGGTCGAGACATAGGCCTTGTCGACGGGATTGTCCGGGATCAGGCCATAGGCGAAGCCCGCCGAGTGACTCATGATCTCGCGCATGGTCGGCGGACGACTGGCCGCTTCGGTGATGAAGGTCCCGTCCGGGTTCTGGCCCTTGTAGACGCGCAGATTGGCGAACTCGGGGATATATTTGCTGACCGGATCGTCGAGGCGCCACTTGCCCTCCTCGAACAGCATCATCATCGCCACGCCGGTCACTGGCTTGGTCTGGCTGTAGATCCGGAAGATGGTGTCCTTGGTCATCGGCGGGCCATCGAAGCCCTTCTTGCCGTGGACTTCGAAGGCGACGACCTTGCCGTGGCGAACGACCATGGTGGTGACGCCGGGCAGATGGCCCTGATCCACGAGCGCCTGCATGCTGGCGTCGAGACGCTTCAGCCGCTCACTGGAGAAGCCGACGCTTTCAGGCGTCGCGGGCGCGAGCGTGACCGACGGGCTGCTTTTGGGAGCCGCGAGAAGCGGCGCACCGAGCGCCAGATATCCGACCGCCAGAGCGGTCCCGATCAACCGACGTAAAGCCATTCCGTCTTTCCCCGAACACTTGTTTGAAGCGACCTTAGGGTGAATTCCGTCGCTTGCGCAGCCAGTTTTTCTCTAGAGCCAGACGATGTCGCTCAGGTGACTCTTGCATTCCCCCACAAGGCAGGGTGAGCGCACAAGGCCAAAAATGGGTGTCATCCCGGACAAGCGCGCAGCGCGAAGATCCGGGACCGACGCCTGAACTCAGCGCTTCCGGCGGTCCCGGATCGGCGCCCGCCTTCGACGGGCTTGTCCGGGATGACAAATTTTCTGGACGCAATCCGTATGCGATAGCACTGCCCCACAAGGGGAGAAGGATCATTCCACCGCGAAGGTCAGGCCCGCATTCGCCTCCAGCCGCGCCACCAGCTTGCCCTGCATGGCCGCGCCCGGCGTCCAGATGCCGCCCGCCACATCGATCGCCTCGGTCACCAGACAGATCGCCGACTCAGCGATCATCTTGGACGTCGAGCCATAGCCGGGGTCCTTGTCGCCCTTGACGCTGGCCCGCACCTGCCGGCCGTCGGCGGCGATGCCCAGGAACAGCACGTCATAGAAGCCCGTCTCGCGCTCTTCCTTGCTGGGCCCCTCGCCCGGCTTGGGACCGCCTTCGCCGCCCAGGCCACCGCCTGAAGCGGCAATCATCTGGGCGATCTGCTCGCCCTGTTCGCCCGGCCCCGTCAGCATCATCTCGTCATAGACGAAGTCGGCGCCATAGGCCTGGCCCAGCAGGGCATTGGAGCGGTGCACGTTGCGGGTGTTGATCGCCGCCATCACGAACGGGGCGGCCCAGACGCCCAGGTCCTCGTCCAGCATCGGCTTGTTCCCCGACGGCTGGGCAGGCCCCTCAAAGCCGGGAACCAGGGCGAACGGGTTCTTGAGCAAGGCCACCAGCGAAGGATCGCGCGCCGCAGCGGCCATGGTCGCCTTCAGGCTGGCGGCGGTGCCGCCCGAGAACCCACCCTTCATGCCGCGCACCCGGCCCTTCACGCGCGGAACCGGCCCACCCAAGGTCTTGCCGGCTTCCTGCTGCAGGAACCAGACGCCCAGCTCGAACGGGATGGAATCAAAGCCGCACGAGAACACGATCCGTGCGCCGGTCTTCTTCGCCGTCGCCTCATGCGCGTCGATCATCTGGCGCATCCAGGCCGGCTCGCCGCAAAGATCGAGATAGTCGGTCCCCGCCTCGGCGCAGGCCGCGACCAGGGCGTTGCCATACAGCTGATAGGGGCCGACCGTGGTCAGCACGGCCTTGGTCCGACCGACCATGGCTTTCAGAGATTCGGCGTCGTCAGCGTCAGCGGTGACCAGCGGCGTCCCGGGGGGCGCGCCGATCTCGTCGCGGACTGCGGCCAGCTTTTCGAGGCTCCGCCCCGCCATCGCCCAGCGCACCTTGCCGCCGACGCCGTACTGCGCGGCCAGATACTCGGCCACCAGCCGGCCGGTGAAGCCGCTGGCGCCATAGACGATGATGTCGAATTCGGCTGTCGGGTTCATGCGAGCCTCCCTGATTTCGGGAGACCATGCCGGGATCAGGGCGCCAATGCAAACGGCTGTTTGAACGAGCCGCCCAGACGCCAAGCGGAAGGCGCGCCGACCTTACAGGTCCGGCTTTTCCAGCGCCTGATAGACCAGAGTCCGCGTCGTGGCGTCCAGGCCCGGCCCCACCCCGCCCAGCCGCTGGATCATGCCGATGAAGAACAGGTCGTTGGTCGGGTCGATCCAGAACCAGGTGCCGGCGCTGCCGCCCCAACTGATCGTGCCCGCCCCAACGGGCGCGCCCGAGGCCGCCGGATCCACGGCCACGGCGACATCGAGGCCATAACCCATGCCCTGGGCGAACGGGAACGGCTTCTGGCTGGGCTGCAGAACCCCGGTGGTGCCATTGGTGGTGACGGTGAAACTGGCCGGCAGCTGGTTCAGCCGCATCAGGGCCACCGTCTCGGGCTGCAGGATGCGAACGCCGTCGAGATCCCCGGCATTGAGGATCATCTGGGCGAACCGCGCGAAGTCATGGGCGGTTGAGACCAGGCCGCCGCCGCCCGACGGGGCCGCCGGCGGCTTGGTGACATCGCGCCAGGGCCCTTCAACCGCCGGGATCAGCTTGCCCGTCGCGTCGGCGTCATACAGCGCCGCCAGACGTCCGACCTTCTCCTGCGGCACGTAGAAGGCGGTGTCGGCCATGCCCAGTGGCGCAAAGATCCGCTCCTGCATGAACACCGGCAGCGACTGGCCCGACAGTTTTTCAACGATATAGCCCTGAATGTCGGCAGCCACGCTGTAGCGCCACAGGGCGCCCGGCTCGGCGTACATCGGCAAGGTCGAGACCTTCGCGACCAGTTCGCCCAGCGAACCCGACTGCAGCACGTTGGCCTTGTAATAGGCCTGGTCGGCAGGGCTGGAAGGATCGTCGGCGATGCCATAGGCGAAACCCGCCGTATGGGTCATCAACTCGCGCATGGTGGGCGGGCGCGAAATCGGCGTCAGGACCGGGCGGCCCTCGGCGTCCATCTTGGCGACGCGCAGATTGGCGAACTCCGGGACGTACTTGCTGACCGGATCGTCCAGCTTCCACTTGCCCTCGTCATAGAGGATCAGCATCGCCACGCCGGTGACCGGCTTGGTCTCCGAACGGATGCGAAAGATGGCGTCGGCGGGCATGGCTTCGCCCGTTTCCAGGCCGCGCTTGCCGAAGGTCGAGCTCGAAACGATCTGGCCGTGGCGGGCCAGGAGCGTCACGGCCCCCGCGACCTGCCCCGTGTCGACCATGGCCTGCATGGCCTCGTCCAGCTTCTTCAGCTTGGGCGAGGAAAAGCCCACCGCCTCGGGCTTGACGCCCGGCAGCGCCGCAGCCGAGGCCACTCCCACAGCGGCGGCGCAGCCAAGCAGGCCGGCGACAAAAGCGATCGCCTTTCGTCTCAGCCGCAAGCCGGTCATTTGGGCTTGAACCGCTTGGAGGTCGGGAAGCCCTTGGGCGCCAGCTTGCCGGCGCTGGCCCGGCGGCCGACGAAGGTGGTCCAGTCGGTCCAGTCGCGGCGACGGCCCGCGGAGTCGATCCAGTAGCCGCCGGTCTCGGCGTTGAACGACAGCGCGTCGCGCAGTCCGCCCTCGCGATAGGCCTGCAGCTTGACGCCCTTGCCGCGCGGCATTTCCGGCAGTTCCTCGAGCGGGAAGATCAGGATCTTGCCGTTGTCGCCGATCACGCCCAGCTGGTCGCCGACGGCTTCCAGACAGAAGGCCGCGCCGGCGGCGTCGACGGTCAGGACCTGCTTGCCGGCCTTGCGATTGGCGAGCGCTTCTTCCTCGGGCATCAGGAAGCCATAGCCAAGCTTGGAGGCCAAAATGCGTTTGCGGCCGGCCTTGAACGGGAAGACGTCGAGGATCTTCACCTTGTCGTCCAGCTCGATCATCATCCGCAGCGGCTCACCATGGCCTCGGGCGCCGGGCAGCTTGTCGCAGCCGATCGTGAAGAAGCGGCCGTCGCTGGAAAAGATCAGCAGCTTGTCGGTGGTCTCGGCCGGGACCAGGAAGCCCAGCTTGTCGCCTTCCTTGAACTTCAGTTCAGACGGATCCTCCACCTTGCCCTTGGCGGCGCGGATCCAGCCGCGCTCCGACAGGATGATGGTGATCGGTTCACGGACGATCATCGCCTCGATGGCCGCCTCGGCGTCGACGAACGGCGCGTCGGCGAAGATCGAGCGACCGGTGATGCCGTTGATGCGGGGCTTGTCGAGCGGGTGCTTGATCTTCAGCAGGGTGGCGCGCACGTCGCGCAGGCCCGTCCCCACCAGCTTCCACTGCTTCTCGTCGCTGGCCAGCATGGCCAGGATGCCGTCGCGCTCTTCCATCAGTTGCGCGTGCTCGCGACGGATCTCCATCTCTTCCAGCTTGGCCAGCTGGCGCAGGCGGGTGTTGAGGATGGCGTCGGCCTGGATGTCCGACAGCGCGAAAGTCGAGATCAGCTTCTGCTTGGGCTCGTCCTCGTAGCGGACGATGCGGATCACCTCGTCCAGATTGAGGTAGGCGATCAGCAGGCCGTCCAAAATGTGCAGACGGGCTTCGATCTTGGACAGGCGATGTTTGGCCCGGCGGGTCAGCACCTCGCGGCGGTGGGCCAGGAACGCCATCAGCGCCGCCTTCAGGCCCATCACGCCCGGCGTGCCGCGCGCGTCCAGCACGTTCATATTGACCGGGAAGCGGCTTTCCAGCGCCGAGAGCTTGAACAGGCTCTCCATCAGCACTTCGGGCTCGACGTTCCTGGTCTTGGGCTCAAGAATCAGCCGGATGTCCTCGGCGCTCTCGTCGCGGACGTCGCCCAGCAGGGCCGCCTTTTTGCTCTCGATCAGGTCGGCCAGTTGCTCGACCAGATCCGACTTCTTTACCTGATACGGAATCTCGGTGACGACGATCTGGTAGGTGCCGCGCCCGGTGTCTTCCTTCTCCCACTTGGCCCGAACACGAACGCCGCCGCGGCCGGTCTCGTAGGTTTCCAGCAAGCTCTCGCGCGGTTCGACGATGATGCCGCCGGTCGGGAAATCGGGACCGGGGATGCGTTCCAGCAGGTCAGCGGTCGTCGCCTCGGGCCGGCTGAGCAGCAGCAGGCAGCCGTCGATCAGCTCGGCGGCGTTGTGCGGCGGGATCGAGGTGGCCATGCCGACGGCGATGCCCGACGAGCCGTTGGCCAGCAGGTTGGGGAAGCCCGACGGCAGAACCACCGGTTCCTCGTCCTGGCCGTCATAGGTGGGCCGGAAATCGACCGCGTCCTCGTCGATGCCGTCCAGCAGCAGCGTCGCCGCCGTGGTCATGCGGCATTCGGTGTAACGCATGGCGGCGGCGTTATCGCCGTCGATATTGCCGAAGTTTCCCTGACCCTCGACCAGCGGGATGCGCTGGGCGAAGTCCTGGGCCAGACGCACCAGGGCGTCATAGATCGACTGGTCCCCGTGCGGGTGGAAGTTACCCATCACCTCGCCGACCACCTTGGCGCACTTGCGCGCGGCGGCCTCGGGGTTCAGGCGCATGTTGTTCATCGCGTACAGCACGCGACGGTGGACGGGCTTGAGGCCATCGCGCACGTCCGGCAGGGCCCGCGAACTGATCGTCGACAGGGCATAGGCCAGATAGCGGCGCGACAGGGCTTCCGTCAGCGGCTCGTCAAGGATGCGGTCGCCGTCGCCAGGACCGCCGGGGGGAAGGACAGGTTTGTTCATGAGGAGGAATCGTTACCGGGCTCGCATCCTAGCAGATGTCGGGCGGGCGATTCGACGTCTTTGGCGCGCCGTGACGCACCACGGGTGGCGGATGTTGCGCAAGATGGGAGAACAGCGTTATCGTTGACGTTGCAAATCGGCTGGGGACTACCGATGAATCCGTTCTCGAGCGACAAGGCGCCGTATGCGATCGCCTTGCTGATTTCGGCTCTGGGCTGGGCGTTCGCCACACTCCACGGCGGCATGCAGGACTCCCTGGTGGCGACCTATGCGGCCGATCGGAAGGGCTCGACCGTCGTGGGCACGGTCACCAATCTCTCCAAGACCCAGCCGATCGGGCCGGTTCGTTTCACGCTGGGCTGCGGCGCCGAGCGCGAGTGTCTGTCGGGCGAAAACAAGTTCGTCAGCATGCCGCCCACAGGGTCGGCCTACGACGCAGGCGAGTCTCCGGACGGAGCCAATGGCTTCCTCAATCCGTCGCGGTTTTCCGTGGAGTTCCTGGTGTCACTGCCCCCCGGCGGCGCGATCCGGGTCGTCGCCAAGACGCTGAATGATGATCCGGTTCATCTGATGCTGAACCCCAACAGCGCCAAGCCTGAGGCCATCTACATGCTCCCCGCCAGCCATCCGGTCGCGTGGTTCTTTCATCGCTACTATCTCATCGTGCTGACCGTGATGAGCCTGTTTCTGGTCAGCTTCGCAGCCTGGCTCGCCCAAGGTTTGCTGACGCCAAAACCCCAGCCCGAAGGATCATCAAACGATGCGAAACCTTCTGCCAGCAACGCTTAGTCTCGCCCTTGTCCCGGCCATGGTCGCGGCGCAAACCGTCGAAACCATAGCCATCCGGGTGCGCGGCCCCAGCGGCAAGGCCGTGCCAAGCAAGATCTTCATCCGCAAGGACGGTGTCCTTCAAACCGCTGCCGTTGAGACTGACGCCAACGGCGAGCGGACCCTCTACGACCAGAAATGCGACAACCGGATCGAGTTCCGGGCCAAGCCGAACAGCTCGTTCTTCGCCGGTTCTGGCGAATGGCTCAAGTGCGTGTCCTCACCGGTGAACATTCCCGTGCGCCAGAATGGCGTGACGAGCAGCATCAGCAGCGCCCTGACCCAGAGCTTTCCGGCATCCATCGCCCAGCGGCGGGACGCCCTGCAGGCCGCTCTGGATGCGGGAGACACCAGCACGGCGCGCGCCGCCGCCTATGATCTGTCGGTTTACCTCCGATTGGCCGGACAGCAGGATGAAGCCAAGGCGATGGCGGCCGTGGTCGTCGACCAGAGCGTCGCTTCGCTCAGCGAGCAGGGCGTCACCATGCCCGAAGCCCCGCTCATCTACGACGCGCAACAGAAGGTCTATGTCTCGACGCCCGAGACGCTGGACGCCCTCAGGCAATTCCAGATCGAGGCCGGCATTCGCGAGCCGTCGGAGAAATCCCGGCCTCAGTGGGATCTGCGGACAATGTCCGCCATCTCGGCCAACGAGAAGTAGCGCCGAGGCCCTCCCCCATTCGACAGGCTAGACGGTTGCGAGACGCGGATTTCCGGCTTCGACCGCCAGCTTGGCGCGCGTGGTCAGCTTGCCGTCGCGGCGGGTGATGGCGTCCAGCACCTTGAACTCGGTCGTCCAGCGCTCCGGCGTCACCTCGCAGATGGCGTAGCCGCGCTGGGCATTGTTGAACTTCAGCTGCGGATTGGCGGCCTGGATCTTCGCCATGTCCTCGCGCTGGTCGACGCCGTCGCCGCTGGACGAGATCGAGGTGATGACAAACTCGGTCCCGATCGGCGCGCCCTCGGGATGGGCCCCGTCCAGGTGCAGTTCGCCGGCATAGTTCTGGTGCTCGTCGCCGGTCAGCACGATCGGATTGGCGATCCTGCGGTCGCGGATCTGCTGCAGCAGGCGGTTGCGCGGCGAGCGATAGCCCGCCCAGGAATCCGGATTGACCGCCGAGCCCGCGCCCGGATCGCGGTCCAGGTCCATCACCATGATCTGCTGGGCCAGCACGTTCCAGCGCGCCTTCGACGCCGAGAGCCCGTCGAGCAGCCACTTTTCCTGCTTCAGACCCAGCACCTCGGCCTTGGCGGCCTCGATCTCGGCGCAGGTCCCGAACTTGTCGCCGCAGGGCTGATTGGTGCGGAACTGACGGGTGTCGAGCAGGTTCAGGTCCATCAGGCCGCCAAAGCTGGCGCGGCGGTACAGCTGGATTGTGGTTCCGACGGGAAAGCTGCTGGGGCGCAGCGGCATGTTCTCGAAATAGGCCTGGACCGCCGCCTGACGACGCAGGTTGAAGACCTTCGGGTCGACGCCATCCTGGTCCAGGTCAGTGACCCAGTTGTTGTCGATCTCGTGGTCGTCCCAGACCACGAACCACGGCGCGGCGGCGTGGGCGGCCTGCAGGTCGGCGTCCATCTTGTACTGGGCATAGCGGCGGCGATAGTCGTCGAGGCTGTAGATCTCGCCGCCGAAATGCTGGCGCACGTTCTCGACCGGGCCGCGGGGACCGTTCCAGACGCGGTTGCCCCGCCCCTCATAGATGTAGTCGCCGTAGCAGAACACGAAGTCGGGATTGTCCTCGGCCAGACGGCGGTGGGCGGTGTAGTAGCCCTGCTCGTACTGCTGGCAGCCGGCGACGGCGAAGCGGACGCGATCCACGGTCGAGCCCAAGGCTGGCGTCGTGCGCGCCCGACCTGTCAGGCTGCGCTCCTTGCCCGCCACAAAGCGGTACCAGTAGTCACGGCCCGCCTCCAGGCCGCCGACCTCGACGTGGACGGCGTGGGCCAGTTCGGGCATGGCCACCGCGACGCCCTTGGCGACCACGGTCCTGAAGCCGGCGTCGGCGGCGACTTCCCACGACACTTCCACCGGCTGGGCGGGCATGCCGTGGCCGATCTCCAGCGGCTCCGGCGCCAGACGCGTCCAGATCACGAAACCGTCCGGCTGCGGATCACCCGAGGCGACGCCCAGCTGGAAGGGATAGATCGAATAGACCGGCTGAGCCATGGCCCGGCCGCTGATCAGCGGGATCGACAGGGCGGTCGCGGCGACGGCGCCAAAAGCGGCCAGGGCGCGCCGGCGCGACAGGGCGTAGCGATCGAGCAGGATGGACATCGGCGACTCCTTGGGCAGACTTGGCGATATCGCGCCTTTGTGACGGTTCTTAAAGCCGTCCCGCCTCGCTCAGGCGATCCAGCAGCCAGGTCCGCGTTGGCGGCAGCGGCCGGTTCAGGGGGCCAAACACGAACTGCTCCAGGAAGTGGCCGGTGATGTCCAGCCCCGCCTGAACGTCGCCCTGCGCCAGCCCGCCCTGGGCCGACAGCAGGAACGGCGGCAGCGGCAACAGCTTGTCCTTGTAGGGCTCGCCCGCCCCGCGACTGACCGCGCGGCCGGTGCGGGGGCTGACATAGATCAGGTCATCAAACGAGCCGGTCGCCGCGCATTTGGACAGGTCCAGGCCAAAGCCCAGCTCCTGCAACAGCCCCGCCTCATAGCGCACATAGACCGCAGGCCAGATGTCGGGGATCTGCAGCACGCCGATCAGGGCCTCCAGCGCGTGGAAGGCGCCGGGATGGGCCTCGCGCTCGGGCAAGGCGCCGGCGGCCAGCGAGGCGGCCGACGACAGACCGGCCAAGGCCAGCGGATCGTCGAACAGCGACGCCACCCCCTCCCCCATCGGCTCCAGGGTCGCCGCGCCCAGTTGGTCGGACATCCGGGCCCGGTAGCGGGCGATGACCCGCGATCCCGGCTGCAGGAACGGCTTCATCCGCCGCGAGGCCGCGCCCGCCACATGGGCCGCGAACTTTCCGTGCTGCTCGGTCAGCAGCTCGACGATGGCGCCGGTCTCGCCATGGATGCGAGCCGACAGCACCAGGGCCTCGTCTTCCCATTCCATCTAGGCCTGCGTCCCCCACGCCACGACCTTTTCCAGCACCGGCCGCCAGTCGGCCTCGACCGGCAGGCCGATGACGTCGCGCAGGGTGGCCTCCAGCTCGTCGACGGTCAGGTCGCGCTGCTCGACCGGGGCGCCGGTGGCGTCGCGATGGGTCAGGCGGTTGTTCTTCAGGGCGTAGCGCGCGGTCGGCGTCGTGCGCCCCACCGTCATGCTCCAGGTGAAGTGCGAGGATGGATGGGTGTAGGTGAAGTAGTTGACCTGTTCGTAGTCGACATCGGCCCAGGCGCCCTTGGCCACCTGGTAGAGCGGCGCCCAGTTGCCCGACAGATTGGCCTGAACCTGCCGCTCGGCCACGCCGTCGTGGCCGGCGTCGACGATGCGGAGCTGGCCGTTGGGGCTGTCCTGAACCTCGTCGGAAAACAGGCGCAACGGCGCGGTCAGCACGCAGCCGCCAAAGCCGGCGTCAGCCAGCCAGGTCTCACCGTCGATCGCCACGCCCAGCACCATGTGCGAGCGCGGCCGGGGCGGCGCTCCGACCGGCGCCATCCACAGCACCCGGGCCATCAGGCCCTCGACGCTGAAGCCGACGGCGCTCAGCACCCGCTTGAGAAGACCGTTCTGTTCATAGCAATAGCCGCCCCGCCCGGCTCCAATCAGCTTGGCGTCGATGGTCGCCGGATCGATCGAAATCCCCCGCGCCAGCAGCACGTCAAGGTTCTCGAACGGGATGGCGTCCGGGTGCTTCTGGGTGATGGCGCGCAAAACGGCCAGGGTCGGCTCGCGCGGGCCGTCATAGCCGATCCGCGCGAAATAGGCGTCGAGGTCGACCGCCGGGGCGGCCGGGGAAAAGGCGTTTTCGATCTGGCTCACTGGGGGCGATATTCCCGGTATGTTCTCATCCGTTAGGACAGCCTGCCAGCGATCAAGTCAAGGGCCGCGCCGCTGTCAGGGCGGCGCGGCGGCGTGTCAGACGTCGAAGTCCAGGCCCATGTCGTTGAAGATACCCCGCTCTTCGGCCCAGTTTTCCTTGACCTTGACGTGCAGGAACAGGTGCACCTTGCGATCGAGAATGTCGCACAGCTCCTCGCGCGAGGCCTGGCCGATCCATTTCAGGGTCTGGCCGCCCTTGCCCAGCACGATGGCGCGCTGGCCGTCGCGTTCGACATAGATGGTCTGCTCGATGCGGGCGCTGCCGTCGGCGCGTTCCTCGAAGGCCGTGGTTTCCACCGAGGCGGCGTAGGGCAGCTCCTCGTGGACGCGCAGATAGATCTTCTCGCGGGTGATCTCGGCGGCCAGCAGGCGGGCCGGCAGGTCGGCGGTCTGGTCTTCCGGATACAGCCACGGGCTTTCCGGCATAGCGGAGGCCAGGCGCTCCAGCAGGTCGTCGACGCCCGCGCCGGTGGCGGCGCTGATCATGAAGACCTCGGAATAGACGCCGGTATCGAACAGCTCCTGCGTGACCTTCAGCAGGGTGTCGCGCTTGACGCCATCGATCTTGTTCAGCGCCAGGATCACCTGACGATTGGCGGTCTTCAGGCCCTCGATGATGGTCTGGACATCCTGCACCGAGCGGTGCTCGGCGGGCGTGGCCTTGTTCTCGTTCGAGGCCAGTTCGGCCTGGACGTCGATCAGGTGGACGGTGACCTCGGCCTGTTCCGAGCCGTTCCAGGCGGAGCGCACCATGGCGCGGTCCAGACGGCGGCGCGGGCTGAAGATGCCGGGGGTGTCGACCAGGATGATCTGGGCGTCGCCGTGCATGGCCACGCCGCGCACCGGAAAGCGCGTGGTCTGCACCTTCTGGGTGACGATCGAGACCTTGGCCCCGACCATGCGGTTGACCAGGGTGGACTTGCCGGCATTGGGCGCGCCGATGATCGCGGCGAAACCGGCGCGGGTGGTCTTTTGAGGTGTTGTGTCAGTCATTGCGGGTGCGTGTAGCACAGCGGGGCCGGGATTCCTCCCCCTGATGGGGGAGGTGGGCGGAGGATGGCTTGGCGGGCGTCTGCCTAGGGTGGAGGCGAGCGTTCATATCCTGCGGCGGCGAGCACCGCAGACGGTTAGGGCAAGCAGCGTGAGATGCAGCCCACCAACGGCGAGCCATCCCACGATCAGGGAGTTTTCCAAGTCCAACGGTCGAGCGATAAGCCAGGGGCCATTGTACAGAATGCTAATCGCGACCCACCCGTGAACAAAGAACAGGATCGAGTCTGTCAGCGCTTTGTTATGAGTGGCGCCTCGCCATGCGAAGAGCCAAATCAAACCCGACAGCGGTAGGTACAAGAGCGCAAGCCCGTAGGTAGCCATTGCTACTGCTACGAACCGCAGAGTTGAGGCTAAACTGTCGTCGTTGGGCCAACTGTCGATGGACACGACAACCGCAAAGACCGCCGCCTCCGCTGTGCGCCTGACATACCAACTACCGACCGTACCCGTCATGGGACGAATCCTAGGCCCGCTTGGCGGGGGTTCGCAACGCTTCAAAAGCCCCCCCCGAAGCGCCCCAAAGTGGATGCCCCCACTCCCCCACAGACTACAACCGCTTGTCATCCCGGCCGTAGCGCAGCGGAGCGCCGGGACCCAGGGGCGACAGCAGTGCGGCGGCCCCTGGGTCCCGGGTCGGCTTCGCCGCCCGGGATGACAAGAGTTTGTGGAGCGAGAACGGGGATCGTCTCGCCGTGAGATTTAAGGATGGCTCCCTTCGGCGCGACGGGGGGCGGGACGCCAATCCAATAGATCACCGTCATTCCCGCCCTTGTGGCGGGAACCCCTGTTTCAGCTCACACGTGAAGCGCCAGCGAAGTGCGCGCGCACTTCGCCCCTCCCGCACCTGCGGCGGATAGAGGGGTTCCCGCCACAAGGGCGGGAATGACGGGAGTTATGGGGATTGGCCGTACTGCATCCCCGCACTTCCCAGAGCAGACCGGAGCGAATTCAACCGCTTGTAAAAAACTTGATCGCGCCCATCAGACGCGCCCAAACCGCCTGCATAATCAATCTCACCTGACAGCACGGGAAGGGCGCACGTACGGCGACCGTTGCGGCTGTCAGGGATGATCGCGCGGGACTAGAGGGCGGGTGACGTAAACCCGCCTATCGGGGGCAAGCCAAGGCCTCCGCCCGTCCGAAGGTTCGCTCCGGGTTCCTCCGGAATCGGCGCGGCTGCAGCTCAAGGCTGGGTCCGTCGCGAGGCAGGACAAAACCCGGGTGGGGCAAAAGGCTGAACAGGCCTGCGCACCCCGGCCAGAGGGATAACGATCACGCGGAGCGTCTGTCTTCGTCGAAACGGTACTTCTACAAACCCATACTCCGGGCGAGGCCCGGACGCTCCGCGACCCTTCCCACCCCCATCGCAGCGAAAGCGCGAGGTCGCGAACGCGTGCCCCCTACTCCGCCCCTTCCCGATCCAGCCGCGCCTTGGGGCGGCCTGACCCGCGCTAGGGATTGGCCAGTCGCAGGACAGGCAGCCACAGGTGGATCCACAGCAGCGCCAGCAGATAGGCGCAGGAGGCCATCAGGAAGAGCGGCATGTAACCCGTACCGTTCGTCAGAAGCACGCCGGCCAGTTGCAACACGCCCATACCGGCGAGATTGCCCGCCAGAGCGCCCAGGCTGGTGATCGTGCCGACACGCTTGGCGGGAATGACGTCGGTGATGATGCCGAACACATTGACCGAAAAGCCCTGGTGCGCCGCCAGGGTCATGCCCAGAAGGCCGACGGCCAGCCAATAATTGTCGACATAGAGCACCAGCGGCACGGGAACCACCAGCAGGGCGCAGACCAGCATCACCGTCTTGCGAGCGCGATTGACCGACCAGCCCGAGGCGATCAGCCGTCCAACGATCGCGCCGGTGATCAGCGAGCCGCTGGCGGCCATCAGATAGATTACGGCCAGAGGGACCGCGAACTCCTTGATGCTGAGGCCAAACACCCGGTGGAGCAGGTCCGGCGTCCAGAACAGCAGGAACCACCAGACCTGATCGAACAGCGCCTTGGCGCCCATGATCGCCCAGGTCGCCCGGTCCTTGAGAACCTCGCTCCACTTGACCTTGGCGGGGGCCACAGCCTTTTCGGGCTCAGGCGCATTGAGGGCTGCGGCGTTCCAGGCTCCGGTCAGGAACCAGACGGCGACCCAGACCAGACCAAGGCCGCCGACGATCGAGAAGGTATGTCGCCAGCCGACAGCTGCGGCCAGGAATGGAACGAACAGTGGGGTAATGACGGCGCCCAGATTGCCCGCCGCGTTGAGGATGCCGATCGCCATTGACCGCGACTTGGCCTCAAAGGCGGTGGCGATGGTCTTGATGCCGACCGGCGTGCCCAGGGCCTCGGTCGCCCCCAGGGCGATCCGCGCCAGGGTGAACTGTCCCACCGTGTGGGCGAAGGCGTGAGCCATGGCCGCCAGGCTCCAGGACCCCACGGCGAAGGGGTTGGCGAACTTCAGGCCGACCCGGTCGATGAACCAGCCGACGAACAGATAGGCCACCGCCGCCGACAGCTGGAACATCGCCGCCAGGTGACCATAGTCGGCGTCGGTCCAGTTCAGATCCTCCTGCAGCATGGGCTTGAGGATCGCGATGATCTGCCGGTCGGCATAGTTGAGGATGCTGGCCGCGATCAGCATGATCAGCAGGAACCTGCGGTCGATCTTGAATGTCGGCATGGCCATCAGAGGCTCCGCAGGGATTGGAACAGATCGGACCGGTCCGCGCCGACGCGATGGAAGACCGGCGGCTGGCCGAACGGCGCGGCGATCTCGACCGACTGACCGCCTTCGAAGGCCTCGCCCGACCAGACGTGAACCCAGCCTGCGCCCGTCGGCAGATAGACCGAGCGGGCGCCCACACCGGCCTCCAGCACCGGTGCGACCAGCAGATCACGACCGAACAGATACTGCGTCTGCTCGGTATAGGTCCGGGGGTCATCCTCATGGTGCAGGAAGAGCGGCCGTTGCAGCGGCAGCCCGTCCTCCGACGCCTCAACCCGCAAGTCGCGGATATAGGGCGCCAGATGGCGATAGACCCGAGTCATGCGGGCGAAGTGCGCCAGCACCTGCGGGTCCTGATCCAGTTGCAGGTTCTGATCGGGCCGGTTGCCCTCGTGAGAGCGCATCACGGCCGTGAACGCCGCCATCTCGCTCCAGCGCATCAAGAGTTCGGCCGTCCGGACATTGCCGAACAGACTGGTGTAACCGCCGATGTCGCTGTGGTGATAGGCGTTGCCCAACAGGCCCGAGGAGAGCGCCGCGCAGACCACCGTGCCAATGCCGTCGTGGCGCGTAAAGTCCACCGACTGGTCGCCAGCCCACAGCAGCGGGCAATAGCGTTGAACGCCGCTATAGCCGGCCCGCATGAAGAACACCGCCTCGCCCGTCTTGCCGCGTCGCTCGACGGCGTCGGCATTGACCTTGGCCCAGATGGTCGGCCAGGCGTTGTGCATCAGCATGCCGTCGACGCCATTGGCCAAGCGTACATCGGTGGGCAGGTATTCGCCGAAATCGGCCATCCAGCCCGACAGGCCGAAGTCCAGCATCTCCTTGCCGATGATGGCGTCGGCGAACCAGTCGGCGGCCTCGGGATTGGTGAAATCGACCACGCCGCAGTCGAACTCGCCGAAGTCGACCAGATAGGTCTCGTCGCTATCCTGGCGCAAAGCGAGGTAGCCAGCCTTTTCGGCGATCGGGAACAGCGAGCCGTCGACGCAGAGATAGGGGTTCACATAGCCCAGGAAGCGGATGCCCTGCTGGGCCAGTTCGCCGATCTTGCGATCCAGACCCGGATAGCGCTCGGCGTTCCACTTCCAGTCCCAGAACAGGCGCTTGCCGAACGAGGTGACGCGCAGCCCCACCCAGTCCTCGCACCACAGACCCGACAGGGCCGCGCCCGAGGCGATGAAGGCCTGAAGACGGTCGAAACTCTCGTCACCCTGCTTGAGGCCGACGATGGCGCCGTTCAGCACCCAGTCGGGCAGCGGCGGCTGGCGGCCAAAGCGATCGGATAGCGCGCCGACCAGGGCCACGAAGGTCTCGGCGGTGAAGAACTCGATGCGCTCGGGGACTTCCCAGACTTCGATCTCGTGGAAGTCGGCATGGCGGAAATCGAAAGCCGAATAGGCCGTGGTCTCGACGTGCAGCGCATAGCGGCGCGACGAGATGAAGGTCGGCTGGGGATAGTTGGTGTGGAAATAGTCGCCGCCCGCGCCGGCCTGATCGGCCATCCAGGTCAGTTGGGTCGACTTGTCCCGACCGACGCCCGGCTCGGAGGTCCACAGCGGGAAATGACGGCCGCGCATGTCGAAATAGGACAGCTGCTCACCGCCGCCCCAGACGTTTTCGCCCACCTCTGCGGGCACACGCAGCCAAAGGCGGTTGATGGGTTCGGCGCCGGGCATGAAGCGGATATGACCGCTCTCGACGACCTCGATCGCGAGTAGTTCGGGGCCACCGCTGGCCGCGGCGAAACCGATGCGAACACGGCCCTCGCCCTTCGAAGGCGTCGCCGAGCGCAGGGCGATCCGCTCACTGACATAGTCAGAGATGGCGAAATTGCCGCGCTGCATTTGAACGTCGGCCTCGCCGCGTCCGATGAACAGGCACGGCGCGTCCGGCGCATGACGCAGCACGGTTTTGCCAGCCGCCTGGATTTCGAAACCATCCGCGAGGGCGATAAGCTTGAGCACGTCTCTACTCCGCACGGCGGGCGCATCGTCACGCGATACGATCTGAAAAAGAACGGGCCCGGCTTGGGGAAAGGTCGCCGGGCCCGTTTGCAGGATAGGCGTACTAGAAGAGGTTGTAGCGGAGGCTCGCGCCGAAATAGCGCTCGGCGTCACGCGGCGTGATCTGCCGCAGGAACGACGCGCCGTTGGGGATGCGGTTGATGACGAACTGCTGGTCGGCCAGATTCTTGCCGATCAGAGCCAGGCGCAACCTGTTGTCCTTGCTGACAAAAGCGACGCTGGCGTCGATGGTGCCATAGCCCTTCTGGACAGCGTTGGGGTTCTGATTGATGTCGAAACCCATCTTGCTCTGGTATTGCGCGCCGACATTGAAGTCCAAGTCGAACTTCTGGCCTTCCAGCGGCACGAAGTAGCTCGTGTTCAACGAGACCTTGTGCTTGGACGACAGGGGCAGAGGCTTGCCGTTGATCGCCAATGCCGGGCAGGCGCCGGTGGGCGGGCATTTGAACTTGTCGATCTTGGCGTCGATATAGGCGTAGCCGCCGTTCAGACGCAGGTTCCGGATCGGCTCCAGCGTGAAGTCGGCCTCAAAGCCCTGGGTCTTGACCGTGCCGGCATTGGTCAGGCGCGAAACCACCGTGGTGCCGATCAGATCCAGGTTCGTGGCCTGGAAGTTGTCATAGGTCGTGTTGAACGCCGACAGGTTCAGGATCAGGCGGCCGTCCAGAAGACGGGACTTGGCGCCGACTTCGTAGGCGTCCGAGGTTTCCGGCGCGATGCCGAAGTTATCGATGGCCTGCATGTTGAAGAACACGTTCATCGCCGGACCCTTGTAGCCCCGCGTATAGCTGCCATAGGCCAGAATGGTCGGCAGGACATCATACTGCAGACCAACCTTGCCCGACCAGCCGTCAGCCTTGGTGCCGCCCGTCCCCGAGAAGGTCGGGTTGACGCCGCTGAGGCCCGCCGCGCCCGACGTGCGCAGGCGACGATGGACGAACTCGATCTTGTCCTGGGTCCAGCGCGCGCCGACGATGCCGCGCAGACGTTCGGAGAAGTTCAGCGTGCCCTGCCCGAAGGCGGCGTAGTTGGTCAGGGTCGCCGAGAACTCACCGATGCCCTGGTTGGCGGCATAGGTCGAGGAACCCGGCGCGCAGGGCGTTGCCGCACCCAGAGCGCCCAGGGTCACCGGCGCCAGGGTTGAACTGGTGCAATTGGTGACCGTACGGGTGAAGTAGTTGCTCTCCCAAGTATGGTAATAATAGAGCCCGCCGACATATTCGAAGAACTGGCCGGTCGGGGACGCGAGCCGCAGTTCCTGCGTGAACTGGTCGAAGTTCAGCCGTCCATAGTCGGCAGTCCGGATGTCAGCCGCCAGGGCTCCGGTCGCGACGTATTTCGGGGAGTCAGAGCGGAAATCGCCGTCCCGCGCCTGCTGGTTCTTCCAGTTGCGGTAGGCCGTGATCGAGGTGACCGTATAGTCGCCCAGCGAGTAGTTCACCTGGGCAGAGAAGCCGCTGTTGATGTCCTTGGTCGACGGTGACTGGTCGTTGTCGATGTCCTTGTTGCCGGCGCCCGGCGTCAGCGGCTTCAGCGATGGCGAGAACACGGCGTCGTTGTAGGCGCTCGAGAACACCGTGCCGATGCTGTCCGCATAGCCGGTGTCGACGTTGTGCGAATAGTCGGCGATCAGGTCGACGGTAAGGTCTTCATTCGGCTCCCAGCGCAGGCGGCCGCGCAGGCCATTGTGCTCGTAGCCATTCACGTCTTCGCCGTTGAAGACGTTCTTGCCGTTGCCGTCGTAGTGGCTGAAGAAGCCGGCCAGCGACCCGGCAAGCGTATCCGAGAGCGGACCCGAGATCGCGCCGCGCAGTCTGTACTCGTTGCCCTCGTAGTAGGAGGCGTCGATATAGCCGCTCTTTTCTTGCTTCGGCGCGCGCGTGATCAGGCTGATCACGCCGGCGGAAGCGTTCTTGCCAAACAGGGTGCCTTGCGGACCACGCAGGATTTCAATGCGCTCCAGGTCCAGGAAATCGGCGGTGGCCTGGCCGCTACGGGCATAGACCACGCCGTCAACGATGGTCGAGACCGAAGGCTCAACGCCCGATGCGAAGGAGACGGTGCCCACGCCACGCACGGTCAGGGCCGAGTCCTTGTTGGTGTTGCCCTTCCTGAAGGTCAGGGATGGCGCCATCTGGATCAGCTGTTCCGCCGAATTGACGTTGGCGCGCTCCATGGCTTCGCCGCTGACGACACTGATGGAGATCGGAACCTTCTGCAGGTTTTCCGAGCGCTTCTGCGCGGTGACGATCACTTCAGCGATGACCGGCGCGTCGTCGTTGGACTGGGCCAGAGCCGGCGTGACCGCGAAGCCGCCCAGAACCAGCGTCGTGAGCGCCGTGCCGACCAGCATGCGTGCGCGTTTCGTGTGAATTTTCATGTCTCAATTCCCTCCCACTTCTTAATTCCTACCTCTTGGGTAGGCTTATTCGCCTCTTGATGAGGCTTGGTCTTTCTAGAAAAACTGAGAGGCCTTTCAGCACCCTCCCAGGGCGGTCATGCCGACTTCCGATGCAGTTGCAGAAAGTCGGCGACCTGATCGCCGATCAGGCCCAATTGTGCTGTAACGGCAGGATCTTCGCAGGTTCCGTCGTCTCCGAACCGCGACGCGGAGGTGTTGATCGCGGCGGCCATCGGCGTGGGCCAGCCACGCAACGCGTGCACGATTGATCGCAAAGCCGATATCGTGCTGCCCGTCGCCTGCCAGCCATAGGCGGTGACCACCAGGCCCACCGGCATGCCGCTCAGATAGACCCGACTGTCGCGCGCGGTTTCCTCCAGGAGGTCCAGCGCATTCTTGATCATGCCCGAGACGCTGCCGTGATAGCCGGGCGAGGCGATCACCAGGCCGTCGGCACGGCGCACCGTCTCGACGAACTGGATCTCCTCGGCCGTGCGCTGCGGCGCCTTGGGCACATAGATCGGAAGCCGCGCCAGGAACTCGCCGCCGAACATCTGGGTGTCGACACCGCGCGCAGCGACGGCCTTCATGGCGATCGCCAGGGCGCGCTCGGTCGAGGACGAACCGCCGGCCGTGCCGCCGATGCCGACGACGAAAGGCCGGCTCCCGGCGTGGTGATCGTTGGAGGCGTGCACTAGACCAGCGGCCCATGATCGATGTGCGGCAACACATGGCGGGCAAACAGGTCGGCCTCGGCCGCGTGCGGGTAGCCCGACAGAATGAAGGCCTCGATGCCCATGTCGCGGTAGTCGTTGAGCTTGGCCAGCACCTGGTCGGGATCACCGACGATCGCCGCGCCGCAGCCCGAACGCGCCCGGCCCACCCCGGTCCACAGGTTTGCCTCGGCGTAGCCATCGTCCATGGCGCCTGCGCGCAACGCGGCCTGGGCCTGGACCCCAACCGAGGTCGAATCCAGAGACTTGGCGCGGATGGCGGCGCCGGCGTCTTCGTCCAGCTTGCTTAGCAGCCGGTCAGCGGCGGTGCGGGCCTCACTCTCGCTGTCGCGAACGACGACGTGGGCGCGGTAGCCGTAGCGCAGCGTACGGCCGTATTTGGCGGCTCGGGCGGTCATGTCGGCGATGATCTCGGCGACCACCTCCTTCTTGTCCGGCCACATCAGGAAGACGTCGCAACCCTTGGCGGCGGCCTCACGGGCATCTTCCGACAGGCCGCCGAAATAGAGCAGCGGGGCCTTGCCCGAGACTGTGCCGACGCGCGGCGGATCCAGCTTCAGGTTCCAGAACTCGCCCTGGTGATCCAGCGCCTCGCCGTTCAGCATGGTCTTGAGAATGCTCATCGCCTCGACGGTGCGGGCATAGCGCGGAGCAGAGGCCAGCTTCTCTCCTGGCATGTCAGAGGAGATGATGTTGACGGTCAGGCGGCCGCCCAGCATCCGGTCGATCGTCGCGATCTGCCGCGCCAGTTGTGGCGGCCACATTTCGCCGATCCGCACGGCCATCAGCAGGCGCATTCGACGCAGCAGCGGCGCGACGCCGGCGGCGAAAGCCGTGGTGTCGATGCCCAGCTCATAGCCGGACGGCAGCAGGATGTTGTCAAACCCACCGGACTCGGCCTGCAGGACGATATCACGACAGTGTTCCCAGCTGGACTTCAGCTTCAGATCCGGAACACCCAGGAACTCGTAGTCGTCGTCGCAGAGGGCGGAAAACCAGCTGATCTCGCAAGGGGGACGGTTCATGGCAAGGGCGCTCCCATGGAGGCGACGAGGACGCGATACCAGTCAGTGCGCGTCCAGCGCGGCCGATAAGCGTCGGGGATTTCGGCAATACGGGCCGGAGTTTGCGTGCCGACGATTGGAATGGGGTGGGCGGGATGCGCCATGATCCAGCTATAGGCCGCCGCCGACCGGGACACGCCGAACGTCTCGGCGATCTCGTCGAGAATGGCGCTCACGGCGCGAGCGCGGTCATCCGTCGGCGAAGCCAGGCGCCCGCCCCCCAAGGGCGACCAGGCCAGCACCGTCATGCTCCGCGTAATAGCCTGATCCAGGACACCGTCACTTAGGGGGGCGATCGCCAAAGGCGAGAACTCGGGCTGGCAGGACACGACCGGCAGCGACAGATGCGCAGCCAGGGCCTCGACCTGCGAGGGTGTGTAGTTCGACACCCCCACCGCGCCAATCTTTCCGGCCTTGTGCGCGGCTTCCAGCGCGCGGGCGGTCTCAGCAGGATGGGTCAGGATGTCCGGACGATGGATCTGCCACAGCGCGACGTGTTCGACGCCCAGGCGCTGCAGCGACGCATCGATGGCCGAAGCGACGTAGGCCTCGCTGGAGTTATAGGGCGTTCCGATGACGATGCCGCCCTTGGTGGCGACAACCATGCGACGGGCCAACTCGGGCGACGCCGCCAGGACTTGACCCAGCAGAGCCTCCGAAGCGCCAAAGCCTTCGCCGTTGTCGGGACCGTAGATATCGGCCGTATCAAAGAGGGTCACGCCGGCGTCAAGCGCGGCCTGAATCAGCGATCGCGCCGCGCCGACATCAGCGCCGCGAAAGCGCCACATCCCCCAAGCGACCGAGGATACGCGCGGGCCACCCTCATACAGGGGGCGGCTTTCAGGAGGGGCAATCAGATATGTCATCGCTGTCATACTAGCGAAGAGCGACGTTATGGCAACGCCACTTCGCATCCATAAATTTTCACCGCCAACGCAAAAAATTGGCGAAATGAACTGAATTTACTTTTAATGCGCATCGCGGAGAGTCAATTTACTCAGAAAAATCAATATATATTTTCACATAGAGCCCAAATACGCTGTAGCAGAATTTTTCATAGCGAATTGTATTTTCAAAATCTTAGATTTGACTCTCCATAGACGAAATTCGTCCGATTATCGCACCGAGTATTCCGAATTCTCGGGTGGCGTCGCTTCATCCGGTTGCCCAGCGCCTCCGATATGATAACGGTGTCACATTGATGTATGGCGACTTGCGCTGCGAAATTTGCGTGAATCGGGACGATTCCGGGGAAAATCGATGATCCGAGCCAGCGTCTATGCACCCGGTCTAGCAGTTGCGACCCTGGCGACCCTGGCTGCAGCCTATGTCTCAGACCACTACGGCGCGCCGCTCACCCTGATGTGCCTGCTGTTTGGCCTTTCGATGAGCTTCCTCGCCGAAGACACGCGACTCGAGCCTGGGCTGACCATCGCCTCGCGCACCCTGCTGCGCTGGGGCATCGTGCTTGTCGCCACGCGCATCACCTTTGGCCAGATCGTCCAGTTGGGTCCCGCCGCCCTGATCGCGGTCGTCGCCATCGTAGCCATCACCCTTAGCAGCAGCGTGTTCCTGGCTCGACGCTTCGGGTTCTCGGGGGCGTTCGGCGCGCTGTGCGGCGGCGCCGTGGCGATCTGCGGGGCCTCGGCGGCCATGGCCTTCGCCAGCCTGCTGGGTGAGCGCCGCACGCCACAGGCCCAACTGACCCTGGTGCTGGTCGGCATCTCGGCGATGAGCACGCTGGCCATGACCGTCTATCCGATCCTGGCGCGCCACCTGCACTTCAGCGACGTCCAGGCCGGCTTCATGCTGGGCGCTTCGATCCACGATGTCGCCCAGTCCCTGGGAGCCGGCTATTCGTTCTCGCCGGCCGCCGGAGAGAACGCCGCCATCGTCAAGCTGACCCGCGTGGCGCTGTTGGCCCCGGCGATGATGGTGGTAGCGGTGTTTTTTCCCAAGGATCCCGAGGCCAGGATCTCCACTTTCATCCTGCCCTGGTTCGTGATCGGGTTTTTCGGCCTGGCGGCCATCAACTCGTTCGGCCTGATACCTGCCGTGGTGGCCGAGGGCTCCAGCAAGGCTGCCGCCGCCCTGCTCGCCTGCGCGGTGACCGCCACAGGCATTCGTTCGAACATGAAATCGTTGACCGAGCATGGCTTGCGCCCACTGCTCATCATCGTCATCGCCACGGTGATCGCCCTGGTGTTGAGCATCCTGGCGGCGAAGTTCCTGATCCCGGCCTAGGCTTGGCCCTCTACGAAGAGGTCTTGGGCGCGGCGGTCGATGCGCGCAGGACAAGCTCGTGCGGCAAGCGGCGGTGGGCCGGGCTCCCGACGCCTTCGAACAGCAGGCTGGCGGCGGCATAGGCCAACTGCCGCGTCGGTTGTCGCACCGTGGTCAAAGGCGGCCAAAGCTGTCCGGCAAGGGCGATATCGTCAAAGCCGGCGACCGAAAGGTCCCCCGGCAGCGCCATGCCCCGCCTATGGGCTACCGTCAGCACGCCGGCGGCCATGTCGTCATTGCTGGCGAAGATCGCGGTGGGCGGATTGGGCAAGTCGAGCAGGGTTTCGGCCGCCTCCACGCCCGAGGCGAAGTCGAACAGGCCCGGCCGGACATATTGAGGCTCGAACGCCAGGCCGGCGCGGTCCAGCGCCCGGCGATAGCCGAACAGCCGTAGGTCGCTGGCCGTGTGATTGGGGTGGCCGACGATAAAGCCTATCCGCTTGTGTCCCAGCGCGATCAGGTGGCTGGTCATGTCGTCGGCGGCCTGGACGTCGTCCATCGACACCGACGGACTGCGGCCATGATCGGTGCCGGGCGAGATGCGGACATAGGGCATGCCGCGCCGGTCCAGTTCCTCAAGCGCGGCAATCGAGTCGGTGACCGGCGAAGACAGGATCACGCCATCCACCTGGGTCTGGTCGATCAGGCCACCGACTTCCAAGGGCAGGCTGGGCGAGGCCGCGTCACTGGGCTGAGCCAGGAGCCGCACACCCTCTTCAACGCACCGTTCCCAGATCCCGGTCTGGATCTGATGGATGTAATGAGGGCCCTGATTGTCATAGAAAAGCGCGATCTGATGGCTGCGTTTTCCAGCCAACATGCGCGCCGCCGCGCTGGGCTGAAAGTTGAGTCGCGCCATCGCGCCCTCGACCCGCTGCCGCAGTTCCGCCGAAACGTATTTCTCTCGATTGAGCACACGCGACACGGTCTTGGTCGAGACGCCGGCGGCCGCTGACACATCCTTGATCGTAGCGCGCATCCGGTAGGATCATCCTCGACTCTGGATAGGAACCCTAGGCCATATCGGTGAAATCTGCACATCGTCTCGATAGCGTGACGACGCAATTGACCACGCCAGAACCAAGCTGCGTCCCGGAATCAAGCCGCTGGCGCTACCAGCTCGGCGGCGTCGCCATTGGGAGGACGTCAAAGTTCCAACCTGGCGCGCCCGCAACGCGGCCGACCTGTATTCCTTCGATTGAAAGCTGTAGGAGAGGCCAAATCGGTAGCATCCAGGTCTCGGCTTTGGCGTCTGCACCTTCGGGTCAGGCCAATCGCACATCGAAGATGCGATACAGAGGGACACATCATGATCCATCGCCGCCAACACCTCGCCGCCAGCGCTCTAGCGCTGTTGTTCGTCGCAGATCAGGCTCTTGCCCAAGCCACGCAGGCCGCACCGACGGTGAGCGTCGCTGCTGTAGGTGCGACCGTTCCCACCGAGCAAGGCGGGGCCAACGCCGCCGCCCTGCTCTATAACAGCGCTGACCCCGGCAAGAGCATCATCGCCGCGACCGGAGAACTGGGCGGGCTTGAGTTCCATAGCCTGGACGGCGCCCGCAAAACCGCCCTGCCCGGCGGCGAAACCTATGGCGTCGATACGCGCGAGATCGGCGACCAGACGGTGCTGGCGGTGCTGGATCGTCAGGCCGGCCGCATCCGCCTTTCCAGCTATGACTTCACCTCAGGCCAGGCCCAGGCGATCGACGCGCGCCCGCTGATGCTGGGCTATGCTGGCGAAGGCCTGTGCCTGCACAAGAGCCCCCGCGACGGCTCGCTATACGCTTTCGCCCTCGGCGGTGACGGTCAGCTGGACCAGTGGCTGCTGTATCCTACCGCCGACGGCAAGCTGGACGGCCGTCTGGTCCGCCGCCTGCACCTGTCGTCAGAAGCCAAGTACTGCGTCGCCGACGACCCTTCGGGCGCCCTCTATGTCGCCCAGCAGGCGGTCGGCATCTGGCGCTATGACGCCGACCCCGAGGCCGAGACTGTGGCCACCGTGATCGACATCAACCGTCTGGGCCGCATCAAGGGCGAGGTGGGCGGCCTGGCTATCCTGAACGGCGGAGACCAGGGCAACTACCTGGTCGCCGTCAACGCCGACGCCGGCGACTACAACGTCTATGACCGCAATGCGGATGACCGGTTCCTGGGCGCCTTCCGCGTCCAGGCCAAGGGCGCGGACGCCATCGAGGGACCCGCTGGCCTGTTCGGACTGCGCACCCCCGTCGGCCCGGGCCTGCCGGCCGGCGCCCTGTTGGTCACTGACGACCGCAAGGTCGGGGCCAACACCCAGGTGCTGTCATGGCAGGACGTCGCCGCCGCCTTGAAGGTCTCGCCCGGCCAGGCCGCGCCCCAGGCGACGCCCAGCACTCTGGCCCTGGTCCAGGCGACCATGGAGACGCCGCCCGTCGAGAACGGCGGCGACGCGGCCGACGATCCGGCCATCTTCGTCCACCCGACCGATCCGACGAAGAACGCCATCATCGCCACCGACAAGAAGGGCGGCCTGCTGGTCTATGACCTGTCGGGCAAGCTGCTGCAGTCCCTGCCCGACGGCAAGATGAACAATGTCGACCTGCGCGGCGGCTTCAAGCTGGGCGGCAAGACTGTCACCCTGGTCACGGCCAGCGACCGCACCCGCAAGGCCATCGCGATCTACACCATCGATCCCGACACCCGGCTGCTGACCAGCGTCGCCGACGGCCTGCAGGCCACAGGCCTCTCCGATCCCTACGGTTTGTGCATGTATCGCAACAAGAGCGGCGCAACCTTTGTGTTCATCAGCGATCCCGACGGCGGCGTGCGGCAGTGGAAACTGCTCGCCACCCCTGGCGGCAAGGTCAAGGCCCAGCAGGTTCGCGATCTGAAGTTCGACACCCAGACAGAAGGCTGCGTCGCCGACGACGAAACCGGCGCGCTCTACATCGCCGAGGAAGACACCGCCCTGTGGAAGCTGGGCGCCGAACCCTCGACCGGGACGGCCCGCAAGGCCGTGGTCCGGGTGGTCGACAACTCAGCCCTGAAGGACGATCTGGAGGGCGTTGGCCTTTACGCGCAAGCCGGCGGAAAGGGCTATCTGGTGGTCTCCAGCCAGGGCAACAACAGCTACGCCCTTTTCCGGCGCGAGGGCGACAACGCCTATGTCGGCTCGTTCGCCGTGATCGCCGACGGCGCGACCGGCATCGACGGCGTCTCGGAAACTGACGGCCTGGAGGTCACCAGCCTCTCGCTGGGCGCGGGCCTGGAAGGCGGAGCCTTCATCGCCCAGGACGGCCGCAACGTTTCGCCTCCCGAGAATCAGAACTTCAAGCTGGTTCCTTGGTCAACGATCGCGGGAAAAATGGGGCTCCGCTGAGCCCAAAAGCGCGAACTGAAGTTTCGCCCTGAAATCCCGTTGGTCTGGCAAGATCGACGCCTCCCCGATGCACGGCCGATCCCGCCGCAAGACCTGAGCGTCAGGTCACGAACGGAAAAGGCGACAGGGCCTTGCTGGACTCCTCAACCAGCAGGGTCCTGTTGATCGGCGCTGCCGCCCGCTGCGGACAGGCGGGACGCTCGCAGATCCGGCATGACGGGCCGATCTCGACCGTCATCGGCGAGGCCATGTCCAGGCCCCGGGCATAGACCAGCTTGCTGGCGTATTTCAGCTCGCACCCCAGCCCCACGACCAACTCGTCTTCCAATCCGGCCTGCAGGCCCGAGACGCGGCGCACCGTCCGCGACAGCGTGAAGTAGCGCTGCCCGTCCGGGGTCTCGATCACCTGGGTGATGATCCGTCCCGGCGTCTTGAAGCTGTCGTGGACGTTCCAGCGCGGACAGGCTCCGCCAAAGCGCGAGAACGGAAATGGACCCGCCGCGAAGCGCTTGGAGATATTCCCCGCCGCATCCAGGCGCATCATGAAGAACGGCGTTCCACGCGACCCGGGTCGGCTGAGTGTGGTCAGGCGCTGGGCGGCCTGCTCATAGCTGATCCCAAAACGCGAGCGCACCCGCTCGATGTCGTAGCCGCTGGCCTCCATGGCCGCCAGAAACGGTTCGTAGGGCGTCATGATCGCCGCCGCCAGGTAGTTGCCGAGAAACACCTTGAGCAACTGACGCGTGGCGCGGTCCGGCGCCTGGAAACGATCGGCCAGGGTCGACAGCGTCTCGTCAGCCTCCATCAGACCCAACTGATAGCACATGGCGAAGATCCGGCTGGCGGGCGCCAGGGTCTCGGAGAGCATCAGGCGCTTGCGGTGATGGTCATAGCGACGCAGCGAACTGGCCATAGCCTCTACCGGCATGACCCGCGCCTGGATCTCGAAGCGCTCCAGCAACCGCGCCCGCACAGCCGGTCCGAGGTCCTGATGGTCAGCCTTCATGGCCGCAACGATGGCCTCGGCCGCCGTCTCCAGTTCGGCGAAGTGGTTTCGCTGTGATCCGACCAGATCGCGCACCCAATCGGTCGAAGTCTGCGATGAGGACGTCACGGAGCCATCCGGCCGCTCGAAAACGCCAAGATCGATCAGACGGCCACGATCCAGATAGGCGCGATACAGACGCGACATGGCCTCGGCCATGCCCGGCGACAACTCGGCGACCTCGGCCGCCTCATGTCGACTGACCCCCAGATCAGCGAACATCCGGTCGGCCAGTATCTCCTCCAGCCCGGCCCCGCCGCCGGGATCATCCGCCGACAGGCTTCGCAGGTCGAGATCATAGGCGTCGGCCAGACGCAGCAGAATCTGGGCCGTGACCGGCCGCTGATTGCGCTCCAACAAGTTCAGATAACTGGCCGAAACGCCCAGGTTCTCGGCCATGCGGCTCTGGGTTACGCCCATGTCGCGGCGAAGCCGCTTTAGCCTGCCACCGAGAAACAGCTTTTTGTCATGCGTCGCCATTCAGTCAATTTGTCACAGATTTACAGAAAACACAAAGTCGGACTGTGACAAATCACCTTCAATAGGTTCGACGCCCGAGCGGTCGCGACGCTAGCTCTCCCTACAAACTTTTCTTCGACCGCCCAGCGGTCGGCCGACGATGGGGATCAGACCAATGACGCTGCGCAAAACCTATGCTCAACACCGCGAAACCGTCCTGGCCCGCTATCCGCAGGGCGTGACGCCCGGCGGCGTCGGCATCGACGACATCATTCAGCTGAAGCTGCAGAACACCTTCTCGACCCACCTGGACATCGCCCGCGAAATGGCAACCGTCATGCGAGCCGATATGGCGGCATACGACGCCGATAGCAGCAAGTTCACCCAGTCGCTGGGGTGCTGGTCGGGGTTCCACGCCCAGCAGATGATCAAGTCGGTCAAGCGCCTGCGTGGCACCACCAAGGGCGCCTATGTCTATCTCTCCGGCTGGATGGTTGCGGGCCTGCGTAACCGCTTCGGCCACCTGCCCGACCAGTCGATGCACGAGAAGACCGCCGTGGTCGATCTGATCGAAGAGATCTATGTCTCGCTGCGCCAGGCCGACGAGGTCGCGATCAACGACCTGTTCAAGACGCTGAAGACCGCTCGCGACGCCGGCGACAAGGCGGCCGAAAAGGCCGCAATCGCGGCCATCGACGGCTTTGAGACCCACGTCGTTCCGATCATCGCCGACATCGACGCGGGCTTTGGCAACGAGAACGCCACCTATCTGCTGGCCAAGGAGATGATCAAGGCTGGCGCCTGCTGCCTGCAGATCGAAAATCAGGTTTCGGACGCCAAGCAATGCGGCCACCAGGACGGCAAGGTCACCGTGCCGCGCGAGGACTTCATTGAAAAGCTGCGCGCGTGCCGCCTGGCCTTCGAGGAACTGGGCGTCGATGAGGGCGTCATCGTCGCCCGTACCGATAGCCTGGGCGCGGGCCTCACCCAGAAGGTGCCCGTCAGCCAAGAGCCGGGTGATCTGGCCAGCGACTACATCAAGTGGCTGAAGACCGAAGCCATCACGCCGGACAATCCGATCCTGCCGGGCGAGCTGGCGCTCTATCGCGGCGGCCAGTTTGAAAAGCCGGTGCGTATGCCCAACGGCCTCTTCGCCTTCCAGGACGGCACGGGCCGCGCTCGCGTGATCGAGGACTGCATCGCTTCGCTGACCCAGGGCGGCGCGGATCTGCTGTGGATCGAAACCGACACCCCCAATGTCGACGAGATCGCCTCAATGGTCTCGGAAATCCGCAAGGTCGTGCCCAATGCCAAGCTGACCTATAACAACTCGCCATCGTTCAACTGGACCCTGAACCTGCGCCGCCAGGTGCGCGAACAGTGGATCGCCGAGGGCAAGATCCACGCTGACTCCTATCCTGACGGCATCGCCCTGATGTCGGCCGACTATGACGACGCCGACCTGGGCCGCGAGACCGACGCCCGCCTGGCCGCCTTCCAGACCGACATCTCCGCCCGCGCCGGTGTGTTCCACAACCTCATCACCCTGCCGACCTTCCACCTGACCGCCAAGAGCATGGACGAACTGTCGCGCGGCTATTTCGGCGACGACAAGATGAAGGCCTATGTCAATTCGGTGCAGCGCGAGGAAATCCGCCGCGGCGTCTCGGCCGTCAAGCACCAGCACGAGGTCGGCTCGGACCTGGGCGACACCTTCAAGGAAATGGTCGCCGGAGAGCGCGCCCTGAAGGCCGGCGGCCACGGCAACACCATGAACCAGTTCGCGGCCGAATAGGTCGCGACCAACCCCACCGATAGGAGGACTGCCCTATGTCTGCTCCCGCCTTCACCCCCGCCGCCATGCCCAACCCGACCGCGCAGGAACGCGCGGTTGACCGGGTGGCGGAAGCCTCGCACCGTCTGAACGAAGCGGTGCGCCGCGCCATCGACGCCGGCTATTCGGTGGAACTGGTTCGCTCTTCCCGCTTCCATGACGGCGCGGGCAACTGGGGCGACCAGATTGTTCCCACAGTCCGACCCAAGGGCGCGCAAGAGAGCGCCTGACCCTATCCTAACGGCCACAACGACGACTTCTGACTACAGGATCTCTCCATGCCCCTCGACATCGCCGCCCACATTGAGATCACAGGCCCTGTCGAGGGTCGCGCGGTAGAGATCCTGACACCCGAGGCCCTGGCCTTCGTGGCTGACCTGCACCGTCGGTTCGACGCTCGTCGTCGTGAACTGCTGGCGAAGCGGGTCGCTCGCCAGGTCCTGTTCGACGCCGGCGAAGCTCCGGACTTCCTGGCCGAAACGGCCGACGTCCGGTCAGGCGACTGGACCGTGGCCCCGATCCCGGCGGACCTGCAAGACCGCCGCGTCGAGATCACCGGTCCCGTCGATCGCAAGATGATCATCAACGCCCTCAACTGCGGGGCCAAGGTGTTCATGGCCGACTTCGAGGACGCCACCTCTCCGACCTGGGCCAATCTGATCGAGGGCCAGGTCAATCTGAAGGACCGCTGGGCCGGCGCGCTGACCCATGTGGATCCCAAGTCCGGCAAGAGCTACGCGCTGGGAGCCAACCCCGCCGTCCTCGTCATTCGCCCACGTGGCTGGCATCTGCCTGAACGCCACATGGAGGTCGATGGCCTGCCCGTCAGCGGAGCCTTGTTCGATTTCGGCCTGTATTTCTTCCACAACGCCAAGGCGTCGCTGGAGCAAGGCTCCGGCCCCTACTTCTACCTGCCCAAGCTGGAGAGCCACCTTGAGGCGCGCCTGTGGAACGAGGTCTTTGTCCACGCCCAGGCCGCGCTGGGCATCGCCAATGGCACGATCAAGGCCACGGTGCTGATCGAGACCATTCCCGCCGCCTTCGAGATGGACGAAATCATCTTTGAACTGCGCGACCACATGGCCGGCCTCAACTGCGGCCGCTGGGACTACATCTTCTCGTTCATCAAGCGCCTGGGCCGTCGCCCCGACTTCCTGACGCCGGACCGCTCGGCCATGGTGATGGGCAAGGCCTTCCTGGGCGCCTATTCGCTGAAGCTGATCCAGACCTGCCACCGTCGCGGCGCCTTCGCCATGGGCGGCATGGCGGCCCAGATCCCGATCAAGGGCGACGAAACCGCCAACCAGGCCGCCTTCGCCAAGGTTCGCGCGGACAAGGAACGCGAGGCCGGCGCCGGTCATGACGGCACCTGGGTCGCTCACCCAGATCTGGTCCCCGTGGCCATGGAGGTCTTCGACCGCCTGATGCCGACGCCAAACCAGCTGGACAAGCGGCTGTCCGACCTGACCATCACCCAGCCCCAGATGCTGGAACTGCACGAGGGCGTCCGCACCGAGGCGGGCGTGCGCGAGAACATCCGGGTCGGCGTGCGTTACACCCAGGCCTGGATCGAAGGCCGGGGCGCGGTGCCGCTCTACAACCTGATGGAAGACGCAGCCACGGCCGAAATTTGCCGCACCCAACTGTGGCAGTGGATCAAGCTGGGCGCCGATCTGGATGACGGCCGCGAGATCACCTCGCAACTGTTCGTCAGCCTGCTGACCGACGAGATGGACGGCCTGCGCCGCGACTTCGCCTCGCCGCGCCTGGAAGAAGCCGCCCTGCTGTTCTCACGGATGGCCCTGTCCGAGACGCTGGAGGAGTTCTTGACCCTGCCGGCGTATGAGTTGCTCGCCTGAGGGAAGCCGCGCCTGCACGACCCGATCCGGTTCAGGTTTCGGCGGACAAGGACCACGTCCTTGTCCGCCAGAACCGGTCGGGGCTCTTGGTTGCAAACGATCCCGCAGCGGGGCCTCCGCTATCAGGGCGCGACGTTGACAGGGTCCTGGCCCAGGCGCGCCGAGACGTCCTTAAAGCGGCGCCCCGTCACTCCCACTCGATCGTGCCGGGCGGCTTGCTCGTCACATCATAGACGACGCGGTTGACGCCCCGGACCTCGTTGATGATCCGGGTCGCGGTCTTGCCCAGCACATCCCAGGGGAACTCGAAGAAGTCGGCGGTCATGCCGTCGGTCGAGGTCACGGCCCGCAGGGCCAGGACGTTCTCATAGGTGCGGGCGTCGCCCATCACGCCGACCGTCTTGACGGGCAGCAGCACGGCGAAGGCCTGCCAGATCTTGTCGTAGAGGCCGGCCTCGCGGATGGCTTCCAGATAGATGGCGTCGGCCTGTTGCAGGACGGCGACCTTCTCGGGCGTGATCTCGCCGGGGATGCGGATGGCCAGGCCCGGGCCGGGGAACGGGTGGCGGCCGACGAAGGCGGGAGCCAGGCCCAGCTCGACGCCCAGGGTGCGGACCTCGTCCTTGAACAGCTCGCGCAGCGGCTCGACCAGCTTCAGCTTCATGAAGTCCGGCAGACCGCCTACGTTGTGGTGGCTCTTGATCACCGCCGAGGGGCCGCCGCGCGCCGAGACGCTCTCGACCACATCGGGATAGAGCGTGCCCTGGGCCAGGAAGTCGGCGCCGTCGATCTTGGCGGCTTCGCGGTCGAAGATGTCGATGAACTTGCCGCCGATGATCTTGCGCTTGGTCTCCGGGTCGCTGACGCCGGCCAGGGCGCCCAGGAACTCGGCCCCGGCGTCCACATGCACCAGCGGGATGTTGTAGTGGTCGCGGAACAGGGTGACGACCTGCTCGGCCTCGTTGTGGCGCAGCAGACCGGTGTCGACGAACACGCAGGTCAGCTGGTCGCCGATCGCTTCATGGATCAGCACGGCGGCGACGGAGCTGTCGACGCCGCCCGACAGGCCACAGATCACCTTGCCGGTCCCGACCTGGGCGCGGATCTTGCCGACCATTTCCTGGCGGAACGACGCCATCGTCCAGTCGCCCTTCAGGCCGGCCAGCTTCAGGAAGTTGCGATAGACCTGCGTGCCGTTGACGGTGTGGACCACCTCGGGGTGGAACTGCACCGCGTAGATCTTGCGGGCGTCATTGGCGATGGCGGCATAAGGCGCGCCGACTGACGTGGCGATGACCTCGAAGCCTTCGGGAATGGCGGTGACGCGGTCGCCGTGGCTCATCCACACGGTTTCCAGCTCGCCGACGCCGGCAAGGCCTTCGAACAGCGGATTGGCCTTGCCGATGGTCAGTTCGGCGCGGCCGAACTCGCCGGCGTGGCCGCCCTCGACCTTGCCGCCCAGCACGTCGCACAGCAGTTGTTGGCCATAGCAGATGGCCAGCAGGGGTACGCCCAGGTCGAACAGCTTCTTGCCAATGCGGGGGCTCTCGGCCTCCAGCACACTGGCCGGGCCGCCCGACAGGATGATGGCCGAAGGCGCGTAGTCATCGACCAGGGCCTCGGCCTTGTCGAAAGGATGGATCTCGCAATAGACGCCCGCCTCGCGCACCCGGCGGGCGATCAACTGGGTCACCTGGCTGCCGAAATCGACGATCAGAACGCGCTGGTGATTGGCGGGGGCGGTCATGGGCGATGGGTCTCCGGCGTTTTCTGGTCGGACCTTCTCCCCATGGGGGAGAAGGCTATTGCGGCGTTCGTTCCAGCACGGCGGCGAAGAAGCCGTCCGTGCCAGCGGTGTACGGGGTCAGGCGCAGGAAGCCCTGGGCGCTGACGTGGTGGGCAATGGCCTCAAAGGCGATCGGCCTGACGGCAAAGTCGGGACGGCGGGCCAGGAAGGCCGCAACGCGATCCTCGTTCTCCTCGACCAGCAGCGAGCAGGTCACATAGACCAGCCGTCCGCCGACCTTTACGAAGTCAGCGGCGTCGATCAGCACACTGTCCTGCTCGAGCTGGCGCTTGGCCAGCTGGTCGGGCGACAGCCGCCACTTGGCGTCCGGATGGCGGCGCCAGGTGCCAGAGCCGGTGCAGGGCGCGTCGACGAAGACGACGTCCAGCTTGCCCTCAAGGCCCTTCAGCGGCTCGGCCTCGATCGGCGAGCGGATCTGCAGGTTGCGGACCCCTGCCCTCTGGCTGCGACGGATCGTGTCGGCCAGGCGGCGGGCGTCGCTATCGTGGGCGAAGATCTGGCCGGTGTTGTTCATCGCGGCCGCAAGGGCCAGCGTCTTGCCGCCGCCGCCGGCGCAGAAGTCCAGGACCTGCTTGCCCTTGATCTCGCCGGCCATCGTCGCCGCGATCTGGGAGCCCAGGTCCTGCACCTCGAACCAGCCTTTGGAGAAGGCCGGAACGGCCTCGACCGAGGGCGTGCGATCAGCGGCTTGCGGCGCGGGAATGCGGAAGGCGTTTTCCAGCACGCCGGCCGGCTCGCCACCGATCAGGGCGACAGCTTTGGCGCCGCGCTCGGCGTCGGTCTTGATGGTGTTGATCCGCAGATCGACGGGGGCCCGTTGCGACAGGGCCGCCATCTCGTCCCGAACGCCGTCGCCGAGGGCGCGGGCCAGGAAGGGCTCGAGCCAGTCGGGATAGTCGCCGGCCACGGGCGCGGGGGCATCCTCGAGCGAAGCCGGCGCGGCCAGGGCCTTGATCTCCGACTCGGCCAGAGCGCCCGCGCCATGTTCTTCGCCAGCCGCCTCGGCGACGCGCTCGGGCGACCAGCCCCAGACGTGGGCCAGGACGCCCAGCACCACGCCGCGCGCGGAGCTGTCGCCCATCATGAAGCCCAGCGAGCGCTTGCGACGCAGGGCGTCCAGCACCAGGCCAGACACGAAGGCCCGATCCTTAGAGCCCGCGTAGCGCGCGCTCTCGCCCCAGCGCTTGAGCGCCATCTTTACCGGAAAATGCCGCGCCTCGATCTCGGCCAGAACCTCGATCGCTGCTGAAACCCGTCCACCGTCGCGCATGGGGTCAGACCACCATGGCCGCGAGGACCATCCCGATGCCGATGAAGGAAATCAGCCAGACGATGCTGCGCGCGACAGGAACGCCAAAAGCATAGAGCGGCATGTAGATCGCGCGCGCCACCACATAGATCAGCGCGCCGTGGGCGCTGACAAAGCCGATCCGGCCCGACAGATAGACGACGATCACGGCGGCGGCGAATAGCGGAAAGGTCTCGCGGAAATTGGCGGAGGCGCGCTCAAGGCGCCCCGCCATTCCCGTCAGGACCACCGGTTCGTCGCGCGGGCCGACATTCCACTTCAGACCCCGCTGAGGTTGCGCGGCGACGCTGGCCCACAGCAGGTGGACCAGTCCGATCAGGACCGCGACGGCGAGGAGCTGAAGTTCGATGGCGACCCGCATGATCTAGACCGCGCTCGGATAGTTGGGCGCCTCGCGCGTGATCATCACGTCGTGGACGTGGCTCTCCCGCAGACCGGCGCCGGTGATGCGCACAAAGCGGGCGCGGCTCTGGAACTCGGCGATCGTTGGGGCGCCGACATAGCCCATGGCGGCGCGAAGACCGCCCACCAGCTGGTGCAGCACCGGAGCGATGGCGCCCTTGAACGGCGTCTGGCCCTCGATGCCTTCCGGCACCAGCTTGAAGCTGTCGGTCACTTCTTTCTGGAAGTAACGATCGGCCGAGCCGCGGGCCATGGCGCCCACCGAGCCCATACCGCGATAGCTCTTGTATGAGCGGCCCTGGTACAGGAACACCTCGCCGGGCGCCTCTTCGGTGCCGGCGAACATCGAGCCCATCATGGCCGTGCTGGCGCCGGCGGCGATGGCCTTGGCCAGGTCGCCCGAATATTTGATGCCGCCATCGGCGATGACCGGCGTTCCGCTTTCCCTGGCGGCGCGGACGGCCTCCATGATTGCGGTCAGCTGCGGCACGCCCACGCCCGCGACAATGCGGGTGGTGCAGATCGAACCGGGGCCGATGCCGACCTTCACCGCGTCGGCGCCGGCGTCGATCAGTGCGCGGGCGGCGTCATAGGTGGCGATGTTGCCGGCGACGATCTGGACGCGGTTGGCTTCCCGCTTCAGACGGCTGACCGCCTGGGCGACCTGGCTGGAGTGGCCATGGGCGGTGTCGATGACGACGACGTCCACGCCGGCATCCACCAGACCCATCGAGCGCTCGAAACCGGCGTCGCCGACGGTCGAGGCCGCACCGACCAGCAGGCGGCCCTTGTCGTCCTTGGCCGCCAGGGGGTGAGCCTGGGCCTTTTCGATGTCCTTGACCGTGATCAGGCCGACGGCGCGATAGGCCTCGTCGACGACGATCAGGCGCTCGATCTTGTGCTTGCGCAGCATCTCGCGCGCTTCGCGATGATCGATGCCCTCGGACACCGTAATCAGGTTCTCGCGGGTCATCAGCGCCGAGGCCGGGACCTTGTCGTCGCCCTCGAAGCGCATGTCGCGATTGGTCAGGATGCCGACCAACTTGCCCGTGTCGCGCTCGACCACCGGGAAGCCCGAGATCTTGCGGCGCGCCTTGATCTCGCGGATCTCGGCGAGCGTGGTTTCCGGGTTGATGGTCAGCGGATTGATGACCATGCCGGATTCGTAGCGCTTCACCTCGCGCACGTGATCGGCCTGCTCGTCGACCGTCATATTGCGGTGCAGGATGCCCATGCCACCAGCCTGAGCCATGGCGATGGCGAGGCGGCTTTCGGTGACCGTGTCCATGGCGGCGGACACGAGCGGGATGTTCAGACTGATTTCACGCGTGAACTTGGTCTCGGTCGTCACCTGGGTCGGCATGACGTCGGACGGACCGGGTTCGAGCAAAACGTCGTCGAAGGTGAGCCCTTCGCGAATCTCCATTGGAGTCTCCATTTTGCGGCGCGGGTATAGCGGCGGGGCTCAGGTTTGTCGAGCCGCTCAAGACACTTGACGGTCTGGTTCTAGGCCGAGACCGCAGCGGCTTCCTCGAACAGGCTGTCGAGTGCGCCACGCCCCAGCTTGGACAGCAGCACCACGCCATCTCCAGCCTCTATGGGATGGTCGACGTCGGGCTTGGTGATCACCGTCCCGTCGGGACGATTGATCTGCAGCAGGAAGGCTGCGCCGGCGCGGCGTTCTATGTCGCCAGCGGTCAGAGCCCCGTGGGCGACACTGCGCGGAACAACGAGGATTTCCAGATCCAGACCCAGACGGTCGAGGGCCTTGTCGAGGGTCGCGCCGGCCTGTCCCCCCCGAAAAATCTGCGCCATCTCGGGAAACAGGATCAGTTCGGCGATCCGCTCTGCGCCGATGTGGGTGGGCAATACCACGCGGTTAGCGCCGGCCTGCAGCAGCTTGCCCTCGGTCGACGGACGTTCGCCCCTGGCGATGATATGAAGCTTGGGGTTCAGACTGCGCGCCGAAAGCGTAATGAACACATTGGCCGCGTCGTCCGCAAGAACCGTGGCCAGCACCTTCGCCCGCTCGATATGCACCGCCTTCAGCATCGCTTCGTCTGTCGCGTCGCCCTGCCGGCAAAGATGCCCCAGCTCGAGCGCGTGCTGGGCGCGCGCCTCGTCGCGCTCGATGATCACCAGCTTCGAGCCGGCCGCCGCCAGTTCGCTGGCCAGCATCATGCCGATCCGGCCAAAGCCACAGATGATGGTGTGGCCTTCCAGCCGCTCGATGGTCTTTTCCACGCGTTTACCGAAGAACTGTTCGAGTTGAGTCTGGGTCAGGGCCTGCACCAGTGAGCCGGTGACGATGATGACCCCGGTGCATCCGAACACCATCGTGGCCATGGTGACGAGGCGCAAGTAGTCGGTATCAATCGCGCGAACCTCGCCATAGCCGACCGTGAAGATGGTCAGGGTGACCATGTAGAGGGCGTCGCCGAACCGCCAGCCTGCAGCGCCATAGGCAACGATCGCGCACGCGCCGACCAGCAGGACGAAGGCGATCGAAAGCGCGAGGTTGCGGAACGGCCTCGAGACCAGACCTTCAATGCCCCCCACAGGCCGGGTCACCGCCCCCGAAACCCGGTCGCCACCAGAAACACCTCCGAGCTGTCCGCGCGGCTGGCCTTGGGCTTGTAGTGCACGACCTTGTCGAAGTTCTTCTTCAGCCGGGCGATGACGTCGGCGGTCTCGCCGCCCTGGAAGGCCTTGGCCACGAAGGCGCCGCCGGGCTTCAGCACTTCAATAGCGAACTCGGCGCCCATCTCGATCAGGCCGACGATGCGAAGGTGATCCGTCTCGCGGTGGCCGACGGTGTTGGGCGCCATGTCCGACAGCACCACGTCCGGCGCGCCGCCCAGCAGCTCGATCAGCTTGGGCGGGCAGGCATCGTCGGTGAAGTCCATCTCCAGGATGTGGGCAGGCTCGACGGGATCGACGGGCAGAAGGTCGACGCCGACCAGTTGGGTGACGCCGCGCTCGACCGCGATCTGCAGCCAGCCGCCGGGCGCGCAGCCAAGGTCGATGACGCGAGCGCCCTTCTTGAAGAAGCCGAACTTCTCGTCGATCTCGCTGATCTTGAAGGCCGCGCGGCTGCGATAACCCATGGCGCGAGCCTTGGCCGAGAACGGGTCGTTGATCTGCCGTTCCAGCCACGCCTGCTGCGAGGTGGTGCGGCCGTAGGTCTTCTTCAGGCGCGCGGGCTTGGTGCGGCCGGCGTCGGTGCCGCCGGCCGGCGGCTTGACCATGCGCTTGCGGGGCGGTTCTTCTTCGGTCATTCGGACACCGGCTTCAACTTGGACGCCCCGCCACGGCGGCGCCGACGCGGGCGACGCTGCTGTTCGGACATCAGGGACATCAGGAGCCCCTCTCTAAGCCCTCGATCGGCCACACGCACGCGCGAACACGGCCAAAGCTCCTGAACGGCCTGAAGAATCGCCGCGCCGGCCAGAACCAGATCGGCGCGATCGGCGCCAATACACGGCTCCAGCGCGCGTTCCGCCGCCGTCAGCCCCAGCAGGTGGTCGGCAGCGGCCTCGCAATCCTTGCGTTCCATCCACAGCCCGTCGACGACATTGCGGTCATAGCGCTGCAAGCCCAGGTGCAGGCCGGCCAGGCTGGTGATCGCGCCCGACGTCCCGACCAAATGCGCCCGGTCCTGCGCGAACAGGTCCCGCATCGGCTCGGCATGCGGAAAGGCCTCGATGCGGCCCTTCACGTCATCGACCATGGCGCGAAACCAGCCCTCCTGGGCCTGTTCGCCCTCGGGGAACCGCTCAGCCAGGGTTACGACGCCCACGGGGATCGACAGCCAGGCCTTGATCGGCAGCTTCCAGGCCGCGAACTGACGCGGCTTGGCGTCCAGCCCCTCGCCTTTCAGATCAACCCAGGACAGCTCGGTCGAACCGCCGCCCACATCCACCACCAGGGCGGCGTCGGCATCGCGGTCGAACAGGCTCATGCAGCCGGCGACCGAAAGCTGGGCCTCCTCGCGCGGGGTAATGATCTGCAGGCGAAGACCGGTCTCCTCAGCCACACGCTCGACGAAGGCCGCGCCGTTGTCGGCCCCGCGACAGGCCTGGGTGGCCACGGCCTTGATCTTGATCGCCTTGCGACGGCGGATCTTTTCCGCACAGACCTTCAGGGCCGCCATCGAGCGGTCCATGGCCGCCTCGGACAGCAGGCCTGTCTGCGACAGGCCCTCGCCCAGGCGCACGATGCGAGAATAGGCCTCGACGACGCGAAATCCGCGCGGCGAAGGTGTCGCCACCAGAAGGCGGCAGTTATTGGTGCCCAGATCGAGCGCCGCATAGCACGACTGCTCGCCTGGCGGCCGCCGACGCCGCCCGCTCTCCGCATTGGAAGAGATGGACGCGTCGGGCGCGCGCGGCGCCTCCGACATGGTCTTTCCACCTTGTCTCGCAGACGCCGCAAATCACGGCGCCTCACTTCGAGGCCGAGCATAGCAACGCGGCGACGGCGGGCGGAAGCCTTGTTATCCGTCTGCGGAATTCTACGTTCAGGATTCAGTCAGGTGGGACTGCTATCCTCGACCCCATGAATTCGAGATTCGCCAAATTCGCGATCGGTCAGGTGGTCAAGCACCGGATCTTCCCGTTCCGGGGGGTCGTGTTCGACGTCGACCCCGTGTTCGCCAATACCGACGAGTGGTGGGAGTCGATTCCCGAAGACATCCGGCCGCTCAAGGACCAGCCGTTTTACCACCTGCTGGCCGAGAACGACGAGAACACCTACGTCGCCTATGTGTCGGAGCAGAACCTGCTGGCTGACGAGACCGGCGAGCCGGTGCAGCATCCCCAGACGGCGGTGATCTTCGAGTCCTTCGATGAGGGCGCCTACAAGCTTCGCCCCCGGATTTCGCACTAGACGCAAGATCTGGTCGGAAACACTGCCCTTTTCGGCAAAATTCGAACGATACTTGCCGCCAACGAGGCGTAGCGTCTTTTTATGAGCGCTGACGGTTTTACTCCCTCGCCGCCGCCCGGAGCCCGGGCGGACTGGACCATCGACCAGGCTTGGGAAGGCTATTCCCAGGCCGAGCACGAGGTCTGGATCACGCTCTATGAGCGCCAGACAGCCATGTTGCCCGGCCGAGCCTGCGACGCCTTCCTGCGCGGTCTCGACGCCCTGGACCTGCACCGGTCCGGGATTCCCGATTTCACTCGGATCAATGAGGAGCTCCAGCGCCTGACGGGCTGGAGCGTGGTCGCCGTGCCGGGCCTCGTGCCTGACGACGTGTTCTTCGACCACCTCGCCAACCGCCGATTCCCCGCTGGACAGTTCATCCGCAAGCCCGATGAACTGGACTACCTGCAGGAACCCGACATCTTCCACGACGTGTTCGGCCACGTGCCGATGCTGACCGATCCGGTGTTCGCCGACTACATGCAGGCCTATGGCCAAGGCGGGCAGCGGGCGCTGGAACTGGGCCGACTGGCCAATCTGGCCCGGCTGTACTGGTACACGGTCGAGTTTGGCCTGATGCAGACGCCGCAGGGCCTGCGGATCTACGGGGCGGGCATTGTTTCCTCGCGAACCGAGTCGATCTTCGCCCTCGACGATCCCTCTCCAAACCGCATCGGCTTTGACCTTGAGCGGGTGATGCGCACCCCCTACCGGATCGACGACTTCCAGCAGACCTACTTCGTCATCGACTCGATCCAGACCCTCCAGGCGGTCACACTGCAGGACTTTGCGCCGATCTATGACCGTCTGGCCAATGCCGGCGACATCGGTATCGCGCAGATCCTGCCCGGCGACACCGTGTTCACGCGGGGGACCCAGGCCTATGCCAGCGCCGGCGGTCGGCTGGCCTCGGCGCGCGGCTGAGACTTCAGACCAAACAGCCAGCGCACCCCCGGGATCCGACGGACGATTTCGTAGGCCGCAAAGCAGCCCGCGAAGGTGGCCAGGATCAGGATCGCCGCTTCCAGCCCCTGGGGCAGGTTCAGCTTGGCCAGGTGATGGGCGATGACCACGATCAGGGTCTGGTGGACGATGTAGAGCGGAAACACCGCCAGGGTCAGATAACGCAGGACCGGCGCGTCACGGTTCAGGTGTTTGGCGCCAAACCCCAGGATGGCGGCGATCGCGCACCACTGGTCGATCGAATAGACGCACCGCATGACGAGCCGCAGCCCCTCAACCGGATTGGCGTCGTCGGCGCGATAGATCCAGGCATAGGTCGCCCACGCCGCCCAGCAGACAACCGCCAGAACCAGCGCGAGCCAGCGCGCGCTGATCAGGCGTTCGCGCAGGGTCTCGGACTTGGCCAGGCCAAAACCCAGCAGGAAGGCCGGGAAAGACACCGCGTGATTGTACCAGTCGTCGGTCAGGGCGTGGGTGACCTCGAACAGCGGCATCAGAAACATGCGCGTCACGGCCAGGAAGGCGATGGGCCAGAGCAGCAGGCCGGGTCCCTTCATAGCGCGCTCAAGTCCGGCTTGAAGCTTGGCGCCCAGCTTGGGAACGATCACCAGCATCAGGCTCAGGATCAGCGAATAGACCAGCAGATAGGCCACGAACCACATGTGGTTCCAGGTCGGCGTAGTGAGGCAGCCATCAGCGTCGCACCAGCGGCCGGACGCCGTGGCGTATTTCACCCAGAACGCGCCATAAGGATCGACGACAAGCCCGGCGGCCGGACTGGCCGCAGCCGCTTCCACGATCTCGTAATAGCTCTGAGGCGGCACGATCACGAACATGGCGAAGACCAACGGTGGCAGCAGCCGGGCGATCCGCGCGCCGGTCAGCTTTCCGACGCTGACCTTGTCGGCCATGAACCGGGTCGCGGCGCCGGAAACCAGGAACAGCAGGGTCAGCCGCCAGGGATTGGTCAGTTGCATCAGCGGCTCGATGGCCTCGACCGGATGCGGCGTCTTCACGTGCCACTCCCAAGGTACGTAGAACATGCCGACGTGGTACAGAATCAGCAGGAAGAACGCCCCGACCCGGATCCAGTCCAGGTCGTAGCGACGGTCAAAGGATGAAGCGGTCGTGGTCATGAAGAGGCGCCCGGCTTGAAAAGGGATGCACAGGTCGTGCCCCGCGAAGTCCGGCCCAGCCAAGAGCCTCGGGATCGGCGGGCCTTGCCGGGGACGAGCGGAAAACCGGCTGGGACCAGCGGCGTGCTTTTCGGGATGAGCGGCGAAGAGCGACGCTCGATCCTGCGGGCCTGGCTGCTGTGGATCGGGCTCATTGCCACCATCTGCGTCGTCAACATCCTGACGATCCAGCACGACGATCCCGATCTGGCGCCCTTGTTTCCAGCCCTCTGGGAAGGCAGCAGCGCGCTGGTCACCTTGGTGATCTTCGCCATTCCGGCCGCTGTCGCGCTCTGGAGCCATCGCAACCGGCCGCTGTGGTGGCAGGCCGCGCCGGTGCATCTCGTCGCGGTCCTGGCCTATTCGGCCCTGCATGTGGCGGGCTTCGTCGCGCTGCGGAAGCTGGCCTATCTGGTCGTCCTGCGGCAGACCTACGATTTCGGCGATATCTCCAGCGAGTTCCCCTACGAGTTCCGCAAGGACGTGCTCGCCTATGGCATCGCCTGGATCATCTTCTTCCTGTCGCTGCGGCAGGGCCGCCAGCAGGCCACCGCCCTCGCCTCGCCCTCCTTGGCGACCTTCGACATCCAGGATGGCGCGCGGCTGGTGCGGGTGCCCATCGACGACATTCTCGCCGTGCGGTCGGCCGGCAACTATGTGGAATTCGTGCTAGTCGACAGCCGCCGACCGCTGATGCGCACACCGCTGGCCACCGTCCAGAGCGACCTGACCGAGCACGGCTTCGTGCGCAGCCACCGCTCGTGGCTGGTCAACAAGGCCAAGGTCACGGGTCTGCGGCCCGAGGGATCGGGTGACTACGCGGTCGAACTGGGCGTGCTGGAGGCGCCGCTTTCGCGCCGCTTCCCGGAGGCTCTGGCCGCCCTGCGCGGCTAGAGAAGCATGCCCATCAGGATGTCGTCTTCCAGACGGCCATCGGGATAGCGCCCGCGCGAGACCTGCCGGCCCTCGTGCTTGAAACCCAGCCGCTCATAGAGCCGGATCGCGCCGGGATTGCCGGCTCCGGCCGCAAGCTCGATCCGCAGGATCGGCGGGTCCATCGCGCGAGCATGAGCGATGAGCGCCTCGAACAGCCTGGAGCCGATACCCAGGCCCTGGCGATCCGGATGGACGGCGACGGTCAGGTTGGACAGCACATGGGCGAACAGCGCCACGGTCTCGCGGCCGGCATGGACTTCACCCCAGATCGCGCCGTCGGGGCCGACGGCCACGAAGCTGATCCCGGCGAGGAACCGCTCGACATAGTCCCGCGTGATCTCTTCGGGACGGCGCGCCAGACCATCAGGAACGGCCGCAACGGCGCGGTGCAGGTCGACCAGCGCCATGACGTCATCAGGCGTCGCCGCCCGGACCTCGAAGCTCACGCGACCCTCTGGAACGGATAGAAATCACCGCCGAGATCAAGGATGCCCGTCAGCTCGTCCAGGGCCTCGCGCACCTCGGTCAGCAAGGCCGGGTCGGCCAAGTCGGCCGGCGCCAGGCGGTCGCGATACCGGCGCTCGACCCAGTCTTGGAGGCGCGCATGCAGGCCCGCGTCAAACCGCTGGGCGGGATTGGTCGCCGCCAGTTCGCGCTCGGTCAGCACCACCCGCAGGCGCAGGCAAGCGGGTCCGCCGCCGTTGCGCATGCTCTGGCGCACGTCGACATAGTCGACGCGACCGATGGGGCCATTGGAGGTCGCCAGGCTCTCGGCTACCGCAAAGGCGCGGGGATTGTCACGGGTCTCGGCGGGCGCCAGCAGCACCAGGCGATCCTCACCGGGGATGACCAGCAGCTGCGAATTGAACAGATAGCTGGCCACCAGATCGGCCATCGGCAAATCAGCTTCTGAGATCTCCACGAAGGCCGGATCGAACAGGCCCTCGGCGGCCGCGCGAACCGAGGCCTCCATGCCGGCGCGATCCTCGAAGGCGCGTTCGTGGAAGAACAGGCACTCACGGGTGCCCACGCAGACGACGTCGTTGTGGAACGCCCCGCCATTGATCGCCGCCTTGCCTTGACGTGGGAAGATCGCCCGCGCCGCCCCGTGGCGACGCTCGACGGCCTCGAAGGCCTCGCGGGTCTGGCGGGCCGGATAGCGACCCTCCCAATGCTCCCAGGCCTCGCGACCCCAGACAAACATGTTGACGCCCGGAGTCCCGTGTTCGGCACACAGCCGCACATGATTGGCCGCGCCCTCGTCGGCGAAGTGCGGCTGGGCCGGCAGCGGCTCATGGACCGCGAACCGGGCTTCGTCCGGAAACAGACGGCGCAGGCTGCGCGTCGTCTGCGGACCTTCCAGGCTGCGATGCAGATTGGTCAGCAGGTTGGCCGGCGTGAAGTGCACCCGGCCATCGGCCGTATCGGCGCTGGGCGTCACCGTCGCGGCATTGGCGGCCCACATCGGCGACGCCGAGCAGACGGCCGAGGCCAAGGCCGGCGCCTCCTTCCAGGCGCGCTCCAGAACTGCGCCATCAGAGCCGGAAAAACCCAGCGACTTCAGAAGGCTTACGTCCGGTCGCTCATGCGGCGGCAGGGCGAACTGCGGCACGCCCAGATCGGCCAGCATGCGCATCTTGCCAAGGCCTTCCAGCGCCGCACCACGCGGGTTGGACACCTCGCCCGCGTTCTTCTGGCTGGCCAGGTTGCCGGGCGACAGGCCGACATAGGAATGGGTCGGCCCGACCAGGCCGTCGCAATTGGCTTCGATGGCTGAACTCATGGCCGCAAGCCTTTGATATCGCCAAGGGTGTCACGCACGGCATCAGCCTCGAAACTGGCCACCGGATAGGCGCAGTAGTCGGCCGCATAATAGGCGCTGGGCCGATGATTGCCCGACGCGCCCAGCCCGCCAAACGGCATGGAGCCCGCCGCCCCGGTCGTCGGCCGATTCCAGTTGACCACGCCCGCGCGAATACGGTTGAGGAAATGACCCCAAAGCTCTGATTGATTTGAGATAAGACCTGCCGACAAACCATAACGGGTTGCGTTGGCGGCGGCGATCGCCTCATCAAAGCTGGCGACCCGGCGGACCTGCAGCAGCGGCGCAAACAGCTCCTCGTCAGCCACCTCGACGCCCGTGACATCCACGACGCCGGGCGATACGAAGGCGTCACTCAAGCCCTCAATCGCACCCAGTGTCCGGATCCGCTGGCCGCCCAGCGCCTCGGCGCCGGCCTTGGCGAGCGCGGCGGCGCGGGTCGAAATCAGCGGTCCCATGAAGGGCTCGCTGGCGCCGTTCCAGGGCCCGGCGGTCAGGCGATCCGACAGGGCCGCGACCGCCTCGATCACGGCCTTGCCCGCCGCGTCGTCCGAGACGATCAGGCGGCGCGCGCAGGAGCAGCGCTGGCCGGTGGTGATGAAGGCCGACTGCACGACCAGGGCCGCAGCGGCCTGCGCGTCGCCGGCGTCCCAGACCACGAGCGGATTATTGCCGCCCAGTTCCAGCGCCAGGATCACGTCGGGTCGGTCGGCGAAATGGCGCCGGAAAAATGCCCCGGCCTGCGCCGAACCGGTGAACAGCAGACCGTCTATCTCCTCGGCGATCAGGGCCTGTCCGGTCTCGCGACCACCCTGGACGAGGTTGATGACGCCCGCAGGAACGCCGGCGGCTTCAAGGGCTTCGACCAGCATTTGACCGGCCAGCGGCGTCTCTTCCGAGGGCTTGAAGACCACCGTATCGCCTGCGAGCAAAGCCGGCACGATGTGGCCATTGGGCAGGTGGCCGGGGAAGTTGAACGGACCCAGCACCGCCATCACGCCATGGGCGCGGTGGCGCAGCACGGCCCGGCCGAACGGCATGGCGTTATCGATCCCGCCCGTGCGCTCGTCATAGGCCTTGATCGACAGATCGACCTTGCCGGCCATCGAGCCCAGCTCGGCCTTGGTCTCCCACAGCGCCTTGCCGGTCTCGCGGCTCAGGGCCTCGGCGAAGGCGCCCGTGCGCTCGACCAGGATCTCCTTGTAGCGACGTAGGATGGCGATGCGGTCCTCGCGCGGACGATCAGCCCAGGGCTGAAAGGCGCGCCGCGCGGCCGCTACGGCGGCGGCGACATCGGCCTGAGAGGCGGTAGCCTCGCGCCAGATGGTCTCGCCCGTGGTCGGGTCTATGGAGACCGCTTCGCCGCCCGCGCCCGAACGCCAGACGCCGTCAATAAACACCCCGCCACTCATGCCTTCACCCGCACCATGTCACCTTCGGAAAGTCGCAGCGCCTGGGCCGCGTCGCGCCCCACGATCGCCGTTTCGCCATCGATCAGCACCGGCGCCCGCACGGCCCGGAAGCTGCCGATCTCGCCCGTGGAGACCAGAGCCTCCTCGCCATAGGCGTCCTCGCCCAGCCTGAGGCGAAGCCGCCGCGCATCGCGGACGGTCTTGATGTCATCGCGCCGGGCCGCCACGGTGGGACCCGCGTCGAAGATGTCGATCAGGCCCTGATAGCGGAAGCCCTCGGTCTCCAGCATGGCCCGCGCCGCCTCGCCCTCGCGGTGCACGCGGCCCAGCACGTCGCGCGCCTCCTTGGGCAGCAGCTCGGCATAGATCGGATGGCGCGGGGCCAGGTCGAGGATGAACTGGCCGTCGGTCGAGGCGCTCATCATGTCGGCCTCGTCAAAACCCAGACGGAAGAATTTGTTGGCCACGTGGTCCCAGAACGGACAGCCGCCGTCTTCGTCGAACCAGCCGCGCAGCTCGGCCAGCACCATCTCGGCGAACCGTTCGGGCTCGAGCCCGATCAGCATGTAGCGCGACTGGGCCAGCAGGCGCCCCGCCCCGCCCTTGCGGCGCTCGGGTTTGAGAAACAGCGAGCCCACCTCCGACCAGCCGGCGCATTCATTGACCAGAACCAGGGCCCGGTGATCGAAACGCTTGTCCAGGGTCGGCGACGACTGGGCCAAGGTCACGACGCGGAACGAGAAGTGCGGACGCTTGAGGCCGACGCCGGCCTTGACCCCGGCCACGCCGATGACATCGCCGGCGTCCAGGTCTTCCAGCATCAGGGTGTACCAGGCCTCGGGCGCGGCGACCTCGGCCTGGAAGCTGGCCTGCGACAGGGCGAGACGCGAACGCAGGGTCTGCTCGTCCTCGGGCAGGCTGGTGAAGCCCCGGCCCGACAGCACGGCCAGCTCCATCAGGGAGTCGAAATCGGAAGGTCCAGCGGGACGGACGACTAGCATTCAGACAGTCTCCATGGCCGCGCGGATCGATCTTCCGTCAATCTCTCCGCTGGCCAGTTTCATCAGGATCAGGGCCGAGAGCTGGGCGCGCTCGACAAAGCTTTCGGGCCAGGCGTGCTCGGCCTCGCTGTGGATGTCGCCGCCGCGCACGCCCAGGGTGTCGACATTGGGCAGGCCCGAGGCGAAGAGGTTGTTGCCCTCGCAGACGCCGCCGGAAGGCTTCCAGGCGATCTCCTGACCCAGCAGGGCGCCCGCCTCCTTGACCGCGCCGAACAGGCGCTGCTGGGCGGCGTTGAAGGGCTTGGCGCCGCGGGTGATCAGGCCGTGCAAATGGATGTGCAGGCCCTCGCGCGGCTCTTCGACGATGCGGGCGACCTGGGCCTCGAACCAGGCGGCCGCCTCGGCATCCGGGAAGCGCACATTGAACCGGGCGATGGCGACATCGGGCACCATGTTCAGCGGCGCGCCGCCGTCGATGCGGGCCACATTGACGGTGACGCCGTCGCGCTGGCCGTTGAGCGCATGGAGGGCTTCGGCGATCCGCGCCGCGCCGATCACGGCGTTGCGGCCGGCGCCGAAGTCGCGACCGGCGTGGGCCGCCTTGCCATGCACGACGATATGGAAATTCCCCGACCCCTTGCGCGACGAGGCCAGCGACCCATCCGCCAGGGCCGGTTCATAGGTCAGGCCCACATGACCCAGCCGGGCGAAATCGCTGAGGATCGGACCCGAAGCGATTGAGCCGATCTCTTCATCGGGCGACAGCAGCACACGATAGCCGACCTTGGCCGCGTCGGGGTGGCGTTCGAACGCTTCCAGCGCCGCCAGCATGACACTGATCCCACCCTTCATGTCGGCGATGCCCGGCCCGTGCAGCGCGCCGTCTGGGCGCGTGGTCACAGTCTGGAAGCCGCTCGTCTCGGGATAGACGGTGTCGTAGTGACCCGTCAGCACGACCTGCAGCGGCGCGTCGGGGCGCACAACCACGGCAATGGCGGGCGTATGGTGCTGTTCACCGACCCGGCCGTCGGGGCCGATCACTTCGGACGCCGCAAGGGGAATCTCGGTCGGCGCGCCCGGCAGCGCCGAGACGGCGTCGAGCAGAACCTGTCTCTGCCGTTCCAGCCCCGCCAAATGCAGGCTGCCGGAATTGATCGCGCACCAGGCCACCGCCCGGTCAATGATCCGCCCGCCGTCCGAGGCGACCGCCTCCAAAACAGCGCGATCCTCGTCTTTGAGTCGCATGGACATGCCGTTCCTCCCCCAGTCACAATAAACCAAGGGCCGCGGGTAAAACGTGTTTCCTCTGACGAGGTAACCGGGCGCCCGCGCAACAGCCTTGCCCTCTAGTAGTCCTTTCGCCAGCGAACGGAAAGCTTTGCGTCACCCTGGCTGCCCAGTCGCGAGACCAGCGAGAGGGTTCGGCGAATCCGCCATTCGACCTGGGCCTCGGGACCTTCGCGCCCGCCGCCGATGATCTCCAGATAAACGTCGTCGGTCACATACTTTCCGCCGGCTACCGTCATGCCGGCTGCGCTCTCGGCAAAGGCCAGGCGGTCCAGCCGCGCGAAGCTGCGCAGGTTGCCGATCACGTCAAAGCCGCCGCCGCCCGCCAGAGCCGCCAAGGCCGAAGCCAGTTGCGCCGCCTCGATCGGCGAAAGCTGGGCGGCCGATTCGCCGAACAGCACCTGGCTCAGCACTTCGTCACTGGGCAGTTCCGGGGTCGAGGTCAGGGTGATCTCGGGCTTGGCGGCCGTGCCCTGGATCCTGACAATCGCGGTCAGGGAGGAATCCTCGCGGCGGGCGCTGAGGTTGAGGCGGATGCGGTCAAGCTGAGTCGACAGGGTGACCACGCCATTGTCGTCGAACTCAAAGCGCTTGCCGGCGAAGTCGTACTCGCCGCGCACCATGCGGGCCACGCCCTCGAGGTTGGGCGCAAACGAGGTGCCGCCCACATGGGCGTCCAGCGACAGCTCGACGTCCAGGCCGCGTCCCCTCACGAACACACGGCGCGGGGCCTTGAGATTGATATCCAGTGCAATGCCGCCGCCGGGGCTGGCGCGGCGCGGCTGCGTGCCCTGGTCCAGATCGGAAGGGCGATTGCGTTCAATGACATCCATACTGACCACGCCGGCCGGGGTCTTGCTCTGGGCCGACACGTCGGCGCGGTCGATGGTCAGGTCACCGCTGAGCTTGACCTTGCCGTCGGCCGACCGGTTGACGGTGGCCTGTCCGGTGGCGGTCGCCGTGGCCAGATCGTTGTCGATCAGCCGGAAGCCCCTCAGGTCCATCTTGAAGCTGCTGACACCGTCGCGGTTGAGGCTGATGCGCCCGCCGCCGGTGAGAGCGCCGTTGAGGCCGTCCTCGGCCGAGGCCTGGCTGACGTCGATGGCGTTGTCGGCCAAGGCCATGCGCAGGGTGATGTTGCGCAGCCGCAGCCCCGTTCGGCCTTCTTCGAAGCCACCGCCATCCAGCGACGCCCGCCCCACCAGACGCGGATCGGCCAGGGTGCCGGCCAGGGTCCCCTCGGCGTCGATCTTGCCCGACAGCGAGCGTTCGGGACCCAGCAACAGGTCCCACAGCGGCTTGATTTCGCCTTGGGCCTTGAAGGTTCCGGTGACCGGCCGGCGACGGTCGATCGCCAGATGCAGCGGCCTGGCCGACGCCTCGGCCGGCAGGGTCAGTCGGGCTTCCGACTTCAGACCCTGACGGTTGGCGCCCTCGGCGACGAGGGTCAGTATTTGGTCCTTCAGGTCGCCCTCTATATAGGCGTCCAGCGACTGCTCGATCTTGGAGCCACGCTCGCGTGCGCCGGTCAGCCTGGCCGCGAAATCGCCCAGCAGGGTCTCGCCCTGACCACGCAGGTTGACGGTTCCGTCGATGTCGCCGGCCAGGTCGGGATCGAAGGCGGTCAGGCTGACACCAGCCAGGCGCGCCTTGAGGCTGGCGGTCTCGCCGCCCAGGTCGGCGTCCACGTCGGCCTGACCATCACCGATCAGCAACCGCAATCGCGTGACGGTCGAGGCCCCGCCAAACCGGATCAGGGCCGCCTCGCGGGTCTTGACGTCGGTGCGGCCCATGCGACCGGCGGCGTCCAGCGATAGGGCGTAGTCCTCGCCGGACTGGGCCAGGGCGCCGGATCCCGCCACGCGCCACCGGCCGCCGGGCGCCAGGCCCTGCGCGTCGAGGGTCAGGGGCAGGTTGGCCATGGCCCCGTCGGCCTTGAGGCGGGCCGAGCGCACCGTCCAGCCGCCGCTCGTGATGTCCTCGGCGGTCAGGTCCAGGGTCGCGCGCGCGCCGCCCGGAGCATCGACGATCTTCGCCGAGCCCGCCACCCGGCCTTGCGGCAGGAACGCTCCGGGGCCGATGGCCACGGTCAGGTCGGCCGAAGCCGGTCGGCGGCCGCGCAGAGAGACCGCGCCGGTGGCCTTGGCGCCCCCAGCGTCAATGTCCACGTCGCTGAGATCAAGCCCGCCGGTCGCGAACCTGAAGGCCGCTCCCGCCCTGGCCGGGCCATAGCTGCTTTGCCCGGTCAGTCGCGCCACGCCGTCCGCGCCGCCGGCCGTGCGGGCGAAGGTCAGCACCAGATGCGCGCTGGTCAGGGGCAGTTTTGGCAAATCTATGGAGTCGAAATCGGCCGTCAGGTCAGCCTTGGGCGCCGACAGGGTTCCGGTCACCGCACCGTCGCCCCGAGCCTTGCCCGTCACCTCGATCGGGCCTGCCCGGAAGGGTCCGGTGGCGGTCCAGTCCAGCTTGAAGCCCAGGCCACCGTCGCGCTGCAGGGCGCCGGAGGTGCGAACCTCGGCCGCCGCGCCCTCCAGCCTGGCGTCGGCGATGGAGAGCACGCCGTCGCTCCAGGCGCCCTTGCCGCTCAGGCGCGGGGCCTTGCCCAGCAGCCGGTCCAGCTCGGCGAGGCCGACCGCGAAGTCCTGCCCCCGGGCGTCGACCGTGAAACCCCAGGGCTTGCCGTTGGTGCTGCCGGCAGACCATTTTGCAACCAGCCTGCCGCGCGCGCCGGCGCGGATCGGCGCCAGGCTGGCGACCCGCGCCTCGCCCTTGAAGTTCAGCCCGCCCAATATGCCGCGATCACCCTCGCCGGTGACCACCAGATTGGGGCCGGTAATCGTCGCCGAGCGGATCAGGAACCGCCCGTCCTTGAGCCGCGCGCCCTCGAACGTGGCCTTGGGGGTGGCGCCCAGCACGGCCAAGACGCCGCGTCCGCCGCCGCCCTGCGCTGCGGCCTGCGCCTTGATCGTCAGCTCACCCTTCGACCACCGCACCATGGCCGGACCCTTTGCCCGCGCCAACTGGTAGCCCAACAGCGAAAGATTGGAGACGTCGGCCTCGCCCTCGACCGAAAAGCCGCCCGGCTCCAGCCGGAAACGGCCATCGACCAGACCCGTCCCCATTTCCGGGATCGATACGATCTTCTTTAGCGAACCGATGCGCGCGGTGAACGGCAGCCCGTCTGGACCGGTCCGCCTCTTGCCGATGTCGGCCAGTCCCCGGGAGTCGAGCACCAGGTTCTCGGCGCGAATATGGGTGGTCAGGTCATAGAGGCCGCCGGTCGCCTTGCGCCCTTCGACGGTGAACGCCGCCTCGGGTCCGAACATGGTCTCCAACCGACGCGTCAGGCTGGAGGCGCCCAGATCGATCCGCCCCCGCGCCGAACCGCCCTGCGGCGTCCATGATCCCGTCGCATCCAGCGGTATGTCTTTGCCGGTTTTCGCCGTGACGCTGAACGCGCCCTTGTTCATCGCCCCGTCGGCCCTGGCTTTCAGGTCGAAGGGACGGTCGACGGGCAGGCCCAGGGCGCCGGCGATGGCGCCGCCATTGGCCTCCACCGCGTCAGCGCTCAGGCGGAGCGTGTCGTTGCGGCCCAGATCAAAGTCCAGGGTCAGATGGTCGCCCCGATGCAGACGGCTGGCGACGCCGATACGGCCCTTGTTGCCGCCCTGTCGCGCCATCTCGTAGGCGCCCACCACATCAAAGTCGCCCGCCTCGCGGCTGAACTCGGGCCGCGTGATCAGCCGCAGGGCGAAGGCGTCCAGATCCACCGAGACCGGCGCGGCCCCCGACTTGCCCTTGGGCGTCAGGGTCGGGCGGCGCAATACGATCACATCGCGCGCGTCGATGCGTTCGGCGTGGAAGCGACGACTGAACAGCTCGGCGGGACGCCAGGCCACCCGGACATCATGAGCCTCGAGCCAGACGCCCTTCTCGTCGACAATGGTCAGGCGGCGGACCGCGAAATCCTTCCAGATATCGCCCGACAGGCCCTCGATCTTGAGCCGGCCGATGCGACCCAGCTTCAGGCCGCTGGCCCGGGCCTCCAGGAACATGCGGCCCTGGGGCGTGATGGGCGCGTAGCGCAGGCCGCCGAAGAACACCGCGACGATCACCACCGCCACGATCGACACGATCATCAGCCAGCCGGGGCCGCCGACCTTTTTGGCGACCTCGACGACGGTCTCGACCGCCTCTTCGATGGGATGTTCGGGCGCGTCGGTCAAAAGCTTTGCCCGATGCTGAGATAGATCTGAAAGGCCGGGTCGCCGGCGCGCTTGCCCAGCGGGATGGCGATATCAGCGCGGATCGGGCCAAAGCCCAGGTCGTAGCGGACGCCGATGCCCGCGCCGAAGCGGAAGTCCTCGGTGTCGGGCTTGCGCTCCGGACCGATGGCGCCCGCGTCGATAAAGGCCACCCCGCCCCAGCGCTGGGTGAAGCGGTGACGCACCTCAAACGAGGTCTCGACCAGCGATACGCCGCCCTGCGGGGTGTTGTCGGCCAGGCGGGGCCCGATGGCCTGATAGGCATAGCCACGCACCGAGCCGCCGCCGCCCGAGAACAGACGCCGCGAGGCCGGGATTTCCGAGACCAGGGCCCCAAAGATCGCCCCGACCTTTACCCGGGCGGCCAAGACCGTGCCGGCCTGCTCTCCGAACGGCAGATAGGCCGAGCCCTGAACCTGGGCGCGCAGATAGGCCAGGGTGGTGTCGCCAAAGCTGGCGGTCGGCTCAGCCCGCGCCTCGAAGCGCCAGCCCCGCGTCGGATCCAGGATGTCGTCCGACTGATCCCACGCCATAGCGCCCAAGGTGGTCAGGGTGGCCAGGTTGAGGGTTTCCTTGACCGAGCCGGCGCTGGTGGTTTGCAGCTGCTCGGACTGCGACAGGTCCAGCGCCACGCCATAGGTGCGATACGAGGTGGTCTTGCGGCGCTGGGTCAGGTCGGCGCTGATCGTCGCGCCGGTTTCGTCATAGGCGTCAGTGGTTTCGCGGAACACCGCGCCGTTCAGCTTGAGGGTCTGCTGGGGCTTGCGCCAGTGCGGCAGGGCCACCTCGCCCTCGAGCCGCTGCTCCAGCTTGGCCAGGCGCGCCGTGTAGGTGGTGGTGTCGGCCCGGCGCAGGCGGTTGTAGCGGATCAGGCGCGCATCGACGCCCGGCCCTTCACTGGTCGAATAGCCCGCACCCAGCTCGATGGTGCGTTCCGGGCGGTCCGTCAGGTTCACGACCACCGGCCGGCGGCCGTCGGGGAGAATCTTCTCAAGGGGCGCGATCGAGACGGAGACCGAGTCATAGACGGCCGTGTCCCTCAGGCGCCGCTCCAGCTCGGCGATATCCTCGGGATCATAGACGTCGCCGGCCTGCCACGGTGTCAGGTGGGCGACCCAGGCCGGGTTGCTGCGTCCCGTGGTGATCAGCTCGACGCCGTCCAGGCGGGTGAGGTCGCCGGCGGCGATATTGAAGGTGGGACGCACCGTGTGGTCGGCATGGTCGACGACGACCTCGCGCGGTTCTGCGGCGACATCGGCATAGCCCAGTTGCTGGACCTGAGCGATCACCCGGCCCTCGGCGCCCAGAATGTCGGCAGCGCGGCCCGGCTCGCCGGGTGTGAGGCTCATGGCCGAGACGGCTCTCTGGGTCACGCCTTCGTCGGGCGGCGCGCCGCGCCAGACGATGGTGGGATCGGCCAGCACGAACACCGGCCCTGGCAAGACCTTGACGACGCCACGCGGCGGATCGCCTTCGCTGATGTCGGGCTCGACGGCATAGGCGTAATAGCCCTCGGCGCGCAGCACCGCGACCACATCGTCGCCGGCGTCACGGGCGCGGCGTCGGGCTTCTGCGCGGCTTTGAGGCGCAGTCTTGGAAATCGAGAGCACGCGAAGGATGGCTTCGCGCAGCGCCTTGTCTTCAACCCCGGTGATCGTCGCCGCCGGCTCATCCGCCCACGCGCCGCCCGCAGCCAGCAAAGCCGCTGTCGCGATCCCGAGGGCCAATCGTCTACGCACCAAGCCGTATATCCCCGCGCGGAGCGCCCCCGCTCCCCTGTAGTCGCCGGTCTCGCCGCTGTCACGGCCGGAAATGCAGGGAACGGAAGACAGCGAGCGCTTCCCTCCCCGCCGAAAAGGCGCCCAAATGATGGGCAGTCGTGCGCATTGACGCGGCGGCGGCGAAAATCGCCGACTTCAGACGCCGCGACGTTCTAGGGTTGGGGGCGGCGCGTCTGACTCGACGGAGCCCAAGGCAAGACAAGCGTGGACGAAGGCGTGGCTGCGAAAATTCAAGATCTGGATGCACCGACCCTTCCCCTGACGGAGGCGGCCTACCTGCCCGGTGTCGCATACGACGAGATGTTCGCGCCCGGCGGCGCTGTACGCTCGCACTACGATCCCCTGCATGCCCGCATGTCGACCCTGGGCGGGGCCGAGCTGGCAGGTCGCCAGCAGACCCTGGAGCGGTCGTTCCTGCTGCAGGGCATCACCTTCACGGTCTATGGCGGGGGCGAGGACACCACTGAACGGATCATTCCGACCGACCTTTTCCCGCGCATCATCCCCGCCCAGGAATGGGCCAAGATCGAGGCTGGGCTGACCCAGCGCCTTCTGGCCCTGAACCTGTTCCTCGCCGACATCTATGGCGACCAGCAGATCCTGATGGACGGGGTGGTGCCGCGCGAACTGGTGCTGGGCGCGCCGTCCTATCGCCGCGAGATGCAGCACATCTATGTGCCGCACAAATCCTACGCCAATGTCTGCGGCAGCGACCTGATCCGCTGCCAGGACGGCCAGTTCGCGGTGCTGGAAGACAATCTGCGGGTGCCGTCGGGCGTCTCCTACATGCTGGCCAACCGCGACGCGGCCAAGCGCACATTCCCCGGCACCTATCGCGCGGCCGGCGTGCGTCCGGTCGAGCGCTATCCCGACCTGCTGCTGGCCACCCTGAAGAGCATGAGCCCCGAGTGGCGGCCCAATCCCCAGGTCGTGGTGCTGACGCCTGGCGTCTACAACTCGGCCTATTACGAGCACGCCTATCTGGCGCGGCTGATGGGCGTGCCCCTGGTCGAGGGCCGCGATCTCGTGGTCCACGACAACATGGTCTACATGCGCACGACCACGGGCATCCGCCGGGTGGACGTGATCTATCGCCGGGTGGACGACGACTTCATCGATCCCCTCACCTTCCGGCGCAACTCCTCGCTGGGCGCGGCGGGCCTGTTCAACGCCTATCGGGCCGGCAATGTGGTGATCTGCAACGCGCCGGGCACCGGGGTGGCCGACGACAAGGCCGTCTATGCCTATGTGCCCGCGATCATCCGCTACTATCTGGGCGAAGACGCCATCCTGCCCAATATCGAGACCTTCCTGTGCCGGGAGGCGTCGCAACTGGGCTATGTGCTGGCCAATCTGGACAAGCTGGTGGTCAAGGCCGTGGGCGCGTCGGGCGGCTACGGCATGCTGGTGGGCCCGCACGCCACCCAGAAGGAGCGCGACGACTTCGCCATCGCCATCAAGGCCGATCCCGAGAACTACATCGCCCAGCCGACCATCCAGCTGTCGACCGCGCCCTGCCTGGTGGATGGCCGGATCGAGCCGCGCCACGTCGACCTGCGCCCCTTCATCCTGTCGGGCGAGAAGACCATCGTTACGCCCGGCGCCCTCACCCGCGTGGCTCTGAAGCGCGGCTCGCTGGTGGTCAATTCCAGCCAGGGCGGCGGATCCAAGGACACCTGGGTGCTGACCGACGATGGCCCCGCCAACGGCTCCAACGGAAATGGGGGCACACGCCCATGATGCTCGCCAAGTCCCGCAAGAAGGGGTCGCTCGCATGATGCTCGCTCGGGTGGCCGACAGCCTCTACTGGCTTGGCCGATACATCGAACGCGCCGAACACCTGTCGCGGCTGTCCAGCGTCATGCTCAACGCCACGCTCGACCAGACGGACGCCGGCGTCCAGGCGGTCTGGATCGCCCTGTCGGCGGTCGGCGAGCCGGAAATGAGCAGCGCCGTCGGCTCGTTCGAGGCGGCAGAGGCGCTGGTTCTGGATCGTTCCGACCCCAATTCGGTGGTCTCGTCGCTGTCCCGCGCCCGCGAGAACGCCCGCCAGGTGCGCGACCAGATCACCACCGAGACCTGGGAGCGGCTGAACCTGCTCTACCTGAAAGTCACCGACGAGAACGCCAAGCGCGACTTCGCCGACGCCTCGACCACCTTCCTGCACGACGTGATCGCCGACCTGCACCTGTTCAAGGGGGCGGCAGACACCACCATGAGCCACGGCGAGAGCTGGCGATTCATGATGCTGGGCATGTATCTGGAGCGCGCCCAGCTGGTTTCGCGCCTGTTGGAGGTGTGCTTCGCCGAAACGCCCGGCCGGCAGATCAATGACCACATCGCCCTGGTCAGCCTGCTGCGCATGGCCTGCGCCCTGGAACCCTATCTGCGGGTCTATACGGCCGAGATCGAGCCCCGGCACATCCTGGAGTTCCTGGTCTTCGACGAGGACTTCCCGCGCTCGATCCGCTTCGCCACCTCGCAGATCGAGGCCAATCTCAGCGTGCTGGCCCGCCGGGCCGGCGGTGAAGGGGCCGGGCCTGAACGCATCGCCGGGCGCCTGAAAGCCCGCCTGCAGTTCGCCGACATCAACGAACTGGAAAACCAGGGGGCCGGCGCCCTGCTGGCCACCGTCGTCAACGAGTGCGCGCGCATCCACGAAGCGATCTATGAGACCTTCGTGGCCTATCCGCTCGAAATGCGTCTTCCGGCCTAGGACCGCGAGCGTGACAGCCGAAAGTGCCAGCGGTTTCGGCGCCCGTCACGCGACCAAGTAAGGACATTATCCCGTGCTGCTCGAAATCCGCCACGTCACCCAGTACCACTACGAGCGCCCGGTTCGCGAAAGCCTGATGGAGCTGTGGATGCAGCCCCAGAAGACCGCCCGCCAGCGCCTGATCAGCTTCGAGCTGGACATCAATCCGGCCGCCCAGGTGTTTTCCTACGCCGACAGTTTCGGCAACGCCGTCTATCACTTCGACGTGCCCCAGCCGCACGACAAGCTGACCATCGTCGCGCGCTCGGCGGTCGAGACCGAGTCGCCCGGCGAGCGCCCTGACGCCCTGGACATGGGTGAATGGGACCGGCTTCGCAGCGAGTTCGTGCGTGGCGAGTGTTTCGACTTCCTGCGGATGCACGGCTTCGTCGAGACCACCGAGGCGCTGGACGCCTTCGTCAACGAGCACAATCTGGACGACCTGCGCCGCAGGGATCCGCTGACGGCGATGCGGATGCTGTCGGAGACCATCTATCAGGCCTTTGAATATCAGCCCGGCGTCACCGACGCCGACAGCCCCATCGACCTGGCCCTGAGCGCCGGCCGCGGGGTCTGCCAGGACTTTGCCCACATCATGCTGGCCGTCTGCCGCTCTTGGAACGTGCCGGCGCGCTACGTCTCGGGCTACCTGTTCACCGACCGCGACGCGGGTGACCGCTCCGATCCGGACGCCACCCACGCCTGGATCGAGGTGTTCCTGCCCAGCCTGCGCTGGGTGGGCTTTGACCCGACCAACAACATGATGACCGGCGAGCGCCATGTGGCCGTGGCCGTAGGCCGCGACTATGCCGACGTCACGCCCTCGCGCGGCGTTTACAAGGGCGACTCAGACAGCGAACTGGCGGTCGGCGTCTCGGTGCGGCGGGCCCGCGCGGCCTTGGCCGAGCCGGAGTTCCTGCGCATGGCGCGCCCCAACTTCGCCGGCGGTCGCCGTCGCCCGGACAACGCCGCCGCCCTCCGCCACGACATCCACCAGCAGCAACAGCAACAGCAGCAATAGCGGCCTATGCCGGGAAGACGTGGGCCTTGCGGGCCGACAGCTTTACCACGCCGGCAAACTGCTCGGCCTGGTCGCGTGACACCGTCACCTCGATCCGGCGACCGTCCGGGGTCAATCCATCGACGGTCGCCAAAGCGCCCTGGACATGAACGCGGTTGATCTGGACGGCGAAGCCCGCCTCGTCCAACACCAGATCGTGGGGCCGCACGAAGCCGACAGCCTTGCCGTCCGGCAGGCCTGCGGCTGGCAGGAAGATCGAACCCGCGCTGAAACGCCCCTTCGTGATTTCGCCCTCGAACCGGTTGGCCTCGCCGACGAACCCGCAGACAAACGGCGAAACCGGTTCGTCATGCACCTGGGCAGGGGTGCCGACCTGCTCGATGACGCCGTGGTTCAGGATAGCCACGCGGTCGGCCAGATCGAGGGCCTCTTCCTGGTCGTGGGTCACGAAGATGGTGGTGACGCCGGTGGCGTCATGCACCCGGCGCAGTTCCTTGCGCAGCGACTTGCGGACCGTAGCGTCCAGGGCCCCGAACGGCTCGTCCAGCAGCAGCACGCTGGGCTGTACGGCCAGGGCGCGCGACAGGGCCACGCGCTGACGCTGGCCGCCCGACAGCTGTGACGGATAGCGACCGCCCAGGCCTTCCAGCTCGACAAGGCGCAGCAGGTCATCGACGCGCTTGGTGATCTCGGTCTTGGACGGCTTATCCTTGCCCTTGCGGACATCCAGGCCGAACGCGATGTTGCGGGCCACGGTCATGTGCTTGAACAGCGCATACTGCTGGAACACGAAGCCCACGCGGCGCGCGGCGGCCGAGGCGAAGGTGACGTCCTGATCGTGGAACAGCACCTGGCCGGCGTCGGGGAACTCCAGACCGGCGATCACGCGCAGCAGGGTCGTCTTGCCCGAGCCCGAAGGCCCCAGCAGGGCCAGCAGTTCGCCGTCGGCGATCTCGAGCCCGACCTTGTCCAGCGCCGGATAGCGACCGAACTTCTTTTCGACGGAACGGATGGAGATGGTCATGAGGTCTGGCGTTCCGATCAGTGGCCGCCGCGCCGGCGCGAGCCGGGCTGGGCGACTTCAAGCGCGGTCTTGAGGACGAGGGTCACGATCGCCAGCAGACACAGCAGGGCGGCGACGGCGAAGGCCCCGACGAAATCATACTCGTTATAGAGGATCTCGACGTGCAGCGGCATGGTGTTGGTCAGGCCCCGGATGTGGCCGCTGACCACCGACACGGCCCCGAACTCACCCATGGCGCGGGCGTTGCACAGCAGCACGCCGTACAGCAGGCCCCAGCGGACGTTCGGCGCGGTCACCCGCCAGAAGGTGTAGAGGCCCGAGGCCCCCATCGACACGGCGGCCTCCTCTTCGCTGGTCCCCTGCTCCTGCATCAGCGGGATCAGCTCGCGGGCGATGAAGGGGAAGGTCACGAAGATGGTGGCCAGCACGATGCCGGGCACGGCGAAGATGATCTTGATGTCGTTGTCGACCAGATGGTCGCCGAACCAGCCCTGCAGGCCAAACACCAGCACATAGATCAGGCCGGCGACGACCGGCGAGACCGAGAACGGCAGGTCGATCAGGGTGATCAGCAGGCTCTTGCCCGGAAACTCGTGCTTGGCCACGGCCCAGGCGGCGCACAGGCCAAACACCACATTGAACGGCACGGTGATCGCGGCGGTCAGCAGGGTCAGCTTGACGGCGGCGATGGCGTCGGGATTGGCGATGGCGTCCAGCGCCGGCTGGAGGCCCTTGCGCAGGGCCTCGGCGAATACGGCGGCCAGCGGCAGGATCAGGACAAGACCCAGGAACGCCAGGACCAGGGTGATGATCAGAACCTTGGCCCAGGCGGGATCTTCGGTGGAAAGACGCGGAGCCGCCATCAGGAGAACCTTCTCGCCCAGGCCTGCACGGCGTTGATGACCAGCAGCATCAGGAACGACACGCCCAGCATCACCACGGCGATCGCGGCCGCATTGGCATACTCGAACTGCTCCAGCTGGATGATGATCAGCAGAGGCGCGATCTCGGACTTGTAGGGCATGTTGCCGGCAATGAAGATCACCGAGCCGTACTCGCCAATGCCCCGGGCGAAGGCCAGGGCGAAGCCGGTCAGCCAGGACGGACCCAGGGCCGGCAGGATGATGCGCAGGATCGTGTCGATCCGGCCCGCCCCGAGGCTTGCGGCGGCCTCCTCCACGTCGTCCGAAAGGTCGCGCATCACCGGCTCGATGGTGCGGACCACGAACGGCAGGCCGATGAAGATCAGGGCGATGGTCACGCCGATCGGGTTGTAGGCCGCCTTGATCCCCAGAGGCGTCAGATAGGCCCCGACCCAGCCGTTGGGCGAATAGAGCGTGGCCAGGGCGATGCCGGCCACGGCCGTGGGCAGGGCGAACGGCAGGTCGACCAGGGCATTGACCAGCGCCTTGCCCGGAAACTCGTAGCGCACCAGCGCCCAGGCGGTCAGCACGCCGAACACACCATTGATGGCGGCGGCGACGAAGGCTGCGCCAAAGGTCAGGCGATAGGCCGCAAGGGCCCGCTCGGAGAAGGCCGCAGCGACGAACTGGGCGGGTGACAACTCGGCGGCTTTCAGCGCCACGGCCGACAATGGGATCAGGACGATCAACGACAGGACCGTCAGGGTCACGCCCAGGGTCAGGGTGAAGCCCGGGATGGCCGAGCGACGTCGAAACAGCGGCCTTCGGGCGACAGGGGCGCGCCCCGGAAGTCTTGGGCGGATCGCGGCGGCGGTCTCGGCGGTCATCGTCTGATCGTCGTCCTGGTTCCGGCGAAGTCCGGTTTAAACGCGCCGAAACCCCGCTGGGTCCGCCGCATCAAGCTAGGCAGCTTTAATCCCCACCAAGCTGATGGGGTCAATTGAGAATTCCGCGCCCAAGCTCCCAGAAAAACTCACCAGCGTCCGGCCGGCGGACAGGCTGGGCTACAGCGATGCTATCGCATTTTCGATGACCGTTCCCCAATCACCTGGACGAGGCTGGCGAAGGATCTCGATGCTGGCGTACCAGGGGCTGTCGGTTCGGTCCTGGAGCCACCGCCAGTCCGGCAGCCGGGCGGGCAGCAGGAGCAGCGTGCGCTTACCCATCGCGCCGGCCAGATGAGCCACCGAGGTGTCGACGGTGATCACCGCCTCCAGCTTCTCGATGATCGCGGCGGTGTCGGCCATGTCCCGAGCCTTGGTGTCTTCCGGGTGAAGGCTCACCGCGCCGGGCAGGCCCAGGAGGCGCTCGGCGTCGGCCGCCGACATAGATCGGTGCCGGTCATTGGCATGCTCCGGATTGCCCCGCCACACGACGCCATAGCGCAGTCGCGCCGGCCAGGCTTCCAGGCGTCCGGGCAGTGACGCCAAATAGGGCTCGCCAGAAATCGCCTCCAGGGTCAGGCCCAGTCGATGCGGCAGGGAGCCGAGCATGATCCACGCATCGTGCCGGGCCACCGCCGCCTTGCCGTCCACCGGCCTGACCGTCGCGCCGAGCTCTCCGAGAAGGGGAACAAGCGCCGGATGCGCGTAAAGCGTCACGGCGATCCCACGTCCCACCAGCTCGGGCAGGAAGCGGACGAACTGGATCTGATCGCCAAGTCCCTGTTCGGGCAGCACCAGCAATGAAGAGACAGGCTCGCCCGTCCATTCCGGAAAGGAGAGCTTTGGCTTTGCGGTGGGACTGGATCCGCGGCTGAAGCGCACCTTTTCCCAAAGCCCGAACCCCTCGACATACTGCCCGCTGGCCAACAGGCGCCACGCGCGGTCGAACAGCAGACGTTCCTTGTCTTTGGACATGCCGGCAGTAATAGCCATCCCAACCCGCCACGGCTAGCGGTCAGGACCATTCCGGAGCGCCTCGCAACGCGCGCCCGACGGCGGCGTTTGAAGTGGGCGTTTTGCTGGCTGGGATCCGCGCGCGCTAGGCGTCGCACGGATCATGAATTGGTAGGCCGGGTGGGGTTCGAACCCACGACCATTCGATTAAAAGTCGAATGCTCTACCACTGAGCTACCGGCCCGCTCACGACGCGGCGACGCCGGTAGAAGCGGCGCGGAACATAGTCGGGGGTCGCCGCAGCCGCAAGCGGGGTTTCACCGGTTGTTTGACATGACGCCGCCTCTTTTGCCGCGATAAGGTCGGTCTATGCGTGAATTCCTGCTCACCGCCCTGATATTTCCGCTCTCGCTGGCCGGCGCGCCGGCGTTGTCCCCGCAGCAACCCGCGCCGACGCCGCCCGCTGATTCGAAAATCCAGACCACGTCGGACGCCAACCGGGATGGCATCACCGGCGCGGTCAGCGCGCCGTTGCGTGACGTCAATATTGTCCGCACCAAGATCCCGCCGATCCTCATCGAGGCGATGAGCGATCCCTACGCCCGGCCGCAGCGCGTAAATTGCGCCACCCTGATCGGTCTGATCTCACCGCTTGATGTGGCCCTGGGCGAGGACCTCGACGCCCATCCCCCCGAAGAGAACGAAGACCTGATGGATCGCGGCCGCAAGGCCGCCGGCAGCGCCGCCCTGGGCGCGGTGGCCAGCGCCGCGCAGGACATGATTCCGATGCGCGGCTGGGTGCGCAAGCTCAGCGGCGCCGAGCGTCACGACCGGCTGGTGCAGAGCGCCATCACCTCGGGCAATGTGCGCCGCGCCTATCTGAAGGGCCTGGGCGAGGCGCGGGGCTGCAATCCGCCGGCCACGCCGCAGCACAAGCCGCCCGCGCCCATCCCCGAGGTCGATCCCGGCATGCCGCCGCCGCCCGAAGGCTTCAAGCCGCGCTTCCCGATCGTTCAGACGCCGCCGACGCCCAAGCCCAACTAGCCCGCAGCGTTGTGCCGCGCCGCGAAGTCGCAGCGGAAGGCCTCGAACCGGCCCTCGGCGATCGCCTCGCGCATGGCCGCCGTCAGGGCCTGGAAGAAGGCGATGTTGTGCCAGGACAGCAGCACCTGGCCCAGGATCTCCTCGGCCTTGAACAGGTGGCGCAGATAGGCCTTGGAATAGTCGCGGCTGGCCGGGCAATCGCTGCCGGGATCCAGCGGCGTATCGTCGTCGGCGAATTTTGCGTTCTTGATGTTGATCGCGCCGTCCCAGGTCCAGGCCTGGCCGTGGCGGCCCGAGCGGGTCGGCAACACGCAGTCGAACATGTCGACGCCGCGGGCCACCGCCTCGACCAGGTCGATCGGCTTGCCCACGCCCATCAGGTAGCGCGGCTTGTCGGCCGGCAGCAGGTCGGGCGCATAGTCCAGCACCTCGCACATCGCCGTGTGCCCCTCGCCTACCGCCAGCCCGCCGATGGCGTAGCCGTCGAAGCCGATGTCCTGCAGTCGCTGCGACGACTCGCGGCGCAGGTTTTCAAACGTAGAGCCCTGCTGGATGCCAAACAGCACCTGGCTGTCGCGCGTGCCGAACGCCGCCTTGGAGCGGATGCCCCAGCGGGCCGACAGCTCCATACCCTCGCGGGCCCGCTTCTCCTCGGCCGGCCAGGCAACGCATTCGTCTAGTTGCATGACGATGTCGCTGCCCAGCAGGTCGGCCTGGATCTCCATCGACCGCTCGGGTGACAGGACATGCTTGGAGCCGTCGATATGGCTAGCGAAGGTGACGGCCTCTTCGGTGACCTTGCTGATCCCCGACAGGCTCATCACCTGGAAGCCGCCGCTGTCGGTCAGGATCGGCTTGTCCCACCGCATGAACTTGTGCAGCCCACCCAGGCGCTGCACCCGCTCGGCCGTGGGCCGCAGCATCAGGTGATAGGTGTTGCCCAGGATGATATCGGCGCCCGTGTCCTTGACCTGATCCACGGTCAGGGCCTTGACCGTGCCGGCCGTGCCCACCGGCATGAAGGCGGGGGTGCGGATGTCGCCGCGCGGGGTCTTCAACACGCCGGTGCGGGCCTTGCCGTCGGTGGCGGAGATCTCGAAGGGGAACGCCATGCTCAGGTCTCGTCAGGCTCGGCGGGGAACAGCAGCGAGCTGTCGCCGTAGGAATAGAAGCGATAGCCCGTGGCGATGGCCCGCTCATAGGCCTCGCGCATAGTCTTCTGGCCGGCGAAGGCGCTGACCAGCATGAACAGGGTCGACTTGGGCAGGTGGAAGTTGGTCATCAGCACGTCGGCGGCGCGGAAGCGGTAGCCCGGCGTGATGAAGATCGCGGTCTCGTCCGCGAAGGGCCGGATGACGCGATCCTCGCCGGTGGCGCTTTCCAGCAGCCGCAAGGATGTGGTGCCGACGCAGACGATGCGCCCGCCGGCGGCGCGAACGGCGTTGAGGGCGTCGGCGATCTCGGGGGTCACCTCGCCATATTCGGCGTGCATCCTGTGCTCGGACACCACGTCGGTCTTCACCGGCAGGAAGGTGCCGGCCCCGACATGCAGGGTCACGAAGTGCAGCGATACGCCCCTCGCCTTCAGTCGCTCCAACAGATCGGGCGTGAAATGCAGGCCGGCGGTCGGCGCGGCCACCGAGCCGTCCTCACGGGCATAGACGGTCTGGTAGTCGGCGCGGTCGCGGTCGTCCTCGGCGCGCTTGGCGGCGATATAGGGCGGCAGCGGCATCTCGCCGTGGCGGGCGATGCCGATATCCAGGTCTGGCCCCGCCTGGTCGAAGGCCAGCAGCACCTCGCCGCCCTCGTGCTTTTCCAGCACGATGGCGTCCAGGCGATGCTCGTCCGAGCCGAACGCCACGCGGTCGCCGGCCTTGAGGCGCTTGCCCGGGCGCATGAAGGCTTTCCAGCGCTCGGGCGACACGCGGCGATGCAGGGTGGCCTCAACCGGCACCGGCGCGCCGTCGCCGCCACCCGTGGTGCGCGCGTCGCGCAAACCCGCCAGCCGCGCCGGGATCACCCGCGTGTCGTTGAAGACCAGGGCGTCGCCGGGGCGCAGGAAATCAGGCAGGTCGCGCACGACCTGGTCGGCCACATCCTCGCCCGGCCGCACCACAAGCAGACGCGCGGAATCGCGCGGCTCGGCTGGACGCAGGGCAATGTTGTCCTCGGGCAGGACGAAATCGAAGTCGGAAAGGCGCATGGGGCGGCTTCAAGGACACGGCGAGGCCCGCAGGTCAAGATACTCGCCGCCACGCGAGCGCCATGGACAAGCCGGGAGCGGCGGCGCCAATCTCCCGAATAACCATAGTCTTCGGGGGAAGATCGTCATGAAACGCCTGCTGGCCTGCGCCGCGCTGCTGCCGTTTCTGCTCGTCGCCTGTGACAACCGGCCTGCTGCGCCTCCTGGCGCGCCCGCCGCCACGGCGCCCGCCACGCCGCCCGCCAAGCCCACGACCGATCCCGCCGCGGCCAATTTCCAGCGCGACGCCACGCTGGACGTCTTCGGCTACTACTTCACGCAGACGCCGGTTCAGGTCGGGAACTGGAAGCTGAAGTCCGTCAACATGGGCTCGCCCAGCGACTTCGCGTCCTGGGAAGAGGGCAAGCGTCCCAGCAACTTTGGGCCCTTCTTCCTGGAATTCGAGGATGTCACCAGCCCGACGGCCGAGAACGAACTGGGACAGGTCTATCACACGGTCAGCTTCCGCCTGTTGCCCAACAGCTATCGGGTCGACGGTCAGGAGGTGGTGTTTCGCGGCCAGGATCCCCGCGTCGGCGAGGTGGTGTTCGCTGGCGTGTTCGATCTCGCCGCCCTGAAAGCCGCCAGGGCCGCAGGCCCGCCCGGACCGCCGCAGAGCGTCCTGACCGGCGGCCTGCGGATCGGCGCCGAGCCGATGCGCAATATCAGCTTCCTCTACTTTGCCGGCGACTGAAGTCATCGCTGTCATGCGCGTCCGTGTTATGGGCTGGCCATGGATCTTCTGCTTCGACTCCTGAGCCTTTTCTTCCGCGGCACCGGCCTGATGCTGGGCGTGGTCGGCGCGGGCTTCGCCGTCGCCTGCCTGGGCGGCGTGTTCAGCGATCGCCTGGACGCGTTCACCCACCTGACACCGCTGTGGCTGGCCATGGGCGTGGGCGCGATCGCTATGGGCTGGATCTTCTCGCGTCATGGCGAGCGCTCGGTGATTGTCGGCCTGGGCGGCGCTGCGGTTATCGCCAGCGCGATCCTGATGGGCCCCGAACTCTTGGCCGCCGCCGGCGCCAAGCGGATGGCGTCGCGGCCCGACGATCTGAAGGTCATCCAGTTCAATATCTGGCACGAGAACGAAACGCCCGAAGTGGCCCTGCGCTGGCTGCTGGACCAGAACGCCGACGTCGTGGTGATCGTCGAGGCCGGCGGCATGTCGGGGCCGGCGGTCAAGGGCCTCAAGGCCTACTACCCCTTCTCCGTCACCTGCGATGGCAAGAAGCGTTGCGGGACCATGATCTTCAGCCGCAAGCGCATGCTGGCGCGCAATGGCTTCTATCCGGAGGGTCACGACCTGGCCGGCGCCTGGGCGACCCTGGCCGACCCCAAGGGCGACTTCACGGTGGCCGGCATCCACTATGTCTGGCCCATGCCCGCCGGTCCCCAGCAGCAGCAGGGCAAGCGGCTGGTCGACGCCGTGGCCCGCTTCGACAAGTCCGACATGATCCTGACGGGCGACTTCAACTCCACGCCCTGGTCGTTCACGCTCAAGCGCCAGGACAAGGCCCTGGGCCTTGAGCGCCGCACCCACGCCCTGCCCTCCTGGCCGTCGGGCCGTTTCTCGCGCCTGGCCAATGCCCCGGCCCCGTTCCTGCCGATCGATCACGTCTATGCGGGCAAGGCCTGGAAGACCGTCAGCGTCACGCGCGGGCCGGCCTTGGGTTCGGATCACCGGCCGATCATCGTCAAGCTGCGGCGCGACTAGTCGCCCAGCGCCTCGCCCCTGAATGAGGGAGACACGGCAGTTGATGATCTGCCGTCAGCGCAGACAGCGAACGTTGCGATCGTCCTCCGGCGGTGGGAAGACGACCTTGAGAGCGGCGCGGTTTGCTGAAATGCCCGTCGGCGGCCGAACGGACCTGCACGACGCTACTCTTTGGGCTTTGCAGCGCCCTTCGTTGCCCGCTCCACCACGGCCTTGCCTGCGTCTGTCTGAGCCAGCCCCTCCAGCATCGCTCCGAAGGCTTGGCCGCCCCTCGCGCTGAACACGTCGGTGATGCTGCTCATGCCCCCGGGCACGTCGCCGCCAGTCACGATCACCTTGATGTCGGCGGCGCTCAGGGCCTCAGCCTGGGCGACACCCACGGCCTGCCCGGCTTTGATTTGCTCCACACGCACCAGGTAGGTCTGGTAGCCGTCGTTACCGCCGATCTCCCTGGCAAGTTCGATCTGCGTCGAGACCGGCGCCAGAAGCAGGAGCCGCTCGGCTTCGGCGCGGCTCTGGCCCTGCGCCAGCAGTCCTTCGGCGTCGAGCTTCTGCTGCGCCAGCGTTCCTTGCGCGACCAGCTCCAGCCGTTGACGTTCAGCCTCCGCGGCGATGACCTGCTGACGGCGCTGCCCCTCCGCCCGGATGATCATGACCTCACGCTCCTGGGCGGCCTGGACTTCCGCGACCCCCTTGGCGATGTCGGCGGAGCGCGTATCGGCGACCAGCTTCACATCCATTTCGCGTTCGGTGGTGTCCTTCTGGGCGACCAGAACTTCCTGCTCGGCGACCTGCTTGGCGATACCGACCTGCTTCTCCTGCTCGGCCGTCCGCATGCCGACCTGCTGCAGGGCGTCCTGCTTGTTCACCTCGACGATGCGTTCTGCCTCGATCTCCTTGGTCCGGGCCATTTGGCTGTTCATCGCCACGGCCTCCCGGCTCTCGCGGTCAATGCGGGATTTTTCCTTCGCCATGATGTTGGCGATGACCTCCGAATTGGCGCTGTCGCGGATGTCCATGAACTCGATGTTCTTGACCGTCTCGACGCCCCAAGCCAGCAGCTGCTTGTCCACCTGGGCGGTAAAGGCCTCGGCCAGGGTTGATCGGGCTTCGAGGATGTCTTCGAGCTTGTGGGTGGCCAGCACGTTCCGGACGGCGCCCTGAAGGATGCCAGACAGCTGATGTTGCAGCTCGTCGAAATTGGCGACCTTTTCCGCCGCCGTGTCCGACTTTGCGATCCGCATGAACGCCTGCACGTCCACCCGGAACGGGAGGCGCCCGGTGTCGTAGGCCTCGTAGTCTTTCAGGTTCACGTCGAAGATGGAGACCGGGAACTTGGTCACCAGGACGCCGATCCTGGGCAGGAAGGCGGGCCACTCGTAGTAGACGTTTCCGGCCGACTGACTGGCGCCGTAGCTGACGCGAGACCGCCCGCGCTGGACGATGTGAACTTCGTTGGTCGGGACCACACGGCGCAGAACAAGCGCGATCAGGAATCCAATGGCGAAGACGCCGAGCGCTACGCCGCCGGCGACGAAATACATGTTCATATGATCCCCCGATACTGACCGAACTATGTCGATAAAGTCCGGGTGGCGCAACTATTGCGAGAGACTGCGCACCCGCCGGCTCGGCGACTGGCGCCCAAGGCGAACATCGCAAATGGCTGGGTGGGGTCGTGAGCGGTCTTCGGCTCCGACGCCGGTTTCGGACCCGGCCAAGCCCCAACAAAAACGGCCCCGGATCGCTCCGGGGCCGTCTTCGTATTCAGCAGAAGCCCGATCAGGCGTCGGCGGCGATCTTGGCGCTGACGATCTTGCCCGGCGTGCGCGGGGGCTCGCCCTTGGGCAGGGCGTCGACGTGGTCCATGCCTTCGGAGACCTGACCCCAGACGGTGTACTGGCCGTCGAGGAAGGTGGCGTCGTCCAGGCAGATGAAGAACTGGCTGTTGGCCGAGTTGGGATCGGGGGTCCGGGCCATCGAGCAGACGCCGCGCACGTGGGCTTCCTTGGAGAACTCGGCCTTGATGTCCGGCTTGTCGCTGCCGCCACGGCCGGTGCCCGACGGATCGCCGCCCTGGGCCATGAAGCCCGGGATCACGCGGTGGAAGACCACGCCGTCATAAAAGCCCTCGCGGACCAGTTCCTTGATGCGGTCGACGTGGCCGGGGGCCAGGTCGGGGCGCATCTGGATGGTGACCGGGCCGCTTTCCAGCGTGAGGATCAGGGTGTTTTCGAGGTCGGCCGACATGGTCATCCCTTGGGTGCGAAATGGTGAAGGCGCTTCTAGCGCGCTTTTCCCCCCGCTGTGAACCGCCGCTCGCCCCAAAAGGGTGAGAGGCTAGCGGATATCGACCGGGATCTTCAGATCACAGACCGAGAAATCCGCACCCTTGATCGCGCGCTGGCGGCGAATCTCGCCCGCAAACCAGGCGCCCTGGGTGTTGATCACCCGCACCCTGGGACGCTCCTTCTCGGGAATGTCTGACAGCATCCGCACTTTTTCCATCCGGTCCTGAGGCGCGGCCACCGGCTCGCCCGTCTTGATGGCGCGGATGGTCTCCAGCCCGTTGATCACCCGTCCAAAGGCGGTGTAGCGCTTGTCGAGCGACGGATAAGGCTGGCGCATCAGGAAGAACTGGCTGTTGGCCGAATTGTTGTCGTCGTCGCGGGCCATGCCCACCACGCCGGGGCAATAGGTGCCCCAGGCCGAGACATTGCCGTCGGCCGTGACCTCGTTCCAGCTCCAGTGCTGGCTGAACACCGGCAGCGAACCCAGCAGTCCCACCTGCAGCCCTGACGGCGCGGCGGCCGGCGTAAACGGCGTCGCGGCCGTCCGCCGGAAGGTGAACTCGGCCTTCAGGTTGGGCTTGTCGGTATTGCCTTCGCCATTGTCCTTCGGGTCGCCGGTCTGGGCCATGAACCGGTCGATGACCCGAAAGAAGGTGCGGCCGTCATAGACCCCGGCCCGGGTCAGTTCGCGCATCCGGGTCACGTGGCCGGGCGCGACCTCGGGGGTCAGTTCGACGACCACCCGGCCCTTGTTGGTGTCGATCACCATCACGTTGTCGGGGTCGGGGACCCGCCAGTCGGCCGCCACGGGCGGGGCGACGCCTCGCGCCTTGCCCTTGGACCTGGAAGCGGACAGCGCCGGACTGGCCAGAACAGCCAGGCTCAGGCCCAGGACGACAACGGCGGATGGCTTCATTTGATCTGCACCGGGATTTCGACGTCGCAATTGCTGAAGCTGGCTCCCATCTCGGCCCGGCGCTTGGCGGCCAGGGCGGCGAAGGCGGGGCCGCGGGTGTCCATGACCTGAACCGAGGGGCGCTTGTCGGCCGGCAGATCGGCCAGCAGTCGCACGCTGGTCATCCGGTCCTGCGGATCGGGCGCTGGCTCGCCGACCTTGATCGCGCGGATCACGTCCAGGCCTGACAGGGCCCGGCCAAAGGCGGTGTAGGTCTTGTCCAGCGAGGCATAGTACTGCCGCATGAAGAAGAACTGGCTGTTGGCGCTGTCGGGATTGTTGGCCCGGGCCATGCCCAGAACGCCCGGACAGAAATTGCCCCAGGTCGCCACCTTGCGGTCGGCGGTCATCACCGCCAGGGCGGCCGGCTGGCTGGTCACCGGCAGGGCGCCGACGAAGCCGGTCTCGTTGCTGCCGACCTTGCCCGGCGCAGCCAGGGGCGTGTCAGCGCCGCGGCGGAAGGTGAACTCGGCCGTCATGTCGGGCTTGTCCGAACCGCCCGCGCCGGTGTTGTCGGGATCTCCCGTCTGGGCCATGAAGCTGTCGATGACGCGGAAGAAGGTCAGGCCGTCATAGAAGCCGGCCTGGGTCAGCTCGCGAATGCGCGCCACATGCGCCGGAGCGGCCTGCGGGCTGAGCTCGGCGATGATCCGGCCCTTGTTGGTCTCGATGACCAGCACGTTCTGGGGATCGGGCGTGCGCCAGTCGCCAAACTGAGCGGGCGGCGTCTGGGCCGACGCCGTGTGCGCGACAGCGGTCGTGGCCAGCAGCGCCAGAGCGGCGACGGAATACGCAAGCTTCATGGAAATCCCCGAACAGAAAGGCAGACGGGGCGTAGAACGACGACGCCCCCGCGACAAGTCCGCCGTGTTGAAGCCTATGATTTCGACAGCTTCACGGCAAACCCGCTGATTCAGGTCTTGCGTAGCTTGGCGACCAGTTGCTCGCCGACCCCGGCGGGCACGAACTTTGAGATGTCGCCGCCCAGGGCCGCGATCTCCTTGACCAGCCGCGAGGCGATGGCCTGGTGCCGGGGATCGGCCATCAGGAACACCGTCTCGATCTCGCGATCCAGCTGCTGGTTCATGGCGGTCATCTGGAATTCGTACTCGAAGTCGGCCACGGCCCGCAGGCCGCGCACGATCATCTGAGCCCCGACCTCGCGCGCGAAGTGCATCAGCAGACTGTCGAAGGGCCTGACCTCGATCACCGCCAGCTTGTTGAGGTGCGCGGTTTCCCGCTCAAGGATTGCGACCCGCTCTTCGAGCGAGAACAGCGGCCCCTTGCCGATATTCACCGCCACGCCGATCACCAGCTTGTCGACCAGCTTCACGGCCCGACCGATGATGTCGAGATGGCCGTTGGTGACCGGATCAAACGTTCCGGGATAAAGCCCGACCCTCATGCAACCCCCTGCGTTATCGGCGCTCTACGGGGTCTAGTCCGCCCCGCTTGATTCGCCCTGATCGTCGTCGCCGCCGCCGGCGTCAGCCAGCCGCTCCACGCTCACGACATGTTCGTCCTTCGCGGTGCGGAACACGGTTACGCCCTGAGTATTCCGCGCTGCAACACGAATTTGCGAGACGGGGCACCGTATCAACTGTCCGGCGTCTGTCACCAGCAGGATTTCGTCGCTGTCCTCGACCGGGAACGAGGCCGCCAGGCGGCCGCCGCGCTTGGAGAGATCCTGGGCCGTAAGCCCCTGCCCGCCCCGGCCCGTGCGGCGATAATCATAGGCGCTGGTGCGCTTGCCGAAGCCTTCAGACGAGACGGTGAGGATGAACTCCTCGGCCGCGCCCAGCTGGGCGATGCGTTCCGGCGTCAGGCTGGCCTCGCCGACCTCTTCGTCGGCCTCCTCGGGCGCCGGGGCGTCGTCGCCCTCCTCGCCGGCCGCGCGCAGCATGGCGCGGGCATGCTTCAGATAGGCGGCGCGCTCGGCCGGCGTGGCGTCGACGCCGCGCAGGATGGCCATGTTGATCACTTCGTCGCCCTCGGCGAGCTTCACGCCGCGCACGCCGGTCGAATCACGGCTGGCGAAGACGCGGACCTCATCGGCCGAGAAGCGGATGCAGCGGCCGACGGCCGTGGTCAGCAGAATGTCGTTCTCGGTCCCGCAGACGCCGACGCCGATAATGCCGTCGCCGTCATCGAGCTTCATGGCGATCTTGCCGTTGCGGCGCACGTCGACGAAGTCCGACAGCTTGTTGCGACGCACGCTGCCCGAGCGGGTGGCGAACATCACGTCCAGGCGGTCCCAGGTGCTTTCGTCCTCGGGCAGGGTCAGGATCGAGGTGATGGTCTCGCCCGGCTCGATCGGCAGCAGATTGACGAACGCCTTGCCGCGCGAATTGGCGGCGCCCAGCGGCAGCCTCCAGACCTTGAGCTTGTAGACCTTGCCGCCCGAGGTGAAGAACAGCAGCGGCGCGTGGGTCGAGGCCGAGAACACGCGGGTGACCGCGTCTTCGGTCTTGGTGGCCATGCCCGACTTGCCTTTGCCGCCCCGGTGCTGGGTGCGGTAATTGGCCAGCGGCGTGCGCTTCACATAGCCGCCCATGGTCACGGTGATGACCATTTCCTCGCGGACGATCAGGTCTTCATCTTCCACGTCGGCGTCGCCGTCGACGATCTGGCAGCGGCGTGGCACGGCGAACTTCTCGCGCACCTCGACCAGCTCCTCGCGGACCACGGCCATGATGTTGGCGCGGTCCGACAGCAGGTCCAGATAGCCGCGGATGGCTTCGGCCAGGGCTTGCGCCTCGTTGCCGATTTCCTCGCGGCCCAGGCCGGTCAGACGCGACAGGGTCAGGGCCAGGATGGCGCGGGCCTGCTCGTCGGTCAGACGGATCAGACCGCCCTCTTCGTGCAGGCTGCGCGGGTCGGCGATCAGCTCGACCAGGGGCATCATGTCGCCGGCCGGCCAGGCCTTGGCCACCAGGCGCTCGCGCGCCTCGGCCGGATCCTTGGACGAGCGGATGATGTGGATGAATTCGTCGATATTGGCGACGGCGATGGTCAGACCCACCAGCACGTGGCCACGATCGCGCGCCTTGCCCAGCTCGAACTTTGTACGCCGGACGACAACCTCTTCGCGGAATTTCACGAAGATATCGATCAGCTGGTACAGGCCCATCTGCTCGGGGCGCTTGCGGTTCAGCGCCAGCATATTGACGCCGAACGAGCTTTGCAGCGCCGTGAAACGGTACAGCTGGTTGAGGATCACGTCGCCCGAGGCGTCGCGCTTCAGCTCGACCACGATGCGCATGCCGTCGCGGTTGGACTCGTCGCGGATGTCGCTGACGCCCTCGATCCGCTTGTCGCGGACCAGTTCGGCTATGTACTCGACCAGATTGGCCTTGTTCACCTGATACGGGATCGCGGTGATGATGATGGCTTCTCGGCCCTGGCGGATCTCTTCCACCGAGGCGATGCCGCGCATGATCACCGAGCCGCGGCCGGTCAGCAGGGCCTGGCGCGGACCGCTGCGGCCGATGATCTCGCCGCCGGTCGGGAAGTCGGGACCGGGCACGATGTCCAGCAGGGTCTCGGCGCTGACCTCGGGGTCATCGATCATGGCCAGACAGGCGTCGATGATTTCGCCCAGATTGTGCGGCGGGATGTTGGTCGCCATGCCGACGGCGATGCCGCCCGCGCCATTGACCAGCAGGTTGGGAATCCGTGACGGCAGGACCGTCGGTTCCTGTTCCTTGCCGTCATAATTGTCCTGGAAGTCGACTGTGTCCTTGTCGAGGTCGGCCAGCAGCGCCAGCGCCGGGGGCGCCATCCGGCACTCGGTGTAGCGCATGGCGGCCGGCATATCGCCGTCGACCGAACCGAAATTGCCCTGGCCGTCGATCAGGATCAGCCCCATCGAGAAGGGCTGGGTCATCCGGACCAGGGTGAAATAGATCGAGGCGTCGCCGTGCGGGTGATACTTACCCATCACGTCACCGACCACGCGGGCCGACTTCACATAGGAGCGATCGGGCGTATGTCCTTGTTCGTGCATCGAAAACAGCACGCGACGGTGAACGGGCTTGAGACCATCGCGCGCGTCCGGCAGGGCGCGGCTGACGATCACGCTCATCGCGTAGTCGAGGTACGAGCGACGCAGTTCGTCCTCGATGAAGATCGGGGCGATATCCCCTCGCGGCCCTTCGGGAGGGGTAGTGATTTGATCGTCGCTCAAGGGGATTTTTCGCCGTCAGAATCGAACACGGAACTGTCTTTAACTGTTAGCATTCCCCCAAGGGCGGCGCCACCTTTCCGGGACAGCAGCCTCCCCCGTCCGCTTGTTTTTGAAGGATTTCCCATGCGTTCCGCCGTTGCCGCCGCCACCTTCGCCACCCTCCTCCTCGCCGCCCCCGGCGCTGTCTTCGCCCAGACCGCCGCCCCGGCCGCAGGGGCCCAGACCGCAACCGCCGCCGTCAAGGCCGGTGATGGCAAGGACCTCGGAACGGCCACCCTCACCGAAGCGCCGCACGGCGTGCTGCTGCGTCTGGAGCTCAAAGGCCTGACGCCCGGCTGGCACGGCGTGCACTTCCACGAGAAGGGCGACTGCGGCACGCCAGACTTCAAGTCGGCCGGCGCCCACGTCCACACCACCGCCTCCGTCGTCCACGGCCTGCTCAACCCTGACGGCAACGACAATGGCGATCTGCCCAACATCCATGCCGGCGCGGACGGCGTCGCCATGGCCGAGCTCTATTCGCCGCTGGTCTCGCTGAAGGGCGCCGGCGGCCGCCCGGCCCTGCTCGACGCCGACGGCTCGGCCATCGTCGTCCACGCCAACCCCGACGACCACAACAGCCAGCCGATCGGCGGCGCAGGCGCGCGGGTGGCCTGCGGTGTGGTGAAGTAGAGTCAGCGGCGCCTGGCGCGCGGATAACCCGCGCGCTGTCCCCTGATAGGCACGGGGATAGACGCCTCAAATCCTCCCCCCTGGCGGAGGAGCATCACGAACTTCCCCATACAATCTCCGTCATCCCGGGGCTCGTCCCCGGGACCCATCGTTCCGTTGCGCTGTAAGGGGTTTGTGATCCACCGACCGTGCGGCCGACCCATGGATCCCGGGAACAAGTCCCGGGATGACGGGCGTTGTTGAGCGTCACGCTTCCGGGCGTCGACACGGGCGTCCAGACAATCGACGCAGCCCCCTGAAAACCTACCGTATTCTGTACCCACCTCGTCGCGGGGAAAGGGCGCAAGGCCAGCGACCATTGCGGCGGCGGGGGGTGATCGAGCGGGACTGGGGTCGAGGGGGATACTCGACCGGTCCGGGGATCTGGTTGCTGGCCAGACCCGCCCGCCGTCGGCGTGGATGAGGGCAGACGGGTGTGTTCATTAGTCATTTGCTTGGCTCGCCCGCCTCGACCGCCGGCTTCTTGCGGAAACGCGAGAGACCGGCTCCCGGTAAGGCCTGAACAGGGCCACCTGACGGGACGCTGATGGATAACGACCACGCGGAGCGGACGGCTTCGTCGAAACGGTATTTTCTATTTTCCTCCGGGCGAGCCCGGAAGCTCCGCGACCCTTTCCGTCACCCTCGCAGCGACAGCGCGGGGTCGTTGAAACGCGCCCCTAAACCGTCTCGGCCGTCATGGCCTCGGGCTTGGCCGCCCGCTTCTCGGTCAGGGCCACCAGGGCCACGCCGGCCAGGGTCGCCGCGCCGCCGATCAGCAGTTGCGGCGTGAGGCGGTCGCCCAGAAACAGGATGCCGATCGTGCACGACACCAGCGGCGTCAGCAGGAAATAGGGCGTCACGCGGCCCGCCTCGCGGCGCTGGACCAGCCAGAACAGCAGCGCGCTGGCCCCTATGGTCGAGACAATGCCCGCGAAGGCTACGCAGGCCCAGGCGATCGCCGGGGCGGCCATCACCCGCTCGACTACATTGGACTCGAAGGTAAAGGACATGGCGATCAGGGTCGGGGCGGCGACTATGGCCGTCAGCCCCTGAACCTTCAGCGGCTTCACCCCCGGGGTCATCCTCACCAGCACCGTCGCCACCGCCCAGCAGGCGCAGGCCGCAATGACCAGGGCCACGGCCGGAAGATCCCCGGCCCCATGCGGGTCAAGACTCATCCAGGCCACGCCGACGAAGGCGATCAACAGGCCGATCACGGCGGGCAGGCGCATGGTCTCGCCCAGCATCCGCCAGGCCGCGACGGCCGTGAACGGAATCCACAGCTGGCTGGCCACGACCAGCGGACTCAGCGACTGGCCCATGCCGAACGCCACATAGATCAGGCCAAAATGGATGGGCCCCGACAGCAGGATGATGCCCAGCAGCTTTTTGGGCTCGGGAAACGGTGGCCGGATGAACGGGATAAGGAAGATCAGGGCCAGGCCAAACCGCAGGCCGCCCACCATCATCGGCGGCAGGTGCTCGGTCGCCACCTTGGCGGCGGCATTGTTCACGCCCCAGGTCAGGATGATCGCCAGAATGGCGAGGCGTTCCAGACCAGACAGGGGTGAATTGGAAGACATGGCCGCTTGGACCAGACGCGCCCCTGAAGGTCAATCGGCCCCGATGACGCGGCGCACCGCCCGGGTCAGCAAGGTCAGGTCGGCATCGGGCGTCGTGAAGGCCGGGGTCAGATAGATGACCTTGCCCATTGGCCGGATCCAGACGCCCTCTTCCGCGAACCGGGCGCACAGATCGCCGACCGCAACCGGCGCGTCGAACTCGACCACGCCGATTGCGCCCAGCACCCGAACATCCACGACGCCCGGCGCGGCCCGGCAGGGCTCAAGCCCTTCGGCCAGGGCGGCCGAGACCCGCGCCACATCGGCTCGCCAGGCGCCATCCTCGAACAGGTCGAGCGAGGCGTTGGCCGCCGCGCAGGCCAGCGGATTGGCCATATAGGTGGGGCCGTGCATCAGGGCGGCTTCGGGATCGTCCGACAGGAAGGCCTCGAACACCCGGGTGCTGGCAACCGCCGCCGACAGCGGCAATGTTCCGCCGGTCAGGGCCTTGGACAGGGTGACGATGTCGGGCTCGATCCCGGCCGCCTGCATGGCGAACATCGATCCCGTGCGGCCAAAGCCGGTGAAGATCTCGTCGAAGATCAACAGCACCCCGTGGGTGTCGGCCAGGCGCCTCAGGGCTCGCAGGGTGTCGGGACCATGCAGCAGCATGCCGCCGGCGCCCTGGACCAGGGGCTCGACGAGGATGGCGGCGATCTCGCCGCCTCGCTCCTGCAGCAGGGCGTCCAGCGCCGCCTCGCCCTCGGCGTCGCGCGGCAGGTCGGCGATCACCTGGGCCGGCATGACGCCCGAGAACAGGCTGTGCATGCCCTCCTCCGGATCACAGACGGTCATCGTCGCCAGGGTGTCGCCGTGATAGCCGCCCCTGAACGACAGGAACCGCGAGCGTCCGGTCTCGCCGCGATTGATGTGGAACTGCAGCGCCATCTTCATGGCGATCTCGACCGCCACCGAGCCCGACTCGGCGAAGAAGGCATGGTTCAGGTCACCCGGCAACAGGTCGGCCAGCCGCTTGGCCAGTCGGTAGGCCGGCTCGTGCGCCAGGCCACCGAACATCACATGCGGCATCCGCTCGATCTGGTCGCGCAGGGCCTGGGCGATATGCGGATGATTATAGCCGTGGCAGGCGGTCCACCACGATGCCAGGCCGTCGACCAGTTCCCGGCCATCGGCCAGGACCAGCCGCGAACCGTGCGTGGCAACCACCGGCAAGGGCGGCCGGGCGGTCTGCATCTGGCAATAGGGCCGCCAGACGTGGGCCGCGCCGGCGCTCATCCAATCGGGGGTCATGGCGATCCTGCGTTGCGTCGAAAGGGCGCCTTGCCTATGCCCTGCGCCCTGCCTTCGCAAACGGGAAACAGCATGCAGAGCCTCGACGCCTTCGCCGGCGACAAGCTGACCGCCCTGGACGCCCAGAGCCTGCGTCGCCGTCTGAAGCCCACCCGCCGGCTGGACGGCGCGGTCGTGGAACGGGACGGCCGGCGGCTGATTTCGTTCTCCTGCAACGACTATCTGAACCTCTCGCACCACCCGGCTGTGCGGGCGGCGGCGGCCGAAGCGGCGCTGAACTATGGGGCCGGCGCGGCGGCCTCGCGTCTGGTCACCGGTGATCACCCGCTGCTGGGAGATCTGGAAAAGCGCCTGGCGCGGCTGAAGGGCACCGAGGCGGCCTGCGTGTTCGGCTCCGGCTATCTTGCGAACATAGGCGTGATTCCCACTGTCGTCGGGCCGGGTGACCTGATCCTGGTCGACGAACTGGCCCATGCCTGCATCTGGGCCGGCGCCAAGCTGTCCGGCGCCCGCACGATCGCCTTCAGGCACAATGACACCGCTGATCTGGAGCGCCTGTTGAAGGCAGAACGCGCCGCCGCACGCCACGCCGTGGTCGCCACCGACGGCGTGTTCTCGATGGACGGCGACATCGCGCCGCTGGACCAGCTCTCGACCCTCTGCAACGCGCATGACGCCTGGCTGTTGTCCGACGACGCCCACGGCGTGGGCGTGCTGGCCGAGGGCCGAGGCTCGGCGGCGCTGTTCCCCGGCGCCGAGATCCCGCTGCAGATGGGCACCCTGTCCAAGGCGCTGGGCTCTTATGGCGGCTACCTGTGCGGGTCCCAGGCCGTGATCGACCTGCTGAAGACCCGGGCCCGCACGCTGGTCTACGCCACCGGCCTGCCGCCCGCCTGCGCCGCCGCCGCCCTGGCCTCGCTGGACATCATCGAGACCCAGCCGGCCCTGACCGCCCTGCCTCTGGCCAAGGCCCGCGCCTTCACCGAGGCCCTGGGCCTGCCGCCTGCCCAAAGCCCGATCGTCCCCGTCGTGATCGGCTCGGCCACAGCGGCGCTGGCCGCTTCTGCGAAGCTCGAGGCCGAGGGCTATCTGGTCGTCGCCATCCGGCCGCCCACCGTGCCCGAGGGCACGGCGCGGCTGCGGATCGCCTTCAGCGCCGCCCATTCGGACGCCGACGTGATGCGACTGGCGGATCTGATCGCCGACATCCGCCGGGGCCCTGCCGCATGAAAAGCCTGTTCGTCACCGGGACCGGCACCGACATCGGCAAGACCCATGTCGCCTGCGCCCTGATCCGCGCCCTCCGCCTGCGAGGCCTGAGCGTCGACGCCTTCAAGCCGGTGGTCAGCGGGTTTGATCCCGACGATCCGGATGTCAGCGATCCCGGCCGCCTGGCCCAAGCGCTGGACGAGCCGGGCGCCCTGCACCGCATCTCGCCCCGCCGCTATCGCGCCCCACTGGCCCCCAACCTGGCCGCAGCTCTGGAGGGCGATGTCCTGCGCCTGGATGATCTGGTCGGCGACTGCAGGGACCGCCTGACGCGACCCGACCGCGATCTGCTGCTGATCGAGGGAGCCGGCGGGGTGATGTCGCCCCTGACCGACACGGCCACCAATCTGGACCTGATGGTCGCGCTGAACCTGCCGGTCCTGCTGGTCGCGGGGTCCTATCTGGGCACGGTCAGCCACGTGCTGACGGCGCTGGAGGTGATCCGAGCCCGGGGCCTGAGCGTGACCGCCATCGTCATGAGCGAAAGCCTCGCCGCGCCCGATCTCGGCCAGACCAGCAGGGTGCTGCGAGGCTTCGAGACCCGTGCGCCACTGGTCCTGGCGCCCCGCGACGCAAGCTGGAGCGCGGCCGGGCTCGCCGACCTGATCTTCCCTCAGGCGACCAAAGACGAGGCCGCCAAGGTCCACTAGGGTGGCGCCATGCGCACAGACTATCTCGGCAACCCTGTCTCCGCCGCCAGTGACGCCGCCCGGGCGGCGGTGGACGATTTCATCGCCGGCTTCCTGGCCTACGAGACCCGCGCCGCCAACATCCTGGCGGCCGCCGACGCCGCGCCCGGCGAGCCGTTGCTCAACGCCTATGCGGCCATCCTGTGGCTGCTGCTCGAAGCGCCGGACGCTGCAATCCGCGCCGCGCCCTATCTGGCCCGCGCCCGGGCCGCGCTCGATGGCGCCAACGAACGGGAGCGCCAGATCGCGGCCTTCGTCTCGGCCTGGTCCGTCGACGACATCCCCGGCGCGCTGTCGATCGCCGACGCCATTCTCGAGGCCTGGCCGCGCGATCTGCTGATCCTGAAGCTGCGGCAGTACCACGACTTCAATCGCGGCGACTTTCCCGCCATGCTGCGCGCGGCCAGTCGCTGCCTGCCCGCCGCCGCCGACATTCCTCACCTGCATGGCATGCTGGCCTTCGCCTACGAGCAGTGCCACCTGCTGGACGAGGCCGAGGCCGCCGCCCGCCATGCCCTGTTCCTGCAGCGCAAGGAGCCCTGGGCCCAGCACGCCCTGGCTCATGTCATGCTGACCCAGGGCCGCATCGACGAGGGCGTCGCTTTCCTGGAGGGCGTGCGCGATACCTGGGCCGACCTGAACTCGTTCATGGACACCCACCTATGGTGGCACCTGGCGCTGTTCTATGTCAGCCAGGGCCGGTTCGAGGCGGCGCTGGCGGCCTATGATGAGCACTGCTGGACGCAGTCCAGGGACTATTCACAGGATCAGGTCGGGGCGGTGTCGCTACTGGCCCGTCTGGAGCTGGCCGGCGTCGATGTCGGGCCGCGCTGGAGCGATCTGGCCGACCATCTCGCCGCCCGCGCCGATGACGTCGTGCAGCCTTTCCTGTCGCTACAATATCTGTTCGGCCTGGCCCGAGCCGGTCGGCCCGAGGCGGACCAGCTTCTGGCGGCGATCCGGCGGGCGGCCGTCGAGGCTCCCGACTTCGTTCGTCCCACCTGGCGTGATGTCGCCCTGCCCGCCGCCGAAGGTCTGGTCGCCCATGTGCGTGGCGACTATCCGGCCGCCCTGCGAGGCCTGCGCGCGGCCCTGCCCCGTCTGGCCGAAGTGGGTGGCAGCCACGCGCAGCGCGATCTCTTCGACCAGATCATCCTGGACGCCCTGATCCGGTCCGACCGCCATTCCGAAGCCCAGCAGATGCTGGAGTTGCGCCGGGGCTTCGATCCCGACGGCCTGCCCGTCAACCAGGCGCTTGCGGACCTGTATGAGCGCCTCGACCTGCCGGCTCAGGCCGCTGTGGCCCGCGAGCGCGTGGCGCGCCGCCGCGCGAGCCTCTAGTCTCGCGACCCTAGGCCTCGATATCGACGTCCTTGGTTTCCTTAAGGAACAGGATGCCGATCACGGCCGTCACCCCCGCCACCACGATCGGATACCAGAGGCCGTAATAGATATTGCCGGTGGCCGCGACCATGGCGAAGGCGGTGGTCGGCAGGAAGCCGCCGAACCAGCCATTGCCGATGTGATAGGGCAGGCTCATCGAGGTGTAGCGGATATTGGTCGGGAACATCTCGACCAGCATCGCCGCGATCGGCCCGTAGACCATGGTCACATAGATCACCAGCAGGGTCAGGATCCCGACCACCAGCGGCTTGTTGACCAGGGCGCTGTCGGCCTTGGCGGGATAGCCTGCCGTCTTGAGCGCCGCCCCAAGCTGGGCCTCCCAGGCCTTCTTGCGGTCCTTGAACGCCGCCTTGTCCAGCGTGTCGCCCGCGAAGGACGGCAGTACGGTCTCGCCGATCCTGACCTGCGCCACGGTCCCGGCGGGAGCCGCTGCGTTCGTGTAGGTGACGCCGGCCTTGGCCAGATAGGATTTGGCCAGGTCGCAGGAGGTGTTGAACACCGTCTTGCCGATCGGATCGAACTGGAACGAGCAGTCGGCCGGGTCAGCGAACACGGTCACCGGCGAGGTTGCGACGGCGGCGGCCAGTTGCGGATTAGCGGCGACGGTCAGGGTCTTGAACAATGGGAAATAGGTCAGGCAGGCCAGAATGCAGCCGGCCATGATGATCCACTTGCGACCGATCCTGTCCGACAGCCAGCCAAACAGCACGAAGAACGGGGTGCCGATCAGCAGCGAGATCGCCACCAGCATGTTGGTCAGGCCGCCATCGACCTTGAGCATTTTTTCCAGAAAAAACAGGGCGTAGAACTGACCGGTGTACCAGACCACGGCCTGACCCGCGGTCAGACCGACCAGAGCCAGAATGACGATCTTCAGGTTGCCCCATTTGCCAAAGCTGTCCGCCAGGGGCTTCTTGGAGCCCTTGCCCTCGTCGATCATCTTCTGGAACGACGGACTTTCGGAAAGCTGCAGGCGGATCCACAGCGACACGCCCAGCAGCAGCACCGAGATCAGGAACGGAATGCGCCAGCCATAGTCCTTGAAGGCGTCCTCGCCGATCACGTTGCGAGTCGCCAGGATGACGATCAGGCTGAGGAACAGGCCAAACGTCGCAGTGATCTGGATGAAGCTCGTATAGAGCCCGCGCCGGTTGGCGGGCGCATGCTCGGCCACATAGGTCGCCGCCCCGCCATATTCGCCGCCCAGGGCCAGACCCTGCAACAGGCGCATCAGCACCAGGGCGATGGGGGCGATGATGCCGATCTGCTCATAGCTGGGCAGCAGGCCGACCACGAAGGTGGACAGGCCCATCAGCAGCATTGTGACCAGGAAGGTGTTCTTGCGGCCCCACAGATCGCCCAGGCGACCAAAGACCAGGGCCCCGAAAGGGCGCACCGCAAACCCGGCCGCAAAGGCCAGCAACGCGAAGATATAGCCCGTCGTCTCGTTCACGCCGGAGAAGAAATGGTGGGTGATATAGGTGGCCAGCGAACCGTACAGGTAGAAGTCGTACCACTCGAAAACCGTGCCGACCGAGGCGGCGCCGATGACCAGTCCGTCCTTGCGACCGACGACAACGCCGTCCTTCGCGCCCGTATGCCCGGCGTCCGCCATGCGTATCCCCCAATTTCTGTTATCGCTACCATGGCATGAGTTGAGCGTCACCACGCTCAGACCCGCATATCTCGGCATGTTGTCAGAGTTTTACGGGGCCAGGGAGGTGAACCTTGCCTTTCGCAACGCAGAAATGCCCGTATTTGCTGGGATGACGTGACAAATCCTTCCCGGTTCGTCAGGCTCGACGCTCCTTGATTCCACATTGGATGAGCTATCAAAATGAACGTTTCCGATCTGGTCGACGCCGCAGTCGCCGCTGACGACAAGCTGACCAAGGCTCAAGCCAAGGCGATCATCGACGGCGTGTTCAAGGCCGTGACCGAAGCCGCCGTTAAGGGCGAAGAAGTTTCGATCCCGAGCTTTGGCAAGTTCAAGGTCCAGGCCAAGCCGGCCCGCACCGGCCGTAACCCGGCCACGGGCGCGGCGATCGAGATTGCGGCCTCCAAGAAGGTCGCCTTCACGCCTGCCAAGCAACTCAAGGACGCCGTCAACGGCTGATCCTTTGGGGTTTGAGACGACCGGCTCGCCAGAGGCGGGCCGGTCGTTGTCTCCATGCCTTCTGGCTCTGGCCTGCCGAATGGCGCGGCTGAGAACCCGTCGAATATCTCTTGGGAGTCGGCTCTGACGGGATTAAGCCGATAGCTCAACGCTTTGCGTACCGGCTGTCATGACCTCGTTTGCTCCGTCCTCAGTCCTCGTCACGAGGCGCAAGATTCGCCCTCGCCGCCGCAAGTCGGTCAGCGCTCTGCGCCTTGTTATGCCTGCTGTCGCAGTGATGGCCATCGGCGCCATCTTGACGCAGGCCGCCATCCACGCTGCCGAAACCAAGGCGTCGAGTGTCGTCGCTGGTGCGCCGTTGCGGATGGAAAATCCGCGCTTTACGGGCTACATGAAGGACGGGCGCGCGTTTCTGATCGTCGCCACCGCCGCGGTACGCGACAAGGTCGACCCCAACAAGGTCGCCCTGGAATCCCCGAAGCTGACGCGCGGCTACGGCTCGGACAATCCCACCCAGATCGTGGCAAGGCTGGGCAATTACGACGAGTCCGGGGGCGCCCTTCTGCTGACGGGCGACGTCGAGATCCAGAATGGCGACGGCTACGCGTTCAAGACCGAAAAAGCCGTGATCGATACGCGCACCGGCGAGGTGATGGGCGACTCCGCCGTGCGCGGCGCGGCCTCGGGCAATCAGGTGCAGGCCGACAGCTATTCGGTGACCGACAAGGGCGACCGGGTGATCTTCAAGGGTCGGGTGCGCTCGCGCCTCAATCCCGGCAATTGATCGGGCCGGCGAAACGCTCATGAGCCCCGTCAGGTCCGCGCCACCCAGGCCCAAGGTCTGCTTTCTCTACATCGCCCAGACGCATCAGATCCTGCACAGCCTGCCCATCGCTGTCGCCCTGGCCAGGGGCTGGCCCGGGATCGAGGTCGAGATCGCCGCCACGACCCAGGAACACCTCGACTACGCCCGCCAGCTGCTGGACGCCCTTGACGGCGCCCCCATCGCCTCGCGCCTGCTGCCCCCGGCCTGGCTGCGCAGGGTGCGCCTGAAAGAGGCCTCGACGCCACCCAAGGCGCTGATGCTGGCCGCCAACGCCATGGCCCTGGGCAAGATGGACGCCATCGTCACGCCCGAGCGCACCACCGCCCTGTTGCGCAAGTTCGGCGTTCACAAATCCATGCTGGTCTATACCCAGCACGGCGCGGGCGACCGGGGCGGGGTGTTCGAGCCGCGGCTGCGCCTGTTCGATCTGGTCATGGCCGCCGGTCCCAAGCAGCGTGACCGCATGGTCGAGGGCGGCTGGGTGAAGCCGGAAAACTGCGCCATGGTCGGCTATCCCAAGTTCGACATCATCGACGCCCTGCCCGGCTCGCCGATGCCGGTCTTCCCCGGCGCAAAGCCCATCGTCGTCTACAATCCACACTTCCACGCCACGCTGGGCTCGTGGCCGCAGTTCGGCGTCAGGGTGTTGGAGCAGTTCGCGGCCGATGACCGCTTCAACCTGATCTTCGCGCCGCACATCCGGCTGTTCGACGGCGCCGGCCCGGCCATGCTGGCCGCCCTGGAGCCGTTCCGAAATCACCCGCGCATCCATATCGACCTGGGCGGCCCCGCCGCCATCGACATGACCTATACCCGCGCGGCCGACATCTATCTGGGCGACGTCTCCAGCCAGGTCTATGAGTTCCTGCGCACGCCCAAGCCCTGTCTGTTTCTCAATCCCGGCCAGATCGCCTGGCAGGGCGATGAAAGCTTCCACCACTGGCAGTACGGCCCGGTGCTGACCTCGGCCAATCACCTGACCGACGCCGTCGAGGCCGCCCGTCTGGGTCATGGCGACTATGTCGATATCCAGAAAAGCGGCTTCGCTGAGAGCTTTGACCTGACGGCTACGCCGTCGTCGGAACGCGCCGCCCGCGCCATCGCCGAGCGCGTGCTGGCGCGGATTTCCATAGCCGCATGACCGCCGAGCGCTCCGTCTTCGCCCGCGTCCTGGCCAATGCCGGGACCCTGCTGGGCGGCCGCACGGTCAACGCCATTGTCGGCTTGGCCTATATCGCCCTGACCGCCCGGGGCCTGGACCCGGCCCAGATGGGCGTCCTGTACCTGATCACGACCTTCGCCCAGTTCCTGGGCGAGGTGGTCAAGTTCCAGTCCTGGCAGACGGTCCTGCAATATGGCGCCGAGCCCCTGCTCAAGAACGACCGCCAGGGCTTTCAGCAGGTGGTGCGCTTTTCGCTGTTTCTGGACCTGAGCAGCGGCCTGGTCGGCGTGACCCTGGGCGTGGTCGGCGCCCTGCTGTTCGGCTCGCTGCTGGGCTGGTCGCGGGACCTCGCGCCCGCCGCGGCGCTCTACGCCCTGACCATCGCGGTGATGACCTCGGCGACCTCGGTGGGCCTGCTGCGCCTGTTTGACAAGTTCCGCTATCTGGCGGGCGAGCAGGCGGTCAGCTCGATCGTGCGGCTGGTGGGCGCGGGCATCGCGTTCGCCCTGCACGCGCCGCTGTGGGCGTTCCTGCTGGCCTGGGCGGCCGGCCCGCTGGCATCGTTCCTCTATGTGGGCGCCATCGCCTGGCGCGAGCTTGCCCAGCGCAGGATGCTCGACGGCTTCAGGCTGATCGGCCCCTTGGGCGAGGGCCTGCCCGGGGTGTGGAAATTTGCCTGGGCGACCAATTTCAGCAGCAGCCTGGATGTGGCCTTCACCCACGTCATCACCCTGATGGTCGGCTCACTGCTGGGGCCCACCCAGGCGGCGCTGTGGCGAATCGGCCGGCAGGTGGCCGACGGCATGGCCAAGCCGGCCCGGCTGGTGGTCCCGGCCCTCTATCCCGAACTGGCCAAGCTCCGCGCGCTCGGCGGCGACGCGGCGATGCGCAAGCTGGCCGGGCAGGTCGCCCTGCTGGGCGGCGCGGTGGCCGGTCTCCTGCTGCTGGTCACCACCCTGTTCGGCAAGCCCCTGCTGAGTCTGATCATGGGCGAGGCCTATGTCGGGGCGTCCGGCGTCATGACCTGGCAGGTGACCGCCGCCGCCATCGGCGTGCTGGCCCTGCCCCTGGAGCCGATGCTGGTCTCGATGCGCGCCGCAGGCGCCGCCCTGCGGGTCCGGATGGTGGTCAGCGTGGTGTTTCTTCTGGCGCTGGCGCCGCTGGTCAAGATGTTCGGCATGAACGGCGCCGGCGCCGCGCTGGTCGGGGCGGCCGTCGCCATGGCCATCGGGATGTTTCTGACACTCCGCGTGCGACTTGCGCGATCGTCCGTCCTCAGTGACAACGAACCCTCTTGCGCCGATGACGCAAACGACGCCAAAGGCGGCAGGTGATGATGATGACTCCGACTGGCGCCGGGCGAACGGTTCGTTTCGCTGATTTCCCCACCCTGACGGCCGCGCTCGACTTCGCGGCTCAGGGCGAGACGGGTGTGAACCTCTATTCGCTGCGCGGCGAACTGGTCGAGGCCCTGCCCTATGCTCGTCTGCGCGAACAGGCGATGGAGTTGGCCCAGCGCCTGCTGGCCGCCGGCGCCCGGCCCGGCGATAGCGTCGGCCTGATCGCCGAAACCGACGCCGACTTCGTCCGCGCCTTCTTCGCCTGCCAGTATGCCGGCCTGCCGCCCGCGCCCCTGCCCCTGCCCGCGCCGCTGGGCGGTCGCGAGGCCTATATCGCGCAGATCGCCCGCATGCTGGCCTCGGCCAAGGCCTCGGTCCTGATCGGCCCGAGCTCGATGGCCGCCTGGCTGCCCGAGATCGCCGCCAAACAGCCGCTGAGCTTCGCCGGGACCCTGGCCGACCTCCCGCCCGCCGCTGGCGCCGAGCTGCCGATCATCGCGCCTGATCGCACCTGCTATCTGCAGTTCTCGTCGGGCAGCACCCGTTTCCCGACCGGCGTGGTGGTCACCCATCGCGCCCTGATGGCCAACGCCCAGGCGATCACCCGCGACGGCCTGCAGGTTCGCCCCACCGACCGCGCCATCTCTTGGCTGCCGCTCTATCACGACATGGGTCTGATCGGCTTTCTGCTGAGCCCCATGACCAGCCAGATGACGGTCGACCTGCTGCCGACCGGAGCCTTCGTGCGCCGGCCGCTGATGTGGCTGGACCTGATGACCAAGAACGGCGGCACCATCAGCTACAGCCCGACCTTCGGCTATGAGCTGTGCGCCCGCCGCGCCGAGGCCGCTTCGATCGAGCACCTGAACCTGTCGGGCTGGCGCAGCGCCGGCCTGGGCGGCGACATGATCCGCACCGGCCCGCTGCGCGCCTTCGCCGAGCGTTTCAAGGCCGTGGGCTTCTCCGAAAGCGCCTTTGTCGCCAGCTACGGCATGGCCGAGGCCACCCTGGCCCTGTCGATGTCGCCGCTGGATCAGGGCCTGAAGGTCGAGACCCTGGACGTCGAGCAGCTGGAACAGGGCCTGGCGGTCATCACCGCTGACACCGATCGCGCCCGCGACTTCGCCCGCAACGGCCCCGTCCTGCCGCACCATGAACTGGAAGTCCGGGGCCAGGACGGCGCGGCCTTGCCCGAGCGCGGCGTGGGCCGAATCTACGCCCGCGGACCCAGCCTGATGCGGGAATATTTCGAGCAGCCCGAAGAGACCGCCCGCGTGCTGTCGGCCGATGGCTGGCTGGACACCGGCGACCTTGGCTATCTGATCGACGGCGAGATCGTCATCACCGGGCGCGGCAAGGACCTGATCATCCTCAACGGCCGCAACATCTGGCCGCAGGACCTGGAATGGACTGCCGAGGCCGAGATCGAGAGCCTGCGCAGCGGTGACGTCGCCGCCTTCTCCACGCCCGGCGAAGGCGAGGAGGTCGTGGTCGTCCTGGTCCAGGCGCGCGGCGGCGATCCCGAGACCCGCAAGGCCCTGGCCGAACAGGTCGCCACGGTCCTGCGCCTGCGCCACAGCGTCGAGACCCAGGTGCATCTGGTCGGCGCCCACGCCCTGCCCCAGACCTCGTCAGGCAAGCTGAGCCGCTCCAAGGCCAAGGCGGCCTTCCTGGCGGGCGCCTACGCCGAGCGCGCCTGACCATGAGCCGGGGTGTCGTTGCGGTCACCGGCGCCACCGGCTTCCTGGGCCGTCACCTTGTCCGCGCCCTGGTTGCGGACGACTGGACCGTGCGGGTCCTGTCCCGGCGCGACATCATAGATCCGGACTGGCAGGGGCTGGAGCCCCGGATCGTCATCGGCGGCCTTTCGGATCGCGCCGCCCTGGACCGGCTCTGCGCGGGCGCGACCCTGGTCATCCATGTCGCGGGCCTGATCAAGGCGCGGTCGCGGGCGGACTTTGATCGCACCAATGTTGACGGCTCCAGGGACGTGGCCCTGGCCGCACGGGCCGCAGGCGCGCGGCTCGTGCTCGTCTCCAGCCTGGCGGCGCGGGAGCCGTCGCTGTCGGACTATGCCGCCAGCAAGCGCGGCGGCGAGGAGGCGGCGCGAGAGGTGATCGGCGACAGCCTGACCATCGTCCGCCCGCCGGCCATCTATGGGCCAGGCGACATGGAAACCCTGGGCCTGTTCAAGGCGGCCCAGACCGCGCCGTTCCTGCCGGCGCTCGATCCCGCCGCCCGGATCGCCATGATCCATGTCGAGGACGCCGTCGCCGCGATCGCGGGTCTGGCCATCGATCACCGGTCTGGGGTCTTCGCCCTGTCGGACGCGCGCACGGATGGATACAGCTGGACCGAGGTGATGACCGCAGCCGCGCGCGCGGTGGGCAAAGCCCCCTACATCGCCCGCGTGCCCACGTGGCTCATCAGCGCCCTGGCGCAACTGTCCGAAGGCCTATCACTCGCCAATGGGAAGATTTCGATTTTCACGACTGGCAAAGCGCGCGAAATGCTCCATTTGGATTGGAGCGTCTCAGACAGCGAAAGTCTTCCCAGAGCTATCGCTCCGCGATACGGGATCGACTCAGGTTTCGCCCAAAGCGTGCAATGGTACCGCGCAAAGGGATTTTTAGTTTCTATGGACTGATTGTAGCAGCCAATTTTGACAGAAATCCGACAATGAGGCTGTTACAATTGGAGCCAGTCAGACCCGCTAACGGGGGTTTCAGCGAGTCGATATGAAAGCGGTTACAGATCTTACCTTGCGTGAAATCGGCCTGGCGGCGTCCTCGGTGCTGGGACGCACCGTTGAGGTTTCCGACGAGACGCATATCGGCCGTGACCTTCAGGTCGACTCCCTGGCTCTGATGAACATCATCATGGAGCTGGAAGACGCGTTCGACATCTCGATCCCGCTTGATCATCTGGCCTCGGTCGAGACGGTGGGCGACTTGTCCAATCTGATAAAAGATCTTCGGAATAAGGGATAACTATGGGGCTGTTCGACAAACATCTCGGCTACCGCGATGCCTATCAAGCGATCCGGGCAGCCGGGGCTGATCCCTTCAACGTCCGACTCGATGCGGTAGTTTCACCGACCGAGGGCGTTATCGACGGCCGCCCCACGATCCTGCTGGGCACCAACAACTATCTTGGTCTGACCTTCGACGCCGAAAGCATCGCGGCCTCGGTCAAGGCAGTGCAGGAGCGGGGCACCGGAACGACCGGTTCGCGGATCGCCAACGGCAGCTTCGAAGCCCATGTCGAACTCGAGCAGGCCCTGGCCAAGTTCTATCGTCGCAAGCACGCCATGGTGTTCACGACCGGCTACCAGGCCAATCTGGGCGTTCTGTCGACCCTAGTGGGTCGCGGCGACCACCTGATCTTGGACGCCGACAGCCACGCCAGCATCTATGACGGTTCGCGCCTTGGCCACGCCGAGGTCATCCGCTTCCGCCACAACGACCCCGAAGACCTCTACAAGCGCCTGCGCCGCATGAAGGACATGCCCGGCGAGCGCCTGATCGTGGTCGAAGGCATCTATTCGATGATCGGCGACACCGCGCCGCTCAAGGAAATCGCCGCTGTGAAGCGCGAACTGGGCGGCTACCTGCTGGTCGATGAAGCCCACTCGATGGGCGTGCTGGGCGAGAACGGTCGCGGCCTGGCCGAACAGGAAGGCGTCGAGGACGATGTCGACTTCGTGGTCGGCACCTTCTCCAAGAGCCTGGGCGCCATCGGCGGCTTCTGCGTGAGCAACATGGACGACTTCGACGTCATGCGCGTCGTCTGCCGTCCCTACATGTTCACCGCCTCGCTGCCGCCGGCCGTGGTCAGTTCGACCCTGGTTGCGCTGAGGCGCCTGGAAGAAATGCCTGAGCTGCGCCACCGCCTGATGGCCAACGCCCGTCGCCTCTATGACGGTCTGACCGAGCTGGGCTTCCAGACCGGCCCGACCGCAAGCCCGATCGTCGCCATCACCATGCCCGATCAGGAACGCGCGATCGGCATGTGGAACGCCCTGCTGCAGAACGGCGTCTATCTGAACCTGGCCCTGCCGCCGGCCACGCCCGACAGCCGTCCGCTGCTGCGCACCAGCGTCAGCGCCGCCCATACCGACGAGCAGATTGAAAAGGTCCTGTCCGTGTTCGCCAGCGTCGGCGCCGCGATGGGTGTAATCGACAACCAGCGCCAGCGCGTTTCCGCCTGACGCCGCCGAAGGCCGGGGCGGCTAAGCCTCGGCCTTTCGCGCCTTCTGGGCGCGCCACAGGTCCCACAGCACGCCCGGCGCGGCCAGCACCGGGTGCTTCTCGCGCCACGGCGTCAACGGCACAGGCACGCCCGTGTGACGCTCGATCTTCCACGCCGCATAGCGGGCGGCGCCCTCGAAGGTGAAGGCGGCCTTGATCAGACGGGCGACGTTCAGCGACTTGCCCATCCGCCGCCGCACCTGCCAGGCGCGCCCGAAACGGGACCGCGCCTCTTCGGTCAGATTGGGCTGGACGGATCCGGGCGCGAGAATGTCCAGAAGGCCCTGTTCGCGCCAGCAGGCGACCAGCAGACGATCATAGCGCTCGGCGTCGAAGGCCAGGATCGACTGCTCGCGACCGCCGCGCTCGACGCGGAACTCGGCCTTGTAGGTCTGCTGGAACAGGGCCGACCAATAGGCCTCTGACGGGCCTTCGACAGGCCCCAGCGCCGCCGCGAACCGCGCGGCCGAGTGGGCGGCCTCGGCTACGGCGTTGATCACGACAGGCTCGATCTCGGCGCTCGAAGACCAGACCAGGGCCGAGGGCTGGACGAAACGCGTCCAGATCGTGGTGTCGATCTCACGCCCCCGCGCCGCCAGAGCGAACTGGGCCAGGGTCATCGACGCGACCTTGGCGCGCAGGGTTCGGCCCTGATGCTCGACCTCGTGATAGCTGACGTCCGGCCAAAGCTTGCGGGCGACCACACCGCGCCAGCCGCGTCGGGCCTGGCTGGTCAGCACATAGAAATCCATGACGCCGTCGAGGTCGCCCGTGCGCAGAACCGAGCCGTAGAACAGCACGGCGACGGGATTTTCAAACGCAGAGACCAGCTGGCGGGCGAAGGCGACGGCATGCGGCGGCGCAGGGGCGCGCAACTCGGCCTCGACCATCGCCAGCACGGGGCTGGTCATGACGCCAGGAACCGCAGGGTAGGCCCAAGAGAGACGGTCAGACCGCCCGATCCTTCATAGACCTCGCCGTCGAGCACAAACGCATCGCAGGTCTGAATGCGCAGGGACTTTGCGTCTCCGCGGCGATAGCCCTGCCTTGCCAGCCATGGCGCATCTCCGCCGCCCAGCAGGGTGATCAAGGCCGATAGCAGCCGCTGGGGCTGGGCGTCGACGTCCAGCGCCTTGAGGCCCTCCCGGGGCGGCCCGAACGGTTTGATGCCCAGGGGCAGGCGCTTCAAGGTCGTCGCCATCAACAGGAAGCGGTTGCCCTTGGGGGCCGGCTCGCCGTCGATGGAAAGCTCGACCGGCACCCCCTCGCGCCAGTGGTCGCGCGCGCCGCCAAACAGCGCGCCCGTCGCCGCACCGACAAGGGTCAGGCCCACAGACAGGCCGTGAAACGCCCCCATCCGGTTGACGCTCTTGGACATCTTGGTGGCCCGCACGAACGCGCCGAGCCCGAACACAAAGCCGCTCATGGCCGCCCGGCCGTCGTCCCAGGACACTTCCAGCGGCGCGCGATACTTGATCACCGCCTTGGGCGAGCGCGCCGCAATCAGCGCTTCGTGCAGCGTCCAGCCCTGTCGGACGCCCAGGTCAATGGCCAGAACATTGGTCTTTCCGGACGGCAGCAGAATGATCAGCGGGGGCGCCTGGCCAAAGGCGCGCGGCAGGAGGCTCAGCACGTCACGGATCGTGCCGTCGCCGCCGTCGATGACCAGCAGCTCAACGCCGCGCGCCGCGAAGGCTATCAGGTCGACCTCCAGCGCCTCGCGCGTGGCCGGCCGCACCAGCATCACATCATCCGGAGCCCAGTACTCCGCGCTGCGCCCCATATTGGCGTGACTGCGCGGATTGTGGACGACGCCAACCTTCATCAGCGCGACAGCCAGGAGGTGACGCCGCCCCTGGGGGTCAGCAGGCCCTGAACGATCTGGCTGGCGTGCACGACGAAGCAGATCGCCGTCCAGGCGGCCACCAGCACGAAGCCGATGTCAGGCCGGCCGACCAGGGTGGTCGCGGTCATGAACAGCAGGTTGGGGTTCCGCCGCGCGGTGATCAGCCGGAAGAAGCTGTCGAACGGCCGCCAGGCGTGCATCTCGACCTTGAACAGCGACAGGAAGATCCCCTCCTCCACCCGCTGGGCCACATAGCCGCCCACCACGATGGCCAGCAGCAACCCGCCGTGCGGCACGGTGAAGCCCAGGGCGCCCAGGCCGACAAACCAGGCCCACCACCAGAACGGCGGGTGGATCAGGTCGATGCCGTGATCGAAGACATTGCCCCACTTGGACGAGGTCAGGGTCACCCGGGCCAGCTTGCCATCGACGGTGTCCAGGAAGGTCATGATCCAGGCGCAGACCAGACCCAGGCCATACTGGCCGGTCCAGAACAGCCAGAAGGCGGCCAGCACCATCAGGAAGCTGGCGAAGGTGACCTGGTTGGGCGTGATCTTGGCAAGAGCACACCAGCGGGTGACGACCCGGGCCGGCGCGGGCCAGACATATTTTGTCACGAGGTCCGTGACGCCCTTGTACGAGCCCTTGAACAACCGCTTCTCGACCGCGTCGACCGTCTCGGGCGTCAGGCGCTCCAGCACCGGCGGCTCGCGCTTGCGCAGCTCGCTGTTATAGGCCGAGCCCAGTTCCATGGCTGTCAGACGCGGGGCCTCACCGACCACAGCAGAAAGGTCCTCACCGACCGCAAGCGCGCGAGCGACCGGCAGGTTGAACGCCACGACGCGGCCGCTCTCGTCGATCAGCGCCACGCCGGGCCGTCCCGCCAGGGCGCGGATCAGCGCCTCATCGAACACCCAGCCGGCGTCGACCACCACCACGTCGCCGTTGGCGGGCGCCGTTTCGCGCGTGACTTCGCTCAGCCCCACGCGCCCATAGATCCGCGACAGGCGCTGGGCCGAGGTCATGCCCCAGATGCGCGTGGACGCCTGGCCGACCGTGATCGCCGCCTGCCTGGCGTCGCCGCCCTGATTACTTCCGCCGGTCAATGTGCGAGAACCCCTGGAAATTCGTGGCGAATGATAAGCAGCTTCGTTTCGTTTATGGCCAAAAAGCGCGATTCTGACTTGTCGATATTCCGCATAGCCCACCTTTCCGACCCGCATCTGCCCCCGCCCGCAGGGGCGTTCGGCTGGCGGGACCTCGCCTCCAAGCGTTTGCTCAGCCGCATCGCCTGGCGGCGCAAGCACAAGGAGCATCAGCCCGACGTGCTGGCCGCCCTTGTCGCCGACATCAAGACCTATGCGCCCGACCACATCGCCGTCACCGGCGATCTGACCAATTTCGCCTCCACCGTCGAGGTTGAGGCCGCGCGCCAGTGGCTGAGCGGCCTTGGTGCGTCAGATAGGATCACCCTGAGCCCGGGCAACCATGACGCCCTGGTCGGCGCAACGGGCCCCGAACGATTCGCCGCCTGGTCGGACTGGCTGGGCGACGGCGACGACGTCGCTTTTCCCAGGCTTCGGATCCGCGACGGTGTGGCGATCATCAATCTGTGCTCGGCCATCCCCACCGCGCCGCATCTGGCAACCGGCCGGTTGGGCCAGGCGCAGCTGACGAGGCTGGAGGCCCTGCTGGCCGACCCCGCTCATCGCGACCTGTTCCGGGTGGTCCTGATCCACCACCCGCCGACCCCGGGCGCTGTTTCAAGGCGCAAGTCGCTGGACGACCGGGAGGGCCTGGGTGCGATCCTGGCCCGCCAGGGCGTCGATCTGGTGCTGCACGGCCACGCTCACGAGGGGCTGGTGGCGACTACGCCGGGTCCGGACGGCGCGGCGATCCCCGTCCTGGGCGTGCCCTCGGCCTCGGCCCTGGGACGGGGCAAGCACCCGGCGGCGCGCTGGCACGCCATCGAGATCCTGCGCGATGGCGCCGAGGCGGTGTCTGTTCGGGTCATCGCGCGCGGACTGGATCCGCAAACCGGTCATGTGGCGGAGCTGGGCCGGTACGTGCTGGCCTAGTGCTGATCGCACTTCCATGAAAAAGCCCGCGTCCCTATTGTGAATCGGCGGCGCGCGACGCCACGGGAAGAGCCCGCACATGACCAATCCAACCGCCGTGAACTTTGGCTACCCCGACACCAGGGTGGCCGAAACCGACCACTGGCTTGTTCTGGTTCGTCCCAAGCAGCCAACTCTTGGGGCCCTGGTCCTTGTATGCAAGGAAGCGGCGGAAGCCTTCTCTCAGCTCAGCCCCGCCGCCTTCGCTGATTTGAAGGTGGCGATCGACGGAATCGAGCGATTGCTGGGCAGGTTCGTGGCCTACGAGAAGATCAACTATCTGATGCTGATGATGGTCGACCGCGACGTGCACTTCCACGTCATCCCCCGATACGAAGGCGCGCGGATCCACGAGGGTCGCAGCTTTGCCGACGCCGGCTGGCCCGCCGCCCCGGCCCTGGGCGCCACCGTGGATCTGGATCCGCCAAGCGCCGCAGCCCTGGCGACCCTGCTGGCCAGGGACTGGTCGGCGGCGTGATCAATCTGCGTCTGATTGACCGCTACATGCTCAAGCTGGTGGCCTGGCCGATGGTCGGCTGCCTGGGAGTCACGGTCGTCGCCCTGTTGCTGGAGCGGGTCCTGCGCCTGCTCGACGCCCTGTCGCAAAGCAGCGCCCGCTTTGGCTATGTCACCGAACTGGCCGCCAATCTGGTGCCGCACTATCTGGGCCTGGCCCTGCCGGTGGCCTTCTTCGTGGCCCTGTTCATCGTCATCACCAAGCTGTCGGACGGCTCGGAGATCGACGCCCTGCTGGCCAGCGGACAGTCGCTGAGCCGCATCGCCATTCCCTTCGTCTGCGTGGGCCTGTTTCTCAGCCTCTTCAGCGTGGCCCTGTTCGGCTACAGCCAGCCCTACAGCCGCTACGCCTATCGCTCGGTGATGCACGCGGCCGTCAACGCCGGCTGGAACGGACGCCTGTCAGGCGGGGCCTTCATCGACGAGGACAACCTGCTGATGACGGCCGACGGCGCCGACCAGGCCGGCCAGAGCCTGACGCGCATCTTTATCCGCCGCCTCGACGACAAGGGCCGCGAAGAAGTGATCACCGCCCAGACCGCCACGCTCAGCGCCAGCCCGGGCGGCGACAAGGTCACCCTGCTGCTGCGACGCGGCCAGCGGATCGGCCTTGACGCGGCCGGCGGCTACCGCACCCTGGCCTTCGACCAGTTCATCACCGAGATGCCCCTGGCCGGCGCCGCCACCCTGCTGCGGGCGCGCGGCGGGGATGAGCGCGAACTGACCCTGAACGAACTGGCCCGGCAGGCCGCGTCAAACAGCTCCATACTGCCCAAGCCGACCCTGCTGGCCGAGCTCTATGGCCGGCTGGCCCGGGCCGCCTTCCTGCCCTTCCTGCCGCTGCTGGCCTTCCCGCTGGGCCTGGCCGCCAAGCGCGGCAACCGCACCCCGGGCCTGATCGTGGCCGGCGTGCTGCTCCTGGCCTTCCAGCATTCGCTGCTGCTGGGCCAGAGCCTGGCCGAGGCCGGCAAGGCCAATGCCCTGCTGGCGATCTGGGGACCGTTCCTGGTCTTCACCAGCTTCAGCGTCTGGATGTTCATGGGCAGTCGCAAGCGGCCCGGCGATACGCCCATCAGCCGCGTGGTCCGCCGGATCGGCGAAACGATCGACCGGGCCGTTCGTATGGTCGCTCCTCGCCGTCAGGCCGCGTCATGAGACTTCAGCGTTATGTTCTGGGCGTCGCGGCCAGCCGCATCCTGAGCGCCGCCGCTGTCCTGATGGGCATCCTGCAGGTCCTGGACCTGCTGGAAGTCACCACCGACATCCTCGACCGGGGGCTGGGTGTGGGCGGGGTGCTGTACTACGCCGCCCTGCGCGCCCCGCGGCTGATCGAGCAGATCGCGCCGATCAGCGTGCTGGCCGGTGGTCTGTTCGCGTTCTCGCAACTGGCCCGAGAGAGCGCCATCATCGCCATGCGCGCGGCGGGCATCTCGGCCTACCGCATCGTGGCCATGGCCGCCCCGGCCGCCGTGGCGATGATGCTGCTGGACTTCACCTGCGCCCAGGTGATCGCCCCGCGCACCGATCCGATCCTCGACGCCTGGTGGGAGGCCCACACTCCCGCCGCCGACCGCAAGGCCACCGGCCCCGTCAGCTTCCGGGTGGGCGACGATCTGGTGATCGCCGCCAGCGCCGCGCCGAACGGCCGCGCCCTGCAAGCCGTCAAGATCTACCGCCGTGACGAGACCGGCCGCCTGATCGAGCGAGTGAACGCACCCGCCGCGACCTTTGCCGGCAAGGACTGGAACCTGTCCGAAGCGGTGACAACCCGCTTTTCCAGCCAACGCGTCGACACCGTCACCACCAGCCAGATAACCTGGCCCTCGCCCCTGCGGCCCTTGGACGTCCAGGCCCTGTTCTCGGACAATCCCGCGCCGTCGGCGGGCTCGGCCCGGCGCGCCCTGCTCAATGGCGGCACCGATCGGCCGCCCAGCTACTACGAGACCCGCCTGCTGGGCGCCTATGCCGGCCCGTTCGGGGCGCTGATCATGCTGTTGCTGAGCGCGCCGGTGGCGCTGGCCAACTTCCGCAGCCGGCAGGGCGCTGTGCTGCTGACCGTGGGTCTGGCGTCTGGCCTGGTGTTCTTGGTTGTCGACGGCCTGCTGTCGGCGCTGGGCGAAAGCGGTGCGATCTCGCCGATCCTGGCCGTCTGGGGCGGCCCTGTCATCTTTGGCGCCCTGGCGATCAACGCCCTGATCAATCTGGAGGGCTGATGCCGTTCGACTCCCAAGACGCCGACCTTCGGGTCATCCCGGTCAGCACCCCGGCCGAGCTGGCGCGGTTCATCAAGCTGCCGGCGCGCCTCAACGCCGGCGATCCCAACTGGATCACGCCCCTGATGATGGAGCGGTCCGAGGCCCTGTCGCCCAAGACCAATCCGTTCTTCGAGCACGCCGAGGTGCAGCTGTTCCTGGCCGTGCGCGGGGGGCGCGACGTCGGCCGGATCAGCGCCCAGATCGACGCCCTGGCTCCGCAGGCGGAAGGCCAGAAGACCGGCAATTTCGGCCTGATCGCCGCCGAGGATGATCCCGCCGTCTTCAAGGTGCTGTTCCGCGCCGCCGAGGACTGGCTGCGCGACCGCGCCTGCACGACGGCCCTGGGTCCGTTCAACCTGTCGATCAACGAGGAGGTCGGCCTGCTGGTCGACGGCTTTGACAGCCCGCCCATGGTGATGATGGGCCACGACCCGGCCTATACCGGCGGCCGCGTCGAGCAGCAGGGCTACGCCAAGGCCAAGGACGTCTACGCCTATCTGTGCGACCCGACCGCCGACCTGCCGGCTGTCGTGGTGCGCCGGGTCAAGCGCGGCCTGCCCGACGGCGTGGTGCTGCGCGAGCTGGACATGAGCCGCTATGACGAGGAGGTCGTCTCTCTGACCGAAATCCTCAACGACGCCTGGGCCGGCAACTGGGGCTTTGTTCCCACCACCGAGGCCGAGACCCGCCAACTGGCCAAGGCTCTGAAGCCCGTCATCGAGAAGAAGATGACCCTGTTCGCCGAGATCGACGGCGAGCCCGCGGGCTTCATCGTGCTGCTGCCCAACGTCAACGAGGCCATCCGGGACCTGAAGGGCAAGCTGCTGCCGTTCGGCTGGGCCAAGCTTCTGTGGCGGCTGAAGGTCAGGGGTGTGAAGTCGGCGCGGGTGCCGCTGATGGGGGTGAAGCGCAAGTTCGCCGACACCATGCGCGGCCAGCTGCTGCCCTTCCACCTGATGAACGCAGGCCGCAACGCCTCGCTGGCCCTGGGCTATACCAAGTTCGAGTTCTCGTGGGTGCTGGAAGAGAACATGCCGATGCGGCGCATCTCCGAGGCCATGGGCGCGACGATCTACAAGACCTATCGCCTCTACGAGAAGGCGTTGTGAGCTTCCAGGCTCTGGTTCTGGCGGGTTCGCGCGGCGGGATCGATCCGGTCGCCGACTATGCCGGCGTCAGCCACAAGGGCCTGATCGTCCTGGGTGGCGAGACCCTGCTGACCCGGGTGTTGCGAGCCCTTGACCAGGCCGGCGCGACGCGGATCGGGGTCTCGACCTCGGATATCGCCCTGGTGGAGGCCCTGGCGGGCGTCGCCAAGGCGTCTCCCCTGCCCGCCGCCGGCGGTCCCAGCCAGAGCGTCCATGACGGCGCCAGCATCATGGGCACGCCGCTGCTGGTCACGACCGTCGACCATGCCCTGCTGCAGCCGGAATGGATCACCGAGTTCCTGGCCAAGGCCCCGGCCGACTGCGACTTCGCCGTCCTCATGGCGCCGGAGGCTGTCGTCCGCGCGGCTGCGCCGGAGACCAAGCGGACCTACTGGCGGTTCAAGGACGGCGGCTATTCGGGCTGCAACCTGTTCCTGCTGCGCAACGAGACCGCCCTCAACGCCGTGGCCTTCTGGCGCAAGGCCGAGAGCCTGCGCAAGCAACCCTGGAAGATCGCCGCCCTGCTCGGCCCGGTCATGCTGGGCCGCTACGTGCTGGGCTTGATGACCATCGACGAGACGCTGGAGCGTCTGGGCCGGGCCGCCGGCGTCAAGGCCGCCATCGTGCGCTCGTCCTACGGCCTGGCGGCGGTGGACGTCGACAAGCCGTCGGACCTGGATCTGGTCAGGACGATCATCGAGCGCTGAACGTCTCGAACCTAGGGAGCCCCCCATGACTGATCTGCCCCAACTCCACCCCGCCGCCGCCAAAAGCCTGTCGGCCTGGCATGAGATGGTCGCCAAGGGCGATCTGGGCGACCTGCGGTCCATCGTCCATCCCGACGCGACGTTCCGCTCGCCGGTAGCCTTCAAGCCTTACAAGAGCGCCGAGGCCGTGGTGCTGGCGCTGAGCACGGTGCTGACCGTGTTCGCCGACTTCGCCTATCACCGGCAGGCCACGACCGACGACGGGCTGAACGTCGTGCTCGAATTCAGCGCCAGGGTCGGCGACAAGGCGGTTAAGGGGATCGACTTCGTCCGCTTTGACGAAGACGGCCAGATCGTCGATTTCGAGGTCATGATGCGGCCGCTGAACGGCGTGCAGGCCCTGGCCGAGGAAATGGGCAAGCGCCTGGGCGGGATCATTCCGGCCTATAAGTAGGCCGGGGCAACCTTACGCCTCGACCTGCTCCGCTACCCAGGACGCCGCCAGTTCGCGATTGCGCGGCAGGTCTTCGGGGAAGTCCATCTCGGCCCAGTCCAGGCCCTGGATCGACTGCACCCGAACCACGTCGTACTCCTGGGCGATCTGGTTGATGACGCTGAGATACCAGCGCTTCAGGCCCTCCGGCGTGCGCAGGGCGGCGTCGACGATCTTGGTGAACAGGGCCGCGCCCTCGGCGTCGAAGCGCAGGAAGCCGATCGACTCGGCGTCATAGGTCTCGATGGTCTTGCCGATGGCGCGCAGGGACAGCCCCTCGGTCGCCACCTTCATGTCGTCGGCGTCATAGCCGCCCTTGCGGTCGATGGTGACGGTGATCTGGGCCGGCGGAGCAGCCATCAGGCGCTCGGCGATGGCCGGCTCGAACAGGGTGTCGCCGTTCAGCAGCAGGAAGTCGCCGACCATTTCGCCGCGCGCGAGCCAGCAGGTGGCCAGGTTGTCGGTCAGGCCGAAGAACGGGTTGAACAGGGTGCGCACGGTCAGGCCGGGCAGGTCCAGGCCCGCGATCTCGGCCTCGACAGTGTCGGCCGCAAAGCCGGTGACGACCACCACCTCGGTGATCCCGGCCTGGCGCAGATGGCGCAGTTGCCAGTGCAGCACGGTGCGGCCCGACAGCTCGACCAGGCACTTGGGACGCGTGTCGGTCAGCGGCGACAGACGCTTGCCCTGGCCCGCGCTGAGAATGATGGCTTTGGTCGGAGGCGCCACGGAGACTCGATTCACTTCTGGCCGCACGGGTCGGCATCTGATTCAGGGCGGGAAGCTACAGGATACTGCAGCCCCCACATAGGGCCAGCGCGCTCGCCCGGCGAGAGGCGCAACGCCGCAGCTGCGACGCGATGAACAGGTCGCCCGCGAGGCGCGAAAGGGCGCCGGCGCCGCTAATCCGCATACAGATTTTCGCATCGCCGACTGTCGTAAAACCTTGATATAGTTCGACAGACCATGTTTGAACGCGGCGCGTTCTCCCGTCTGACCCCGTAGAATCCGGACCTATCACCATGACCAAGCTTCTTGGAGCCGCCGCCGCCCTCGGGCTGCTGGCCGCCGCCGACACCGCCTATGCCGCGCGTGACTATGTGTGGGCCGCAGGCTCCTCGACCGTCTTCCCGTTCACGACCCGCGTGGCCGAGAACTACGCCAAAAAGACCGGCAAGAAGTCGCCCAAGGTCGAAAGCCTGGGCACGGGCGGCGGCATCAAGATGTTCTGCGGCGGCATGGGCGAAAAGTATCCCGACGTCGCCAACGCCTCGCGCCCGATGAAGAAGTCCGAGTTCGAAGCCTGCAGGAAGGCCGGCGTCAAGGACATCGTCGAGCTGAAGATCGGCTTCGACGGCATCGTCGTGGCGATGGACAAGAAGTCGCCGGACTACAATTTCAAGCTCGAGCACCTGTATCTGGGCCTGTCCGACCAGACCCTGCGCGGCGGCCAGCTGGTCAAGAACCCCTACAAGTCGTGGAACGAGGTCAACCAGGGCCTGCCCAAGGCTCGCATCCTGGTCTATGGCCCGCCGCCCACCTCGGGCACCCGCGACGCCTGGATCGAGCTGGGCATCGAGGGCGGCGCCGGCAAGCTGCCGCCCCTGACCAAGCTGAAGTCCGACGACGAAAAGGCTTTCAAGGCCAAGGTCGCGCCGATGCGCACCGATGGCGGCTGGGTCGACGCCGGCGAGAACGACAACGCCATCATCGGCACCATCCAGAAGACCCCCAACGCCCTGGGCGTGTTCGGCTATTCGTTCCTCGAGCAGAACGCCAACACCATCAAGGCCGCCAGCATCAACGGCGTGAAACCGACCGTGACCACCATCACCAACGGGACCTATCCGATCTCGCGCTCGCTCTACATTTACGTGAAGAAGAGCCAGATCGGTGTGACGCCGGGCCTCAAGGAGTTCGTCAACGAATTCGTCTCGGACGCCGCCACCGGCCGGGGCGGCTATCTGCAGTCGCGCGGCCTGATCCCGCTGCCGGTCCAGCAGCACGAGGCCAACAAGGCCAAGTCCAAGACCCTGCCGGTCATGGCGGCCCCCAAGTCCTGATCTGGCGCGTCATCCCGGAAACTTGAATCGGAGCCACGCTCCGGCCCAAGTTTCCGGGATGACGCCGCCCGTCGGGCTCGCGATCGTGCAATCGCACCCAAGGGCTTGACCGACGGCAGCAGCGCGCGCCCCATGGCGGGCCTGCCAATGCGGAGAGCCTCATGGCCGAACGTGTCGAAGAACGCCTGCAGGATCTGGAGCGGCTGGTGATCCGGCAGGCCGAGCGGATCGAAGACCTGGAACAGCAACTGCTGACCATCACGCGCTTGGCGCATCTGGCGGCGCAGAGGGTGCGCCCGCCCGAGAGCGAAGCGGCCTGATCCCTAAAAGACCCTAGTTGGTCGGCTGGTCCGGCGCCGCGCGCGAGGTCATGCCTGCAGCCGCAGCGTCGTCGGCCATCTGAGCGTCGACCGGCGGCGTTTCACGCACCGGCGTCGGTGTCGTGACGGGCTGAGCGACGACCGGAGCCTCGATCTTGCGAGGTGCGGACGCGGCGACAGGTCCAGTATTGAGCGCCGCAGCGGCCGCATCGTCGGCGGCGGTGCGCAGCTCGTCGGAGCCTTCGTCATAGCCGCCCAGGCCGGCGGTCAGGAACAGGATGGCGCCGAAGGTGGCGATGACGCCCACGACAAAGCCCAGGAAGATCCATCCGAACGGATTGCTGCGACGTTCAGCGCTCATAGATGGCCCCCTGCCCTTGCGGGCCTAACTTCCCTGCCAGCGCCGGAACGGCCCGACATCGACGTGCACGAACTTGCTGTCGGGATAATAGCCGACGCCGCCCCGCTTCAGATCCAGCGCCGCAGCGCGGAGATGATCGAGGGCGACATCCTCCAGATAGATGTCCATCGCCTTGCCGTCCATGTGCAGACTGCGCTTTGCGACCTCGCCGCTGCGCTCCGCCAGCAGGCGGTTGCTGGCCGGCGAGCGATAGCCCGAGATGATCTGGAAGGCGGTCTTGGTCTCGGTCTTGCGATGGATGTCGGTCAGCAGGTCGAACAGGTGGACGTTCATCGGGGCGACCTCGCCGGTGCGATGATCGCGCAGCACCTTGTTGAGGGCCTGCAGGGCGTCGGGAACATAGGTTCCGTTCTCCCAGTACACGGCCTGCAACTTTTCGTCGGTGTGGAGGTTATACAGCGAGACCCACTTGGGCGCGGCCTCGGCCACCGGCTGGATCGCCGCGACAGGGGCCGGCGTCAACGGCGTCTGGGCTTCCAGAAGCGCGCCGATGATATCGTCCTGAGCGTGGGCCGACGGGCCTATCGCTGCGGCGCCAAGCGCGCTCAAACCCAACTGAAAAAACTTACGCCGTGCGATCATGACGCTATCCCTGACACCGTACTGCCCGCAGGACACCCCAGGCCGGCCAGAAGGTCAAGCTGAGCCGGAGAGGGCTGCGGCGATCCGCTGCACCAGCAGGCGGTCCCAGCCATAGGGATCGTCGCGGAAATTGACCTGGCCGTCGGGCGTCACATAGGCCGTCCAGTACAGCAGGAAGACCGCGATCTGCTGGGGCAGCTGGGCCCGCACGGTCTTGCCGCCGGCGATGGTCGCGTCGATCACCTCGGGCGTCCAGGTCGCGTCGCCTTCCATCACCGCGCGAGCCAGGTCGACCGGCTTTTCGACGCGCACGCAGCCGTGGCTGGCCAGGCGGCTGAAGCTGGCGAAGCGCGCGCGGCTGGGGGTGTCGTGCAGATAGACGCCATAGGGATTGACGAAATCGAACTTGATCAGGCCCAGGGCGGCCTTGGGTCCGGCCTTCTGCTGCAGGCGCGAGCCGCCGCCCTCGGTCGGGATGACGATGAAGTCGTTGCGGGCAAAATACCCCGGATTGGCCCGCTCCTTGGGCCACAGCTCCTTGGCGGCGATCGAGGATGGCACGTTCCAGGGCGGATTGAGCACGATGCTGTGGATGTTCGACTGCAGCATCGGCGTCTCGTCGCCAGGCCGGCCGGTGACGGCGCGCATGGTCAGGGTCGGGACGTCATGGTGGAATACCGACAGCACGGCGGCGGCGATATTGACCTGGATGCGGTCGGCCGGCAGCACCTGCGGCAACCACCGCCAGCGCTCCATATTGGCGAGGATCTGGTCCAGGCGCCGCTCGACAGGCGTGTTGAGGGCGTCCAGCGTCTTCTTGTCCAGTACGCCATTGGGGTTGAGCCCAAAGCGCTTCTGGGCCCGCATCAGGGCCTGGACCAGCGCCTCGTCGAACAGGGCCACGCCATCGACGGCCACGGTCGCATCCTCGACGGCCAGCCGGGCTTCCAGGGCCACGACGCGGGGATCGGTGGAACCCAGCTTAAGATCCGCTCCCACCGGCAGCATGGCCCAGCCGCCGCGGGCGGCGATGTCGCGATAGGTGACAAGGCCCCGGCGCAGGGTCTGATAGCCCGTATAGGGCGGCGGCAGGGTGTCCAGCCACGGCCCCAGGCGATCCTGGGCGACGGCCTGAACGAATTCGGGGCCGGGATCATAGATCGCCGGGCGCAGGCCCCAGTCGGTGCGGAAGCTGGTCAGCGGCAACCGGCCCGAGCGCACGGCCTTGGCATAGGCCAGGGTCAGGCCGATCAGCTGGCCCTGCCCGGTCTGGCGGGCGGCGACATCGCGCGAGGCCAGCAGCGCCAGGGCTTGATCAGGCGAAAAGGCGCCCAGTTCGAAGCCATGGGTGGGCGCTTCGGCCAGGACACGGCCCAGCAGTTCCATCTGGTCGACGCGCAGCGTCACGGAATAGGGGCTGACGGGGAAAGCCAGAGGCTGCTGCGGCGCGGCCTGAGGCTGCCGCGCGCCTGACGGCGAGGGATTCTGGGACTGCGCCAGAGTCGGCCCGCTCGCCAGGAGCCACAGCGCCCCTGCGGCCAGCGCGCATGATAGTCTCGACAAGCCGCTCACCGCCAATGGATCTCGTAACACCTTGCCACGCGAAGGATCCGCGCGATCCCAGATGGCCGGTCGGCAGGGGCTGCGTCAACGCGAGTATCGTGAAAGGCGAGCGTCACGCCGATCCCCGGGGTTCTTTTTGCGCCGCAGGAACCGGGAAGCCACACAGAGGGTTTCCAATGTGTCGTCAGGCCGACCCCAGGTCCCGCCCCACTCCGGATACCGTGTGCCCCAAAACTCCGCGCCCCAGACCCTTGACCTGTTTCCCATCGGCAACTGCGCCGTCAGCGCCCTGATCGACCGCAGCGGACGGTTCGTCTGGGCCTGCGCGCCGCGCGTCGATTCCGATCCGGTGTTTAGCGCCCTGCTCAGCGACGTTGATCCCCGGAGCGTTGCGGCCACCGGGGTCTGGGATGTCGATGTCGACCGGGCGGTGTCGACCACCCAGGCCTATCTGCGCAACACCCCTGTGCTGCGCACCGAGATCACCGACGCCGACGGCGCCAAGATCGAGATCATCGATTTCGCCCCCCGCTACCAGCAGTTTGGCCGCATCTTCCGGCCCACCGCCTTCATCCGCCTGATCCGCCCAGTCGCCGGAACGGCGCGCATCACCCTGCGGGTGCGGCCGACCGCCCAGTGGGGCGCGCGGCTGGCCGAGCTCACTTCGGGCTCCAACCACATCCGCTATCTGTGTTCCGACCTGACGATGCGGCTGACCACCGATTGTCCGGTGTCGCACATCCTCGAAGAGCGCACCTTCCGGCTAGAGCAACCGATCGCGCTGTTCCTGGGTCCTGACGAAGGCTTCGGCGCCGAGGTGGGCTCGACCTGCGAGAAAATGCTGCGCGAGACCACCGCCTACTGGATGACCTGGGTGCGGGGCCTGGCCATTCCGCTGGACTGGCAGGCGGCGGTGATCCGCGCGGCGATCACCCTGAAACTGTGCGTCCATGAGGAGACCGGCGCCATCGTCGCGGCCCTGACCACCTCGATCCCCGAACACGCCGACAGCGGCCGCAACTGGGACTACCGCTACTGCTGGATGCGCGACGCCTACTACGTGGTCCAGGCCCTCAACCGGCTGGGTGCGGTGGATATTCTGGAGAACTATCTGGGCTATCTGCGCAACATCGTCGACCGCGCGGCCGGCGGCCACATCCAGCCGCTGTTCGGGGTCGGGTTCGAGCCGCAGCTGACCGAGCGCTTCGCCCCCGCCCTGCCCGGCTATCGCGGCATGGGGCCTGTGCGCATCGGAAACCAGGCTTTCGAGCACCAGCAGCACGACGTCTACGGCCAGATCGTGCTGTCCAGCACCCAGGCCTTCTTCGACGAGCGCCTGCTGCGCCAGGCCACGGTCGCCGATTTCGAGGCCCTGGAGCCGGTGGGCGAGCGCGCCTTCCAGCTGCACGACAAGCCTGACGCCAGCCTGTGGGAATTCCGGGGCCGGGCCAATGTCCACACCTATTCGGCGGTGATGTGCTGGGCCGCCTGTGATCGCCTGGGCAACGCCGCCCAGAAGCTGGGCCTGCCCGATCGCGCCCGGTTCTGGAACGGTCGCGCCGCCATGGTGCGCGCCACCATCGACGCCGCCGCCTGGAATCCCGAGCTGGGCCGGTTCGCGGCGACCTTCGGCGGCGACGAGCTGGACGCCAGCCTGCTGCAGCTGGTCGACCTGCGCTTCATCAGCGCCAATGACCCGCGCAACATCGCCACGGTGGCGGCGGTCGAAAGCGGCCTGCGCAAGGGCTCCTACCTGCTGCGCTACGCCATTCCTGACGACTTCGGCGAGCCCAAGACCGCCTTCAACATCTGCACCTTCTGGCTGATCGAGGCCATGCACCTGGCCGGCCGCGCCGAAGAGGCCCGCGCCCTGTTCGAGGACATGCTGGCCCGCCGCACCGCCGCCGGTCTGCTGTCGGAGGACATCGGCTTTTCGGACGGCGAGCTGTGGGGCAACTATCCGCAGACCTACTCCCTGGTCGGCCTGATCAATTGCGCCATGCTGCTGAGCCGGCCCTGGTCGTCGGTGCGATAGACTCGCCGGATCGAAACTTCGCCTCGAGCGTTCCTCTCGTCATGTACCGATTTGAAGAGGGGCGTCTGGTGATGACCGTGCAGGGGTCAAGCGCAAGACAACAGCTCCACGACCTGCCCCCGCCGCCGTCGTTTCCGCCGGCTTCGGCCGCTCTATTTCTCGACCTCGACGGCACCCTGGCGCCGATCATGCCGCGCCCCGAGCACGTGGGGCCGGACCGGCGACGCGCCATGCTGATCAAGCGCCTGACCGCCACCCTGAACGGCCGGGTGGCCGTGGTCAGCGGCCGCGCGCTGGACGATCTGGACCGCATCTTCGAGCGCGGCGTCACGCCGGTGGCGGCCGTTCACGGCCTGGTGCGGCGCGACGCCGACGGTCATGTCGTGACCTCCACGCCGCACAGCGGCATCCCGGACGCCCGCCTGCTGCTCCGCGATCTGGCCCGCTGCGACAAGGGCCTGCAGTTCGAGGACAAGGGCGTCAGCGTCGCCCTGCACTATCGCAACGCCCCCGCCGCCGGCGAGGCGGTGATCGAGACCGCCGAGCGCATCGCCCGAAACACCGGCCTGGTGCTGCAGAGGGGCGACATGGTCGTCGAACTGCGCACCCCGGGCCAGGACAAGGGCCAGTCGGTCGCAGCCTTCCTGCGCGAGCAACCCTTCATGGGCGCGACCCCGATCTTCGTAGGCGATGACCTGACCGACGAGGACGGCTTCGCCGCCGCCGCGCGTCTGGGCGGCTACGGTGTTCTGGTGGGCGACATGCGCCCGACCGCCGCCAGCTACCGGCTGAAGGACACCGCCGCCGTCTCGGCCTGGCTGGAGGGCGTCGCGACGCTGATGCCCGCATGAGCCGGCTGATCGTCGTTTCCAACCGGGTCAATCCACCGCCCAGCCCGGAGACGGGCGACGGCGAGGGCAGCGTCGGCGGCCTGGCCATGGCCCTGGCCGCAGCCCTGCGCGAATATTCCGGCATCTGGTTTGGCTGGAGCGGCAAGACCACGCCGCAGTTCACCGGCCAGCTGGCCATGCAGCGGGTCGACGGCGTGACCACCGCCACGGTCGATCTGGAGGAAGCCGACTATCAGGAATATTACAACGGCTACGCCAACAAGACCCTATGGCCGCTGTTCCACTATCGCGTCGACCTGACCGCCTATGACCGCTCGTTCGGCGAGGGCTATGACCGGGTCAACAAGCGTTTCGCCGAGACCCTGCGGCCGCTGATCGAACCCGACGACGTGATCTGGGTGCACGATTATCACCTGATCCCGATGGCCCGGGAACTGCGGCGGATGGGCGTGACCAACCGCATCGGCTTCTTCCTGCACATTCCCTGGCCGGCCCATCAGCTGGTGGTCACCCTGCCCCGCCACCGCCCTCTGGTGGAGGCGATGTTCGACTATGACCTGGTCGGGTTCCAGACCGAGGAATCGCGTCACGCCTTCGAAGGCTATGTCACCTCCGAGGTCGGCGGCTCGGTCGCCGCGAACGGCGAGCTGACGGCGTTTGGCAAGACCACCCGCGCCGCCGCCTTCCCGATAGGCATCGACGCCGAGGACTTCGCCCGCATCATCGAGGGCCCGCGCGCCCGCAAGGTCTATGACCGCATGCTGGCCCACAGCGTGTTTCGCAAGATGGTCGTGGGCGTCGACCGCCTGGACTATTCCAAGGGCCTGGAAGAGCGCCTCATCGGCTTCGAGCGCTTCCTGCACGACAATCCCGACATGCGCCGCGAGGTCATGCTGCTGCAGATCGCGCCGCTGTCGCGCGACGAGGTCGAGGCCTATCAGGACCTGCGCTCGCGCCTGGACGGCCTTGTCGGCCGGATCAACGGCGCCTATGCCGAGATGGACTTCACGCCGATCCGCTATGTGAACAAGTCCTACCGGCGCGACGAGCTGGCCGGGATCTATCGCGCCGCCAGGGTGGGGCTGGTGACGCCGCTGCGTGACGGCATGAACCTGGTGGCCAAGGAATATGTCGCGTCCCAGGACCCCGAAGATCCCGGCGTGCTGATCCTGTCGCGCTTCGCCGGCGCAGCCCGCCAGCTGTCTCAAGCCCTGATCGTCAATCCCAACAGTCCGGAGGAAATCTCCGACGCTCTGAGTCGCGCCCTGGCCATGGGCCTGCCCGAGCGCAAGCGCCGCTGGGAGGCCCTGTTCGACACCGTCCAGCGCAAGGACGTCACCGCCTGGCGCGACGACTTTGTCGGCGCCCTGACAGCCCCTGCCGAAGAGATCCTGCCGGTCCCGCCGTCCAGGTCACTGATGGGGGCCTCCGCTCCGGCTGTTGCCCAGAGGGAGCCCCCGTCGACCCTGTCATTTCAGCAAATCCGCTCGGGCGATGCGCCTAGGTCTGCGGCGTCCGAAGCACGCCGCTGCGGATGACCGGCAGCAGGAACGTCACCAGCAGGACCAGGTTGGGGATGGCGTTCATCCCATAGCCGGTGGCGATCGACATCGGGGTGTCGATCACGAACCAGATCAGTACGCCCGCGACCAGTCCGCGCCAGACGGGGGTGGCGCGCTCGCCCAGCAGGATCGCGGCCTGGATGGTCACCGCCACGGTCACGGCCCAGCCGATGGTCACTGCGCCCATGAGCGCCAGGCTGAAGCGCATCTGCGCATTCAGATTCAGCGGCTCCGGGCCGTTCAAAATACCGAAGATCAGACGGGTTGGCCCGCTGGTGGCCTCAAGACCGCCCCCGACCAGAACGGCGCCAAAGACGCCGACACCCCAACACCACACCGTCAACCAGTTGCGCCAGAAGCCTGACATCGCGCTCTCCCCAGTTTTGCCTGACGCAACCTAGAAGCACCGGCCGAAGGCGCACAATTACCTGTCAGGTCATGACGCCGTGTCGCGGCCCGGGGCTCAGGGTTCGAGGGCCAGGGACATCCGTGCATAGATCACGGCCTCGGGCCAGATCACCGGCGCCGCCTCGGGCCTCGGCGGACCTTCCGGCTGGGCCGACCAGGCGCCGACGGCGGCGGTCAGGCTCATCACCATCACCAGCGCCCCGCCCAGGGCCGAACGGTGCAGGGTCGGCTGGGGCCGGGTCAGCATGATCACCCGCTCTTCCAGCGGATGGGGCGCGGCGGCCGGCCAGTGACAGCCCAGCGGCAGGGCGCGGGCGCCCAGCTGGGTCTTCAGCAGGGTGCGGGCATAGAGGCCACGCTCGCGCGACAGCCGCCCCATGACCCGGGCGTCGCAGGCCAGCTCCTGATCCAGTCGCGCCTCGCGCACCGCCAGATGGATCAGGGGATTGAACCAGCCCAGGCACTGGATCAGCGCCATCAACGCATTGACGCGCGGATCCAGCCGTTCGATGTGCGCGCGCTCATGCGCCCGGATCAGGCCGCGCTCGGCCTCGGTGAACCGGGTCTGATAGTCATCCGGCACCACCATGCGCGGGACCAGCACCCCGACCACGGCCGGGCCAGCCCGTCCCGAACGGGCGCGCTGCATGAAACGCGACTGGCTCAAGACCAGCAGCGCCAGGGCCAGCGACACGCCGACCAGCCAGACGCCGCCCAGGACCGCGGCATGGTCGCCCGGCAGGATGAAGTGACGCGCGGCTGCGGCGCCGGGCTCGGCGGCGCGGGCGGGCAGCAGGGCCGCAAGGCCCGCCGCCACCGGCAGCAGCCACAGCAGATAGGCGACCTCGGCCCCGAACAGGGCCCGGGTCGGACGGCGCAGGCTCAGGACCAGCAGGATCGCCAGACCGGCGGCCAGATTGCAGAAGACCAGATGGGTGAGGACCTCAGCCGCCATGTTCCAGGTCCTCGATCAGGCGCTTGAGGCGCGCGATCTCCTCGGCCTTCAGCGCACGATGCTGGGCGAAGTGACTGATCATCGGGGCCAGCTGGCCTTCGAACAGACGGTCCAGCAGCCCTTGGCTCTCGGCCTGGACATAGACGCTGCGGGCGATCAGGGGCCGATAGCCGTGCTTGCCCTCGGCGCGCTCGGACTTGATGGCCTTCTTCTTCAGCAGCCGGTTGATCAGCGTCTTGACCGTGGCCTCGCCCCAGGACTGGCTGGCGCCGACCTCGGCCACCAGTTCGTCGGCCGTCAGCGGCTCACGCCGCCACAGCGCTTCCATGACGTGACTTTCGGCCGAGGTGATATGCATGGCTCATTACATCCGTAATACTGCCTGACGCTATACCCGTCGCGTGGTCTGTCAAGCGGCGGAGCGCATGCGGCGGCCGGCGTCGCTGATCCCCGGCGCGCAAAATCTTGCCGGCCGGGTGAACCGCGATCTTGCCACCGGTGTCTCAAGGCGTGATTGTCAATGACACCGGTTTCCATTAGAGACGTCTCAGACCCGTAAAACGGGCTGTCGGGTTATTGTAGGGAGGACTAGCGGCGTGACCGTTTCCGCAGCCGAGAGCGATGTGTTCGCACCGGCGTCCATAGCTTCCCAATTCGTCAAGGCGCGCCTCGCCGGCGTCAGCGTCCCCGGTTATCCGGGCGGCGTGCTCCCTGTCACCATGGCCGACGGCTACGCCGTTCAGGACCTGGCCATCGATTCCTGGCCCGATGAACTGGTCGGCTGGAAGGTCGGCTATGTGCCGCCGCAGCATCAGGCTCGCCTGGGCGCCGAGCGTCTGGCCGGGTGCATTTTCAAGAAGAATCTCTGGGAAGCCGCCGACGCGCCGACCCCGTTCCGCGCCATCGACGGCGGCTTCACCGCCGTCGAGGCCGAGTTCATCGTCCGCCTTGGCAAGGACGCGCCCGAGGGCAAGACCGACTGGACCGCCGAGGAGGCCGCCGACTATGTGGGCGAGCTGATCCTGGGCGTCGAGATCGCCGGCAGCCCGCTGAAGACCATCAACGTGCTGGGCCCGCCCATCGTGGCCTCGGACTTCGGCAATAATGACGGCCAGATCCTGGGTCCCGTGCTCGAAAACTGGCGCGACGTCGCCTGGGAAGACATGGCCGTAGAAACCACGATCAACGGCGTCGTCGTCGGCACGGGCACGGCGGCTTCAATCCCCGGCTCGCCGCTCGCGGCCTTGGCCTTCCTGCTGGGTCACGTCGCCTCGCGCGGCCGGCCGCTGAAGAAGGGCATGCTGGTCACCACCGGGGCCAGCACCGGCATCCACGACGTGGTTACGGGCGACGCCGCAAGGGTTAGCTTCGGCGCGCTGGGACAGGTGGAGTGCGTCGCCGTCCCGGCCAAATAAGAAAACGACAACTCAGGGTAAGGAAGACGTATCCATGGTCATTCCCAAGGCTCCCGAGCCCTCCGAAAAGATCGGTCGGTATCGGTGGGTGATCGTCAGCCTGCTGTTTGCAGCGATGGTCATCAACTATGTCGATCGGCAGACGATCGGCATTCTGAAGTCGGACCTCTCCAAGGAGTTCGGCTGGAGCGAGGGCGACTATGCCGACCTCGTCTTCTATTTCCAGCTGTCCTACGCCGTGGCCTATCTGGTCTGGGGCAAGATCATGGACAAGATCGGGGCCCGCTGGGGCTTCGGCATCGCCTTCCTGATCTGGCAGGTCGCCCACATCGCCCACGCCGGCGCGCGCGGCCTTAACGGCTTCATCTTCGCCCGCATGGGCCTGGGCATCGGTGAGGCCGGCGGCTTCCCCGGGGGCATCAAGGCCGTGGCCGAGTGGTTCCCCAAGAAGGAACGCGCCTTCGCCACCGGCATCTTCAACGCCGGCACCAATATCGGCGCGATCGTCACCCCGCTTGTGGTGCCCGGCATCGTGCTGGCCTGGGGCTGGCAGATGGCCTTCATCGTCACCGGCGTGGCCGGGCTGATCTGGCTGCCCATCTGGCTGATCCTGTATCGCACGCCGCGTCAGCACAAAAAGATCAGCACCGCCGAGCTGGCCCATATCGAGCAGGACGAAGCCGATCCGGTCGAGAAAATCCCCTGGGTCAAGCTGCTGACCAAGCGCGAAACCTGGGCCTATGCCCTGGGCAAGTTCCTGATCGACCCGATCTGGTGGATGTTCCTGTTCTGGCTGCCTGACTTCCTGGGCAAGCGCTATGGCCTGGATCTGAAGACCTTCGGCCCGCCGCTGATCGCCATTTATCTGCTGTCGGACGTCGGCAGCGTGGGCGGCGGCTGGATGTCGTCGAAGTTCATGAGCATGGGCTGGAGCATCAACAAGGCCCGCAAGATCACCATGCTGATCTGCGCCCTGCTGGCCGTGCCGGTGATGTTCGCCTCCTATGCCGACAGCGTCTGGCTGGCCGTGCTGATCATCGGCGTCGCCACCGCAGCCCACCAGGGCTTCTCGGCCAACCTCTACACCCTGCCGTCGGATGTCTTCCCGCGCGGCGCGGTGGGTTCTGTGGTCGGGATCGGCGGCATGCTGGGCGCCGTGGGCGGCATGGTGTTCTCCAAATACATCGGCCAGGTCCTGGAGAAGATCGGCACCTATACCCCGATCTTCATCGTCGCCGGCAGCGCCTATCTGATCGCCCTGCTGGTGGTCCACCTGCTGACCCCCAAGATGGAGCCGGTGAAGATCTAGGTCTTCGTCCTTTCCACATGATTGGAGCCCCCGTCGCCTTGGCGCCGGGGGCTTTTTTCTGGCCCGCAGCCCAGCCAGAGCCTATTTCCAGAGCGGTTTCGAGGAGTTGCCGCCATGTCCCCCACCCCGCTCAAGGTCGCCCTGGTCGGCTACGGCTTCGCCGGCAAGACCTTTCATGCGCCGCTGATCGCCGCCACGCCGGGGCTGGAGCTGCACACGGTGGTGTCCAGCGACGCGGCCAAGGTGCGGGCCGACTTTCCGGAGCTGGCGGTCGTCAATGCCGATCTGGTCCGGGCCGTGGCCGATCCGGCCATCGATCTGGTGGTCATCGCCACGCCCGACGCCCTGCACGCCAGCCAGGCCCACATCGCGCTGGACGCCGGCAAGCATGTGGTGATCGACAAGCCCTTCGCCGTCACCCTGGAGGAGGCCCGCGCCATCGCCGACCACGGCCGGCGCGCCGGCCGCCTGGTCAGCGTGTTCCAGAACCGCCGCTGGGACAGCGACTTTCTGACCCTGCAGGCCCTGATCGAACGCGGCCATCTGGGCGAGATCGTCCAGTACGAAAGCCATTTCGACCGCTTCCGACCGCTGGTCCGTGACCGCTGGCGCGAAAAACCCGGCGCCGGCGCGCTGCTGGACCTGGGGCCCCACCTGATCGACCAGGCCCTGGTGCTGTTTGGCAAGCCGCAGGCGGTCTACGCCGACATCGCCGTCCAGAAGGACGGCGGCGTGGCCGGCGACTATTTCCACCTGCTGCTGCGCTATCCCCGTCTGCGGGTGCTGCTGCACGCCAGCCAGATGACCCAGGCGACCAATCTGCGCATGGCCGTGCACGGTACGAGCGGCAGCTTCATCAAGAGCGGGCTCGACACCCAGGAGGACCATCTGAAGGCGGGCCTAAGGCCCAGCGCGCCCGGCTATGGCGACGATCCCCGTCTGGGCGTCCTGATCCAGATGGAAGACGGCGAACCGGTCAGCACGCCTGTGCAGCCCGTGCCCGGCGACTATCGCGCCTATTATGCCGGGATCCGCGACGCCATCACCAGCGGCGCGCCCAGCCCGGTGCCGGTCGAGGAAGCCTTGCAGGTCATGGAGGTGATCGACGCCGCCCAGCGCAGCGCCGCAGAGCGCCGCGAAATCGTCCTATAGGCGAAGACGGTTAGTGGCTGACCGGGCCGGTCTCGCGTCGACCCGACAGCGCCAGGCCGGCGTCCAGGCCGCGCCGCCACAGCAGGTCGGCGTCATACAGCACCATGCCGTCCATCAAGGTCAGGCGCAGCAGCATGCGGGTGGGCAGCAGCAGGGTCCGCCGCATCGCCACCCGCGCGCCAAAGGCCGTCAGGTCCAGAACCGCCACCGGCTCGGCGCGACCGCCACCGGTGACCAGGTCGCCACGCAACAGACAGGCCCGGCGGCTCGCGGCGCGCCGCTCGACAGGCTGTTGCAGGAAGGCTTCAACGTCCGACATGACGCAAAACTAGGCCGCGAAGTGTCTAGGAACAGTTCCCTAGGGTGGTAAGCGAACGGTGAACCGGGGCTTAGCTGTGTTGGGTGTTGGTGAACCCCTGGGCTGCGTCAGACGCCCCACCTCACCCGCCCCGCAGATCCTTCTTCGTCGTCCGATAGGCCTTCTGCAGCGAGAGCTGCCGACGGCGGTCGGCCTCCTTGGCCACGCGTACGGCCTTACTCTCCACGGCCGCCAATTCCAGCCCCAGCTTCTGGAACGACGCCCAGCGGTCGCGGTCGAGCGCGCCGCTCTCCAGCGCGCCGCGCACCGCGCAGCCGGGCTCGTTGGCGTGACCGCAGTCACGGAACCGGCATTGCTCGGCCAGACGTTCGATGTCGTCGAACACCACGCCCAGCCCCTCCTCGGCGTCGATCAGCCCCACTTCGCGAATGCCGGGCGTATCCAGGATCATGCCGCCGCCGGGCAGCAGGACCAGCTGGCGATGGCTGGTGGTATGGCGGCCCCGGGCGTCGGTCTCGCGGATCGCCTGGGTGGCCATCCTGTCCTCGCCCAGCAGCACATTGACCAGGGTGGACTTGCCCACGCCCGACGAGCCGATCAGCACGCAGGTTTCTCCCGCCGCGATCTGGGCGCTCACAGCGTCCAGACCCGCGCCCTCACGGGACGACACCGCGATCACCGGGCAGCCCGCCGCCAGGGCGGCGACGTCATCAACCAGGGCCTGCGGCGCGTCGGAGAGGTCAGACTTGGTCAAAAGCACCACGGGCCTCGCGCCGCTCTGCCAGGCGGCGGCCAGATAGCGCTCGAGCCGGCGCGCATTGAAATCGGCGTTCATCGAGGTGACCACGAACGCCACGTCGATATTGGCGGCGATCACCTGCAGGGTCTGGACGCTGTCGGCGGCCCGCCGTGCGAAGGCGGTGCGGCGCGGCAGGATGGCGTGAAGGGTGGCCGAGCGTTCGGCCAGATTGGTCGTCAGCGCCACCCAGTCGCCCACCACCGGGACGCCGGCCTCGCGGGCCTCGTGCAGCAGGCGGCCGGACGGCTTGGCGCGTAGCTCGCCCTCGTCGGTGGCCACCACATAGGCCCCGCGCCGCTGCACGATGACACGCCCAGGGGCGTGCCCGGCGCGCGCGTGCGGTTCAAAGTCCCGCGCCAACGCGTCGGACCAGCCATATTGATCGATCAAGGACAGTGTCTTTCAACTCGAAGCATGCAGTCTAGCACCCTGCACCGGGCAAGGCTTCATCCGGGCCGCATCGGGCGCCGATCTTGTATCCACCCGGCTTCCCGCGCCTAACCCGCTGAAATCGCTGGCCCGGAGCGCGCCAAGTCCCCCGACCTGCGCACCGCCGTATACTGTCTTCACCTCAGGGCGATGGGGAGGGCGCGCGGCCAGCGACCCTCGCGGCCCTGGGGTGTGGTCGAGCGGGACTGGGGTCGAGGGGGATACTCGACCGGTCCGGGGATCCTGGCGTTGCAGGACCCGCCCGCCGTCGGCGTGGATGGGGATCAAGGCGAGTGTTGGTCAGAATTGGCCCCACGCCCCCCGACCTTCGGGACTTCGGGAAACCGAGGCTTCCGTGTTCCGGTAAGGCCCCAACTGGGCCACCCGCTGGGACGCTGACGGAAAACGATGACGCGGAGCGGACGACTTCGTCGAAACGGTACTTCTATTTCCAACTCCGGACGTGGTCCGGACGCTTCGCGCCCCTCCCCACCACCTCGGCGGCTTCCGCGCGAGATCGCGAAGCTGTGTCGGCATGACATCAATCAACAGGACCCCGCAGATGCCCAAATCCCGCAGCGCCCGCCCGCTCGCCAAATCTGGGGCGCGAACCAAAGCCCGGCGCGCCCAGGCTTCGGAGCGTCTTCAACAGCAGCTTGTCGAACGCATCAGCGCCCTCGCCGATATGCTGGAACGTCGCCGACAGCATACCTACCGGGACAATATCGGCGCCCTGATCTATCTGCAGCCGGGCGCGCCGGTGCCTGAAGGTCTGATCAAGGTCGAGTATGAAGAAGCCCCCGATCATTTGACCGAGGGCTCTCCAAATATTGTCATCCCTGGCGAAGACCCGGGACCGCCGGAAACGCAGGCGCCTGCCGCGGTCCCGGTTCGGCGCGCTGCGCCCCCGGCTCAAGGCCGGGGCGGGATAACAGTTTTTGCGGACTAGCGGATGACCCGCGCGCCCTTGCCCTTCATCACGGCCTCGACCTCTTCCTTGCGCACCATCGAGGTGTCGCCCGGGGTGGTCATGGCCAGGGCGCCGTGAGCCGCGCCGTACTCGACGGCGGCCTGGGGGCCCTTGCCTTCCATGAAGCCGTAGATCAGGCCCGAGGCGAAGCCGTCGCCGCCGCCGACCCGGTCATAGATCTCGAGGTTCTCGCGCATCATCGACGAATAGAACTCGCCGCCCGCGTACAGGATCGCCGACCAGTCGTTGATCGAGGCGGTCTTGGCGTTGCGCAGGGTGGTGGCGGCGACCTTGAAGTTCGGGAACTGCTTTACGGCAGTCTCGATCATCTTCTTGAAGTTGGCCGGGTCGATCGCGCTGATGTGCTCGTCCAGGCCTTCGACTTCAAAGCCCAGGCAGGCGGTGAAGTCTTCTTCGTTGCCGATCATCACGTCGACGTACTGGGCGATGTGGCGGTTGACCTTCTGGGCCCCTTCCTTGCCGCCCTGCGACTTCCACAGGCTGGCGCGGTAGTTGAGGTCGTAGGAGATCACGGTGCCGTACTTGCGGGCCACTTCGACCGCTTCGATCACGGCTTCGGCGGTGTTGCTGGCCAGGGCCGCGAAGATGCCGCCGGTGTGGAACCAGCGCACGCCTTCCTCGCCGAACAGCTTTTCCCAGTTCACTTCGCCGGGGCGGATCTGCGAGGCGGCCGAGTGACCCCGGTCGCTGCAGCCCAGGGCCGGACGAACGCCAAAGCCCTTCTCGGTGAAGTTCAGGCCGACGCGGGTGTTGCGGCCCAGGCCGTCAAAGTCGCGCCAGATGATGTGGGAGGTGTCGACACCGCCCTGCATCATCAGATCCTCAACCAGCCAGCCCAGATCGTTCACCGGCAGGGCGGTGACGGCGGTCGAGCGCTTGCCCCAGCACTTCTTGAAAGCGCGGGCGACATTGTATTCGCCGCCGCCTTCCCAGACGTTGAACTGGCGAGCGTTGCGAACCCGGCCAAAACCGGGGTCGAAGCGCAGCATCACTTCACCGAAGGACGCGCAATCCCACTTCGTTTCCGAAGCCGGGCGGATGTTGAGGATGTTGTCGGTCATTTAGGCCTTCCCACGAACCTTCTTGATGAGGTCCACCGTCTCGCGGACCTTGGCGGTGATGCCGGCATAGTCGCCGGCGTCGAGCATTTCAGGGGTGATGAGCTTGGAGCCCATGCCGGCGGCGACGATGCCCGCGCCGAACCACTTCTTGACCGAGGCTTCGTCGGGATCGACGCCGCCCGTCGGCATGATGCGGGTCCAGGGCATCGGGCCCAGCACCGCCTTGACGAAATCGGGGCCGCCGACCGACGAGCCGGGGAACACCTTGACGATCTCGCAGCCCAGTTCTTCGGCGTAGGAGATTTCCGAGGCGCTGCCGCAGCCCGGCGAATAGGGGATCTTGCGGCGGTTGCAGACCTTGGCCACGTCGGCGTTGAGGATCGGGCCGACCACGAACTTGGCGCCGTTGGCGATGTAGATGCCGGCGGTCGGCGCATCGACGATCGAGCCCACGCCCATGATCACGCGCTCGTCGGCCGTGGCGAAGTGCTTGGTGACTTCATAGAAGACGTGGCTGGCGAAATCGCCGCGGTTGGTGAATTCGATGCAGGGCGCGCCGCCGTCGGCGCAGGCCTGGATGACCTTTTTGCAGACCTCTGCGTCGGGATGATAGAAAACCGGGATCACACCCTGGTCCATCATGGCGGTCAGAACCGCCATACGATCTTTCACCATCACATAGTCCTCCAAAAGCATCGTTCGTGCGTGCGGGCCCTCTCAAGGACCCGTCGCAGGGAAGATTTCGCCGGTATTGGCTCAGGGCGATCGTTTAGACCGCGTCGCGCGCGGACGCCACTGCGTGGCTGCCGCTACGTCAAACAAAGGCGCGTTCGCGCCGCCTTGTTTCCTTCCCCAATGTCCTCTTCGTCACCCGCCCTCGTAAAAGTGAGGGCGTCGAGTCAGACCCGACGCCCCGAAGTTTGCGCAGGAGCGAGCTCAAAAGAGCCGCAACGAGACGGGCCGACGACGTCGTTCCGAACCGTAATGATACCGGTGTCATTTCGAGACAGGCTCGTGGCGCCACCGGTGTCATTGCGCAGATAATCAGAAACCCGTGGTTTAGGCAAGCGTCCTGAAGCGCTCGCGAAAACTCACTAGATCCTTGAAATCGTGAAGAATTCAGCGACCGATGATTAACCGGTGTTGCGCAAACCCGCCGCGATCCCGGCCACGGTCAGCTGAATCGCCAAACGGACGGCCTCGTCCTGGTCTCCGCCCCGACGCCGCGAGAGCAGTTCCAGCTGCAGATGGTTCAGCGGATCGACCGACAAACCGGCCAGGGCGACCGACTCGGCCAGCTCGGGCTGGTTGTCGAGCAGGGACGTTCCGCCCCGGATGGTCAGGGCCAGGCGCTGGGCGGCCTCGTGCTCGGCCTTGATCGTTTCGAAGATCCGGGTGGCATTGGCCGGATCGGTCGACAGGGCCACATAGCGGGCGGAGATACCCATATGGCTCTGGGCCAGGGCCAGCTCCATGTTCGACAGCAGGGAAGCGAAAAAGTCGAAACCGCCGGCCAGGTCCTGCAGCTGGCCGACCGACAGCCCTGCCCGCTCGACGCCAGCGGCGAAGCCGTACCAACCGGGCAGCATGAACCGCGACTGCGACCAGCTGAACACCCACGGGATGGCCCGCAGATCCTCGATCCTGCGGCTGGCGGTCCGGCTGGCGGGGCGCGACCCGATATTGAGGCCGACGATCTCGCCGATCGGCGTGGCTGACCAGAAGAAGTCCTCGAAGGCGGGATCGTCATAAACGAGGGCCCGATAGCCCTCGAACGAGGCCTGGGCCAGGGCGGTCATGGCCGCCTCGACCTTCGGGTCGGGACGCACAATGGGTCGATCGCTGGCCATCAGCACGGCGGCGGCCAGGCCGTCCAGATTGCGGCGGGCGGTCGGCTGGTCGCCGAAGCGGCGGGCGATCATCTCGCCCTGCTCGGTCATGCGGATACGGCCCTGAACGGTGCCGGCCGGCTGGGCCATCACCGCCTCGGCGGCAGGGCCACCGCCCCGGCCGACGCTGCCGCCCCGGCCGTGGAACAGCTGCAGACCGACGCCCATCCGGTCGGCCTCGAAGGCCAGGGCCGAAGCGCCCCGGGCCACGCCGCGCCGCGAGGCGACATAGCCGCCGTCCTTGTTGCTGTCGGAATAGCCCAGCATGATTTCCTGCACCGGCCGGTCGCCCAGGATGGTGCGGCTGATCGGCAGCTCCAGCCACTGGCGCAGGACGCGGGGGCCCTGCTCCAGGTCCTCGATGGTCTCGAACAGCGGACTGATCTTGACCGACGAGCGCGGCGCGGCACCGCCCCAGACCAGGCCCACCTGCTTGAGCAGGACCAGCGGCTCAAGAATGTCCGACAGTGTCGCCGACTTGGAGATCACATAGGCGCCAAGGCACCCGTGGCCATAGTCGCGCACCGCCTGGGCGGCGGCCTCCATGGTCGCCAGCTCGCGACGGGTCTCCTCGCCATAGGCGGTGAACGGCGAGACCAGCGGCCGCTGATGCGACAGCTCCTCGATCAGGACCTTGCAGCGGTCCTCCTCGGGCAGGTCCAGATAGCGAACCCCCGTGCCGGCCCGCTGGAACAGCTCGTGCAGCGTGCGCTCATGAACATCGGCGTTCTGGCGCAGGTCCAGGCTCATCAGGTGGAAGCCGCAGGCCTTGGCCACCTCGACCAGGGTCCGCAGGGCCGTCCCGACCAGCCGCTCGCCGCCATTGCGTTCCAGGCTGTCGATGACGATCGACAGGTCGGCGACAAAGGCGTCGGGATGGGCGTAGGGCTCAACGTCCGTCCGCCCGTTGGCGAAGGCGACCCACTGGTTGGTCAGCTTCTGGGAGACCGCCGACAGGCGATCAAAGACCAGCTCCAGCACCAGGCGATAGGGCTCATCGATGCGGTGGACCGACGGATCCGTGGCCTGGCCCGCCAAGGCCATCAGCTCGTCGGACACCGGCGTATAGGCGGTCGAGATCGCCAGGTTGGACCACAGCTTGCGGACCTCGGCGGCGTACCAGTCGAGGATCACCCGCGACTGCGAACTGAGCGCCAGTTTCAGGGTCTCGCCATTGACGCCGGGGTGACCGTCGCGGTCGCCGCCCAGCCACGAGCCCATCTTCAGCAGCGGGGCCAGCTCGGCGTTGTGAGCGATCTGGGCGGTCCAGTCGCCGTACAGGTCGATGATGGCGGGAAGGATCGAGGTTCGGACGATCGACAGGGCGTTGCGGATCTCGTCCTTCACGGTGATCCGCTCGGGGCGATACAGGCGGGTGCGCCACATCAGGGCGATCTCGCGGAACAGCCGCTCGCGGATGTCGCTCTCAAGGTCAGCCGGCAGGTGGTGGCGGCGCAGGGCCATCAGCCGCGAGATCTCGGTCTCGCGATCCACCATCGAACGACGCCGCACCTCGGTCGGGTGGGCGGTCAGGACCGGCACCACGTTCATGGCGGCGAAGATCCTGGCGATGTCGGCGTCGGTCTTGCCACCGGCCTTCAGGACGCCCACGGCATCAACCAGGGTGCGAGGGCGCTCATCGCCCGGCTGGGCGTCAGCCTCGGCGTGGCGACGGCGACCGGCGACATCCTCGCCAATATTGGCCAGCAGCGAATGGCTGGCGAAGGCCCGGGCCAGGAACACGGCCTGGTCGTTCGACAGATCGGCGAACAGGTGGTCCAGAACCGGCGCTTCGCCGCCCTCTTCCTCGCGGGACGAAGCCTTGCGGGCCTTGGTCACCAGGGCGGCGGACTCCTCGCCTTCCAGATAGGCGATGGCCTCCGACAGCAGGTCGCTCAGCAGGTTGGCGTTCTGGCGGACGTGGCGGCTGGTGGGACGATCACCGCCGAGCGACAGGGCCGGGTTACGCATAAGCGAGCTCCGCTGACGCCAGAGGCGCCTCTACAGAAGGATGAACCTAGACGCCCTGCCCTATTCGGCGCTGACGTAGCGGCGCCCTTAGCGCGCTTCGCCGTCCGGGAAAACCCGGACGGCACGGTGGTTGCGCTACCATCAGATTTTTGCGTGATTCTATGCCGCTAGCGGGCCAGCCAGCCGCCGTCCACGGGCAGAGTAATCCCCTGGACATAGTCCGCCGCCGGCGAGGCCAGGAACACGGCGGCGCCGCCCAGGTCGCTCGGCTTGCCCCAGCGGGCGGCCGGAATGCGCGCCAGGATCGAGGCGTTGCGGTCGGCGTCGTTGCGCAGGGCCTCGGTATTGTTGGTGTCGAAATAGCCCGGCGCGATGGCGTTGACGTTGATGCCCTTGGTCGCCCACTCGTTGGCGAGGATCTTGGTCAGGCCGGCCAGACCGCTTTTCGACGCCGTGTAAGACGGCACGCGGATGCCGCCCTGGAACGACAGCAGGCTGGCGATGTTGATCACCTTGCCGGCGACGCCGTCGACCGGGCCTTGCTTCAACGCCTGCCTGGCGAAGGCCTGGGTCAGGAAGAAGACGACCTTCAGGTTGGTATCCATCACCGCGTCCCAGTCGGCCTCGGAGAAGTCGATGGAGTCCGCGCGGCGGATGATGCCGGCGTTGTTGACCAGGATATCGACCTTGCCGAACGCGGCGACGGTCTCGTCGATCACGCGCTGGACGGGCTCGATCGAACCGAAGTCGGCCTTGATCGACAGGAACTTGCGACCGGTCGCCTCTACGGCGGCCTTGGTCTCGGTGGGCTCACTGCGACCGGCGGCGGCGATGTTCGCGCCGGCTTCCGCAAGCGCCACGGCCACGGCCTGACCCAGACCGGTGTTGGCGCCGGTGACGAGCGCGACCTTGCCTTCGAGGCTGAACGGATTGGCCATGGTGAGTTCCTGTTCAAAAATCTTGTCATCGCGGACGGCCTGAAAGGCCGATCCGGGACCACCGCAAACGCAGGCGCTTGTGGCGGTCCCGGCTCTTCGCTTCGCTGCGGCCGGGATGACAACCGCAGAGAAATGAGCTCGAAAGCCCTACTTCAGCTGGCAGATGTCCAGCACGTTCATGTCGGTATAGTCGAGGTTCTCGCCGCCCATCGCCCAGATGAACGTGTAGTTCGAGGTGCCCGAACCCATGTGGATCGACCACGGGGGGCTCATCACGGCTTCCTCGTTGGCGATCACGATGTGACGCATTTCGTCCGGCTCGCCCATGTAGTGGAAGACGCGGTCGTTGGCGCCCAGATCGAAGTAGAAATAGGCTTCCGAACGGCGGTCATGCAGGTGGGGCGGCATGGTGTTCCAGACGCTGCCCGGCTTCAGGACGGTCATGCCCAGCAGCAGCTGAGCCGACTTGCAGGTGGTCGGCACGATGTACTGGTAGATGGTGCGCTCGTTGGAGGTCTCCAGCGCGCCGCGCTCCAGCGGGACAGCGTTGGCGAATTCCAGCTTCTTGGTCTCAAACGCGGCGTGGGCCGGCAGGCTGGTCAGATAGAAGCGAGCCGGGTTGGCGGCGTCGACGCTCTCGAACACCACGTCCTTGGAGCCCATGGTCACGTAGATGCCGTCCCGCGGCTCGATGTCGTAGACGACGCCGTCGACCGTGACCTTGCCCTTGCCGCCGCCGACATTGATAGCGCCTAGCTCGCGGCGCTCAAGGAAGGGGTGGCCAGCGGCCGAGGCGGGCTCGGTCTGGTCGGGCAGCTTGACGCCCTTCGAGATCGGGGCGGTGCCGCCGATCACGAAGCGTTCGGCGTGGTTGTAGTGCAGGACAATGCCGTCGTCTTCGAACAGGCCGTCCATCAGGTAACGATCACGCAGATCGTCATTGCTGACCGAGAACATCATGTCCGGATGGGTGGCGTGATAGGTCTTGCTGAACATTCTGGAGCTCCGGTCTTATTGGGCGGCTTGGACCGACGAAGGCGTCGGTCGGGGTTTGTCGAGCTTGTAGGCGCGCTTGGGCAGGTTGTAGGTCAGGTCGACGATCAGCTCCTGGGCCTCGACGAGGTCCATGCGGTGTTCGGCGACCATGCGGGCCAGGAACGAGGAGTCGACGCGGCGGGCCACATCGTGGCGGGCCGGGATCGACAGGAAAGCTCGGGTGTCGTCGTTGAAGCCGACGGTGTTGTAGAAGCCCGCCGTCTCGGTGACCTGTTCGCGGAACCGCATCATGCCTTCGGGGCTGTCGTGGAACCACCAGGACGGACCCAGCTTCAGCACCGGATAGTGGCCGGCCAGCGGGGCCAGCTCGCGGCTGTAGCTGGTCTCGTCCAGGGTGAAGAGGATGATCGACAGGCGCGGATCATTGCCCAGCTTGGACAGCAGCGGCTTCAGCGCCTTGACGTATTCGGTCTGCACCGGGATGTCGGCGCCCTTGTCGCGACCGTGCGAGTTCAGCAGGCCGACATTGTGGTTGCGATGCGAGCCCGGGTGGATCTGCATGACCAGCCCGTCGTCCAGGCTCATCTTGGCCATTTCCGTCAGCATCTGGGCGCGGAACAGCTCGGCCTTTTCAGGCGTCACCTCGCCCTTCACCAGGCTGAGGAAGAGAGCCTCTGCATCGGCGGCGGAAAGATCGGCCGTCGCGGCGGTGGGGTGACCATGGTCCGACGAGGTCGCGCCCGCGTCGATGAAGGCTCCGCGACGGATGCGGTGGGCCTCCAGATAGCCCTGCCATCCATGGACGTCCTGACCCGAGAGCTCGGCGAAACGCTCAAAGGCGCGTGGCGAACGCTCGTCTTCGAAATCAATCACCGCGTCGGGACGATAGGCTGTGATCACATGGCCACCCCATCCGCTGTCTCGGATGGCCTGGTGGTGCTTGAGGCTCTCGTGCGGGCCCTCGGTGGTGGCCAAGGTTTCGATGTTGAACCGGTCGAACAGGGCGCGCGGTCGGAACGCGTCAGTCGCAAGGGCCTCATTGATGGTGTCGAAATAGAGATCCGAGGTTTCGTCCGAGAGGAATACCTCGAAGCCGAACACCTGGCTGAACACGTGATTGAGCCAGATCCACGATGGCGTTCCGCGAAACAGGTGGAAGTTCTGGGCCAGCAGCCGCCAGGCCTCGCGCGGATCGGTCTCGGGAACACCCGCCTTGGAGCGCACCTTCAGGGCGTCAAGCGAGATCCCCTGGCTGTAGAGCATACGAAACAGGTAGTGGTCCGGGGCCAGCAACAGGTCCGTGGCGTCCTGGAACGGCGCGTTGGTCGCAAACCAGCTGGGATCTGTGTGGCCATGCGGGCTGATGATCGGCAACGCCTTGACCGCTCCGTAGAGCTCGCGCGCGATCGATCGCGTGCGCTCATCGGCCGGGAACAGTCGATCGTCGTGGAAAATCAGCGGCCTGGCCATGGATTTCTCCTGCTTCCTCTCCAGCCAGCGGCTTATCAGTCCACCGCTTCTGACCCGCGCTTGGTAACCGGTGTCATGTTTGGATGCAAGCCAGCCCGTCGTGAGGCTAGCCTACACCGAAGGCGCGGGGCCAGACGACTCCCGAACGACCAAGGTCGGCTCAGTACGGGCGGGATCGCGCTCTTCACGGCGCTCACGGCGCTCCGCGTCGATCAGCTTCTCGGCCGCCATTCGCCCGATCTCGCGGGTGGGCGTGCGGATGGTCGTCAGCGGCGGCCAGACCGCCTGGGCGATCTGGAAGTCGTCGAAACCCACCACCGTGAGATCTGCGGGGACATTCAGCCCCGCCTTGCGCGCCGACTGCAGCACGCCTGCCGCCATTTCATCATTGCCGGCGAAGATCGCAGTAGGACGGGGCGTTCGCGCCAGAAGTTCGTCGCCGCAGGCCACACCGGACTCAAAGGTATAGGCGCCCTGAATGATGTCACTCGGCTCCAGCTTCAGGCCGCGCTCGGCCAAGGCCGCCTCGAAGCCCCCTCGCCGCTCATGCGACGAACGGAAGGTTTCAGGGCCAGAAATGAAGGCGATGCGCCGATGGCCGAGATCGAGAATGTGCCGCGCCGCCTGCGCGCCGCCCATGCGGTCGTGACCGACGATCATGTTCTCGGGCTTGTCGAGTTCGACCGATGCGATCCGGATATAGGAACAACCGATCTCGTTGAGCAGCTTGGCGACACGCTCGTCTTCCGAAACCGAAGGCGGCAGCACAACGCCATAAAGCTTCTGCCGCTCGACGAAGGTGCGGACATCGGCCAGAAAGGTGGGACTGGCGCGGTTGCAGGGGTGCACTACCAGTTCGAAACCCGAGCCGCGCATGCCATCCAGCAGCCCCAGCTGCATGTTCACGACATACTGCGGATTGGGGTTGTCGTAGATCATGCCGATCAGGAACGACCGACGAAACGCCAAGCCTCGGGCCTGGGGATCGGGCGCGTAACCCCACTCGGCGATAACAGCCTCAATCCGCTCGCGAGTCTCGTCGCGTACGAAAGGCGACTGGTTGATCACGCGCGAGACAGTCTTCTTGGAAACCCCGGCCAGCCTGGCGATGTCATTGATCGTGGCACGCTTGCGTCCCCCTTCAAGGCCGCCCTCGCGTTCGTTGTCGCCCTGCGACGGCATAGGCGGTTTTGATGAATTCACGACGTTTCCATGCAACTTTGAGCGCTCTATATCGTCATACTCTACACCTGCCGCCCTCGCCACCAATGGACGAAACGAGCGTTTGCAACAAATCTGACACCGGTTACCATACCGCCGAACCAGGTTTCGCGGCTGAGAATGTCACCGCACGAAGGCATGAATGACCCAGGCAAGCTCTGTTCGTAGCGAATCGATTCACGACGTCGATCCACGCGATCACGTCGCAACGGCGCTGCGCGATATCCTGGCGGGTGAGATACTCGACTTGCACGGCCGATCCGTTCTGGTTCGTACCGATGTTCCAAAGGGCCACAAGATCGCTATCGCCCCAGCGGCCGTCGGCGAGGACGTGTTGAAATATGGTTGGCCGATCGGGCGGGCGAGCATGGACATCGCCCTCGGCGATCATGTCCATGTCCACAACGTCGAAACCAAGCTCTCGGGCGTCGAAGGCTACGCCTGGCAGCCCTCTATCCTGGCGCCTATCGCCGCCCCCACTGATCGCACCTTCATGGGCTATCGCCGCCTCAACGGCCGGGTTGGTACGCGGAACGAGATCTGGGTGCTTTGCACCGTCGGCTGCGTCGCCAACACCGCCCGCCGTATCGCTGAAAAGGCCAATACTCGCTTCGCGGGCCGCACGGACGGGATCTTCGCCTTTCCCCACCCCTTCGGCTGCTCGCAGCTTGGCGACGATCTGTCCCATACGCGCAAGCTGATCGCCGCCCTCGCTGCGCACCCCAACGCGGGTGGCGTGCTGATCCTGGGCCTGGGCTGCGAGAACAATCAGTTGAAAGCGCTGCTCGAAAGCGCTCCGGATCTCGACACCGCGCGCCTTCGCTCATTCACCACCCAGACGGTCGACGACGAACTTGAGGATGGCCTGGCAGCGATCGAGGACCTGATCGCCATCGCCGAAAAGGATATGCGCGAGCCCTGCCCCGTCTCCGACCTTGTGGTCGGTCTCAAGTGTGGCGGGTCGGATGGCTTTTCGGGCATCACCGCCAATCCCCTGGTCGGCCGTATCGCCGACAAGGTGTCGGACGCGGGCGGCACACCGGTGCTCACAGAGATTCCGGAAATTTTTGGCGCCGAGCAGATGCTGCTGGCGCGCGCCTCCACCCAGGCGGTGTTCGACAGCGCCGTGCAGGTGATTGACGACTTCAAGCGCTACTTCATCGACAACAACCAGCCGATCTACGAGAATCCATCCCCCGGTAATATCGCCGGCGGCATCACGACCCTGGAGGAGAAATCCCTGGGCGCCGTGCAGAAGGGCGGCCGCTCGGCCCTGGTCGAAGTGATCCGCTATGGCGACCGCGTAGCACCCCATGGGCTGACCCTGCTGGAGGCCCCCGGCAACGACGCGGTCTCGTCGACGGCGCTAACGGCGGCGGGCGCCACGGTGATCCTGTTCACGACCGGTCGCGGCACGCCGCTGGGCTTTCCTGCCCCAACACTGAAGATCGCTTCGAACAGCGGCCTCGCAGCGCGCAAGCCTGGCTGGATCGACTTCGACGCCGGCGTCGTGCTGTCTGGTCAATCCATGGACGACGCGGCCGAGGCTCTGATGGACCTCGTCGTCGAGACTGCGTCCGGCAAAGCTACCAAGGCCGAGCTCAACGGCGAGCGTGAAATCGCCATCTGGAAAAGTGGTGTGACCCTGTGACGGCTCTTCCCGTATCTTCCGCCCTACGCCTTCGCGCCACCAGTTGCCCCGCCGCGCTTCCGGGCGTTACTCAGCCCGCCTACGGCCGCGACCGGGTAACCGTCGGTGTTGTCCATCTTGGCCCCGGTGCGTTTCATCGCGCCCACCAAGCCTACTATTTCGACCAGTTGCTGGCGAAGGATCCCCGTTGGGGCATCTGCGCCGTTTCGCTGAAAAGCCCGGGCGTACGCGACGCCCTCGCGCCGCAGGATGGCCTCTACACCCTGGCCCAGCTCGACCAGGAGACCACTTTCAGGATCATCGGCTCGATCGTCGAGGTGCTTGTCGCGCCCGAGGATCCGCCGGCGGTCTTCGCGCGTCTGGCCGCCCCGATGACCCGCATGGTCACCCTGACCGTGACCGAGAAGGGTTACTGCCTGTCGAGCGAGGGCGGGCTGGACGAAAGCCATCCCGATATCGTCCATGACCTCGCCAACCCGCGCGAACCGATCAGCGCGATAGGCTATCTGGTCGAAGGACTGCGTCGCCGCTTCTTGGTCGGCCTGCCGCCCTACGCCGTGGTCGCCTGCGACAATCTTGCCGACAACGGCTGGCGACTGAAGGCCGCCGTCACGGCCTTCGCCGCCAGGGTCGATCCCGAGCTCGCCGCCTGGATCGAGGCCGAAGGCCGCTTTCCGCGCACCATGGTCGACAGCATTACGCCCGCCACTGACGACGCGCTGCGAGCTCGGGTCGAAACTGCCACGGGCCTCCACGACGCCTGGCCCATTCAGCGCGAAGCCTTCACACAATGGGTTGTCGAGGATGTGCTGGGTGCGGATGCGCCGGACCTTGCCAGCGTGGGCGTCACCCTGACCGACGACGTGCGGGGCTTCGAGCGCGCCAAGCTGCGCCTGCTGAACGGCGTGCACTCGACCTTGGCCTATGCCGGTATCCTGCGCGGCCACGAGACCGTGTTCGAAGCGATGAGCGACCCCGTTCTGGCCGATCTCGCCCGCGATCTGATGATCCAGGATATCATCCCGACCCTGACGGCTCCGCGTGGCCTGGACTTGTCGACCTATGCCGAAGCCGTCCTCAAGCGGTTTCGCAATCCCGAGATCCGGCACCTTCTGGCGCAGATCGCCTGGGATGGATCGCAGAAGCTGCCCTTCCGTATTTTGGGCGCCTTGACCGAGGCGCTTGAGGCCGGGCGTTCGGTCGATCGGCTGACCATCCCGTTGGCCGCCTGGATGCGTTTTGTGCGCCTGCGCGCGGCGGCCGGAGAGAAGATCGTCGATCCGCTGGCCGACAAACTTGTCGCGATCGCAGCGACCTGTTCGGGCGAAGCGAAGGCCGACGTAGCGGCGTTTCTGACGCTGGACGCAGTGTTCCCGCCGAGCTTGGCGGCCAACCCCGCCTTCGTCGCCGCCCTCGAAAAGGCCTATGCCGATCTGGCCTAGGTCGGACTAGCGGGTCACGCCCCGGCCGGTGACGACCGGGGCGACCGTTCTCATCAGGATCAAAAGATCGAACCCGAACGAGCGCCGCGCCAAGTAGTCGGCGTCCAGCGCCACCTTGTCCGGGATGGAGAGCTCGTCGCGCCCGTTGATCTGCGCCCACCCCGTGACGCCGGGGCGAAGCCTGTCCACACCCGCCGCCGACCGTGCGGCGATCAGGTCGTCCTGATTGAACAAGGCCGGTCTTGGCCCGACCAGACTCATATCGCCAACCAGCACGCTCCACAGTTGGGGCAGCTCATCCAGGCTGAGCCGACGCAAAGGCGCGCCGATCGGGGTCAGCCAGTGGTCGGGATCATTGAGCAGGTGGGTCGCGACTTCCGGCGTATCGATCCGCATCGTCCGAAACTTCGGCATCCAGAACAGCCGCGAGTCCTTGCCGACCCGCCGGGACCAGTAGAGCGCCGGCCCGGGCGATGTCATACGAACCAGCAGCCAAAGCACAGCAAGCGGCGCCAGCAGGACCAATAGCCCCACTGCGGCGGCCGCGACGTCGAAGACGCGCTTCAGCATCAGCGTGCGGCTAGGCCAGATCGCCGGTCGCGGCGTCCAGCAGCAGATAGGCGCGACCGGCATCCGACGACAGCAAGGCCGCAACCAGGAAGCCTTCGCGATCCTGACCGCCCGCTTCCTCAATCATGCCCGCATAGCGCTTGAGGAACCGCTCGGCATTGGCTCGCAGGGTGGCGTCCGAGAACAGACGCCGCACAAGCCGGCGAATAGCCGCCGGCGCGAGGCGCTTGACCACCTCACGCGCCCCGGAAGAGTCTCGGGTCTGGATGGCGGCGGCGATCTCGTCGATCCGGCCGCGCGGCAACAGGGCATGCGGGTCGATACCCATCGCCGAGATTTCGGCGGCAAGCTTTTCGCCCAGAGCCGCGTCGCCAGGTGAACTGTTCTCGATTCCGGACAGCAAGGAACGCCAGGACCAGTTCTGCCCGTCAGCACCTTCGGGCGCAGCCGGCCCACCACGACCGCCCGCAGTGTCGAACACAGATCGGAACTCATCATCCGTCGCCGTCGGCGTAAGACGCAGCCGGGGCCGCTGTCCCGGCTCGTCCGCCAGCAGGTCGTCATCCATCTCGGGCGGCAGGGGCGGCGAAATCGGCGGCGGCGCGACAGGCGCGGCCTTTGAGCGGGTCATCGCCGGTTGGGCCGGACGTGCCGGAGCGGGCCCGCCCATCGCGGCGGCGGCTTCGCTCAGTGCATCATAGTTGCGACGCACACGATCCTGGAACGCCTGGTCGATCGCCGCCGTTTCTTCCGCCGTGCGGCGAGCGGCAGCCATCAGTTCCTCGATGCCCTTTTCGATCGAAGCGCGAACCTCGACCGCTTTCTGCATCGCCTCAGCAGGCATTTCCGCCGTGCGTTGACCAACTTCATCCAGCATGGCCTCGAGTTCGCCGAGCGTGCCGCGTGCCGTTACGACGGCTTCGGCCAACTTCTGAGCCGTGCGGGCGCCGGCCTGCTCGACCATCTGGGCAGACTGCTCGATCAGATCGCGCGCCTCTTCCATGCGCGCCTCAAAGACGGTGTCGGCCTTCTGGCCCGCCGCAAAGGCGATCTCGTTCAGTTGATCGACGCGGCCACGCGCCGACTCGACCCTTGCGTCCACACCCTCGCTGGCTTTCAGCGCCGAAGCCGCAAGGGCTTCCATCGCCTGCTTGAGCTCAACCTCAAGCCCTTCGCGTTGTCCGGCGGCGGCGTCGGAGATCGCCGCAAGGACCTTGCTGGTCTCTTCGACCAGGCTTTCGCGCTCGGCCTTGGCGTTCTCGGCCATGTCCTTGAACTGCTCGGAAGCGGCCGAGATCAGCCCACGCAGCACCTCGGCCCCCATCGCAGCCACATCGCTGAGTTCGGTGGCGCCAACCCGCGTGTAGGACACAAATTCGGTGAGTTGGGCCGTACGGGTCTCCGTCTCGGCCGCGAAATCTTCCTGCTCGGACCGCAGCGACTGACTGGCCGCGACCAGCGCCGCCCGCTGTTGGGCCAAATTCTTCTCAACCGAACTCATCTGGTCGCCCAGACCCTGTCCCGCCGTTTCCAGGCGCGCGATCTGACGCGAAATATCTTCAGCGCCCACACGAGCCGCGTCGGAGGCTTCAGCGGCGGCGGCGGCCAGATCGGCGGCGCGGGCCGCGAGCGCGGCTTCAGCCTCGCGAAGCTGGGTTTCGGCCAGATCGGACGCCTCGGCGACCATCCGGGCCTGACTGCCGATGGCGTCGACAACAGCAGTGGAACGGGTGTCGAGAGTCAGGGACAGGGTTTCGAGCGCCTGACGCTCATGGCCAAGCCCCTGTGCAAGCTGGTTTGCCATGCGAGCGGAGTTTGCCGCTGCATCAGCCAGTCGCGCGGTCTCTTCGGCCAGCGATTGGTGCAATGACAAGATACGCTCCCGCGCCTCACCGGCGGCCAGGGTCGCGCCATCGATCTGGACGCGAATGGCTTCCACCGCGCCCGAGGCGCCTGCGGCGGCCAGTACAGCCGGCGTAACCAAGCGATCCGTAAGGGTGCGCGTGCGACGCAGCTCCGCAGAAACACCCTGAGCCTGACGCAGCAGATACGCGCCCAGCAAGGTCAGCAAGGCCGGCCCGATCGCCAGACCGGCAAAGACCGTCAAGGCGAAGCCTTCCACCTTCAGAGCCGGAACATCGCGGGAATAGCCCAGCGCAAACGCAATCGGCGCCAGCGCCCATAGAGCCGCTGCGGCGACCGCAAAGGTCCAGAAAAGAAAAGCCGGCATGGGGCCGCGCTCGGAGCGATCGGGCAGGTCGAAAGCCTCGCTGGGGCGGCGTATGTTCGCCGTGGCGTCGCGCGTCTCGGCGCGGGCCGGGGCCGTATCGCGCTCAGGTTCGACAACGGGAGCCGGCGGTTGAGCCGCACTGGTCGCCAGAGACGTGGCCGACAGAGGTTGCTGCTCGAACGACGCCTGCGAAGGTTCGCTAATCCTTCCCCGGCGCGAGGCGGCCCGCGCCCTAGGTGAGGAGGGCTCTGGCGCCGAGATCTCCAGATCAAGGTCCGTTTCGCTCATTGGCGGATCGACAGGCGCACTGACGTCAGCCTCCGTCTCGTCCTCGGCCAACGAGGCTTCGGACGAGGAGACTTGATCCTCTGCGGGCGCCTCCACGGGGACGGCGGAGAAATCGAGCGGTTGGCGCTTCTTAGGCTTCATACACAGCCAGGGTCCCAAGGCGGTCAGCGAAGGGCGAAGACAGTCAACGCGCGCCCTGCCCCTATTTCGCGTAGAGAATGAACCTAGCGGCGAAAAGCCCGCGCGCAAAGCGGCTTCGGTTGAGTTTTAAGGGCTTCACGTCGTCGCGGAGCGCAGAGGCGCCGCTTCAGACCGTTTGCGACGCCCCGCTTGGCGGAGCGACCGTCACCGGACTTTTCATGGATCCACGCGGCGAACGAAAAACCTTGCGTTCGGGCGGCGACTTGGCGACGGGGCGGGCATCGAGCGCAACGCCCAGTTGGCCCAGCGCCAGAGACGACAGCCAGACCACAACTATAGCCAGCATTTCCGCCAGAAAGCTCATGACCGACCCACCGTGCGATAAAGGCATTATGCGACAAGCTCGCAGCTTAACCGAGTGAACTTTCGGTCATGATCGCAGAGTTCGGCGCCACCCAAGCTGACAACGCCTCCAGAATTCCACCGCTTGCCCCGGGCCCTCGCGCTGCCTAGTTCGCCAGTACACAGCCCGCTGTTGCCGAATTCGGCGACGATCGGCATTTAATTCTGTTTGCGGACGCTTGTTTTGGCCCCTACCCAGCTTGCATCGATCGCACCCAGCGCTTCGCCGGAACCGTTCATGACCGACATCTCGCCGGCCCGCCTGACGCACCTCCAGCGCCTGGAAGCCGAAAGCATCCACATCCTGCGCGAAGTGGCGGCCGAGTGCGAACGGCCGGTCATGCTGTATTCGATTGGCAAGGACAGCGCCGTGATGCTGCACCTGGCGGCCAAGGCGTTCTTCCCGTCGCGGCCACCCTTTCCGCTGCTGCACATCGACACCACCTGGAAGTTCCGGGCCATGTACGCGTTGCGCGACAAGGTCGCCGCCGACCTTGGATTTGACCTGCTAGTTCACAAGAACCCAGAGGCCGAGGCCAAGGGCATCAACCCCTTCGACCACGGCAGCGCCCTTCACACCGACATGTGGAAGACCGAGGGCCTGAAACAGGCCCTCTCCAAGTACGGCTTCGACGCGGCCTTTGGCGGCGCCCGGCGCGATGAGGAGAAAAGCCGCGCCAAGGAGCGGATCATCTCGTTCCGCTCGGCCGAGCAACGCTGGGACCCCAAGAACCAGCGGCCCGAACTTTGGAAGCTCTACAATACCCGCAAGCACCCGGGCGAAAGCCTGAGGGCTTTTCCGATCTCGAACTGGACCGAGCTCGACATCTGGCAGTACATCCACCTCGAAAACATCCCGATCGTGCCGCTGTATTTCGCGGCCGAGCGGCCGGTAGTCGAGCGCGACGGGTCTCTGATCATGGTCGATGACGATCGTTTCCGGCTGCGCCCAGGCGAAGTTCCGCAGATGAAGAGCGTCCGCTTCCGCACCCTGGGCTGCTATCCGCTGACCGGCGCGGTCGAGAGCACCGCCTCCACCCTGCCCCAGATCATCCAGGAAATGCTGCTGGCCACCAGCAGCGAGCGACAGGGCCGGGTCATCGACCATGACCAGTCCGCCTCGATGGAGAAGAAGAAGCAGGAGGGCTATTTCTAGATGACCGTTTACAAGCCCTCCGACCTGATCGCCGAGGACATCGACGCCTATCTGGTCGCCCACCAGCACAAGTCCCTGCTGCGCTTCATCACCTGTGGCTCGGTGGACGACGGCAAGTCGACCCTGATCGGCCGGCTGCTGTACGACAGCAAGATGATCTTCGAGGACCAGCTGGCGGCCCTCGAGGCCGACTCCAAGCGGGTCGGCACCCAGGGCGGCGCGATCGACTTCGCCCTGCTGGTCGACGGCCTGGCCGCCGAGCGCGAACAGGGCATCACCATCGATGTCGCCTACCGCTTCTTCGCCACCGACAAGCGCAAGTTCATCGTCGCCGACACCCCCGGCCACGAGCAATATACCCGCAACATGGTCACCGGCGCCTCGACCGCCGACGCGGCCGTGATCCTGATCGACGCCCGCAAGGGCGTTCTCACCCAGACCCGCCGCCACGCCTATCTGGTCAGCCTGCTGGGCATCCGCCACATCGTCCTGGCGGTGAACAAGATGGACCTCGTCGGCTGGGACCAGCCGACCTTCGACGCCATCGTTGCCAACTTCCGGGCCTTCGCCGATCAGATCGGCCTGTCGGTCTTCACGCCCATCCCGATCTCGGGCCTGGGCGGCGACAACATGGCCAGCAAGAGCGACGCGACGCCCTGGTACGACGGCCCGATCCTGATGGACTGGCTGGAAACCATTCAGGTCGAGGACGATCTGCAGGCCCAGCCGTTCCGCCTGCCCGTGCAGTGGGTCAATCGCCCCAATCTGGATTTCCGGGGTTTCTCGGGCCTGATCGCCTCGGGCGTGGTCAAGCCGGGCGACCGGATCCGCGTGTTGCCCTCGGGCCGCGAGAGCCGCGTCGAGCGTATCGTCACCCTGCCCGATGACCTGCCCCAGGCCGTGGCCGGCCAGTCGGTGACGATCACCCTGACCGACGAGATCGACATCTCGCGCGGCGACCTGATCGTGGCCGCCGATGCGCCAAGCCCCGTCGCCGGGCAGTTCGAGGCCACCGTCGTCTGGATGGACGACGAGCCCCTGCCCCCCGGCCGCGCCTACCTGCTGAAGATCGGGGCCCGGACCGTCGGGGCCAGCGTCACCGAGATCAAGCACCGGGTGAACGTCAACACGCTTGAGAAATCCGCCGCCAAGCGACTGGAATTGAACGAGATCGGGCTCGTGAACCTGTCGCTCGACCAGGCAGTGCCCTTCGAAGCCTATGCCGACAATCGCGAACTGGGCGGCTTCATCCTGATCGACCGGATCAGCAACCGCACCGTCGGCGCCGGCATGATCAATTTTGCCCTGCGTCGCGCCGACAACATTCACTGGCAACATACGGACGTCACGAAACAATCCCGGGCCGCGCTCAAGGGCCAACGCGGCCAGGTCGTGTGGCTGACCGGCCTGTCGGGGGCCGGCAAGTCGACCATCGCCAATCTGGTCGAAAAACGCCTGCACGCCCTGGGTCGTCACACCTATCTCCTCGACGGCGACAATGTCCGTCATGGCCTCAACAAGAATCTCGGCTTCACCGAGGAGGACCGCGTCGAGAACATCCGCCGGGTCGCCGAGGTGGCCAAGCTGATGGTCGACGCCGGCCTGATCGTGCTGACCGCCTTCATCTCGCCGTTCCGCGCCGAACGCCGAATGGCCCGCGAGATCCTCGAGGGCGGCGAGTTCATCGAGGTCTTTGTCGACACGCCTCTGGCCGTGGCCGAGGAGCGTGACGTCAAGGGTCTGTACGCCAAGGCCCGGGCGGGCCAACTGAAGAACTTCACCGGCATCGACAGCCCCTATGAGGCCCCCGAAGCGCCCGAACTGCGCATCGACACCACGACCATGAGCCCGGTCGAGGCCGCCGAGCGCATCGTCGAATGGCTGGAAGGCCAAGAGATCGACTACGACATCTGACGGCTGCCGGTGCGGCGGTTGAGGGCGATGGCGCCGGCCAGACCCAGCGCCGCCACACCCGCCATGGCCAGATAGCCGTAGGACCCGAAAGCGTCGAACAGCGGCCCCGCGAACAGGGTCGCCACGCCCAGGGTGAAGCCGCCCGACAGGGCCGAGTTGATCGCCTGGGCGGCCGAGGCGTTGGCGGGCGGGGTCAGTTTCTCGATCAGACGCAGCGAGGCCAGGAAGCTGGCCGCGAAGGTCAGGGCGTGCAGAAGCTGCATCGGAAACAGCATCCACAGCGGCGGCGCAAAGGCGTAGGCCACCCATCGCAGCACCGCCGCCGCGCCGCCCAGGATCATCAGCTTTTCCGGCCCCACCTTGCGACGCCACGGCTCCAGGAACCACATGAAGGCCACCTCGGCGGCGACGCCGACGCCCCACAGCAGGCCGATGACCGGCTCGGAAATCCCCTGCCCCCGCCAGAGGATGGTCGAGAAGCCGTAGTAGAAGGCATGGGCGCCCTGGATCAGGCCGGCGGTCATGACGGCCAGAAGGAAGGTCCGGTCGCGCAGCAGTGAGCCAAGGCCTTTCCAACGTTCGGATCCGACGGGCTTGGCGCCCTCGGCGTGGACCCGCTCGGGCGGCACGAACACCGCAGCCGCAAGCGCCGTGAGGAAGGCTGCCGCGGCGATCCAGATCGGGATGATGGCCGGCGTGGCGACCGCCAGCACGACACCCATGATCAGATTGGCGACAATGAAGGCCGCCGAGCCTGTGCCCCTTGGCAGGCCGTAGTTGAACCCCTCGGTACGCGCCCGCCGCAGAGCGATGACGTCGACCAGGGGCGAAACCGTCGACAGCAGGGTCTGGCCGATCATCCAGGCGATGGCCAGGCCCAGAGCGCCCGGCGCGATCAGCAGGGCCGCGTAGCCAAGTCCCGCGCCCAGCGACAGCAACACCATCGGCGAGCGTCGCAGGGCGAAGCCGTCGGCCCACACCGCCAGGGCCGGGCCGGTGAAGGGCCGGGCCAGCATCGGGATGGCCAGGATCAGGCCGATCGCTGCGCCGCTCATGCCGCGATCGCGCAGATAGGTGCCGATATAGGGCAGGCTGACGCCTGTCCCAAGATACATCGCGACGTAGAAAAAGCTGAGCCGCGTCAGGCTGCTCATCGGCCGGCGCAGTCCATGTCGCGGATGAAGATCACCCCTCTTCCGCCCCGCCGAAGCGGGCCGTCCATTCGGCGATCATGTCCTCGTCGATCTTCTTGAACAGCACTTCGGGCGCGCGCACCGACAGGCCGACCGGCAGCGATGACAGCTCGACTGCCGCATCGTTGCTCGGCCAGGCGGCCGGGAAGTCCAGCGAGAAGGCTTCCGCGATCTTCTCGGCCGCGAACGGGATGAACGGCGTCGAGATCTTGGCGTACAGCGCCGCCAGGTTCAGGGCCGTGCGGACGATCACAGCGGCGCGGTCGCGGTCGGTCTTGATCGCGGTCCACGGCGCAGCTTCCTGCAGATACTCGTTGCCGACGACCCACAGAGCCCGCAGCGCCTGGGCGCTCTTGCGCACCTCGATGGCGTCCATCTGTTCGGCCAGATCGGCCAGACGGGCCGAGACGTCGGCGAACAGCTTTTCTTCCAGCGGACCGGGCTCACCGCCCTCCGGCACGACGCCGTCGAACTTGCCCTCGGTGAACTTCAGGATGCGGTTGATGAAGTTGCCCAGCACGTCGGCCAGGTCGCGGTTCACCGAGCTGGCGAACATCTCCCAGGTAAACGCGGTATCCGAGCTCTCCGGCGCGTTCGAGGTCAGGTACCAGCGCCAGAAGTCGGGCGGCAGGATCTCCAGCGCCGCGTCCATGAACACCCCGCGCTTGGAGCTGGTCGAGAACTTGCCGCCATACCAGTTGAGCCAGTTGAAGGCCTTGAGCATGTCGACGCTCTTCCACGGCTCTTCCGAGCCCAGGATCGTCGCCGGAAAGCTGACGGTGTGGAAGGCGACATTGTCCTTGCCCATGAACTCGACATAGCGGACGTCGTCAGCGCCGGCGTCCGTGCGCCACCAGCGCTGCCAGTCGCGGCCCTCTTCCGCATCGGCCCATTCCTGGGTGGCGGCGATGTATTCGATCGGGGCGTCGAACCAGACGTAGAAGACCTTGCCTTCCATGCCCGGACGCGGCGCGCCGTCCTTGACCACCGGCACGCCCCAGGCGAGGTCGCGGGTGATGCCGCGGTCGATCAGGCCCTCATCCAGGAACTTGTAGGCGATCGACTTGGCCAGGATCGGCCAGTCGCCATGGGTGTCGACCCAGGCCCTGATGCGGTCAGCCATTTTCGTCTGAAGGAGATAGAGGTGGCGGGTGTCGCGCACCTCCAGTTTCCGCGAGCCCGAGATCACCGAATAGGCGTTCTTCAGGTCGGTGGGATCCAGCAGGTTGCCGCAGTTATCGCACTGGTCGCCGCGCGCCTTCTCGAAGCCGCAGTGCGGGCAGGTGCCCTCGATATAGCGGTCGGGCAGGAAGCGCTTGTCGTCGATGGAATAGACCATCTGGTCGACGCGTTCCTCGATCAGGCCATTGGCCTCGAGAACTTCGGCGAAGTGCTGGGTCAGCTTGCGGTTCTGCGGCGAGGACGAGCGGCCAAACCAGTCCCACGACAGGCCGAACGCCGCGGCGACGTCACGCTGAAGAATATGCTGCTCGGCGCAGTAGGTCTCGACATCCTGGCCGGCGGCGGCGGCGGCCAGCTCGGCCGGCGTGCCGTGCTCGTCGGTGGCGCAGATATAGAGCGTCTCATTGCCCCGGGCCCGCTGGAAGCGCGCATAGACGTCGGCCGGCAGCATCGATCCCGCCAGATTGCCCAGGTGCTTGATGCCGTTGATGTACGGCAGGGCGGAGGTGATCAGGATACGAGCCATGAGGCGCAAATCTTCCGGGGAGTCAGGGATCAAGGAAACAGGCGTTCGCATATAGAAGGCCGGGCCGCGAAACAAAAGCGCCGGACCGTTGACCAAACATCGTTATGCAGCTTCCCTTCCCCCGGGGGAGCCGGACAGACCGATCCGGCCCCATCGGGGGGCAACGTCTATGAAGAGCATCAACTGGCTGGGCCTCGTCGCGGCCCTGGTCGTCGGACAGATCATCGGCATCGTCTGGTATGGCGCGGTCCTCAGCGACGCCTGGATGGCGGCGATGGAAATGACCGAAGCCGATTTTGTCGGGACCGAGTGGCGGATGAGCCTGGGCTTCGTCAACATGGTCATCATCCTGATCGGCCTGGACTGGCTGATCGGCCGGCTGGCCGCCCGCAGCTGGATGGGCGGGGCCAGGGTGGCCCTGGCCGCCTGCGTGTTCTTCGCCCTGACAGTGGTCAGCCTCGACTACGTCTACGCGGCCGGCAACCTGCCGCTGCTGTGGATCGATGGCGGCTATCAATTGCTGACCTATGTGATCGGCGGGGCGCTGCTGGGCGGATTGCGGTTGAAGGCGAAGGCGGGGTGACACGGCGTCTCGACCTCGCGCTTTCGCTGCGATGGCGGTGGAAAGGGTCGCGGAGCGTCCGGACCACGTCCGGAGATGAAATAGAACTAACCGTTTCGACGAAGCCGTCCGCTCCGCGTCATCGTTTTCCATCAGCGTCCCAGCGGGTGGCCCAGTTGGGGCCTTACCGGAACCCGGAAGCTTCGGTTTCCCGAAGTCCCGAAGGTCGGGGGGCGTGGGGCCAATCCTGACCAACACTCGCCTTGATCCCCATCCACGCCGACGGCGGGCGGGTCCTGCAACGCCAGGATCCCCGGACGCGCTTCAGTATCCCCCTGAAGCCCAGCCCCGCTCGATCACCCCCCGCCGCCGCAATGGTCGCTGGCCTTGCGCCCTTTCCTCGCGACGAGGTGGGTACAGAATACGGGAGGTTTTAAGAGGGCTGCGTCGATTGTCTGGGCGCCCGTACAAGTCCTCACCCTAGCGGGGGAGGTGTCGGCGAAGCCGACGGAGGGGGAAGTCCTGCTGAATCAATGCGGTGTTCCCCCACCGGCCTGCGGCCGCCTCCCCCTTCAGGGGGAGGACTTGGGACGTCTATCCCCGTGCCCATCCGGGGACGGCGCGATCGCAATCCCCTTGGTCGGCGCAGACACCAAAGCCATTGCCCACCAGCGGTCCGGACGCTAAGGAAGCCTCCGTCCGCTTCGCGCGGCGATTGGCCGGTTTAGCTCAGCTGGTAGAGCAGCGGTTTTGTAAACCGAAGGTCACGGGTTCGATTCCTGTAACCGGCACCAACCTTTTCAATGCCTTATGCTTCCCTTCGCCGCTTCCGAACTTCTTCGGGGTCACAACTGGGTCACAGCGCACAAGGTCGGTGCAGATTCGTTTCCGTGTTGCGCCCCATCGCGTGGCGCTTCACTCGACGATAGACAGCTGATTGGCGCCAATAGCTGCCCTTGGGACCGCGCCGAACTCCGGACATTCAGATGCCTGGACGCAGCGGCTCAATCCTAGCTCTGGCTTCTTGCCCAGCGGAACGGACATCATGTTTGTCCCGCCACTGTGACGACGTAATCAGGCACGGCCAATCTCGGCTCGCGGATTGAATCTCTCTAGCCGGTCACACGCAACGCGCTGAGCGCGCCGAAAAAGCTTTCGGCGCTGAGGGGCTTGGTGACGAACAGGTCCGCGCCCGCCTCGATCCCCGCCGCCCTGTGCTCGGGCAAGGCATTGGCGGAGATCATGATGATCGGTGTTTGAGGCCGATCCAGACCCTCCTCGTGCTGTCTGATCCGATGGATGGCGGTCAAACCGTCCATCACGGGCATCTGCATATCCATGAGGATCAGATCGAACGCCTGGGTCTCATAGGCTTTGCAGGCTTCCAGGCCATTTTCCGTCGATACGAAGTCCATACCCAATTCGCCCAGCAGGGTTTCAATCACAAGACGATTGATCGGGTGATCATCACAGACAAGCACGCGGGTCGCCGACTCTTTGCCAAGATCAAAGATGTCGATCGCGCCGTCGAGGACCTGTGGATCGGGCAACACCACCTTGGCCATGGGTAGCGGGAGGTAGAGCGTGAACACCGCGCCGACGCCGGGCGAACCCTTGCCCTCGAGTCGCCCGCCCATGATCTCGGCCAGTTCTCGGGCTATCGCCAGGCCCATGCCCATCCCCCCGAAACGGCGCGTCGCGCTGCTATCGGCCTGCTGGAACCGTTTGAAAAGGCGCTCTGTCTGGGACGGTTCAAAGCCGACGCCCGTGTCCTCGACTTCAAAACGCCAGACGCCGGGCCCGGCCTCGGTCGCAGCCCGCACCACCAATCTGACATGACCCTGCTGCGTGAACCTGATCGCATTTGAGAGGAGGTTGGCGAGAATCTGGCCAAGGCGCGTGACATCTCCCAGCACCCAGGCCTCGGTCGCCGGGCCCAGGTCCAAGTGAAGCGTCAGGTCTTTTTCTTCCGCCCTCGGTCTCATGACGTCTGCGATCGCGTTTACCGCGTCGTTTAGCCGAAACGGCTCGGGCACCAACGACAGACCCGTTGCGTCTATCCGGGCCAAGTCGAGGATATCGGAAAGCAGGCGGCTCAGCATCAGGCCGGAACGATGGATTGTGTTGGCCATTTCGCGTTGACTGGTCGAAAGCTTGGTCTTGGCCAGAGCTTCGGACAGGGCGTTCACGCCATTCAGCGGCGTTCGGATCTCGTGGCTCATATTGGCGAGGAACTCGGCCTGAGCGCGGTCCGTCTCGGAAAGGCTGCGGGCGGCACGCCGGATGCTCTGAGCCATCAGACCGGCCAGCGCCACCAGGACGATCACGACGCCGCTGATAACCCAGACCGTCTGTCCAAGCAGATCGCCGCCAGGATGCCGGGCTGTCCAGACCAGGGTGATTGGCGCGGCTCCTCGAACGGCCCGAAAAACGGCTCGAGCCTCTCCACGCCGAATCCTGCTGATATTCGGTTCAAGACGAAAATCCTCCAGCTGGTAACGTTGCTGAAGCGCGGCGACACTGGCGTCAGCAACGAAGCCACCCCCTATCACGATAGCCGATCGCGCAGTCCGGGACGCGACCTTGCCGCCGTCCGGGGGCACCAAGCTCGCGATCCACATATAGCCGCGCCCCTCCCGAACTTCGCTTCGTGAGATCACCACGGATCGGGCGAGCCTTTCGTTCAGGGTCGAGGCAGCCCCGGTCGAGACCGGCCGTTCCCGCTCGAGGTCGCGCATTTCGTCGATGATGGGTTGCGCCATGCCGCGCAACTTCTGGCGATCGAAAAGGGACAAGGGCGAAGTGTCCCGCCCGGCCCAAACGGCCAGGTCGTCGCCGTCCACAATGATGTAATCCCAGATGCCGACGCTCTGATGTAGATTGACGGCGATGTTTCGGTCGGCCCAGCGTTCGTCCAGCTGGCTGGCCAGGTTCAGCACGGTGTCGTCCCGAACGGTCAGGGCGACCAAGGCGCGACGCATCTGCTCGACCTGTGCATCGATGCTCCGGCGAACCAAAAGTTCCTCATGGAGTCGAACCTGGCGGTCGACCTGGCGAGCGCCCAGAACGAGGCTGACAACCAGGAGGGCGACCGCAGTTAGCGCTAGAACTGTCAGCGGCCAGACGGGGACGGAAACGGTCTTTCTATTCTTCAAGGCTGATCCCAGCGCAGCTTTCGATCACCCGACACATTTATTACAGACCATTCATGAGACTAAAGATTTTATATTCGAACTGGGTGGAAAATCTCAATATTAGCTCGCCTCAACAATCCATAAAATACTCGATTTATCCGAATTTATTCAAATTCCAAAATTACTCTGGTCTGATTATTTGGCGGCGACCAGCGCAGTGAGGGAAACGATCCCCACCTGTGTTGAGTGGCTTTCGGCGAAACGTGCTGCTCGAACTGTTGCTGGCCGGAGAACTGAGCCGCTGCTCGTGGGATCAGTCGCACTTAGTTTTTCGGGCACTACGCCCGGCAAGTTCGCAGGGTGGTTGTTTTCTGCCAGAACGCCGCCGGGCTATCCGATGCGGCTGCCACCCATGAGCCGACCTTGGTACGCTCCGAGAACACGACCGTCGCAGAGCGGGCGTTCCAATGCGCTACTTGGGCGCAGGTGGCGATTGAGCCCGCAGATAGGCGATAACATCGGCGCGCGCCTGTGGGTCGCTAAGACGAAACGCCATGCGCGTTCCAGGGACTAGTGCGCGCGGGTCCCGGAGCCATCGGTCGAGATTGACGCTCGTCCAGACGATCCGCGATCGCATCAAGCCGGGCGAGTAGTCATAGCCGACGGCAGTCCCTGCCCGGCGGTCGTAAACACCCCGATGGGCCGGTCCAACACGATTTGCATCAAGCGCATGGCAGCCTTCACACCGCTCTTCATAAACGATTTGTCCATGCGCGATGTCGCCCCCGCCATCGCCCATCCGCCCGGGAACGTTTGAAATGGCGGCAGCCGCCGCCAGAAGAAGCCAGGAATTCACGATCACCCCCAAGTGGGGCCGACCCCCGCAGCCGATCAGGCCAGTGGGATCGGCCAGGTGGCTCAGCCGCCAAAAGTCAGCGGCATGGCGGGAAGCGCATCGCCCAGCGCCTGAGACAGCGCCGTCCAATGCATGACTTCGTCAGCCGCCAGACGGGCGCAGACTTGGGCGAAAGCTTTCTCATGAAAAGAGGGCATCACACCGATGTAGGCGTTGGCCGCCCCACGCTCGAGCCTCTGCGCCAGGCGCAGGATGTCAGCCTGCGACTTGACCGCTGAAAGGCCAAGTCCGGCGGCATAGTCGCTCATAGACTTGGACTGGACGGGAACGCCGCCCAACTTGGTGACCGCCGTGATCAGGGCGTCCCGATGGGCCTTGTGGTGTCCCTGAAACTGCACCGCCACATCGAGAACCGGCTTCTGCAGCAGCCCGCTCTCGGCGCCGGCCTGGTAGGCGGCGATCGCTTCATGCTCGAGGCCCAGGGCGACGTTGAGAATATCGACGTCACCACGGGAGGCATCCTTGGCTCTGGCCATGGCCGGCGATCCGGCCAGGACACCAATCGCCGCAACGGACAGAACGCCAAGACTGCCCGCCCGCAAGGCGGTGCGACGGCCGGGATTGTCGAGAGCATTGAAAGAACTTGGCATCCTTGGTCTCCGTGAGCCTGAGGCGGTGGGTTCCGCTTCTGATACGGGCTACGGCGGCGTCAGCGGATTTGGATGCCGATCCTTCAAAAAATTCCGGCCGAAGCGGCGAGCCTCCAAAACTTCGGCCAGCCTCGTCGAGCCGCTCAGTTGTTGTTTGCTACAGGGCTTTAGGCTCGTACACCTTGATGCTCAGGACCGCCGACGTCGGAACTGAGCATGGCCCGCGTGCGATCAAGTCTCGAGAATGGCGAGTTGAGCCTCGTTAAAGTGGCGTCGGTCGCCAAGGCCTTTCCGCCGCCAGGGGCGCGCTGACGCTGGCTGGGAACTACAGTCAGAATAGGCCTCGGCGAACAAATTTCTTTTGCCTGCATCCCTGACCTCACAGCGCCCGTAGTCGCAAGGAACGTCCGCCTCCCCCAAGGGAGCGCCGGTCGCGCGATCGTCAGCGGCGGGTCACCCCCCACCCAGCATCTGCCGCCCGGCGCGCGATTTCTCCCGAGGCGGACGGGGCTAGGTTCGCGTGCGGCGCTCCGGACCTGGCCTCAACACGTCACCGGGAGCGCGATCATGAGCAAGACAGGAGACACATCGCGCCAGCGCCACTTGGGGCGGCGCGTCGTGATCACAGCAGCTGTCCTCCTGGCCCACCTGACTGCAGGCGCTTGGCTGGCTCTTGCGCCGGTGCCAATGCCAGGGATGGAGAGTCCGGAGGGCTCGGCCATAAACCTGTCCCTGGCGAACCTCCCCCCGGCTGACGCGGACTCGTCGCAGCCAAGCCCGTCGGACAAAACGTCGAGGCGCCCTCTGCAAAGTCAAACCTCGCCGGCGCCGCCCGCCAGTCCCACGCCCCCAGAGGATGGCCCAGAGTCTCCTGTAGCCGACCCCGCTGATGACGACACCGCCAGCGTCAGCGCCCGACCCTGGATCATCGGCGTAGACGAGCCTTGCGACATGGTCAGCGGCGTCGAGGCCCGAATGCAGGCCGACCCGGCGGTGTTGAAGGCCCTTAGCGCATTGCCCCCCGACGCGCGCTCCGTCGCCAATGCCGTGATGCTTTGGGACGGGGCGTGGACGCTTGGCCCCTCGCCCTCTGCAGCCCTCGTAGCGCTCGATCAAGGGCTTGGGCGGGCATTGAACGGAGCGCCACCAGGCTGCCTTGACGCTCAAGTGTTTGGGCCTCGACTTGTCACGTTGCGCGACGCGCGTGGGGCGACCTTGCTCGTGATCGGATCGGGCGAATGGCGCTGGTCGCAACTGAGCGCTGTCGGCCTGCCGGCCCAGTGGGCCGTGAAATAAATTCTACCGCCCGGCATCTGGAATGGGGCGTGCCTCGATATCCAGTACGAGCGACGGTCGGTCCTGGTTTCTCCTAACGACTGCTCCTCAGCACGACATGCAGCGAGGACAATCATGAAGAATAAGCTCTTATCAGGGGTGGCCACGACCGCCGCACTGCTAGGCATTCTGGGCGCCACGCCCAGCTTGGCCTCAAGCCACCGTGAGGCGCCGGGTATCACCAAGTCACCCAAGGTCGACGGCACCGATTTCTACATGTTTCGTAGCTACGAGCCGGGTCGCGACGGGTTCGTGACTTTCATCGCCAACTACCAGCCACTGCAGTCGCCTTACGGCGGCCCCAATTACTTCACGATGGATCCGGACGCAGTCTATGAGATCCACGTCGACAACGACGGTGACGCCAACGAAAATCTGACGTTCCAGTTCAAGTTCAACAACACCCTGCTGAACGACAAAGGCGTCCAGCTGACCATCGGCGACAAGACCCTTCCGATTGCGCTGCGTGCGGTCGGCCCGGTCAAGGCTCCGGGTGACGCCACGCTCGGCGAAAGCGAAGCCTACAGCTTGACTGTGATCAGCGGCGACCGTCGCTCGGGCACTAAAGTAACGGCCACAAATGGGACGACCGGCGCATCCACCTTCGCCAAGCCGCTCGACAATGTTGGCCTCAAGACGATCAGCAACTACCCCACCTACGCCAAGCAGTTCGTTCAGCCGGTGAACCTCAACCTGCCCGGATGCTCGACGCCTGGCCGCGTCTTCGTGGGTCAGCGCGCAGAGGCCTTCGCCGTGAACCTGGGCGAGGTCTTCGATCTCGTGAACCTGGTGCCGATCGAGGGCGACAGTGCGGCCGGAGCCAAGGACGGCAAGGGCTTCCCAGGCGGCATCACCCAGGACCGCAATGCCCATGACGATCTGATTGGAAAGGCCAACGTCACCTCCATCACGCTGGAAGTGCCGATCTCGTGTCTGACCGGCACAGGCAACGGCGTCATCGGCGCCTGGTCGACGGGCAGCTTGCCCCAGGCGCGCCTTCTGGACCCTCAGCCCACCTACAAGGCCCCGGCCCTGCAGGGCGGCGCCTATGTGCAGGTCTCGCGTCTGTCCCATCCCCTGGTCAACGAGCTGGTTATTGGCCTGCCGGACAAGGACCGCTTCAACGGTTCCAAGCCCAATGGCGACGGCCAGTTTGCTGACTACGTGACCAATCCGACCATCCCGGCGATCCTGGACGTCCTGTTCCGCGCGCCGGTAAACGCCACGCTTGGCACGAGCTTCACCAACCTCGCCCCAACCAACCTGCCGCGCAAGGATCTGGTGGCGACCTTCCTGACGGGCATTGCAGGCGTCAACCAGATGAAGGCGGTGACGGCCTCCGAGATGATGCGCCTGAACACCGGGATCAATCCCACGCCCCGCGCCTCGCAGAGCCCGTTCGGCGTGGCTGGCGATGACTTGGCCGGTTATCCGAACGGTCGCCGCCCTGGCGACGACGTGGTCGACATTACGGTGCGCGTCGCCATGGGCCGGCTCTGCCACCCAGTGCCTGTCAACGGCAAGTCGACCGACCTCGGCATCTGCAAGCCGGGCGACGCCGTGACAGGCCAGGTGCCGTTTACCGACGGCGCGCCCCTGAGCGCCATGGATGTTCAGAACGCCTTCCCGTACCTCAACGATCCGATCCCGGGCTCGCCCGGCACCGCGCACAAGTAGGGGGCGGGCCATGCGAGCAATCATCCTGCGCCGCGGCGCGATCGTCGCAGCCTTGGCTGTCGCCGCCAGCGGGCTAACCGCCTGCGGCGGCGGTGGCGGTAGCACGATCATCACACCACCCCCGCCTCCGAAGCTGGAAGACGGCTTCGGCTCGGGCTTTGGCGCTCTCTTTCGTGCCGCGCCCAACAGCGAACCGGGCAAACCCCAGGCAAGCGACATCAAGGCCGTGGACCCCACAGCCACCCCCGTCGCTCTGAAATAGGCGCCTATGCTCCCGGACAGCCTCGCTGTCCGGGAGTACTTTTTGGACGGAGAACCTTGATGGCTTCGCAAGCTGCGGCCTTGGCTGCCCTGGCCATCGGCCTGTCGCTAACCGCTGAGGCCAAGGCCCTGGACCTGCCCATCCAGCCGGCCGCCGATCCGGCGCTGGAGCTCGCGGAGCCGGCTCCGACTGGCGTCAGTTCGGTGACAGTCATCGGCCGTCGCAGGAACCTGGTGGGCGAAGCGATCTCCGCATCCGAAGGCTCAGTGGGCCAGGTGGAGATCGCTGCTAGGCCATTGCTGCGCACGGGCGATCTGCTCGAGTTCGTGCCGGGGCTGATCGCGACCCAGCACTCGGGAAGCGGCAAGGCCAATCAATATTTCCTACGCGGATTCAATCTGGATCACGGCACAGATTTCGCCACATCGGTCGATGCGATGCCGGTCAACATGCGCACCCATGGCCATGGGCAAGGCTACACGGATCTCAACTTCCTGATCCCCGAGACGGTAGAAGAACTGACCTATCGCAAGGGTGTCTACTACGCCGATGTCAGCGATTTCTCCTCGGCTGGATCAGTCCGGTTTCATCTTGCCGAAACCGTGCCGCAGGGTGTGGCCGAGATCACGGTAGGAAAATACGGCTATCGACGAGGCGTCGTCGCCGACTCCGCCAAGGTTGGTCCAGGCGACCTTCTCTACGGCCTCGAGGTTCAATCGCTGAAGGGGCCATGGACGGATATCAATGAAGACGTTCAAAAGGTCAGCGGGCTGCTCAAATACAGCGGCGCCCTTGGCGGCGGCCGCGCTCATCTGACGCTCATGGGCTACGACAATAGCTGGAACTCACCCGACCAAATTCCCCAGCGCGCTGTTCAAGAGGGGCAGATCTCGGAGTTCGGATCGATCGACAAGACGGTCGGCGGCGATGCGTCTCGCTACAGTCTGTCAGGCGGCTGGAACGGGCCGGCCTTGGGCGGACAATTAAACGCTCAAGCCTACGTGATCTCATCCAAGCTCGACCTGTTTTCCAACTTCACCTACTTGCTCGACGATCCCGTCCACGGCGACCAATTCGAACAGGTCGATGATCGTCGGATCTACGGATTGGAAATCTCCCAGCAATGGGACCACGGCGCCAATCGCTGGCGGATCGGGGCCGACGGCCGGTATGACGACATTCAGCAGGTTGGTCTTTTCCACGCCCAAGCCCGTCAGCGCCTCGATCCGGTTCGCGATGACCGGGTAAGAGAGGGAAGCATTGGCCTCTTCGCAGCCAATGAGCACCGCTTCAACGCTACGCTGCGTAGCTATGTCGGCGTGCGCTACGATCACTACGACTTCGATGTGGATTCCAAAAGTATAGCAGCCAACTCGGGCGATACTGAGGACGGCAAAGCTTCGATCAAGGCTAGCCTGGTTTACAAGCCAAGCACACCGGTGGAACTTTATGTCAGCTATGGTCAGGGTTTTCATTCCAACGATGCGCGTGGGACCACAATCACGGTTGATCCCGTTAGCGGCGATCCGGCCGAACCCGTCACACCGCTGGTGCGTTCGGTCGGCGGCGAAGTCGGCGCGCGACTCTTTTTGAACGATCAACTGCAAGCCACCGCAGCGGCCTGGACGCTGGGACTGGACTCAGAGCTGCTGTTCGTCGGCGATGCTGGCAACACGGAAGTCAGCCGGCCCAGCCGTCGCGAGGGCGTGGAACTGGGGCTGTACTATTTTCCCAGCAAGGCGGTCAGCGCCAATCTTGAGGTGTCTTATTCGGATGCCAAATTCCGCGATAGCGACCCGGCAGGCGACAAGGTTCCAGGTTCAATCCCGCTGGTGATCAGCGCAGGCGTGTCGGGCAAGTCGCAGTCAGGCTGGCTGGCCAGTGCTCAGGTTCGCTACTTTGGTCGCTATCCCCTTATTGAGGACGCAAGCGTCAAGTCCGAGGGCTCTGCGCTGGTCAATCTCCGCGTCGGCCGCGACTTCCGGCGCGTCGGACTTTATCTCGACGTCCTCAATGCGCTCAACAGTAACGACCATGATGTCGATTACTATTATGCCTCCCGACTAGCCGGCGAACAGCCGGAAGGCGTCGAAGATGTGCACTATCATGTCTTCCAACCTCGCAGCGTGCGGGCGAGTCTTCGCTATAATTTCTAGGCGGCGTCACCGACCGGCACGTCCACCCGCTCGAGCCCCGCTCGATGCGCGTGGGCGTGAAGCGGCTCTATTGAGACTGTAACGATCGTCGCGACACAACCGTTAGGCGGCCAGGATCGGCCTTGGCCTGAACTCGACCCTGGTGACGCGACGGCGGCCCTCAACGCGAGCCAGTTGGACGGCCACCTCTACGACGCTGTGGACGTACTCGATGATCTCCGCCCGGCCCAGATTCGCGCCGGACTGCATCACCATCAAAGCGATCTGGTCGAGCGCGGCGGCGGGGGTATCGGCGTGCACAGTGGTGAGTGAGCCCGGGTGCCCTGAATTGACGGCGCGCAAAAAGCTAAAGGCTTCGGCGCCGCGCAGTTCGCCCAGAATGATTCGGTCGGGCCGTAGCCGCAGCGAGGCCTGAAGAAGATCTTCCGCCTTGATGCGCGCCTCCCCCTGCCCGCCACGTGGCGCCAGGAGGCCAACCACGTTGGGCTGCGCGCAACGGACCTCGGGCGCGTCCTCGATGAGGATCAGGCGCTCATCGCTGGGGATTTCCTCGGCCAAGGCGTTGAGAAAGGTGGTTTTGCCGCTCGACGTGCCGCCGGAGATAACGATGTTCTTGCGCGCCCGAACCGCCCTTTTAAGGAAGGTGGTGACTTCGCCCGCGTCGAGCAGAGCCTGCAGATCTGCATCCTCGTCCTGGCTGGACAGGGTTACGGCGCTATCGAGGTTGAAGTCTTCCAACCGCATGTTGCGCACGGCAGGCTTTCGGATGGCGATCGCCATGTCGCCGCGCGTAGCCGGCGGCGCCACGACCTGGACACGCTCTCCACTGGGCAAGGCGGCAGCCAATAGCGGATGCTCTCGGCTGACACCCTGATCGGCTGCGGCGGCGACCTGGGTCGCAAGCCGCCAGAGACACGGCGCGTCCAGCTCCGGAACGATGTGAAGACGCAGGCCCTCCCCTAGACGCTCGACCCAGACTTCGCCGGGGCGATTGACCAGGATGTCCGTGACATCAGGCGCGGCAAGCCAGGGCGCCAAGGGTTTCAAATAGGCGTCGAGATAGACCTCGCCCTTGGCTCGGACGTTCATTGCGAGAGATCCGGAACCGCAGAGAAGTCCAGATCCTTGGCCACGAAGATGCGGACCGGTGCGCCCTGCGCCACCTTGATGGTTGGCGACAGCGCCGTCGGTCGCGCCGCAGCGGTCCCAAGACTGATCGCGTCCTGAGTGGAACCGATGATGATCTGAGAACCGCCCTGATTGGATAGACCCGTCACAGCGGCATTGATGACCGACAGGAGGATGGAGCCACCGAACGCCTCAAAGAAATGGCGGTCTACCTTGCCCTCAAGGCCCGCACGTCCCAGAGGGTCGGCGCCAGGCGAGCCGATCTGGATCGCCGCGCCGTCGGGTCGCACGATCCTGGTCCAGATCACGAAGGCGCGCGTCTGCCCCTGAGCAACGGCGCTACGGTACTGCCCGATGGCCCGGCTTCCACGCGGAATAACCACGCGGGACCCGTCAAAGCTTCTTACATCCTGACTCACGACCGCGCGGGCGAACCCGGGCAGATCTGAGTTCAACGCAGTCTCCAGCACCGCTGGGATGGTCGCACCCTGAGGCACGACGAATTGCGGATGAACGATCAAACTCGCCTTGGCCACGTCGGCTTGGCCACCGCCGACACGCTCTGCGAACTGCTCATCAGCATTGAGGCCGTTGGTCGAAGCCTTGGCGGCGAGCGCCGCGCCCGAGGTCGCCGCAGCGCCCGGCTGAGCGCCAGACGGGCCGGCGCTGAAGTCGACCACCAGGGCCGGAGCGCGTCGGTGCTCGAGATCCGGCCCCAACGCGCCTGCACTTGCAAAATTGGCGTTCGGCGCTGGAAAGGCCAGGGCGGTGGCGTTGAAAGGCGGTGGTGCGAAGTCGGTCACCGACGCTGGAATCGGCGGCGGCTCGCGAGAGGCGCGCTGCAACGCCGCGAGCTCGGGCGGCGCCTCGGCGCTGATCGGCGCCTGGATCGGACCGCGCCCGACCGGCGCAGTCGTCTTGGTCCCCTGGCGATGCGTCGACATGGCGATGAAAACCACAGCCCCGGCCAAGACCGCCGCCCCCACGGTCAAGGGCCCTGCTAGACCTCTGGGCGCACGCGCGACGTTCGGTCGAAGGTCGTCGGCGGCGCCGAGTTCGACACTAACGTCCGGCATCGGCGGTGTCGGGTTCATGGCTTGCCTCCAGAAGGCTTGAGGCTGCCCTGATGAGGCTTGGGCGCATCCGGTTCCAAAGCAGGCGGCGCCCAGGCGTCATTGATGAGAGTCGTTACCGCCTGACCGTTGCGAAGCACGAAGCGGCGCGCGACCTGCTCCACTATGAAGTATCCGTTTCGCACTGTGTAATTGACGAGACTTTCGGCGCCATCATTGTTGAGAAGGAAGATCGCCGGCGTCTCCGACGCTTGCGGCCATCGGAAATAGGTGAAATGGCCATCGTCAAAGACAAGGGCCGGCAAGGCTTCGCGCGCGCCCAGATAAGTATAGGCGATGTTCTTGCGAACGGGCTCGATCTCGGCGGGCCGCGCGGCGGCCGGCTTCGGGGTGTCCTGCGCTGGGTAGATAAAGCGCACCACATAGGTGATCGCGTCAGCCTTCAGTCCTGCCGCGGCGACGGCCGTCAATCGAAAGACATAGCGGCGCTGATCGGTCACCACGGTCATGTTGGTGGCCGCCACGGCGGTGATCGGCTTTATAAACAGCAGATTAGCCCGCTTGTTGGGCGTGATCTGCCAACCCAGGCCATCGCCGATCGAGACGTTTTCGATCCGCTCGTCTGGCGCGAACTCCAGCATCACTTGATAGTCGAACACCGCCTTTAACTCGACGACTTGATCGGCGTCATAGGCAAGCGTTCGTATGCGCGCATCGCGCACGCCCGGCTGAGGCGTTTGGGCCGCCAGGCATGGGTTCGCGAAGGTCAGCAGCAAGGCCACGAGGAGCGCGCGCTTCATGGGATCACGTTCCCCATGCTGTCGAAGCGGGCCGTTCCGGCGCCGACGGCCTCCGCGTCGCGACGATAGGTCAGAACCTGGAAGCCCAGGGGGTTGGTCGCTCTATCGGCCATCCGCATCGGCGCGCCGCTGTAGCGATAGGTCAGCACCGCGCTCCAGGCGCGCCGCTCACCGACATCGGCTCCCGCGTCACGTCGCACCGTGTCGAAGCGCACGATCGCGCTGCTTGGCGAGAGAGGCGAGACGCTCTTGATCACCGTGCTCACCACAGTCGACGACGGATAGGTTTTCAAGGGACTGTCTGGATTGGCCCGGTTCAAACTCTGCTGGTACTGCGCCCGCGCTTGGCCCGACGACCAGAGGGTGACCTTTCGATATCGATCGAGGATGTCGGCCATATCGACGGTCTCTCGCGCCATCACGTACTGCATGGCGAAAGACTCCGTCAGAGCCTGGTTTTGGGTCAGGGCGTCCGGTCGCAAGCCGCGCAAGGTTTCAGCATATCCCGTCTGCCGATCGACCAGGACGGTGTAGGGCTCAACCGTCTTCAGCGGGGTCAGCCCCGCCAAGGCGATCGCTTCCAATACGGCCACAGCCGCCGCGGCGCCCGCGATGATCTGCGCGCGTCGTCGAGACGTCCTCAACGTGGCCAGATCATCGATGGCCCAACTGGCGTCCTGCCCGCGCACCAGGGGATCGTGCTTACCAAAAGGGTGCACAAAAGGCTTCATTGCGAGGGTCCTTGCATCGAACGTACGGTCTTGGGCGCCATCGACCGCCGTCCGGAGGTTTGTTGTCGCGGGCCATCCCAGCCCGGCCCGGCAGGCTCTCTGGCCCCGCGCGGGCGAACGTCTGCGGCGCGCGGCGCGCCTTGACCAAGGATCCGCAGCTCCTCGCGGCGATCCTGGGTGGCGACAATGCTGCTTAGCTGATCGGCGCGCGAGGGCGGGATCGCCGGCGGTGCAACGTATACGCTGGGGTTCGCGCTGGCCGCCGCCTGGGTCGTCGCGCGTTGCGGCAGCCGCAGGCCGGTGGCGATCAAACCGCTGGCGATGATTGCGCCCAAGACCACGCCGCTGAACACCATCACGATGACCAGCGTGAAGTAGACCGGGGGCAAGGCGAACTGCTTCTTGGCGATCGTCTCGGCGAGCCCGGCCAAAGCCGGCTCCAGCATCGCAAGATTCACCGACAGGAGAAGGCTCACCGCCAGGGGCACGATCGCGAAGGCCAGGCAGGCGCGGAGCCAACCTTCGGTAAGCCCGCGCGTGGCGTCGAACAGAAACAGGGCGATGAACAGCGGCCCAAGAGCCAGCAGCACGCCAAGCACGATTTTCGCCGCCAGCAGGACGCCGACACTGGCCAGGATCAGCACCATAGCCGCCACATTGAGCAGCAGCGCTCCAAATCCAGCCCCCCCGACGAGCGGTGAAACCTGGCTGGGCGATCGCTCACCATAGGCGGCCGCGGCGTTGGTCAGGCTTTCAAAGGCTTCCTGCAGCCGGCTGACCATCGTCTGCGTCGAGGCGCCTTCATCGGCCGCAGCGCGCAGATAGCTCGCCAGCTGTTCTGGCCCCTGAAACAGGAGGTGATAGACGACCTGCTGATACACATTCCACTGCGTAGCGAGCGCCAGCACTGCGCCCAACTTGACCGCGTTGATCGTGACGTCGTTCAGGCGCAAGCCGCCCTGCCCCAGCATGAGCCGGAACCCGATGAGCGCGACATAGATGGTCAACAGGCTTGTCAGGACAGCCGTGAGCCCCCCAGAGGCGGGGAAGATGGCGTTATAGCCGCTCTCCACCAGCCGTTGGACATGGCAGTCCGCCGCCTCCAGGAGGCTTGGAGCCAGGGGCGCGTCGGACGCGGGCGTGGGGCAGGCCGCAATCACAGAAACGTTCCCGTCAAATGGCTCAGCCAGGCTTCGGGCGCGTCCCCGTAGGTGGCCCGCAACTCGTCAAGGCGGCGAACACTGGACTCTCGCCCCGACAGCAGGATCAAGGCTTCCGGCAGACTGGAGAGATTCAGCCTGGCCACGACACTGTCCTTGCCATGCTTGATCAGAAAGCAACGGGAAGTGTCTGGCAGGCTACGGACCAGCTCGAGCTCGTAGAGCGTCAGGCCAAAGCCACCGCAATAGTCAGCCTCCTGGGCCTTGGGGTTGACCATGAAGATCTGGGTCGCCGACTGCTCGATGATGGCGCTGGAGATCTTGCTCGACAGAGCATCCTGCGCGCTCTGGGTGCAGAAACCCAAGATCGCGTTGCGCTTTCGAATGGTCTTTTCCCAGTCGCGAATGCGGTGGACGAAGACATCGTCGTCCAGCGCCTTCCAGCCCTCATCGACAACGATGATGGTCGGCTCGCCGTCGAGGCGCTGCTCGACTTGATGGAAGAGGTACATCATGGCCGGCGTCCGGGCGATAGGATCGTCCAGGATCTGGGTCATGTCGAAGCCGAGGGTGCGGATGCTGGGATCCAGCGCGTCTTCAGCGTTGTCAAAGAGCCACGCGTAGTCTCCGTCCCCATGCCAAGGCGCCAGGCGCTGCGCCAGGTCACCGGACGTGGGACGGCTCGTCCCGCGGAACAGCTGGGCGAAGTATCTGAGGCGACGAAAGGCGGGCGGCTGACCAAAGTTGGCGTCGACCGCATCGGCGATACGGGCAAGATCAGCCGCGTCCGGAGTTCCAGAACCCATGACCAGCTTGGCCGTCCAATCACAGAGAAAGCGGCGGTTGGTGGGCGTGTCTTCCAGCAGCAGCGGATTCAGCCCCGTCGGGCGACCGGGACGCAGGATGTCGTAGCGGCCGCCGATCGCGCGCAGGAAGATTTCCGCGCCGCGGTCCTTGTCGAAATAGATCGTACGCGGCGAGATCTTCTGGGCCTGGGCCAGAAGGAAGCCCAGGACCACAGTCTTGCCGGCGCCGGAGGGACCGATGACCGTGAAATTGCCCAGGTCACCCCGATGGAAGTTGAAATAGTAGGGGCCGGCAGAGGTGGTCTCCAGAAGCGTGATGGCGTCGCCCCAATGGTTTCCACTCGCCTGGCCGACCGGAAAATTGTGGCAACTGGCAAGACCGGCGAAGTTGGCCGTGGAGATCAACGATCGCCGCGCGATGTATTTAAAATTCCCGGGGAACTGAGCCCAGAAGGCGGGCTCCAGATTCACGTCCTCGCGGACGGCGATCGCACCGATCTCGGTGAACGCCGCCTGGACGTCGGCAACGACCTGGCCCAGGGCAGCGCGGTCTTCATGCTTGACCATCACGGTCAGATGATGCTCGCCAAAGGCCGTGCGTCCGGCAGCGACCTCATCCTTGGCGAGCGTCAGGTCGGCCCGCAGGCTTAGAGCCTCGTCGTCAGCCGCCCGCATCCGCCGAAGCGCCAGGTTCATGCGTTCAAGCGTCGCCTGCCGATCGACGAAGGCGAAGCTCTCGGTCAGCACCATCTCGCAGGGCTGACGGAGCAGATCGTCCAGGACACCGGGCGCGGTGTGCAGCGGGTAGTCCTTGATCGAAATCAGCGCGCCGTAGCGCGAGGTCTTGTTGCCGCTCCCCCCAAGCTCCAGGGTGTCCGCGCCGAAACTGACTCTTCGCTCCGGCACATGGAGGCCAAGGTCCCCGCCGGGAAGTTGCATAGGCCGCGCATCGCCGTTGTAGAGCAGCGACAGGAACTCAAGCGGCTCCGAGCAGAGGCCAAAGCGTTGCTCGTACAGCGTCAGCACCCTGGCGCCGTAAGGCTCTAGGGCCGACAGGAGCAGTTCGCGGCCGGCGTCGAGGTCGATCTTGTCGCGAGCGCGCTGGCCTGCATCGTTCTGGGCTTGAACAGCCTCGGCCAGACCGAGAATCCTGCCCGCCAGACCGCCCGTCATCTGACTGGGCCGGATGATGAGGGTCAGGAAAAGTTCATTGACGTAAAGCTTGCGGGACTGGAGGCGCGCGCGCCACGCCTCATCCAGGAACCGACACACAGGGTCGTCGAAGTCTCCGCCCATCTGGGGGGAGACTTCCCGACGGACAATATGGTGGTAGAGCGCGAAGCGCGGGTTTGCGAGCCCACGGAGCATCGTGTCGCGGACGGTCTTTCGGTAGTTCAGCTCGTCCGCATCGGCTGTCTCGAACGGCAACCCCTGCAGGTGAAGAACCTGCATCAGCCGACCGTCGCGAAGCACAACCGTCGTATCGTCCAGATGGCGCGCATAGGGCAAGCGCGCACCGGCTGGCTCTTCCCGAGCGGGGCTTGGACGATGCGGTGCGCGAAAACGGGCCACTAGGTCACGCCCCGTAGGAGTTGCAGCGCCAGAAGCGCTCATTGCGAACCGGTGGGCAAAGGCGGGCCCGAACCAGCCACATATCGAAGAGGCGAGGCTCGCGGCGGCAAGCCACGTAGCCGACGCCATGCAGTACGACTGCGGCGATCAGCGCCCAGAAACTCTTGCTGATCAGAAACAACTCGACCGTCACCACAGCGTTGAGGATGAAGTAGCTGTAGGTCACGCCGGCGAACATCTGGGGCCGCGTCAGCGCTGTGAAGACCGGGTCGCGCATGAGTTGGGCCATACTCAACCCATCCCGGCTGCGGACTTGACGCCCGCAACGATCGCGGCGGCGCCAAAGACGATGAAGCAGCCCAGGATCACTGTGCCGCCTCTTCGCCAGTCGATCCGGCCGGTCAACATCATCAGGCCCGTCGCGCCCACGGCGATGACAGCCAGCGAGGTGGCGACATTGCCCAGCAGGGTGCCCTGCAACCATCCGACGGCATTGAAGATCACGCCGGAGCCGGCTGGATCCATCGCCGCGCTCTGGGCGTGAGCGGCCGGAGCCAGACCCATTGAAGCGGCTGCGACAACAGCAAATCGATAGAGCTTGGAAGACAGAAATTTCATGATCGATCACTCCAGATCAAGGGGCGGGTGGCGCGCCAGGTTGCTCAACACCGCAACGACATAGCGCCGGGTCTCGCGGTAAGGGGGGACCCCGCCGTAGCGGTCTACAGCGCCAGGTCCGGCGTTGTAGGCGGCAAGGGCCAGGGTAAGATTGCCGTCATAGCGGCGGAGCAGACCGCCAAGGTAGCGCGCGCCGCCGAGCAGATTCTGGTCGACATCGTATGGGTTCACGCCCAGTGCCCGTGCGGTGGCCGGCATCAGTTGCATGACCCCAATCGCCCCGACGGGCGAGATTGCGTCGGCGCGAAAGCCCGATTCCTGGCGCGCCACGGCTTCAACGAGCCGTGGGCTGACGCCGGCGGCGAGCGCGGCCGACTGAATCCGCGCGGAAGGCACGATGCCGCCCAAAGCCCGCACAGGGCGTGACTGAACAAGCTCTCGCCCACCCGTTTCGTCGAACACCATCGGGCCGGAATAGGTTGTTACCTGCCCGGCTTGGCCGATCTCCAGGACTTGAGCCTGAGCGGTCGAGGCGACCACCACCCCTGCGACGAAACAGACAACGATCCGGAGAACCGGTGGCGGGCTTGGCTCGCCCGCCCAAGATCGGGCGTATGACATCAAGGTCCCCGGAGGCTCGACCCCTGAACTGAGGTCATTCGCCTTCACCTACGCCCGGCCCTGTCTGACGGATGCATCCGCGTCCGACGGCTTGCATATTTTCACTGCCGACGGTGTCTGCCCCTCATGGCTTGGCGGGCCCGGCCGGATAACCGAAGGTGAGGCTGGAGAACGTCGTCTCGAAATCCGCCCGGGCGTCGCCCGGCGTCGGCTTTGTCCAAATGACGTTGATCAGCCAAGTGCCACGACGCGGCACCTGAAAGACTGCGCGACCATTCTTGTCGGTCTGGCGAACAGCCAGGGGACGATTGTCGAAGTCCAGATTGGTGAGTTTGACCGTCGCGCCGGCGAGAGGCCTTCCTTCGAAAATGATCCGAACAGGCAACCCCTCGTTTGCAGGCAGCGTATAGGGGTTACGTTCCGGGACGATTTCGAGGTTGAGGCCCATTGGGGTCGTGACCAGGACGTCCGGACCCGGCTGATCCCCAACACGCACCAACGCCTTGGCGCGGCGGCTATAGTATTCTCGGCCCGGCTTGTCGGTCTGCGCATGGGCGTCTCGCCACTTTAGCGCCGGCGCGAGCCCCTCCTCGCGCGCATAGTCGTTGAACCTCAGGGCAGGCAAATCGCTAAAGGTCGGCGTGGTTTGAAGCGCCAGGACATGCACGCCGGACGTCTTGAAGATCAGACGCGTTTCCTCGCCCGTCGGCCCCGAGCGGAGTTCTCTGCGTCGATCAGCATCGCCTGCGCCGCTGCGAGACCGGAAAAGCAAGACCCGCCCCAGATCAATGGGCCAGGCCTGCCGCGAAGGGCCATGGCCGACCTGAATGGACATCGGAACGGCCCCGCCAGAAGCGACCCAGAAGTCTCGGGGCTGGAGCCAGTAGTCATGGGCGCCGGCGACGGCGGGCGCGAGGCTCAGTATCGCGACGAGGGTCAGAGCGCGGGCCTTTCGCAGCATGGAAAATCTCATTGAAAAGGGCTCCCAGCACCAATTGAAAGCCCCTTAAATATCTATTTTTAAAGAACAATTCAATTACATTAACTTTCTGTAATGACGCATCCAGACGCTCGCCGCAGACCGTATTGGATCCGAATGCGTACCCTCTGGAGGTTCCAATCGTGTGGTCTCAAAAACTCTCACGCACGGCGATCACGAGCCTGGCCGTCACGGTTCTCCTGATCGCTGGACCCGCGAGCGCCCATGACGGAACCGGCCTGGCGGGTGGCTTCAGCACGGGATTCCTCCACCCCTTGGCGGGCTTTGACCATATGCTGGCCATGGTCGCCGTCGGCCTTTGGGGCGCCTATCTGGGCCGCCCGCTGGTGGCGGCCCTGCCAGTCATCTTCCCAAGCCTCATGGCATTTGGAGCGCTCCTCGGCATGGCAGGCGCCTCGCTGCCACCCGTCGAGATCGGGATTGCCCTTTCGGTTCTGTTGCTGGGCTTGGCGATCACGTTTCGTCTCAAGCCGCCGAACTGGGCAGCCTGCCTGGTCGTGGCGATGTTTGGCTTGTTCCACGGTTACGCCCACGGACTAGAGCTCCCCTCAGCCGCAGATCCTGTCGGCTACAGCGCGGGCTTTGTCCTTTCGACGGGCCTTTTGCATGTCTGCGGCATCGCTCTGAGCGTCCTGAAGGAGTATAGCTTGGGCGCTCGGATCATGACGGGCACGGGGGGACTGATCGCCGCGAGCGGCGCCTTCTTCATCGTACAGGCGGTAGGCTCATGAGAGGGGGTGCGCTCCCTCCGGCTTTGCTCATGGCCGCTCTTGCGGTGGCGCTTTCGTTCGCGCCCCGTCGACAGGCCCTGATCGCGATCGCGCTTTGCCTTGGTCTATCCGCCCTGCTCTGCACCGTGAGACTACCGAGCGCCTGGACCGAGGCGATCTTCCTAGGCGGATGGCTCAGCATCACCCTGACCGCCGCTCTGGTCCATTGGCCCCACGGCATTGGCGGCAGGCTGGCCCTCGTTGCCGGAGTCAATGCGGGTGTCTGGAGCGGATTGCTGATCGGGCTGGCGGGCCGGCCGCTGGACCTTGTTTTCGCCGCCACGGGTCTTCTCATCATTCTTCCGGGAGCGTGGATGGTTTCGCAGGGCAAGGCGATCATCCCAAAGGTCGCGGCCAGTTGGCTTATGACGATCGCTGTGCTGGCGGCGGTGTTGCCGCTGATCCCCACACCCGGATACACACCAGATCACATGAATTGACGCAGAGGAGCGTCAAATTCATAATGTCAGGCTGCGACGCGCGCTCAGGGCATCCCAAAAGTCCCGGTTGCGTGAAGGACTTGGGCCCAGACGGCCTGGGGTTGGCAGTTAGGAGGCGTTGACGTCATGAGTTTTTCGACGAGCAATACCACCGACCTCGCGCAGGGCGCTTTCGATGAAAAGGCGGCCCGGGCGCGTATCAAGGATTCTGCAGCTTTCCAGATGTCAGCCGATCAGTGGAGCGAGGGCGTAGCGGCGCTTGGCTTGCCCGACGATTCGCCCGCCCCGACAGGGCTCTGGGCCAAGCTGGACGCCCAGATTGACGCGTTGACGCCCCCCCACCACGGCACCCTCACCGTTCGCGCTGACGATGGCGCGTGGGAAGATCTCTATCCAGGCGTGACAAAGCGTCAACTCTACGCTGATCCAGGCCAGGGCTGGCGAGCTGTCATGATCCGCATGGCGCCGGGCGCAACCTTTCCTGCCCACGCCCATGCCGGCGTCGAGGAATGCCTGGTTCTGGAGGGTGAGTTCGAGTTTGATGACGTTACAGTGCGGCAGGGCGACTTCCATCTTGCCTTCCCGGATCGCGATCATCCTGAGATCTTCAGCCGATCCGGGGCGCTGCTTTACATTCGAAGCGTGATTGCTGCCTAGGCCACCAGCTACCCTAGGACGCCGCCAGGCCCTGACGACGGCCCTCCCCCTTTCAGCGCGCATGGATCGCCCGGCCGGGCTGCGGCGAGAGAGCGGTTATGGGGCGCCTGCGGAAGGTAGCCCGCCAGCAGACGATGTTTGGCCGCCGCGGCGCATCCTTCGGGGCGCGGCGGACGTAGTCTCAAAGTGGAATGAGCTATCGCATTTTGGTTGAACAGCCCCGGTCATGATGTCGTCCGTCGTGGCTCCACAGGCGCCATTCGATCTGCGCCAAACGCCATCGGAAGGGGTGACCTGTGAGCGAACTTTCCACGCTTTCGAACGACGGAGACCCCGATTCCGCCGGCGCGGCAGCCCAGCCGTCGCCGGACGACCCACAGGTTGAACTTGCGATCCTCCTGATGCGGGTGTCGCAGGGGGATCGCGCCGCCTTCAAGACGTTCTATGACAACACCAACAGCCGTCTGATGGGCCTTGCCGTGCGGATCCTGTCGCGCCGCGACGCCGCAGAGGACGTCGTACAGGAAGCCTATGTCCGGGTATGGCTCCATGCGGGGAAATACGATCCTTTGCGGGGCGCGCCGATGCCATGGATCTGGAAGATCCTGCGCAATGCTTTGATCGATCGGCTTCGCCGCGACCGCGCGCTGCACGAGGATCTGGACGACTATGTCGACCGCCTGCCCACGCCTGAGCCCCCGACGGCGGCGCGCCTCGACCTCACTGCGGGCCTGACGAAACTTGGGCCCAGCAAGGCCAGGGTTTTGGGCCTCGCCTTCGTCGAGGGGCATACGCATGAGGAGATTGCGGACGACCTAAATATTCCCCTGGGCACGCTGAAGTCCCAGATCCGCCGTAGCCTCGAGCAACTACGACGGCACCTGGACGACGACTAGACGGCCCCGGCGGCTCCCCCTGGGCGCATCAGAATCTCTTGGCGCCCGTAAGTCCGATGGCGCGGCCTGCGCCGATCGTCCCGAAATAGGCGCCATAGATTGTCGACCCGCCAAGCGGATAGCTTTCGAGATAGCGCACGTCAGCGATGTTCTTGGCCCAAGCCTGGATCTTGATCCGGGAAGCGGTCAGCTCGACGCCGAGCTGAACATTGGTGATGCTCACGTTCCCCAGGCGGGAATAGCGACTGTCATCAAGGTGGCCGTAGTAGCCGGAGCGAAAACCATAGTCCGCGCCGACTTTCAGCAGCGCCCCGGCGCCGATCGGCCGGGCATATTCCGCAGCCAGATTGGCGATCCAGCGGGGCGCATCCGACAAGGGCCGGCCGCTGAGATCGCAGCTTGGAGCCGGACTTCTCTCAGGGGCGCAGGGCGCATTCAGATAGCTGTCATATCGGGCGTCGTTGTAGGATGCGCTGCCCGTCAGTTGGAGTTGTGACGTGGGCAACCAATGGGCCTCCAGCTCGACACCGCGGGTTGAAGCCTCGCCGACATTGGACAGGATCGCGCCGAAGAGCCGATTGTAGGTCGCCTGATAGCCGTTGATCTTGGCCAGGAAGATCGCCCCGCGGACCCGCAGGCGTCCCTCCAGGAGGCGTGACTTCGCGCCGATCTCGTAGCTGTCGGTGCGCTCAGGTCGCACGACGAGATCACCTGGCGAGGCGCTGACTGTGGGGTTGACGCCGCCGGCCTTGGCGCCGCGTGCATAGCTTGCATAGAGATGCAGATCCGGGCCCGGGGCAAACGACAGGGCGAGCGTGCCCGAAGGATCGAAATCATCCACCGACACGGCCTGATGATAGGCGGACTGTGCGGCATTGCGGACCCGGTCAACCACCCCGGACTTTTGTTCAAACGTGCCCCGCAGGCCCATGGTGAGATCCAGCCGCCGACTGAACCGCCATGTCGCCTGGCCAAAGAGGGCGGCGCTTTCCGAATCGAGCGCCGAGCGGGTCGAACTCGTCACGCCATTGAAAGCGACAAGGACGGGCGGAGGTGTCGCGGTGTTGCCGAGGAAATTGGCCGCCTGGCGGCCAAAGGCCAGCCTGAGATCAGAGTGCAACGACTGGCGAAAATAGTAGATCCCGCCGACCCAGTCGACCTTGCCGCCGGAATGATTGGCCACCCGGATTTCCTGGCTGAACTGCCAGTAGTCTGTAGGGACCGCTGCGGAATCGTAGGCGTCGGCGCTCGACAGATCGCCATCAAACACCGAGCGATACCGCCAGGCGCGATAGCCGGTAACGGACGTGACGTCGGCTGCGCCCTGATCATAGGTGATGTTGGCGGTGAGGCCGCCCTGCCGCACGGCAACGCGGGCCGCCCCATTGGCCGAGGTGGCGTACCGCTCCCCGCCCAGGATCGCGGTTCCGCCGGCCAGCGCGACGCGGGACAGATAGGTTGATGTCGGCGCGCCGAAAGAGCCGGCCACCAGCAGACAGCAGCTATCGTCTTCGGTGTGATAATCCCCGATCAGGCGCAGACGAAGATCGGTCGAGGGCTGGAACAGAAACTGGATGCGGCCGCCCTGCCGGTCGCTGCCGTTATACCGGGCATGGGTTGTGTCGTTGCGGACACTCCCGGCCCGTTGGGTGTCGTAGACAGACAGTCGCGCCGCAATCCTGTCGTCGAGAATGGGGCCGGATACCGACCCGCGAAGCTGGATAAAGGCGTTACTGCCAGCGGAGGCTTCGAGATTGGCCTCCGGCGAAAAACTCGGCGGCCGCGTGGTGATGACGATGGCGCCGGCGCTGGTGTTCTTGCCGAACAGAGTCCCCTGAGGTCCACGCAGGATTTCGACATCGTCGATGTCCGTCAAATCATAGACCGCCATGCCGGGCCGCCCGAGATAGACCCCATCCATGAAGACGCCGACGCTGGCCTCCAGACCGTCGCTCGCCGGACTGTGGCCAATGCCGCGGATGGAAACGTAGCTTCCGCGTGGATTGAAGTAGCTGATTTTCAAGCTCGGGGAGAGCTGGTTCAGGTCTTGAAGCTGGTACAGTCGCCTTTGCTCGAGCGCGGCCCCTGTATGCGCCGATAGAGAGATCGGCACGTCAGAGGCGTATTCAGGCCTCCGCCTTGCTGTGACGATGACGTCCTGCAGATCGACAGATCTAGCCAGTAAAGGCGCTTCGGCGGCCTCTACCGGGCTTGCCGCCAACAGCATCCACCAGCCCGCAATGCATAGCGCGGGCAAGGAGGTCTGTTTGAGCGTCCGAAAGGCCCCCAAGTGGCACCGCTCCCCTGCCTTGAGCCGGACTGTGCGCATGACCGACGTTCCGCATCAAGGATGACCGGCGATCTAAGTGTCTGCCGCACCGTTTCAGCCTTTCGACGTCGTCCGCCAAAGCGCCTACCGCGACCCTTCGGATCCCCCAGCCTTCTCACGGGCCACCCTGGCGAGGATCGATTGATCGATACATACTTGATGTTAGTGATACCATCATGTAGTTTGAGTCCATCACACGACAGTCGTCCACGTGGCGGAATTTTCGTGTGCCGACCCGTGATGGAGAGGCGTGACATGTTCGAAGACGCGCAGGCCGCCCAGTCTCTTGCGGCGCCTTCTATCGCCCCGGACCCCGCCCGAGACGGCGAAGATGAGGACCTTTTGCACCTTCTAACCGCCACAGGGCGGGGCGACAGGCGGGCATTCGAGCGCCTTTACCTCCGCACCTCGCGCTGCCTTATGGGGCGTGCGATATCGATTTTAAATGAGCGGGAGGCCGCCGAAGATGTGCTTCAGGAAGCCTATGTGCGAATTTGGACAAACGCGGGCAGATTCGACGGCCTGCGCGGCTACGTCATGGGCTGGATGATCAGCATATTGCGCAACACCGCCATAGACCGGCTTCGCCGCGATCGCGTCCTGGCCCGCTATGTCCTCTACCTGGACGAGCTTCCCGACCCGCCGGCCGCGTCGGACCCGATCGAGGACCGCCTGGACCTGAGCGTAGCGCTGAGTGGTCTCGCCCCGGAACATTTGAGCATTGTCCGTCGAGTTGTCGTCCAAGGCTGGACCCAGAGGGAGGTCGCACAGCAGGATGACGTCCCGACCCCGACCACAAAGGCGCGGGCGCAACGCAGCCTGAAGCGTTTGCGGACAGCCTTGACGCAGGACCTAACCGCAGCAGCGCCGATGCCGGACGCTTGTCGGGCGGTCGCATGAGGCCTGCCTCAGTCTGGAGCCCCCTATCCGGGACATGGACCGTCCGAGGGCGCCGTCCGTGACCAACGACGATCCGCCACGCGGGCCCTATCAGAGCCCGCTACGCCAGCGCATGCGCGAGCAGACCTCTCAGATCATTCTGGACGCCGTCGCCACGGTGATCCGAAACTCGGATCTCGCGGCGGTCAGCATCGCGGAGGTGGCGCGGATCGCCGAGGTCACCGAGCAAACGGTCTATCGCCACTACCGGACCCGCGACGAATTGATCCGCGCGTTCATCAAATGGCATCTTGAGCGAGCGGTCGGCGGGCCTGAACTCAAACTGCCTGAAACGATTGACGATCTCCTGGTCTGGTTGGCGGCGCGCTACCGGACCTGGGAAGACGATCGACAGGTGGTGAGCGAGACCTATCTCTCGCCGATCGGCCGTGAGCTGCGCCAACCGCTCTACGAAATCGGCTACCGGAACCTCATCCGGATGCTCGGTCTTGAACATCCGGATTTCGATGACCTGACACGGCGACAAGTCGCCGCATCCATGCTGACGCTTATGAGCACTGAGAACTTCGTGTTCCTGAAACGGAACCTCGGCTACGACGCAGCGGAGGCCCACGCGAGCGTTGTAGCGGCGATCAACGCTATTCGTCGCGGCGCCGGAACCTAAGAGCCGCCCGCGCCTGGACGACGATCATCCTGAGGCTGGTACTGCTGCCGGCGATCGGACCGCAGGCCTGGACTATGATCGCCGCTGGGGCCTTGCCGTCCAGAGCGGCGGGTCAGTATGCCTGCCGCTTTGCAATCTGGCTTAGGATGGCGTTCCAGGTCTCAGGACGAGGCGATATATCGGCTGTCCGCCGATCACTGTTGATCGCCTCCTCCTGGAAGAGCCGCACTTCAATCTGCTCGACCAGGCGTCTGAAGTCCGCATCCTCGCGCCGCCTCGCTTCAGCAACGCCGAGCAGGGGTTGAAGCAGGATGCCAAGGGCCAGATCAAGCGCCAGCGCTTCATCGGCTGACATATCCGGACCCCCAAGCGCAACATCAGCCACTATGAACTCCAGCATTGCTGTCGTATGTTTGAAATCGCACCACATTTTGCCATCAACAACGTTTAGTTTCGCTCAACTCAGCAGAGACGGGGGCTCCCCTGCTCTCCCGGCGCCGGCGGCGCATCAACATCAACGGAAGTTCAGTTTACAGCGCGCTGCCTAAGCGGCCGATCCATTCCCGCCCGCCAGAAGGCAAGCGTTCGGGAGGCGAACGCACCGAATTGCGACCGGTTCCCAATCTCCGAATCGGACATGCTCCGTTGTGAGCGTTCCGGGTCAGGACATGCGGCGGCCGCGTTCCCCAAAATGACCAGTCGAGATCAGCGGCGCGCTCCTTGTCCGTGGGCCTCCGAGGCCAGCGACGCCACAACGACAGGGAGTGGCTCTGATCCTACGTATTGTTGTGGTCGAACGGATGGTCAGAGCCGAAAAAAATGTCGCGGCCTGCAGGTTGGACCAGCCCCACCCAGTTGCCCAGAATTGATGGCGCGACTTCCGATACGCGCCAATAGCTGACATTGGCTCACTTCCAGAAACTCGACCTTCGTAGATCGGCTACTCGCTAGCGCAGACGCCAACTCGAAGGCCAGGACTAGCAGTCACGGCGATAGTAGCCGCCAGCCTCTCTAGCGGGGCCGTGGTTATTTCCGCCGACGGGTTCTCCCGTCGCCCTTAAGACTGCTAGAAGCGAAGCTTGCGCTCAATCTTCGATCGATGGCCAGGCCCTAAGTGTACGGTTGAGAATCATGGACCTGACATTCCTGACCAAGCTGGCCGCTCTGGCCATCGCCGCCGGCAAGTTCTTTTGGACCCGAAAAAAGCGCAAGGAACAGTTCGAGGAAGCCTTCGTTTTCGCGCTCGCCCAGGCCACGAACGCCGCGCCGGCCCATCGCGACACCTTCACCAGCCAAGCCTTCATCGCCCAGGATCTTCGCCCCCTGGCGCGTCAGTCCGCCAAGCAACCCGCCCAAGCCTTCACGGCGCCACAGGTGGCCGCGCTCTATCGCAAGCGTTTCCCGGCGACGAAATCCCAAACCGCGATCAGCCACGATGACACCGAGGTCGCGATCCTGTCGGGGGTATTTGTCGGCACCTTCCAGTCCAAGCTGCTGGCGGCCAGCGAGTGGGCCGACCTGATCGATCGTCGGCAGGGCTGGGCGACCCAGGAGCGTGTCGCGCTGATCGCGACAGACATTCCGGCGCTCGATTGGACTACAACGGCCCTCATGGTCCGGCGCTGGTTGAGCGAGGCCTTCGCTTCGCGGCTTGAAGCGCGCAATCGCCTGGGCCAGCCTCTGCAGATCAATGCGCCAGACCTCAGGATTAATGTGCCTCGACCCGCCACCGAGGGCGCGATCAGCGAAGCGCTAAGGTCGGAAGACGACGTCCCGGTGCTCGTGGTCGGCGAGGACGGTGTCGGCAAATCCTGGAGCACGGCGCGCGCCCTCGACGCGCTGCCGCGGTCTGACGACATCGTGCTGATGATCTCGAGTCGGGAGTTGGCGCCCCACCAAGGCCTGGCCGAGTTGCTGTCGGAGGCGCTGCGTACCCGTACACGAACGGGGACCCAGGAGGGTTGGCACCAGCTTTTGCAAACCTGGTTTCCCGAAACGCCGTCGACCCCGGATCCAAGACGGCTCGTTCTCGTCCTTGATGGTCTGAACGAAAACCATTTGGCCAAGTGGCGCAATTTGCTGATCGAGGCCCGCACGCCCCGCTGGCTGGGCCGGCTGAAGGTGTGTCTGTCGGCTCGCCCAGGGCTAGCCGAACAAATCAGGGCGCAATGTAGCGTCCTGGACAGCGCCCCAAGCTGGATTCTGGTCAGTCCGTTCGACGATGGCGAACTGGGCCTGGCCCTCGCGGCCGTGGGCCGCCAGGCGTTGATGCAAAAGCTTAGCGGCGGCTCGCTGGAAGCGCTGCTACGCACCCCCCGCTATTTCGAAGTCGCCAGCCGGCTGTGGGATCAGGTGTCCGACGACGCCCAGGTCACGGTCAATCGGCTGATCCTGGAAGACCTGCGTACGCAGGTGAATTTCAGCGACAACAAACTCGACGCGGGCGCCTGGGAGGCCCTGCTCGCCGAACTCGGCGGAAAGTGGCTCCAGGGCACGCGCAACTTCAATCTCAACGAAGTTCAGTCCGCCCTGGCCAACTCAGCCTTGGCGCCCGACCAGATCGACGCCGGTCTGGCCCAGATCCGGGAGGGCCGGTTGTTTCCAAGGCTCGGTGCCAAGATCAGCCTGGACGAAGCGCTGGCACCCCTGGCGATCGGCATGGCCCTGATCGAGGATCTCCTCGCCCAAGGTCTTGGCGACGCGGCAGCGGTCGTCGAAGCGCTGGACGTTCTGTTGCCCAACCTGGGCGCGGACAAGCGAGGCCAGGCCCTGGCCGCCGCCGCCGCGATCGCCTTCTGCTGGACGGTCGCCACGCCCGATCCAACGCCCCTGCGGGCCGGGCTTCTCGGCGCTTGGCTAACGTCTCAAAACCTACCGTCAGACACCGAAGGCGAGCTCAACGGCTACGTGACGGCCGATGCGGCGGCCTACGCGGACGCGTTTGAATGGCTTGTGACCAAAGGCGCCCCAAACCGGATGGCGATAACGCTTTTGGAAGAAGCGCTGCGCCAGGCGGCGGGCGACCCCGCGGTTCAAACCCTCTCTCTGCAGCGCGCGCAAAGATGGGCCGGCTATATCGGTCTGGCCGATCCGCATCAGTCAAACAATTTCAGCGTGACCAGTACGCGCGGGCGGCGCCTGAACCAGACGCTAGGAACACTTCCGGGTCCAGGCTCCCAATCGATCCTCGGCGCCGATATCGAGTTCCTGCCCGGCCCCGACCAGCCCTTCCTCCTACACTTGGCGGCGGTGCTGATGCGCAACGCGCCCCTGGCGGCTCACGTCCAAGCGTTCCGCAACGCCGCGGTCGCCATGGCCATCGGCCACAGCCATGCCGGGACCGATGCACTGCGGTGGACGTCTCGCCTCAATACACGGGACCCAGAACTCCTGGACGCCGCGTTGCGCGGCGCCGCCGGCGAGATCGCGGGACTAGCGGATCCCGCGCGGCCCTCGGTCGCCCAGGCCGCCGCTGCCTACCTGCTCAACTTCATCGGCGACGACGCCGATCAACCCGCCATCGACCGCCTTGACCGGCTCGGGGATCTCGACAACGGGCAGCACTACGCCCGCTATCTCAGCGATCCAGGCGGCTCCTATTTTGCTCTGGAGCGAAGGCACGTCCAGGCCGTATCGCGATCGCAGCTGCCGGCCCACCGGCTCCTGGACCGCCTCAAGATCTGGATGTGGGACCCGTCCGTGCAGTTCGCCACGTCCTTGACCGCGAAGGCGCGTCGCGCCGCTAGACAGCGATGGGCTCCGACCGAATTGGCCGCCCACATGGGTCAGACCGTCGAAGATGTCGCCTTCCGCGACCTCGAGCCGGTCCTGGCGCGGCTGGACCCGACCCTGCTGAGCCAGCAGATCGACGACCTTGCGCGTGAGGTCAGCCTGCGTAGCGACATGAGCCTGCGCTTTGGCGCGGTGATGCTGCGCCACCGCCTGGCCGCCCTCAAGGCCCCGGCGCTGGACGCGCTGCAATCGCTGCTGGTCGCCCGCGCGGCCGGGCCAGGCCAGACGGAACACGACGGCTACACCAACCGCAACCTGTTCGACATGTTGGCCTGGCGCATGACAGCCAGCCAACAGCTAGATCTGATCCTGTCGCCGGGCTGTGACGGCGTTCACTATTCGACCGAGCCCTCGCTCAAGCCGGCGGACACCCCGCAGGTCGAGGCGCGGCTCGCTTCTGTGACCGGCGACACGCGGAATCTGCTGTTCGCCTATCTCGCCCTGACCGACCTGACCCCCAGTCCGGCGATCCTGGACACGCTGCACATGTCTATGACCGACCCGGACACGAACCGGGCGGGCCTGGCCATGGCCGCCCTGGCCCGGCACGGGACCGGGGAAAGCGCACAGCGGCTCGTCGACGCCGATTGGCGCTGGTGCCCCGGCGAAGACCAGAACAGCCATTCAGGGTCCCTGATCCTTATCCGCTATGGCAAGACCATCGCCTTCAGCGCCACCGTCGAAAGTAATCCAGCGCGGCGCGCCCGTACGCGCCAAAAGGAGACTCTCAAGCCGCTCCAAAAACACGGGTTTCGCTTCAAGAAAACAGGAAGAGGCCAGCTCAGCAGTTTGCTGGCTCGCCCCTGCCCGAAAATACGTTGCTCCTCGGACAACGCCTCCGCTCATTCGCTTCGCTGCAGGCCCTTACCGGGCACAGAAATTGGCGATGTCGCTGGCGGTGTCGCGACTGATGTCCGGGCAGCAGATCGGAAAGATCTCCGTGCCATGGATCGTGCCCATCACCTGGCGGCACCGGGCGCTGACGCCTGCCGCCATTAGTCGCCGGTAGAAGGCGATGCCTTCATCGCGCAGCGGATCACATTCGTTGACGCTGATCACGATAGGCGGCAGGCCCCGCAGGTCTTCAATCGTCGCAAAACCCGGCCAGGCCAGCGGATTGCGGGCCTCGAACGCCTCGATGCCATAGGCCATGGCGCCCCGGTTGTTGTGCAGTTGCAGCAGGATGCCGTTGTTCTCCGTCGAGGACGGGTGCTCCTCCAGCGGCCACTGGCCGGCAATATAGGGACACAGGGCATAGAGGCCGGTGATCAGACCCAGATCGCCATCGGCCTTGAGCTTCAAGCCCGTCGCCAGGGTCAGGTTGCCGCCGCCGCTTTCACCGGCGATGATGATCCGGGCGGGGTCGATGTTCAGGGCCGCGCTATTGGCGTGAACCCACTTCAGGCCAGAGAGGCAATCGTTTAGGCCTGCTGGAAACGGCGCCACCTCGCTGACGGAGGATGGAAGGGTCGCATTGCGGAAATCAACCATGGCCACCGCCACTCCGCGGGCAGCAATAATCCTGCCCCAAGCGCGATAGTTGCCGTCAAAGCACGACAGACGCTCCATGCCGCCGCCATGGATATAGTAGACGCAAGGCAGGCATTCATCCGTATCAGGACGGATGAACTGGATATTGATCAGGTTGCCGTCGGGCATTGAAACGACCTGCTCGGTTCGGCAGACAAGTCCCGTCGACGGCGCCACCATTTCATTGTCGCACATGTCCAGAAAGGCCTTCAGGCCAGCCGCAGCGGCCAGCGCCTCAGGGCTGCATTCCTGGACCAGCAGTTCCTCGCGGCTTGAGACGTCGCCAGCGCCGATGCCAAACTCGGCGGCGCCGAAGATCGCCTTGATGCGAGGGTCAATGCGGGGGTCTTCGGCGATCTTGGAGGCCATGGGAGATCCTGGTCTTGAGGTTGAAATTTGGACTAGTGCGACGCTGCAGAGACGGCCTGGCCCAGAAGGCCAGCCTGCCCGCCGTCCCAGGGAATGGCAAGCCGAGCCCGACGCTCGTCGATGGCGCGGTGGAGCTCAAGACTACCCGGCAGGAGATTGACAGCTGGCCGGGCCGTTCCATCAAAGGCCATGTAGCGACGGTCGGAAAACAGGTAGGGCGACCAGACCGGACGCCCCGCGCCATTGGGATCGCCCGCCCTGGCAAAGGCCACCCAATAGTCCGACATCACCTCGGCAAGGGCCAGGTCGGAGGCCCTCGGTGTCTGGCCGGGGAGAAACTGCAGGCTCGCATTATTGAAGACATAGGCGATCTCACTGGCATGGAACGCGCCAAGTTTCCGCTGGTCGGCGCCAAAGGACACCCATCGCTGCACCTCGCCCACCGGCGGAACGTGAGAGAAGTAATAGAGCCAGGCGGGTGACTTTACCGCCGCCATGCGATCGGCCCAGTGCTCCATCCGCCAGCCAAACTCGGAGTCACGATAGGCGTTGAAAACCGCGTCGGTGAGGTCTCCAGACGGGTACTGCTTGAGGTAGGCTGGCGCCAGATCGCCGAAGCGGGCGGTCACCTGCGCCTCATAGCTTGCCGCGTCCTTGGGAGTTTGGGCGACGACGCCGAAATCTGAAAGGCCCGAGCCCTCGTCAGCATTGAAGCCGACCATCACCGGAACGGCATGCTGCTCGCCGCGCAGGAAGGTCTCGCGGACGGGGCGCTTGAACACCGTGCCGTCCACCGTCAGAAACTGGCCAAAATTGGGGATGCCCGGCGCGAACGCCGTCTTGTCCAGAAGCGCCTGGGCTGAAAGGGCGCGCAGCGCAGCCAGCCCGCCGGGCGCGACGCGGTCCCCAAACGCCTTGCCAGTCGACTCAGCGGAAGGAAGACCGGACGCAGCTGAGGCCAGGCTGGGCATTGAATAGAGGTAGGCCCCACTCTCACCGATCGCCTTGTGGAACAGTCCCTGCGACAGCGGTGTGGCCATAAGCAGGCTCACCGCCCAGCTTCCGGCGGACTCGCCGAAGACGGTGACGTTGTCGGGGTCGCCCCCGAACGCCGCGACGTTGGCCTTGACCCATTTCAGGGCCTCGACCTGATCGGTCACGGCGAAATTGCTGACCGGACCATGTCCCGCGTCAGCGGAAATCTCAGGGTGGGCAAAGAAGCCGAAGACGCCCAGCCGATAGTTCAGGGAGACCACCACCACGCCCTTACGGGCCAGCGCGGCGCCGTCATAGGTCGGCGTACTGGCGCCGCCGCCGACGAAGCCGCCGCCGTGGATCCAGACCATGACCGGCGCCTTGCGAGCCTTATCGGCCGAAGGGGTCCAGACATTCAGATAGAGGCAGTCCTCGCTCATTGCAGCCGCTGGCTCGGCATAGATGACCGGCTGTGTCTTGCCGGGGCCGAACGAGAGTTCAGGCGGCATCGGCGCCTGCATGCAGATCGGCGCGAAATGCCGGGCGTCGCGGACGCCTGTCCAGCCTGGCGCGGGCGCGGCGGCGGTCCAGCGCCGCACGCCGACCGGCGCAACGGCATAGGGTAGGCCCTTGAATTGCGCGACCTTGCCGTCGGCGCTCATCTCGCCAAGCAGCGCGCCCTGCGGCGCAGCCAACTTTATGTCGCTTTCAGAAGCCGCCGCCCCCGTTGCCAGGATCAGGAAGGGGGCAGACACCAGCGCTGCGAGGATCATCCGAACGGACATAGAGGTCTCTTTCACGACATCCCGAGCGCAGGATTGCGCCCGGGCCGATCACAAAGGCGCCGGGAAGGCTGGCGCCGCAGCGACGTCAGTACTTCCAGCCCAGTCGCAGACCGAGGGTCCGGGGCCGAAGCGTGCTGTAGCGATTGAGAGAATAGTTGGCGGCATCGATGAATATGACGCTTTGATTATTGGTCAGATTTTCCGCGTAGGCGGAGGCTGTCAGATTGCCTTGAGACCAGCCAAGACTGGCATTGATGTTGGTGTAGGAAGGAATTTTGGCAAAGGCTGCATTGGGTGTCCCCGCACCAGCGGTGTTTGGGAAAGTATTGACATAGGATCCGACATACTGGCCGTCGAGGCGACCATACATTTCCGAACCGTTCGCCAGCGTCCATCCGTACTTCACATACCCCCCGGCCTTGAAGTCAGGTGAGGCCAGCTGCGCCCCGACCACCGCGCCGGAGATCAAGGCTTCGGTTGGCGTCAGGTCAGTGACCTCGGCATTCTGAAAGGTCAGGTTCAGGCCGGCGTCCAGTTGGCTGGTGATGCGGGCATCGAACTCCGCCTCCAGCCCGATCGACCGCGACTTGCCGACGGTGCCGACATAGGGCGTCGCGTCCGATGAGCGGACCAGTGGGACCTGCATCGGACCCCAGTCGATGTAATAGACTGCAAGGTTGGAGCGAAGCCGCCCGTCCAGCAGGATCGACTTGGAGCCAACCTCGTAGTTCCACAGCGAGTCCGCCTCGGCCATCACCGGAATGATGGCCGGATCGCTTGGGTTGATCACACTCTTGCCGCCATTGCTGGCCGAGGGACCGTTGGGATGGCTGCGGCGGAAGCCTTGCGAGGCCAAGGCGTAGAAGGTCTGGTCAGCCGAGGGCTTCCAGTCCACGCCCAGCTTGCCAATGACCTTGCTCTGCTTGCCGGTCGTATTCTTGACCGTCAGGCCGGTCGGAACCTTGGTGATCACCGCGCCGCCACCGCCAAACAGGGCGTTGAAAACAAGCGGCACGAAGGTGGGGGTGGTGAAGCTGCTGCCGCCAACGCCCTGGTCGGAGAACTCGTACTGCGAAGCCCTCAGACCACCGGTCACGGTAAGGGTTTCGGTGAGGTGGTAATTGAGCTCGCCATAGAGCGCCGCCTCGAAATTCTTCTTGGTGCGCAGGTCATGACTGAGGTCAGGATTTGGCGACAGGATCGGCGTCAGGCCGGTCAGCTTCAGGCTGTCTAGGAAAGCCTGGCTGGTATTGAAGACGTCGGCATAGTCGCTTTCCTGGTCCAGGTAGAAGAGGCCCGCAACCCAGTCGATCTTGCCACCCTTTTTGGACACCAGCCTGGCATCCTCGACGACCGACTTGGTATCGATGTGTTCCTGGAAATAGTAGGGCAGGAAGGCGGTCAGGACCCCGTCCAGATCCAGATTCCAGCCCGTTTTGGCGGTAGCGTAAACGGTCGACGACGTCAGATCGGCCCAGCCCAGATCATATTCAGCGGACAGATTGTAGTTGTTGACGTCGACGTCCACCTGGAAGGGAAAGTCCCGCTTGGCGATGTTGCGGCCAAGGGTCGGATCATAGAGCGAGGAATCGCCGACATCGTTGTGGTCGCTGGTCACCATCAGGGTGGCGGAAAACCGGTCCGTGGGTGTCCAGCGCAGGGAGCCGCGCACGCCCCAATCCTTGGCGGTATTGGTGTTCTTGCGACCGGCGCCGGCATAGTTGACCCAGCCGTCTTCATCGCGCGAGTAGCCGACGATCCGCGCCGCCAGTTGATCTTCGATCAGCGGAATATTGACCATGCCGCTGATGCGCCGGCGATTGGAGTCGCCCTTGGTCTGGCCGATATCGACATCCAGAGAGCCGTGAAAGCCCGTCGAGTCCGGCTTGTTGGTGATGTAGCGGATAGCCCCCGCCAGCGAACCCGAGCCAAACAGCGTGCCCTGTGGTCCGCGCAGAACCTCGACCCGGGCAATATCGTAGGGACGCACATCGGGCGTCACCACAGAGAACGAGGTCAGCGGCAGGTCGTCCAGATAGATGGCGACGAGCTTCTGTTCGCCGCTGCTGCTGGTGCCGTTTGATGTCTGGATGCCACGGACGACAAACTTGTTGAAGTTCGACCCGCCAGTGGCGATCACGCCGGGCACGGTGCGGGTGAGGTCTTCGTAGTTTTCGATGCCCCGCGCCGCCAGGTCCTGGCCCGTCATGGCCGTGATGCTTTGCGGCAGGTCCTGGATCGAGACGGCCCGCTTGCTGGCCGTGACGACCAGTTCGTCAACAACTACTGGCTTGTCGACCTTGTTGGCCTCGTCGGCGTGAACGACATTGACGCCCACGAGGCTCATGATCAGGGCGGACGCCCCAGCCAGAAGTGAAGTGCGGTTTGAGCGTGGCATCTCGACGTCCCCCTCAGCCCCTGACTGCGAGATCGTGATGACCCCGCTTTTTGTCAGTTGGCCGGTGAGTGGCTTGTCCAGAAGCATGATCTTCAGCGCTTCTGTCACTGTGCGCCGCCCCTTTACGGGTCGAATGCCTCGCGTTCCGGCCAGCTCATAGGGGTAGAGGAGCGACACGCCGCATTGGGTGGCCAGCGCAACAAGCGCGGGTCCAAGCGTCGGCTCAGCGATCTCGACGTCACAGCGAGGCGCCACGCCTTGGGCGTGAGCGGTCGCAGAGCCGCTAAAGGTCAAGCCTGCCGCAAGGCAAACCAGCACCCGAAACCGCAATCCCTGTCCTTCCGTCCCCATGTTCTGACTCGGTGTTTGGCTCACAGATGTCGCCAGGCCACCGGCCTTGGGGAAGAAGACCGACAGCCAGAGGAAATCCTCCATACTGGCAGGCAATATGTCAGATTAATTTTTCAAGCGGCGGAATTTCTACAGCGCGCGCCGGCGGACCTGACCCGGTTCAGGCCCCTGCCGTAAGCCTGACATGCTTGGCGTCAAGCCGCTCAACCCGTACGCCAAACCCAGATTCGAGTGCTTCCAGCATCGGTTCAACTTCACCGACCTTGAAGTAGCCGCCGACCTTCAGATGGTTCAATTGTGGATCGGCGATCTCGATATAGACGTCGGTATAACGACTGACATCGGCAATCACCTCGCTGAGGTCGTCGCCGGTAAACACCAGCATGCCCTGGCGCCAGGCCAGGCGGCGGGTCGCTTCCTGGGGCGCCACATCGGCCCGGCGCACCAGTTGGGCATCTACGACGCTGGCCTCGGCGGTTCCGCTGTTTGCATGAAGGGTCGCCAGAGGGCGTCGGGGCAGGGCCGCAACGGCTTCCAGCCGGCTTGTGCTGGTGCGACCAGAAACTGACGATAGCTGCACAACGCCCTTGGTGACGGTAACGTCAACCTCACGGCCCTGCAGCCGGACCACGAAGGCTGTGCCGACCGCGCGCACGACGCCGTCGCTGGCATAGACGGAGAACGGCTTGGCCTTGTTCGGCGCGACGTCGAAAAACGCTTCGCCCTTTAACAGTCGCAGATCGCGAGCCTGGTTGGAGTAGCGGACCTCGACCAAAGTGTCGGTGTTGAGCTGCACGCTTGAGCCATCGGCAAGGGTCACTGTGCGCTGCACGCCGACGGCGGTCTCATAGGTCTGGATCTGCGGTCTTGTTATGGTGTGCACGACCAGTCCGGCGCCGATCAGGACCGTCAAAGCGGCAGCGGCCGACCAAATGGCGCGCCGTGTGATCCAGACGGGCCCGGCTTTTGGTTTGATGTCGACGGCTGCTGAGAGCGCCGCCAGTTCGTCCAGTCCTGACCACAGCGACTCAAACCGCTGGGCGGCGCGTCGATGCAGCGGACTGCGCGCCTGCCAGGCCTCGAAAGCGGCGCGGTCGGCGTCTGTCGCGTCGTCGCGATCCAGCCGGGCGACCCAATCGGCGGCCTGAGCTTCCAGTGACCCTGCACCGGTGAAGTTCAACAGATTTGAGGTGTCAGACATCGCCGGACCGTGTTTTCCGCGAAAGCTGGACGCCCGCTAAGGTCGGCCCCGGCGCACCGCCGCCGACCTCATAGCCCAGGCTGCGCAGGTGGTCCATGCACCGCCCCAGGCCTGCTGCGACATGCTTTTCCACCGTGCTCTCGGAAATCCCCAATTGGGCGGCGACCTCGCGCTGCGAGAGCCCTTGCACCTTTCGCAGCAGAAAGACCCGTCTGCATTGGTCAGGCAGCCGCGAAACGGCGTCAGCGAAGATGGCCAGTTTTTCACGCCCTTCCAGCATCTGCTCGCCCGTGACCTGATCCTGCTGACCAAGGACCGACGGGTCGGGGAAATCCTCTATCGCGCCAGTCAAACGCGTGCTGAGCCGCGAGCGCTCGTTCAGAGCCAGATTGCGGGCCACCTTGTAGAGAAACGCCCTTGGATCGCGCACCTCCTGATCCGCCTCAGCCGCGAATGCCCGCAGGAAGGTCTCCTGGGCCACGTCATCGACATCCTGTTGGCGGGGCAAGAAGCGATTCAAGAAGCGCTTCAACCCCCGCTCGTTGTCGAGAAAGGCACGCAGCATCGGCGACATTGTAGGCTGCTGCTCCTGAGCTCCACCAATCGCGGGTGATTTCAGGCTAGCACCTGCTTCCGCTGACGCGCAAATGAGGGCAAAGCCACACGGGTTGGCTCAGCGATGCAAAGGGCGAACGGAACCCGAACACGCCAACTTCACGCCGGGCAGAGCATTTCGGCGGCTCTGACCGACGCGTCATCGACCACCTCGCCGGCTATGCGGCAGCGCCCCTCAAGGCCCGCCTTCTCCAGGTCGACCGGATCGCTGGCGACACCTATAACGGGTCGATCAACGCCATGGAAAACCACTGATGAGCCTGATGAGACGCTTTCTTCCCTTGCTGGTTCTCGCCGTCCTGGTGGTGGCTGTGTTCGCCAGCGGCGTGACCCGCTACCTCAATTTCGAGGCGCTACGGACCCATGAGGCGGCCTTGCGAGCCTTTGTCGGCGAACACCTGATCCTGGCCCTGCTCACCTTCATGGCCGTCTATGCCGTGGCCACGGCGATCAGCCTTCCCGGGGGCCTGGTCCTGACCCTCACGGGCGGCTATCTGTTTGGCCCATGGGTCGGCGGCGGCGCGACCGTGGTCGGCGCCACGATCGGGGCCATTCTGGTGTTCTATGCGGTCCGCACCTCGCTGGGCGAGGTGTTGCGTCGACGCGCCGAGGCCTCAGGCGGGACGCTCAAAGCGGTCATTGATGGCGTTCAGGCCGGGGCCTTTGGCTATATCCTGACCCTCAGGCTGGTGCCTCTGGCCCCCTTCTGGATGGTCAATATCGCCGCCGCCCTGGCCCATGCGCCGCTACGGGCCTATGCCCTGGCCACCTTCCTGGGCATCATGCCCGCGACCTTCATCTATAGCGGCATCGGCGCCGGGATCGGCGACCTGATCGCCCGCGGCGAAACGCCGAACGCCGGAGCGATCTTCGAGCCCCGCGTCCTCCTGCCCCTGATCGGGCTGGGCCTGCTGTCGCTGGGCACCACCCTCTATCAACGCCGCCGCGCCAGAACCGGAAACGCCCTGTGACATCCAAAACCCTCAAGGTCGACATGGCCGTCATCGGAGCGGGCTCGGGCGGTCTGTCCGTGGCTGCTGGGGCTGCGCAACTGGGCCTCAAGGTGGTGCTGTTCGAAAAGGGGGAAATGGGCGGCGACTGCCTCAACTATGGCTGCATTCCCTCAAAGGCGCTGATCGCCGCCGCCGAAGCCGCCCATCACGCTCACGCTGCCTCGACGCTCGGCGTCCGGGTCGGCGAGGTGTCGATCGACTTCTCCAAGGTCATGGCCCATGTCCACGCCGCCATCGCGGCCATCGCGCCCAATGACAGTCAGGCGCGCTTCGAAGGGCTGGGCGTGCAGGTGGTGCGCGAGGCCGCCCGCTTCGTCGACGATCGCACCGTCGCCAGCGATAGTGTGCGCGTCAGGGCGCGAAAGATCATCGTGGCCACCGGCTCCCATGCCGCCGTACCGCCAATTCCCGGCCTCGACGCCGTCCCCTACCTGACCAATGAAACCCTGTTTGGCCTGACGACCCTGCCCGAACGTCTGATCGTGCTGGGCGGCGGTCCAATCGGCGTCGAGCTCGGCCAGGCTTTCCGCCGACTGGGCTCAGAGGTGGTGATCATCGAGGCCGACGCCCTTCTGGGACGCGAAGACCCGGCGGCCGCCGCCGTGGTTCTGGCCCAACTCCGCGCGGACGGCGTCGAGGTCATGACCGGCTGCAGGGCCACGCGGATCGCGTCCGGTCCCGTGGTTGAGGTGGAGACCAATGGCCAGACCCGCACGGTCACGGGCTCGCACCTTCTGATCGCGGTCGGGCGCAGCCCGGCCCTAAGTGGACTGGACCTCGACAAGGCAGGCATCGAGACTGACCGCAACGGCATCATCACCGACAAGTCCCTGCGCAGCAGCAACCGGCGCGTCTATGCGGTCGGCGACGCCGCCGGTCGCGGTCAGTTCACGCATCTGGCCGGCGCGCACGCCTCGCTGGTGGTGCGCCGGACTGTCTTCGCCCTGCCGGTCAACGCCGACGCCCTGCACACGCCCCGGGTCACCTATTGCGATCCGCAACTGGCCGCAATCGGGCTGGGCGAATCCGAGGCCCGTGCGATCCATGGCGATGACCTGCGCGTCGAGCACTTTGACTTTGCTGAAAATGACCGGGCTATCGCCGAGGGCGACACGCGTGGCTTCGGCAAGCTGATCACGACGAAAAAGGGCAAGATCCTCGGCGTCACCCTCGTGGGCCGTCAGGCCGGCGACCATATCCATCTCTGGTCCCTGGTGATGTCGGCGGGGCTCAAGCTCAGTCAGATCACCAGCATGATCGCGCCCTATCCCACCCGGGGCGAGATCGGCAAACGTCTGGCCGGCCAATGGTACACCCCGGCGCTGTTCTCTGACCGCACACGCAGGCTGGTGGCGATCCTGAAGCATTTCGCCTGATGGATGGGCCGCAACCGCGCGGCTGTGGCTAGGGCCTTGAGGCCGGCGGCGCCCGCATGCGCCGGATAAAGCCGAGATCGAGATAGCGCTTCAACCACAGCGCGGCCCGGCCCAGTAGCCAGAACCGGCCGCGCACCGCCAGGCCCCGACCATCGCCCAGATCCATGATCGACAGCCAGCGGGTCTGCGGGTGGTAGGGCCGGGTGGGCCGGTCATCGCCATGGGCCGCCAGGTTGTTGAGCAGAACCGGCGCAGCGCGAACGCCGAAAACGCCTGCAGCCGGCCGCGTGTGGCCCTCGATCACGGCGCAGTCCCCGACGGCGAAGATGGCGGGGTCGCCGATGGCCTGCAGGGTCGGCGTGACCCGCAGCCGCCCCTGTCCGTCCAGCGGCAGTCCGAGTTCGCCGATCAGCGGCGGGGCTGAAAGCCCGGCCGCCAGAACCAGGATGTCACAGGGCTCGAGCGCGCCATCGGCCAGTCGACAGCTGTCGACGGTTCGACCCACGACAAGGCCGGACCGCAAAACGACCCCCCGCTCAACCAGGGCCGCCGACAGCCGAGACAAGGCGGTCGGCGGAAGACCCACCCCGAGGCGGGGCGCGATCACCGTGACCTGGGGCCGACCGTCACCGCGCTCGACCAGGCCGCAGAGGCTTGCGGAGATTTCCAGCGCGCTATGGCCGCCCCCCGCGACCACGATCCGCGGCGAAGCAGCACCCGGCGCCACCTGCGCCTCGATCCGGGCGCGCAAGGTCAACAGCTGCGACAGAGGCTTGACCGGCCAGACCCCGGGGCCGCCGACCAGGCCGTGAGGATCAGCGGCAACACTGCCGATGTTCAGCGACAGGCGATCATAGGTTTCGGTCTTGCCATCGGCCAGGGTCAGGATGCGTGCCGCACGATCGACCGCCACGACGGACTGGGCCAGATGGCGGACGCCGAATGCCGCCGCCAGGGCCGCCATATCGATCTGGGCCTCATCCAGCGCCAGCGCGCCGGAGAGCACGCCGCTGGCCAGCCCCGAATAGTGAAACAGCTCGGGCGCGATCAGGGTCACCGTCAGCCCTGCGGCCCGTAGCTGGGCGGCTTGCCGCACGACGTGCAGATGCGCGTGGCCCGCCCCGACCAGGGTCACCGACCGCGCCGTCATGCGAGCCGCGCCGCAAGAACGCGGAAGGAGACGCCCTGTCGTGGCGCCCGCCTCAGGTTTTCAGTCCTGCCGAAACCCGCGCCAGATAGGTTTCAATGCGCTTGGCGTTGGCGCCCAGATCGCTCAACCCGACGCGCGAGATGGATCGAACATCAATCCTGGAGCCCTGCCCTCCGGGGCCCGAACGCACCCGCACGACGACATCATCCTTGAATCCGAACCAGAAGGTCCCCGCCGTCGCCTCAATCACGCCGGCCTGCGGGTCCTGGGTCACCACAGTCCAGCCCATGCCCTGGGCCACCTTGAGCGCTGCGGTGAAGGCCTTCGTCGGCGCCGCGTCGAACGCGGCCGTCCGCAGCCCCGGATAGGCCTCATGACCGACCTGCCCCAGGCTCTTGCTGCCATATTTGGCGAACCGGGGATCGCGGTAGGGGTCTGCGGCGACCAGGGGCGCCCTCAGGTCCGCCACGGGATTGGCCTCCGCCGCCGTCCGGAGCGACAGCAGGCTCGGGCTCAGAGCCGGCGGATCGGCAATGTCGGTGGCGACGTCGTGTATCGGCGGGATATCGGCCGCCTGGGCCCGTACCCAGCCCAGATAGCCCAGGCCGGTCGCGGGGATGATCAGGGCGACGAGCGCCGCAGCCCATGCGGCCCGGGGACGGCGGATCAAGACCAGGATCAGGGCGACGAGGGCGATCACGGCCGTGGCCAGCAGCAGACGCGGTCCCCACTGTATGATCAGCACGCCAAGCCCGATACGCCAGGACCAAAGGCCAAACTTCACCCCAAGGGCGGAGACCAGGAACCAGACGGGGACCAGCAGGGACAAGGTCAGGGCTATCCCGGCGAATTTCGATCGCGTCAGCATGATGGTTCTCCTGTGTATCGCGACCGTTCCACGAACCTCGCCAGGACGCCAGAGTTCGATTTCCGGACGGTCCGATGAAACCTTTGCACCCATGGGGCCGAATCTGGTCGGTAAACTCGCTCGGCGCTGGGACGATCGGCCCGAAACTGACACAAAGGACGCCATGACGTCGACCGCTTCGCCCTTCGCAACCCATCGCGCCGCCGCCGGGCCCGGCCGCTTCGTGGATCCTCTCGTCACGGCGGACGGATCGCCCCGCGCCCGGGTCGCCCAGACCGCGCTGGAAACCCTGTGGTTCAACACCGGGACCCTGTGCAACATCGCCTGCGTCAATTGCTATATCGAGAGTTCACCGACCAATGACGCCCTGGCCTATCTGAGCCTGGAAGACGTCACCCGTTATCTGCACGAGATTGCCGAGACCGGACTGCCGACCCGCGAGATCGGCTTTACCGGCGGCGAGCCGTTCATGAACCCGGACATCCTGGCCATGCTCGACGCCGCCCTCGGTGCGGGCCATGAGGTTCTGGTCCTGACCAACGCCATGCGCCCGATGCTGCGATGGGGCGCGCGCCTGAGCGATCTGGCGAGGCCGCATCGCGACCGTCTGACCTTTCGCGTCAGCCTCGACCATCACACCCAGGCGGTCCACGACGCCGAGCGCGGGACGGGATCCTGGGACAAGGCCTGGGAGGGTCTGGACTGGCTGCGCGACCAAGGCCTTCGCGTCGCGATCGCCGGTCGTCGACTGGCGCAAGAGAGCGAGCCCGCCGCGCGGCAGGCCTTTGGCGACCTGTTTCGCGCGCGCGGCCTGACCGTCGACGCGGAGGACCGGTCGACCCTGGTGCTGTTTCCCGAGATGGAAGCGGACCGGGCCGTGCCGGAGATCACCGAGGCCTGCTGGCAAATTCTCGACCGGGCGCCCGAACAGATGATGTGCGCCACAAGCCGCATGGTCGTGCGCCGCAAGGACGCGGCCGAGCCCGCCGTCGTCGCCTGCACCCTGACGCCGTACGATCCCCAGTTCGAACTGGGCCAGACCCTGGCGCAGGCCTCCGGCGCCGTTCAGCTCAACCACCCTTTCTGCGCCCAGTTTTGCGTCCTGGGCGGCGCCAGTTGCAGCGCGCCATGACGTCACCTGGCCCTGGGCTGGAGGACCTCTCAGTGATCCTGCCCGTGCTCAATAGCGGCGAACGCCTGGCCCGGACCCTGGTCGACCTGCCCGCAGTGCGCGAGGTGATCGTTGTGGATGGCGGCTCCGTCGATGACACCGTCGCCCGCGCCGCCGCCCATGGCGCGCGGGTCCTTCACTCTGTCCCGGGGCGCGGCCATCAGCTCGCCCTCGGCGCCGAGGCCGCCAGCAGTGCATGGCTGCTGTTCCTGCACGCCGACACCCGACTCGACGCACCCGCCTGGGCGGCTCTGGCGAACCATATCGCCGCCCCCCAGAGCCGGGGATGGGCTGGAGCCTTCCGTTTCAAGCTCGACGACTCCGCCTGGCAGGCCCGGCTGCTGGAATGGGGCGTCAGCCTCAGGGTCGCCCTCCTGGCCCTGCCCTATGGCGACCAGGGCCTTCTGATCCATCGCGAACTCTATGCCGAAGTCGGGGGATTTGCGGCCCTGCCCCTGATGGAGGATGTCGACCTGGCCCGCCGCCTGGGCCGCCACCGTCTTCACCAGCTGCACGGCGCCGCCCTGACCTCCGCCGAGCGCTGGCGTCGCCGCGGCTGGGTCCGCCAGAGCGCCCTGAACCTGCGCTGCCTAGCGCTTTATTTCCTGGGCGTCGCCCCGGCCCGGATCGCGGCGCTCTATGGCCGCTGATCCAACCCAGCAGCATCTGGTGCTGTTTACCCGGCAGCCGCGCTACGGTGTGGGAAAGCGCAGGCTCGCCGCAGATGTCGGCAACCTGGAGGCTGTACGGTTCGCTCGTGCGGCTCTGGCGCGCCTGCGTCGCACCCTGGGCCGCGACCCGCGGTGGACCCTGTGGATGGCCGTTTCGCCGGACCGGCCGACGGACTGGGCCGCGCCGGCGCGCGTGATCGCCCAGGGACCGGGCCATCTGGGCGAGAAGCTGGAACGGGTCATCCGCGCCCTGCCGCGCGGACCGGTGGTCATCCTCGGCGCCGACACCCCGACCGTGACACGTCAGGACGTGGCCAGGGCCTTCGCTGCGCTCGGCGCCCACGACGCCGTCTTCGGCCCGGCCCGCGATGGCGGCTATTGGTTGATCGGCCTTCGCCGTCGGCCACGGATGCATCTGCCGTTTGAGGGCGTCCGCTGGTCGACCCATCACGCCCTGGCCGACACCCTCGCCAACATGGAGGCCCGCCCGGTCGCCCTGCTAAGGCTGCAGGAGGACGTCGATGACGGGGCGTCGCTTCGACGCTATCTCAGCCAATCGCGCTGGGGCTGAACCGTCTCGGGCAGATCCCCGCCAGCTTGCCTGCCAGCACCGGATCCCATGTCGCCGGATCGGTAACGACGGCATAGTCCAGGCCTGTGTCGATCGGTGAGGCCGTGCGGGTCTGCGGCAGACCGCGCGCCAGTTCGGTCAGCATCCGGCGCGCCGCCTCGGCATTGGCCTTCATGGTGGCCAGGATCCCGGCGACCTCGACATGGGCCGTATCGGCCCGCCAGCAGTCATAGTCGGTGACCATGCAAACGCTGGCATAGGGCAGCTCCGCCTCACGGGCCAGGCGAGCCTCGGGCATCGCCGTCATGCCGACGACGGAACATCCCCAGGCGCGGTAGAGCTCACTTTCAGCGCGGGTCGAGAACTGCGGGCCTTCGATGGCGACATAGACGCCGCCCTCGACCGTCACGGCCCCTGCCGCGCGCGCTGCGTTCGCGGCTGCAGACGACAGGCTCGGACAGACCGGATCGGCCATCGACACGTGGGCGACGAGCCCCGGACCGAAGAAGGAGGCGGGCCGCGCGACGGTCCGGTCGATGAACTGATCGACCACGACGAAGGTCCCGGGCGGCAGCTCTTCCCGCAGCGAGCCGACCGCCGAAACCGAGACAAGGTCGGTACAGCCCGCCCGCTTCAGAACATCGATATTGGCGCGGGCATTGATCGCGCCCGGCGGAATGCGATGGCCCTGGCCGTGGCGCGGCAGGAAGACCAGGCGAACCCCTTCAAGGGTTCCGGTAACCAGATCGTCGGATGGCGCGCCCCACGGCGACTCCAGACGGAGGGTCTGCCGATCCGACAACCCGTCCAGATCGTACAGGCCCGAACCGCCCATGACGCCGATCACCCAGTCCTTCATGCCGTTCCTCTCTAAGCCCAGGCTCCCTTGATACGTCATCCGGGCGCGATGGGACAGGCTGGCCTTGCAAGCCCAAGGGGCATTGTCAGCCCAACTCCCGGGCCACAGCCCCGGCCGAAAAGCTGCTGCTGCCGACCCGGGCAACCGCTTCTCGTTTGCAGATCTCCGGAAAGACCCGACGCTTCACGCTCAACAAATGCGCCTCTCCAGCTCCGAAAAACTAGCATGGGTGTCCAATGGAACGAGGGAGGATCATGGCCCACGAGCCATGAGGCGACTGCTCGACCGCCTGCAGCGCCTGTCCGGTTCAGGTCTTGCGAGCTTCGGCGCCCAAGAACACCACCCTGGCGCCCTTCAGGACCGCCGCGCCCAGTTCGGCGGCGTCCCAGTTGGTCAGGCGCACACAGCCGTGCGAGGCGCGCTTGTTGACCAGCCTGGGGTCGGGCGTGCCGTGGATGCCGTAGGTGTCCTTGGTCAGGTCGATCCAGGTCGAGCCGACCGGGTTGTTGGGCCCGGCCTTGATGGTCAGCTTGCCCTTGGGCTTGCCGAAGGTCAGGCGCGTGGGGTCATAGGTATAGGTCGGCCGGGGCGCGACGGTGTTGACCGCCCACTCGCCGGTCGGGGCCGGGCGCTCGGTGCTGCCGACCGTGGCGGGATAGACCGCCAGCAGGACGGACTGGTCATCGAAGGCGCGGACCTGCCCCCGGGCCTTGTCGATCTCGATGCGCGCCACCTTGCCGGCCAGCTTGTCAGGACCGACGGCCGCGACGACGATGGACGTCCCGGCCGCCGTGAAATCGACGCCGGGATTGAGGGCGCGCAGCAAGGCCTCGTCCATGTGGAAGCGTTCGGCCAGGGCCTCGACCACGTCGCCGAACGACAGGGCCGGCAACCTGGCCATGGCTTCATAGTCACCCTTGGGGATGTTGGGCTGGAAGGGACCGGCGACATCCTCGGCGGTGACGACATAGTCGGTCATCACCGGTCCGCCATCGCCGGCGACCAGAGCGTCGAACGAGACCTTGTCCAGCTTGCCATTGGCCGGCAGGCCCCTGGCGGCCTGGAAGGCCTCCAGGGCCAGGGTGACATTGGTCCCGGGCCGTCCGTCGATCACGCCGGGCGACAGATGGGCGCGGTCCAGCAGGACCTGGGCGCGGATCATCGCTGTCTTCAGGCCCTCCGGATCGACCACGGCGGGATCAAAGGTCGCCGCATCGATGACCTGAGCCTGGGGCGAACTGGAGGTTGCCACGGCCACGTCTGCGGGCGGAGCGGCGACCACGGGCACGGTGCTCTGGGCGGTCGCCGGTGACGGCGGCGCGACGGGCGATCCAGCCGGAGGTTCCGCAACAGGGTCCGAGCACGCAGCCAGGGCGAAGATGCCGCCAAACGCCAGGGCGACGGGACGCGGATCAAAGGGCATGTTGGAAACTCCAGACGGAACGACTGCCGGTCTGAAGTCTTCAGTCATGGCGAAGTTCCAGCACGCTTGGGGAGAACCGGTTGAAGCTGCTGCGCTCCCTGACCTGGATCTTCGGCCTGCTCACCCTGGCGGTCGCCGCGTTCGTCGTCTGGGTCGTCTGGCCTGGCGATGACCCCGTTCCATCGCCGCTGGTGACCGATCAGCCGCCTCCGTGGGAACAGCAGGCCGCGACGCAATACATCCCCTCGGTCGATCCGCCCGCTTCCGCTCCCGACGTTCAGCCCGACGAGGACTGCGAGTCCCGCCGGGCCCCGGCCGGTGCGCGCGGCGCCAACACGGCCTCGCTGAGCCGCATGATCTGGTATCCGTTCGGCCGGCCGGAGGTTGGCTGGGAGATCTATGCGCCCCGCATCGCGGCCGAGATCCACACACGCTGCGCGCCCTCCACCCCGGGTTTCGCTGCGGCCCTGGCGGTCTGGCAACGCGCCAACGGACTGCAACCGTCCGGAATCCTGGACGCGACCACCTTCCAGCCGATGCTCCGCGGCTGGCACCTGGAGCGACCATTCGCTCGGATCAACGCCCAGGGGATGTGTCCCGGCGCGCCGCCGCTTTCGGCCCTGGAAACCGCGCGCGCCGGGGAAAGCTATGGCGGCAAGACGATCCAGCTGCGCCCCGGGGCGCTGGACGCCTACCGCCAGATGGTCAGCCAGGCCAGGGCGGCCGGCGTGGTCCCTCGCCCCGAGATCCTGACCATCTTCTCCGGCTACCGCGATCCAGCCGCCGACGCCGAGCGCTGCGCGCGGGACAACAATTGCCAGGGCCTGGTGCGCTCCATCTGCTCGGCCCATCGCACCGGCCTGGCCATGGACATCTACATCGCCACCGCCCCGGGCTTTGGCCCCGACAGCTCGGCCGACGACAATCGCCGGGCCATGGCCCGCTCGGACGTGTTCCAGTGGATGATCGTCAACGCCGGACGCTTTGGCTTCGTCAACTATCCCTACGAGCCCTGGCACTGGGAATGGACGGGTGAGCCCTTGCTGCCGGGCGTGCCGATCAAGAGCTTGCCGCAGGCCGGATCGACCCCGGTGGATCCCCCCCCTGTGCCGGGGCCGTTGCGTCTTCCGCGCTAGGGAACCGGTTTCGCTGTCGCGCGCTAATCTTGCAGGTTCGAGACCTATCCCCTCCCCCCCCTCGATCCCCCCTTGTACCGCGCCCGCATGCGCGGCCAATTCTCTCCAGCCCCTTGCGCCTCGCGCATCGGGCTGGAGCTTTTCTTCCCCCTCACCTTGAAGCCTCTCTCTCCCCAGGCAGCGCCCATGCTATGCGCGTGGCCGTATTCCTTGAGAGCCTCGCCGTGAACGCCCCTCGCCCGCCCGTGATCTTCATCGACGCCGACGCCTGCCCGGTGAAGGACGAGATCTACAAGGTCGCCGCGCGCTACGGGCTGAAGACCTTCGTGGTCTCCAACAGCTGGATCCGTGTGCCCCTGACGCCGGCGGTCGAGCAGGTGGTGGTCGACGCCGGCCCCGACATCGCCGACGACTGGATCGCCGAACGCGCCCAGCCCGGCGACGTCGCCGTGACCAACGACATTCCCCTGGCCGACCGGGTGCTGAAGGCCGGCGCCGCGGCGCTCGCGCCCAATGGCCGGATCTTCACGCCGGACATGATCGGCTCGGCCCTGGCCTCGCGCTCGATCGGCGAGCACCTGCGCTCGATGGGCGAGATCACCGGCGGCCCCAAGGCCTTTGGCCCCAATGATCGCAGCAAGTTCCTGCAGGCCCTCGACACCGTGGTGGTCAAGGCCACGCGAGGGCGGCGATGATCGAGATCACCAGCTGGCTGCGCATCGACGACGACGAGATCATCGAGAAGGCGACCCGCGCCTCGGGTCCCGGCGGCCAGCACGTCAACAAGACCTCGACCGCCATCGAGCTGCGCTTTGATGTGCGGGGCTCCCCCACCCTGCCGGAAGACGTGAAGGCGCGGCTGGAGACGCTGGGTGGCAGCCGCATGACCCTGGACGGCGTGCTGGTGCTGTTCGCCCAAGGCAGCCGCTCGCAGGAAATGAACCGCCAGGAAGCGCGCGAGCGGCTGATCGACCTGATCAAACGCGCAACGGAAAAGCCCAAGCCTCGCCGCCCGACCAAGCCGACCTATTCCAGCAAGCTCAAGCGGCTGGAGACCAAGGGCAAGCGGGCGGGGATCAAGACGCTGCGGGGCAAGCCCAGGGGCGAAGACTAAACCGTCAGCGGCTCGGCGCGCTGGTTGAAGCCCAGGACATCCTGCTTCCACTCAGGCTCTTCGATCAGTCCACCCAGCATCTTCTTGAGGTAGCCCGTCATCGTGACCTGCTCCTCGGCGGTCAGCTCGCTGCAGACCTCGGCGTTGAGCGGGCGAATGTCGGCGCGAATGCGGGTGAGCAGAGCGTCGCCGGCGGCGGTCAGGCTGACCACTACGATGCGGCGGTCCGTCGGCGAGGCCTTGCGCTCGACAAGGCCGTCGCGGATCAGGCCGTCGATCGAGCGCGTCAGGGTGGTGCGGTCGCTGGCCGAAAGCTTGGCCAGGCGGGTCATGGAGCATTCTCCAAAGCGCCGCAGGGCGACCATGGCGATCCATTTTGGAAAGGTCAGGCCGTGCCGCGCGATGCAGTCGGAGGCCAGAGAGCGGCGGTGTTGCTCGGTCTGATAAAGCAGATAGCTGAGATAGCTTGGCAGCGGCACGACGTACTCTTCCCCGGTGTCCTGAACCCGCATTTCGTCCCCCCGGTCGTGCGTGGGCGCTTTCATGTCACGAGGCCCTGGCCGGCGCAACCGAGGTCAGACCACCGCGACGTAAAATTGAGCGCGATCGCACCAGTCCCCTCTCTGGCGCGCGTATTGGGCGCAAAAGAAACCCCGCGAGAGGGGCTCGCGGGGTCAAGGCAGGGTGGAGTCGTTCAGGGAAGTTCGAGGATCTCAGGGATCGTCAGGCGTTGGCGACAGCCCGGTTGCGGGCCCGGCCACGGCTGAGCCAGTCGTCGGGATAGGTCTCGCGCACGGTGATCGACTTGAACTGGCTGACGGGGATGCGCGCTGCATCGCCAGGGTTAAGATCGCGCGACACCGAATGGCCGGCGAACTCTTCAATGATCGTGATCACCTGGCTGCTGCCGGCGGTGTTTTCGATGAGGACCATGTTCATGGGAATCTACTCAAGGCAGGCGGTGAAGATTTGAATGGGGGTGGATCGGCCTCAGCCGAGGCGCTGCTGGATCCGTTTTTCCGGGACGCCCTGGCGGCTCCACGTCTCGATCTCGCCGGCAGACTGGAAACGACGGAAGGCGCCCCGGGCGTGCTGGTCGCAATAGGAAGCGCGCTTGGGCTTCTCGCGGCCGCAGAAGCCGAAATCGTTCTGGTCGGGATTGCCGATCGGCCACCGGCAGGAATGGATTTCGAGGCCGAGGATACCAGAGGTCGGCTCCAGGTCGACGATGATCGGCGCAGCGCGGATGACCGGGATGCGAGCCGGCGCTATCGCGTTCGCCTGACGGGTCCTGACCGGGATGCGGCTAGGCGAGCGGGCCGACGAGGCGCGTGGGCGAAGGGGCGTCTCGCGAGCCGTGATGCCCAAGCGGTGCACCTTGCCGATCACGGCGCTGCGGCTGACGCCGCCCAGCTGTCGGGCCACCTGGCTGGCGCTCATGCCTTCCAGCCACAGCTTCTTCAAAACCGCAGTCCGCTCTTCGTTCCAGTCCATCTTGATTTTCCCAACCCAAGGCGGGGCAGCCCCCCCGCCTCTTTTCGGTAGGATCATGGTTAACGGCCGTCAAATATTTATGTGCAGACCCACGGTTCGCGAATTCACCTTTCGTGAGTGGAATCATGATCGTACCAACAATTGTCGCAGGCCCCCCGTCTGAACCGTGGCGGAAGCTTGACGGCATAACGTCGTTACACGAGAAATTGTGGCTCAGAACCTAGGCTGTAATTGAATGTGGCGCGGCGTCGCATAGTTTGCGTCCAAGTGTCGCTCGAGGATTTTCATGCGCGTCTTTCACTCCGCCGCCATCGCGGCGCTCTGCGTCATTCTGACAGCCTGTTCCAAGGATGACGACAAGACGCAGAGCGCGTCTGAGGTCGCACCCGCTGTCGCCGCCGGCCCGAACGAGGCTGAAAAGGTCGCCTTGTTGGCCACGCTTCCCGCCCCCTACAACACGGGTGACCTGGCCAATGGTCAGCGCAAGTTCGCACTCTGCCGCTCTTGCCACACCATCGCCGAGGGCGGCCCGTCCCTGACCGGCCCCAACCTGTACGGGGTGTTTGGCCGCCAGGCCGGCGCTGTCGCCGACTACGCCTATTCTCCGGCGGTCAAGGCCGCCGGCTTCGTCTGGGACGGCGAGCATCTCGACAAGTGGCTGGCCGATCCGCGCGGCTTCCTCCCGGGAACCAAGATGTCGTTTGCGGGCCTCAAGGATCCCAAGGATCGCATCGATCTGATCGCCTATCTGAAGGTCGAGACGGGCTTCAAGCCTGCGTCCTGATGATTGAGGCCGAGGCGCTGCTGACCCGGCTCTTCGAAGCCTTCAATCGCCACGACTTCCCGGCGGTCGCGGCCGGGTTGTGCGACGATGTCGACTGGCCCGATCAGACCCGGGGCGGCCGGCTGTTGGGCCATGCGGCGGTGCGCGACTATTGGGATTCCAACAGCCAGTTCATTCACGTGGAGGTGACGCCCATCGCTTTCGCGATCGAGGATGACGGCCGGGTGCGGGTCGATGTCAACCAGGTGGTGCGCGGTGCGACGGGCAGCCTGTGGTCCGACATTCAGCTGCGGCAGTACTACACGCTGCGCGATGGCCAGGTTTCGCGCATGGATATCGAACACCTGGACCGACCGCCCCCGCGTCCTGACACCCTCGCAAACCCGCAAGCTGAAGCTCAATCGCGCCCTCGACGGCGGATGGAGGGCGCCCTGCCCCGCCGAATGGACGGCCACAAGGACGGGGTTGCCGCAGACGCTTCAGTGGAAGCCCTGCTGAGCGAACTCTACAACGCGATCGACCGTCGGGACATCGACGCGGTCATAGCGCTCTTCGAGCCGGACGCTCGCATCCCCGACGGTCTGGAAAGCGAAACCCTGGTGGGACATGACCAGATCCGGGCCTACTATCTGCGCCAGTTCGCGCTGATCCATGTCAGCCTGTCGCTGCTCTCTACCCGCCAGATGCCCGATGGCCGGGTCGAGGCCTGTCTGCACGTGCAGGTGCGCGGCGCACAAGGCGGGCCTTGGGGGGAAGGCCAGATCCAGGCGACCTACCGCATGGGCGCGGGCAGGATCAGCGAAATGGTCGTCAATTCGACGGCCGGACTCTGAGATGCGCCACGAGCGATCCCTGCTGGCCAAGGCCTATGAAGCCTACAATGCGCGAAATCCCCTGGCGCTGGGGGCGTTACTGCATGCAGACGCCGCGTGGCCAAACAGCCTGGAAGGCGGGGTCCTGCAGGGCCGCGCGGCTGTTGTCGACTACTTTGCCCGGCAGTTCGACCTGATGCAGTTGGACGCCCGCCAAGTGACCGTCCGCGAAGAGCCGCCGGCCAGGATCGTGCTCGACATCCAGTACGCGGTCCGAAGCCGCGACGGCCAGCTGTGGTCCGACACGCGCGCGGTGCTGGCCTACGACTTCGCCGACGGCCTGATCCGGCGCATGACGATCCTGGACGGCCTTTAGGCCAGCAGGTCCGCGCAGGCGTCGAGCACGGCGTCCGCGTCCAGGCGATACCTGGCATAGAGGTCGGGCAGATCACCGGACTGGCCGAAGGTCTCCAGCCCCAGCGCCCGCACCCGCTGACCGCGCACTGAACCCAGCCACGACAGCGCCAGGGGTGATCCGTCCGTCAGGGTGACCAGGCCGGCGTCGCGGTCGAGCGTCGACAGCAGCGTCTCGATGGTCGAGGGCCCCAGGGTGTCCTGGGCGCCCTCCCCCGTCCAGCGCACACGTCCCGCGCGCGTCCATTCGCGGTGCAGGACGTCGGCCGAGGTCACGGCCAGCAGGCCGGCCTCGGGCATGTCTTCCGATAGAGCCTCGAACGCCGCCATGGCCTCGGGCGCCAGGGCGCCGCTGAAGACCAGGGCCAGCCGCGCGCCGGGCGCAGGCGGCCTCAGCCAGTAGGCGCCGTCGATCGTTCCCTGCCGCCAGGCGTCATCCGCCCGCTCGGGCTGGGCGATCACCCGGGTCGACAGCCGCAGATAGGTCGAGGCGCCGTCGGGGTCCTGAATGCGTTCAAAGGCGCGGGCCATCAGGACGGCCGTCTCGTCGGCATAGGCCGGTTCGTAGGTGTCGAGACCCGGCTGGGCCATGCCGATCACTGGCCCGTTGATCGACTGGTGCGCGCCGCCCTCCGGCGCCAGGGTCAGGCCGCTGGGGGTGGCGACCAGCAGAAAGCGGGCGTCCTGGTAGCAGGCATAGTTCAGCGCATCGAGACCGCGCGCGATAAATGGATCGTACAGTGTGCCGACCGGGAACAGGCGTTCGCCAAACAGCGGCGCGGTCAGGCCCAGGGCCGCCAGGACGATGAACAGGTTGTTCTCGGCGATGCCCAGCTCAATGTGCTGCCCCGTCTCGACCATCGACCACACCTGGGCCGAAGGGATGCGCCGGCGCTTGAAGACGTCCTCGTGCGCGCGGCGATGGAAGACGCCGCGTCGGTTGACGAACCCGCCCAGATTGGTCGAGACGGTGACGTCGGGCGAGGTGGTCACCACCCGGCCCGAGAACTCGTCGCTGCGGCGCGAAATCTCGAACATCACCTTGCCGAACGCCGCCTGGGTGGATTGTTCGCCACCTCCGGCGACGGCCTCCAGCAGTTCGTCGGCGCTGGGTGTCGGGATGGCCGGCGCCACGTGCTGACGCTGAACATCGGCAGCGAAGGGCGCGCGGGCGATCAGGCCCTTGAGGGCCGTACGCTCGGCGCTGGACAGGCCCGACAGCGGATCCCACTCCTCGCCCTCCACCACGCCCAGCCGCTGGCGAAGCTCTGCGATCTGGGTCGGGGTCATCAGGCCCGAATGGTTGTCCTTGTGGCCCTGGAACGGCAGGCGCAGGCCCTTGACGGTATAGGCGATGAAAAAGCGCGGGGCGTCGTCGTGGCTGGCGCGCTCGAAGGCCTCCAGCAGCGTCTCCAGGCAATGGCCGCCCAGCTCGGTCATCAACTCGGCAAGATCGATATCCTTGTAGGACGCGATCAGGGCCAGGGTGTCGGCATGGTCGGCCAGGTCAGCGTTCAAGCGCTCGCGCCAGGCCGCGCCGCCCTGATAGGTCAGGGCCGAATAGAGATCGTTGGGAGCCGTCTCGATCCAGGTGCGCAGCGCCTCGCCGCCCGGCCTGGAAAAGGCATCGCGCTGGCGCCGGGACCATTTCAGCGTCTCGACCGTCCAGCCGGCGGCCTCGAAGATCTCGCCATAGCGGGTGAACATCCGGTCCTGGGTGGTCGCGTCCAGGCTCTGGCGATTGTAGTCGACGATCCACCAGGTGTTGCGGACGTCGTGCTTGCAGGCCTCGATGAGGGCCTCGTAGATGTTGCCCTCGTCCAGCTCTGCGTCGCCCAGCAGCGAGATCATCCGGCCCATGGCCTCGGGCTTCACCGCCCCGCGCGCCGCCAGATAGTCCTGGGCCAGCGAGGCGAAGGCGGTCATGGCCACGCCCAGACCCACCGAGCCGGTGGAGAAGTCGACATCGTCGACATCCTTGGTGCGCGACGGATAGGACTGCGCGCCGCCCAGCGAACGGAAACGCTTGAGGTTGTCCAGGCTCTGGCGGCCAAACAGGTGCTGGATGGCGTGGAACACCGGGCTGGCATGCGGCTTGACCGCCACCCGGTCCTGCGGCCGCAGCGCCTTCATGTACAGCGCCGTCATCAGGGTGGTCATCGAGGCGCAGGAGGCCTGATGTCCGCCGACCTTCAGGCCGTCGCGGCTCTCGCGCAGGTGGTTGGCGTTGTGGATCGTCCACGAAGCCAGCCAGAGAATGCGTTCCTCGATGCGGCGAAGGAGCGCAATCTCCTGCCGCTTCGCGGTCATTGAGCCGTCAGGCATGCTTCCTCACCGGTTTATGCCGGTGAGGATTGCCCCTCACCGCTTTGTTCCCGGGCTTCATAGTCCTCGATCTGCCGCGCCGTCCACTCCGGAGACTTCGTGAAGCGAGCCAGCAGGTTGTAGAACACCGGCACCACGAACAGGGTCAGCAGGGTGGCGAAGATCGCGCCCATAAAGATCACGGCGCCGATGGTCTGGCGGCTGCCGGCGCCCGCGCCGGTCCACAGCACCAGCGGCAGGGCGCCCATGGCGGTGGCGATCGAGGTCATGATGATCGGCCTCAGGCGCAGGACGGCGGCTTCGATCACCGCCTCCTTCACTTTCAGGCCCTCGTCGCGCAGCTGGTTGGCGAACTCGACGATCAGAATGCCGTTCTTGGCCGCGATGCCGACCAGGATGATCAGGCCGATCTGGCTGTAGGTGTTGACGGTCGAGCCGGTCATCAGCAGGCCAAACAGCCCGCCCAGGACCGCCAGCGGCACGGTCATCATGATGACCGCCGGGTGGATCCAGCTTTCGAACTGCGCGGCCAGCACCAGGAAGACCAGCAACAGGGCCAGACCGAAGGCGACGCCGACAGCGCCTGAGGCTTCCAGATAGTCCTTGGCCTGGCCGCCCCACTTGACGCTGACTCCAGGCGTTGGCCGGGAAGCGGCCTCCTCCTGCAGGAACTTCACCGCGTCTTCGACGGTATAGCCCGGCGCCAGCTGCGCAGTCAGGGTGACGGAGCGCAGGCGGTCGACGCGTGGGCGGTCGGGCGTGTCACCGCGAAGCTGGGTGGTGACCACGGTCGACAGCGGCACCAGGGTTCCCGACTGGGTGCGCACCTGCAGTTGGTCCAGGTCGGCGACGCTGCGGCGCTGCTCCAGGGTGGACTGCAGGATGACGTCGTATTCCTGGCCGTTCTTGATGTAGGTCGTGGCGCGCCGCGAGCCGAACATGGTCTCCAGCGCCCGGCCGATGGACTGGGCCGAGATGCCCAGGCTGGCGGCCTTGTCGCGGTCGATCTGCACCGACAGTCGCGGCGAGGTCGGCTCATAGTCGATGCGCGGACGCGACAGGCCCGGATTGTCCTGGGCAGCCTCCAGCATGGGCTTGAGCCAGTTGGCCAGCTCCACATAGTCGTTGCCGACCGCGATCAGGTCGACGTTCGTCCCGCCGCCACCGCCGCCGCCGCGCTGGAAGGCGCCGCGCACGCTGGCCACGGCGCGCACGCCGGTGATCTTGCTCAGGGTCTTGTTGAGTTCGGCGGCGACCTCGTCAGCCGTCTTGTCGCGCTCGCCCCAGTCCTTGAGCACCAACACGCCATTGCCGGTGTTGAACTGGCTCTGGCCAAAGCGCGGGACCGAGATGATGGTCCGGTCGGCGACGCCGTCGGCGCGGTACTTTTCAAGCTGGCGCTCGACCTCGTTGGCGGCCTTGACGGTGTAGTCGAAGCCCGCGCCCTCTGGGCCGTTGATGTTGATATCGACGCGGCCGCGATCCTCAGCGGGCACCATCTCCTTGGGCAGCATCACGAAGAGGCCGCCGGCGGCCGCCGCCAGAACGATGACCACGGCCCCTGTCGCCCAGCTGGCGGCGCGAGCGGCCAGAAGACCTTCCAGCGAGTGGCGATAGCTGTCCTTCAGCCTGTCCATCGCCCAGTCGACCTTGCGGGCCAGCCAACCGCCGGTACCCGCCGGACGCAGCAGCTTGGAGGCCAGCATCGGCGACAGGGTGAAGGCCAGCAGGGCCGAGAACGCCACGGCCGCCGCGATGGCCACGGCCAGCTCGACGAACAGGCGGCCCGTATAGCCGGGCAGGAACATCAGCGGCGCAAAGACCGAGATCAGCACGACCGTCGTGGCGACCACCGCGAAGAACACCTGGCGCGTGCCGCGCAGGGCGGCCACGGGCGCGGGTTCGCCCTCATCAACCCGGCGCTGGATGTTCTCGACCACGACGATGGCGTCATCGACCACCAGGCCGACGGCCAGCACCAGAGCCAGCAGGGTCAGAAGATTGAGCGAAAAGCCCAGCGGCGCCAGGACGATGAAGGTCGACAGAATGCAGATCGGCGCGATGATCGACGGGATCAGCGCCGCCCGCCAGCTGCCCAGGAACAGCAGGTTGACCAGGGCCACCAGGCCGATCGAGATGCCCATGGTGACCCACACCTCGTGGATCGCCTCGGCGGTGAAGACCGAGTTGTCGACGGCCTTGATGAGTTGCGTGCCAGGGGGCAGCGTCTTGTTGATCTCCGCGATCTCGGCGTCGACCACCTTGGAGATGGCGACGTCATTGGCCTGCGACTGGCGGGTCAGGAAGATGCCGACCTGGTTGACCGTATTGCCGCGGAAGATCTTCCGGCGCTCGTTGGAGCCCTCTTCCACCCGCGCCACGTCGCCAAGCCTGACGACGAAACCACTGGCGTTGGCCGCCCGAAGCGGCAGTTTGAGGAAGTCCTCCGGCTTGGAATAGCTGCGGGTCACCCGGATGGTGAAGTCCTTGCTGTCGCTCTCCAGCGACCCGGCGGGCAGTTCGACGTTCTGGCTGTTGAGGGCGTTCTCGACGTCGTCGACGGTCACGCCGCGGGCGGCCATGGCGTCGGGATTGAGCCAGATGCGCATGGCGTACAGCTGGCCGTTCAGGCCGGCCTGGGCCACGCCGGGCACGGTCGACATCCGCTCGACCAGATAGCGGTCGGCATAGTCGGCCAGCTCCAGCGGCGACAGGCTGGTCGAGGTCAGGTTCAGAATGATGATCGGCGAGCTGTCGGCCGTGGCCTTGGCGATCTGCGGCGGATCGGCCTGGTCGGGCAGGTTGGCCGACACCCGGCTGACGGCGTCGCGCACGTCGTTGGCGGCGTCGTCCAGATCGCGGTCGAGCGTGAAGGTGATGCTGATCTGCGAACGGCCATCGCGCGACGACGAATTGACCCGGTCGATGCCCTGAATGCCCGAGACCTGGCGCTCGATCACCTGGGTGATGCGCTCCTCGATCACTTCAGCCGAGGCGCCGCGATAGGCGGTCGAGACCGACACCACCGGCGGATCGACATTGGGCAGTTCACGGATCGGCAAACCCGTGAAGGCGGCCAGGCCGATGACGCAGAGGAGGATCGCCGCAACGGCGGCGAAGACCGGGCGGCGGACGGAAAGATCCGAGATCATCAGTTCGCCTTGCGACCAGCGTCGCCGGCGCCGGCGCCGGGCTTCTTGCCACCTTGACCGCCGCCGATCGACGCGCCGTCCTGCACGCGGTTGAGGCCATCGGCCACGATCTTGTCGCCCGGCTTCACGCCCGAGGAGATCTCGACGAAACCGCCGGAGGCCAGACCGGTCTCGACATTGGTGCGACGCGCCACCTGGCCCTTGGGGCCCTTGACGATCAGGAACACCGAAGCCTGGGTGCCTTCGAACTGAACGGCGGCCTCGGGCACGGCGGGCGCGGTGCGCAGGCCTTGGTCGATGGACACCTTGACCAGCATGCCCGGCTTCAGGCGACCGCCCGGATTGGGGAACTCGGCGCGGGCCTTTACGGCGCGGGTGGTGGGATCGATCCGCGTGTCGATCTGGGCGATACGGCCCTGGAAGGTCTCACCCGGCAGGGCGTCAGGCCGCGCCGAGATCGGCAGGCCTTGGCGCAGGGTGGTCAGATAGCGGTCAGGCACCGAGAAATCGACGCGGATCACCGAAACATCGTCCAGGCTGACAATGGCCGTGCCGGGGCTGATCAGGGTGCCGGGCGCGACATCCGAAATGCCGACGCGACCCGAGAACGGCGCACGGATCACGCGGTCCAGCTTCTGGGCCTGAGCCGAGGCGACACCGGCGCGGGCCGTCTCGACGGCGGACAGATACTGCTCGGCGGTGGCGCGCGGCGCGACGCCGCGATCGGCCAGGGTCTTCCAGCGCTGATAGTCGCGCTCGGCCTGGGCCAGGCGCACCTTGGCCTCGGCGATGCCCGCGTCCTCGCTGGCCGACTTCAGATCAACCAGCACCTGGCCGCGCGACACGGCCTGGCCATCGACAAAGTGCACGGCCGTGATCATTTCGGCGGTATTGGAAGTGATCGTCACCGACTGCAGGCCCTTGGCCACGCCAAGGACCTCAATGCGGTCGGTGAAGGCCTTGGACGACACGACAGTCTGGGAGACAGTCGTGGCCCGCCCGCCGCCAGGACCACCCTGGCCGGCCGCCTTTTGCCCGAACGCCAGCTTCATGCCCCCGACAACGAGCATGAGAACCACGGCGGCCAGCGCCGCGAGAAGGAAGAAGTGCCTGCGGATCAAGGAACGGACTCCAGGCGCCGAAGAGAGTCGGCGACGGCGACAAGGTGCGGGGACATATGCCGTCCCCCTAAACCCACGTCCAGTGACAGCAGGATGACGGACCATTTCAGTCCTGCAACACTCAGAATCCGCGCCAGATCCCCAGCACAGCGCCTCGATCGCGGGCGATCTCCTGCCCCGCGAGGGTTTGCCGCCATCCGGCCTGCACGCGCCAGGGGCCAAAGTCGCGAACGACCGACAGCTCGGCCTTGATCCATCGGGATCTGCGGGGACTCGGCTCCGCCTCACCGGCATAGGTCTGGGCCATCACCAGCCAGTTGCGCGTTGGCCGAAAGCCCAGGGTCGCGTCCATCCGGGTCTCGTCGGCCAGGCCTGATCGCCGCAAACGGGCCAGTTGCAGATCCGAAAAGATTTCTCCCCTGCGGGTCGTCACAGAGCGTCCCAGAAGCAGCCGCGCCTCCAGATCCACCTCGCCCTGCCCCGGCGCCGCATAGCCGGCATTGCGGCCGACGCCAGGCTCGGCCGCGCCAACATAGATCGCCGCGACGGTTCGGGGTCGCTTGAGCACCGCGTAACGCAACCCGAGCTCGAGCGGACCGCGGCCTTCATAGCGCACGAACGGGTCGCGGCCCCGCGTCAGCCCGGCCTTGGCCTGCAAGGTCAGGCGATCGGTCACGCCATGCTCGACGAACACCGAGGCCGTCTCGTCCTCGCGCCACCCCAGATCGCGCACCGCGCCATCGGCGTCGAAGACCTGGTCGGCCGATTGCCGTTCGACCTTGGCGATCACCTGGGTCTGACCTTTCGACATCGGCCATGCCCCGGCCATGGCTTCGCCGCCTGTCAGGCAAAGAAAAGCCGCCGTGATCGCCAGGATCACGGCGGCTGAGCTTCGTCGATAACGGATTGTCAGTCGGCGTAGCCGGGCGACTCCCGATCCAGCTTGCGCAGGCAACCCGGCCAGGCCAGGCCCGCGATCATGCCGAGCCCGCCGCCCGTCTGGCTGCGCACCTCGGCCTGAGCGTGCTCCGGCGCCATCAGGACGTTGTCGCGTCCGGCCGAGAGGGCCATCACCTGCTGACTGCACGCGCGCTCCAGGAAGAACATCCCCATCCAGCACTCGGCCGCGGTCGAACCTGCCGACAAGGTGCCGTGGTTCCGAAGCATCATCAGCTTCTTGTCGCCGAGATCGGCCACCAGCCGCTCCCGCTCGTCAAGATTGAGCGCAATACCTTCATAGTCGTGATAGGCGAGTTGAGGCAAGACGATAAGCGCCTGTTGCGCCAGCGGCAGCAGACCTTCCTTGTGGGTCGAGACCGCGACGCCCTGATCGGTATGCAGGTGCATGACGTAGTGGGCGTCTTCGCGGGCCGCGTGGACGGCCGAGTGGATGGTGAAGCCCGCCGGATTGATGAAGTACGAGGTCTTGTCGATGACGTTGCCGTCCAGATCGACCTTGACCAGCGCCGAGGCGGTCATCTCGCCGAAGAACACGCCATAGGGGTTGATCAGGAAGTGATGCTCCGGCCCCGGAATGCGGGCCGAGATGTGCGTAAAGATCATGTCGTCCCAGCCGTGCACGGCGACAAGCCGATACAGGGCGGCCAGATCAACGCGCGCCTGCCACTCGGCGTCGCTGACCTTGCCCCTGAGGGACGTGCTGATGGACGTGGCTCCGTCGGCCATGGGAGGCCTCCCTAGGTTATCATTGTTGAGTTGAAGGTCGCGCCGGGGACGCCCAGCGTCAAGTACGCGTCTTCACGGAAGCCAGGACTTGCCAGCCGTCTCCGCACGCCCGACGGTCAGCAGGAAGACGGTCTGCGGGGAATCGTCGGGCGGGAGACCTTTCAAACATGCTGACCCTTCTGGGCGTGGCGGTGATCGTCGTGGGCTTCGCCCTGCGCTTCAACCCGCTGCTGGTGGTCGTCGCCGCCGCTCTGACCGCCGGACTGGCCTCGGGTCTCGGCCCGCTTGAGGTGCTGGCCGCCTTCGGCAAGGCCTTCAACACCAACCGCTATGTCAGCATCGCCTGGCTGGTCCTGCCGGCCATCGGCGTGCTGGAGCGGTCTGGCCTGCAGGAGCGCGCCCGCATGACGATCCAGGGCCTGAAGGGGGCCAGCGCCGGCAAGCTTCTGCTGACCTATCTGGCCCTGCGCCAGATCACCGCCGCCCTGGGCCTGACCCATGTCGCCGGCCATGCCCAGACCGTCCGCCCCCTGGTCGCGCCGATGGCCGAGGCCGCCGCCGAAAACGAGGGCCCCGTCGACGAGGCCTCCCGCGAGCGGATCAAGGCCATGAGCGCCGCCACCGACAATATCGGCCTGTTCTTTGGCGAGGACATCTTCATGGCCATCGGATCGATCCTGCTGATCGTCGGCTTCCTCGATCAGAGCGGCATCACGGTCGAACCGCTGCACCTGTCGGTCTGGGCCATTCCCACGGCCATCGCCGCCTTCCTGGTGCATGGCGCGCGGCTGTTGCTGTTTGACCGCAAGCTCGGGGCGACCAGGACAGGAGCTGACGCATGATCGGCCTGCCGCTGGTCTATCTGGTCGCCGGCGCCATGTTCGCCGCCTTCGCCTTGCTGAGCGCCGGCGACAGGACCAACGCCAGGCGCTGGGGCAATGCCGCGTTCTGGGCCCTGGTCTCGGTCAGCTTTCTGCTGGGCGACTATCTGGGCGACCTGGGCAACGGGTTCCTGGTGCTGGGCCTGGCCCTGCTGGCGGGAACGGGTCAGCTGGGCGTCGGCGCGCCGACCACCACAGCGCCGGAAGAGCGTCAGGCCCTGGCCGAAAAGCTGGGCGCCCGACTTTTCCTGCCGGCGCTTGTCATCCCGCTGATCACCCTGATCGGCACGTTCGCCTTCAAGGCCATGACCCTGAACGGCGCGCCGCTGGTCGAGGCCAAGCACGCAACCCTGATTTCGCTGGCCCTGGCCGCGATCGTGGCCGCCATCCTGGCCCAGGCCCTCTTCAAGCAGCCGCCCTCCTCGCCCCTGCAGGAAGGTCGCCGCCTGATGGATCTGGTGGGCTGGGCGGCGCTGCTGCCGCAGATGCTGGCGGCGCTGGGCGCGGTGTTCGCCCTGGCCGGCGTGGGCCAGACCATCGGCGAACTGGCCGTGGCCTGGACGCCGGTCGACAGCCGCTTCGCCGTCGTCGCCGCCTATTGCCTGGGCATGGCCGGTTTCACCATCCTAATGGGCAACGCCTTTGCGGCCTTTCCGGTGATGACCGCCGGCATCGCCCTGCCCCTGGTGATCGGCCGGTTCGGCGGAGACCCGGCCGTGGTCTGCGCCATCGGCATGTTGTCGGGCTTCTGTGGCACCCTGCTGACGCCGCTGGCCGCCAACTTCAACCTTGTGCCGGCGGCCCTGTTGCAATTGAAGGACCGGTACGGCGTGATCCGCGCCCAGGCGCCGACCGCCTTCCTTATGCTGGTCATCAACATGGTCCTGATGAATGTCCTCGCCTTCAGGGTCTAGCGCCCCCAGTCCTGTCCCTCCGAGTCCGGCCCGCCCAAGCCTTGCCCAATCCACGGCGTCGCGGTTTGCGAAGATCGCCCTGGGCCACATCGCGCGCGAATATCCCAACAAGCTGGACCATGTGCTGGCCGGCGACGCCGACGCCCGCACGCCCCGCGACCTGCACCCGATCTTCTTTGGCAGTTTCGACTGGCACTCCTGCGTCCACGGCTACTGGCTCTTGGCCACCCTGCTGCGCGCCCGCCCCGAAATGGCAGAGGCCGAGACGATCATCGCCCTGTTCGACGACGCCTTCACCGAGGAGAAGGTCGCCGCCGAGATCGCCTATCTGGCCCGCCCCGAAAGCCGGGGCTTCGAGCGGCCCTATGGCTGGGCGTGGAGTCTGATGCTGCAGGCCGAACTGATGCGGCACGGCGACCGTCCCTGGGCCGCCCGCCATGCCCCGCTGGCCAGCATGTTCTTGGAGCGGTTCGAGGCCTTCCTGCCGCTGGCCGACTATCCGGTCCGCGCGGGCCTTCACACCAACACGGCCTTCGCCCTGGTCCTGGCCTCGGAATATGCCGACATGACGGGCAACACCGTCTTCCGCCAGCTCCTGACGACCAAGGCGATAATCTGGTACGGCCAAGACGCCGCCTGTCAGGCCTGGGAACCCTCGGGCGATGATTTTCTCTCGCCGGCCCTGATCGAGGCCGAGGCCATGCGCCGGCTGCTGCCGCGCGAAACCTTCGAGATCTGGTTCGTGCGTTTCCTGCCCGACCTGGCCGCCAGGCAGCCCGTGACCCTGTTCACGCCGGCCCGGGTCAGCGATCGCACCGACGGCAAGATCGCCCATCTCGATGGCCTGAACCTGTCGCGCGCCTGGTGCTGGCGCACCCTGGCCGGGGCCTTGCCGGAGCTCGATCCAGCCAAGCCGCTGGTCATCAACGCCGCCATGGCCCACCTGGCGGCCGCCGTACCGCACGTGGCCGGCGACTATATGGGCGAGCACTGGCTGGCGACCTTCGCGATGCTGGCCCTGACCAACGGCTAAACAGTCTCTCCGGGACCCCAATCCGGCAGCGGTTCGCGCGAATTTACAGTGTTTGACTTTTGTCGCTGGGCGACTGGCGTTAACGCTACCATGCAAATCTTGGACAAGCTCAGGGATTGGCGCCCCATTTACAGTAAGATCGAGTGCCTCCATGCGGTGCGATACCATCAGCGAAGACGCCAAAGCCTACCAACGGATCGAAGTGATCGAGGCGTCCACCGGCTGGGTGGTCTCGAAAGAAGGCCGCACCATGGGCCGGTTTGAAGACGTTGAAGCCGCCTACAAGAACGCCCTGGCGATCTGCGACGCACTGTTCGACGCGGGCGTGCGCGCTTGCGTCAGGCAGTCTGCACCCCTGCACGCCTGAGGCCGACAGGCAGCCGCCGCACCGCACGTCGCCGGCGACCAAATGGGCGAGCATCGGCTGGCGACCTTCACGATGCTGGCCCTGACCACCGGATAGGTCGCGCCCTCCAAACCCCTGCGACGCCGGCGATCCGGGCCGAGGCCAGGGCTCTGTTAACGCCCTCATTTTGAGGCCTTCGAGCTGGTCTGGACTCGGCAAAGCTGACTATCTTTCCGCACGCATGCGCCATAGCGCTGTGTGGTCGGCCGTTCGCGGCCGAAAGGATGGCCATGAAGCGTACCTCTTCCAGACCTCTTCAGGTTTGGCCGCTGACCGTGCTGGCGATGACGGCGATCGTCCTGCTGGCCGTCAGCCTCGTGCTGGGAGCCCGTCAGGTCGACCTGCGGGTTCGCCGCCATGAGGAATTCCTCGTTCGCCAAGGCATCCAGGCTGAGGCTCAGCAGACCTTGAATGCGCTGATCGCGCAGACGGTCTGGGATGATGCGGTTCTGAATCTGGACAACAGGCTCAACGCCACCTGGGCCAACGACCAAATCGCGACCTACCTCCAGCAGAGCATCGGCCCCTGGAACTTTGTCTTGGTAGACAGCGATGACAAGGCGGTATGGGGCAGTGGCCACACAGCGCCCCTGTCTGCGGACGATCTTGCCGAGCTCCGACATCGGGCCGAGCCGATCATTGCCGAGATCCGTCAACAGGAGGCGGCGCGCAGGGCGGCGCCAGGCGGCGCGGTAATGGCGGACAACAGGCCCCAGAAGGCCATCGTCACATCTCAGGTCGAGATGCGCGATGGTCGGCCCTACTTGTGGATCGCAAGCCTGGTGCAGCCTGATTTTGGCAAGGCCAAGCCCGCCAAGGCCAAGGCCGCCATCGTGATCGGCGGCGACTTCCTCACGCGGCCCCGAATGGACTTGCTGGCGCAGCGCTACAAGCTCCAGCAGTTTCGGTTCGAACCGGGGGGCGGGAAGGTCGGACCCGAAGAGGCCAGCACGACCTTCGCCTCGTACCCGGGAGCCACACCCGTCGCCCTTGTATGGCGCCCAGAACGGCCTGGCGCCGATCTTCTGAAGCAGTCGCTCTGGATGATCAGCGGCGTGGTGGTCGTTCTGGCTGCCCTCGCCGCTCTGATGTCCTACAGCACCAGGCGCGCAGCCCGCAGCCTCCTCGAAAATCACCACGCGCAGGCCGAATTCCTGGCCAATATGAGCCACGAACTCCGGACACCCTTGAACGGCGTGAACGCCCTGTCCGAAGCCCTGGCCAAGACGGCGCTGACGGCGAGCCAGCGCGAGATGGCCGACACGATCCACAAGTCCGGGCAGATGCTGAGCCGATTGTTGGCGGATATTCTCGACCTGGCCCGCATCGACGCAAAAGGCTTGTCACTGGAGCCAGAGCCTTTCCTGTTGAGCGGGGCGGTCAAGTCGATCGCCGACATCATGGCCCCGCGAGCGCGGGAAAAGGGCCTTGAGCTTCAGCTGGACCTCGATCCTGCAGCGGAGGTCTGGGTATTGGGCGACGCTGTCCGCTTGGCCCAGGTTCTGACCAACCTGTTGTCAAACGCGATCAAGTTCACCGAGCAAGGCCACATCAGGCTGTCTGTGCGCGCCGCCTCCGACGACCCGGCCGGCGGCTGGCGCTTTACCGTTCAGGACACGGGCGTGGGTTTCGAACCCTCACAGCAAGACGCCATCTTCAAGCGCTTCCAGCAGGCCGACGGCAGCGTCACGCGCCGCTTCGGCGGGACGGGACTTGGCTTGGCCATATCCCGCGAACTTGCGGAGATGATGGGTGGTCGGCTGACCGCCGAAGGGCGACCGGGCGACGGTGCGGTCTTCAGGCTCGACATGCCGCTTCCTGAAACGGATGCGCGTCCTTCTCAGGTCGTCGCGCACGATGTGACGCCCGACACCGACATCGCCGAGGCGCACACGGCCACCCGCGTCCTGGTCAGTGAGGACCATCCGATCAATCGCCTGGTGATCGAGACCCTGCTGAGCGAGTTGGGTATGAACGTGCTGTCCACCGAAAACGGGCTTGAAGCGTGCGAAGCCTTTGAGTCCCAGGAGTTCGACCTGATCCTGATGGACATGCAGATGCCCGTGATGGACGGGCTGACGGCGGTCCGCAGGATACGGCGCTACGAAATCGACCGTGGTCGTTCGCCGACGCCGATCATCATGATCACCGCCAACGCCCTACCCGAACACAGGGCGGCTGGGATGGACGCGGGAGCGGACATATTCATCACCAAGCCCCTGAGCGCCAACACCTTCTTTGGCGCCGTCAGCGCCCTGAGGACGCCGGCCTAGACCCGTCCTCGGGCTCAGTCCCCGCGGTCGCCCTTCATCAGCCGCGCCTTGTCGCGCTGCCAGTCGCGGGCGGCCTCGGTCTCGCGCTTGTCGTGGGTCTTCTTGCCCTTGGCCAGGCCGATCTCCAGCTTGGCCAGGCCCTTCTCGTTCCAGTAAAGCTTGAGCGGGATCAGGGTGCGGCCATCGCGCTGGACGGCGCCGATCAGCTTCTCGACCTGCTTCTTGTGCAGCAGCAGCGTGCGGTGCCGGCGCGGCTCGTGATTGAAGCGGTTGGCGTGGCCATAGGGCGGGATGTCGGCGTTGATCAGCTTGATCGTCCGCCCTTCCACCGAGGCGTAGGCTTCGGCGATATTGGCCCGGCCCACCCGCAACGACTTGACCTCGGTGCCGGTCAGCATGATGCCGGCCTCGAAGGTCTCTTCGATGAAGTAGTCGTACCGGGCGCGCCGGTTCTCCGCGATGGGCTTGGTCATCAGACCAGACCCGCCTCGCGCATGGCCTCCAGGATCGCCGGCTTCACGGCCTCATTGCACGGCGCGATCGGCAGGCGAACGTCGGGCTCGCACAGGCCCAGATGGGCGATGGCGAACTTGGTCGGCGCGGGCGAGGAATCCAGGAACAGCGCCTTGTGCAGCTTGATCAGGCGATCCTGGCCATAGAGCGCGGTCTCCCATTCGCCCTTCAGGCAGGCGTTGATGAAGGCCGAGCAGGCCTCGGGCGCGACATTGCAGGTCACCGAGATCACCCCATGGCCGCCATGGGCCATGTAGCCCAGGGCCGTGGGATCATCGCCCGACAGCATCACCCAGTCGGGGCCGCATAGGATGCGCTGCATGCTGGCGCGGGCCAGATCGCCGGTGGCGTCCTTGACGCCGATGATGTTGGGCAGCTTGGACAGCAGCGCCAGGGTCTCGTTGGAGATGTCGACGCTGGCCCGGCTGGGGACATTGTAAACCAAAACCGGCAGTTGGACGGCGTTGTTGATCGCCTCGTAGTGACGATACAGACCTTCCTGGCTGGGGCGGTTGTAATAGGGCGTCACCACCAAAGCCGCGTCGGCGCCCACCGCCTTGGCGTGCTGGGCCAGTTCGATGGCCTCATCGGTCGAGTTGGAGCCCGCGCCGGCGATCACCGGAACCCGGCCCTTGACGGTCTGCACGCACAGTTCGACCACCCGCTTGTGCTCGTCATGGCTCAGGGTCGAGGTTTCGCCGGTGGTGCCGACGGGCACGACACCGTGCACGCCGCCTGCGATCTGGCGCTCGACGAGGGCCACGAAGGCCGCTTCGTCCACGGCGCCGTCTCGGAAGGGCGTAATCAGGGCGGGAATAACGCCCTTGAACGGAGAATGGACCATAACTTGCAATTTGCCGTGAGAAGGGCGCCGCGAAGGTTGCGGCCAGACGATGGGAGCGGACAATATGTCGCCGCCCCGCCGTCCCGCAACCGGTGCGTCGGAGCAGGCAGCGGTTTGATGGGCCAAGCCCCAAGGGTCAAGCCCTTGAGGCCTCAGAAAAACCGTTCCTTAGGTGTCTTCGGGCCTGATGGATCGCATAAGCGGCTGTCGGTTCGATTCGACGGTGCGTGAAGGAGAACGGGTTTTGGCTTCAGTGTTGCGTCGGATCATGTTCGGAAGCGCCGGTCTGGTGCTGCTCGGCAGCGTCGCGGGCGCCCAGACGTCCGGTCCGGTCCCCTACCAGCCGTCATCGACGCCGGCCCTGATCACCACCCCGCCGACCGCCATTCCCGGAACGGTGTCCGACGTCGAGGCCGAGAACCTGCGCATGGCGCTGGCCGGCGCCAGGAGCGGCGACGTTTCTCGCGCCCGTATGGCGATGAGCAGCCTGCAGGACCCGATTGCCCGCAAGATCGCCCTCTGGGCCCTGGTCGACAGCTCGGCCGAGGCGATGAGCTTCTTCGAACTCGATTCCGCCCGCCGCGACCTGGCCGGCTGGCCCCGCGCGGGTCGCCGCGAGACCGCCGCCGAAAAGCAGCTGTCGGTCTCCGGCCTCAGCCCCGCCCAGATCATCGCCTGGTTCGGCGGCGGCCAGCCCGCCACCGCCGAGGGCGCCATGGCCCTGGCCTCGGCCTACCAGGCCAGCGGCCGCCAGCAGGACGCCGTTGACCTGATCCGCCGCACCTGGCGCGACAGGGTGTTCGAAGCCGACGCCCAGCGCAGCATGGCCGCCCGCTTCGGGACGATGCTGACCGCCGAAGACTATGCCCGCCGCGCCGATATCCTGCTGTATGGCCAGCAAGGCCCGGCGGCGCGCGATCTGGTCGACCTGCTGCCCGCAGATCAGCAGGCCTCAGCCCGCGTCCGTATCGCCTTCCGCCAGAACGCCGCCAGCGCCACCTCGATGTTCGAGACCCTGGGTCCCGACGATCAGGCCTCTCCTGGCGTGGTGTTCGAGCGCGCCGCCTATATGCGTCGTCGCGGCCTGGACAGCTTCGCCCTGCAGCTGGTGCGCAATTTCCCCTCGCCGCCGCCGACCGACGAAGCCGCCACCGCGATCTGGAAGGAACGCCGGGCGCTGGTCGTCTCGGCCCTGAAAACCGGCGACAGCGGGGGCGCCTATGCCGCCGCCGCCAATACGGGCCTCTCCGTCGGCGCTGACGCCGCAGAGGCCGAGTTCTATGCGGGCTGGATCGCCCTGGCCCGCCTCAGGCAGCCCGACGCGGCCGCTCGCCACTTCGCCGCCATCGCCGCCATTGGCGCCTCGCCGATCACCAAGGGCCGGGCGCTCTACTGGCAGGGTCGCGCGGCAGAGGCCCAGAATGACCCCATCGCCGCCCAGGCCTTCTATTCCGAGGGCGCACGCCACATCACCACCTTCTACGGCCAGCTGTCGGCCGAGAAGGCGGGCCTGACCGAGCTCAAGCTCGAGCGCGACCCGGTCGTCACCCAGGCCGACCGCGCCCGCTTCCACGGCCGCGAGCTGGTGCGCGCCGCGCGGATGCTGGCCGACATCGGGGCCAAGGATCAGTTCCGCTCGCTGGTGCTCTTTATCGATGACAACCTGCCCAATGCCGAGGAATCGGCCCTGCTGGTCGACTTCGCGCGCGGCTATGGCGACCAGGACCTGGGTATGCGCGCCGTGCGCACCGCAGCCCAGCGGGGCTTCATCCTGCCCGAGCGCGGCTATCCCCTGCTCGACCACCACTTCACGCCGGGCCCCGGCGCGGCCGAGACGGCCTTCGTCTATTCGATCTCGCGCCAGGAAAGCAATTTCGACCCCAATGCCCGCTCGGGCGTCGGCGCGCGCGGCATGATGCAGCTGATGCCGCCGACTGCCGCCATCGTGGCCCGCCAGCTGGGTGAGCGTCACTCTGTCGACCGCCTGTCGGACGCCTCGTACAACATGCGCCTGGGCTCGACCTATCTGGGCGACATGGTCGAAAACTTCAGCGGTTCCTACATCATGGCCGCCGCCGCCTATAACGCCGGTCCCGGACGCCCAGCCGCATGGGTCACCCAGTGCGGCGACCCGCGCGGGGCCACGACGGACCCGCTCGACTTCATCGAGTGCATCCCGTTCTCGGAAACCCGCAACTATGTGATGCGGACCCTGGAAACGACCATGGTCTATCGCGCGCGCCTCAATGGCGGGACCACGCCCCTGACCCTGTCGCGGGAACTCAAGCGCGGCGGCTATGTCTATGCGCCGTCGGTGGCCCAGGCCTACGCGCCCTCGACCCAGCCGTGACCCTATAGCCGGCGAGCGGCCAGCACGGGCCCCGCCGGCGTTTCCACCAGCGCGCCGTCCAGCCTGAACACCCGCGCCAGGATCTCCGGCGCAAGGGCTATGCCGGGCGCGCCCTCCGACACGACACGTCCGCCATCGATCACCACCAGGCGGTCGCAGCAGCGCGCCGCAAGGCTGAGGTCGTGCAGCGTCACCACCACGCCTGCGCCGGCGGCGGCCTCGGCGCGCAGCAGGTCCAGAGTCAGCAGTTGAGCGTCGGGGTCCAGGCCCGCGATGGGCTCGTCGGCCACCAGCAGCGGCGCGCGCGTGGTCAGCAGCCGCGCCAGCAAGACCCTGGCCCGCTCGCCACCCGACATGTCGAGCACGCCGCGCGTCGCGAGATCGGCCGCGCCGACCCGCGCCAGTCGCTCGCGCGCGACCTCCAGGGCCTGAGCGTCGGGAAGATCGACCGCGCCCAGGCTGGCGACCCGCTCGGCGGGCAGGTTCCAGGCCAGCCGGCGATCCTGCGGCAGATAGCCCACGCGCGCGGCGCGGGCCTCGGCGCTCAGAGCCTCGAGACGCTGATCGCCCAGCCAGACCTCACCCTCCTGTCTGGGCAACAGGCCAAGGCCCGCCCGCAACAGGCTGGTCTTGCCCGCGCCATTGGGGCCGACCACGCCGACGACTTCGCCGGGGCTGACGACCAGAACGGCGGCGTCCAAGACCCGCTTGCCGCCCTGAAACGCGCTGACGCCGCTGAGGGCCCAGGCCGCCGTCATGCCCGCCAGCTCCGCGACGCCCGCCAGGCCAGCAGGGCAAAGGCCGGCGCGCCGAACAGGGCCGTGACGACGCCCAGCTTCAGTTCCTGATCGGTCGGTGCGATGCGCGCCGCCAGATCGGCCAGAACCAGCAGCAGGGCGCCGGCCAGGGCAGAGGGCCACAGGATCTGACGCGGATCGTCCTTCACCAGCGCCCGCACCATGTGCGGCGCGGCCAGGCCGACAAAGCCGATGACCCCGGCTCCGGCCACGGCGGCGCCGGTCAGCAGCGCCGCGCCGGCCACGGCATAGACCCGCAGGCGCGACATGGGCAGGCCCGACATCGCGGCCGCCTCCTCGCCCAGGGTCAGCATGCGCAGGCCCTGCCCCGCCTTCAGACACAGGGCGGCGCCGATCGCCATGGGGACCAGCGCCCTCAGGCTGTCGGTCCAGTCGCGGTTCTCGACCGATCCCATCAGCCAGGCCAGGACCTCGGCGATGGCGACCGGCGACGGCGCAAGGTTGAATACCAGAGCGGTCAGGGCCCCGCCGAAGGCCGAGATAGCCACGCCCAGCAGGATCAGGGCCTCAGGTTCGCGAAGACGGGCAGCGATGGCCACCACCGCCCCGCCGGCCACCAGCGCGCCCAGCAAGGCGGCCAGTTCGATGGCGCCCGGGACCGCCGCCAGTCCGCCGGCAATGGCCAAGGACGCGCCCAGCCCCGACACCGCCGAGACGCCCAGGACGCCGGGGTCAGCCAGAGGATTGCGCAGCAGGCCCTGCATGGTCGCGCCCGCCAGGCCCAGAGCCGCACCCACCAGCGCCGCCATGGCGACGCGCGGGGCCCGGATGGTCCACAGCACCTCGCCGGGCGGCGAGCCTGGATGTGCGATGGCTTGAGCATACTGGCCGAGCGCCAGAGGCGTTTCGCCAAGCAGCACAGCGGCGACGGCGGCGAGCGCCAGCAGGCAGACCATGCCAAGACAAAGGCGGAGCAGGCTCATCGCACGGCTCGCGCCTGAGCCAACTGCGCCACACCATCGGCCGCGAACCAGGCGGGACAGCCCACCACCGCGCCAGACAGAGAGGCGATCGTGCGGTTTTCCGTCGCCCGCCTGAGCGCCGCGTGACGCCCGGCGCCCCAGCGGTCGGAGCCCGCGCGGGTCAGGTCGAAAAAGCCCAGAACCACCGCGCGCGGCGGCGTCATCAGCAGACTCTCCAGCGGCACGGGGCTGAAGAAGGGTCCCGCACTGGCGTTCGACAGGCCCGAGGCCTTCAGCATGGCGTCGATCAGGGTGCCGCTCCCCGCCGTATAGCCGCCCGGCGTCAGATAGAGGGCGCTTTGCCCCTGCCAGGCGCCGGCCGAGGCCTTGAGCTGGCCGTCCATGCGCGCGATCAGCGCCTCGCCGGCCGCCTTGCGGTCCAGAGCGACGGCGACGCGCCGGACATTGGCGCGGACGCCGTCGAAGTCGGCGGCGTCATCGATCCTGACCGTATGGACGCCGCGTCGCTCCAGCGCGGAGACCAGCCGGGCGTCGCCACCCCAATGGCGGACCACAACCTGCGGCCGCGCGGCGACAAGGCTCTCGACCGTGGCGCGGCGATGCGGCAGCCCGACCGAAGCCTTGCGCATATAGGAATCCGGCGCGCCGGCCCGATGCGACAGGCCGACGATCACCTCCCGGGGAGCCAGGGCCAGAACATATTGATCGGCGCAGGAATCCAGCGACATCACCCGTGGGCTCGCGGCGACGGCTGACGGCGCGAAAGCCATCGCCACCGCGACAGCGCCAAGCACACGGACGGTCGACACGGATCAGTCCGTGACCAGGCCGTTCAGCAGCCCATCCAGCATGACGCCCATCAAGTGCTCGGACGAAGACCATGTACGGTTCGGCTTGGTGATCAGCAGCGACACCAGCCCATGGCAACCCGCCCACAGCACTTCGGCGGCGCTCTGCGCCGTACCCGACCGCAAGCGACCGGCGGCGGCGATCTCGCGGAAGGGCTCGCTGAACTTCTCGAAGCAGCGATCCCCCAGCTCCAGGGTGCCGGCCTGCTTCTCCACCGAAATGCTCGCCCCGGAACCACAGAACACCAGCTCATAGGTGTTGGGGTTCTCCAGCGCGAAACGCATATAGGCCTCCAGCATCAGCCGGACCCGCGAAACGGGGTCGATGGCCCGACCGCCGATGTCGGTATTGAGGTTCAGGAGCCGCTCGATCGCGCCATCGCTGATCTCCAGCAGGATCTGATCCTTGTCGCGAAAGTGCATGTAGAGGGCCGTGGACGACACGCCGACCGCGTCTGCGATCTTGCGGATGGTCGCGCCGGCATAGCCCTCGGCGATGAAAATCTTTTCGGCGGCCGCAAGGATTTCGCCGCGACGCAAGTGCCCGTCGCCTTTCGGCTTGCGGGCGGACTTGTGCGGCTTCTTCAAAACAAGCGTCACGGCCGGCATGTCCCCTGCGTTTCCCCAACTTCCGATACTAAACGGGAATCACCCAGCCGTCGCAAGGCGGCACGGCATCAAACCTGAAACGCGTGTTTTTCTATTTGACACTCATTGGTTGTGTTCATTTAATTGACTCCCGAAGATCGAGCGAACCGGCCGGGGGGCGACATGGCGCGCGAAGAACGGAGTGTGGCGCCCGAGGGGACCGTCAAGGCCTTCCCCTTTGTTCCGGACGATATCGCACAGCCCTCCGCTCGGATCGCCGAGGGCGCCCATGTCACTTTTGGAAGGGGGCAAAGATCAACAGCGGTGGTCTTGGTGCTGGGGCTTTTGGCGCTCGGCGTGCTGTCGCCCGCCCTCCTGATCTGGGGGCTCTACGGTCTATTCTACAGCGTTTTCGTGGCTGGCGCGGTGATCCGGCTCGCCGCCGTTCTGACACCCCCGCGCAAGCGAGACTGTCCCGCGCTGGCAGATCAAGCCCTGCCCCACTACACGCTCATTGTGCCGCTGTATCGCGAGGCGGAAGTGGCCTGCGAACTGGTCGGCAATCTGGCCCGACTGGACTACCCGCGTGACCGGCTGCAGGCCCTGATCGTTCTGGAGGCGGACGATCTGGCGACCCATTCGGCCTTTCACGCCCTGGACCTGCCCTCCTTCATCCAGGTGCTGGTGGCCCCGCCGGGCTTGCCACGCACCAAGCCCCGAGCCTGCAATATCGCCCTGGCGCTGGCCAAGGGATCCCTTGTTGTCATCTACGACGCCGAAGATGCTCCCGATCCGCTGCAACTGCGCGAGGCGGCGGCGCGGTTCGCGTCGGACACCGCTGATCTGGCCTGTCTGCAGGCGCCCCTGCGCGTCGAGACGCCGCGCTATCTCGCCTTCATCGCCGAGCAGTTCAGACTGGAATATGCCGCGCTGTTCCAGGTGCTGCTGCCGGCCTATGCGCGTTGGGGTCTGCCCTTCCCGCTGGGCGGCACCAGCAACCATTTCAGGCGCTCGGCCTTGCAGGCGGTTGGTGGCTGGGACGCCTACAATGTCACCGAAGACGCCGACATCGGCTTTCGTCTGGCCTCGGCGGGCTACAAGCTGGATGTCATCGAGCGCCCCACCCTGGAAACCGCGCCCACCTCACTGGATCAGTGGGGGCCGCAACGGGCGCGCTGGATCAAGGGGCATCTGCAAACCCTGGCCGTTCATAGCAGGGGCGAGACCCGGAGGCAGCCGCGCAGCCTGCTGGCCCTGATCGTGACGCTTGGCGTTCCCATCGCCGCCTCCAACCTTCATGCTCCGGCCATGCTGATCGCCGGCGTCGGCGTGGCGGTGAACTGGCTGGCCGATGGCGAACCGTCGATCGCTGGCGCCGATCTGACGCTCTACATGTTCGGCTGGATGGCTTCGGCGGTCTGCGCAGCGGTTGGATTGCTGCGGTCAGGCGACCGCCCACGCTTCCTGCATCTGTTTGGCATGGCGGGTTACTGGATGATGTGGGTCTTCGCCTCGCCCCGCGCGATATGGCAATTCTTCGTTGCGCCCCATCACTGGGACAAGACCTCTCACACGCCGCGCACTGGACGGCCAACACCCTGAAAGCGTATGGGCGAGACGATGAGCCCGACGATCGCCCCCGCCCCCATCGTGATGCGCACCACCGGCTGGAGCGACTACGCCCTGCTGGACAGCGGCAATGGCAAGAAGCTGGAACGCTACGGCCCCTACACGGTCGTGCGCCCCGAGCCGCAATGCTTCTGGTCGCCGCGCCTGCCGGCCAAGGCCTGGGAGGACGCCGATGCGATCTTCGACCCCTCCGACGAGGACGAGGCCGGCCGCTGGCGCTTCAAGGGCAAGCCGATCGAAAAGTTCCCGCTCGCCTGGGGTAAGGCGAAATTCCATGGCCAGTTCACGCCCTTCCGCCACCTCGCCTTCTTTCCTGAGCAAGCCGCCAACTGGGCCTGGCAGGACGAGCGGGTTCGCGCCTTCGCCAAGGCATCAGGTCGCCAGCCCAAGATCCTGAACCTGTTCGGCTATACCGGCGTGGCCTCGCTGGTCTGCGCCGCCGCCGGCGCGGCCGTCACCCATGTCGACGCCTCCAAGAAGTCGGTGGGCTTCGCCCGCGAGAACGCCGCCTTCGCCGGGCTCGACGACAAGCCGATCCGCTGGATCGTCGAGGACGCCCGCAAGTTCGTCGCCCGCGAAGTGCGGCGCGGCAATGTCTATGACGGCATCATCCTGGATCCGCCGAAGTTCGGACGCGGCGCGGACGGAGAGGTCTGGCGCCTGTTCGAGGACCTGACCGAACTCACGGCCAACTGCGCTCAACTGCTCAGCGACGACGCCTCGTTCCTGCTGATGAACGCCTATGCGGCCCGCGTGTCGGGCGCGGCCATGTCGGGTCTGCTGGCCCAGGTGCTGGACGGCCGCAGCGGCGTCATCGACTGGGGCGAGCTGTCGCTGGTCGAGGAAAAGGGCGACCGCCAGATCGGCCTGTCGTTCTTCGCCCGCTGGTCTTCAGAAGGGTGAACCAGATGAACGCCCCCAACCCGGCCAAGACCGTCACCTCGCTCTCCAACAACACCGTCAAGGCCGTCCGCGCCCTGCACATGCGCAAGGAGCGCGAGGAGAGCGGCCTGTTCCTGGCCGAGGGCCTGAAGATCGTCATCGAGGCGATCGACTGTGGTCATGCGCCCAAGATCATCATGTACGGCCGCGACGCCGCCGATCATCCGATGCTGCAGAAGGCCTCGCAGGCCTGCCTCAAGGCAGGCGGCGAAGTCATTGAGGTCAATCGGGAAATCCTCGAAAAGGTCTCGCGCCGCGACAACCCCCAGGCCGTGGTCGGGGTGTTCAAACAGGTGTTCACGCCGCTGGACGCCATCGTGCCGCAAAGCGCGCCGTGTTGGGTGGCGATGCAGGCTGTGCGCGATCCCGGCAACCTGGGCACTGTTATCCGCACCGCCGACGCGGCCGGCTGCGGCGGGGTGATCCTGGTGGGCGACTGCGTCGATCCCTATTCGGTCGAGGGCGTGCGGGCGACCATGGGCTCGATCTTCGCGGTCAAGATCGCCAAGGCCACGATCCAGGAATTCCTGGCCTGGCGCGAAACCTGGCCCGGCTCGGTGATCGGCACCCTGCTGACCGCCACCGTCGACCACAAGAGCGCCGACTATGTGAAGCCGTCCCTGATCCTGATGGGCAACGAGCAGCAGGGCCTGCCACCGGAACTGGCGGCGGCCTGCGATGTGAACGTCAAGATCCCGATGCGCGGCCGGGCCGACAGCCTGAACCTGTCAGTGGCGACCGGGATCATGATCTATACGGTGACGGGGTAGGCGGCGGCACGCCCAGGAGAAGACGATGCGTTGGATCCCACTTGTCTTGGCACTTCTGGCGACGCCGGCCATCGCGCAGCAGGTCTCAGATCCTGACACCGACGTCAGCGTGGCCACACCGGCCTACGTCGCAGACAGCGGCCCCGTCATCGCCATCGACGCCAGCCACGAGAACTTCCACACCGTCGACGGTCGCTATGCCCCCACGTCGGCTGTGGCGCGTAGCGACGGCTATCGCGTCGTTTCGCTAGACGCTGCGCCGACGGCCCAGACATTGAGTCAGGTGAAGATCCTGGTCGTCGCCAACGCCCTAACACCCTTCACGGCCCAAGAAGTCGCCACCATCCATGCATGGGTCGAGGCCGGAGGCTCGCTTTTGCTGATCGCCGACCACATGCCTTTTGGCACCGCCGCCGATGGCGTGGCCAAGGCTTTCGGCTTCCGGTTCGAGGACAGCTTCGCCGCCGAGGTCGTGCGCGGCCCTGAAGTGTTCTCCAAGGATAACGGCCGTCTCCTCGACAGTCCTATCACGCGGGGCCAAGCCAAGGGAAAGCCGGTCGACAAGATCATATCCTTCACCGGCACGGTGCTGCACGCTCCGGCCGGTGCGACGCCGCTGATGCGCCTGGGATCGGGCTGGTCGATTCTATATCCCAAGGAGGCCTGGAAGTTCGACGAAACCACGCCTACTCGCCCCTCTACCGAAGCCGATCTGCGTGGCGCGGCGATGGAGGTCGGTAAAGGCCGGATCGCTCTGTTCAGCGAGGCGGCGATGTTCTCGGCCCAACGCGCCAACAACGGCGCCAAGGCGGGTTTCAACGCGCCTGGGGCCGAGCAGAACAAGCAATTCCTGCTCAACGTGCTGCATTGGCTAAGTCGCGCGCAATAGGCCTCAGGTACCCCGAGGCTTCGCCCGCGTCGTCGGCGCGGCGGCTGCGGGATCATCCGGCCACACATGGCGCGGATAGCGGCCCTTCATCTCGACCTTCACCTCGCGCCAGGAGCCCTTCCAGAAGCCCGGCAGGTCCCGCGTGATCTGGATCGGCTTGTGGCCGGGCGAGAGCAGCGACAGCACCAGCGGGATCTTGCCGCCGGCGATGCTGGGGTGCTGGGTCAGGCCAAACAGTTCCTGCACCCGGATATCGATGCGCGGCCCGGCCTCGGCGGCATAGTCGATGGCCACGGTCGTGCCGGTCGGAGCCTTGAAGCGGGCCGGCAGCGCCGCATCGATCTTCTGCTGGGCGTCCCAGGGGATCAGCGAGCGGATCGCGCCGTCCAGTGTGTTCTCGTCCAGCGCCGACAGCGACGAGCGGCCATGCAGCAGCGGCTCCAGCCATTCGCTGAGGCGCTCCATAAGCGCGACGTCCGACAGGTCTGGCCAAACCTCGCCGTCCAGGCCGCGCAGAAAGGCGACGCGGTCGCGCAGGCCCTGAACGCCATCGCCCAACCGCAGCGCTGCCAGCCCCTCAGAGCGAACCTGGTCGAGTAGAGCGCTGGCGATCAGGGCGGGGTCAGGCTTATCGATCAGGCGCTCCTCCAGCACCAGCTTGCCCAGACGCAACAGCCGCTTGGCGCGGACCTTGCCGCCGGGGCTGGTCTCCAGACGGTCCTCGGCGGTCAGGCGGTCGGCAAAGGCCTCGCGCAGGGCAACTTCGTCGACGGCGGCGGCCAGCAGGATGCGGTCGCGGCTGTCGCCGCCACCCAGTTCGCCCACGGCCAGCCAGGTCTCGCGCGCCAGGGGATCGGTGGGCTCCATATAAACGCCCCGGCCGCCGGCCAGCTGGAACTCCCCGGGCTTGCCGCGCGCTCGGGCCACCCGTTCGGGATAGGCCTCGGCCAGCATCAGCCCCTCATCCAGCGGCGTCGCGCCCGATGGCTTGCCCGCCGCGCGCGCCCAGCGGTCGGCCAGGGCCTGGGCGTCCCTGGCCCGGGGCGAGCGGTCGCGGCCCAGGTTTTCCAGGCGTCGGCGCAGGTCGACCTCCCGGCCACCCAGACCCTGCTCTGTCAGCAGGGCCGCGACCTCGGCTCCGCGCCTGGCCTGACCGGAGGCGGCGGCGCGGACGACCATGTGAGCGATCCGGGGCGGCAAGGGCATCCCGGCCAGGGCCTTGCCGTGGGCGGTGAGATCACCCTGAGCATCCAAAGCCTGAAGGCGTTGCAACAGCGTGCGGGCTTCGGCGAAGGCCGCGACCGGCGGCGGGTCCATGAAACACAGGCCCGAGGCGTCGCGGGCTCCCCAGCGGGCCAGGTCGAGCGCCAGGCGCGACAGGTCGGCCTCGAGGATTTCCGGACGGGCGAAGGCCGGCAGCGACCGGGTCTCGGCCTCATCCCAAAGGCGGTAGCAGACGCCGGGCTCGGTGCGCCCTGCCCGGCCCCGCCGCTGATCAGCGGCGGCGCGGCTCACGCGGACGGTGTCGAGCCGGGTGATGCCGCTGGCGGGGTCATAGCGCGGCACACGAGCCAGACCGCAGTCGATCACCACGCGTACACCCTGGATGGTCAGGCTGGTCTCGGCGATCGAGGTGGCCAGAACCACCTTGCGACGCCCAGGCGCAGCGGCGGCGATCGCCCGATCCTGAACGGCGGGCTCCAGCGCGCCATACAGCGGCGCCAGATCGACCTCGGGCCGGCGCAGGCGCTCGGCCAGCCAGCTCTCGACCCGGCGGATCTCGCCCTGGCCCGGCAGAAAGACCAGCAGACTGCCAGTTTCCTCGGTCAGAGCCCGCTCGACGGCCCTGCCGACACGTTCCTCAAGGCGGAGACGATCGTCGCGGCCGACGTAGCGGGTATCAACCGGAAACATCCGACCCTGGCTCTCGATCACCGGGGCGTCACCCAGCAATGACGAGACGCGCGCGCCATCCAGGGTGGCCGACATCACCAGCAGCCGCAGATCATCGCGCAGCAGGCCCTGGACGTCGCGGGCGAAGGCCAGGCCCAGGTCTGCATCCAGGCTGCGTTCGTGGAATTCGTCGAACAGGACGGCCGCGACGCTCTCCAGACCCGGGTCGTCGAGAATCATCCGGGTAAAGACGCCCTCGGTCACCACCTCGATGCGGGTGCGGGCCGAGACCTTCGACTGCAACCGCACGCGGAAGCCTACAGTTTCACCAACCGCCTCGCCCAGGGTGGAGGCCATGCGGGACGCGGCGGCGCGGGCGGCCAGCCGGCGGGGCTCCAGCACGATGATTTTGCGCTCGCCGACCCAGGGCTCGCCCAACAGCGCGAAGGGAACAGCCGTGGTCTTGCCCGCGCCCGGCGGGGCCACCAGGACCGTCGCATGGGAAGCGAGCATCGCCGCTTTCAATGCGGGCAGGACATTCTCGATCGGCAGCATCGCGGGGAGGCATAGACCCTCAAACCGCTCTCGTCACCGCAAGGCGTTGCGCGAAGCCGCCTGTCTGACTAACGTCCCGGCCCAATGCCTGACTAGCGGGGGTTCGCTGGTCGTTGGGGAAAAGAAACACATGGCCGGAAACAGGCTGTTCCTGAAGAAGTCGATTGCGAGCATCCAGAAGGAGGCCGCACACAGCCAGCTGAAACGAACGCTGGGTCCCATCAATCTCATGAGCCTGGGTATCGGCGCCATCATCGGCGCGGGTATCTTCGTGCTGACGGGCCAGGTGGCCTCGGCCAATGCCGGCCCGGCGATCATGCTGTCGTTCATCGTCGCCGGCATCGCCTGCGGCCTGGCCGGCCTCTGCTACGCCGAACTCGCCTCGACCATGCCGGTCTCCGGCTCGGCCTATACCTACGCCTACGGCACCCTGGGCGAGGTCTTCGCCTGGATCATGGGCTGGCTGCTGGTGCTGGAATACGGCGTCGCCGCCTCCACCGTCGCGGTGGGCTGGTCCGGCTATGTCGTCAGCACCCTGCACGCGTTCGGAGTCAATTTCCCGACGATCATGGTCGCCGGCGCGGAGGCTCCGATGTGGGCCACGCCGCTGATCCAGGCCGTCACCACGCCTGAAGGCGGCACGACATTCGCCATGACCGGCACGCTGAACATCGTGGCGGCCATCGGTATCGCCATGGTCTCGGCCCTGCTGGTGCTGGGCGTCAGCGAGTCCGCCAACGTCAATAACGCCATCGTGGTCGTTAAGGTGATCGTGCTTCTGGTGTTCATTGCGGTGGGCATCCAGTACATCAACCCCGCCAACTGGCACCCCTTCATCCCCGAGCCGACCGGCCAGCCCGGCGAGTTCGGCGCCGGCGGCATCTTCCGCGGCGCGGCGATCATCTTCTTCGCCTATGTCGGTTTTGAAGCGGTTTCGACCGCCGCCGCCGAGGCCAAGAACCCCTCCAGGGACGTGCCGATCGGCATCCTGGGCGCCCTGGTCGTCTGCACCCTGATCTACATGGCCGTTGCGGCCGTCATGACCGGCGTCGTCCCCTACAAGGAACTGGCCAGCCCGGCCCCGATCGCCGTCGCCATCGACCGCATGGCCCTGGAATGGGCCGACGTTCCCTACGCGGCGGCTGAAGGCGGCAAGCTGAACCTGATCAGCATCGCCATCAAGATCGGCGCGATTACCGGCCTGTCCTCGGTCATGCTGGTGCTGTGCTACGGCCAGACCCGGATCTTCTACACCATGGCCCGCGACGGCCTGCTGCCGAAGGTCTTCGCCGCGATCCATCCCAAGTTCCGCACCCCCTGGCTGGGCACCATCCTGCTGGGCGTCGTCATCGCCATCGCCGCCTCGTTCCTGCCGATCAGCCTGTTGGGTGATCTGGTCTCGCTGGGCACGGCCGTGGCCTTCTCGATCGTCTGTCTGTCGGTGATCTATCTGCGCATCAAGCACCCCGACCTGCCCCGTCCGTTCAAGGTGCCGGGCGGCATCTTCACCGCCGTGGCGGGTATTCTGGCCTGTCTGTTCCTGGCCTATCAGAACTTCCAGCCGATGATCGTTCACGCCATGAACGATAATCCGCTGCCGCTGATGATCCTGGGCGGTTATGCGGCGGTCGGCGCGGTGATCTACATCGCCTACGGCTTCTGGAACTCGAAGCTCGCCAAGGGCATCGACATTACCGAAGACACCGAGATGAACTCGCCGGCCGAGGCCATGGGTCGCGGCGTGGACGACGTGAAGTAACCAGTCTTCTTCGTCGACCTCGATCGAAGGCCCGGGAGCAATCCCGGGCCTTCTTTCTTGGGCGCTCGCCAGGGCCTATGTTGTCAGCGAGCGAGCGTGATCGCCGAAAGTGGACACCGGTTTCGGGGGCTATCACGCTCTAATATTCAGATTGACCCGCCCGCTATGCGGGCAGGTCGGGAGTTACCGTGAGCCAGAGCCAGCCTCCGATCCGCGCCGTCATCGCGCCGGTCACGCCCCTGCAGCAGAACTGCACCATCGTCTGGTGCGCCAAGACGCTGAAGGCTGCCGTCATCGATCCGGGCGGCGAGGTGCCACGCCTGATGAAGGCTCTGGCCGACCAGGGCCTGACTCTGGAGAAGATCTGGATCACCCACGGCCACATGGACCACGCCGGCGGCGCAGCGGAGCTCAAACGCCTCACCGGTGTTCCGATCGAAGGGCCCCACAAGGACGATCAGTTCTGGATCGACCAGATCCAGATGTCCGGCGAGCGCTATGGCATTCCCGAAGCCCGGATCTTCGTTCCCGACCGCTGGCTGGACGATGGCGACGTCGTAACCCTGGGTGAGACGGAGTTCGAAGTGCTGCATTGCCCCGGCCACACGCCGGGCCACGTGATCTTTTTCCACCGCGAGGCGCGCTTCGCCCAGGTGGGAGACGTGCTGTTCCAGGGCTCGATCGGCCGCACCGACTTCCCGCGTGGCAATCACCAGGACCTGCTGGACTCGATCACCCAGAAGCTGTGGCCGCTGGGCGGCGACGTACGGTTCGTCCCCGGCCATGGACCGATGTCCAGCTTCGCCGCCGAGCGACGCAGCAACCCTTATGTCAGCGACCTGGCGATCGAGGCCCAGAACATCCAGGGCGCCGACTTCGCGATCCCAAAAAACAACTCTCCGGGCTAAGGGCGGAGCCGATTGGGGTCCAAATCGCGCCGTCGGGTTGCACGGCTGTTTCAAGCGTGAAATCTGAACGCCACGGGGACATGACAGGAGCGTCTCATGGAGACCATCCCACAAACCGGCCCCGCAGCTGACCCGGAGGCCCCGCGCAGCGCGGCGTCGCGGATTCTGATCGTCGATGACGACCCCGGCATTCGCGATGTCGTGTCCGACTTCCTGAGCCGACACGGCTATGCCGTAGACACCGCTTCCGACGCCCGCACCATGGAACAGGTCCTTTCGCGAGGGCCGGTCGATCTGGTGGTGCTTGATGTCATGCTGCCCGGCGAGGACGGCCTGGCCATCTGCCGCCGGCTTTCGGCGCAGGACGGCCCCGCCATCATCATGCTGTCGGCCATGGGCGAGGAAACCGACCGTATCGTCGGCCTGGAGCTCGGCGCCGACGACTACCTGCCCAAGCCCTGCAACCCGCGCGAATTGCTGGCCCGCATCCGCGCCGTGCTGCGCCGTCGGCAGGAACCTCGCAACAGCGACGACGGCATGGGCGCGGCCTGTGAGTTTGCCGGCTGGCGGCTCGACCTGGTGCGCCGCGAACTGCGCTCGCCGCAGTCGGTGGTCGTGAACCTGTCCAGCGGCGAGTTCTCGCTGCTCCGCGCCTTCGTGGAACGCCCCCAGCGGGTGCTGACCCGCGACCAGCTGCTTGATCTTGCTCGCGGTCGCGATTCCGATGCCTATGACCGCGCCATCGACGTCCAGATCAGCCGGCTACGGCGCAAGCTGGACGACGGCGGCGGCAGCGAGCTGATCCGCACCATTCGCAGCGAGGGCTACATGTTCACCGCCAAGGTCCTTCGCACGCCATGAGCCAGCGCCGCCGCGGCGCGCCGCTGTTCGTGCAGGCGCTGGGCTTGGTGACGCTGACCCTGGTGGCGGCGCAGTTGATCGCCATCGCCGTCATCTTCACCCTGCCACCGCCGCCGCCCGAGCTGTATCGGCTGTCTGAGATCACACGCGCCCTGAAGACCGGCCAGACGGTGCAACCCCGGGATGGTCGCGCTCTGGTGGTTCAGACCCGCGCCAGGATGCCCTCCGGCGGCCCCGACTCCGCTCGCAGGGCCGAGTTCAAGGCCGGCATCGGTCGCGCCATCGACGTTGCGCCGGCGCGTATCGAGATCGTCACGGACAACGGTCCACGCTTCTTTGTTCGACGCTTCAAGGCGACCCCGAATGACCGGACGGGCGGTCCTGCCGGGCCAGGCGGTCACACTGGCCCGGGCGGCCCCCGCGACCAGTTCATCGCCCGCGAGCTGCCGCCGCCCGGCGAGCGTGGCGCTCGCGCCGGGCCGGCGCGCGACGAACCGTTCATCTTCGGCGATTTCGAGCTGGGCGTTCGTCAGAGCGACGGCAGCTGGGTCGTGGTCGAACCCAAGCCCACCTTCCGCTTCGACAGCTGGCAGCAGCGGGTCCTGCTGATCCTGGTGCTGTCGGTGCTGGCCGTCGCGCCCCTGGCCTGGCTGTTCGCCCGTCGGCTGGCCGAGCCCATCACCGCCTTCGCCAACGCCGCCGAGCGGCTTGGCCGCGATCCCCGCGCCGCGCCGCTGGAGCTGTCAGGCTCGACCGAGGTCGTGGCCGCCGCCAACGCCTTCAACATGATGCAGGAGCGCCTGCGCCGCTATGTCGAGGATCGGACCGCGATGATCGGGGCCATCGCCCACGACCTGCGCACGCCGTTGACCCGCCTGCGGTTCCGCATCGAGGCCACGCCCGACGATGTGCGCGCCAAGCTGGCCGCCGATATCGACCAGATGGAGGCCATGATCTCGGCCGCCCTGGCCTTCGTTCGCGACACCACCCGCCCCGCCGAACGCACCAAGCTTGAGCTGGCCTCCCTGCTGGAGAGCGTGGTCGATGAAGCCGCCGAGACCGGCGGCCAGGCCACAGTCGAGCGCGCCGAGAAAATCGTCATCGAGGGCGATCCGATCGCGCTCAAGCGGCTGGTCGCCAATCTGGTCGACAACGCCCTGAAATACGGCCACGCCGCGCGCGGTCGCGTGTTCGCCGAGGGCGACATGGCGATCATCGAGATCGACGATGATGGCCCCGGAATCCCGCCGGCCGAGCAGGAGCGGGTGTTCGAGCCGTTCTTCCGCGGCGAGCCCTCGCGCAATCGCGAGACCGGCGGCATCGGCCTTGGTCTGGCGGTCGTGCGCTCGCTGGCCCGGGCCCATGGCGGCGACGTCACCCTGGTCAACCGACCCGAAGGCGGCCTGCGCGCCTGTGTTCGCCTGCCGATCTAACCCCAGGCGCCGCTTTGTTGCCGGCGTGCAAGGCTCAGCCTGGCGACTGACATTCCCCGGCAATCTCACCGCGCTTGATGCCGGGGGAAGGAGTTCCTCATGACATCTCGCGTTGCGACCACCGCCGTCCTGGCCGCCCTGTTCCTGTCGACGGCCGCCCATGCGGCGCCCGGCGGCGAAGAGGAACCCAAGCCCGGACGCGGTTTCGGACCCCCGCCCCGCGAGGGCGGCGAACACGGGCCCGGACGGCCTCGACCTCAACTCTTCATCAGTCCTGCGGGCGAGCCCTTCCGGGCTCCGGCGGAGGCGCCCTACCCTGTCGCGGTCTGGTTCTCGGCCGGGGACGCCAACCATGATGGCGCGTTGTCGCGCGATGAGTTCGTCGCCGACGCCGGCCGCTTCTTCACTGTGCTCGATACGGACAAGGACGGCGTCATCGATGGGTTCGAGGTCTCGGCCTATGAGCGAAACATCGCGCCGGAAATCCTGCAGGGGGTCAACATGCCGCTTGGCGGGGGACGAGGCGGACGGGGCGGTCCTCCCGGCGGCGGCGGCGATGGTCCGCCCCGCAAGCGCGGCGGACTGGTCGGCGGCGCCCTGCAGGGGGCCGCGCCCTACGCCCTGCTGGCCGAGCCCCAGCCGGTCATGGGCGCCGACGCGGACTTCAACCGCCGCATCTCACGCGAAGAGGCCGTCAAGGCCGCCAGGTCACGCTTTGCGCTGCTTGATGCGGACAAGGATGCCCTTCTGCGCGGGGAAGAACTGCCCGCCACCCCCGTCCAGGGGCGGCGCCGCTAGCCGCCCACTACGCTGGCGATGATGTTGATGCCAAGGGCCAGGATGGCGGTGTTGTAGGCGAAGGCGGTCGCCGCATGGGCGGTGACCAGCCGGCGCAGGCGCGAGGTCAGTATGGTGTTGTCTGACACCTGGAAGGTCGCCCCGACGCTGAAGGCCAGATAGACGAAATCCATGTAGCTGGTCGGCGGCTCACCAGGAAAACCGATGCCGCCCTTGCTCTTGCCGTCCCCGAAATGGCGATGGGCGTAGTGCGGCACGAAGACCGTCTGCAGCACCAGCCAGGACAGGACCAGGGTGGCGCCCGCGCTGGTGGCGATGAGCCCCTTGGCCAGACCCTGCGCGGTCCGCGCCGCCACCATCGCATCGACCACAGCACCGAGGCTGGCGACAATGGCGGCCAGCACGATCAACAGCAGGACCGGCTGACCCTCGTCGTCCTGAGCCGCCCGATCGCGGATCTCGGCCTCGTCGGCGCGCAGGAATATCCGCCAGGTCAGGATCAGATAGGTGAAGGCGGCCCCGTCCCAGCCCAGCAACAGGTGAGAGCCTCTCGGAGCCTGCAGCCAGAGCGCAGCCGTCCAGACGATCAGACCGACCGCACAGCCCGCGCCAAGCCGCCAGTGCGGCGGCGTGATGTGGCTGGCGGGTCTGGACTTCGTCGATTTCGACACGCGCTCAATCCCTTTGCCTGGCAGGCCTTACGCCTGTTGCGTGCATTTACTCACGCTTTGAGGTGAACCGAACGTGGCTTCGCTGGTTACGTCACTGAACGCGCAGGACACGACGCCATGACCGACCCCAACGCACCGCCTCCTGTCGAGCCGCAGCCTCCGGAATACGACCCGGGGTCAACGCCCGATGAAATGCCCTCCCCCGTGTCACCGGTCGATCCTGGGGACGACCGTCCCTATGACGCCGCGCCCCGTTCGTCGACCGTGACCAGTATCGATTAGGAGCACCGTATGGACCTCGACAGCGAACGGCCCCGTGGCCGCCGCGGCTTCGCCGCCATGGACCCTGAACGTCGCCGCGAGATCGCGCGCAAAGGCGGGGCCAGCGTACCCAGCGAGAAGCGAAGCTTCGCCAAGGACCGCGATCTTGCCGCCAATGCGGGTCGAAAGGGCGGATCCTCTTCCCGCAACCTGCGCCCCGGCGACTGAACGCCTGACCTGAACACGCCCGAAGCGCGCTGGACCCCCGTCCGGCGCGCTTTCCTACGTCTAGCCTACCGTGTCAGGACATAGACCCCGAACGCGGGCTGGATGCTTTCCCACTTGCGCGAGACGGTCCACCCCGCCCGGCGCGCGATGACCTCAAAAGCCTCGGGCCGATACTTGTACGAGTTCTCGGTGTGGATGGTTTCACCCGCCGCGAAGTCGAACGTCCGCCCCGCGATCGTCACACGCTGGGCCGTCGCGCTGAGCAGATGCATCTCGACCCGGCTTTCCGGCTCGTTCCACACGGCCCTGTGCGCAAAGCCCGCAAGGTCGAAATCACCGCCCAGTTCGCGATTGATCCGTGCAAGGATGTTGAGGTTGAAGGCCGCCGTGACGCCCTGGGCGTCGTCATAGGCCGGGATCAGCACTTCGGCAGACTTGGCGACGTCCGCGCCCACCACCATCATCGCGCCATCGCCCAGCAGTTCGCCGGCCCGACGCAGGAAGTCTTCGGCTTCGAGCGGCGGGAAGTTGCCGATGGTGGATCCGGGAAAGAACCCGACCGCGACACGCCCCGCCACGGCCGAGGGCAGCCGCAGGGCCCGCGTGAAGTCGTCAACCAGCGGCGCGACGGTCAGCGAGGGATAGCTGGCCTCGATCGCGACGGTCGCCTCGTCCAGCGCGCTCTGGCTGATATCGATGGGCGCATAGGCCGAGAGTTGCGGCGCCGCGTCCAGAAGGATCCGGGTCTTGACGCTGGCCCCACTGCCGAACTCCACCAGCGCGGCGCCATCGGGGATCCGCGCGGCGATCTCCGGCGCGATCTGGCGAAGCAGCGCGGTCTCTGTGCGGGTCAGATAGTATTCCGGCAGATCGCAGATCGCCTCGAACAGCCGCGAGCCCTCGGCGTCATAGAAATACTTGCTGGGCAGCGTCTTTGTGCGGGCCGACAGACCCGCCACCACATCGTCCCGAAACTGGTTGTCGCTCGAAAGCTCCAGGATCCTGACGTCGTCGGCCAGTCGGACGCCCGCGAAAACCCAGCGCTTCTCCGGATGATAGAAATTGCGATAGGTCGTCCGCGTATGGCCGGGTGGGGTCGCCGCGCAACCGCCGCGCAGCACCATCTGGTTGATCATGAACTTGCCGTTGTACTCGCCCAGCGCTCCCGCGCCGGGACGAAACCCGGGATAGGCGGCATAGCTGCTGGAGGTCCACTGCCACACATGGCCATGCAGCTGGCGCAGGCCGCCGGAGCCCGGCGCGCGGGCAGCGGCTTCCCACTCGGCTTCAGTCGGCAGGCGCCGCCCCGACCAGGTCGCATAGGCCGCCGCCTCATAGTAGCTGACATGCGAGACCGGCTCGCCGCGTTCGACGGGCCGACGCCCGGTCAAGGTCATGGCCGACCAGCCGTCCCCTTCCTGGCGCCAATAGAGCGGCGCCGCCCAACCTTCCTCGACCACGCGCGACCAGCCGTCGGAAAGCCACAGCTCGGCCCTGGCGTAGCCGCCCGCCTCGATGAAGGCGATCCACTCGCCATTGGTCACCAGTCGGTCGCTCAAGCGATAGGGCGCCAGATAGGTCTTGTGCCGCGGGCGCTCGTTGTCGAACGCAAAGCCTGTTTCACCGGCGCCGATTTCGACCAGGCCGCCCTCGAACGGCACGAACCGCGGCGGGTCCAGCGCCCCCTGGCCACGGGGCCCCGTCTCAGCCTCATAGGCCGGGTCCAGCGGCGACTGGGCAAGCAGATGCAGGATGTCCATCAGGATCAGCTCCTGATGCTGCTCTTCATGGGCAAGCCCCAGGTCCAGGCGCTCACGCGCCTCCCGGAGCAACGGCGCGCCCGACAGCAGCCCTTCCATCGCCGCATCGACATGGGCGCGATAGGCGCCGACCTCGGCGGTCGAAGGACGGGTCAGCATGCCCCGCGCCGGCCTCGGCTGACGGGGGCCCAGCGCCTCGTAATAGGAATTGAACAGGTAGCCAAAGCGGGGATCAAACACCGCATAGCTATCGAGATAGGGGATCAGCAGGAAGGTCTCGAAAAACCAGGTCGTGTGGGCCCTGTGCCACTTCGTCGGACTGGCGTCAGCCATCGACTGGGCGGCCTGATCCTCGGCCGACAGCGGGGCCGCTATAGCCTCGGTGCGCCGTCTGACCGCCTGGTAGCGTTCCACGTCTCGCGCGACGGAGGCCTGGACGGCCTCCGAAGCGTGCAGGTCGTCCGGGCTCATGCGCTCTCCTGGCGGCCAAGACCGGGCTTTGACGAGGCCCGGCCGAGGACAACGTGCCTAGAGCTTGGGTGTTCCAAGGCCGAGTTTCAATAGCTGCTCCCGCGGTGGCTGTTGCAGGCGGCGCCCTGAGACGGGCTTTGCCGCGTCCTTGCGAGGCCCCGGGGGCGGGATCAACGCGTCCAGCATGGTCCCCCCCGCCACGCCCGAGCGACAAAACGCACCGTGACGACGCTGTTCCAAGGACCGTGGCCCACGCCCAAAACTGGCCAGCGGCCGATGAGCCAGCGCCCCGATAAACATCGCCCGCCATCACTTCGCGGATACTTAACGGGCAACATTGCGCCAATCCACAAAGCGACAACGTTGTCATAGATAAGACAGTCTATCCGCCGCGCCTTGGGACGCTATACTCACGATCAAGGCGAACAATAGTTTCGCCAAAATGCGCAGGCAGGATGAGCAATGCAAAATGAAGGGCCCGGCGCCATCGCGCCCCCGACCAGACACGCGCGTCTCGTGACATGGGTCAACGAAGTCGCCGCCCTGACCAAGCCCAAAGCCATCTATTGGTGCGACGGCTCGGACGCCGAGTGGGAGCGCCTGACCGGCGAACTGATCGCGTCCGGCACGCTCAAGCGCCTGAACCCCGAACTCCGCCCCAACTCCTTTTACGCCGCCTCGGATCCGCGAGACGTCGCCCGGGTCGAGAGCCGCACCTTCATCTGTTCGCAGGATCAGGAAGACGCCGGCCCGACCAACAACTGGCGCGACCCCGTGGAAATGCGGGCCACCCTGCATGGCCTGTTCGACGGCTGCATGCGCGGCCGCACCATGTATGTCGTGCCGTTCTCGATGGGCCCGGTCGGCTCGCCGATCAGCGCCCTGGGCGTGGAGATCACCGACAGCGCCTATGTGGCCGTTTCGATGCGGGTGATGACCCGCATGGGCCAGGCCGCGCTGGACGCCATGGGCGACGATGGCTTCTTCGTGCCCGCCCTTCACACCCTGGGCGCGCCGCTTGAGGATGGTCAGGCCGATGTCGCCTGGCCCTGCAATGACGACAAATACATCGTCCACTTCCCGGAAAGCCGGGAAATCTGGTCCTATGGCTCGGGCTATGGCGGCAACGCGCTTCTGGGCAAGAAGTGCTACGCCCTGCGCATCGCTTCGGTCATGGCCCGCGACGAAGGCTGGCTGGCCGAGCACATGCTGATCCTCAAGCTGACCTCGCCGGCCGGCAAGGTTCGCTACGTCGCCGCAGCCTTCCCCAGCGCCTGCGGCAAGACCAACATGGCCATGCTGCAGCCCACCCTGCCCGGCTGGAAGGCCGAGACCATCGGCGACGATATCTGCTGGATGCGCTTCGGGCCCGATGGCCGGCTCTATGCGATCAATCCCGAAGCGGGCTTCTTCGGCGTGGCTCCCGGCACCGGGGTACTGACCAACCGCAACGCCATCGAGACCCTGCACGCCAACTGCATCTACACCAATGTCGCCCTCACCGCCGATGGCGACGTCTGGTGGGAAGGCCTCACGCCCACGCCGCCTGAGGGGCTGACCGACTGGAAGGGCCGGGCCTGGAGCCCCGCCGTGGGCGAACCGGCCGCCCATCCGAACGCCCGCTTCGCCGTACCGGCCGGCCAGTGCCCGGTCATCGCCGACGAGTGGGAAGATCCGGCCGGCGTGCCGATCTCGGCCATTCTGTTCGGTGGCCGCCGCGCGTCGGCCGTGCCGCTGGTCACCGAGGCCTTCGACTGGGAGCACGGCGTGTTCCTGGCCTCGAACGTGGCCTCGGAAGGCACCGCCGCAGCCGAAGGCAAGATCGGCGAACTGCGCCGCGATCCCTTCGCCATGCTGCCCTTCTGCGGCTACAATATGGGTGACTATTTCAGCCACTGGCTGAAGGTCGGGGCCAGCGCCGATCCCGCCAAGCTGCCGCGCATCTATTTCGTCAACTGGTTCCGCAAGGACGAGACCGGGAAGTTCGTCTGGCCCGGCTATGGCGAAAACGCCCGCGTCCTGAAATGGATCGTCGAGCGGCTCGAAGGCGAGGCGGACGCCGTGGACAGCGCCATCGGCCGCCTTCCCGCTTCTGGCGCGCTGGATGTGTCCGGATTGGGACTCGACCAGGCGGCGCTGAATCTGCTGCTGACGGTCGACAGGTCGATCTGGCTGGAGGAAGCCACCCTGATCCTGGACGCCTACAAGCGCCTCGGCTCGCGCATGCCTCAGGCGCTCTATGCCCAGCTGGAAGCCCTGACCGGCCGGCTCACGCCCGCCGCTGCGGAAAGCCGAACCCTGGAAAGCGTTTAAGCTCGGCGCAGGGGGCCAGGAAGTCTAAGTCCGCCGGACTACTGGCCCCTACTCCGCCCCCTCGCGCTCCAGCAGCGCCTTGGCGGCGGCCTTCTCGGCGTCCTGGCGCGAACGGCCGGTGGCGAAGACAGGATCGACGCCGGCGACGGTCACCTGGACGGTAAAGACCGGCGCATGATCGGGGCCGGTTCGGTCCTTGACCGCATAGGTCGGCAAGGGCTTGCCCTGGGCCTGAGCCCACTCCTGCAGCGCGGTCTTGGGATCGCGCGGCTTGCCGTGGGCGGAACGGTCGAACTCGGCGCTCCACAGGTCCAGGAACACCCGGCGCGCCGTCTCCAGCCCGCCATCACGATACAAGGCCGCCATCAGAGCCTCGCAGCCGCCCGCCAGGATGGAATCGGTCTCGCGACCACCGACCTTGCTGGACGAGGCTGACAGACGCAGGGCCGGACCCAGCTCTGCGGCGCGGGCCACGCGGGCGCAGGTCTCGCGGCTGACCAGGGCGTTGAGGCGCGGCGCAAGCTCGCCCTCCTTGGCCTGCGGAAACCGCTCAGCCAGGGCCTCGGCGGCCAGCAGGCCCAACACGCGGTCGCCGATAAATTCGAGGACCTCGTTATCGGCGGTCTTCTTGGCGCCGTCCCCGACGCTGGCGTGCGTCAGGGCCTGTTCCAGCAGCGCGCGGTCGCTGAATGTGTGACCGATCCGGCGCTCCAGGTCGCCGACGGCGACGACCCGTCTATCCATGGACACTTATCGCTTCCCTGGGGATCACTTCAGAACGCGGAAGAAGCGGCTGGGTCGGGCGTCCAGAACCCAGGTCCAGGGCTTGAACAGGGCTGCTTTGCGGTTCCAGGACAGCAGGATGATCTGGGCCTTGCCGACCAGGTTCTCGGCCGGAACGAAGCCGACCCCGACCTCGTCGCCGATATACTGGTCCAGCTCATAGTCCCACTTGCAGACGCCAGGACCGGTCTTGAACGGCGAGACGCCCGGGTCGAACCGGCTGTCGGCCGAGTTGTCGCGGTTGTCGCCCATGAAGAAATAGCAGCCCTCGGGCACCGTATAGATGCCGGTATTGTCGCCGCGGCTGTCGGGGCCGTAGTCCTGCGTCTGGTACTTGCGGCCTTCGGGATTGGTTTCCTCGAAGCGCTGAACCTGCTGGGTGAAACCATAGCCCATGTCGACCAGGGCCGGATCGCGCGTGGCCATGGCCAGGGGCTTGCCGTTGATGATGACCACGCCGCCGCGCACCTGGACTCTGTCGCCCGGCATGCCGATCAGGCGCTTGATATAGTCGGTGCGATTGTCACGCGGCAGCTTGAAGACGACGATGTCGCCCCGCTTGGGCGCCTTGTCCAGGATCCGGCCATTCAGGATCGGCGGGCTGAACGGGATCGAGTGCTTGCTCCAGCCATAGCTGAACTTGCTGACGATGATGTAGTCGCCTTCCAGCAGGTTGGGCTCCATCGACCCGGACGGGATGGTGAAGGGCTGGAACAGCAGGACCCGCAGCACCAGGGCGATGCCCAGGGCATAGGCCACCGTCTTGATGATCTCGATGAATTCCTTGACGGCGCCCCCCTGTTCGTGGGGCGGCGCGTTATCGTCGGCGGCGTCGGTCATACGGGCGCTGGGCTCTCGAACAATGGGGTTCCGGCGAACCGGACAGGCTTAGCTAGACGCGCTTTACTCTACGGGCAAGCTCCACGCCGGTTAACTCGCCTTCATGGCGGAGGTTGGGCGGCCGCGCGGAGGCTATTCATCCTCGACCAGAAGACGGATTTCCACGGTTCCCCCGGCCTCATAGACGGGATTGCCGGCCAGGCAGGATCGCGCGTCCTCCAGGCTCTCCGCCGCGACCCTGATGAAGCCGGTCAGATGGTCGGACGTTGGTCGCGACGCCCCGTCCCCGCGAAAACAGGCGCCGCCGCCAAGGCTGCTGCCGCCGCGCAAACGCCCGCCCTGAGCCAGTCCGTCCAGATAGGCCGGCCAGTCCGCCGCCGCCTCGTTGACCGCGTCGCCATGCATCAACAGGAGAAACTCGCTCATCGGCCCGGCGTCCTGTTTTGCGGTTCAGATGGCCTCGATGATCACGAAGGCCTGGGCGTAGGGGTGATCGTCGGTCAGCGACAGATGGATCACCGGCGTCATGCCGGCGGGCACCATCGAGGCCAGCTGCGCCGCCGCGCCGCCGGTCAGGGCCATGGTCGGCTTGCCCGACGGCAGGTTGACCACGCCCATGCCGGCCAGATGCACGCCGCGCTTGAGGCCGGTGCCCAGGGCCTTGGAGCAGGCCTCCTTGGCGGCGAACCGCTTGGCATAGCTGCTGGCGCGGTCAGGCTTGCGCTCGGACCGCGTGCGCTCGATGTCGGTGAACACCTTGTTGGTGAACCGGTCGCCGAACCGCTCCAGCGACTTTTCGATCCGCCGGATGTCGCACAGGTCCGAACCGATGCCGATGATCACGCGACCAGCTCGGCGCGGGCGGCGTCCATCAGGGTCCGCATCCGATGAATGGCCTGAGGCAGCCCCACAAAGATCGCCTCGCCGATCAGGAAGTGGCCAATGTTAAGCTCGGCGATCTGCGGGATGGCCGCGATTGGCTTGACCGTGGCGTAGTCGATGCCGTGGCCGGCGTGGACCTCCAGACCCAGGCTGGAGGCCAACTCCGCGCCGTCCCGCAAGCGCCTGAGGATAGCGGCGGCCCGCTCGACCTCCCCGGCCCGCGCGGCGTCGCAATAGGCGCCCGTGTGCAGTTCGATCACCTGGGCGCCCAGGCGGTGCGAGGCCTCGATCTGGCCGGCTTCGGCGTCAATGAACAACGACACTCGGGCGCCGGCTTCGCGAAGCCGAACGGTGGCGGCGGCGATGGCGTCATAGCCGCGCACCACGTCGAGGCCGCCCTCGGTCGTCACCTCCTCGCGGCGCTCGGGCACCAGGCAGGCGGCGTGCGGCCGGGCCTGCAGGGCGATCCCAACCATCTCGTCGGTGACGGCCATCTCGAAGTTCAGCGGCTTGCCACGCTTGAGACACAGGTCGTTCAGCAGCGCGATGTCGGCGTCGGAGATATGCCGACGATCCTCGCGCAGGTGGGCGGTGATTCCGTCGGCGCCGGCGGCCAGGGCCAGCTCGGCGGCGCGCACCGGCTCGGGATAGCTGGAGCCGCGCGCGTTCCGGATCGTGGCTACGTGGTCGATATTGACGCCCAGTCGGACGCTGATCTGATGCTCGCTAAGAATTTTACCGCCCTCGAACGCGATCGGCGGCCGATCGCTAGCCGTCGAAGGTAGTCTATCCCCTTCCCGGCCGTGGGTGGAGACCAGAAAAACGACAGGCGCATGGTTCTGGTCCGACTTGCGGAAACGGCATGGACAGCGCCCGCTTCGGCGTCGAAAGTTCGCGCCTGGCAATTGGGGGCGCTCGACATGATCCTGAGAACGGCAAAGGCTGCGGCCCTCGCGATGCTATTGGCCACGACGGCCGTTTCAGCCATGGCGGCGCCGACCGTTTCAGCCAGCAAGCTCAAGGCCCTGAAGGCGCAGGCCGTGGCCGGCGTCGAGGCCCGAGCCAAGCTGTCCCAGGTGATGAACGACCAGATCTTCTCCTTCGGAGAACTGGGCTTCCAGGAGATCGAAACCTCGAAATACATCACCGGCGTGCTGGAGGAGAACGGCTTCACCGTTGTGCGCGGCGTGTCGGGCATTCCGACGGCCTGGACCGCGACCTGGACGAACGGCAAGGACGGTCCGACCATCGCCTTCGGCAGCGATATCGACTGCATTCCCAAGGCTTCGCAGAAGCCTGGCGTGCCCTGGCACGACCCGATCGTTCCCGGCGCGCCGGGCCATGGTGAGGGCCACAATTCCGGCCAGGCCCTGAACGTCGTCGCCGCCCTGGCGCTCAAGGATCTGATGATCAAGGAGAACATCGCCGGCACCCTGATGCTGTGGCCCGGCGTCGCCGAGGAGCTGGTGGCCGGCAAGGCCTACATGGTTCGCGACGGCGTCTTCAACGGCGTGGACGCCACGATCTTCACCCATGTGGGCTCAAACCTCGCCACCACCTGGGGTCAGCCCACGGGCACGGGCCTGGTGTCGGTGAAGTACAATTTCCATGGCGAGTCCGCGCATTCGGCCGGCGCCCCCTGGCGGGGTCGCAGCGCCCTGGACGCGGTCGAGCTGATGAACATCGGCTGGAACATGCGCCGCGAGCACCTGCGGCCCGAGCAGCGCTCGCACTACGTCATCGTCGATGGCGGCGACCAGCCCAACGTCGTGCCGTCCGAAGCCAGCGTCTGGTACTATTTCCGCGAACAGTCCTTCGACGCGATCAAGAAGAACTACGCCATCGGCGACCGGATCGCCCAGGCCGCCGCCGACATGACCGACACCAAGGTCGATCATCAGGTGATCGGCACAGCCGCGCCTCGCCACTTCAACCGCCCGATGGCGCAGGCCGCCCAGGCCAATATCGAGGCGGTCGGCCTGCCGGTCTGGACCGCCGACGAGCAGGCCTTCGCCAAGGCCGTGCAGGCCAATATCGGCGCGCCCAAGCAGACCGGTCTCGACGTCAAGCTGAAGGGCTTGTCGCCGCCGGATCCCAAGCCGGAAAGCGGCGGGTCGGACGATATCGGCGACATTTCGTGGATCATGCCGACCATCACGATCAACTATCCGGCCAATATCCCTGAACTACCCGGCCACCACTGGGCCAACGCCATCTCGATGGCGACGCCCATCGCCCACAAGGGCGTGGCGGCGGGCTCCAAGGTGGTGGCGATGACGGCCCTGGACCTGTTGACCCAGCCCAAGCTGCTGGCCGCGGCCAGCAGCTATTTCAAGGACGTCCAGACCAAGGACCAGAAATACGTGCCGATGCTGGCGGCCACCGACAAGCCCCAGACCCAGATCAACGCCAACATCATGGCGACCTACCGGCCGGCGATGAGCAGGTTCTATTACGATCCCGGCAAGTACGGGACCTACCTGGAACAGCTGGGCGTGGAATGGCCGGTCAAGCAGCTGACGCCGCCTGCCCCGGCCAAGTAACTACTGAGCCTTCAGCCGGCGGCTGCCGGGGTCCTCGATGGGGATCGCGGCCAGCTCCGGCGGCAGGGCGTCGGCCGGATAGGCCGGCACTTCCAGGCTGCACAGAGAAACCAACGGCACGCCGACATCGACCTTGCCGCCCGAGCGGTCGACGATGCAGGCCGCCGCGATGACCTCGCCGCCGGCTTCCTGGATCGCGGCGATGCACTCGCGCGACGACAGGCCGGTGGTGACGATGTCCTCGACCATCACGACCTTCTGGCCGGGTTCGAGGTGGAAGCCGCGCCGGAACTTGAAGCCGCCGCCCTCGCGCTCGACATAGATCGAGGCGACGTTCAGGTGACGAGCGGTCTCATAGCCGGGGATGATCCCGCCCACGGCCGGCGACACCGCCACATCGGGCTGGCCGACGGTGGCGATGATCTTCTCGGCCAGGGCCTTGCACAGGCGCTCGCAGCGCTCGGGCCGCATGAACACCAGGTTCTTCTGCAGGAAGACCGGGCTGTGCAGGCCGCTGGACAGCACGAAGTGGCCTTCGCGCAGGGCGCCTGCGGCGCGGAATTCGTCGAGGACGTCATCATTGGTCATGGCGGGGATATAGCTGAGGCGCGCGAGTCTTCAAACGGGGGTCACGTCTTGCGTCGCGGATCGGATTTGGCTCTATCGCCCCCATGACCGAACCTCTCCGCCCCCGCATCGGCTGCGGCGCCGCCATCCTCGACGACCAGGGTCGCCTGCTGCTGGTCAAGCGGGTCAAGCCTCCCGAAGCCGCACACTGGGGCGTTCCCGGCGGCAAGCTCGACTGGGGCGAAGCCGCCCGCACCTGCGCCGAACGCGAAATCCTCGAGGAACTGGGGGTTAGAATTGTCGCCGGACCGGTGCTGGCCGTGACTGACATGATCGCCGACGACTATCACTGGGTGGCGATCACCTATCGAACGGAGCGGTTCGAAGGCGAGCCCGTGATCCAGGAAGACCACGCGCTCTCGGAGTGGGGCTGGTTCGCTCTGAACGCCCTGCCCTCACCACTGACCGCTTCTACGGCCGACGCTATTGCGGCGCTGAAAGCCTAACCCCGCGTCCGGTCCACGGTCTCAACCGAAGGACAGGCCCGCAGCGCCGCCGAAATGTTGGTCAGGTGCTTGGCGTCGCGCACCTCGACATCGATGTCGGTGTCAAAGAAGTCGCTCTGGCGATGGTGCATGCGCAGGTTGACGATATTGCCGCCGGCCTCGCCGATGATCGTGCACACTTGGCCCAGCACGCCCGGCGCGTTCTGGATCGTGGCATGCAGGCGGGTCAACGACACCGTCTCGCGCTCGGCCTCGGGCGTCCAGTTCAGGTCGCGCCAGAGATCCTCGCGATCCTCGTAGTCGGCCAGCTTGGGGCAATCGATGGTGTGGACGTCCAGCCCCCCGTCCTGGCCCGCGTCGCCATCCTCGCGCAGGATGCCGACGATGCGATCGCCCGGCACCGGGCTGCAGCATTGGGCGAAGTGCAGCGATACGCCAGGCGTCAGCCCGCCGCCGCGCACATAAAGGCGCGCGCCCTTGCCGCCCTCGATCTTGCGACGGGCCGAGGCGGCGGCCATGTCGCTGTCCTTCATGCCTGGAAAGGCCGTTTCCAGAACCTGGCTGGGCGAGACCCGGCCACGGCCGACGGCGTCGAACAGAGTCTCGTCGCTGTCCAGCGCAAACCGCTCCAGGATCGGGCGCAGCGAGACGTCCTTCAACTTCTTGCCGGCCCGCTCGAAGATCTGCTCCACGGACGCCTTGCCCAGGCGCAGGAACTCTTCTTTCTCGGTCTGGCGGATGTGGCGGCGGATCGCCGAGCGCGCGCGGCCGGTCACGGTCAGCGAACGCCAGTCCGGTGGGACCACGGGCTTGGAGCCCCGAATGACCTCAACCACGTCGCCGTTGTTGAGGCCGGTGCGCAGCGGCTTCAGCTCGCCATTGATCTTCACGCCAATGCAGGTGTCGCCGACGCTGGTGTGCACGGCATAGGCGAAGTCGAGCGGCATGGCGCCGCGCGGCAGGCTGACCAGCTTGCCCTTGGGCGTGAAGACGAAAACCTGGTCGAGGAACATCTCCAGCTTGGCGTGTTCGACCAGTTCCTCGGCGTCGCCGCCATGCTCCAGCACCTGGACCAGCTGGCGCAGATTGGCCAGCGGATCGCGGCCGCCGGCGGCTTCCATGCCTTCCAGGTCGAGGCCGTACGAGGCGTCCTTGTAGCGGAAGTGGGCGGCGACACCCTCTTCGTTGACGCGGTCCATAGCCTCGGTGCGGATCTGCATCTCGATGCGCATGCCGCGCGGCCCCACCACGGTGGTGTGCAGCGAGCGGTAATTGTTGCGCTTGGGCGTCGAGATAAAGTCCTTGAAGCGGTCCGGCACGCTGGACCAGGACCGGTGCAGGACGCCAAGCGCGCGATAGCAGTCCTCCTCGTTGTCGACGATCACGCGGAAGGCGTAGATGTCGGACATCTGCGAGAAGCCGATCGATTTGCGCTGCAACTTGCGCCAGATCGAATAGGGCGACTTTTCCCGGCCGAAGACCCGGGCCGGCACGCCAGCGGATTCCAGTCGCGCCGCGATCTCTTGCGAGACCAGCGCCACAGCCCCGCCCTGCTCGGCGCGCAGGGTGTCCAGCCGTCGGATGATCGCGTTGCGGGCCACCGGATTGGTGTGCTCGAAGCTGAGCTCCTCCAGCTCCGTGCAGATGCGGTGGCAGCCGATGTTGCGGGCCAGGGGCGCGTAGATGTCGCGCGTCTCGCGGGCGATGCGCTCGCGCTTGGCCTGGCTTTTGATGAAGTGCAGCGTCCGCATGTTGTGCAGACGATCGGCCAGCTTCACCAGCAGGACGCGAACGTCCTTGCTGATGGCCAGGATGAACTTGCGCAGGTTCTCGGCCTGGCGCGAATGCTCGGCCTGGAGCTCCAGCTTGGATAGCTTGGTCACGCCCTCGACCAGCTCGGCGATCTCGTCGCCGAACAGACCCGCGATGTCCTCGCGGGTAACGGGCGTGTCCTCGATCACGTCATGCAGCAGAGCCGTGACGATGGTCGCGGTGTCGAGCCGGTACTCGGTCAGAATGCCGGCCACCTCGATGGGGTGGGCATAGTAAGGGTCGCCGCTGGCCCGGGTCTGACTGCCGTGCATGCGCATGGCGTAGACATAGGCGCGGTTCAGCAGCGCTTCGTCGGCTGTCGGGTCGTAGGAATGGACCCGCTCAATCAGCTCGTACTGGCGAAGGATCTTCTGGCGCGGCTTGGCGGCCGGCGTCGGGATGGCCTGGACCTCGCTGGTCGCCAGAAACGACGACGCGCCCGAGTCTGCCCCAGGCGATGGGGAAACTTCGGACGCGCGTTCGGATGGAGCGGCTGCAGGCGCCGCTTCAAGAATCAGAGGGTCTGTGCCGTCGGGGCTCAGTACCGTTCCTCTTGACCGCCATCGCGGTCGCTTTGCAGGGCGCGAACCAGTTCCAGTTCGCTCATCTGCATGTGGCTCGGATCCGCCAGCAGGGCCAGGGTCTCGGCTTCTTCTTCGGCTTCGGTGTGCTCATCGACGCGCTGCAGCGTGCTGATCAGCTGTTCCTTGAGGCCTTCGTGATCGACGACGTCATCAGCGATCTCGCGCAGGGCGACGACCGGGTTCTTGTCGTTGTCACGATCGACCAGCAGGGCGGCGCCGGCCGAGATACCGCGCGCCCGATGGGCGGACAGCAGAACCAGTGCGAAACGGTTCGGAACCTTCTCGACGCAATCTTCGACGGTGACGCGGGCCATGAATTCCTCGGGCTAGCCGTGATGCTCTGCAAAATAAGGGTTTGAGCGGCGTTACGCAACGCCGCTGAGTCTTTGCCCGTCTTTCGCGAGGGGGCGCTTATGCCCGCTTCGCGCCGGTAAGTCCAGTGCGCGAAGTTCAGGGCCTAGCGTCGCGCCCAATGCTGGCGGCGTCCGCCAGGTGGGCGGCGGTCTCGCCGCTGACGGGATGGCGCCAATCCGGCGCGATCTCGGCCAAGGGGCCCATCACGAACAGGCGCTCATGAGCGCGCGGGTGCGGCGCCATCACGACGTCGGAGATCACCCTGCGGCCGTGAGCGATCAGGTCGAGATCCAGAGTCCTGGAAGCGTTGAGTTCGCCGCGCGCCCGCCCAAAGCGCGCCTCGATGCGATGCAGGGCTGCGAGCGTCCCCGCCGGGTCTAGCGAGGTTTCCACCACCGCTACACCGTTCAGATAGGCAGGACCGGCAGGATCAGGCCAGGCTGCGGATGTCCACCACGACGAGCGCGCCACCACAGCGAGGCCCTCAGAGGAAAAGGCCTCCAGCGCGGCTTCCAACAAGGCTTCGCGACTCGTGTAGGCTCCCGGCAGATTACAGCCGAGCGCCACGATAATGGCCTCATCCAATCCATTTTGATCGACCGTATTTTCCAAGGACTTGCCGCTTTGACCTTCTATCCCACAGACCGTTTGGCCCTGTTCATTGACGGGGCCAACCTTTACTCGGCCGCCAAGGCGCTGGGCTTCGACATCGACTACCGCAAGCTGCTCGACGAGTTCAGAAAGCGGGGCGTTCTGATCCGGGCCTATTACTACACCGCCATCAACGAGAATGACGACTATTCGCCGATCCGGCCGCTGGTCGACTGGCTCGACTACAATGGCTTTACGCTGGTCACCAAGCCGGCGCGCGAGTTCACCGACAGCCAGGGCCGCAAGCGCTGGCGTGGCGACATGGACGTCGAGATCGCCGTCGACATGCTGCAGATGGCCGAAACCGCCGACCATCTGGTGCTGTTCTCCGGCGACGGCGACTTCCGCGCCCTGGTCGAGGCCGTGCAGCGCAAGGGTCGCCGGGTGACCGTGGTTTCAACCATGAAGAGTCAGCCGCCAATGACCAGCGACGACCTGCGTCGCCAGGCTGATGACTTCGTCGACCTGAACGACCTGGCCAACATCGTCGGCCGCCCTCAGCGAGCGCCTGCGCCGCGTCCGATGGCCGACGCTCGCACCCAGGCCGAACGCGAGGCGGACGATGAATACTGAGCAGCCCTCCAATATCGCCGGCGAAACAGTCCCCTCACCCGCCGAGCCGCCGCGCGACTGCCCGCTGTGCCCGCGCCTGGTGGCCTACCGCCGCGAGAACCAGGACCTCTATCCTGACTGGTTCAATGGCCCTGCCCCGTCGTTCGGCGATCGGGATGCACGACTGCTGGTCGTGGGCCTGGCCCCCGGTCGCAAGGGGGCCAACCGCACCGGGCGGCCCTTCACCGGCGACTATGCCGGGACCCTGCTCTACGACACCCTGATCAAGTTCGGCTTCGCCACCGGCAAGTTCGAGGCGCGACCAGACGACTCCCTCAAGCTGATCGGCAGCGCGGTGACCAACGCCGTCCGCTGCGCCCCGCCCGGCAACAAGCCCGAGACCAGCGAGGAGAACACCTGCCGGCCGTTCCTGACCAAGCGGATCGAGGCGTTCCCGAAGCTCAAGGCCATCGTCACCCTGGGCGACGTGTCGCGGCGCAATGTGCTCAAGGCCCTGGGCCTGAAAGGCTCTGCGGGCATCCCCGGCCACGGCTCGGAGTTTCAGGCCGGCCCCTATCGGGTGTTCAACAGCTATCACTGCTCGCGGCTCAACACGAACACGGGCCGCCTCACCACGCCGATGTTCGAGGACCTGTTCGCCCGAGTGAAGGCCTATATCGACGCGGCCGACTAGAGGCGCCGAAACCAGAAGCTCCGCCGGCTAGATCAGACCGGTTGTCTTCAGGCGCACCCTGGCCAGGATGTCGTCGGCGGTCAGGAACAGGGTGTGGCCGTCTTCGCCGAACGCGCAGTTGGCGATAGGGCGACCCGCGTCGATGACGCCAATCAACTCGCCGGCTGGCGTGATCACCAGCACACCGCCAGGGCCCGTGGCGTAGAGGCGTCCCTCGGTGTCCAGGCACATCCCATCCGGCAGGCCCGCGCCACCGGCCTTGTGCAGGGCCATGGCGTCGAAGAACAGCTGGCGCTTCACCGGTAGTCCGTCATCGCCCAGGTCATAGGCCATGATCACCGGCCCTTCAGGATCGGATACGGCGACATAGAGCCGCTTCTCATCCGGGGTCAGCGCCAGTCCATTGGGGAAGGTCAGCTTGTCATCAATCACGACGACCGAGCCGTCGGGGCGCCGCAGATAGACGCCGTTGAACGCCATCTCCTTCAGCGGCGAGTCGTTCATGCCCTCAAGGCCGTAGGGCGGATCGGTGAAATAGATCGCGCCGGCCATTGCCCCCTTCTGGACGACAGCCAGATCGTTGGGACTGCTGAATTTCTTGCCCTGATAGCGGTCAAGCAGGATCGTCTTCTGCCTGGTCTTCAGATCGACTCTGGAAATCGCCCGGTTCCCATGGTCGCAGACCAGCAGCGCGCCCGAAGCGTCCAGCGCCAGGCCGTTTGAGCCAGGCTCGCGGAACGCCTTGGTCGGCGGGCCGTCATAGCCCGACGGCTTGAGAAACACGCTCGCGCCGTCCGCTTCACTCCAGCGATACATGGTATTGGCCGGTACATCCGAGAAGACGAGATAGCCGCCCTCCCTCACCCAGACCGGCCCTTCAGACCAGACGAAGCCGTCCGCCAATGGCTCGATCCTGGCGTCCAAAGCGATGACCGCATCCAGCGCGGCAGACAGGCGCCGGATGCTTCCGACCGTTGGGCGAGCGGCTTGAGCGGACACGGAAATCCCTCCTGCAAAAACGGCGGCGCTGGCCCCCAGGGTGATGGAACGGCGCGTCGGCGTCATGCGGTTGAGTCCTCATGTTATGACAGCGATGTCATAGCAATAGGTCCCGGCCCTGGCGACCCGCGTTATGCGTCAGGGTCAAGAAAGTCAGCTGCGAACGCGCGGCACCGCGTCCAGCCAACGCGCATAGGCCGCCTCGCGCTGATGCAAGGGCATGGATGGGATCAAACCTTCGGCAGCAGGACGCGCGGCGGCGGCCTCTTCCAGCGAGGCATAGACGCCGGCCCCCAGGCCCGCGAACAGCGCCGCACCCAAGGCGGTGGTTTCCAGATAGCTGGCCCGCTGGACCTGCATGCCCGTCAGGTCCGCGAGTCGCTGCGAGAACCAGGCGCTCTTGGACATGCCCCCGTCGATCCGGAGCTGGGCGTCCTCTCCGAAAGCTTCCGGAGCATCGGCGCGCATGGCCTCGATCAGGTCGCGACTCTGCAGGGCGCAGGAATCATAGGTGGCCGCCGCGATTTCGGGCAGGCCTGCGTCCCGCGTCAGTCCGAAGATCGCGCCCCGGGCGCCCGCGTCCCACCAAGGCGCGCCCAGCCCGGTGAAGGCGGGCACCACCACAACGCTGTGGTCGGGCTTGGCCGCTCGCGCCAGCGCCTCAGCGGCGCGCGGACCGCCGGTGATCCCCAGCCCCTCGCCCAGCCACTGGATGGCCGCGCCGGCGACGAAGATGGATCCTTCCAGCGCATAGGTCGTCTTGCCGCCGACCCGCGCCGCGACGGTGGTCAGCAGGCGCGAGCGCGACACCGGGCGGGTATCACCGGTGTTGATGAGCATAAAACAGCCGGTGCCGTAGGTGGCCTTCATCTGGCCAGGCCGGATACAGCCCTGCCCCATCAGCGCCGCCTGCTGGTCGCCAGCAACGCCCCGGATCGGCACCTCACGGCCCAGAATGTCGACCGTCGTGACACCATAGTCGTCAGCGCAGTCCAGAACCCTGGGCAGCAGGCTGTCCGGCACGTCGAGAAGGTCGAGCATCGCCGGCGACCACGCCTGGGCCTCGATATCGAACAGCAGGGTGCGCGAAGCGTTCGTGGCGTCCGTGGCGTGGACCTTTCCACCGGTCAGCCGCCAGATCACCCAGCTATCCATGGTGCCACACAGCAACTCGCCGGCCTCGGCGCGCGCCCGGGCGCCCTGCACGCGGTCGAGGATCCAGGCGATCTTGGCGCCCGAAAAATAGGGGTCCAGCAATAGCCCTGTCACCTGGGAGACCTGCGCCTCATGGCCCGCCGCGCGCAGCCGGTCGCAAGCGTCGGCCGTGCGCCGGTCCTGCCAGACGATGGCCGGATGGATCGGTCGCCCCGTCGCCTTGTCCCAGACCACCACCGTTTCGCGCTGGTTGGTCACGCCAATGGCGACGACGTCGGCGGCATCGCGCCCGGACGTCTCCATGGCCTCTCTCATCACAGCCACGCAGGCCGCGAAGATTTCCTCGGCGTCGTGCTCCACCCAGCCGTCGGCAGGGTAGCTCTGCCGCAAAGGCCGCGTCGCATCGGCCAGGGCCCCGCCTGTCGCATCGAACAGTATCGCACGGGTGCTGGTTGTGCCCTGATCCAGGGCCAGAATCAGTTGTTCAGCCATGCTCGCGCCTCCCGTCCTCAAGCTTCGCCCGTGACAACTCGCCGCTGTTCTTAATCGACTGTTGGGCCGCCCTGTTTAAGCATGTTTTCATTTGCTGACAGCAAGGTCATCCTCACACAATTCGGGATTCGAGGAGGCTGGTCATCCAAGCCGTCCAAACCGCCAAGCTTCTGACACTGGCGCGCAGCCGCGATCCGGGCGATCGCGAACGGCTGCTCACTGGCATCATTGAACTTTGCGAAGCTGGCCAGTCCGCCGGAGCCCCGACCGATCCCGATATCCAGCGCCTGCTCGATTCCATCTTCATGACTCTGGTCGTCGAAGCCGAGCGCGACATTCGCCAGCGTCTGTCTGAACGCCTGGCCGACGCGCCTTGGGCGCCGTCGGCGCTGATCAACATCCTGGCGCTCGACGAGATCGAGATCGCCCGCCCGATCATCGCCCGCAGTCAGGTGCTGCAGGATCACGACCTGATTCGCCTGATGGTTCAGGCCACCCTGGAGCATCAGATCGAGGTCGCGCGACGCCCACGCCTGTCGGCTTCTGTGGTCGAAGCCATTCTGGCCCGCGACGAGCACGCTGTCCTGACGGCCCTGGCCAGCAACGACACCGCCGAACTCTCGCCCGACAGTCTGCGTCGCCTTGTCGGGCGCGCCAAGGACATCGTCGCCCTGCGCTCTCCGCTGGCGCGTCATCCGCTGCTTTCCAGCGAATTGGCTGAACAGCTTTATCTGTGGGTCGGAAGCGCCTTGCGCGACGCCCTTACGAGCCGCTTCCATCTCGATCCCGAAACGATTGCGCTCGCCCTCGACCAAACCCTCCGCGCTGCCCATCGCGGTGACAGCCCGGCCCAGGACGGGGGTATCGAGTCGGACGAAGATCGCGCGGAAATGGAGCGCTCGCTTGTCGAAAAGCTCGATGCTGCCGGGCAACTGCGGCCCGGCTACCTGCTGCGGGTGCTGCGCGAAGGCCGCCTGACGTTGTTTGTTACGGCCCTTGCGCGTCTGGGCCGCTTCGAATCGCCCCAGATCCGCCGCGCCATCGATAGCAATCGCCCGGAACTTCTGGCCCTGGCCTGCTCGGCGGTCGGCATCGATCGCAGCGTGTTTCCGACCATCCTGGAACATGTGCGCCAGCTGAACGGCGGTCGCCCCGGCGGCGGCGACGAGGGCGCCAGACGCGCCGGCAGCGCCTTTGGCCCATTCACGCCTGACATCGCCGGAATGGCTTTCCGACAGGCCGTCGGCGCCGTTTGACAAGCTGGGAGGCTTCGCGCCTCTTGGGCGCGATGTACCAGCCACAGCCCTTCCTGACTCGCCTGACATTCAAGGCCAGTGATCGCCCCGAAGCCGAGGAGGCGCGAGATCGCCTGATCGCCCGCTATGGCGACGTCGGCGAGGAGTCAGCTCAGGTGATCGTGGCTCTCGGCGGCGACGGCTTCATGCTGGAAACCCTGCACGGCGCCATTGCCAGCCAGACACCGATCTACGGCATGAACCGCGGCTCGGTCGGCTTCCTGATGAACGAATATAGCGAGGACGGCCTGCTGGAGCGGATCAACGCCGCCGAGCGCGCCGTAATCCACCCCCTGGCCATGACCGCAATCGACTCCCATCGTCGCAACCACCGCGCCCTGGCGATCAACGAGGTCTCGCTGCTGCGCCAGACCCGCCAGACGGCCAAGCTGCGCATTTCGATCGACGGCAAGGTGCGGATGAGCGAGCTGGTCTGCGACGGGGCCCTTATCGCCACGCCGGCCGGGTCGACAGCCTACAACCTCTCGGCACACGGACCGATCATTCCCATCGGCGGTCAGGTCCTGGCGCTCACACCGATCAGCGCTTTCCGTCCCCGACGTTGGCGCGGGGCCCTACTGCCGCGCTCGGCGCGCATTACCTTCGAGATCATCGAGGCCGACAAGCGCCCGGTCAGCGCCGTCGCAGATAACTTCGAGGTTCGCGACGTGCTCGAAGTCCATATCTCTGAAGACCGCGGCACCAGCCTGGCGATGCTCTTCGACGCCGGTCGCAGCCTTGATGAACGCGTACTCGCAGAACAGTTCTCCGCCTGAGACGTTGCGCCGCAGAGAAACGCAGGTCTCATTCGTTGTTAACGCCTGCTATGATAACGCTCTCGAAATATCCGCCGCCGGGGAGGCAATCTTGACAACTAAGCCCACCGCCGAAGTGATCCAAGTGCCCAACATGCTGAAGCTTAAGGTGGGCGGACGCGGCGGCATCGACATGGCCGCGATCGCCAAGGCCGAGGCTGCTCTCAAGAGCTTGTCCGGCAATTTCGCCCAGTGGCTGCAGGACGAAATCACCAAGCTCGAAGCCGCGCGGCAGGACGTCAAGACAGAAGGCCTGACCGCCGTCACGGTCGAGACCCTGTATCTTCGTGCGCATGACCTGAAGGGTCTGGGCGCCACCTACGAATTCCCGCTGATCACCCGCATGGCCGCCTCGCTGTGCAAGCTGATCGACGAGCCCGAGACGCGGTTGTCTGCGCCGATGTTCCTGGTGGACGCCCATATCGACGCCATCAAGGCGGCGGTGCGCGGCGACATCAAGGTCGACACGCACCCCGTCGGCAAGGCCCTCGCCGAAGAACTCGAAGGCCGGGTTACGGAATATCTGAAGGCCTGAACGCCTCAGATCAGTCCGAACAGCCCCTTCAGATAGGGATTGAGCATCCGCCCCTCCGGATCAAGCTCGGCCCGCACCTTCAGGAAATCGTTCCAGCGCGGATACAGCGCCGCCAGATGCTGACCGCGCAGATTGTGCAGCTTGCCCCAGTGCGGCCTGCCGCCATGGCGGCGGAAGATCGGCTCGATCAGATCGTACAGGAACGCGAAGTCATCCTTGTAGTGGGTATGCACGGCGATCGACCCGCGCGGCCCGCCGTGGAATGGCGATAGCCACGCGTCGTCGGCGGCGATACGGCGCACCTCGATCGGGAAGAAGACATCGGGACGCTCCTTCTCGATGGTCGCGACCACCTCTTCCAGAGCCTTGAGCTGAACCTCGACCGGTAGATGGAATTCCATCTCGTTGAAGCGAACAGGCCGCTCGGTGGAGAGGAGCTTCCAGCCTTCATCGACCGCAGTCTCGGGTTTCGCGCCAGCCAGCAGCGCCTTGGCCGCCGCCTTGCGCAATGGGCTCGAGAAGCCGAGCAGGTTTCGCATGCCCTTCAGGGCGTCAAGGAATGCGGTGTCCTGATCGGGGCCCCTCGCCTCGGCCGGATCGTCGGTCTCGTCATGGCTGATGCCTACGGCCAGCCCCGTGAACGGCACCGCGTAGAACTCGAAATTGCGATGCGCCGCCCAACGCGACTCCGCCTTGGCCAGGGCGTCGCCAAACGGCTCGATCCAGACGCGGCGACGCACCCGGCGATTGGGAATCGTCTTCAGCCTGACCTGAGAGATCACGCCCAGCGCGCCCAGAGACACCTTGGCCGCCTGGAAGACTTCAGGCTCGCGGGCGGCGTCGCAGTCGATCACACGCCCGCTCGGCGTCACCAGGCGCAAGGCCGTGACGTCGCCATGCAGGGCCTGGAGCTTGACGCCCGTGCCATGGGTGCCCGTGGCCAGGGCGCCGGCCAGGGACTGCTTGTTGATATCGGGCAGATTGGCCATGGCCCGCCCCTTGGCCGCCAGGACAGGGCCCAGCGCGCCAAGTCGCGTGCCGGCCAAGACCACGGCCTCGTCACCCTCCCAGCCGACCACGCCGGACATGGCGTCCAGTGACACCAGCGCTCCGCTGGTCGGCGCCAGGGCCGTGAAGGAATGCCCTGCCCCCACCGGCCGGATCGGCGCTGCGGCGGTCTTGAGCATCAGGGCCAGTTCGGCTTCGTCCTTCGGCGCGAGGCGAGCCGAGGGATAGGCGGTCTGAACCCCGGACCAGTTGCGCCACAGCAGCTTGCCGTCAGCATTGACAGAGGCTGGAGCCAACGGCTCGGGCTTTTCATGGGTGGCCACCACAAAACCCGCGCCGCCGGTGGCGACCACCGCAACGCCCGTACCGCCCGCGACCAGAGCGCCTCGTCTCGAGATCATGCGTTTCCCCCGCTTAAGCGGGGTCTTCGCGCCCCGCCATGAATCGTATCAGGCCCTGGAAATCAGCCGGCGCGCAAGCCACGCACTGACCTGAGGCCGGCATGGCCTTGAAGCCCTGGATGGTATGGTCAAGCAGCACGGCCTCGCCCTGCTTCCAGCGCGGGTCCCAGGCGGCGCGATCCTGGACCAGCGGCGCGCCCGTTCCCGGCATGGCGTGGCAGGCCTTGCACGACGTCTCGTAGAGCCCCGCCAGCTTGGCGTCGGCCGGCTTCAGCAGCAGAGCCTGCTCCGGCGTCGGGGCCGGCGGAATCGTCTCGCCGCAAGCGGTCAGGGACAGGGCCGCGAGCATCAGGAACCATGCGGGGCGCATCAGGCGTCGATCCCGTGCAGTCGCTTGGCGGCCGTAACGGTGTTGGCCAGCAGGCAGGCGATGGTCATGGGGCCCACCCCGCCCGGCACCGGTGTGACGGCGCCAGCCACCGCCTTGACCTCGTCGAAAGCGACATCGCCGACCAGCCGGGTCTTGCCCGCAGCGGCGGCTACTGGATCACGCGACGGAAAGCGGCTGATGCCGACATCGATGACCACCGCGCCCGGCTTGATCCAGTCACCCTTGACCATCTCGGCGCGACCCACAGCGGCCACGACGATATCGGCCTGACGCACGATGCCGGGCAGATCCACGCTGCGCGAATGGGCGATGGTGACGGTGCAGTCGGCGGCCAGCAGCATCTGGGCCATAGGCTTGCCCATCAGATTGGACCGGCCGATCACGACCGCCGACTTGCCGCGCAGATCACCCAGCACATCCTTCAGCAACATCATGCAGCCCAGCGGGGTGCAGGGCGTTAGGGCCGGGAGGCCGCTGGCCAGACGACCGGCATTGGTGACGGTAAGGCCATCGACGTCCTTGTCAGGCGAGATCGCCGCGACGATATCGGCCTGCTTGAGGTGATCGGGCACTGGAAACTGTACGAGAATACCGTGGATCGCCGGATCGGCGTTCAGCTTGCCGACCAGGGCCAGAAGCGCGTCCTGGCTGACATCGGCCGGCAGACGATGGGTCTCCGAATACATGCCCGCCGCCAGGGTCTGCTCGCCCTTGTTGCGAACATAGACCTGGCTCGCGGGATCCTCGCCCACCAGAACCACGGCGAGGCCGGGCGTGACGCCGTGATCGGCCTTCAAAGCCTTCACATCCTCGGCCACCCGCTCGCGCAGATCGGCCGCGAAGGCCTTGCCATCAATGATCCTGGCCTCAGACATGGGCGCCTCCCGGAGCCTTTAGCCTTGGCTAAAGGCTCCAAACCAAACATGCGGAGCGTGGCAGGCGCCGAAACCGCTCACACTTTCGGCTGCCAAGCTCCAGTTCGCTGTGCCTAGCCGGTCATTTTGATGGGCGCAACGCTGGCGTGGCGACCGCACAATCATGTTAGACGCTGAAGCATGGCGTCCACGTCTTCAACCTACAGAGCCGACGTCGTCCTCGTGGGCGGCGGATTGGCCAATGGCCTGATCGCGCTGCGCCTGAGGGCCTTACGCCCCGACCTGCGCGTGATCCTGCTGGAGCGCGACAAGCGAATCGGCGGCGAGCACACCTGGTGTCACTTTGAGACCGATGTCAGCCCCGCGATCGGCGGCTGGCTGCGTCCGCTGGTCGTGCATCGCTGGTCGGGTTACGAGGTTCGTTTTCCAGCCCATCGGCGCGCCTTGGACACGGCCTATCTGGCCATTACCTCTCAGCGGCTCCACGAGGCTGTCTCGGCCGCCCTTGGCGACGACGTCTGGCTGGGCGCGACGGTCTCGGATGTGTCGCCCCATCAGGTCACCCTGTCGGACGGCCGTCGCATCACCGCCGCCACCGTCATTGACGGGCGCGGTCCGCGCCGCAGTCGCAGTCTTGTGCTGGGATGGCAGAAGTTCCTGGGCCAGGGCATACGACTGTCAAAGCCCCATGGCTTGACGCGTCCTATCGTCATGGACGCCACCGTGCCGCAACTGGACGGCTATCGTTTCCTCTACGTCCTGCCGCTCGACTCCACCCGCCTGTTGATCGAGGACACCCGATACAGCGACGGTGACGCCCTCGATCATGCCGATGTTCGCGCCGCCATAGCCGCCTATGCCGCCCAGCAGGGCTGGACCATCGCCAAGGTCGAGCGCGAGGAACATGGCGTCTTGCCCATCGCCCTGGCGGGCGACATCGACGCCTATTGGCGCGAGGCCCGCGCCCAGGTGGCGGAGGTGGGTCTGCGCGCTGCGCTCTTCCAGCCGACCACGGGCTATTCCCTGCCCGACGCCGCCCGGCTGGCGGAACAGATCGCCGCCCTGCCACACATCACCAGCGCCCACGTCCGCACCTGCGCCGAGGCCCACTCAAAAGCGGCCTGGCGCCGCCGACGGTTCTTCCGTCTGCTCAATCGCATGCTGTTCAGGGCCTGCGCGCCGGACCAACGCTACAAGGTTCTGGAGCGTTTCTACCGTCTGGGCGCCCCGTTGATTCAGCGCTTCTACGCGGCGCGCCTGACTCCTTTTGATCAGGCCCGCGTCCTGATGGGCAAACCGCCCGTACCTATCGTCGCCGCCCTGGGGTATCTGGGCGAGAGCTCAGTGATTGAGGACAAAGCATGAGTGTTCCAAAGCCGCGCGCGGCCGTTATCGGCTCCGGCTTCGGCGGTCTGTCCCTGGCCATCCGCCTGCAGTCCTCCGGCTTCGACGTCACCGTGATCGAAGGTCGCGACAAGCCCGGCGGCCGCGCTTACGTCTGGGAGGACGAGGGTTTCATCTTCGACGCCGGCCCGACCGTGATCACCGATCCTGATTGCCTCAAGGAGCTGTTCACGATCAGCGGTCGCAAGATCGAGGACTATGTCGAGCTGCTACCGGTCAACCCGTTCTACCGGCTGGTCTGGGAAGACGGCGACGTCTTCGACTACGTCAACGACCAGGCCGAGCTGGACCGTCAGATCGCCGCCCGCAATCCGGCCGATGTCGAGGGCTATCGCAAGTTCCACGCCTATTCCGAGGAGCTCTATCAAAAGGGCTATGTCGAACTGGGCGCCGTGCCGTTCCTCGACATCCGCAGCATGATCTCGTCGGCCCCGGCCCTGATGAAGCTGCAGGCCTGGCGCAGCGTCTATGACAAGGTCTCGTCGTTCGTGAAGGACGAGCATGTCCGCCAGGCTCTTTCGTTCCACAGCCTGCTGGTCGGCGGCAGCCCCTTCGCCACCTCGTCGATCTATGCCCTGATCCACGCGCTCGAGCGTCGCGGCGGCGTCTGGTTCCCGCGCGGCGGCACCGGCGCGCTGATCCGCGGTCTGGTGCGCCTGCTGGAAGACCTGGGCGGCACGATCCGGCTCAACGCGCCCGTCCAGAAAATCACCACCCGTGACGGCCGCGTCACAGGGATCATCAATTCCGGCGGCGAGTTCGAAGCCTTTGACACCGTCGCTTCGAATGCCGACGTGATGCACACCTATCGCGACCTGCTGGTCGACGATCCGCGTGGCAAGAAGGTCGGCAAGGCGCTGGAGAGCAAGCGCTGGAGCCCCTCGCTGTTCGTGATCTATTTCGGTCTGAAGGCTGAGCATCCCGAGATCCGCCATCACACGATCTGCTTTGGCCCGCGCTATCGCGAGCTGATCGGCGACATCTACAACAAGGACGCCCTGTCCGACGATTTCTCGCTCTATCTGCATTCCCCGTGCGCCACCGATCCCGGCATGGCCCCGCCCGGCTGCAGCAGCTTCTACGTCCTGTCGGTGGTGCCCAATCTGGAGACCGCCGAGATCGACTGGTCCAAGGAAGGGCCCGCCTATCGCGACCGGATCCTGAAGTATCTGGAGGATCGCTACATCCCCAATCTGTCCCGCGATCTGGTGACCAGCCGGATCTTCACGCCGGACGATTTCACGACCGAGCTCAACGCGTGGAACGGCGCGGCCTTCTCGCTGGAGCCGTTGCTGACCCAGAGCGCGTTCTTCCGCACCCACAACCGCGACGACGTCATTCCCAACCTCTATTTCGTCGGGGCCGGCACCCATCCAGGCGCAGGCATTCCCGGCGTCGTTGGCTCGGCCAAGGCCACGGCCGGGCTGATGATCGACGACTTCGCGACTCAAGCCGCGTGAGCGATCTAGAGGTCCAGAGCCGCGAGGCGATCCAGAAGGGCAGCAAAAGCTTCGCCGCCGCCGCCGCCCTGTTCGACCCCGAAACCCGGGCCGACGCAGAGATGCTCTACGCCTGGTGTCGGCACTGCGACGACGTGATCGACGGCCAGACCCTCGGTCACGGCATGAGTCCGGTCGAGGACGCTCCGGCCCGCCTCGCCGCCCTGTACGCCCAGACCCGCGCCGCCCTGGCCGGAGAGCCGCCCAGCGATCCGCAGTTCGCCGCCTTCCAGACCGTGGCCCGGCGCCGCCAGATTCCCGAGCGTTACGCTCTCGACATGATCGACGGCTTCGCCATGGACGTCGAAGGCCGGCGCTATCAGACGCTGGACGAGTTGCTCGACTATTGCTGGGGCGTGGCCGGCGTGGTCGGCACGATGATGGCCCTGGTCATGGGCACGAAGCCCAACGCCCTGTCGACCTTGCGCCGCGCCCAGGATCTGGGACTGGCGTTTCAGCTGACCAACATCGCCCGCGACATCGTCGAGGACGCCCGCAACGACCGGATCTATGTGCCGCGCGCCTGGCTGGCCGAGCTGGGCGTTCCCGAGACGGCGGTCGCCGATCCCGCCCATCGCGCTGCTGTGGCGATCATGGCCAAGCGCCTCGTCGACGCCGCCGAGCCCTACTACGCCTCGGCCCGCTGGGGTCTGCGCGACCTGCCCGTCCGTTGCGCGTGGGCCATCGCGGCGGCGCGGGGTGTCTATCGGCAGATCGGGCTGGACGTGGTCAAGGTCGGCGACAAGGCCTGGGATGAGCGCGTCGTGGTCAGCGGCCGGATGAAGGCCTGGCGAGCGCTGGAAGGCGGCGTCATCGCTCTGCGTTCGGCCCTGTTTGATCGACTGATCCAGCCGCCGGCGCGGCCCGACCTGTGGTCGAAGATCTAGGCCTCGACGCCGCGCGACTTCAACTGCGCCTTCAGTTCCCGCACCGGCTTGGCCCACAGGAAGCCGAATGACACCGCGCCCTCCTTGGTGTGGACGGCGTGATGGATACGATGGGCCTGGATCGCCCGCTTCCAGAAGGCTGACTTGCCGAACGGCGTCTTGAAGCGTCGGTGGACCATGCCGTCGTGGAAGATGAAGTACATGAAGCCGTAGGCGGTGATCCCGAGACCCACCGGCAGCAGCCACGGCGTGCCGTGCACCCCGAAATAGATCGCCACGATGGCCGGGGCGGCGAAGACCACCGCGAACAGGTCGTTCAGTTCGAACAGGCCTTCGCGCGGCTCGTGGTGCGACTTGTGCCAGACCCACATGAAGCCGTGCATCACATAGCGGTGCGTGACCCAGGCAAAGCCTTCCATGAAGGCGAAGGCCGCCAGGAACAGCACGATATCAAGCGCCAGGGTCGTCATCACAGGTCCTATCGACGCGACAGTCGCGCCAGGGTCTGGGCCAGCGCCAGACCGGCCAGGCCGGCGGCGGTCAGCACGCCCCAAGCCTTATACACCTGCGACACTGACGCGTCGCGCCACAGGACGCCTTGATAGGCGTCAATCACCCAGGCATGCGGCGTGAACCAGCCGACGGTCTGCAGCCAGGCCGGCATCAGGAAGCGCGGCACCATGCTGCCGCCGATCGCGGCCAGCACCAGGATCACGAAGGTCGACAGCATCTGGGCCTGCTCCCGCGTCCGACACACCGAGACCAGCCCCAGGGCCAGACCCGCCGCGCAGACCGCCGTCGCCAGGGTCGTCGGCAGCCACAGGCCGAAATGCTCGACCACCGCCACGCCATAGACGATCTGGGCGGTCGCGAAGATCGCCACGGCCTGGACGATCCCCTGCCCGACCAGGAAGACGAACTTTCCGGTCACCACCGGCCCCATGCCCGCCACGCCGGCCAGCAGCCGGTCGGCGACGCCGGTGCGGCGCTCTTCCATCAGACCCAGAGCGCCCTGCATGGCCGAGAACAGGGCGAACAGGATCATCACCGCCCCGGCGTAATAGGCGATGGTCGCCCCGCCTTTCTTCGCGCCAAGCAGGTCCTCGCGGTCGAACAGGTCGCCGCCGGTGACCGCAGGCGGTTTTGCCTTTAGCGCGGCGGCTGCGGCGTCGAGGCGCGCGGTCTGGGCCGGCGTCAGGGCCCCCAGAGCAGGGGTCAGCTGGTCGACGCTGCGGCGCAGGGCGGCGTCGGGCGCGGCGCGAGCCATGGCCAGTTGCACCCGGGCCTGGGTCAGGGGCGCGGCCACGGCGCGGCCGGGATCGGAAATGATCAGGAACGGCCGGCCCGGCGCGGCGGGATCGGCGCGGATCACGAGGCCCACATCAGCCTGGCCGGATTTCACCCGCGCCCGCACCGCCTCGACCGTGGCGGGTGTCGTGGCCTCGGCGCGGATCTCGGAACTGGCCAGCAGAGCGCCAGCCACCCGGCCGGACGTCTCGGTGCGCGCCAGATCGACCATGGCCAGCTTGGGCTTGATGTCCTCGCCGGTCGCCCCGGCGAACACCGAGCTGAAGATCAGGAACACCAGCGGCGGCAGCAGGAAGGTCATCACCAAAGCTGCGCGGTCGCGCCACAGCTCCAGCGCCATCACCCGCACCATGGCCAGCGTCATTTCAAGGCGGATCATGCGGCCAGCTTCCGTTCGGCCACCAGGCTAAACAGGTTCTGCAGCGACGGCTCGCGGACCCGGATCTCGCGAGGGATCAGCCCGGCTTTGCGCAGCCGCTTGTCCAGCCGGCCGGCGGCGGCGTAGCCGTCGACATCCAGGCGGGTCCACAGCCTGGCGCGATGGGCGGTTCTGGCCAGGCCTGCCGCGATCAGCAGCGCCTCGCCGGCGGCGTCGGGCTCGCCTGACAGCTCGACCAGCACCTCCATCTGGGCCCCGAAGGCCTCGGCGATCAGGGTCCGAGGCTGGCCTTCCAGCACCAGGCAGCCTTCGCGCAGGAAGCCGACCCGGTCGGCGAGGGCGCCGGCCTGTTCCAGGTCGTGGGTGGTCAGCAGCACCGCCACGCCCAGGTCGCGCAGGCCGCGGATCACCGCGTCCAGCGCCTCGCGGGCGTCGATGTCGACGCCGACCGTGGGCTCGTCGAGGATCAGCAGGGCCGGCTGATGGACGATGGCGGCGGCGATGTTGGCGCGGCGCTGATAGCCGCCCGACAGGTGGCGCACCGGCACATGGGCGCGGTCGACGGTGCGGGTCAGTTCCATGGCCCGCTGCACGGCGGCCGGGATGGTCCGGCGCGGCGCCTGGGCCAGGCTTGCGAACGCCGCCAGGTTCTCGGCCACGGTCAGGTGGGCGTAGAGGGCGATCTCCTGCGGCACCAGGCCCAGGCTGGCCCGCGCCGCGCTGACCCGCGCCGGGTCCTGGCCGTTCAGCCGAACCTCGCCGCCGTCGGGCCGGAAGCGGCCGCAGATGCTCTTGATCAGGGTCGTCTTGCCGGCCCCGTTGGGACCCAGCAAGGCGTAGATCTCGCCGGGCTCCAGGGTCAGGTCGACGCCCCGAAGCACGGTCCTGTCGCCGTAGGCGTGGGTCACGCCCGACACCGTCAGAATGGGAGACACGGTCAAGCCGCCGCCTTGCGTCCGGCGAAGAGGCGGCCGACATAGCCGGCCACGAGGTCGCAGCCGCCGACAGCGTCCAGCGCCGCCCGGCCCGCCGCGAGGTGGGCCTCCATCGCGGCCCGCGCGCCGGCAATCCCCAGCAGCGAGACGGCCGTGGTCATCGCGGCGTCCTTGCCCACGTCCTTGCCTGCGCCTTCGACCGAGCCCTCGGCGTCGATCAGGTCGTCGCGGATCTGAAAGGCCATGCCCATGCGCCGGCCAAATTCGCCCACCGCCGCGACGGCTTCGTCGGGGGCTCCGGCGATCCGGGCGCCCGACTGGGCGGCGGCCATGATCAGCACGCCGGTCTTTTCGTGGTTCAGGCGGTCCAGCGCCGGAAGGTCGCGCAGCTGGTCGCGATCGAACAGGTCCCGCGCCTGACCGGCGATCAGGCCACAAAAGCCGACCGAGCCGGCGATGCGCCCGGCGATCTCGGCCCGCAGCGCGGTGTCCAGCCGCGCATCGGCGGCGACCACGGCATAGGCCTGGTTCAGCAGGCCGACCCCCGCCAGCACGGCGGTGGCCTCGTCGAAGGCGCGGTGGATGGTCGGCAGGCCCCGGCGCAGACCGGCGTCGTCCATGGCCGGCAGATCATCGAGAATCAGCGACGCGGCATGCACCATCTCGAAGGCGCAGGCCGTATCCAGCGCCGCGCCCTCGTCCGCGCCGAACTGGGCGGCGGACAGCAGGGTCAGCATCGGCCGGAAGCGCTTTCCAGGGGCCAGCAAGGCATAGCGCACGGCCTCGACCAGGCGATCCGGCGCCGCGCCGAGCCTTGGCGCGAGCTCGCCCAGGCGGCGATCGACACCGGCCCGCAGGGTCTCAAGGCGCTGAAGATAGGCGGCGTTATCGTCCATAGGCGGGTCGCTGCCGTCACAGTCACCCCATTGTGGGCGGTTCATTTGAAGGCGCCCGTCGGAGGCGTCAAGCAGCCCCCACTTGACCCGAAGCCCATGTCGGCGTTTTCCACGATCATGACCCAGTCCTTCCCAAACCCCGCCGCCCACGCCCGCGCCGTTCTGGCCGATCTGGGCGTCGCCGGCCTGCCCGCCGATGGCGGCGTGGCCGTCCGTTGCCCGCTCGATGGCGCGATCCTGACCCAGGTCGCCTATGACGACGCCAGGACCATCGACGCCAAGGTCTCGGCCGCCGCCAGGGCCTTCCGCGCGTGGCGCACCGTCCCCGCCCCGCGTCGCGGCGAGCTGGTCCGCCTGCTGGGCGAGGAACTGCGCGCCGCCAAGGATCAGCTGGCCGCCATCGTCACCCTGGAAGCTGGCAAGATCGCCTCGGAGGCCGCCGGCGAGGTCCAGGAGATGATCGACATCTGCGACTTCGCCGTCGGCCTGTCGCGCCAGCTCTATGGCCTGACCATCGCCTCGGAGCGCCCCGGCCACGCCATGCGCGAGACCTGGCATCCGCTGGGTCCGGTGGTGGTGATCAGCGCCTTCAACTTCCCGGTCGCGGTCTGGGCCTGGAACGCGGCCCTGGCCCTGGTCTGCGGCAACCCCGTGATCTGGAAGCCGTCCGAGAAAACGCCGCTGACGGCCATCGCCACCCACGCCATTCTGGAGCGCGCCATCGCCCGCTTCGGCGATGCGCCCGAAGGCCTGTGCAGCGTGGTGCTGGGCGGCCGTGACGCCGGCGAGCGGCTGGTGCGCGATCCGGCCATCCCGCTGGTCAGCGCCACCGGCTCCACCCGCATGGGCCAGGCCATCGCCCCGATCGTCGCCGGCCGTTTTGGTCGCTCGATCCTGGAGCTGGGCGGCAACAACGCCATGATCGTCACCCCGAGCGCCGACCTGTCGCTGGCCGTTCGCGCCATCGTCTTCTCGGCGGCCGGCACGGCGGGCCAGCGCTGCACGTCCCTGCGCCGCCTGATCGTCCACGAAAGCCTGGTCGACAAGGTCGCCGACGCGGTCGAGAGCGCCTTCTCCCGTCTTCCGGTCGGTGATCCGCGCCGGGACGGCGTGCTGCTGGGCCCGCTGCACGACAGGGCCGCCTATGAGGCCTTCGTCGCGGCGATGGATCAAGTCCGGGCCGACGGCGGAACGGTCAGCGGCGGCGAGCGCCTGCTGATCGACGAGCATCCGGAAGCCTTCTATGTGCGCCCCGCCTTGGCCCGCCTGCCGGCTCCGAGCGCCGGCATGCAGCGCGAGACCTTCGCGCCCCTGCTGCACGTCGTGCCCTATCGCGACTTCGACGAGGCGGTGGCGATCCAGAACGATGTGCCGCAAGGCCTGTCCTCCTGCGTGATGACCAATGACGTCCGTGAAGCCGAGGCCTTCCTGTCGGCGGCCGGCAGCGACTGCGGCATCGCCAACGTCAATATCGGCCCCTCGGGCGCCGAGATCGGCGGCGCGTTCGGCGGCGAAAAGGAAACCGGGGGCGGTCGCGAGAGCGGCTCCGACAGCTGGAAACAGTACATGCGGCGCCAGACCGCGACGGTGAACTATTCCGGAGCCCTGCCGCTGGCGCAGGGGGTGAGGTTTGATCTGTAGATAGATCCTCCCCCTCTGGGGGAGGAGGGCCGGAGGGGGCAGCGCGGCGATGGCGGCGATGGCCCCCTCAGTCGCTCCGCGACAGCTCCCCCGGAGGGGGAGCAGCTACGGCGCCGCAGTCTCGCGCGGGAACCGCCGAGTTATGGAAAGGGTCGCGGAGCGTCCGGACCACGTCCGGATGAGAAATAGAAAATACCGTTTCGACGAAGCCGTCCGCTCCGCGTGGTCGTTATCCATCAGCGTCCCGGCGGGTGGCCCAGTTGGGGCCTTACCGGAACCCGGACGCCTCGGTTTCCCGAAGTCCCGAAGGTCGGGGGGCGTGGGGCCAATTCTGACCAACACTCGCCTTGATCCCCGTCCACGCCGACGGCGGGCGGGTCTGGCCAGCAACCAGATCCCCGGACCGGTCGAGTATCCCCCTCGACCCCAGCCCCGCTCGATCACCCCCCGCCGCCGCAATGGTCGCTGGCCTTGCGCCCTTTCCTCGCGACGAGGTGGGACAAGAATACGGGAGGTTTGAGCGCGTCTGACAGGCGCGCTCATTCTTTTTGCAGGGTGTTGATCGGGTTGAGCTTTTCCCGAAAGGCCAGGGGATTGATCGAGCTCTATCCCCGTACTTGCCCCCTACGGGCTGCTACGCAGCCGTCTTCCCCCGAAGGGGGAAGATGAAACGCACTGATCTCATCTTCCCCCTGACAAGGGGGAGGACGACCGCGTAGCGGTCAGGAGGGGGCCAGCGGCGCTGGCCGCTGGACCACGCCGCCCACGCCCCTACAGCGGGATGTTGTCGTGCTTCTTCCAGGGGTTGGTCAGTTCCTTGCCCTTCAGGCTCTTGAGGCCCCGCACGATCCGGCGACGGGTGCCGTGCGGCATGATCACGTCGTCGATATAGCCGCGCGAGGCGGCCACGAACGGATTGGCGAAGGCGGCCTTGTATTCAGCCTCGCGGGCGGCAAGGGCCACCGGGTCCTTGGCCTCGGCGCGGAAGATGATCTCGACGGCGCCCTTGGCGCCCATCACCGCGATCTCGGCGGTCGGCCAGGCATAGTTGAGGTCGCCGCGCAGGTGCTTGGAGCTCATCACGTCATAGGCCCCGCCATAGGCCTTGCGGGTGATGACCGTGATCTTGGGCACCGTGGCCTCGGCATAGGCGAACAACAGCTTGGCGCCGTGTTTGATCAGGCCGCCATATTCCTGCTTGGTGCCCGGCATGAAGCCAGGGACATCGACCAGGGTGACGATCGGAATGTTGAAGGCGTCGCAGAAGCGCACGAAGCGCGCGGCCTTGCGGCTGCTGTCGATGTCCAGCACGCCGGCCAGCACCTGGGGCTGGTTGGCGACGATGCCGACGCTCTCGCCGTCCATGCGGGCGAAACCGCAGATGATGTTCTTGGCCCACTCGCTGGAGATCTCGAAGAAATCGGCTTCGTCGACGATCTTGAGGATCAGTTCCTTCATGTCGTAGGGCTTGCCCGGATCGCTGGGGATCAGGGTGTCCAGGCTCATCTCCTCGCGCAGGGGCTCATCGAAGCTCATCCGCTCCGGGGCCGGCTCGCGGTTGGACGAGGGCAGGAAGTCGACCAGGCGGCGCACCTGGGTCATGGCTTCCAGGTCGTTCTCGAACGCGCCTTCAGCCACGCCCGACTTGGCGGCATGCACCCGGGCCCCGCCCAGTTCCTCGGCGGTGACCACCTCGTTGGTGACGGTCTTGACCACGTCAGGACCGGTCACGAACATGTAGCTGGTGTCCTTCACCATGAAGATGAAGTCGGTCATGGCGGGGCTGTACACGTCGCCGCCGGCGCAGGGGCCCATGATCACGCTGATCTGCGGGATCACGCCCGAGGCCATCACGTTTTCCATGAAGATGTCGGCATAGCCGGCCAGGCTGTCGACGCCTTCCTGGATGCGCGCGCCGCCGGCGTCGAACAGGCCGATCACCGGCGCGCCGACCTTCATCGCCTGGCGCTGGACCTTGACGATCTTGGCGGCGTGAGCGCCCGACAGCGAGCCGCCGAACACCGTGAAATCCTTGGAGAAGACGTAGACGACCTTGCCGTTGATCGTGCCCCAGCCGGTGACGACGCCGTCGCCGGGGATCTTCTGGTCCTGCATGCCGAAGTCGGCGCAGCGGTGCTCGACGAACATGTCGAACTCTTCGAAGCTGCCTTCGTCGAGGAGCAGGTCGATGCGTTCCCGCGCCGTCAGCTTGCCCTTGGCGTGCTGCGATGCCACCCGCGCTTCGCCGCCGCCGCCCTTGGCCTGCTCGCGACGACGATCCAGTTCCTCGAGAATATGCTGCACGCGGATGCGCTCCCCTGCTCCTGCGGTCTCCCAAGCCGTGGGGCCGCCTTATCGGACGAGGGGTAAAGCCGCGCGGCCGGACTGGCAAGCCAGCCCTTACGGCAGTGCAGCATTCGGACGGTTATGCCCGCAGCGCGGCGAACCACCGCTCCAGGGCCAGGGCCTCGATGGCCAGGTTATCGGCGCGCAGCCGCGCCTCGGCGTCCTGCCCCCAGATATCGGCCTGGAAGGTCTCTTCCAGGCGCGACAGATCCAGGGCCCGCTGGCCGTCCAGCTCGCCGGCGCGGATGGCCAGGGCCAGCACCGTCGAGCCCAGAAGGCCCGAAGCATAGGCCACGCCGGCCAGGCTGAAATCATCCATCGACAGGGCCAGGGCCTCGACATCGGCCAGGGTCTGGGCGGGCTGCGGCGTGTGAATGATCCCTGTCACCGGCGTGAAGTGAAGGCCCAGAGCGCTCTTGGCCCAGTCCAGCAGCGGTTGCCATTCCCGCGTCTGGCGCTCGACCAGGGGCGTGGGATGGTCGGCGCGGTAGCACAGCAGGTCAGACCCGGCATAGGCGGCGACCTCGACGGCCACGGCGGCGCGGGTCTCGGAGATGCGGTCGATGGCGGTGAAGGCCAGGCGGGTGGCGGGCATGATCGTCGAATCGATGACCTTGTCCTGCGCCTCCCACTCGTCCGCCACGCGCTGCGCCAGGGCCAGGCTGGGCAGAACCAGAGGCGACCTGGCCGGCGATTTGGGGGTGCGGCCGTCCAGCAGCACGGCGAAACCGCCCTCCACGGGCCCAACCGTCGCCGCCTTGTAGAACCGGCGCGGCTTTTCGATTGGCGGGGTCTTCTCGGCCACGGATGATGGCTCCTTGAGCGGTGATTTGCGGGACGGTCGACGGATCGCCCTCTTCAAGGCGTTGAATGATCAAGAACGGTCCCGGGCACAAGGCCCCGGACGCAAGGAGAGAGCGCGTTTGTCCCTGCCCTCCAAGGATATGATGGCGGCCCTGGCCGTAACCCGCTTTGGCCTGGGCGCCCGCCCGGGCGACATCGCCGCCGCCACGAGGGACCCGCGCGGATCCCTGCTCGGCCAGATCACGCCCAAAGGCGCCGACCAGCCGCAGCCGGGCGCCGACACCTCGGCCCAGCGCTTTATCGCCATGCGGGCCTATCAGGAGCTGCGCCGCGAGGCCAAGGACGACGGCGAGCCCAAGACTGTCGCCGTCCAGCAGGCCAACAAGGCCATTCGCGAGAAGGCCGCCGCCGACTTCCTCAGCCGCGCCCAGCTGGGCGCGAGCACGGCCAGCGGCTTTCGCGAGCGCTGGGCGCTGTTCTGGGCCAACCACTTCACCGTTTCAGGAACCAAGGAGCTGACCGCCGTGATGGTTGGCCCCTTCGAGCAGGAGGTCATCCGCCCCTACGCCTTCGGTCGCTTCGAGGACATGCTGGTCGCCTCCAGCACCCATCCGGCCATGCTTACCTATCTGGACCAGGCCCAGTCGGTCGGGCCCGGCAGCATGACCGGATCTCGCAACGGCCGGCGCGGCCTGAACGAGAACCTGGCCCGCGAGATCCTGGAGCTGCACACCGTCGGCGTCGAGGCCGGATACAGTCAGGCCGACGTCACCGAGTTCGCCCGCGCCCTGACCGGCTTCAGCGTCGGCGGCGAGGACCAGGACCGGGCCGGCCAGTTCGTGTTCCGGGTCAACATCCACGAACCCGGGGTCCGCACCATCCTGGGCAAGACCTACAAAGACGACGAGATCGGTCAGGGTCTGGCGGTGCTGAAGGATCTGGCCGCTCACCCCGCCACGGCCCGCCATGTCGCGTTGAAGATCGCCCGGCACTTCGTCGCCGACGATCCGCCGCCGACCCTGGTGGCGCGGCTGGAGCAGAGCTTCCTCAAGAGCGGCGGGCGGCTGGACCGCGTGGCCCGCACCCTGGTCGAGGCGCCCGAGGCGTGGGAGCCGGCGGCGACCAAGTTCAAGACGCCCTACGAGTTCCTGATCTCGTCCTGGCGCGTGATCGGCGCCCAGCCGTCGGCCTATGAGCGCATCACCGTTCCCCTGATTGGCCTGGGACAGAGAGGCTTCTCTCCCCCCTCGCCCAAGGGCTGGTCGGACATGGCCGGCGAATGGTGCTCACCCGACGGTCTGATCAAGCGCCTACAATGGAGCCAGGCCTTCGCCGCCGTGGTCGCCGACCGGCTGGATCCCAACGAAGCGGCGGTCGCGGCCCTCGGCGCCCGGCTGACGCCCCCCACCGCCCAGGCTGTCGCCCGGGCCGAGACCCGCAGCGAGGCCGTCGCCCTGCTGCTGATGAGTCCGGAGTTCCAACGCCGATGACCGACTGCCCGATGATGAACCGTCGCCGCGTCCTGGCCTCGGCCGCCGGTCTTGGCCTGTCGGTCACCTTCCTGGGCCGTCCGGCCCTGGCCGACGCCGACAGCGCCCTGGACAAGCGCAAGCTGGTCGTCGTGATCTGCCGCGGCGGCATGGACGGCCTGTCGGTCAGCCCTCCCGTGGGCGACAAGGACTATGAGGGGCTGCGGCGCGGGATCGCCATCAAGCCCGAGGACGGTCTGAAGCTGGACGGCACGTTCAGCCTGCACCCTGCCCTGACCTCGGTTCACGCCCTAGCCCTGAAGGGTCAGGCCCGGATCGCGCCGGCGGTGGCGACGCCCGACCGCGCCCGCTCGCATTTCGAAGCCCAGGACGTGCTGGAAAGCGGCTCGGCCCAGGTCTATGCGACCACCTCGGGCTGGCTGAACCGGACGCTGGAAACCCTGCCCGCCTCGCGCAAGGCCGAAGGCCTGTATGTGGGCGCGACGACGCCCCTGATCCTGCGCGGCAAGGTCCAGGCGGCCAGCTGGTCGCCGGGCAAGGGCGTGGACGAGACGGCCCGCCTGCCGACCCTGCTGCAGGACCTCTACAGGAGCGACCCCCTGATGGGCCCGGCCTTCGCGCGCGGCCTGGAGACCGAGAGCATGGCCCAGGCCGCCATGACCGCCATGGCGCCGCCCGTGGAGAAGGACGGCATGGCCGCGCCGGGCATGATGGCGCCGGCGGCCCCGGCCGGCCGGGGCGGACGCGAGGGACGCGAGGCGGCCCGCAAGCTGGGCGCGACCCTGGCCGGCTTCATGGTCCAGGACGGCGGCCCGCGCATCGCCGCCATCGCGCTGGACGGCTGGGACACCCACGCCGGCCAGGTCGGCCAGCTCAACACCCGGCTGGCCTATCTGGACTCGGTGCTGTCGGGCCTCAACACCGGCCTGGGCGAGGAGTGGAAGAATACGGTGGTGGTCACCGTCACCGAATTTGGCCGCACCGCCCGCGCCAACGGCACCGGCGGCACCGACCATGGCACGGCCTCGACGGCCCTGGTGCTGGGCGGGGCGCTGAAGCCGGGCGGGATCATCGGCGACTGGCCGGGCCTGTCCCCGCCGGCGCTGTTTGAGAACCGCGACGTGGCGCCGACAATGGACATGCGCGGCCTGTTCAAAGGTCTGCTGGGCGACCACATGGGCGTGGATCGCTCGGCGCTGGACAGCCGGGTGTTCCCAGGCAGCGCCGAGGCGAAGGCGGTGACGGGGCTGGTGTGACGATCTCCGTTCCCCGCAGCGTGGTTTCAGCGGGACCGACAAGGGCTCGTGGTCGCGATCTGAAGGTCTGGAGTCTGCAATCGCGCTGATGGCTGCGCACGAGCCATAGCGGTCCTTGACGACGTCTGCTTTTAGACGCCGCCACCGGACATGCAGGCATAGGGCAGGAAGCCCAGCAGCGTGAGGATCAGAAAGCCTTTCAGCCAAGTGCTGGAGTCGCCGCGCCGGAGTCGCCCCGTCGCCAAGGCGAGGGTGGGCGCAACCGTTGTGACCGCAAATGCAAGCAGTGGGCCGTATATGTACCACGCCGCCTGAGTGGAGTTATGCACCCCGCCTCTCGCAAAGCTAAAGGTCCACCCGCCCCACAGGAGCGCATTCAAGGCGATCAGGATAGCGTTGCCAATCATGCGAGGGCTCGTCGTGACGGTACGCCATCTTAAGCGGGCCTGTGGCAGCAGGCCACCCTTTGCGGCTCGTCGAAAGGTCCGCTTCGCGGCCTCTGACCTCGTCCAAAAAATCTTGTCATCCCGGCCGTAGCGCCGGGACCCAGGGGCAACCGCGATGCACTTGCTCTTGGCGCTCGGCCGGCTTCCTCGAGCTTGGGGTGACACAGTCTGGTTTCAGGTGACGCTCCCAACAGGGAGCCCGGAGCCGGCGCGCTGCGTTGGCCCCTGGGTCCCGGCGCTTCGCTACGCTACGGCCGGGATGACAAGCGTGTGTTGCTGCTGAGAGTGGATGCTTTCGGCTTTGGCGCGAACGCCTCCTTCCCCACCCCAAACAGCCGATCGTAAGGTCCGCTCTCGGCGCCAACGGCCGGGTTTGGGCCTCGGGCTTCGGCGAGCGGAGCGGATTTACTGAGGCACGACGTCGAACGCCATGGTCAGGCGGTGCTCGGGCGAGGTGAAGGCCCGGGTGCCGTGCCACATGTAGGACGGAAACAGCACCAGCATCCCCGGCTGGGGACGCACCTCGTGCTCGGGCTCCAGGGCCGGACGGGTGACGCAGCCGGGCTGGCCGAACTTGATCCAGCCTTCGCGCGTGTGCTCGTCGGCCACGCCGCTGGGCAGGTCCAGATAGAAGGCCGACGAGATCCAGCCCTGCGGGTGCACATGGTCGGCGTGAAAGCCGTTGGGCGACAGCCGCACCGACCAGCCGCCACTGACCCGGAAGTCGCCGCCGGCCCGGGCGCGCAGCGGGTTGTCGCCGGGACCGATGTCGGCGAGGTAACGCGCCACCACCTTGCGAACCTGGGCGAAGAAGGCCTGGAACAGCGGGTCGGGCGACTGATGCAGCGAGGGAACCTGGCTGCCGCCGCGCAGGGACTGCTGCAGCGGATGGGTCTTGAGGTCGTGCCGCTGGGCCAGCCGATCGCGCAGGGCGCCCAGATAGGCGTCCAGACTGTCCCAGCCCTCCGGGGTCGGCAGGGTGTAGGCCCGCACAAGGCCCTCATAGTCGTTCAGCACGGCGCGGCGCGGATCGCCCGACAGCCGCCAGGCCGTGGATTGCAGGGCCAGGCCATGCTGATCCAGCGGCGCGATGGCCCTCAGGCGTTCAGTGGTCTGGGACGCGGCGGCCGCATCCCCGACCGCCAGATGGGCCTCGGCCAGGGCGATCAGCACCTGCGGCGCCTGCGGGACCAGGCGTTCGGCGGCCTGGGCGTGGGCCAGCATGGCGTCGGCCTGGCCGATCTCGCCGGCCATGTGCGAGGCGGCCAGCAACAGCAGGGCGTCGTTCGGCTGGCGGATCAGGGCGTCGTTCAGGGTGGCGAAGGCGGCGGCCTTGTCGCCGGCGAATTCCTCGACCGTGCTCTTGAGCAGGATCAGCTGACTGTCAGTCGGATTGCGCGCCAGCGAAGCCGTCAGGGCCTCCAGGGCCAGGACCAGATCGCCCGACCGCATCCAGCGCAGCTGGGCCAGGTTGCGATGGGCATCGCCGAACCCGTCCCGGCGGCTGATGGCCGCCCTGAACGCGGCCTCGGCCTCGTCATAGCGGCTCTGGCCCTGCAGGGCGCGGCCCAGCACCAGCCAGGCTTCGGGCGCGTCGAGGCCCAGGGCGATGGCCTTGCGGATCGCCGCCTCTGTCTCTTCGGCCTGGGCCAGGTCACCCAGGGTGGCGGCCAGATTGTACCAGGCGATGCGGTCATTGGGCGTGGCGGCCACGGCCCGGCGGTTGAAGACCAGCGCCTCGTCATGACGGTCGACGCCCTTCAGCGCCGCCGCATGAACGATCAGCATCCCGGCCCCGGCCTGCGGCGAGGCCGCAGGCGCGCGCGTCAGGGCGACCGCATCGGCCGCGCGGCCCTGGTCCAGAAGCGTCCAGGCTTGCCGAACGACCTCCGCCGTCATCGACGCTTGATCTGCTTCTTCGCGAACGGATCCTGGTCGGCCTCGTCTTCCGAGAAGCCGAACTTGGCGAAGCCCGCCTTCAGCTCGGGGCTGATCGGCGCCTCGATGAACAGCATGCCCACCGACGGGTGCGGCAGCATCACCGAGCGGGCGTGCAGCTGCAGCTTCAGGCCCTCCGACAGCTGGGTCGATTTCTCGTCGCTGTACTTCGGATCGCCCAGGATCGGGTGGCCGATGGCCTTCATGTGGGCGCGCAGCTGGTGCGTGCGGCCGGTGTGCGGACGCAGGGCCATGAAGGTGACGCGCGGGCCGGCGCGGCTGATCGAGACGAACTCGGTCTCGGCCGGCTGGGCGTCCTTGTCCTTGGGTTCGGCGGGAACCACCAGTTCGCGATCGCCCACGCCGCGCTTGGCCAAATGCAGCTCGATGACGCCTTCGACCGGGTGCGGGTTGCCCTGGACGATGGCCCAATAGGTCTTTTGCGCCTTGCGCTTGGCGAACGAGCCCGACAGACGCGCGGCGGCGGCCGGGGTCTTGCCCAGCAGCAGCACGCCCGAGGTATCGCGGTCCAGACGGTGGACCAGCTTGGGCCGGTTGACGCCCTCGCCCCAGGCCGACAGCAGCTTGTCGATGTGGTGGGTGGTCTTGGTGCCGCCCTGCACGGCCAGGCCGGCGGGCTTGTTCAGCGCCAGGACTTCCTCGTCCTCGTACAGCACCAGCGACTTGGCAAACGCGATGTCGCGCTTGGACAGCACCAGCTTCTCGTCCGGATCGGGGGCGTCCGGCAGAGGCGGCACGCGCACCTGCGAGCCGGCCGCCAGCTTGGTGTCGGCCTTCACCCGCGAGCCGTCGACCCGCACCTGACCGGAGCGGAACAGCTTGTTGAGCTGGATGTGGTTGAGGTGGGGCCAGCGGCGCTTGAACCAGCGGTCCACCCGGGTGCCATCCTCGCCCGCGTCCACATAGAGCGTGCGTACTTCTTTCATGCCGCGAACATCCTGCGGGCGATCAGAAGGCCCGCGTAAAGGGCCGCCACGGACAAAAGCACGCTGGCGGCGGAATAGGTGAAGGCCTGACTGTAGTCGCGCTTCTGAATCATCAGCGCGGTCTCCAGCGAAAAGGCCGAGAAGGTCGTAAAGCCGCCCATGACGCCGACGGCGAGCAAAAGGCGGACCGGTTCGTGGTTGGCGTTGCCACGATGCGCCAGCCAGGAGGCCAGCACGCCCATCAGGAAACCACCGATCACATTCACCGCGAAGGTGCCGTAAGGCCAAGCCGGTCCCATCAGCCGGAGGGCCTGGGCGCCCACCAGATAGCGGGCGACCGAGCCGACGGCGCCGCCGGCGGCTACGAGAAGCAGTTTGGTCATTGGCTCCTTATGCGCCGAGCGGGGCCGAACGCCAAGTCGCGCCCGGATTTCTTCACGGTGAACATCGCTGGAAACCTTCTTTCCGAACGAGAGGTTAAGCGTGCCAGCGGCATTCTGGCCGCTCCTCTTGTGAACCGAGCCCCATGCCCTTCGACAGCAACGCCCAGGACGATACGACCCAGCGTCTCGCTCTGCCCGCCCCGGTCCTGCACCGGCTGGCCGGGAGCGAGCTGATCGCGCGCGGCTCGGTGAACGTCATCAGCGTCCAGGCCATCCGCGCCTGGGCCGGCGACTGGTGGTCGCAGAAGCGCGGCGATGTCTGGACCTATGTCGAGCGCAAGCTGGCCGAGCACCTCGACCGCAACGACATGCGGGCCCGCATTTCCGACAGCGAATTCCTGATCGCCATGAACAGTGACCAGGGCCTGGCCGCCCAGGCGACGAGCGTCCGCATCCTGGAAGACGTGCTGACCCACCTGCTGGGCTCCGTCGACATGAGCGATCTGGGGATCAGCGCGGTCATCGGCCTGAACGGCGGCGAGGCCATCTGCCGTCGGATAGACGCGGCTACGGTGCTGGCGGCCCGCGCCCGGCGTGACTCCAAACGCTCACCGGTGCGGCGGGCGGTCGAGGACGGCGATGAGTCACGACGCACCCCCGTGGCCTTCACCACTGCCGGCGGCGCGGCCCTGCGGGTCGATTTCACGCTGGAACACGTGATCAGCCTGCGCCGCAATGTCACCACGGCGATCCGCATCGAGCCGGTGGTCACTCATCTGGCCAGCGGGCGCCAGGCCAATGCACGGGCGATCACCCGCCTGCCCGACCGCGACATTGCCTTTATCGACGAGGCGACCCTGAAGTATGCCGCCGTGTTCGCGCGCGGCGCCCAGGGCCACAACGTTCCTGACCTGATCCTGCCGGCATCGTTCCGCACCCTGGGCACCCAGCGCGGCCGCGACATGCTGACCGGGACGCCGGGCCTGTCGCTGGCCCTGCTGCGCGGCGGCGTGATGATCGAGCTGGTCGATATCACCCGCGGCACGCCCTCGGGCCGCCTGCTGGAAGTGGTTGGTCTGCTCAAGGCCCTGACACGCGGCGTCATCGCCCGGGTGCCGCCGGAGAAGGACGCCCTGCGCGGCCTGAAGGAGGCGCGGCTGAGCGGCCTGACGCTGGACGCCTCGGACCTCGCTGGACCGGCGGAGCGGATCGCGACCGACATCATGAACTTCGGCCGCGACGTCAAGGGCGTGGCGCCGATGACCACGCTGCAGGGCCTGCCCGCCGAGGGCTATTTCGCGGCGGCCGAGACTGCGGGCCTGACCCACGCGGCCCTGCGCGCCAGCCATCCGCTGGCGGCCAGGACGGCGGCGGCCGCCTAGATCGTGCTGCGGCCGTAGCCCACCGAGCGGATGATCGCCTGGGCGATATAGACGTCGGCGTCACGCGGCGCCGCGCCCCTGCCGAACACGACTTCCAGCGAGCTGGTCACGGTGGGTCCGGGGCCCAGGTCGAAGCTTGTGCCGAGGCCCAGGCCAATCGAGCTGTGCCCGCCATAGCGGCTGGAGCCCCCGCCAATCGACAGGCGCGGTCCATTGCCGGCGCCCGTGCTCGAGGTCAGGCGATCCGACACCCGAAACCAGTCATAGCCGTCGCGCACCGCCAGTTCCGCCGCGCGCAGCAGGGCATAGTCTGAAACCTGCTCAACGGGCGCGCCGGGGCCGCCCTGGAAGGTGACGCGGTAACGGCCCGGCTCCAGCCGAAACTCAGAATAGCCGACGCCCGCCGACGCGGTCCTGGCGGCGTAGAGGGTGGGCGCGCTGGCGCAGCCGCTCAGCAGCATCAGGGACAGGGCAAGTCCGGCGAGGCGTTGCATGGCGTTTCTCCTGACCTTTAAACGGCCTGGCTAGGCGCGCTGTTCCGGGACGGGCATTCCGAGCGTCTCCAGCATGGCGACCATATCGGCCGGGACCGGCGCGGCAATCCGGCGCTCGCCGCCCTCGGGATGCGGAAACACCAGCTGGGCGGCGTGCAGCATCAGGCGCGGAACCGCCGTCCCGCCCAGCATCAGCGCCCCGCCATAGCGACTGTCGCCCGAGATCGGCCGGCCGATCGAGGCCATGTGGACCCGCAGCTGGTGCATGCGGCCCGTGTCCGGCGATAGCTCCACCAGGGCGGCCGTCGCGTTGGACGACAGGGTGCGATAGCGGCTGCGGGCGGTCTCGGCGTCGGGGTGGTCGGGCAGGCAGACCCGCATATAGGCTTCGCGGCCAATCGACTCGCGGCGCAGCGGGCTGTCGATCATGCCACCCTTGGGCTCCGGCGCGCCCGGCGCGACGATGGCCATGTAGGACTTGCGGAAGCGCTTGCCCATAAGCGCCTTGCCCAGGAACGCCGCCCCCGGCTTGGTCTTGGCGGTGAGGATCACGCCCGAGGTGTCGCGGTCCAGCCGGTGGATCAGGCGCGGACGCGGACGACCGGGCCGCGCGAAGGCCCACAGCAGGTCGTCCAGCGTATGGGCCTGGATGCGGCCGCCCTGACTGGACAGGCCGGCGGGCTTGTTCAGCACGATGACGCTGTCGTCCTCGTGGATCACCCAGGACCGCGCCAGGGCGATCTCATCGTCCGTCAGGGTGATGGGAGCGTCTGACGCCTTGGGTTTCGGCGCGAGGGGCGGACGGCGGGGGGGACGCGTGGTCATCGCCCGTCTTTGCGCAGCTTGTTCCACGCGTCCAGCCGTTCCCGAACCTTGGCTTCCGCGCCGACGGGCTTGGGCTCATAGAACCTGGGCCGCGCCATGCCGTCCGGGAAATAGTTCTGGCCCGAGACGCCGCCCTCGACATCGTGGTCATAGGCGTAGCCGTCGCCATAGCCGAGCGACTTCATCAGCTTGGTCGGGGCGTTGAGAATGTGGGCCGGCGGGGCCAAGGAGCCGGTCTCCTTGGCGGCGCGGCGGGCGGCCTTGAAGGCGGTGTAGACGGCGTTGGACTTGGGCGCGCTGGCCATGTGGACCACGCACTGGGCCAGGGCCAGCTCGCCCTCGGGACTGCCCAGAAAGTCGAAAGCGTCCTTGGCGGCCGTGGTCAGCAGCAGGGAAAGCGGATCGGCCGCGCCGATGTCCTCGGACGCCATCCGCACCAGCCGGCGAGCGATGAACAGCGGGTCCTCCCCGCCCTCCAGCATGCGCGCCAGCCAGTAGAGCGCGGCGTCCGGATCGCTACCGCGCACCGATTTGTGCAGGGCCGAGACGAGGTTGTAGTGCTCCTCGCGGTTCTTGTCGTAGGCGGGCCGGCGCTTCTGCAGGAACTGGCCCAGCTGGACGGCATTGAGCGGCGTGTCGGTGCCGACCGACAGCAGGGTCTCGGTCAGGGTCAGCAGGTAGCGGCCGTCGCCATCGGCCATGGCGATCAGGGTGAAGCGGGCCTCGGCGTCCAGCGGCAGCTTGCGGCCCTCGACCGCTTCGGCCTTGGCCAGCAGGGCTTCCAGCGCCTCCTCGTCCAGGCGCTTGAGCACGAAGACCTGACAGCGCGACAACAGAGCGCCGTTCAGCTCGAACGACGGGTTCTCGGTCGTGGCGCCGACCAGGGTGATCACCCCCTCCTCCACGAACGGCAGGAAACCGTCCTGCTGGGCGCGGTTGAAGCGGTGGATCTCGTCGACAAACAGCAGGGTGCTCTGGCCGGACATGCGGCGGCCGCGCGCCTGCTCGAAGGCCTTCTTCAGGTCGGCGACGCCCGAAAATACCGCCGAGATCTGCTGGAACTCATAGCCACCGGCCTTGGCCAGCAGGCGGGCGATGGTGGTCTTGCCGGTGCCGGGCGGGCCCCACAGGATCATCGACGAGAGGCGCTTGGCCGCCGCCATCCGGCCGATCGGCCCCTCGGGACCCAGCAGGTGCTCCTGCCCCACCACCTGATCCAGCGTCTGGGGCCGCAGACGCTCGGCGAGCGGCGTCGGCGCATGCGGGGTCAGGCCGGCGGCTTGGAAAAGATCGGACATGGGCGCAGGTTTACGAAATCCCGGGAGGAACCACCATGACCAACGATGGCGATCCGACACGCGGCCCCGAAGATGGGGTCACGCCTTACCTGTCCGTCGTCGGCGCGAAGGCCGCGGTGGCCTTCTACACGCAAGCGTTCGGCGCCCAGGAGACGTTTCGCAACACCGCCGACGACGGCGAGCGGCTGATGCACTCGCGAATGCTGATCAACGGCGCCTGGGTGATGGTCTCCGACCACTTCTCCGAGATGATGGGCGGCGCGCCGTTCACCCCGCCCGCCTCGGTGACCCTTCACCTTCAGGTCGACGACGCCGACGTCTGGTGGGACCGCGCCGTGGCCGCCGGCGCGACCATTCACTTCCCGCTGGCCGACCAGTTCTGGGGCGACCGCTTCGGCATGATCGTCGACCCGTTCGGCCACTGCTGGTCCATCGCCTCGAAGATCAAGGGATAGCCCCCGATCTTCGAGGCTTGGGATCAGGTATTGAACCGCGCCGTGATCCGCTGGCCGCCGCGCTCGATGGTCACGGTCCAGGCCCGGCCGCCGCTGTTCGACAGAGCGGCCAGGTCAGCCACGGTGTTGATCGGCCGGCCATTGACCTCGCGGATGAAGTCGCCGGGACGCAGACCGGCGCTCAGCGCAAAACCCTGGCCGATCTTGCTGACCAGCACGCCCCGGCCCGCGAACGGGTCAGCGCCCAGGTCCTGGGCCACGGCCGGCGACAGGTTCAGCACCGTGGCGCCGTCGAAGGGGTTGCGGCCGGTCAGGGTCTTCTCGTCGCGGGCCGGGCTTTCGGGCGCGGCCTCGGCGCGGACGGTCAGGGTCTGCTCGCGCTCGCCGCGACGGATGACCATCGGCACACGGTCACCGACCTTGTGGGTGCCGATCGCGAAGGCGCCGCCGCCCTCGTCGTTCACGACGCTGCCGTCGATCGACAGGATGATGTCGCTTTCCCTCAGCCCCGCCTTGTCGGCCGAGGAACCGGGATAGACCTGGGCCACCAGCACGCCGCGCGGCGCGGCCATGCCCAGGCTGCGGGCGATCTCGGCAGTGACGGGTTGGCCCTTCACGCCAAGCCAGGGTCGCACCACGCTGTGGCCGCCGCCCAGGGCGGCGTTGACCACCTGCTTGACCACGGCGGCGGGAATGGCGAAGCCCACCCCGCTGGAAGAGCCCGAGCGCGAGATGATGAAGGTGTTGATGCCGATCAGGTCGCCGTCCATGTCGACCAGCGGACCGCCGGAATTGCCCGGATTGATCGAGGCGTCGGTCTGGATGTAGCTGCCGAAATCGGCCGCGCCGACATCGGTGCGGGCCATGGCCGAGATGATGCCGTTGGTCACCGTCTGGCCGACGCCGAACGGATTGCCCAGGGCCAGGACCAGGTCGCCGACCTCCAGCTGTTCCTGATCGTCGATGGCCATGACCGGCAGGCGCTCGCCCTTGGTGTCGATCTTCAGCACGGCCAGGTCGGCGCGCGGATCGTCGAGCAGGACGGTGGCGATGAACTCGCGACGGTCGGCCAGCTGGACGGTGATCTCGCCCCGGCCTTCGACGATGCCCTCGATATTATGGTGGTTGGTGATGATCACCCCATCGGCGCGGACGATGGCGCCCGAGCCCAGCGAGCCCTGCACCTGATCGCGCGGCGCGCCGCCGCCGCCGCCCATGAAGAAGTCCCAGAACGGATCGCGGGCCTGGGTGCGCACCACCCGGCGGCTGGCCACATTGACCACGGCCGGCGCGGCCTTCTTCACCACGGGCGCGAACGAGGCCTTCATCGAGGCAGGGTCGGTGGGCGCGCGTCGGGTGGGCTGGGCCAGGTCCGGGATCGCCTGGGCGCTGGACGGGCCTTGCGGCGAACAGGCCGCCAGCAGGATCAGGGCGGGAAACAAAGCGCGATGGGCTCGCATGGGTGTGGAGCGTCTCCTTGTAAGCGACCCGGACATCGCCTGAGCTTTCGGGCGCATTGATGGCCGCTCGGTGTCCTGACCGGTCAGACCGGGCGCGGTTCGACTGAGATAGGGTGAGCGAAGCGGAACGCCAGGGCCGTGCCGGCCAGCATCAGCGCCGCAGCGATCAGCACCGGCAGGCCCGGCATGTGCACGGTCGCATCGTGCCGCACCGCCCAGGCGAACGGGGCCAGATACAGAATTGGACCGATGATCGACGTGATGCCCATCATCGCCGAATTGGCGCCCTGCAGCTGTCCCTGTTGCTGGGGCGAGACCCGGCGGGTCATCAGGCCCTGCAGGCCCGGCTGGATCAGACCCGAGAACGCGAAGATCGGCAGGCCGCACAGATACAGCCAGCCCGTCGGGGCCAGGGCGTAGATCGAAAAGCCCACAAAGCCGCAGAAAAGGCCGATCAGCAGCGCGCCGCGCTCGCCCACCGCCTTGACGATCCGGCCGACCAGAAAGGCCTGCAGCAGGATCCCGGCAATGCCGCTGGCCATCAGGGTCAGGCCGATGGTCTGCACCGACCACTGATAACGAAAGCCCATATACAGCACGAAAACCGACGGCAGCACGTTGTGCGCCAGCTGGAACAGGAAGCCGACGCCGGCCAGGCCCAGCAGGTCAGGCTTGCTCCGCAGCAGGGCCAGCGAGCCGAGCGGGTTGGCCTTTTTCCAGTCGAAGGTCTTGATCCGACGCTCGGGCGGCAGGGACTCGGGCAGCACGAAATAGCCGTACAGCCAGTTGCACAGGGCCAGGGCCGCGCAGACCAGGAACGGCAGGCGGTGATCAAACTGCCACAGCCAGCCGCCCAGGGCCGGGCCGAAGGTGAAGCCGACGCCGAAGGCGGCCCCCATCAGGCCAAAACCCTTGGCGCGGTTCTCCGGCGTGGTGACGTCGGCCACATAGGCGCCGGCGGTCGAGAAGCTGGCCGCCGTCATGCCGTTGAACACCCGGCCGACGAACAGCCACCACAGGCTGGGCGCAAAGGCCATGAACAGGAAGTCGACACCCAGGCCGAAGATCGATGTCAGGATCACCGGGCGACGGCCAAAGCGGTCGGACAACAGGCCCAGAACTGGCGCGCAGATGAACTGCATCACGCCCCAGGTGGTGGCGAACAGCACGTTCCACAGCGCGGCGTCAGCCGTATCGCCGCCGTTGAACCGCTTCACCAGCTCGGGCAGCACCGGGATCATCACGCCCAGCGACAGCACGTCCATCACGGCGGTGACGAAGATGAAGCCCAGGGCCGCCTGCCGGCGCCCGCCCGTGATGGTCTGAGTCATGCGTCGTTCTCCCCGGCGCACCCTAGTTGCCGGTCCGTCGCCGCGACCGCAAGGCCGTCCAGCAGGTCACGCCACCATTCTCCATGCCGGCGCAGGAACAGGCCGTCGGGGAAGGTGTGGCGCGCCACGTGCGCGGTCGGCACGCTGTCCCAGCCGCGATGCTCGACCGTAACCCGCGTGCCGTCCTCGACCGCGTCGAAGCGGACCTCGACCTCGGTGTCCATGTCGGGCGCGAAGGTCGCCTGCCGCCAGCCCACCACCAACCGCTGGCCCGGCTCCCACACTCGCACCGTGCCGACCTCGAACACCTTGCCCGAGGCCAGGCGCTCGACGAGACGACGACCGCCCTCGCCGTCTTCAAAGGCCATGACGCCCGGCGATCTTGGCGTGAAGGCAAACAGCCCATTGGGCCGCCACCAGGTTGCGATCTCCTGGGTGAAGGCCTCGAACACCCGCATCGGCGGGGCCTTGATGCGCAGGGCGACAACGACGCGCGAACTCATGAGCCCTCCACATGCGCCTTCAGCGCCGATAGCTGGCCGATCCAGTGGGTTTCGGCAATTTCCAGCCAGGCCTTGAGTTCGTCCATAGGGCCCGGCCTCAACTGATAGACCCGCACGCGGGCGTCGAAATCGGGGTGGCTCTCCTCGACCAGACCCGACTGGCGCAGAGCCCGCAGGTGGCGGCTCATGGCCGGCGGGGTCAGGCCGACGGCCTGGGCCAGTTCCCCGGCCCGATGCGGTCGCTGACGCAACAGGTCGACAACCCGTCGGCGGTGCGGATCGGCAAGGGCCGCCAGGGTGCGGTCGAGCGAGGCGGTCACGCTGGGCCCAGGCTCATCCCTGACCCGTGATCTTCAGGCCTGTGCGACGCTCCATCTCCTGCACCGACACGGTCTCGACGTTTCGCGCCACCGTCCAGATGTGGCCCTCGGGATCTTTGCAGCGATAGGTGCGATCACCGTAGAACTGGGTCGCGGGCTCAACCAGGATTTCAGCGCCCGCCGCCCGCGCCCGCTCGCAGTGCGCGTCAAGCTCGCCCTCGCTCAGCTGGATATGCACCGTCTGGGTGTTCTTGCCGCCCACCGAGGCCGGGCTTTTGTGGTCGTGGCTCCACTCGTTGCCGACCATCACGCAGGCATTGCCGAAGCGCATTTCAGAATGGCCCAGATTGCCGTCGGCGTCCTCGACCAGAAAGACCAGCTCGAAACCGAACGCCTTTTCCAGCCAGGCGAGCGCCGCCTTGGGGTCGCGGTAGCAGACCGCCGAGATCAGGTTGGGACGCCAGTCAGCCATCGTGCCGCTCCTATCGGATATCGACAATATTTAACGCATATGGAAACTATATCCGCAAGCCCGGGGACGCTCATTCTCTACCTATTGGCCGGCAAGCCCCCTAGCGCAGCGCCTGGCCCACAAACTTCAGCCGGCCATCGCCCTTCTCAGGCTTCACGCCCGAGATCCTGGCCAGCAGCGGATAGACGTCGACATTGTCGAACACCGGCAGCACCACGCCCGGCTTGATCGACGGCCCCCTGGCGATGAACACCGCGCGCATGGCCGGGTCGTAGGGATCAAAGCCGTGCTGGCCGCCGTCCAGCCCCTCCCACTTGCCGGGCTTTTCCATCATCTTGCGGGTCGTCACATACCAGCCGGTCTCCGACAGGCAGACGATGGCCGGCACCCGCGGATTGCGGCCGTAGTGATAGCGCTCGGGGATCTGGCCCTTCTTCCAGCAGGTCAGGTGCGGCAACGGCTTGAGCAGCGCCGCCTCGACCTGCGCCTCAAAGCCGGGCAGCGGTGTCAGGCCGACGACCGCGCCGGTGGTGACCAGCCTGACCGTGGACAGGTCGAGCACGTCGTCCAGCGGCCAGCGCTGGGACGGTGGAACCGGGGCCATGCCATGGTCGGCGACGAAGACGATGTCGGTCGTTTCGAACCGCCCCCGCGCCTTCAGGCCCTCGACCAGCCGCGCCATCGCTTGATCTACGTCGGCCACGGCGGCGCGGGCCTGCGGCGAGCCCGGTCCATAGTGATGGCCCTCGGTGTCGACGACATCGAAATACAGGGTGGAGAGCCGCAGCTCAGGCCCCTTGGGATCATCCAGCCAGGCCAGTAGCGTATCGACCCGGTCATTCGACGGCATGGCCTGGTTGAAGGCCATCCAGCGCGACGGACGCACGCCGCTGATCTGCGTCTCCGAGCCGGGCCAGAACATCGCCGCCGCCTTCAGACCCTGCTTCTCGGCAGAGACCCACAGCGGCCAGGCCTGGCTCCACCAGCGCGGGTCATGCACGGCGTCGGCGTTGGACATCGAGAAGCGCACGCCGGGAATCGTCTCGTCTTCCATGACGTTGTTGACGATGCCGTTGCGGTCGGGCCGCTTGCCGGTGATCAGGGTGTAGTGGTTGGGAAAGGTCAGGGTCGGAAAGGACGGCCGCATGGCGCCGCGCGCGCCGCCGGCCGCCAGGGCGTCCAGGGTCGGGGTGTCGCCCTGGCCCAGATAGTCGGCCCGGAAGCCGTCGCTGGACACCAGGATGGTGAGCCGGCTCTTGGGCGGCGCGGCGACCTCGCCCCCGCCCGCTTGCATGGAGGCGCAGGCCGACAGCACCAGGGCGGCGGCCAGGGTCGCCCCAAGGGACACAAGGCGGAACAGGCTCTTCATGGCGCAACCCTTTCGACAGTCTTGAGGCGTCGATGCCAGCCGGACGTTTCGCCCCTATGACAGGGGCGTGTGACACCAGCTTATGACCTCGTCTTAACTTGGCGGGTGAGAACCGCACCCCCATAGTCGCCGCCAACGACAGGATTCTCCTGTAACGGAAGTCGCATCCGCATGAGCATCGCCCTTGAGGCCACCGGCCTCACCAAGACCTACGGGACCGTTCGCGCGCTCGACGACTTATCCATCGCCATACCGGCCGGTGGCGTGTTCGGCGTTCTGGGTCCCAACGGGGCGGGCAAGAGCACGCTGTTTCGCATCGCCCTGGGTCTGGTGCGGCCCACCAGCGGCTCGGCCCGACTGTTCGGCGCCCCGGCCGGCGACCTGACCGCCCTGCGCCGGGTCGGCGCCATGATCGAGACGCCGCGCTATCCGCCCTATCTGACCGCCCGCGACACGCTGAAGATGCTGGCTCTGGAGAGCGGGTTCCAGAACCCCGATATCCCCGCCTGGCTGGAGCGAGTCAGCCTGACCCATGCCGCCGACCGCGCCACCGGCGGCTTCTCGGTCGGCATGAAGCAGCGTCTGGGTCTGGCGGCGGCCTTCTTCACCCGTCCCGAACTGGTGATCCTGGACGAGCCGACCAGCGGCATGGACCCGGCCGGCATCCAGGAAATCCGCGCCCTGATCGTCGATCTGGCCAAACACGAGGGCGTGACGGTCATCCTGGCCAGCCACCAGCTGGACGAGGTCAAGCGCGTCTGTGATCGCGTGGCCATCCTGTCGCGCGGCAAGGTCGTGGCGGAAGGCGGCGTCGCTGAACTCACCGCCGGGGAAGCTCGCCTGCGCCTGTCCCTGGCCTCTCCCCTCGCCCCGGTCCTGGCGGTGCTGGGTGATCGCGGGCAGGCCGATGGGCCCGACGCCGTGCTGGCCGACATTCCGCGCGCCGAGGCGCCCGCCGTGATCCGCGCCCTGGTCGAGGCCGGCGCCGAGATCATCGAGGCCCGCTGGCGCGAGGTCGACCTTGAAGGTGTCTATCTGAAATCGCTGGGCCAGGCGCCCACGGCCGCCACCCCGGAAGGAGCCGCCTGATGCTGGCCGACGCCATCGCCGCTGAACGCTTCCGCCTGTTGCGCGACCGTTCGGCCCTGTTCTGGGGCTTCGGCTTCGCGCCGCTGGTGGTCTTCTTCCTCGCCATCGGCGGTGACCTGTTCATCCGCAACATCATCAAGCGGCCGATGCCGGGCGCGACCATCGATCTGGCGGTCCAGGTCATCAAGGCGCTGGGCAATGGCGCCTCGACGATGGCAGCGCTGTTCCTGATGATCGGCGCGGCCTCGATCCTGGCCGGCGACTATCGCTGGGAGACCTGGCGCCTGCGCACGCCGCGCAACAGCCGCTTCAACCTGCTGGCCGCCAAGCTGATCGTGATCGGCGAGGCGATCCTGTGGAGCCTGGTCCTGACCGTGATGCTGACCCTGGCGGCGGCCGTGATCGGCGCTGGGATCAACGGCAAGGCCATCGTCTCCTCGACCTTGGGCCTTTCCGAAATCGCCGGCGTCTTCGTGGTCACCTGGCTGGAAGCCATGAGCCTGGCCGCCCTGGCTGCCTGCGTCGCAGTCGTGACGCGCTCGCCGATGGCCGCCGTCGTGGTCTGTTTGGTGGTTCGCTTCGTCCAGTCGATCCTGGCGGGCGCCCTCGGGGCCATGAGTCCGGAACCGACCTGGAAGGTTCTGGCCATCCCAGCCTATGACGCCGACCTGCTGCGCGCCTTCGTCACCGCGCCGTCGCATGCCGGGCCGGACGGCGGACCCGCCGGCTGGGCGCTGCTGGTGCTGCTGAGCTGGATCGCGGCGCTGACGGCCGGGGCCATTGTGCTGTTCCAGCGGCAGGATCTGACGCGGGAGTAGCGGTCAGGCATCAGTTGCCGGAGGCGATGGCGACGCCGCAAGACGCGGGCCCCACAGGCGCGGCGCGCTCCAGGCCGCCACAAAGGGCGTCAACACGCCGATGGCCGCCACCCAGAGCGGGTGCGGGATCATGGTGATGCTCATCACGACGCCCAGCAGGTTGAAAGCGGGCCCTACCCAAGCCGCCCAGGCCTTGCGAGCAATCAGGAAGCCCGCCGCCGCACTGCCGAACGCTCCGACCGCCCATCCGACCAGAAGCCCGGCCAGAGCCAGAGGCGGCATGGATTGGGCGAAGGCCCTCAACTGGGCCGGATCATTGAGATCCAGGCCCGGAGGCGGTGGGAAGCCTGCCTTCAAGATCATCTCGCAAAGCGTCACGAGAATGATGTTGGCGGCGATGGCGCCCAGGACAGCAAGGATGGCGCGCAACATGGATTGAGCCCCCGGATATGGTCCCCGAAGAGTGGTTCAGGGCGACCGATCTGTCCAGTCAGCGGCCCTGAAACGCAAAAAAGGCCCCGGATTGCTCCGGGGCCTTTTCCGTTCAGCCGGGGCTGAGAATTAGTCTTCGGCTTGGGCCGAGTAGTCCGGGCCCGAGTCCTTGCCCTTGGCCGAGACGTCGCGGTCGACGAACTCGATCACGGCCAGCGGGGCGTTGTCGCCGTAGCGGAAGCCGGCCTTCAGGACGCGGATGTAGCCGCCCTGACGGGTCTGGTAGCGCGGGCCGATGGCGGCGAACAGCTTGCCGACCTGTTCGACGTCGCGAACGATGCTGATGGCCTGACGACGGGCGTGCAGGTCGCCGCGCTTGGCCAGGGTGACCAGCTTTTCGACGAAGGGACGCAGTTCCTTGGCCTTGGGCAGGGTGGTGACGATCTGCTCGTGCTTGATCAGCGAGGCCGACATGTTGGCGAACATGGCGGTGCGGTGAGCGGACGTGCGGCCGAGTTTACGGTGAGCTTTACCGTGACGCATTGTAGTGTCTCCTGGGCCTTGGCCCGCAGTGGCGCGATCTAGCGCTGATTGTCACCCATCCCAGCCTGTTCCCGGCCGGGTCAGAACGAAGCGCCGGGGCCCTCCACCGCAGTTGCGGCTTCAAAAGGCCCAGGCCGCCCGCCATCCCCGAAGGGTGGCGAGCGGCCCGGATCGAGCGCGATATAGTTCGTCTTAGATCTGGTCTTCGAACTTCTTGGCCAGGTCTTCGATGTTTTCGGGCGGCCAGTTCGGCACGTCCATACCCAGGTGAAGCGCCATGCCAGCCAGCACTTCCTTGATTTCGTTCAAGGACTTGCGGCCGAAGTTCGGGGTGCGCAGCATCTCGGCTTCGGTCTTCTGGATCAGATCGCCGATGTAGACGATATTGTCGTTCTTCAGGCAGTTGGCCGAACGAACCGACAGTTCCAGCTCATCGACCTTCTTCAGGAGCGCCGGGTTGAACGGCAGCTCAGGCTTGGCCTCGTCGGCCGACTTGGCCTTGGGCTCTTCGAAGGTGATGAAGATCTGCAGTTGGTCTTGCAGGATCCGGGCGGCGTAGGCCACGGCGTCCACCGGAGTGACGGCGCCGTTGGTTTCGACTTCCAGGATCAGCTTGTCATAGTCCAGCGACTGGCCTTGACGGGTAGGCTCGACGCGATAGGCGACGCGCTTGACCGGCGAGTACAGGGCGTCGACGGCGATCAGGCCGATCGGCGCGTCTTCCGGACGGTTCTTGTCGGCCGGGACGTAACCCTTGCCGGTGTTGACCGTGAACTCCATGCGCACGGTGGCGCCGTCGTCCAGCGTGCAGAGCACGTGGTCGGGGTTCAGGATCTCGATATCCGAAGGGGTTTCGATCTGACCAGCGGTCACCGGGCCGGGGCCGGTGGCGCGGAGCGTCATGCGCTTCGGGCCCTCGGCGTGCATGCGCACGGCCAGTTGCTTGATGTTCAGAACGATGTCGACGACGTCTTCGCGGACGCCTTCGAGCGAGGAGAATTCATGTACGACGCCATCGATCTGGATGGCGGTAACGGCTGCGCCCTGAAGCGACGAGAGCAGAACGCGACGGAGCGCGTTGCCGAGCGTCACGCCGAAACCACGCTCGAGCGGCTCAGCCACGATCCGCGCCTTGCGGGTCGCGTCGGCGCCAGTCTCGATTTGCGGCTTCTCAGGACGGATCAGCTCGTTCCAGTTTCTTTCGATCACGTGGTCGATCCCTTGAACGCGGCTCGCCGGCCGCGTTTTGCGCAGCCGGCGAAGGAGAATTGTGTCTAAAAAGTACTAGACGCGACGACGCTTGGGCGGACGGCAGCCGTTGTGCGGGATCGGCGTGACGTCGCGGATCGTCGTGATGGTCATGCCCGCGGCCTGAAGGGCGCGCAGAGCCGACTCACGACCCGAACCCGGACCCGACACGTTGACCTCGAGGGTCTTCACGCCGTGCTCGGCAGCCTTCTTGCCCGCGTCTTCCGCAGCCATCTGAGCGGCGTACGGGGTCGACTTGCGCGAACCCTTGAAGCCCATCGCGCCGGCGCTGGACCAGGAAATGGTGTTTCCCTGGGCGTCGGTGATGGTGATCATGGTGTTGTTGAACGAGGCGTTCACGTGCGCCACGCCCGAGGTGATGTTCTTGCGTTCGCGCTTTTTAACGCGACCCGGTTCCTTGGCCATCGTCAGGCTACCTTATTTCTTCTTGCCGGCGATCGGCTTGGCCGGACCCTTGCGGGTGCGAGCGTTCGTGTGCGTGCGCTGACCGCGGACCGGGAGGCCCTTACGGTGACGCAGGCCGCGATAGCAGGCCAGGTCCATCAGACGCTTGATGTTCATCGAATTTTCGCGGCGCAGGTCGCCTTCGACGGTGAAGTCCTTGTCGATCGTTTCACGGATCTGCAGGACTTCTGCGTCGGTCAGCTGATTGACCCGGCGGGTGTCATCGATGCCCACCTTCGTGACGATGTCACGAGCGGACTTCTGGCCGATGCCATGAATGTACTGAAGCGCGATCAAAACGCGCTTGTTCGTCGGTATGTTGACGCCTGCAATACGGGCCACGTCTAATGTTCTCCTAGTCACGCACTAAAGACGCGAACGGCGCGCCCGGCCCGGCCTTACGACCCAGTCCGGCGCGCACAGATCGCGCCCTTTCGCGGAAGCGCCCCGTTATAGGGATCGTTGCGCCGCCGTCAATGGTTGAATCCGCCGAAAATCAACGAATTGAAAATGTCTTACACCGCGCCCGAGAGCGCCGCGTCGATCGAGGCCGCGACTGCTTCCACAGGCGCCATGCCATCCAGTTCCGTCAGCTTACCCTGCTCTACATAGTAGGGCAGCAAAGGCGCCGTCTGGGCGTTGTAGGCGGCCAGACGGGTCACGAAAACTTCCGGATTATCGTCAGGCCTGCCCTGCTCGGCGAATCTCTTCGAGATGCGTTCGATCAGGGAGGGCTCGTCTACCTTGAGTCGGAGGACGAGGTCGATCTTCTGCCCGCGAGCGGCCAGCATTTTATCCAGCGCCTGGGCCTGGGCCACGGTGCGGGGGAATCCGTCGAAGATGGCGCCGCCAGCGGCCTCAGCCTCGGCCAGACGGTCCTCGATCAAGGCAATGACGATCTCGTCGGTCACCAGGTCGCCACGGTCCAGCACGCCCTTGACGCGGGCGCCCAGCTCGGAGCCGGACGCGATCGCCGCGCGCAGCATGTCGCCGGTGGAAAGCTGGACCATGCCGCGCTCGGTGACGAGCCGCTTGGCCTGGGTCCCCTTCCCCGCCGCCGGCGGTCCGAACAGGATCAAGTTCATGAATGCCCCTTCGCGCGTCGCCGAGTCTACGCCCGGTCATCTTCCCCAGCAGACCTAGAGTGCGGGGAAAAAAAACGGAAGCCGGTTTTGTGACAAACCGGCTTCCAGAACGCTTTATCCTCTAGCGGCCTTTGCCGCCGCGGAGTTTCGACTTCTTGATCAGGCCCTCATACTGGTGCGCCAGCAGTTGGGACTGGATCTGCGCCACGGTGTCCATGGTCACCGTCACCACGATCAGCACCGAGGTGCCGCCCAAGGCGAACTGGGTGGCGCCCAGGCCGGCCATCATGATTTCCGGCATGATACAGACGGCGGTGATGTAGGCCGCGCCGATCACCGTCAAACGGGTCAGGACATAGTCGAGATACTCGGCCGTGCGCTTGCCAGGGCGGATGCCCGGCAGGAAGCCGCCGTACTTGCGCAGGTTCTCGGCCGTCTCATCGGGGTTAAACACCACCGAGGTGTAGAAGAACGAGAAGAAGACGATCAGACCCGCATAGAGCAGCATGAAGGCCGGCTGGCCGTGCTGCAGCGCGCCCACAGTCCCCGGCAGCCAGGCTGCCCAAGGCGGAAGGTTCGCCGTCGACAGGAAACCCATGGCGGTCGTCGGCAACAGCAGCAGGCTGGAGGCGAAGATCGGCGGGATGACGCCGGCGGTGTTGATCTTCAGCGGCATGAACGAGGTGTCGCCACCGATCATGCGGTTGCCCTGCTGGCGCTTGGGATAGTGAACCAGCAGCCGACGCTGCGAGCGCTCGATGAAGACGATCGCCCAGACCGCCGCGACGGCGAGGAACACGATCACGAACAGCGGCAGATAATTGCCCGAGGTCTGCGACTGCACCAGCAGTTGGCCAATGCCGCGCGGCAGGCCCGCCACGATGCCGGCGAAGATGATCAGGGAGACGCCGTTACCGACGCCACGGCTGGTGATCTGCTCGCCCAGCCACATCAGGAACAGTGTGCCGCCCGTCAGGGCCACGACCGTGGAGGCGATGAAGAACGGACCGCTGATCCCGTCAAACACCAGGCCGGGCTGGCTATGCAGGCCAACCGCGATGCTGAACGACTGCACGATCGCCAGAACCACGGCCAGATAGCGGGTGTACTGGTTGAGGGTCTTGCGGCCGGCTTCGCCGCCTTCCTTCTTCAGCTTTTCCCACGGCGGATACACCGAGCCCATCAGCTGCACGATGATCGAGGCGCTGATGTAGGGCATCACGTTCAGCGAGAAGATCGCCATCCGTTCGACCGCGCCCCCCGAGAACATGTTGAACATGCCCAGGATGCCCTTCGACTGGCCCGCAAAGGCGTTGGCGAAGGCCTCCGGATTGATGCCGGGGATCGGCACATAGGTGCCAAGGCGGAAGACGACCAAGGCGATGATCGTGAACCAGATGCGCTTGTGAAGTTCGGTCGCCTTTTGGAACGACGCGAAATTCATGTTGGCTGCGAGTTGTTCGGCGGCCGAGGCCATTCAATTCCCCACGACTCTAATACTGAGCCACAAATAGGTGAGGCCCGCCGTGATGTCACGGCGAGCCCCCTAATTCTGTCATCCCGGTCGAAACAAAGTCCCGCGGGCGCGGCCAGCGCGCCCTCGGGATGACAATATGGACTTAGGCCTTGGCGTCTTCGGCTTGAACCTTGACCTTCTTGGTCACGGTCACCGAACCACCGGCGGCTTCAACGGCCTTGATGGCCGCTTCGGTCGCCGAATAGACGGTCAGCTTCAGGGCCGACTTGATCTCGCCCTTGCCCAGCAGCTTCACGCCGTCCAGTTCGCGACGGATCACGCCGGCGGCGACCAGGTCGGCCACCGAGACGTCGGCGCCGGCCTTCAGCTTGCCCGCTTCGACGGCCTGTTCCAGGCGCCACAGGTTCACTTCAGCGAAGTCCAGGCGGAAGGGGTTGTTGAAGCCGCGCTTAGGCATACGCATGTGCAGCGGCATTTGACCGCCTTCGAAGCCGGCGATGGCGACGCCCGAGCGCGCCTTCTGGCCCTTGACGCCGCGACCGGCGGTCTTGCCCTTGCCCGAACCGGGACCACGGCCAACGCGCATGCGGCCCTTGGTCGAACCGGGGGTCGGGGCGAGTTCATTAAGCTTGGTCATGTGTGCCTCTCCTTGGAGATCTGCGCCTGGCCAGGGGCCAGACTCGGCTTGAAAAATTGAAGATCGTCCGTCGCCCTGCCCTCGTTTCCCGATGGGATCGGAAGGCGGAACTTCAAACGAAAACCACCCCGGCTTTCACCGGGGTGGCGATTTCGGCGTCGTGTAGCAGACCTACTCGACGATTTCCAGCAGATGCTGGACCTTGCGGATCATGCCGCGAACCGAAGGGGTGTCTTCCAGCTCGGACTCGCGTCCCAGCTTGTTGAGACCCAGGCCAGCCAGCGTTGCGCGCTGGGTGGCGTTGCGGCGGATCGGGCTGCCAGTTTGGCGAACCTTGACGGTTTTAGCTTCAGCCATGTCTTAGCCCTCGATGGCGTCCGGAGCCGAAGCTCCGTCGGCGCGGCGGCCGAGAATGTCGCCAACCTTCTTGCCGCGCTTGGCGGCGATCTGGCGGGGCGACGATTGAACCTTCAGGGCCTCGAACGTGGCGCGAACCATGTTGTACGGGTTCGAAGAACCCGTCGACTTGGCCACGACGTCCTGGACGCCCAGGGTTTCGAGAACCGCGCGCATCGGACCACCGGCGATGACGCCCGTGCCGGGAGGGGCAGCGCGCATCATGACCTTGCCGGCGCCCCAACGGCCGTAGCCGTCGTGGTGCAGGGTGCGCGATTCCCGCAGGGGAACCCGAACCATGGTCTTCTTGGCTTCTTCGGTCGCCTTGCGGATGGCTTCCGGCACTTCACGCGCCTTGCCATGACCGAAGCCGACGCGGCCCTTTTGGTCGCCAACGACCATCAGAGCAGCGAAGCTGAAGCGACGGCCGCCCTTAACGGTGGCGGCGACGCGGTTGATGTGGACGAGCTTTTCGACGATGTCGCTGTCGACCCGCTCTTCGGGGGCGTTGCGGTCGCGACGGCCGCGATTGGGGCCGCCGTCTCCACGCTGTTGATCACCACGAGCCATGCTGTGATTTCCCTTAGAAATTCAGGCCGGCTTCGCGCGCGGCGTCGGCCAGGGCTTTCACCCGACCGTGGAAGATGTAGCCGCCGCGATCGAAGACGACGTCCTTGACGCCCTTTTCGATGGCGCGCTCGGCGACGAGCTTGCCGACCAGTGCAGCCGCGTCCTTGTCCGCGCCCTTGGTCTTGCCTTCACCTTCGAGGGTGGAGGCGGCAGCCAGGGTCACGCCGCGTTCATCATCGATGATCTGGGCGTAGATGTTCTTGGACGAACGGAAGACCGTAAGACGCGGACGACCGTTGGACAGGGCCTTGAGGCGGGTGCGGGTGCGTTGGGCACGACGCACGGCGGATTCGCGAGGTGTGAGCGCCATGGCTTACTTCTTCTTGCCTTCCTTGCGGCGAACCTTTTCGCCGGCATAACGAACGCCCTTGCCCTTGTAGGGCTCGGGAGGACGAATGCGGCGAATCTTCGCGGCAATCTCGCCAACCGCCTGCTTGTCAGCACCGGCGATCTTGATTTCGGTTTGCTTCGGAACCGCGAAGGTGACGCCAGCCGGGGGCTCGACGTTCACATCGTGGCTGAAACCGAGCTGGATGGAGAGCGCATCGCCCTTCATCGCGGCGCGGTAACCGACGCCCACCAGTTCGAGGGTTTCCTCGAAGCCGGCGGTGACGCCTTGCACCATGTTGGCCACCAGCGTGCGGGACAGACCCCACATCGACTTGGCGCGCTTGCTCTCGTCGCGAGCCACCAGCAGGAGGTCGGAACCTTCCTGGGTGACGACGATCTCGTCTGCGATGGTCCAGGCGAGTTGCCCCTTGGGGCCCTTCACCGTGACCGTCTGCCCGTCGATCGTGACATTCACGCCCGAGGGGATCGCGACGGCTTTTTTACCGATACGTGACATGCTCTTTCCCTCCCGCGCCTAGTAGACGCGGCAGAGGACTTCGCCACCGACATTAGCGTCGCGTGCGGCGGAGTCCGACATGACGCCCTTCGGCGTCGAAAGGATCGAGATGCCCAGGCCGTTCTTGATCGGCTTCAGGTCCTTGATCGACGAATAGACGCGGCGGCCCGGCTTGGACACGCGTGCGATTTCGGCGATCACGGGCTCACCGTCAAAATACTTGAGCTCGATCTCGAATTCGGGGAACGCACCGGGCTTCTCGACGAGCGAGTAGCCGCGGATGTAGCCTTCGTCGGCCAGCACGTCCAGGACACGAGCGCGCAGCTTGGAAGCCGGCGTCGCAACCTTGGCGCGCTTGCGCGTGGCGGCGTTCTTGATGCGAGCGATCAGGTCGCTCAGGGGATCGTTCATCGACATATGATCGTCCTCACCAGCTCGACTTGACGAGGCCGGGGATCTGGCCCGACGAGCCGAGCTCGCGGAGCGCGATACGGCTCATCTTCAGCTTGCGATAATAGGCGCGCGGACGGCCCGTGACTTCGCAACGGTTACGAATGCGAACAGCGGAGGAGTTACGCGGCAGCTTCGCGAGCTTCAGACGAGCTTCGAAGCGATCCTCGAGCGGCAGGCTGTCGTCATTGGCGATTGCCTTGAGCGCGGCGCGCTTGTCGGCGAATTGCTTGACGAGAGACTTGACCATCTCGTTACGATTGACGGCGCTTTTCTTGGCCATGGTGTGTTTCCCTGCCCGCTCTTAATTCGTGAACGGGAACTGGAATTCCTTCAGGAGCGCCTTGGCTTCCTGATCGGACTTCGCAGTGGTGCAGACGATGATGTCCATGCCCCAGATCTGTTCGATCTGGTCATAGTTGATTTCCGGGAACACCAGGTGCTCTTTCAGACCCATGGCATAGTTGCCACGGCCGTCGAAGCTCTTGCCGTTCAGGCCGCGGAAGTCCTTCACGCGCGGCAGCGCGATCGTGACCAGGCGGTCGAGGAACTCGTACATCCGGTCCTTGCGGAGCGTCACCTTGGCGCCGACGATCATGCCTTCGCGCAGCTTGAAGCCGGCGATCGACTTGCGGGCCTTGGTGGCGACGGGCTTTTGACCAGCGATCAGGGTGAGATCCTTGATGGCCGTTTGGGCCTTCTTGGAGTCCGCGACAGCTTCGCCGATACCCATGTTCAGGACGATCTTGTCCAGCTTGGGGATCTGCATTTCGTTCGTGTAGCCGAACTGTTCCTTCATCGCGGCGCGGATGCGCGCGCGATATTCGGACTTCAGCCGCGGCTCGTAAGCTTGATCAACCATTGATCACCTCGCCCGTGGTCTTGGCCACGCGCACCTTCTTGTCGCCTTCGATCTTGAAGCCGACGCGGGTGGGCTTGCCGTTGGAATCCACGATGGCGACGTTCGAGACGTGCAGCGCGGCTTCCTTGCTCTTGATGCCGCCTTGCGGATCGGCCTGGGTCGCCTTGGTGTGACGTTGAACGAGGTTCACGCCTTCCACGATGACGCGGTTTTCCTTCGGGCGAACTTCAGACACCGAGCCTTGCTTGCCCTTGTCCTTGCCCGCCAGGACGACAACGCGGTCGCCCTTCTTGATCTTGGCAGCCATTACAGCACCTCGGGGGCGAGGGAGATGATCTTCATGTGGTTCTTGGCGCGCAGTTCACGAGGAACCGGGCCGAAGATCCGCGTGCCGACCGGCTCGCTCGCTTTGTTGACGATGACCGCAGCATTCTTGTCGAAGCGGATCAGCGAACCGTCCTTGCGCTTCATGCCTTGGTTGACACGAACGACGACGGCGCGAAGCACGTCACCCTTCTTCACGCGGCCGCGAGGAATGGCTTCCTTCACGGACACGACGATCACGTCACCGACGCTGGCGTAGCGACGACCTGCGCCACCCAGCACCTTGATGCACATGACCCGGCGAGCGCCGGAGTTGTCGGCGACTTCCAGGTTAGTTTGCATCTGGATCATGGTTTAAACCTTCCAGACTTAAGCCGAGACCTTGGGAAGGACTTCCCAGGTCTTCAGCTTGGACTTCGGAGCGCACTCGACGATCTTGATGGATTCGCCGGTCTTGTACGCGTTGGACTCGTCATGAGCGTGGTACCGCTTGGAGCGGCGCACGATCTTCTTGAGCAGCGGGTGAACGATGGTCCGTTCAACCTTAACCACTACGGTCTTGTCGCCCTTATCGGAGACGACAACCCCTTCGAGGATACGCTTGGGCATATCGTTCTCCTTAAGCCGCGGCCTTGGCGCGCAGCACGGTCTTGATGCGGGCAATATCCTTACGGATCTCACCAACGCGGTGGGTCTTTTCCACCTGACCGGTCGCGGCCTGGAAGCGCAGGTTGAACTGCTCCTTCTTGAGGCTGAGCAGCTGCTCGGCGAGTTGGTCGGGCGTCATACCCCGGATGTCAGCAATCTTGGTCATGCCGCTTCGGCCTCCAGAGCCGCACCTGCGTCGATGCGGGTGACGACACGGGTACGGATCGGCAGCTTGGCCGCGCCGAGGCGCAGAGCTTCGCGAGCGACATCGTCCGGCACGCCGTCGATTTCGAACATGATCCGGCCCGGCGCGACGCGCGCGGCCCAGTGATCCACGGCGCCCTTGCCCTTACCCATCCGGACTTCGGCCGGCTTGCCGGTGACCGGCACGTCGGGGAAGATGCGGATCCACACGCGACCTTGGCGCTTCATCTGGCGAGTGATCGCCCGACGAGCCGCTTCGATCTGGCGAGCGGTGATGCGTTCCGGCTCAACGGCCTTGAGGCCGTAGGAGCCGAAGTTCAGCAGGGTGCCGCCCTTGGAGACGCCATGAATGCGCCCCTTGAACTGCTTGCGGTACTTGGTTTTTTTCGGTGACAGCATAGCGCTCTATCCTTAGCCCCGATCGCGACGGCCGCGGTCGCCCCGGTCGGGACGATCGCCGCGCTCGCGCCCACCACCTTCGCCGGCAGGGCCGGACTCGGTGGCGAGACGCTTGTCGAGCGCCATCGGGTCATGCTCCAGCACTTCGCCTTTGAAGATCCAGGTCTTCACGCCGATGATGCCGTAGGTGGTCTTGGCTTCCGCGAAACCGTAGTCGATGTCAGCGCGCAGGGTGTGGAGCGGCACGCGACCTTCGCGATACCATTCCATCCGCGCGATTTCAGCGCCGCCGAGGCGGCCCGACACGTTGATGCGAATGCCCTTGGCGCCAAGACGGACGGCCGATTGGATCGACCGCTTCATGGCGCGACGGAAGGCAATCCGGCGCTCGAGCTGCTGGGCGATGGACTCGGCCACCAGCTGGGCGTCGGTTTCAGGCTTACGGATTTCGACGATGTTCAGGTGAACCTCGCCTTCCGTCATGATCGACAGGTCCTTGCGGAGCTTGTCGATGTCAGCGCCCTTCTTGCCGATGATGACGCCCGGACGGGCGGCATAGATCGTGACACGGCACTTCTTGTGCGGGCGCTCGATGATGATGCGCGAGACGCCAGCCAGATAGAGCCGCTTCTTGAGCATCTTACGGACAGCGATGTCCTGATGCAGAAGCTTGCCGTACTGGGCGCCGTCGGCGAACCAACGGCTGTCCCAGGTGCGGTTGATGCCGAGCCGAAGCCCGACCGGATTGACTTTCTGACCCATTAGGCGGCCTCACCCAGTTCGCGGACCACGATGGTGATCTCGGAGAACGGCTTTTCAACGCGCGTCGCACGGCCGCGGGCGCGGGGCGAGAAGCGCTTCATCACCAGGTTCTTGCCCACATAGGCCTCGGACACGACCAGCGAGTCGATGTCGAGGTTGTGGTTGTTCTCGGCATTGGAAATGGCCGAGTACAGCGCCTTGCGGACGTCCTGGGCGATGCGCTTGTGGCTGAATTCGAGCTCGTTGAGAGCGCGCTGGACGTTCAGACCACGAATGGACTGAGCAACCAGGTTCAGCTTACGAGCGCTGGTGCGCAAGGTGCGAACCTTACACATCGCTTCGTTGGCCGGCAGGCGGCGAGGTTGTTTAGCTTGGCTCATGGCCTACTTCCTCTTCGCCTTCTTGTCGGCGGCGTGGCCGGGGAAGTTACGGGTGGGAGCGAACTCGCCGAACTTCATACCAACCATGTCTTCCGACACGATAACGGGGACGTGCTTGAGACCGTTGTGGACGCCGAAGGTCAGGCCGACAAACTGCGGCATGATCGTCGAACGACGCGACCAGGTCTTGATGACATCCTTGCGGCCCGACGACAGGGATGCGTCGGCCTTCTTCAGGAGGTACCCGTCAACAAACGGGCCTTTCCAGACGGAGCGGGTCATGGCTTAGCGGCCCTTTTTCGCTTTGTGGCGCGAACGGATGATGAACTTATCCGTGGCCTTGTTAACGCGGGTCTTGGCGCCCTTGGTCGGCTTGCCAGCCGGGGTCACCGGGTGACGACCGCCCGAGGTCCGGCCTTCACCACCACCGTGGGGGTGGTCGACCGGGTTCATGGCGACGCCGCGAACGTGAGGGCGACGACCCATGTGACGAACACGACCGGCCTTGCCGAGGTTTTCGTTCATGTGGTCGGGATTGGAGACTGCGCCAACCGTGGCCAGGCAGGTGTCGAGGACCATGCGCAGCTCGCCCGAGTTCAGGCGGATCTGGGCGTAGCCGGCGTCACGACCGACCAGCTGGGCGTAAGCGCCAGCCGAACGAGCGATCTGACCACCCTTGGCGGGCTTCAGCTCGACATTGTGGATGATCGTGCCGATTGGCATGGTCCGCAGCGGCGAGGTGTTGCCCGGCTTCACGTCGACCTTGTCGGCGGTGACGACTTCGTCACCAACCTTGAGGCGCTGCGGGGCCAGGATGTAGGCCAGCTCGCCATCGGTCTGATACTTGATCAGGGCGATGAACGCGGTGCGGTTGGGGTCGTATTCAATACGAACAACCGAAGCCACGCCTTGCTTGCGACGCTTGAAGTCGACCAGGCGATAGAGGCGCTTGGCGCCGCCGCCGCGGAAACGGACAGCGATACGGCCATTGCCGCCGCGACCGCCCGACTTGGTCAGGCCTTCAACGAGCTTCTTCTCGGGACGACCCTTGTAGAGCTCGCTGCGGTCGATCAGGACCAGGCCGCGTTGGCCTGGGCTGGTCGGGTTAAAGTGCTTCAAGGCCATCTGATTAGAGCCCCGTCGTGATGTCGATCGACTGGCCTTCGGCCAGGGTCACGATGGCTTTTTTGACATCGGAACGACGTCCGATGATGCCGCGGAAGCGCTTGGTCTTGCCCTTGGTGACCATGGTGTTGACCTTGGTGACCTTGACCTTGAACAGTTCTTCGACTGCGGCGGCGATTTCGTCCTTGGACGCATCGGCGGACACCCGGAAGACAACCTTGTTCTGCTCGGAAAGCAGGGTGGCCTTTTCGGTGATCACCGGCGACAGGATCGTGTCGTAGTGGCGGGCGGTTGCGGCCATTACGCGGCTTCCTTCTCAGCGAAACGCGCCGAGATCGCATCCACCGCGTCCTTGGTCAGGACCAGGGTGTGGCGACGCAGCACGTCATAGACGTTCAGGCCGGCGTTCGGCAGCACGTCGATGTTCGGAATGTTGCGGGCGGCGAGCTTGAAGTTGCCGTCCACTTCCGGACCCGCGATGACCAGAGCGTTCTTCAGACCCATCTTGTCGAAGGTGGCGCGCAGGGCGGCCGTCTTCGGATCGGTCAGAGCAACGTTGTCCAGCACGATGAGCGAGCCGGCCTTGGCCTTCGACGAGAGAGCGTGACGCAGAGCCATCGCACGGATCTTCTTGGGAAGATCGAACGCGTGGCTGCGGACGACAGGGCCGTGAGCCTTGGCGCCGCCGACGAACTGAGCCGCACGGCGCGAACCGTGACGAGCGCCGCCGGTGCCCTTTTGCTTGTACATCTTCTTGCCCGTGCGAGAGACCTCGTTACGGACCTGAATCTTGTGGTTGCCGGAGCGGCGCTTGGCCAGCTGCCAGGTGACGACGCGCTGCAGGATGTCGCCGCGGATGTCGGCGATGCCAAAGATGGCGTCGTCGAGATCAACGGAGCCGGCCTTGCCGCCGTCCAGTTTGATGACGTCGAGTTTCATTAGCCTTCGCCCTCTTCGGTCGATGCCGCGGGGGCTTCCTCAGCGGGGGTTTCAGCAGCGGCGGTCGCCGGTGCCTGGCCAGCCTTGCGGAAGGCGCCCGGACGCGGCAGGTCGGCCGGAGGGGCCTTCTTGATTGCGTCGCGAACCTTCACGTAGCTGCCTTCGTGGCCGGGGACAGCGCCCTTGACCAGGATCAGGCCGCGCTCGACATCGACTTTCCAGACGGTGACGTTCAGCGTGGTGACGGTTTCCTGACCCAGGTGACCGGCCATCTTCTTGCCCTTGAACGTCCGACCCGGATCCTGGCGTTGACCAGTCGAGCCGTGCGAACGGTGCGAGACCGAGACGCCGTGGGTTGCGCGCAGACCACCGAAGTTCCAGCGCTTCATGGCGCCGGCAAAACCCTTACCGACGGTGACACCCTGGATGTCGACCTTCTGGCCGGCAACGTAGTGGTCGGCGGTGATTTCCGCGCCCACTTCGATCAGAGCGGCTTCTTCGACGCGGAACTCGGCGACAACCCGCTTGGGTTCAACCGAGGCCTTGGCGAAGTGGCCACGCATGCCGTTGGGGGTGTTCTTCGGCTTCTTGGCGCCAGCGCCGAGTTGAAGGGCGGTATAACCGTCCTTTTCCTGGGTGCGTTGGGCGGTGACCTGGCAGCCATCCAGCGACAGGACGGTGACCGGGATGTGCTGTCCGGTTTCATCGAAGAAGCGGGTCATGCCGAGCTTCTTGGCGATCACGCCAGTACGATTTGCGGGGAGAGTCATAAGATTCGGCCCTCCTTACAGCTTGATTTCGACGTCAACGCCGGCCGACAGGTCGAGCTTCATCAGCGCGTCCACGGTCTGCGGAGTCGGGTCAACGATGTCGAGAACGCGCTTGTGCGTACGGATCTCGAACTGTTCGCGCGACTTCTTGTCGACGTGCGGCGAACGGTTGACGGTGAATTTTTCGATAAGCGTGGGCAGGGGGATCGGGCCCCGTACCGTCGCACCAGTGCGCTTGGCCGTATTGACGATCTCGCGCGTGGAATGATCCAGCACGCGGTGATCGAAGGCCTTGAGCCGGATGCGGATGTTCTGACGATCCATATCGCTCGGTTTCCTAGTGGGCTGCGCCCGCGTCTCGAACCATTTCAAAGACCAACTCGAACCCTTGGGAGAGTTCGAACGCAGCGTCCGCAAAACAAATGGCCCTCACGGTTGCCCGTGGGGGTTATGTCCAGATATTGCGCCCCTTCCCGAAAGAAGGTTGGCGGCGCTATGTCCGGGCGTCTCGCGAACCGCGTTTGAGCCCTAGAGCTCACAGCCGGTCCAACAGAGGCGCGCTTGTACGTTCCGAATCCGGTTTCGTCAAGCGCTTCGCTTGCCTTGTCGCGCCAGAAACTGAGGCGACTCGGCGAGCTGCTTCTGGATAGGCGCCTAGCCCCTCCTCCGCAACCCCTCATCTGTCATGGGATTGTCGAATAACGCCGTCACATGGGCAGGAACGTGCGCACACATGCGGATAGTCGGCGATCTCGATCTTTCAAGTGTCACAATTGGGCATCAAGTGACCCTCAAGCACGACTATTGCCCCTTGTGGCGCCAGGCGACGCGCCATAGATGCCGCCCCTCCCCGGCGGACTGGTGGCCCCTCCCCCCAATGACCGCCAGCGCCGGGGCTTTTCCAGTAAGGGGATTACCCACTATGAAGACCCAACTTTTTGCCGCCGCCGCTGTCGCGGTCCTCGCCTTCTCGGCTCCCGCCTTCGCCCAGCAAGTCGGTTCGGTCGGCGCCGCAGTGAACTACACCGACCTCGACACCCGCACGTTCGGCGCTGACGGCACGTCGGTGCAGATCGACGGCTCGGTCGCCGTTCCGGTCGGCGCGGCCTGGACCGTCACCGCCAATGGCGACGTGGCGATCTCGGACAATGACATCAGCGACGAAACCGTCGCTTCGGGCGCCGTCCACCTGACCACCAAGATCGGCGACACCTGGCGCGTCGGCGGCTTCACCGCCCTGTCGCGCCCCAGCAACGACACCCTGTGGGCCGTCGGCGCTGAAGCCCACAAGTATCTGGGCAATGTCACGCTGTCGGGCCTGGCGGCCTATGGCCAGTCCAACGACCTGGACGCCGACCTGTACGCCGTGCGCGGTGAAGCCCGCTACTTCGTGACCGACGACTTCCGCATCGACGGCGGCCTCGGCTATTCGAAGATCGACACCGCCATCGAAGCCGATGCGTGGGATGCCAGCCTGGGCGGCGAATACAAGTTCGCCAACACCGGCTGGTCGACCTTCGGCAAGTACACCCACACCGAAAGCGAAGACCTGGCCGACCTGAAGTCGGACGCGGTCAAGATCGGCGTGCGTTACACCTTCGGCGGCAGCCTGAAGGCCCGTGACGCGGCCGGCGCCGACCTGATCGACGCTGGCGCGCTGTTCGGCTTCGGCGTCCGCTAAGCGCGGGGAGCCTGAAAAGCGGAAGGCCCCGGGACATCCGTCCCGGGGCCTTCATTCTCTATATATATGGGTGATCGTCGAAGGCGGCTCAGTGGCCGATATAGACGTCACCCGAGCCGGCCACCGACTTGCTGACATTGCCGGTCGCCTTGGCGATGCGCACGTCGCCAGAGCCGGCCACCGAGATCTCGACATCGCCGACCTCGCCGTCATGGGTCACGTCGCCCGAGCCCATGATGCTGACCTCGATCGACCTGGCGCGACCGCCGGCGATCGCCACATCGCCCGAGCCGGCAATGTTGACCTCGACCTTGCCGCCGACACTCGCCGCCCCGGCGTCGCCCGAACCGGCGATCGAGACCGTGAAGTCGCCCGCAACCTCCTGGGTCCTCACGCTGCCGGAGCCGGCGATGCTGATCTCGGCCGAACCCGCCGTACCGACATTGGTGTCGCCTGAGCCCGCCTGGCTGACTTCCAGCTGACCTTTTATGTTGGCGACGGTCCAGTCACCGCAGCCGGCATTGGCCAGTTCCAGGCTGTCGCTGCGGCCGATGCTGCCGAACACCGCGCCGGCCCCGGACACATCGACCCGCATCGGCGTACGAATGACGATCTGCGGGATATCCTCCCACTTCACTTCACCGACGCCGCGCACCTTGATCGTGGTCTGGCCCATCTTGGTGTTGCAGCCATGGATCTTGTTCATGCGCAAATCGCCGTCGACGATCGTGTCCGGGCCATCCCGCCGGATGCTCAGGGGCAGGCTCTTGTTGGTGGTGAGGAACTCCACCTTGATGTCGCTACGAGCTTCGGGGATCACCACGACGCGGGCGACCGCATCCTTGATCCGGACCGAAGGCGCAGCGGAGGCGACGCCAGCGAAACCCAGGGCGGCCGCGCCGGCGGCCAGAACGAGAAGTGCGCGCATCGAGATATTTCCCCTGTCGGATGGCGTTGATGAGGGAAAGCTAGCGGCGCCCGCCGGGCGAGACGACTTAATTCGCGGTCATGACCGCGATGTCACAAATCGGCCTCAAGGTCGCGCTTCAGACGGAGCGTCCGTTCCCAGCTCGAAACTGCGCTCGAAGCCCTTGATCCGGTCCTCGACCAGACGCGCGCGTTTCAGGCCCAGAGACGCCGCCCACAGGCCCGCCCGCGCCACAGCCGGGGTTTTGTCCATCGCCGCCACGGGCATGCCCCAGCGCCTGAGCACGCCATTGGCATAGTGCGCGCCGTTGATCAGGCGGGACTCCCAGGTCTGATAGTCCACCGACAACGAGACATTGAACGTCCCGAGGTTCTCGATCCGGTGCGGCGCATGCAGCGGCCAGGCGGCGGCCAGGCCGGGCTCCAGGTCGAAGACCTGAGCGGCGGCGTCCATCTCCCGGCGGTAGGGCAGGTCCTCGGTCTGCTGCTTGAGCAGGATGTTCTCCATGCCCTTCTGGGGCATGTGAGTCTCGTCGGGCGGATAGATCCAGATCCGCTTGCGGCCGCGCAGGTGGAACAGCACAACCCCGGGCGCATCGGCGTGAAACGGCACCTTGGCGCCCGGCGCCGACAGGATCAGCTGGCCATTCAGCTGGATCGGCTTGAAGCCCTGCGCCTGACCCGCAATCCCGGCGAACGCCGCCTCGATCAGCGGGCCCAGTTGCGGATACCAGGACTCGGCCCGGCGCAGCTGCACCCAGATGCGGCCTTCCTTGACGCCCTCCAGCACCTCCTGGCCGGAGCGCCGCCCCCGCGCGCCGGTGCGCATGGTGTGCTGGCCGTCGGCGTCGAAGTCGAACAGGTTGATGTCGTAGAGCTCGGCCGGATAGGCGTCGAGCACGCGGGCCAGGGTCTCGTCCTCAAACAGACGCGACTCCAGAAGCCTGTGCTGAAAGGTGATGGGCGTCTTGCCGAAGGCGTTCTTTTGCTCGGGCGACCAGGCGGCGATCAGATCGGACATCGAAAACTCCCTAGTCGGCCAAGAGCGTGAGACTGAGACCAATGCCGACCCCAAGGCCGACGCCCGCCCCGACGCGCGGATGGCGACGGGTCATGGCCGTGACAAAGGACGAAGCGCCCCGCACCTGCCCCACCAGCCCGGGCTCGCAGGCCATGATGCCGTCAAAGCGACGCGACAGGCGTGTCAGGCCCGGAAGGCCGGTCCGTCCGATGGCTCGGGGACGGGTATGGATCATGCCTTCGAACACCGGCTCGGCCGGCTCGGCGAAGTCGCGCTTGTAGGCCTCGCCGCCAGGCCCGAAATCCACCCGGGCAATCCCCTGCTCCGCTGCTGCGCGCAGGGTCTCCAGGGTCATCAGGCTGCCCGGCGAGTAGCGCGCATAGGCCGTATCGTAGATCGGAAACCACAGGTGATGGCGATCGCCGCTGGTCAGGCCCAGCTCGGCCGCGACGATCGCGTCGCCGGCCCGCAGAACCGCCAGCTTCAGGCCAAAGTCGGCTTCCCCAGCCTGAGCCAGTCGGTGCAGCAGGGCGCCGGTCCAGCCGCAGGCGAAGATGTCGTACTGGTGGGTCCGACGAAGTTGCTGGCGCTTGCCGACGATGATCCGGTCCAGCATCGCGGCGGTGGGCGCATCGAAACTGAAACGCACGGGCCCATGGTCACGCTCAAGCGCCCGCAGCCGGCGGCGCTTGTCCTTGAGGAATCCCGCGCTGCGTCCGGCCTCATAGGCCGGAAAACCGGCAGAGACGTCGGCGGCCATGGCGTGGCGCACCGAAAGCCCGCGCCCCTCGTTCGTTCCCGGAGCGATCAATCCGCCAAAGCGGGCACGCTCGGCGCCGAGCTTTCTGAGGATATCGGCCAGGTCCAGGCGGGTGTCGGCGGATGCGACCAGGCCATGACTGTCGCTCATCGGCGCGGCCAGGGGCTGGATCAGGGCGCCGCGCCGCTGGAACGGCAGGAAGCCCTCGATCTCGTCGCCTCGCCGGATCACGGCGATGGCCGCGCCGGGCGCGATCTGGCCGGCGACGTCGAGGTAGCGAAGGTCGAAATAGGGGCTGCCCAGCACGGGGTTGGCCCGACGCAGGGCGTTCCACCGGGCGCGTTCGGGCGCGCCCAGCTCTGACACCCTGACCGCCTCCACGGAAACCCCGTCGTGCAAAGCCCGCTCTCCCAAAGTTGCGGGAGGTTACAGCGACCTTTCCTAATAACCGCTTTAGTTGAGCGACTCGCCCCCGCAGGCCGCGCTGAGACGCACGGGAACCGACTTGTAGGCCGGCGTGCCGCTGCGGGTGTCGCGATCGTCCAGATCGACCAGGATATTGGTCTCGGGATAATAGGCGGCCAGGCATCCGCGCGGGATGTCGCGCGCCACCAGGGTGAAACCGCGCACCAACCGCTGGCCGCCGGCGTCGAAGGCGGCGGCCAGGTCGATGCGATCACCGGACGACAAGCCGCGCGCGGCGATATCGTCGGGATTGGCGAACACCACGTCGCGCCGGCCGAACACCCCGCGATAGCGGTCGTCCAGGCCATAGATGGTGGTGTTGTACTGGTCGTGGCTACGCAGGGTGGTCAGGATCATCACGTCGGGATCGCCCTGACGCGGATCGCCGGCCTTGGGCGCGTGCGCCATGAAATTGGCCTTGCCCGAGGCCGTCTTCCAGACCCGATCCGACGGCGGCACCGGCAGGCGGAAACCGCCAGGAATGCGGATGCGCTCATTATAGTTATCGAACGCGCCCGGAAACACGCGAGCGATCAGGTCGCGGATGCGGTCATAGTCGGCGACCAGCCCCGACCAGTCGACGGCGTCACCCTCGCCCAGCACCGCCCGGGCGATGCCGGCCACGATGGCGGGTTCCGATTTCAGCTGCTCAGAAGCCGGCGGGTTCAGCCCCTTGGAGGCGTGGACCATCGACATCGAGTCCTCGACCGTCACCGCCTGGCGGCCGCTGGCCTGGATGTCGATCTCGGTGCGGCCCAGGCACGGCAGCAGCAGGCTCTCCTTGCCGACCAGCAGGTGGGTGCGGTTGGGCTTGGTGGCGATGTGGACGGCGAAGTCCAGCCGGCGCATGGCGGCGAAAGTGCGGATCGGATCGGGCGCCGCCACCGCGAAATTGCCGCCCAGGCCCAGGAACACTGTCGCCTCGCCCCGCTCCATCGCCTCGATGGCCTCGACCACCGTGTGGCCATGCTCGCGCGGCGGCTCGAAGTCGAACACGTCGCGCAGGGAATCGAGCAGGGCGGCCCCCGGCTTCTCGGCCACCCCGACAGTGCGCGCGCCCTGCACATTGGAGTGGCCCCGCAGCGGACAGATCCCCGCCCCCGGCCGGCCGATATTGCCCTTCAGCAGCAGCAGATTGACCAGCTGCTGCACCGTGCCCGACGAGTCCCGATGCTGGGTCAGGCCCATGCCGTAGCAGAGGATGGTCGCCTTTGACCGCGCATAGACGCCGGCGGCCTCCTCGATCTGGGCGCGCGACAGGCCAGAGCCCGTCTCGATCTCTTCCCAGGTCAGGGCGTCCAGCGCCTCGACCAGCGCCTCGAAGCCGGCGGTGTGCTCCGAGATAAAGTCGCGATCCACGGCCTGTAGGGCCAGCACCGCCTTCATCATGCCCTGCACCGCCAGGGCGTCGCCGCCGATGATCAGCTGGTAATAGGCCGAGGCGATGGGCGTCGACGACAGGGTCGCCATCTCCATCGCGTCCTGCGGCGAGGCGAACTTTTCCAGTGATCGTTCACGCAGCGGATTGAAGGCCAGGATCGCCGCGCCACGCTTTGAGGCTTCGCGCAGGGTTCCCATCATCCGGGGATGGTTGGTGCCGGGATTGTGGCCAAAGCACAGGATCAGGTCGGCGTGGTCGAAATCCTCCAGCGTCACCGAACCCTTGCCCATGCCGATGGAGTCCGGCAGGCCGACGCTGGTCGGCTCGTGGCACATGTTGGAGCAGTCGGGGAAATTGTTGGTCCCGAACCGGCGGCCCAGCAGCTGGTACAGGAACGCCGCCTCGTTGGAGGCCCGGCCCGAGGCGTAGAACTCGGCCTGATCCGGATGGTCTAGCGCCCGCAGCGCCGCCCCGGTCCGCGCGAAGGCCTCGTCCCAGCCGATCGCCAGATAGCGGTCGCTGGCGGCGTCATAGGCCATGGGCTCGGTCAGCCGGCCCAGGTCCTCGATGGCGTGATCGCTCCAGGTCAGCAGTTCGCTCACCGTGTGGCGTTCGAACACCTCGGGCGAGGCGCGCTTGCTGGTCGCCTCCCAGGCCACGGCCTTGGCGCCGTTTTCGCAAAACTCGAACGAGCTGGTGTGCTTGGGATCAGGCCAGGCGCAGCCGGGGCAGTCGAAGCCCTCGGGCTGGTTGGCCGACAGCAGGGTGCGCCCGCCCTCGATCACCGTGGCCTGATCGCCCAGGGCGCCGGCGACGGCCTTCAGCGCGCCCCAGCCGCCGGCGGGGCCGTCATAGGCGCGGACGCCCGGGATCTTCGGATCAGCCATCAGACGCTCTCCAGCTCGACTTCGACCAGGCGGTCGGCGCGGGTGAACACCGTGTGGCCGTCAGACCGGGCCAGGGCCACCAGGGTCAGGCCCGCCTCCTCCGCCTTGCGGATGGCCAGATCGGTGGGCGCCGACACCGCCACCAGGATCGGGCAGCCGATGCGGACGGTCTTCTCGATCATTTCGAACGAGCAGCGGCTGGTCACCAGAACAAAGCCGGCGTCGGCGTCGAGACCGCTCACGGCCATCGCCCCGGCCAGCTTGTCCAGGGCGTTGTGACGGCCCACGTCCTCGCGCGACAGCAGGATGCGCCCCTCCACATCGGCGAAGGCGGCGGCGTGGGTCGCCCGCGTCAGCCGGCCCAGGGTCTGGGTATCGGCCAGGGCGTCCAGCGCCCGCTGGATCGCCGAATGCGCCACGGCCCTGCCCTCGCCGACTCGCGGCAGGGGCCGCACGGCGTCGGCCAGACGCTGCACGCCGCACAGCCCGCAGCTGGACCGCCCCTCAAGCGTGCGGGGCCGGGCCTTGCGGGGAGCAGCTGCCGGGGCAAGCCGCACGTCGGCCATCAGGCCCAGTTCCGCCTGCGTGACCTCGATCGCCAGGATGTCGCCCGCGCCGGCTATGGCTTCGGTCAGGGTGAAGCCCCGCGCCAGATCCTCGATATCGGCCGGCGTCGCCATCAGCACCGTGTGGGGCCGGCCGTTGAACGACAGCCCCACCGCGACCTCGTCGGGCACGGCGCGCTCAATCGGCTGGATCTGGGCGCCGGCGCGCCACTGGGCGGCGGCGCGATGGGTGACGGAAGGCATCGGCATGGTCATGAACCTATCGCGCCGCGCGGCTCGCCGTCACGACAAATGCTGATCCTGGAATCTGCCGCTAAAGCGAGACCGCACGGGTTCGCAGCCTCGCCGGTCTGACCGGCAAGTTGGGGAGGCGGCGGAGCGTCCGGGCCAGGCCCGGAGGAGTATGTAGAGGAGTACCGTTTCGGCCGTGGCCGGAGCGCTCCGCGCGGCTGTTATCCGATGAGCCCTCGGGGCGCGGGGTTTTAACCCGCTCCCGAAAGAGGCCCCAGGCGGGCGGAGGGGAAGCGACCCCTCCGGACCGCGCGGGCGATTTCAGCCCGCGCCTGGAGCGCTCGCCGCCGTCGCCAAAGGTTTGTCCCGCGAGGCTAGAGCCCGGTCCGGAGCGCCCGCCGCCCCGATGAGGGGCTAGCCACGCTCCGCCGACCAGACCCGAGCGGGTCCTTCGACAACGGTTTGGCGAGCACGACCCGCACAACCGCCCCCGCCACCCGTCAGGTCGCCAGCTGGACGGCCTCCCCAGTGACGGGGCGAAGAGAAGTATGCGGGCGTTTTGGAGGGGGCTGCGTCGATTGTGGATCGTGACGGTGGTTGCGGCGGTTAGGGCCTTGGTTTTGTTGGGGTGGAGGGGCCTCTATCCCCGTGCTCGCACGGGGATAGACCCGCCGCACGGAACCCCTCTCTCATAGAGAGAGGGGTTCCGTGCGCACCGGACGGCTCGGCGAAGCCTCAGCCCCCAAAGCAAAAGGCCCCGGCGTTTCCGCCGGGGCCTTCGCTTAGATCAGCTTGTCGCTGAAGATCGGTCGACTACTCGACGATCTTGGCAACCACGCCGGCGCCGACCGTGCGGCCGCCTTCGCGAATGGCGAAGCGCAGGCCCTGGTCCATGGCGATCGGGGTGATCAGCTCGACGTCCAGCTCGGCGTTGTCGCCCGGCATGATCATTTCCACGCCTTCGCGCAGCTTGATGATCCCGGTGACGTCCGTGGTGCGGAAGTAGAACTGCGGGCGATAGTTGGTGAAGAACGGGGTGTGACGGCCGCCTTCTTCCTTGTTGAGGATATAGGCCTCAGCCACGAACTTGGTGTGCGGGGTGATCGAACCCGGCTTGCACAGCACTTGGCCGCGCTCAACGTCTTCGCGCTTGGTGCCGCGCAGCAGAACGCCGACGTTGTCGCCAGCTTGACCTTGGTCCAGCAGCTTGCGGAACATTTCGACGCCCGTGCAGGTCGTCTTCTGAACCGGACGGATGCCGACGATTTCGACTTCTTCGCCGACCTTGACGATACCCTTTTCGATACGGCCCGTGACCACGGTGCCGCGGCCCGAGATCGAGAACACGTCTTCGACCGGCATCAGGAACGGCAGGTCCAGCGGACGCGCCGGCTGCGGGATGTAGTCGTCAACCGTCTGCATCAGCGCCAGGATCGACTCTTCGCCGATCTTGGGGTTGCCACCGTCGATGGCGACCTTGGCCGAACCCTTGGTGATCGGAATGTCGTCGCCCGGGAAGTCATACGACGAAAGCAGCTCGCGCACTTCCATCTCGACCAGCTCGAGCAGCTCTTCGTCGTCGACCAGGTCGACCTTGTTCATGTAGACGACCAGGGCCGGAACGCCGACCTGACGGGCCAGCAGGATGTGCTCGCGGGTCTGGGGCATCGGGCCGTCGGCGGCCGAAACCACCAGGATCGCGCCGTCCATCTGCGCGGCGCCGGTGATCATGTTCTTCACATAGTCGGCGTGGCCGGGGCAGTCGACGTGGGCGTAGTGACGGTTGGCCGTCTCATATTCCACGTGGGCGGTGTTAATCGTGATGCCGCGGGCCTTTTCTTCCGGCGCAGCGTCGATGTCGGCGTAGTTCATCGCCTTGCCGCCGCCGGTCTTGGCCAGCGTGATGGTGATCGCAGCCGTCAGCGTCGTCTTGCCATGGTCAACGTGACCGATGGTGCCGATGTTGCAGTGCGGCTTGTTACGTTCGAACTTTTCCTTGGCCATGGTCTCTACCTTGCGCGCCGGCGGCTATGAGTGTGGGTCGTTATATAGGGAGCTGGAGCGGGTAGCGGGAATCGAACCCGCATCCTCAGCTTGGAAGGCTGCTGCACTACCACTGTGCTATACCCGCCCATACACCCCATCGGGCTAGCGGGGTCGCGGTCGGCTCCCGGTCTCTGGCTTTGGCGTCCATCTCGATCGCCATGAGGACGTTCAACGCGCGTGGTGGGGGAAGCAGGACTCGAACCTGCGAAGGCGTACGCCAGGGGATTTACAGTCCCCCCCCTTTGCCACTCGGGACATTCCCCCAGCGCGCGTTGAGCAACCTCAGTGCGACCCTTCCCTTTCCAGAACCAGCGGCGAACCGCTCGTCACGAAAAAGGAACAAAAGCTTCCTTGAGCTGGGTCGGACGGTGCTAAAGCAGCGCCGTCCTGGCTCGCGGAAACCCTCAGGGCCCCAAATCGGAGCGCGTCTTATAGTGTCCTCTCATTCCGAACGCAACGACCGCCGGAAGCCTTCTGCGCCAGGACGTGATTTTAGTCACAAGCCTCGGAATAAGCAGAGCTTTTCTAAGGGTGGCGAGGACGCAAAGGACTGGATCTGGGGGACTCACGCCGTAGAGGCGGCCCTGAAGAACCCCGCCAGACCCGCTCCGAAGCGCCTTCTGGTCACCCCGGATCGGGCCAAACGACTCGCGCCGGATGTGGCCAGACTGCCCTGCGTCCAGGTCATGGAAGGCAAGGATATCGGCCGCGAGCTGCCGCAAGGCGCCGTGCACCAGGGCATCGCCCTGAAGATCGACGAGCCCGAACCGCTGTCGATCGCTGAGCTGGGCTCGCCCGCCCAGGGGGTGATCGTCATGCTGGACCAAATCACCGACCCCCAGAACATCGGCGCCATCTTCCGCTCGGCCGCCGCCTTTGGCGTGCGGGGGGCGATTCTGCAGGACCGTCATGCGCCGGCGCTGACGGGCGTGCTGGCCAAGACGGCGGTCGGGGCCGTCGACAAGGTGCCCTATGTCCGCGTCGTCAATCTGTCACGGGCGCTCGAGGAACTGGCCGACATGGGCTGGCGCGCCATCGGCCTGGCCGGCGAGGCCGAAGAAACGCTCGATAACGTACTCGATGGAACTCCGACCGTACTTGTTCTGGGTTCGGAGGGCGAAGGCGTACGCCGTTTGGTCGCAGAGCATTGTGATGCCATGGGAAAAATTGCCATGCCAGGGGGGTTTGAGAGCCTCAATGTGTCGGCTGCGGCGGCAATCGCGCTCTATGAGGCGTCCCGAGTTTCGCGCGGTGGATGAATTCGGTTCGTGAATCTTGCTTAACCGTTTTGATTTCGTCGCACGCTCATGCTTCTCTTACGGACTAGTGTTCCGCGAGCGCTGCTCGTCGGAAAATACTGGCATGGGATCGGGGGACCCGATGTTTGGACGTAATACGCGTTTGGCGGCTCTAAGCGCTTCGGCGCTGAGCGTCTTGGTGCTTGCCGGTTGCGGCGCGGGCGATGTGGACACCACACCGCCCTCGGCCATGGCCGGTTCGGGCGCCGAGACCTCACCTGATCTGATGGGCGCGCCGCCAGCGCCAGACGCCGGCTCGTCGCCCGACGGACTGCTGGGCGCGCCGACTGCGGCAAAGCCGCCTGTCGCCGTCACAGTCGACTCCGCGCCAAGCAAGAGCTCCACGCTGAAGACCTGGCGTCGGCCAGACGGGACCCTGGTGACGGCCATGCGGCCTATCCCCAACCCCAAGGAGCGCCGCGCCGTTCGCTATGCGCCGCGCGCTTCATCCGCCCCGGCCAACCGAGCCGCTGTGACGCCCGCGCCGGTCGCCAAGCCGGTCGCTCTGGTCGCCGCCAAGCCCGCGACCGTGGCCGCAGCGCCTGTTCTGAAACCCGTCGCGCCGATCAAGCCGGTCGCGCCGCTGGCCAAGGCGCCCGCGCCCGCCCTTCCCGCCGCCGCCCTTCCCGCCTCGGTCGCGACCAAGCCGCCGACCAAGCTCGAACAGCTTCAGGCCGCCATCGCGCCGGAAGCCACCAAGGGCGCTGTCCTGGCTGCTGGAGACAGCCTGGGCAAGGGCGAGGCCGGGCAGGTGACCCTGTCGCTGCCCGCCACCCTTGGCGACATGATCAAGGCGCAGGCCGCCAAGCTGGGCCTGGGCAAGGCCGCGTCCAACACCAGCGCCTATGCCAAGCTCGAAGGCGAAGGCTATGAGGTCACGCCGAACGGCAAGCAGACCGCCGTCGTCAAGGCCGGCGAGCCCACCACCTTCGCCTGGCAGGTCAAGCCGGGCGCGGAGGCCAAGGGCCAGCTGAAGTCGGAATTCGGCGTCGACCTGAACGGCGCCAAGACCGCGCAGTCCTTCTCGCTGGGCGAGATCGTCAAGCGCGTCGCACCGCTGCAGGAAGAAGCCAAGAAGAAGACCGAGGGTCTGCTTTCAAAGCTGAACCTGCCGGGCCTCGACGGCAACGTCGTGCTGCCGGGCCTGGGCCAGACCCCGATGAAGTCGGTTCTGGGCGGCGCTCTGGTGTTGCTGGCCGTCCTTATCCTGGCGATCATTTCGCGCAACGCCATGGCCAGCCGCAGCCAGGCCGAGCGTCGCCGGAAGTTCCGTACGCTTACCGACTATGGTCGTAACGAGATTGAGGCCGACGGTGCGCCGACCACCGCGCACGTGTCCTATGTCAATCCGATGGTCGCCGCCGCCGCCGGCGCTGCGGCCGCCACGGCCGTGAGCCACGGCCATGATGACCATGCCCATGATGCTCATGGTCATGACAGCCACGGTCACGACGACCATGGCCATGGCCATGATGATCACGGGCACGGGCACGACGCTCACGGGCACGACGACCATGCAGCCGATCATGGCCATGACGCCCATGCCCATGACGCCCATGCTCCGGCCGCACACGTCGCCCACGTAGCCGCCGCTTCGCCGGTGTCGGCGCATGAGGATCACGGTCACCACGACGACCACGGCCACGACGCTCATGCGCACGACGACCATGGCCATGGCGACCATGCCCATGATGATCACGGCCACGCGGCTGACCCGCATGCCGGGGCTCACCCCGATCCGCATGCGCCGGCCGAGCACGTCGCTCATGTGACGCCGGTGGCCGCTGCGACGCCCGTGTCGGGTCATGACGATCATGGTCACCATGACGACCATGCCCATGACGCTCATGCTCACGACGGACACGGGCACGACGACCATGCCGCCGATCACGGGCATGACGACCATGCGCACGACGGCCATGCCAAGACCGATCACGCCCATGATCCTCATCATGGCAAGGAACTCGAGCACGCCCACCACTAGGTGGCGCTTGCAACACCGCCCGCCCTGCCGCATGAGGGGTCATGTTTGACACTCTGATTGCCCAGGCGGGCGGGCTGGACGGCCCGTTCATGGCCTTCCTGCAGGTCTTGATGATTGACCTGGTTCTGGCGGGCGACAACGCCGTCGCCGTCGGCCTCGCGGCCGGCGGTCTGGCCGTCAAGGATCGCCGCAAGGTCATCCTGTATGGCCTGGGCGCGGCGGTCGTCCTGCGGATCGGTTTCGCGCTGATCACCACCTGGTTGCTGGGCGTGATCGGCCTGCTGCTGGCCGGCGGCGTGCTGCTGCTCTGGGTCTGCTGGAAGATGTGGCGGGAACTGCGCGAGCAGGCCACCCACGATCAGGCCGACGCCGTCGCGTCGATCGACGACGACCCCTCGACCGAACCGCGCGCCCGCCCGGTGAAGAGCTTCAAGCAGGCCTTCATCCAGGTGCTGATCGCCGACGTCTCGATGTCGCTGGACAACGTGCTGGCTGTGGCCGGCGCGGCGCGCGAGCACCCCGGCGTCATGGTCTTTGGCCTGTTGCTGTCGATCGTTCTGATGGGCCTGGCCGCATCGGCCATCGCCAGCCTGCTGCACAAGCATCGCTGGATCGGCTTTGCCGGCCTGGCCATCGTGCTCTACGTGGCCGTCCACATGATCTGGCAAGGCCACCGCAGCGTGGTGATCGATCTGGGCAAGACCGAGGCCTACAATGCCTCGGCCCCAGGGTTCATCGACATCGGCCCCGAGGAACTGGCCGATCACATGAAGCACAAAAAGTAGATCTACCGCCCCGGCAACGGCGGCATGTCCAGCCGCCGGGCATGGGACATGTCGCGATAGAGCCGCAGGATCGCGTGGTCGCGTGCGGTGTCGCCAGCCGCCTCGACGGCCTCGTGCAGCGCGATCAGCGCCCGCCGCAGCGTGGCGTTGGCGCGGTCCAGAGCCGCCAGAGTGAAGTCGCCGTCGACGGCGCCCGCCGCCTCGGCAAAGGCCTCGCCATAGACCGGCGCGGCGTCCAGCAGCACCGCGCGCAGGGTGGCGTTCTCCCACACCCGCGCCGAAGGCCCGCGCTCGGCCTCCTGGGCGGCCAGCAGCGACAGCAGGGCCACCACGCCGACCTTGCCGGCCATGAACTCGCCGGCGGATTCGGGCGGCGGCGGCTCGGCGACGCAGAGGAAATTGCCAACCAGGATGTCAGGCAAACTCGGGGTCATGACAGGCCCTCCAGACGCATCAGGCCATCGGCCAGAATCTGATCGTGTCGACGCGCGGTGTACCAGCCGGAAATGGCCAGCACCGGGTCCTTGAAGCCGCCGTCGCGGTATTCCCGCGCCGCCGAGGTCCAGATCGCCTGGCCCTTCACGGCGCTGAACAGCTCCCACCAGGCCAAGGCGGCCGGATCAACGGGCAGGTTGCTGGTCCGGCTCCAGATCGCCAAGGCCTCGTCGCGCGGGATCATCCCCGCCACGCGCCCCTCATCATAGTGACCCCACAGCGGATCGATCGCCCAGGCCAGGTCCTCGAGCGGATCGCCAAGATGCGCCATCTCCCAGTCGAGGATCGCCAGGATCTTGCCCTGGCCGTCATGCAGGAAATTGCCGGTGCGATAGTCGCCATGCACCACGCGCACGGCGGTCGCGGGCGGCGGCGGCGCGCGGCGAAGGCGACGGATGGCGGCGCGGACGATGGGCTGCGGATGCTGCTCGTCGGCCTCGATCACGGCGGCCCAGTGATCCAGGGCCACGCGCCAGCACTCGCCGGGCTCGGGCGCAACGGCGGCCTGGGCCAGGGGCAGACCCGCCGGATCGGTCGCCGCGATCGCCCCCAGGGCCGCGAAGAAGGTCTCGCCGATCACCTGGGCGTGCGGGCCATAGGGCTGGACGGTGAAGGGCGAGGCCGCCGCGCCGCCATCGACCCGGGTCATGATGAAGAACGGCCGCTCCAGCTCCGCGCCTTGCGTCTCCAGCACGATCGGCTCGGGAACGGGCGCGCGGTCATGGAACGACTGGAAGGCCAGATATTCCAGGCTGCGGTCGGTCTCGATCAGACTGGCAGGCGGATCGCGGCGCAGGATCAGGGGCCGGACAACGCCGTCGACGATCGCGTCGAAGCGATAGGTCTCGCGGCTGGCGCCGCCAGGGATGCGCGACAGGTCCCGCACGGTGGTGGGCGCACCGAAATGGCGGGTCAGATAGGCTTCAAGCCGCTCGGCCAGGGTCATGGGGCGACATCCAGGATCGAGGCGAAGCCCGAAGGCGCGTGCGGACCCAGCGCCAGTTGCTCGAATACGCCCCGTCCAACCCGGGCGCGGCCGTCCGCGTCGGTGAAGGTGATGCGGCTCAGCGCCTGGACATGCAGATGATGCGGCATCCGGCGTTCGAGGTCGGCGGTGACGAAGTCCTCGCGCTCCACCGCCAGTTCGCCGTGATTGAGGCCGTGCCCCCAGACCGGATGGCCATAGCCCAGGCCCAGCATGAAGAACTCGGTCTGCGGCTCGATCACCGCCGTGCCGCCGTCGCCCAGATCCAGGCTCGCCGCGCGGGCATGGCGCGTTCCCGAGCGCCAGTCGATGGCGCAGACCGCCTGCTCGAACTCGCCCTCCCCGTCCTCCCGGCCGCCGTCGGCCAGCCACAGCGCCCTGCGGTTCCAGGGCCGGCCCAGTTCGTCATCATTGGTGTGGAAGAAGAGGCCCCCGTCCTCGAAATTGCACGGCGACCACAGCCAGAAGAACTGCATCGGCGAGGTTGGCGCGGCCTCCTGCGGATCACGCATGCCGACCGGGCGCACGCCCCACGACCTGTCGCGCGTGCCGACAAAGCCGTCGACGCTGGAGCGGACGCCATCGACCTCGATCCAGCCGCTGTAACGGCCGTTCTGGGTCAGGCGGGTGTAGTCCATGAAGGTGCGCGGGCCGCTGCGCCGGATGAAGCGCGGCTCCTCGATCGGAAAGGCGCGACCTTCAAAGACGATCTCGGCGCGGATGGCATGCTCGGGCGCCTCTACGGTCAGTTTCAGGCGCTGAAGCGGCTGCTGCACCTCGATGCGGATCGGGCCGACGTTCAGGTCCATCCGCTCCATGCGCAGCCAGCGGCTGGCGTGAAGATTGACCTGCCGGCCGTCCTTCATCACGCAAAAGGCGGCGTCGGCGATGTTCAGGTGCGGATAGACGCCGAACGCGGCGGCGAAGAACAGGTCGCCGCCATCGCCGTCGAGCGCGTAGCCGTTGAAGAAATAGCGATCGTAGAAATTGCGATCGGTGCCGGCATAGGCCACCGGTTCCGGCGTCTGATGAATGGGATAGTCATCACCCCAGGTGAGCGCCATGCCGTCCTCCCAACTGCCCGCGCCGGGCCCTCTGACGGGGCGGCTTTACGGACAGGTGAACAACGTTAAGGTCGCGCCGGGCGATTGCAACAGTGACGGAGCGTAAGCCGATGGCGACCTGGACATCCCGAACCTGGACGGGACTGGCGGCGCTGAGCGGCCTGTGCGCCGTCGCGCTGGGCGCGTTCGCCGCGCATGGCGTCGAGGCGCCCAAGCCGGCCGAATGGCTGCGCACCGGATCGCTATACCAGATGACCCACGCCCTGGCGGTATTCGGCGCCTTCGCCCTGGGCCGGGCCGGCGCGCGCGGCATGGGTCTGGTCGCCGGCCTGTTCCTGGCCGGGACGGTGCTGTTCTCGGGATCGCTCTACGCCATGGCCCTGGGCGGTCCGCGCTGGCTGGGGGCGGTGACGCCGCTGGGCGGCCTGGCCTTTATGGCCGGCTGGGCAGTGCTGGCCTGGCGGGCCTTCACCCTGCCCAAGTAAGCTGGGCCTAGGTAAGCAGACTACCGACCCGCTCGACCAGCTGCGCGCCGTCGAAGGGTTTCATCACATAGCCCGCCGCCCCCAGCTGCATGGCCAGGACGATGCGGTCGAGCCGGCCATCGCCGGTCAACATCAGCACGGGAATACGGGCGGTGGCGGGGTCGTCCTTGATGGCCTTGAGCGCGTCCAGACCGCTCAGCCCCGGGATTCGCACGTCCAGCAGCACAGCGGCGGGAGCCCGCAGGGCGAGCGCCGCCGTCAGGGCGTCGGCGGTCTCGAATCCGACCACCTCGAAACCGCCCCGCGTCAAGACGATCGAGACCAGCTCAAGGATGCTGGGGTCATCGTCTGCGACATAGATCAGGGACGCGGCTTTGGACATCAGGTCGCGATCAGGCTCGAAACGGAATCAGGGCGTCTCGCTACCGGCGGGACAGGGATCGTCGACAGTTGGTCGTTTCGAGCCGGCTTCGTCAAACCCTGCTTGTCGACAGGGTCCGCGCCAAGGTTTCGATCAGTCCCAGGCTCGACAGGGGCTTGGTGATCTGACCGTCAAAGACCGCGTCGATCGCCAGGGTCGACGCGTCGGCGGAAAAGGCCAGGATCGGCGTCCTGGCGTTGAGGCCGCCCTCACGGATCCGGGCGGCGGCAGCGCGACCATCGACCCGGGGCATCCGCAGGTCCATCAGGATGACGTCGAAGGGCGTCTCCCGCGCGCTGGAAATCGCCTCGTCGCCGTCGGCCGCCTCGGTCATCTCGGCGCCGAACGGGCCCAGGATCGCCCGAACCAGTTCCCGGTTGGCGCGGTTGTCGTCGACGATCAGCACCCGGCAGTTGTCGGGCAGGGCCAGAGGCTGGTCGATCTCGACAGTCTGGTCCTCGCCTTGATCGACGGACGGCGCGGGCAGCGAGAACCAGAACCGCGAGCCTTCGCCTTCGCGGCTCTCGACCCCGATATCACCATCCATGACCTCGACCAGGCCCTTGCAGATCGCCAGACCCAGGCCCGTGCCGCCATGTTTGCGGGTGGCTGAACCATCGACCTGCGAGAAGCGCTGAAACAGGTGTCCGATCTGGTCGTCGGGCATGCCGGGGCCCGTGTCGACCACCGCGAACGACAGGCGCTGCGTCGCGGAGTCGTAGGCTGCCTCAAGATCGACCCCGCCCTGCTCGGTAAACTTCACGGCGTTGCCGATCAGGTTGAGCAGGATCTGACGCAGACGGTCCGGGTCGGCCAGCACCTGTTGGGGCACGATTTCAAAGCCCGACAGCGTCAGCGACAGACCCTTGGCCCGGGCCTGGGCATCGAACAGTTCGATCGCCTCACGCGCCAGCTCGGTGGGCGACATCGGCCTTGGCCTGATATCAACCTGCCCGGCCTCCAGCTTGGAGAAGTCCAGGATGTCGTTGACGGTCGCCCGCAGCGCCTTGCCGGCGTTGGAGACCCGCTCGATATAGCCGCGCGTCGAGGCGGTAAGGTCCGGTTGCTCCTCGATCAGCTTGGTGAAGCCCAGCACCGCGGTCAGCGGCGTGCGCAGCTCGTGGCTCATATTGGCCAGGAATTCGCCCTTGACGGTTGCCGCCACCTCGGCGTCGGCGCGCGCCTGGCGCAGCTGGATCTCCAGCATCTTGCGTCGCGAAATGTCGCGGACGATGTCGGTCACCCCGCTGACCCGGCCCGTCAGGCGGTCAAGGGCCAGGGTCGGGCGACCCTCGAACCAGATTTCCCGCCCGTCCTTATGACGCGACCGGTACTCGACCCGCGTCGGCGAGACCCGTCCCCGACTCGCGAGCTGGTCGCGGAGGGCGCTGCGGATCGTCTCGACATCGTCTTCATGGATGAGGTCCACAAAGCGCCGACCGATCAGTTCCTCGGGCCTGAAGCCCAGACGATGTTCGACCGACGGCGAGACATAGGTGATCCGGCCGTCCATATCCGAATGCGCGAGGATGTCGCTGCCATTCTCTGTCAGCATCCGGAACCGCGCTTCGCTTTCGACGATCGCCTGCTCGGCGGCCTTCTGGGCGGTAATGTCCAGGATCACGCCAAAGACAGTGATCGCTCGCCCTTCAGCGTCGCGCTCGACCGCCATATTGCCTGTGGCATACCGGATCTGGCCATCAGCGCGCAGCAGCCGCGTCTGGGCGGCAGGACTGGACGCCTGGGTCTCGAGCACCGCGCGGTAGCGCAGACGCGCTTTCTCGCGATCCTCAGGATGAACCGCAGCAAGCCAGTCGTCGGCGGAAATCACCGTCCCTGGGTCAACCCCGAGGATGACGTACATCTGATCTGACCAGGTCATGGCGCCGGTGTTCAGATTGAACCGCCAATAGCCGACCCCGGCCAGGTTTTCGGCCATATCGGCCCAACGGGTCTGCTCCTGGGCCAAATCCCGCAAGCGCCGTCTCTGCGCGTTGATCGTCGCCAGAGGCAGGGCGGCAAAGACCGAGACAACCAGAAAGACCTGCAGAAACAGCGCCTGCTCGGCCATGTTCTCGGCCAGTTGGGCGACGGGACCCAGCCCCATGGCCGTAAAGCCGATCGCCAGGCCCGACAGGATCAGAATTCCCGCCGCCGCGCCGAGGAATTCCAGCTCCAGAGCCACAAAAACCAGGACCGGCGGAATGATGAACAGCAACGGATATCGGGGGCGCGTGAAGACCAGCACGATGCTCAGGACCAGCAGAGCCAGGGCCATCCAGCCGCGCCGTGTAACCGGCCTCTCGACCAGCAGCGCGCGAGCCTGACGAAAGGCGATCAGAGATGGCGTCACCAGCATCAGGCCCAGGGCGTTGGACAGGACCCAACTGACCAGCGTGCGACCAGGGTCGGCGTCTCGCGAGACGTAGAGGACGGTGGTCGCGATGACGGCCGAGAGCAGGGGCGTGCACAATCCGCAGATCAGCGCGATCCAGCCCAGGTCGCGGGGGCGGCTGACATCGATATCGCGACCCAGCACGTGCCGCAGGGCCAGGGCCGACAGCAGGTATTCGACGACATTGGCGAAGCTGAGTCCCAGGACCACCGATAGCCGCCCGCCTCCATGCAGGCCGGCGGCGATGTTTCCCGCCACGGTGAAGGCGATCAGCAGCGGCCAGCGCGAGCGATCGGTCCACAGCAGCACGGTCAGCACGACCCCGTTTGCCAGCCAGATCGGTGCGACCTGCTTCAGGTCACGCGGCAGCTCGACACAGACATAGGCCAGCAGCGCCACCAGCAGACCCAGAGCGGCGGCGGCCGCGATCTGGCGAGCCTGGTCGGTCCAATACGGGGATGGCTGGGCTCGGGTCATGCCGCGCCACCCTGCCAGCCCTGTCTGCACCTCCGGTTAACGTGGCGGGAATCTCCCGCGCGCGGCGCAAAGTCGTGGCGCCCTGGTGGAAAGGGCCCCGTCGATGCGCTGCGCTTGATCAAAGGGTCGGCGATTGGCCTAGGATCGCCGCCAGGCTATGTCCAAGCGCTCACCGCCATGCTGCTCTCGTCCGCAGTTCCCCCAAGAGAGTTTCACCATGCGTCTGTTTGCCGCCCTGGCCATCTGCCTTTTCACGGTTCTGCCCGCCGCAGCGGCCGAGCGTTTCGACGCCGCGCCGCGCATCGCGGTGATCTCGGCCTTTCCGCCGGAGCTGACGGCCCTGGCCTCGGCCACCCGTGACCAGAAGCGCTATACGGCGGCGGGCGTGACCTTCACGACGGGCGAACTCGAGGGCAAGCCGATCGTGCTGTTCCTCAGCGGCGTCAGCATGGTCAATGCCGCCATGACCACCCAGCTGGCCCTGGACCGCTTCAACGTCACCCGTATCGTGTTCTCGGGCATCGCCGGCGGGGTGGATGAAGGTCTCGATATCGGCGACGTGATCGTGGCCGACCAGTGGAGCCAGAACCTGGAGACGGCCTTCGCCCGCGAGACCGAAAAAGGTTTCGAGGTCTCGCAGTCGGCGCGCAATGACGACCTGCCGGGCTTTGGCATGATGATCCCCCGCTCGATCATGATCGCCCGCGCCGACGGCCCGCCCGAGCGCCGCCGCTGGTTCCCGGTCGATCCCGCCATGCTGGACACCGCCCGCGCCATCGCCTCGACGGTCTCACTGGCACGCTGCGTCACCAGCCAGTGCCTGGTTCATGCGCCCAAGGTGGTGGTGGGCGGCAACGGCATTTCCGCGCCGGTGTTCCTCGACAACGCCGCCTATCGCAAATACGCCCGCGCCACCTTCCAGGCCCGCGTCGTCGACATGGAAAGCGCCGCCGTCGCCCATGTGGCCTATGCCAACGGCGCGCCGTTCATCGCCTTCCGCAGCCTGTCGGATCTGGCCGGCGGCGGCGATGAGGCCAATGAAATGCACACCTTCATGCAGCTGGCCTCGGACAATTCGGCCAGCGTGGTGAAGGCCTTCGTCAAGGCTTTACCGAACTAGCGGGTCCCGAAGGTCCGGTCGCCGGCGTCGCCCAGGCCCGGCACGATATAGCCGTGGTCGTTGAGCTGCGCGTCGATGGCCGCCGTCCAGATCGGCACGTCGGAGTGGGCGGCGCGCAGGTTGTCGATACCGACCTGGGCGGCCAGCAGGCAGACAAAACGCAGGTCGGTAACGCCGGCCGCCTTCAGGCGTGAAATCGCCGCGATGGCCGAGTGGCCGGTGGCCAGCATCGGATCGACCACGATGACCAGACGGCCGGCGATGTCCTGCGGCGCCTTGAAATAGTATTCGACCGCCTCCAGCGACTCCGGATCGCGATAGAGGCCGATGTGGGCGACGCGGGCCGAGGGCACCAGATCCAGCATGCCGTCAGCCATGCCCAGGCCGGCCCGCAGGATCGGCGCAAACACCAGCTTCTTGCCGGCGATCTCCCGGGCCATGGTCGGCGCAACCGGGGTCTCGATCTGGACGTCGTCCATCGGCAGGTCGCGGGTGACCTCGTAGCAGATCAGGGTCGCCGTCTCGCGCATCAGGGCGCGGAAGGTCTTGGTCGAGGTGGTCTTGTCCCGCATCTTGGTCAGCTTGTGCTGCACGAGCGGATGGCTGACGACGGTGACGGTGGACATGGGACGACCCTGCTGGAAGCGAGCCTCCGCTCCTAGCAGGCGGCTTGCCCTCAGGCCAGTTGATCACCGATCGGCAGGGACCGGATGCGCTTGCCCGTCGCCGCGAAGATGGCGTTGCACAGGGCGGCCGGGGCCGGAGGATAGGCCGGCTCGCCCAGACCCGTGGGCCGGTTGTCGCTGAGCTTGAAATGCACCTCGACCGGCGGGGCCTCGGCCATGCGCAGCAATGGATGGTCGGCGAAAGTGCCTTGCGTGGTCGCGCCGTTCTCGAAGGTGATCGCCTGGTGCAGGGTGCTGCCGATGGCGTCCAGGATCGAGCCCTGAACCTGCTGCTCGGCGCCGCTGGGATTGACGATCTGCGAGCCGACATCGACGGCGGCCCAGACCTTGTGGATCTTCAGCGCCCCGCCCTTGGCGACGGAAACCTCCATCACCACCGCCACATAGCCCAGGTGGCTGTAGTGGCAGGCGACGCCCAGGCCCGTACCCTTGGCGGTCTTGCGGCCCCAGCCGGACTTTTCAGCCACCAGGTCCAGCACGCCGCGCATGCGTCCGGTGTGGAAGCTGTCGCCCTGCCCGGCCTCGCCCAGCAGGCGCGGCTCGCCCAGCAGCTTGCGTCGGAAGGCGACGGGGTCCTGCTTGGAAGCGACGGCCAGTTCGTCGGTAAAGCTCTGGATGACGAAGCCGAAAGCGTTGTTGGCCGGTGCTCGCAGGAAGCCGGTCGGCGCGCCCAGCGGCATGACCGAAACGTCGAGCTTGTAGTTGGCCACGGCCCGGCAAGGGAACTGTGTGGCGTTCATGCCTGCGGCGGTCGCGAACTGCTCGCCCTCGCCGAAGGTCACGAAGTGGTCGCGCCAACCGACGAGGTCGCCCTTGGCGTCGAGGCCGGCGGTGAAATTGTGCCAGCCGCCGGGACGATAGAAATCGTGCTGGGTGTCATCCTCGCGGGTCCACACCAGCTTGACCGGCGCGCCGGCCAGTTTCGAGATGACCGCCGCCTCGACCATGTAGTCGTTCATCAGGCGTCGGCCAAAGCCGCCGCCGACGCGAACCAGGTGGATGGTGATGTCGGCCTCGGTGATCCCCAGGGCGGCGGCGACCAGCTTGCGGCCGCTCTCCGGATTCTGGGTCGGGGCCCAGATCTCGACCTTGCCGTCCTTGAAACTGGCCGTGCAGTTCTGGGGTTCCAGATTGGCGTGAGCAATGAAGGGGTAGCTGTAGGCGGCGCTGACAACCTTGGCCGCGCCCTTGAGGGCGGCGTCAACATCGCCGTCGGCTCGCAGCGTGCGATGCGGGGGCGCCTTGGCCAGTTCAGCCGCCTTGGCGGCGAACCCGGCGCTGCTCTGGGCGCCGGTGGGATGCTCGGCCCATTTGATCTCAAGGGCGTTGCGCCCCTTGCGCGCCGCCCACCAGCTGTCGGCGACCACGGCGACGCCGGGCAGGATGCTGGCCAGATTGGTTCCGCCCTCGACCACGAAGGCGTCCTTGACGCCGGCCACAGCCTTGGCCGGAGCCAGATCGACACTGGCCACCTTGGCGCCGAAGGTCGGGGCCTTGGCGAAGGTGGCGTACAGCATGCCCGGCATGCGGGTGTCGATGCCATAGACCGGCTGGCCGGTGACGATCAGGTCGATGTCGCGGCTCTGCTGGCGCTTGCCGATGATGCGGAAGGCCTTGGGGTCCTTCAGCGTCAGGCTTTTGGGATCGGGCGGCGTCAGGGCGGCGGCGGCCTGGGCCAGGTCCCCGTAGGCCAGGCGACGGTTGCTGGCGGCGTGGATCACAAAGCCCGGCTCGGTGGCGCAGGCCTCGGCGGCGACGCCCCAGCGCGCGGCGGCGGCGGCGATCAGCAGGGCCCGGCCCGTGGCGCCCACGCGGCGCAGTCCATCATATTCGAGCGTGGTGGCCATGCTGCCGCCGGCCACCTGACGACCAAACACCTTGGTGTCGGCGATGGCCTGCTCGACGGTGACGGCCGACCATTCGACGTCCAGTTCCTCGGCGATCAGCATCGGCAGCGAGGTCTTGATCCCCTGCCCCACCTCGGGAACCTTGGAGACGATGGTGACGCCGCCGTCGGGCCCGATGCGGACATAGGCGTTCAACTGCCCGTCGCCCGCCGCCTGTCCGGGTCCGGACAGGCTGAACGACATCATCAGGCCGCCGCCCAGGGCGGCGCCGGTCTGCAGGAACAGACGACGGTTAGGGTCGCGGAGCATCTCGCCGTCCATGCTCAAACTCCCTGGCCGGAAGCGGCCTTGATGGCCGCCCTGATGCGGATGTAGGTGGCGCAGCGGCACAGATTGCCGTTCATCGCCTCGTCGATGGCCGCGTCATCGGGCCGGGGATTGGCGGTCAGCAGCGCCGTGGCCGACATGATCTGACCCGCCTGGCAGTAGCCGCACTGGGGCACGTCAATGGCCTTCCAGGCTTCCTGCACCCTGGCGCCGACCGGATCCTGGCCAACGCCCTCGATGGTCACGACCTTCTTGTCGCCGACGCGACGGACCGGCGTGATGCAGGCGCGAACGGGCGCGCCGTCAATATGCACCGTGCAGGCCCCGCACTGGGCCGCGCCGCAGCCGAACTTGGTCCCGACCATGCCCAGGGTGTCGCGCAGGACCCACAACAGAGGCGTGTCGCCCTCGACCTCGACCGAGCGGGTTTCCCCATTGATGGTCAGCGTGAACGCCATGCCCGACTCCTGATCTGGCGGTTGCCGGGGGATAATGCCTCAGTCGCGCAGGGAGCACGAGAGGTTGCGCGCGCTTGCGACCGCCAGAAAAAAATGACCCCAAAAGCCGGGTGCGGCGCATGGCCCGAACCAATAATGTGCAAACGGACGACGATCCGTGACCGCCGAGGCGGGTTTCGCAGCGCCGAACCCTGACCTTGGAGAGAGCGAGTTCGCGATGCGGGTCTCGGCCTCACTGCGGCCAAACCTGCACAACGCGCCTGTGCGCCGCAGTTTTCAGGTTCCGAACTCGACGACTCACGCAATCACGGGCGCTATAGTCGACTGGCGCGCGCCGCCAGCATGGATGCGGGTCTAGGGTTCTGGGTGAAGTGACGGAAAAGCCAGTCAAGCAAGGTGTTGGAAAGCGTCGCCAGGTCGCGGCGCTGCCTTGGCGTGGCGAAGGCCCGGGCTTGCAGATCCTGCTGGTCTCGTCGCGCGAGACCAAGCGCTGGGTGATCCCCAAGGGCTGGCCGATGAAGGGGCGCACCGATCCGGCCGCCGCCGCCCAGGAAGCCTTTGAGGAAGCTGGCCTCGATGGCGTGATCGCGCAGCAGTCCGTCGGCGACTATGAATATCTCAAGCGCCTGAAAAGCGGCGTGGCGCGGCTGGTCAAGGTCGATGTCTATCCCCTCCAGGTCACCGGCGAGCACGCCACCTGGCCCGAAAAGGGCCAGCGCACCTTGCAATGGATGAGTCCGACCGAGGCCGCCCTGGGTGTGCAGGAGCCGGAACTGCGCGACGTGATCGCCCGTTTCGCAGGCATCGCGCTGCCCGAGGAGGAACGCCCCGCCCCCGCCCGTGCGCCGACCCCGGTCAAGGTGGCCTTGGAGCGCGTGCGCCGTCGGGTCGCGACGTTCCTGGGCGGCTCCCGACGATAGTCACAGCCTGTGGACAATTGGATCTCCACCACATAATGTTCTTATTATGTTCCGGAGCGATGTTCCATGGAGCTTTCCCTAGGCCTCTCGCGCTCGCCGCTTGAAAGCGTTCGCGACGCCCTGCTGTGCGAGTTTGGTCCGCAGCGGCCGGTGGCGCGCATGGATCCGATCTCGCAGCTGGTAAAGTCGTCGATCAGCGGTCGGACGCCCGACGCCGTATCGTGGGGCGCGTTCCTGCGCCTGCGGGCCGAATTCAGGTGCTGGGAAGACCTGGCCCGAACCTCCGACGCGCAGGTCCTGGAGATCATCGGCGATGTCACCTGCGCCGAAGACAAGGCCAGGCATCTGACCCACGCCCTGCGCCTGATCGAACAGAAGGTCGGCTGGCTGTCGCTGAACCACCTGGCCGGCCGACCGGTCGACGAAGCGCGATGGGAGCTTCAGAGCCTGCCCGGCGTCGGGGTCAAGGTCGCCGCCAGCGTGCTCAATTTCAGCAGTCTGGCCATGCGGGCCCTGGTCGTCGACACCCATGTGCATCGCGTGGCCAGGCGGATCGGACTGGTCGGGCCGGGGGATACGACCCTCGCCTATCAGGCTCTGATGCGGCTGGCGCCGGGCTCCTGGACGGCCGACGACCTGTTTGAGCTGCACTGGCTGATGAAGCGGGGCCTGGGACAGATGCTGTGCCCGGATCAAGCCCCCAGCTGCGGCGCCTGCCCGCTGAAGCACGACTGCGCCAAGCTGGGTATCGGCCACAGCGCCGAGGTCCTGCACTGGCGACCGCGGGGCGCCTGACTATCGCGCGGGCTTGGCCAGTTCGGTGAAGGTGGCGGTTCCGATCCCGTAGCGGCGCCAGTCCCGAAAGTCGAAGTGCCACCATTCCTCGGTGTAGACCTCGAAGCCCTCGGCGGTCATGGCGTCGCGCAGCAGGGCGCGCAGGGCCCGTTGCTGCGTCGCGCCGCCGATGAAATCGGCATAGGCGCGGTCAGAGAACTCGTCATAGCGGCTGGGCATCTCGACGGGCTTGCCAGTCTTGAGGTTGTACAGCGTCAGGTCGACGGCGCAGCCGCGATTGTGCCGCGAGCCCCGGGCCGGATCGGCGACAAAGGCGTGGCTCTCGGGCGGGGTCGCCTCCCAGAACATCCAGGTGACGAACCAGGGGCGATAGGCGTCGTGGATCAGCAGGCCAAAGCCCTTGCCGGCCAGGGCGTGCTGGACCCGGCCCAGAGCCTGCGCGGCGGGCCGCTGCAGCCAGGCGGCCGCGTGCTCATAGAGTGGAATGCCCATGAAGTTGTCGGCGCCGGCATAGCGGATGTCGAGCCGGATGCGCGGGTCGATCGCCGTCAGGTCGACGAGGTCGGCCGGAAGATGCGCTTCGGTCTCGACCGGCGGCGTCGCGGCCAGGGCCCGCTGGCGCAGGGCCACCGGATCGGCCCGGACGGCCCTGTGGATGGCCGCCTGGGTCTCCGCGCCGAAATCGTGGAAGGCCAGCCGGGTTCCCTCCAGACGGATCGCGCCCGACTCCAGGGACACTTCCCCGCCGCCCGCGACCGCGTAGCGACCGCCGCCCAGCGCCGTCAGCCGCGCGGCGGGCAGGTCCTTGCCGAACAGGTGCAGCGCGCCGTCCCGCTCGAACACGGTGACCGGCGCGGCCCTGTCGCCATACTGCCCGACCGCCGCCCACTCGGCCCGGCTCTGGGCGAAGGCGGCGGGCGCGGCGAGGCCGGCGGCGGCGATGGACAGAAAGGATCGTCGAACCAGACCGTTCATCGCCGCCCCCTTGGCGCTATTTCATCGTCGGGATGACGAAGGCCGAGTCCTCGACCTCGCCTTCCGGCCACCGCGCGGTGATCGTCTTGACCTTGGTGTAGAACTTCACGCCCTCGACGCCGTGCTGGTTGGTGTCGCCAAACGCGCTGCGCTTCCAGCCGCCGAAGGTGTGATAGGCCACCGGCACCGGGATCGGTACATTGATGCCCACCATGCCGACATTGACCCGGCTGGCGAACTCGCGGGCCGCGCGGCCGTTGCGGGTGAAGATGGCGACGCCGTTGCCGTACTGGTGCTCACTGGGCAGGCTCAGCGCCTCCTCGAAGCTCTCGGCGCGCACGATCTGCAGGACGGGACCGAAGATCTCTTCCTGATAGGTCTTCATGCCCTTCGTGACGCCATCGAACAGCGACGGGCCGATGAAGAAGCCCTTCTCGAAGCCCTGCAGGCTGAAGTCGCGACCATCAACGACGAGCTCGGCGCCCTCGTCGACACCGATCTGGATGTAGTCGGCGATCTTGGCGCGGTGCTGGCTGGAGACCACCGGGCCATAATGGGCGGCCGGATCGCCGGAGATACCGACCTGCAGGGTCTCGATCTCGGCGACCATGCGCTCGCGCAGGGCGTCGGCCGTCGCCTTGCCCACCGGCACGACGACCGGCAGGGCCATGCAGCGCTCGCCAGCCGAGCCGAAGGCCGCCCCCGACAGGTCCTTGACCACCTGGTCGAGGTCGGCGTCGGGCAGGACGATGCCGTGGTTCTTGGCGCCGCCCATGGCCTGGACGCGTTTCCCGTGCGCCGTACCCGTTTGATAGACATAGTGGGCGATGTCGGAGCTGCCGACAAAGCTGACCGCGCGGATCAGCGGATGGGTCAGGATGGCGTCGACGACGGTCTTGCCGCCGTGCACCACGTTCAGCACCCCCTCGGGAGCGCCGGCTTCCATCATCAGCTCGGCCAGCCTGACGGGCACGGTCGGATCCTTCTCCGACGGCTTGAGGATGAAGGTGTTGCCCACGGCGATGCTGATGCCGAACATCCACATCGGGATCATGGCCGGGAAGTTGAACGGGGTGATGCCGGCGCAGACGCCCAGCGGCTGGCGCATCGAATAGACGTCGATGCCGGGGCCCGCGCCCTCGGTATATTCGCCCTTCAGGATGTGGGGGATGCCGCAGGCGAACTCGATCACCTCCAGGCCGCGCTGGATATCGCCCTTGCTGTCGGCGATGACCTTGCCGTGCTCGGACGACAGGATTTCGGCCAGGCTGTTCATGTCGCGCTCGATCAGGCGCTTGAACTCGAACATCACCCGGGCGCGGCGCTGGGGATTGGTCGTCGCCCAGCCGATCTGGGCCTTGGCGGCGGCCTGGACGGCGGCGTCCAGCTCGGCGGCGGTCGCCAGCTGCACGCGGGCCTGGACCTCGCCGGTGTTGGGATTGAAGACGTCGCCGAACCGACCCGAGGTCCCGACGAAGGTCTGACCGTTCACGAAATGGGCGATGTCTCGCATGATGCGCTCCCTGGATCTTGTTTTGCGCGTCGATAGCATCTCAACGGCAGGACGTGCGCCGGAAAATTCGACCAATAGCGCTGTCATCCCGGGCGAAGACCCGGGACCGCCGGAAACGCAGGCCATCGCCGCGATCCCGGCTCGGCGCGCTATGCGCCTGGCCGGGACAACAGTCTATTCCGCGTCGACGTGAACCCGCCGGAACCGGCCCTGCAGATAGACCAGCGGCTCGTGATCGGGATCGTAGCGCAGCTTCACGACCCGACCGACATAGACCCGGTGATCGCCCGCGTCGAAGACGTGATGGGTCTGGCACTCGAAATTGGCCATGCAGTCCGGCAGAATCGGCACGCCGGTGCGCCAGACCTCGGTCTCCAGCCCTGCGAACCGGTCGACCCCCTTGCGCACAAACTGGCTCGCGACCTCCTGCTGTTCGGCCGGCAGCACATTGACGGCGAAGACGCCCGCCGTATCCAGGGCCGCAAGGCTGCTGGATTTCAGATCCACGCAGATCAACGCCAGCGGCGGATCCAGCGACACCGAGGTGAAGGAATTGGCCGTCAGCCCTATCTTGCGCCCGTCCTCGCCCAGGGTCGTGACGACCGTGACCCCTGTCGTGAAACACCCGAACGCATTCCGCAGAGCCCGGGCGTCATGTTCGGCGCCCTCGCCCAGTTCAATCGTGACTGCCTGACTCATCGTCGTGTTCTGCGATGAAGCGCGGGCCGGGGCAAGCGCTAGGCGCGCTGTCCCTCGACCAGAACGCCGGGCTGGCTCGCATCCAGGCCGAAAGTGACCGGCAGGTGGCGCACATGCGGCGTCTGCAGGTTCAGGGCCTTGGCGCCCCGCGCCACGGCCAGCTTGCCCAGCGCCGTCGGGCCAAAGCCGCTCTGGATGCGCGGCCTTGCCCCCAGCCGGCGGCGCAGCACCCCGTTGGCGTAGATGACATTGGCCCGCATCAGGGCCGGCGGGGTCATGAATTCGATCGACAGCGAGACGTTCAGCATCGGACCGTTCTCGATCCGGTGCGGAGCGTTCTGCCGCCAGGTGACCATCTTGCCTGGGGTCAGGTCATAAACCGCCGCGCCCTTGTCCCAGTCGGGATCGAAGGCGAACTGCTCGGCGGTTTCCTTCAGCACGATCTTTTCCAGGTCCAGCTCGCCGACATAGGGGTCGGCGACCGGATAGACCCAGACCCTCTTTTGGCCGCGCAGCTGCCACAACGACACCAGCGGCACGTCCAGATGGTAGAACACCTGGGCGTTGGCCGAGCTGATCAGCATGCCCAGATCGCGCTTGAAGGTGCGCAGGCCGGGAACCTGAGCCTCCTTCTCGGCGAAGATCTCGTCGCCCAGGGCGGCATATTCCGGCACGTGATCGTTGGTGTGGCGCAGGTTCAGCCAGATGCGGCCGCTCTTGGCCGCCTCCAGCAGCTGGTCGCCCGAGAGACCGCTGGCCGCGCCCCGGCGCCAGGTGGTCCAGGCCTTGGGGTCCTCGCCCATGGTGAAGACGCCCAGCTGGTCGCGAGGATACAGGTCCAGCAGTCGCGCCAGGCCCTCGTCGTCGAACATCGGGCGTTCGTGCAGGCCGTGCTCGAAGGCCAGGTTCTCGCCGCCGAAGGCCCTGGCCTTCTCGGGCGTCCAGTCGCGGATGATGCTCACGCGGTCCTCCCGTAGAATTGGATCTTGAAGGGGCCCCACCACAGGGCCTTGCCCAGGCCGCGCGCGGCCTTGTCGAGCCAGTCGGCCCGGTCGCTGGAACGGGTCAGCCACTTGACGCCGGCCACCGCGCCGAACACCGCCGCCTGCCCTACCCCGATCGCCATCCAGCGGGCCACGCCGACGGGGTCTGGCGGACTGGAGGCGGCGCAATGGGCCGAGGGACCCTGGCCATAGGCGAAGGCGCGGGCCAGCGTGTAGTCCAGGGTCAGGCGGTCGGGCACGGGGTCTTCCCAGACCCACGCGGCCGGTTCCCAGGCAAAGGTCGCGCCGGCGGCCTTCATCTGGCCAAACAGCATGTCGTCCTCGCCGCCGATCTGGTTGCGCTCGGCCGCAAACGGCGAGACGGGATCGGGCAAGGCGGCGCGGCGCAGCAGGCTGTCGCCGCAGCCGTAATAGTGATCGATGACCCCGGCCTGGGCGGGACCCAGGCGCGAGAAGAAACGCTCCAGATAATCGCGATGCTCGGCGACGCTGTCTGGCGCCCGGGCCCGGACCGGTCCGAACACGACATCGGCGTCGTAGCGAACCTGGGCGGCCAGCAAGGCGGCGAGCCAGCCCTCGGGCGCTTCCTCGTCATCGTCGAGAAAGGCGATCAGGGCGCCGGAGGCCTTGGCCATGCCGGCGTTACGGGCATTGGCCACCCCGGCGCGGGGCTCGTGAACATAGTGCAGCGGGCAGGCCGCGCCTGCAGCCAGGGCCTCTATCGTGGCCTGAGCCGAAGGGACCTGATCGTTATCGACGACGATGATTTCCAGCGCGGCGAAATCCACCGCCTGCTGGGCCAACACAGAGCGCACCGCGACGGCCAGACCGCCGAGCCGCCTCTGGGTCGGGATCATCACCGTCACGTGGACCATCAGCCGGCCTCGTGAGCGCCGACGCGACGACGTGACTGGCTGGCGACGGCGTCGACCAAGCCGCGCACCTGTCCGCCCATGGTCAGCTCGACACTGTTGATCACGTCCATCCGGCGACGCAGCCGCGCCACCATGCCATTGCCGCCCGCGCCGGCCAGGTTCCAGGCGCTTTCAACAGAGCTGGCCATCAGGCCGGCCACGCTGGCGGCCATCACGGCGCCGCTCTGGACCGGGGTCTGGGTGAAGGCGTAGGCGCGCTTGTAGTGATCATGGCCGGGACCCAGGTCATAGCGGCTCAGGCCCAGTTCCTGCATGGCGGCGATGGCCCGCAGGAAGAAGATCTGGCCCGGCGACCAGGCGCCGAAGGCCGGATTGGTCGAGGCGATCCACGGGTGATAGACGCTGCCCAGACGCACGCCGAAATGCCCCGCCACCAGTTCGTCGCCGGCATAGAGGTTGATCATCAGGCCCTGGAAATCGCCGGTCTGACGCTGGAACAGGTCGGTCAGCAGGCCGGTGGTCCAGGCCGGGCGCAGGAAGTCATGCATGCCGGTGCGCTGCAGCTGCTCGCGCTTCCAGGTCAGCAACTGGTCGAAAGCCTGGCGCGAGGCATCGGCCGCGACCAGACGCACCGCGCCGACTTCACGGTCCAGCTTGTGGTCCAGCCGGCGGTAGTTCTTGATCTTCTTGGGGCTGGCGGCGCGGACGACCTCCAGGTGATCCTCCGCCGAGCCTTCGGGCGCGATCACGAAACCGGACTGGGCTTCAACGCCCTGGGCAGGCTGGCCAAACAGGCCGAACGGATCGATCAGGCCGGTATAGCGAAACACGCCCAGGTCGGCGGCGCGCAGCACATCCTCGGCCCTGAAGCCGGGATCGGGACGCGAGACGATGCCGTGATAGTCCGACAGCGGCGAGCCGATGGCCCGCGCCAGGCGGCCCGGACGGCGATGGTGCGGCAGGAAGCCAAGCGTTTCCCCGTCCCTTTGGATCACCGCGACGCGCGCGTCTTCTCGCACCCGGCCCACGGCCTGGGTGAAATCGGGACCCAGCAGGGGATTGGCGAACGCCGGCTCGGCCGCGGCCATGTCGCGCCACAGGGCGATGTCGGCGGGCGCCAGATGGCTGGGGTGCAGGGTTTCGACGTTCAGCATGTTCTACCTGTCCTAAACCGAAGCGGTTAGGGAATGATGGAGAACAGGCTGCAACCCTTACGCCAGTTACCCGAAGGTGGTTTTGAGGATGGTCTCCAGCCCCTGCTGGTCGATCGCGTCGAAGGCGGCGGGCTTGTCGGAATCGACGTCGAACACCGCGATCAGCCGGCCGGCCCTATCGAACACCGGCACCACGATCTCGCTTTCCGAGCGGCTGTCGCAGGCGATGTGACCGGGGAAGGCATGGACATCGGCCACCAGCTGGGTCTGTCCCGTTTCCGCCGCCGCCCCGCAGACGCCCCGGCCAAAGGCGATGCGCAGACAGCCCAGCGTGCCCTGATAGGGCCCGACCACCAGTTCGCGGTCCTTCGCAGGATCCACGACATAGAAGCCGGTCCAGAAATAGTGATCGAAGCTGTTGGCCAGCATCGAGGCCACGGTCGCCATGCGGGCCGTGACATTGGGTTCGCCGTCCAGCACCGAGGCGATCTCGGCGGCCACTTCGGCGTAGCGAACAGCCTTGTCCTTGTTCAGGAAGCCGGGGGCGAGTGTCTTGTCGTTGAAAGCTTCAGCCATGGCGGGGATATAGCGCGTTCGGAGGTGATTGCGAGGGGCGTGGCGGACACGGCTTCTCAGCCTCACGCGGCATCAGCCACTGAAGGGGTCGGGGAGGCGCGAAGCGGCCGGGGCGAACCCGGATGACCGTGATGTGTGTTTTGCGTTTCGGCTCGACCTGTCCGCTTCGCAGAAGCTGTTCTTGCGTGAGGATTGGGCCAAGCGAGCGTGTTTCAGCTCTGATACCCAAGAGCCCCCGTACGGGCGCGCATCCCGTCAATCGGCTAACCGTCTCGACGCCGACGATGCGCGATAGGCGGGTTTACGATCCCTCGCCCTCTTCGACCCGCGTTCACCCGGCCGACGAGCCACTCAGCGTTTGGTCCGTCCTTCTGAGACAGCCCGCACCCCTCGACCCGCCTTCCAGGGCGTCGCGGCCCCGCTCAGCTCCATCCCCATCGCCGCTTTGGGCCGGTACCAGGCGCCCTCCCCTTGCGACGGGGACAGCACTGATTATGCGGGAGGTTTGAGCGCCGAGGATTGGCGCGATCAACTGTTTTACAAGCCGTTGATCGGGCTGGGTTCTGTTTGGAAAAGTACGGGGATTGAGCGCCGTTTGTCCCCATACCTCCGTCATTCCCGCCCTTGTGGCGGGAACCCCTGGTTCAGCTCTCACGTGAGGCGCAAGCGAAGTGCGCGCGCACTTCGCCCCTCCCGCACCTGCGGCGGTACGAGAGGTTCCCGCCACAAGGGCGGGAATGACGGTGATTTCTTGGACTGGCGTCCCGCCCCCCTTCGCGTCGAAGGGAGCCATCCCTGCATCTCACGGCGAGATGATCGCCGGTCAGGCCAGGGAAAAGCCTGTAGCGACCAGGCCGACAGGCCTGACCGAGCGCTCATGATCCATAGTCGCGCTGTCCGTCATAGCGCACGACCAGTTCGACGACGGCGAGCACCGCGCCATGGCCCAGCAAAGCGACGGTCACCCACATCAGGGGCCACTTCATGACGAAGGCGCCGAGCCCAACGCTGATGGTGATGAAGACGGCGGCCACAACGACGTAGCAGGAGCCATGAATCCAGAAGGACAGACGCAGGTCCCGGACAACCTTCGCCTGACGGCTCTGGACGATCTGCGCAGCCTCGATCTCTGGATCAACGGACAGGGCGACGACATCGACATTGAAGGCGTTCGCCAGCGCCTTGAGCGTTTCGCCCGAAGCCTTTTGTCCGTTCTCGATCCGCTGCAGCGTCCGCAGGCCTACGCCGGCCAGTTGGGCGAGGTGCTCCTGGGACCAGTGGCGCTCCTCGCGCCAGCGCTTGATCTTTGCCGTATCCGTCTTGAAGAACATTCTTGGCTCCCACGCCCTGGGTATCAGATGTCCGAGGGAAACCCCAAAGACGACCCCGGCGCCACGCCAGGCTTGCGCCACCGGCCCGCCAGTTGCCCGCCAGCCCCCCGACAAGGGCCTCTTCCAAAGGCAAGGCGAGAAGGTTGCAGATCTGAGGCGGTGGGGCGTGAGATGCGCTACGGCATGAAGATCATGCCCAGAGCGCCCGCTATCCGACGAGGCCGTGTGAGATCACTGGGCGGGAGACGTTTCCGTCAGCCTCTCGCGCCGCCGGGCCCGACAAAGCCATCAGGGCGGAGAAGGCCCTAGAACTCTTCCCAATCGCCCGGCCGCGTTGACGGCTCGACCTTCAGGGCGTTAGCCCCCTGCACATAGCGCTGGCGGAAGCTTTCGCGGGACGGGGCGACGGCCGTGCGCGGGGCCGCAACCGGGGACCGCAGCTCACGAACCTCGGCGCCGACCTGGAAGCGGCCAACGAGGCGCTCGAGTTCGGCCGCTTCGCTGGCCAGGGCATGGCTGGCGGCGGTCGACTGTTCGACCATGGCGGCGTTCTGCTGGGTGACCTGGTCCATCTGGTTGACCGCCTGATTGACCTCGGCCAGGCCCACGGCCTGCTCCTTGGACGAGGCGGCAATCTCACCGACCAGATCGTTGATCTCGGCCACCTGAACCAGGATCTGGTCCAGGGTCTCGCCGGTCTCGCCGACCAGGCGCACGCCGCGGCCGACCTGTTCGGTCGAGGTGCGGATCAGGGTCTTGATCTGCTTGGCGGCGTCGGCCGAGCGCTGGGCCAGGGCCCGGACTTCCTGGGCGACAACGGCGAAGCCGCGACCGGCCTCGCCGGCCCGGGCGGCCTCGACCCCGGCGTTGAGGGCCAGAAGATTGGTCTGGAAGGCGATCTCGTCGATCACACCGATGATGTTGGTGATCTCGTTGGAGGACTTTTCGATGCCGCCCATGGCCTCGACGGCTTCCTTGACCACCGCCCCGCTACGCTCGGCATTGATCTTGGCGCTCTGGGTCACCTGACGGGCGCGGTCGGCGCCTTCAGAGCTGCGCTTGACGGTCGAGGTGATCTGGTCGAGCGCGGCGGCCGTCTGTTCCAGACCGGCGGCGCCGCGTTCGGTGCGCTGCGCCAGGTCATCAGAGGCCTTGCTGATCTCGGCGCAGCCGGCGCGGATGCTGCGGGCGGCGTTCAGGATACCGGCCATGGTCGCCTGGAGGCTTTCAACGGCGGCGTTGAAGTCGCGCGGCATCTTGCGGGCGTCGGCGGCGAAGCTGTCCTCGCGCATCCGCCAGATCAGGTCACCGTCCGCCAGCTTTTCCATGCCTTCGCCCAGGGCCGAAACAGCCGTGGCCTGAGCTTCGGCACGAGCCTGCGCTTCGATCCCGTGGCGCTGGCGCTCGGCCTCGGCGACTGCGCGTTCGGCCTCCTGTTCGGAGCGGCGGCGCTGGCCGTCTGCGAGGTCGTGGCGGAAACCGTCCAGGGCCCGGGCGATGGCGCCGATCTCGTCGCCGCCAGCAATGCCCGAGACCGGGCGGTCGTAGTGGCCGGCGCTGAGGCTGTCGACCGAACGCGTCAGCCCCGCCAGGGGCCCGCGCACCAGGGTCACGCTGGCGAAGAACAGGGCGGCCAGAACGGCCAGAGTGATCAGCGCGCCGCCGATGAACAGGATGCGGGCCAGCTTGGTGGCCGGCCCGGTGATGGCGGCCACCGGCACGTCCATGATCAGGGCCCAGGTGGTATTGAGGGCCGGCATGGCGATCGGATGGACGACGCGGATCATCGCGACGTCTCCGGCCTTGATTCCCTTGATTTCGACCGCTTTCCCGCCGCCCAGCACGGCGCGCACGGCGTCAGCGCCGGCGTCGCCATAGGCCTTCATGCGAAGGTCAGCGTCGGGGTGCGCCACCCACTGTCCATCCGAGGAGACCAGCATGACGCGCCCACTCTCGAGCGGGTGCAGAGCGCCCAGCGCCTTGGAAAGGTTGTCCAGCGACATGTCCAGACCGGCGACGCCGATCAGCTTGCCGCCTGACATCACCGGCAGGGCGACGGACGACATGGCGACCTGTCCGCCCGCGATGGTCTCGAAATACGGCTCTGTGAGCGTCGGCTTCCCGGACTGCGCCACGCCGGTATAATAATCCTCGGCGAAATCAGAGCCGTCTGCCTCGAGTTCCAGGCCCGGCGTGCCGTTCTGATTGACCCAATAGACCGAGAAGCGGCCGTCCTTGTTGGAGGCCAGGGCCGCATTGTCGATGAGCGCGGCGTCGTTGCCGTCCAGCGCATTAGGCTCGGCCATGAACCAGGCGCCCATGACGCTTTCGGTCGCCAGGGCGTTGGGCTTGACCAGGGCGATGAACTTGTCGCGCTCAGTCAGGCCGGCTTCATGGGCCGAGGCGATCGAACCGCTCATGGCGTTGGCGGCCGCTGCGGCCGAGTTGATGTCGCTGCGGACCTGCTCGATGGCCTCGTCAGCCACCGCGCCGGCATACTGATTTGTCAGACCCGAAACGATGGAGCTGGTGTGCGACGAGACCGCCCAGGCGGCGGCGATCAGGAGCAGGCCAATGGCCAGGCCCGCGACCAGGATCAGCTTCCAGGCGATCGTTAAACGACGGAACGCGGACATGGACGGGGACTCCGAGGAAACGTCGAGGCGCAACGACTATCGGTCCCGATTCGTAAATCCGGCATTAACCCCCGCCAGGTGCGACGTTCTAGACAGCCCAAAACGGGGAGGCGCTTCATCTCTGGCGGCGCTGTCGCACCGCGACTGCAGGGGCTGGCTCGGCCTTGGCGGAGCCAGCCCCTCTGGCCCTACGGACCACCGCCCCAAGGCGGGAGGGTCGAAAATGGCTAGCGCGCGTAGCGCGCCTTGACCGGCTGGTAGCTGTCCCAGACCACGCCATCGGCCACAGAGCGCAGCAGCTTGATGTATTCGGCGTGCGACCAGGCCAGCGGCGTGGCCGAGTCGGTGCCCTCGCCCCGCACGTAAGGATGGGCGGTGTCGGCGCCGACGCCGTCCCAGACCTGTTCGGGGATCAGCAGGCCGTCATTGGCGAACAGTTCCATCGCCCTGACATAGGTCTGGCGCACGGGCTCCAGCGCCCCCGGCGCGGGCTTGCCGCGCAGGGTGAGGCGGGCGATCTCGTAGTGGCCGCGCTCGCCGGTGAAGATCGGCCACACCCGGCCGCGCTGGCCCGGCCGCATCTGGTCGCCCGCGCCGTAATTGGCCCCGGTCTTGATGTCCTCGCCATAGCCGTCGACGCCATAGCGACGCCAGCCGGGGAAGGTGCCCTGCACACCCGGGAAGGTGAAGCTGTAGCGGACGCGATAGAGATCCTCCATCGACTCGTCGTCCAGTTCCGGCAGGCTGGCGACGATGGCCGCATCGTCGGCCGGGCGCACGCCGTAGCGGACCAGTTCCAGGAAGCCGGCGTCCAGCATCCGGTCCTCGGCGACCGGCTTCTGGCCATTGCGCTCCTCGACCGGGCTCTTGTTGTCGGGGTCCTGGTCGCTGTTGAGGCGCAGGAAGTACGTGCCGTCGCCCAGCGAGCCCTTGGTCGTGACCATGCGGCTGTCGACCTTGGCCGAATAGTCGTCCGCCGTGGCGCGATAGCGGGCGGCCGAGGCGGCGTCACCCGAGGCCTCGGCGATCTCGCCAGCCACCACCAGACCGGCGATCACGGCAGCCGTGGTCGAGGGCGAATAGCCGCCCTGCTCTTCCCAGCGCTCTTGCTGGGTGAAGGGCGGGATGATGGTGGCGCTGTTCCAGCCCAGCCCGACCTTGCCGCCATCGACCAGGAAGTCGGCGGCCGGCTTGATCATGCTGGCGTAGTAGGCCTTCAGCTCAGCCTCGGGCAGCCAGCCCTGCTTCCACAGCTTCCAGCCCAGCATGATCGGCATGGCGGTCTGGTCCAGCTGGACGCCGACCCATTCGGGCGTGCCGTCGACTTCCGACTTCTGCAGGAACCAGCCGCCGGCCCCGGTATTGCCCTTGGTCTTGGGCCCGACCTGAACCGTCGGCAGGTAGTGGAAGGCGGCCAGCGGGGTCTGGATGTCGCCCAGGGCGGCCAGGGCCATGGCGCACTGGTAGAAGTCGCGCGGCCAGACGGCCTTGTAGCCGGTCGAGGGTTTGGAAGCGTCCACCGTGTCGCCCCAGGGATTGGACAGCGAGGCGATCAGGGCGCCGGCATAGGTGCGGTCTTCCTGCACCTTCAGCATCAGGGCGCTGGCCTGGACCAGCTTGCCGCCGTCCATGGCCGCGTCGCGCAGGCGGGGCAGTTCGGCCAGCGAGGCCAGCCAGCCTTCCCAGCCGCCGTTGTAGCCGGCCAGAACCTTGGCGTAGCCGGTCTCCAGCGAACCGTCGGCGGCGGCGGCGCTGGCGACGGCGGTCGGGCCAAAGCCGATGGCGTAGTCGATGCTGACTTCATTGTCCGTGGACGGAAGCTGACCGGTCAGCATGATCGCGCCGCGCTCGGGGCCGGTGCTGGCGTAGAGCTTGTCGAGCTTGCCGTCCTTCAGATCGGTCAGGCCGTCCGAAGCGCCGATGAAGCCCGCGCTGGCGGCGACGAAGGGCTTTGAGCCCTTCAGGGTCAGGAACTTGTCGCCTTCATTGGCCGTCAGGGCCGTCTTGCTGGCGGCGCCCGCATCATTGGCGCCGGTATTGGCCATGTGCGGCTCGAGCAGCAGATAGGGCGTCACGGGACCTTTCAGCGCCTTGACCGTCACGCGCAGGACCAGGCTCTGGCGGTCCGGGTCGGTGAAGATCCGCTTCTCGATGACAAAGCGGCCCTGCTTGTCGGTGGTGGTGATCTTGTAGGCCGGCGACAGCGGGCGGCCCTGGGCGTCGACGTGCAGATACTCCGTCCTGGCGACGGTGTCGGTCCCTTCGACGGCGAGGCCGGTCGAGGTCTGCACGGCAAAGCGCAGCTGCTTGATCTGGGCCTCGTGGATCAGGCCGTACATGGTCTCGGTCAGCACGCCGTCAGCGATGGAGAACCAGACCTTGGACACCGTTCCGGTCGGGCCGCCGTCCTTGTAGGCGCCGTCGACATAGGCCTCGTACGACGCGCCGACTCCGGTCTTGGCCGCATAGGCCCAGGTCGAGGGCGCGCCGGGGGCGCCGGGGGCGCCGGGGGCGGTCTGGGCGGACGCGACGCCCGCCAGAGCCAAGGCGGCGGTCGTGGTCAGGGCCAGGGTTTTGAGCATACGCATGGGGACAGCCTCGTGAAGGGAGGGACGGCTAGGCGCGCGCGGGCGCCTCATCAGGATCGGTGACCGCGAACACGGCGATGGCGGCGATGGCGAAAGACGCCGCCCCCAGCACCAGAGCGAAGATCGCCTGGCCGCTGAAGAAGGTCTTGAGCATAAGGCCCAGCACGGTGGCGGCCAGCAGCTGGGGGATGACGATGAAGAAATTGAAGATGCCCATATAGACGCCCATCTTCCGGGCCGGCAGGGCTCCGGCCAGGATCGAATAGGGCGCCGACAGGATCGAGCTCCAGGCAAAGCCGACGCCGACCATCGAGATCCACAGCAGGCCAGGCTCCCTGATCAGCGGGATCGACAGCAGGCCCGCCGCGCCCAGGGTCAGGCAGACGGCATGGCTGACGCGGCGATTGGTCAGGCGAACCATGGTCGGGATCAGCAGGGCCGCCAGGGCCGCGACGCCGTTATAGACGGCGAACAGCACGCCCACCCAGTCAGCGCCTTCGTTATAGGCCTTGGAGGTCGCGTCGACGGCGTGGAAGTGCCAGGCCGACACGGCGGGCGTGGTGTAGATCCACATGGCGAACAGGCCAAACCACGAGAAGAACTGCACCACGGCCAGCTGGCGCATGGTGGTGGGCATCAGGAAGGCGTCCTCCAGCACTTCGGAGAAGCCGTTTTCGGTCCGCCCCATCCGCTTGAGGCGCGCGCCGACCACGCCCGCGACGCCGAACGCGGCCAGCAGGCCCGCCAGGACGTAGAGTTCCTTTTCCAGTCGCAGGAACCAGACCACCGCCGCCAGGGCCAGGCCGCCCAGCAGGCCGCCGAAACCCAGAAGCCCATAGGCGTTGATCGACGGATCCGAGCGCTTGAGCTCTGCGGCGGCGTCCTGCAGCCGGTCAGCGCGGTCAGCCCGCTCGAAGGCGGCCAGTTGCTCGGGGCTGTATTCCTTGGTCGTGAACACCGTCCACATCACCGCCAGCAGCAGGCCTGCGCCGCCGGCATAGAAGGCGATCCGCACCGCGTCGGGGATCTGGCCGGCCGGCGCGGTGTTGGCGACGTTGAACCAGTTGGTCAGCATCCACGGCAGGGCCGAGGCCAGCACCGCGCCCAGGCCGATGAAGAAGCTCTGCATCGCGTAGCCGGTCGAGCGCTGCTCTTCGGGCAGGTTGTCGCCGACGAAGGCCCGGAACGGCTCCATGGTGATGTTGATCGAGGCGTCCATGATCCACAGCGCCGAGGCCGCGATCCACAATGTCGGCGAGTTGGGCATGACGAAGAGCGCGGCCGTCGTCAGGATCGCGCCCCAGAAGAAATAGGGTCGACGGCGGCCCAGGCGGCCCCAGGTCTTGTCGCTGAAATAGCCGATGATCGGCTGGACCAGCAGGCCGGTGGCCGGCGCGGCGATCCACAGGATCGCCAGGTCGTTCACATCGACGCCCAGGGTCTGGAAGATGCGGCTGGTATTGGCGTTCTGCAGGCCAAAGCCGATCTGGATCCCGAAGAATCCAAAGCACATGTTCCAGATCTGGAAGAAACTCAGCTTGGCCTTGGTCATTCGCTTCCCCGCCCGCCCATCGATTCGTGCCGATGATGCGCAAGTTTTTTCATAACGTCTCGCGACTGGCATTTGCGCACGTCGGGTAGCGCCGTGCAATCCGGATTTCCCTTATCGCAAGGGATTCCAGCGGCAACTCCAGGGCTCTTCACGTCTGACCCGGCTAGACCTACCTGGATCTCGCGCGCTCAGGCGCCCTGAAGCGCCTCTAGGTTTCCACGCATTTTGCAAGAATTTGCAGAGCCGCTTCGGGCGCGGACCGAATTCGGCGACGTTGATTCAAGAACGCACCTCAACGAGGCGCTCTCGAAAGGTCGTCATCCCGGGATTGTTCCCGGGTCCCAGTCGTCAGCCGCATGGGCGGAGCCTGAAAACGCTCTCACGATGAAGCTGAACCATGGGCCCCGGGAACAAGTCCCGGGGTGACGAGGTGTTTCAAAGCCGGCAGCGCCGCGCCCTACTCCTATTGCCGCGGCTTGCCCTTGCTGGCCGCCATGAACCGGATCGCCTGGCCACCGCCGGGCGCGAGGCGCAGGGTCAGGACGTCGGTGCTGGTGACCTCGCGCTCCTCGATGACCATATCCTGGGGCGCAGTCTTCCAGTCGGCCTTTTCGCCGTCGCGATAGATCTGGGCCTTGTAGCGGCGGCCAGGCTCCAGGAAGCCCAGCGACGCGGTCAGCACCCTGCCCTCCTCGTCGCTGATCGCGCCCAGATACCAGTCGTCGCTCTTGCGGTCCTTGCGGGCGATGGTGACGAAGTCACCGATCTCGCCGTTCAGCACCAGGGTTTCGGACCAGTCGGTGGGCACATCCTCGATGAACTTGAACGGCCCCGGGTTGGCCTCGTAGTTCTCCAGCAGGTCGGCCGCCATCTGGATGGGGCTGTAGATCGTGACATACAGCGCCAGTTGCTTGGCCCAGGTGGTGGCCACGCCGTCGGGGGCCTTGGTCTTCATGCCGAAGATCCCAGGCGTATAGTCCATGGGTCCGGCCAGCATACGGGTGAAGATCAGGTTGGCCTCGTGCTCGGGCGGATTGCCCGGCTGGCCCCAGGCGCTGAACTCCATGCCCCGCGCGCCCTCGCGCGAGATCCAGTTGGGCCAGGTGCGGCGCAGGCCGGTGTCCTTGATCGGCTCGTGGGCGTTGATGGCGATCTGGCGTTCGGCGGCCTCGGTGACGACCTTCAGGTGGTGACGCGCCATGTCCTGGCCCTCGTGCCAGGCGAAATGAACCTTGCCGTCCAGGCCCATCACCTTGGCCTGACCCGCATCGGCGACGTAGCCGGTCTTCACCGCCGTGACGCCCAGTTTTTTGTAGAGGTCGAACCCGGCCTCCATCTGGCTCTCATAGTGCGCCGCATTGGCCGAGGTCTCGTGGTGGCCGATCAGCACCACGCCCTTTTCGTGGGCATGGTCGGTGACGCGCTTGATGTCGAAATCGGGATAGGCCTGCGTAAAGCTGAAGTCCTGGCCGTTGCCGAACCACTCGCCGTCCCAGCCCACATTCCAGCCCTCGACCAGCACGCCGCCCAAGCCATGTTTGGCCGCAAAATCGACGTGCTTGATGGCGTTTTCCGTGGTCGCGCCGTGCTTGGCGCCGGACGCCCAGGTCTTCTTGTCAAGATGCATCTCCCACCAGACGCCGACATATTTCATCGGCTTGATCCACGAGACATCGCCCAGCCTGTTGGGCTCGTTGAGGTTCAGGATCAGGTTGGAGGTCACCAGGCCGCCGGCCGTGTCGGCGATCTGCATCGTCCGCCAGGGCGTCGGGAACGGCGCGATGCGCTCCACCTTGGCGCCGCCGATGCCCGGCGTCAGGTTGGCCTTGAAGCGCCGTCCCTCGACCCGCGTCAGGTTCATGCCCGAATAGTCGACCAGCGCCGCCTCGTGAAAGGCGATGTGCAGGCCGTTGTCCGTGCGCACCGTCATCGGAGTCTGGGCGTCACCCACCTCTTCGGCGCGGGTGCGGTTGTAGAGATATTCCTCGCGGTTCCATTCGAAGGCGGGGATCCACCAGACGGTCGCCGGTTCGGCCAGGCTGAACTCGGTCAGTTCCTCGCCGATCTTCACCGTCTTGAGGTTGGTCTGGTCCGGAAACTCGTAACGGAAGCCTACGCCGTCGTCATAGACGCGGAACACGACGTCAAAGCGGCGCTGCAGGCCGTTCTTCTCGGCCAGGGTGACACGCAGCTCGTTATAGTGATTGCGCACGAACCGCCGCTCGCCCCAGGGCTGCTCCCAGGTCTGGTCAAAGCTTCTGGTCGCCTCGCCGGCCAGCACCAGATTGCGTTCCAGCTTGGGGGCGTCGACCAGGATGAAGCCCAGGCGCGACGGGGCGATCACCGGCTTGCCCAGACGTGAAACCGCATAGCTGGGCCGACCGTCGCCGTCGGTGGTCACCTCGACCGACAGCACATTGTCCGGCGAAGCGATCCGGGCCGAGGTCGCCGCCAGGGATGGCGCGGCGACCAGCAGGAAAGCCGCCAGGGCTAGGCGAAACAGCATGCGGAAACTCCACGAAAGTCGACGGCGCCTGGACTTGCCAAGCTTCCCTGCCGACGCCTAAACAGGCTTATGAAAACTTTTGCGGCAAATTTTGCAGTCGGCGAGAACCCCGCATGAGCAAGGGCGTCACCCGTCTGGAAGACCTGGCCAAGATGGCCGGGGTCTCGATCTCGACCGCCTCGCGGGCGCTGAACGACAGTCCCGCCGTCAACAAGCGCACCAAGCAGGCGATCTGGAAGCTGGCGCGCGAGATGGACTATCCGTTCCGCCGCTACATGCCCGCCGGCCCGATCGGCGCCGAAGCGACGATCGCCATCGTCGTGCCGCGTCCGCAGGGCCGCGACAGCGGCATGTCCGACCCGTTCTTCCTGGAGCTGCTGGCCGGTGTCGGCGAGGCGGCCAGCGAGCGCGGCTGCGACGTGCTGCTCAGCCACATCGCGCCGGCCAATTTCGAGGACCTGTCGGTGGCCATGACCACCAGCCGGGCCGAAGGCGTGATCTTCCTGGGCCAGAGCTCGCTGCACGCGGCCTTCAACCGCCTGGCCGAGACCGAGGGCCGTTTCGTGGTCTGGGGTGCGCAGCTGCCCGACCAGAACTATTGCTCGGTCGGCTCCGACAACCCGATGGGCGGCCGCCGGGCGACGCTCCACCTGGCGCGGCTGGGCCGCAAGCGCATCGTCTTCCTGGGCGACACCGAGGCCCCGGAAGCCATGCAGCGCCATCGCGGCTATCTGGACGCGCTGGAGCACCAGAAGCTGAAGATCGATCCCGACCTGATCGTACCCGCCCACTTCGAGGTCGAGTCCGCCGAGGCGGCCATCGACTCCCTGATCCATCGCGGCGTGGCGTTTGACGGCGTGGTCGCGGCCTCCGACCTGATCGCCCTGGGCGCCATCCGCGCCCTGAAACATGCCGGCCTGTCGGTGCCCGGCGATGTCTCGGTGGTGGGTTTCGACAACGTGCCCTTCGCCCGCTACAGCAGCCCCGCGCTGAGCACCATCGCCCAGGACACGGCCAAGGCCGGCCGCCTGATGGTCTCCAAGCTGCTGGACGCCAGCGGCGAAAAGGCCAGCCGTTCCGAGCGTGTGCCAACCGACCTGATCATCCGGGAAAGCTGCGGGGGGTGACCCCTTAAGCCGCGTCATCCCGGGTGAAGCGAAGCGGAAACCCGGGACCACGGTGCGTGCATGCGCCTGTGACGGTCCCGGCTCTTGGCTGCGCTTGGGCCGGGATGACAAGCTAGACCCGCCGCGCCATCAGCCCGCCGCAAGCCGGCACAACGCCGTCCTCGGTCAAGTTGACGCTCTCGACCACAGCCCAGCCACCCGGCAGCGACCAGGCGACGGGCTCATGGCCCAGATTGAACACGCAGAGCAAGGCGTCGCTCCCCTCCCCGCGCTCGAAGATCAGCAGGGGGGTATTGGTCTCGACGAAACTCACCGCGCCCGTCCGCAGCGCGCGATAGGCGCGACGCAGCGCGATCAGCCGGCGGGCCACATGCAGGGTCGAGGCGGGATCGGCTTCCTGCGCGTCGACGGCCAGCGGCAGATGGACCGGATCGACGGGCAGCCATGGCTCGACGGCCGAGAACCCGGCATTGGGCGCGGTCGAAACCCACGGCATCGGCGTGCGGGCGCCGTCGCGACCCAGGGTCTGGGGCCAGTTGGTGATGGCTTCGGGATCCTGCAGACGCTCGAACGGCACGTGGGCCTGGGGCAGGCCCAGTTCCTCGCCCTGATAGACAAAGACATTGCCGCGCAGCGCCACCAGCAGCAGCAGCGCCATTTCGGCGAAGGCCTTGCGATCGCGGCCCTCGGCCCAGCGCGACACCGCGCGGGGCGCGTCGTGATTGGAGAAGGTCCAGGAGGGCCAGCCCTCGCCGTCCCCGCCCATCCACATCGCCGCGCCTTCGCGCACCATCTCGGCGGTCAGGCGGTCGGCATAGAGATACAGGAAGCCATAGGCGCTGTTGAGACGATCCTCGCCGGCCGTGAACAGCTTCATCTCGCGATCGGCGTAGTCGCCGCCCACCTCCGCCACCGAGAATCGGCCGCCGTGGGCGTCGGTCAGGGCCCGCAGGCGGCTGAGGAACGCCGGGATGTCGGCGTGGCTCTGGTTGTGGATCTTGTCCTGGAAGTCGAACGGCCGGGTGCGCTTGCCGCCGGGCGGCAGGGGCGGATTGTCGGTCAGGTCCGGATCGTGCATCGAGAAATTGATGGCGTCGAAGCGGAAGCCTTCAACGCCACGGTCGATCCAGAACTTGGCGCTGGCCAGCAGGGCGTCCTGCACCGCCGGCGCATGCACGTTCAGCTGCGGCTGCGAGGCCAGGAAGTTGTGCATGTAGTACTGGCCGCGCCGGGCGTCCCACGTCCAGGCCGGGCCGCCGAACACCGACTGCCAGTTGCTGGGCGGCGAGCCGTCGGGCTTGGCGTCGGCCCAGACATACCAGTCAGCATACGGATTGGTGCGGTCCTGGCGGCTGGCCTCGAACCAGGCATGCTCATCGGAGGTGTGCGAGAACACCTGGTCGATGATGACCTTCAGGCCCAGGCCATGGGCCTTTTCGATCAGTCGGTCGAAATCGGCCAGGGTTCCGAAGATCGGGTCCACGTCCAGATAGTCTGAAACGTCGTAGCCGAAGTCCTTCATCGGCGACTTGAAGAACGGCGACAGCCAGATGGCGTCGACGCCCAGCGAGGCGATGTGCTCCAGGCGCGCCGTGATGCCCGGCAGGTCGCCGACGCCGTCGCCGTTCGAGTCGGCGAAGCTGCGCGGATAGACCTGATAGATCACCGCGCCGCGCCACCATTCGGCGTCCATGGCGGGCTCCACAGCCGGACGTGAAAGAACCTTGACCGTCACTGTAGCCCCTCGGAAACGCAGATCATGTAGTCTAGCGGGCCGACCTCGACCCGATAGCTGCCGGGCGCGCTAGCGGCCCCGGCGCAGCCGCCTCGCACGGACCGCCAGACACGCGAGGTCGCTTCGACCTCGACCTGGGCGGCGATCGGCGTGGAGCCTGTATTGTAGACAACAAGGTATTCGCCCTGCTCGCCAAGCCGCGAGAAGGCCAGGATACCGGGTTTGTCGCTCTGGGCGCGCAACACCTGACGACCCGAGCGCAGGACGGCATGACCGCTGCGAATCCTGGCCATGTCGGCGATGCGGCGATAGAGCGGCCCGTCTGTGCGGTAGCTGTCTGCCGCCGCCTTGGCCGTGTTCCCGACCCGCCGGTTGTCGTTGTAGCTGGCCACCTGGCTGGCGAACATGTCCTCGCGGGAGTCCGCATAGCCGCCGTCGCCCGTGAAGCCCTGCTCATCGCCATAGTAGAGGGTCGGCACACCGCGCGAGAACATCATCAGGGCGTGGCCCAGGGTCACGCGGTCCAGCAGTTCGACGTCGGAAATTCCCGGATTGGCCTGCAGCACGAAGTGGCCAAAGCGGCCCATGTCGTGATTGCCCAGGAAGGTGGGCAGTTGCAGCGCGGTCGCCTCGCCGCCCTCATAGACCGCGTCGCTGGCGAACACCCGGGCCAGCCGATCCGTGCCGGCCTTGCGCGCGACGATCTCGGTGACCGTGGACTGGAAGGCAAAATCCAGCACCGCCGGGAAACCGTCGACCCGGGTGTGGCGGGCCAGGGTGGCGACATCGCTGTCAAACACCTCTCCGAAGATATAAAAGTTCTCGATGCCCCTGGCCCTGGCCCGAGCCCGCACGGCCGGGATGAAGGCCCGCCAGAACGCGGGAGCCACATGGCGCGCGGTGTCGATCCGGTAGCCGTCGATGCCGAAGTCGTCGATCCACTGGCCATAGATGTCGATGAAACCCTGCACAACGCGCGGGTTCTCGGTGAACAGGTCATCCAGCCCGGCGAAGTCGCCGTCCAGCGAGCTCTCGCCGGCAAAGGTGCTGTCGCCGCGATTATGATAATAGGCCAGGTCGTTCAGCCAGGCGGGCGTCTTGACGGTCGCCTCGCCGGCCGGGACATAGGGGCTGTAGGCATAGTCGGGCCGGGTCAGCCTGGTAAAATCGCGACCGTCGAAGCCCTCATTGATGGCTGCGCCCGCCACCCCGCCGCGCCGGGCGTAGGGATAGTCGGCCTTGCCGCGATAGCCGCAGTCATTGGCCGGGCACTCGCGGTACTGGATCACGTCGGCGGTGTGGTTGGCGATGATGTCCATATAGACCTTCATCCCGCGCGCATGGGCGGCGTCGACAAAGGCCTTGAACTGCGCCCGCGTGCCAAAATGCGGGTCCACGTCGGTGAAGTCGGTAATCCAGTAACCGTGGTGAGCCGCCGATTCGCGGCCTGGCGGTCCCTGCACCGGCTTGTTGCGGAAGATCGGCGCCAGCCACACGGCCGTCGCGCCCAGGCCCTGGATGTAGTCGAGGCGCTGGGTCAGGCCCTGCAGGTCGCCGCCATGATAGAAGTCCGCCCGGGCCGGATCAAAGCCGGTAACCAGCGGACCGCCGGTCAGACCGCCGCGATCATTGACCGCATCGCCATTGGCGAACCGGTCGGGCAGGACAAAATAGATCACCTCATCGGAGGCCTTGCGCTGCAGATAGACGGCAGGCTCGGGCGCGGCGCCGGCCACGCCGGCGGCGCCCGTCATCGCCATGCCGGCCGCCATGGCCGCCAGCCGTTGCCGCCAGGAACCCCAGGCCGACATCGTTTCCCCCTAAACCGCGCGGCCGAGCCGTTATTGGCCCTGACCACTGCAATAATTTGCATAAATTTGCAGCCGCCTTGCCTGACTGTCAATCGCAACAACGTCATTGCCTTGCGGATAAAGGGTCCTCCCCCTCGGGATAAGAGGCAAATTTACATCACTCAGGGCCAGAAACAGCCCCGCCCGGCTTGCGCCCCGACAAGGTTTGCGTTTTTTTGGGTTGATTACACCGCGTTAATTTGCAGTAATTTGCGACAACGGCTCCGACCGCAGCGTCAGAAACGCGCAGAGCCGATACAGGGAGGGTGAGACTATGAACTCAAGAACTCAGCACAACCGCGCGCGTCTGATGGGCGGCGCAGCGACCAGCTTGGCGCTCTTGTTCGCCTCGGCCGGTATGGCGCAGGCCCAGGAAACCACCACCAAGACCGCCGAGGATACGGCCGTCGAGGAGATCGTGGTCACCGGCATTCGCGCCAGTATTGAAAACGCCATCGCGCTCAAGAAGACCTCGACCTCGATCGTCGAAGCCATCTCGGCGGAAGACATCGGCAAGCTGCCGGACAACTCCATCGCCGAATCCCTGGCCCGCCTGCCCGGCCTGACCGCGCAGCGCCTCGACGGCCGCGCCCAGGTCATCTCGATCCGCGGCCTTGGCCCCGACTTCACGTCCACGCTGCTGAACGGCCGCGAGCAGGTCTCGACCGGCGACAACCGCGGCGTCGAGTTCGACCAGTATCCGTCGGAAATCCTCTCGGGCGTCCTGGTCTACAAGACGCCGGACGCGTCGCTGATCGGTCAGGGCCTGTCGGGCACCGCCGACCTGCAGACCATCCGCCCCCTGAAGTACGGCAAGCGCATCCTCTCGGCGAACGCACGCTACGAGATGAACAGCGAAGACAAGCTGAACCCGGACGCCAAGGACACCGGCCACCGCTTCAGCGCCACCTATGTCAACCAGTTCGCCAATGACACCGTCGGCGTCGCCCTGGCCGTTTCTGACATCTCGACCCCGACCCAGAGCCGTCGCTTCAACGCCTGGGGCTACCCGACCATCAATGCGGCCAATGATCGCGTGATCGGCGGGGCCAAGCCCTACAACCAGTCCAACAACCTCAAGCGCACCGGCGTCATCGGCGTTCTGGAATACAAGCCCAACGACAAGCTGAGCACGTCGCTGGACCTGTACTATTCGGAATTTGCCGAAAAGCAGATCCTGCGCGGCATCGAACTGCCCCTGCAATGGTCGGCCGCTTCGCTGCAGCCCACCCGCACCACCGAAGCCGGCCTGATCACCCAGGGCACCTTCGCGGGCGTCAAGGGCGTGATGCGCAACGACCTCAACACCCGGGACACGACCCTCAAGTCAGCCGGCTGGAACGTCAACTACCAGACCGACAACGGCTGGGGCCTGGTCGCCGACCTGAGCTACTCCTCGGCCGACCGCACCGACGTGATCTTCGAATCCTATTCGGGCACGGGTCCCAACGGCGTCGGCGCTACCGACACCCTGGGCTTCACGACCACCCCGGGCGGCGGCACGGTGTTCCGCTCCACGCTGGACTACACCAACGCCAACCTGTTCGTGCTGACCGACCCGCAAGGTTGGGGCGGCGGCGCCGCCGGCGGCGCGCTGACCCAGGCGGGCTTCTACAACACCCCGTCCATCACCGACGAACTGTCGGCCGCGCGCTTCTCGGCCAAGCATGACCTGGCCTGGGGCCCGATCGCCAATGTCGAGGTTGGCTTCAACGCCAGCCGTCGCGAGAAGGAAAAGGAAGTCCATGAAAGCTTCCTGACCTTCGGCGGCCGCATCGCCCAGGGCGCTCCGCTCAGCCGCGCCATTCCGGCCGCCGCGATCGTCGGCGTCGCCAAGCTGGACATGATCGGCATCTCGGGCATGCTCGCCTATGATCCGACCTATCTGCTGAAGAACGGCGTCTACACCCTGATCGCCGACCAGAACCCGGCCGTGCAGACCCGCAACTGGTCGGTTCGCGAAGACGTCCAGGTGGCCTACGCCAAGTTCGGCATCGACACCCAGGCCGGCGAGATCCCGGTTCGCGGTAATGTCGGCCTGCAGGTGGTTCGCACCGATCAGTTCTCGAAGGGCGTGGCCGTCAATCCGAACGATACGGCCAACCCGACCGTGACCGACGACGGCGACACCTACACCTACGCCCTGCCCAGCCTTAACCTGACCTTCGACATGGGTAACGAGCTCTATGTCCGCGTCGGTGCGGCCCGCACCCTGGCACGCGCCCGGATGGACGAACTGCGCGCCAGCCAGTCGTTCAACCAGAACATCGTGCGCCTGACCTCGACCGATCCGAACACCTCGTACTTCAGCGCCAACGGCGGCAACCCGAAGCTGCGGCCCTATATCGCCGACGGCGTCGATGTGTCGGTCGAAAAGTACTTCGGTCGCTCGGGCTACATCTCGGCGGCGGTCTACCACAAGGAGCTGTCGAACTTCGTCAACTCCAGCTCGTCGAGCCTGAAGGACTTCTCGGACTACCTGTTCCTGCTGAGCCCGGCTCAGAAGGCTGCGCTGGGCACGACCCAGGGCCTGGTTTCCGGTCCGGACAACGGCGAGGGTGGTTACATCCGCGGCATCGAACTGTCGGCCTCGGTCCAGGGCGATATGCTGTGGCAGCCGCTGAAAAACTTCGGTCTGATCGTCAGCGGCTCGTTCACCGACAGCGAAGTCTCGCTTGAGAAGAACCAGGATCCGATCACCATCCCTGGCCTGTCCAAGAAGGTCGTCAACACGACGTTCTACTATGAAAACAACGGCTTCAACGCCCGGGTCAGCAACCGCTATCGCGGCAAGTTCCTGGGTGAAGTCGCCGGCCTGAGCGCCGCGCGGATCTTCCGCACGGTGGAAGCGGAATCGGTGCTGGACGCCCAGATCGGCTACGAGTTCCGCGACGGCCCGCTGAACGGCATGGCCCTGCTGCTGCAGGCCAACAACATCACCAACGAGCCCTTCAAGACCTACGACAACAACGATCCGCGCCAGACCATCGACTATCAAGAGTATGGCTCGACCTACATGATCGGCGTTTCCTACCGCTACTAGGCGGTCCACTATCCCCAACTACAGCCCCCGCCAGAGCGATCTGGCGGGGGCTTTTTTATGAGAGCCCCCATCAGGGGCGAACCGGGCGGAACAGTGATGACGGACGGCGGGCTGAAGTCCCTGACCATTGTCGGCGGCGGAACCGCCGGCTGGATGAGCGCCGCCATGCTTTCGCGCGCCCTGGGACCGACGGTGGCGATCACCGTGGTCGAGTCCGACGAAATCGGCACGGTCGGTGTCGGCGAAGCCACCATCCCGGCGATCAAGCTGCTGAACAGCTTTCTGGGCCTAGATGAGAACGACTTCCTCGCGGCCACCAACGGCACGATCAAACTGGGTATCGAATTCGTCGACTGGCACACGGTCGGCCAATCCTATCTGCACGCCTTCGGACCGGTCGGTCGGCCGCTGGGCATGGCGTCCTTCCATCACTACTGGATGCGCCGTCGCCTGGCGGGTCGCGACGAGAGTCTCTGGGACTATTCGCTGAACGCCCTGGCCGCGCGCGCCGGCAAGTTCGATCGGCTGCAGACGGCGGGCGGGGGCTATCTGGAGGGCTTGGTCCACGCCTATCACTTCGACGCGGCGCTCTACGCCCAGTACCTGCGCCGCTACAGCGAAGCGCAAGGCGTGCGCCGCGTCGAGGGCCGCATCGTCGGCGTCGACCAACATCCGCAGACCGGCTTCGTCACCGGCCTGACCCTGCAGGACGGCCGCACGGTCGGGGGCGAGTTCTTCATCGACTGCTCGGGCTTTCGCGGTCTGCTGATCGAGGAGACGCTGCACACCGGCTATGACGACTGGCGCGGCTGGCTGCCGATGGACAGCGCCATCGCCGTGCCCTGCGCATCGGCGACGCCCCTGACACCCTTCACCCGGTCCACCGCGCGCGACGCCGGCTGGCAGTGGCGCATTCCGTTGCAGCACCGCACTGGCAACGGCCACGTGTTTTGCAGCGATTACATCAGCGCCGCCGAAGCGACCGAGGTGCTGATGCGCAACCTCGACGGCGCGCCCCTGGCCGAGCCGCGCCAGCTGAAATTCACGACCGGCAAGCGCAAGCGGTTCTGGAACAAGAACGTCGTGGCCATGGGCCTGGCCAGCGGCTTCATGGAGCCCCTGGAGTCGACCAGCATCCATCTGGTGCAGTCGGCCCTTGGCCGCCTGATCGCCCTGTTCCCGAATGGTGACTTCAACGCCGTCGAGATCGACGAATACAACCGGCAGACCGCGCTGGAATACGAGTACATCCGCGACTTCCTGATCCTGCACTACAAGGCCACCAGCCGCGAGGACACGCCGTTCTGGCGGGCCTGCAAGGCCATGGACATCCCCGACAGCCTCAAGGCCCGCATGGCGCTGTTCGCCCAGTCGGGACGGCTGTTCAGTCAGGACGACGACCTCTTCAAGGAGGCCAGCTGGATCCAGGTGCTGATCGGCCAGGGCGTGGTCCCTGCCGCGACCCATCCGCTGACCCGGGTCGTCACCGACGCCCAGCTGGACGAGTACATGGCCAATATCCGCCAGATCATGGGCCGCGCGATCGAGGGGCTGCCCAGCCATGCCGACTTCATCGCGCGCCATTGCGCGACAGGCTCCCGCCCCGCCGCCTGACCCTTGCCTTTCCTCAGCCCTCCTGAAGCCTCCGCCGGACCTGCCCGGCGGGGGCTCTTTTTTGATGCGGACGGCACAAAGCGGAGCAATGGCCCATTAAGGTTGTCGAGGCATTCTCCATCGCGATTCTGGAGAGCTCCGATGGTTACGACGTCCAAGCCCTTGAAGGCGCTGCTCGCGATGACCGGCGCCGCCGTCCTGCTCAGCGCCTGCGCCAGCGCCGACGACGTCGCGGCCCTGCGCCAGCCGGCCATGCCGCCGGTCGCCATCGCCAAGGCCGCCCAGCACAAGCCTTTCTTCCGCAATGTCTCGCTGCAGGCGGTCGAGGGCGCGCCGGAGTTTCGCTGGTTCGACGGCGGCGCGATCATCACCACCCGCCCCACCCGCGTGCAGGTGGTCGACAACCTTTCCCTCCATCTGGATCGCGCCGACATGCTGGCCCGCAGCCGGCTGGACAGCGAATACATGCTGTATGTGCGGTTCGCCGAGCTGCGCGGCCCCAGCATCTGGCTGGGAGCCGACAAGCTGGCCTCGGCCCGCGTGACCTTCCGCCTGGTGCGCTGGCGCACGGGTGAACTGGTCAAGGAATCCACCGTCGAGACCAGCTATCGGGCCGCCTGGACAGGCTTCACGCCCGAAATGACCCGCGCCGCCTTGGGCGGTCCGCTGCTGGCCTCGAAGGACGCCGTGCTGGCCCCGGTCGGCGGCGCGCTCAGGGGCGTGGCCCTTGGCTACTATGTGAACCAGAACCTGGTCGTATCGATCGCCGACGCGCCCTATGCCGGCCTTGTCGGCGCGGCGGAAGCCTCGCGGATCGGCGGCCCCGGCCACGCTCCGGCAGGCTTCGCCGCCGCCTTCGCCACGGCCGCTGCGGTGGGCAGCGCCAGCGGCCGCTTCACCGACCTGGAAGCCATGCTGGCGGGCGGCGTGATCACCGCCGCCGGTGCGGCCGCCGGTCCGACCCCGATCGCCCGCCCGGTTTCGGCCGATGGCGAGGTGACCACCGCCTTCGCCGGTCGCGCCCGTCGTCTGGCCGCCACGCGCGGCCTTATGGACCTGGCCTTCGACCAGTTCATGGCCGAACTCAGCGAGGACGGCTCGGTCAACTACAAGACCGCCGTGTCCTGCGCCGCTCTGAATGGCCTAAGCCGCAAGGGCCCCTACCTGCGCGAGAACGCCAGCAGCTATGCGGTCGACTGCCCCGGCTCGTCCTACAACGAGAGCAAGACCCAGCAGGTCTATCCCTCGCGGTTCTAAGCCTGGATCAGACCCTGATGCTCATCGCCTTCATGAACCGCATGATCTCCAGCGGCTTCATGGCGGCGGTGTCCACGTCGATCAGCACGCGCTGGATCTGGCCCTTGAAGGGGTTTGGCCCTTCATAGGCGCGCGAGACCCGATTGCCGTAGTCAGCCCCAACGCAGAAGCCGTCATAGCCTGGCGCGAACAGCACCCGGTCGAACTTGCGTTCAGCCACCTTGCGACCATTCACAAACAGCGCGCCGCGCCCCTCGAATGGGCGTGAGGTCATGGTCTGCTGGTACTTCACCTTGACGTTGCCGCGCGGCAGGCGCGTCGGCGAGGCGATGATCTCGCTCCAGGGCACAAGGCTGGTCTCATAGATCAACCGGCCCTTGTCGATATACAGCACATAGCCGGCGGGCATCGAGCCATGGGCGATCAGCACGCCGTCCTCGTCGCCATTGGGGCGTGACAGGTCCAGCTCGATGGAATGGGACAGTCCGCAGACGATGGGCGAGACATCCGTCGGGATCGGATCGATCGGCGGCCGGATATCCCAACGCTTGCGCAGCTTGGCGGCGCGCGTCTGGACCAGCTTCAGCAGCAGCGGCCGATCGTCCAGTGGCAGCACGTCGTGGTCGGCGGCGGCCTTGTTCCACTTGTCCTTCAGACGCGCGACGACGTCAGCATGATTGGCCGAGACGTCGCGCAGCTCGTTGGGATCCAACGCGGTGTTGTAGAGCCCCCAGTGGTCGTCCTCGAACGGCTGTCCGCGCTGGTGCTGGGCGACCAGCCGCCAGTCGCCTTCCTGGAAAGCGCGATAGCCGCCCAGCTCGTAATACTGGTCGGTTCGCGTCGCCGCCTTGGGCGAGGCGAAGGTGGGGGCGACACTGGCCCCTTCCAGCGGCTTTTGCGGTTCGCCGCGATAGAGCTCGGGCTGCTTGACGCCGCAGGCCTCCAGCAGGGTCGGATACAGATCGACCACGTGCACGAACTGCTTTCGCACCCCGCCCTTCTCGTCCACGCCCTTGGGCCAGGAGACGATCAGCGGATCAGCGACGCCGCCCAGGGCGGTGTTCTGCTTGTAGAGCCGATAGGGCGTGCCTGAGGCATTGGTCCAGCCGATCGGATAGTGCGGGAAGGTGCCGTCCTCGCCCATGGTGTCGTACAGGGCCAGGGCCTCGGCTTCCGAGGCCGGACGTCCGAACGCCGGGCCAAACAGGTTGGGGGAGCCGGTCTCGGTGCCCTCGGCCGAGGCGCCGTTGTCGGAGAACACCACCACCAGGGTGTTTTCGCGAACGCCCATGGCGTCCAGCTCGGCCATGACCGTGCCGATGGCCCGGTCGACGCCGGTGACCATGCCGCCATAGACCTCCATATAGCGGGCATAGAGCCGCTTCTGGTCTGCGGTCAGCTCGGCCCACGGCTTGGCGCCCGGCGAGAGGGGCGGCAGCTGCGTCTCGGCGGGCATCAGGCCCAGGGCCTTCTGGCGGTCGAGGCGCTGCCTGCGAATCTCGTCCCAGCCGGCCTCGAACCTGCCCTTGTAGAGATCGCGGTCGGCGGCCTTGGCCTGCAGCGGCGAGTGAGCCGCGCCGAAGGCCAACTGCATGAAGAACGGCTTGTCCGGCGCCATCAGCTGCTGGGTGCGCAGATAGGTGACCGCACGCTGGGCCAGATCGTCGGAGAGGTAATAGCCCTCCCCGCCCGCCTCGACCGGCGCCGTGCCCTCATAGAGCGCGCCGGGATGGAAGTGGTCGCTGGAATGGCCCTGATACCAGTAGGCCCGCTCGAAGCCCCGCTGGGTCGGCCAGTTGTGGAACGGGCCGGTCGGACCGGAGTGGTCGGCGTTGTTGACGTGCCACTTGCCCAGCAGGAAGGTCGACCAGCCAGCCTCGACCAGCACCTCGGCCAAGGTGGCGTTCTGGCGGGTCAGGTCGCCGCGATAGCCGGGATAGCCACTGTCGATATCGGCCAGCCAGCCCATGCCGGCCGAGTGGTGGTTTAGCCCGGTCAGCAGCGCCGCGCGCGTGCAGGAGCACATGGCGGTGGTCCGGAAGTTGGTATAGCGCAGCCCCTTGCCGGCCAGGGCGTCCAGGGCCGGGGTCTGCAACTCGCCGCCATAGCAGCCCAGATCGGCGAACCCGACATCGTCGAGGATGATCACCACCACATTGGGCGCGCCGGCCGGGGCCTTGGCCTCTTCGGCGTGGGCCGGCCGCGAGTCCTTGAACGACAGGCCGATCTTCGCCGCCTTGCCCTTGCCGACGGCCTTGGGCGTGAGGATGCCGCTGGTCGCCGACTTGATAGCCGCCCCGCCCGCTACGACCGCGCCGGTTCCAACCACGCCCAGTCCAGCGCCGAGCAGCAGCGAGCGACGGTCGATCTTGGGTTTGTTGTCGTCATCCATGATCTGTCTCCGAGGCTCAGGCCTGAGGCCGGGCCAGGCTGCGATAGCCCAGGACCATGATCACGAGCAGGACCGCTTCCACGACGATCGGCTGGAGCAAGGGCGGCGAAAAGCCGGTCAGGGCCAGAGACAGCAGCCGCCCGCTGAGAGCGATGCCGAGCAGCGTGATCGGCACCAGCAGCAGGTCGCCACGATTGCGGACCGCCGCCAGCAGGGTAAAGACACCAGCGGCGCCGAAGAAGCCTCCCAGATCGGCGCGCATCGACGCCAGACCCAGGGCGCCGATCGGTTCAAGACCCAGCTTGGCGCCCAGCTCCGCCGGCCGGATCCAGAAGGCTAAAGCCATAAGCAAGGCCAAAAGGCCCGCAACGCCAACCAGGCCTCGTGTCAGTTTTTGCATGGGTCCGCCCTGTCCGAATTATTGTGGCAATATAACTGCCACTTTATTGGCCTGGCAAGAGGCGTCGCTATCGGGGGCCTTCCAAGGGCTCGCCCCAGACCTCCACATGCCCCTGCCGTTCCACCCGGCGCTGGGCTTTCAGGGTCAGCAGGGACGACAATCCTGTGGCCTGCAGCAGGGCCTGAATCTCCGCCTCTCCGGGCCCGCTCGCCGCATCCTGGACTTTTTGCAGCAGGAACAATCGATAAGGCATGACCGCCACCTCAATAGGCGTGCCGCGCCATTCAAAACCAACCTTCCCCAGGGCCCGGTCGCCGGGACGGGCGAGCCCATTGGTCCCGGCCTCGAGATCCGGCCGCGCCTCCAGCCATTGACGGGCGAAGCCGACCTGGGCGCTGATATCGGGCAGATAGTCCTCGGCGACGAACCGCAGGAGATCGATCAGGCTTTGCGGCACGCCGTCATCGGCAAAGAGCTGGGGCGGCGGGCTGCCGTAGTCGCCGGAGTCGAGGTCGGGCGCATTCATGCGCTCGACCCAGCGCCAGACCCGGTAGGCGCGGCGTTTCATCAAATCGGCAGGATAGGTGTCCCGCGCCAGATGCGCATAGAGCGGACCAATCAGGCCATAGTCGCCAATCGTCGGCCTGCCGCCGAGGAGATAGGGCGAATGCTCCAGGTGCGCCTCGAACAGGTCGAGAAACTGCTCATAGGCCGCCTCGACCGCCGGAATGGAGGCCTCCCCCACGCCGAATGACGCCATGGCCGCACGCATGCGCCGACTGGCATTGGCATAGACTGCCTCACCGTCTTCGTGGGTCGCTCCAGGCGCCAGGGTCGCAATGAAGTCGCGCTGAAGGAAAGGCTGGTTGATGTCGTCGAAGTTCCAGCGGTAGTGCATGGCCGGCCGCAGCAGGCCCTCACCGCCGAACAGTTCAAAGATCTGGCCGATCACACGGTGGCGTGGCGTGTCGGGAAAGGTCTCCCAGCGCCCCTCGCCCTTCGCTTCAAGGGTCTCGATGATGTTCGAGCCGTCCTGGATCAGGGAGCCGTCAGAGCCCTCGAGGACCGGCATGATCCAGCGGCCGATCTGGGGGACGATCTCGGCCCGGAACCTCGCCTCGCCGACGGAATGGTTCTCGAAATCAAGGCCCTGCTTGATCAGATAGGACCGCGCCTTGGCGGTATAGAGCGACCCCGGTGTGCCATGGAGCTTGTAAATCACTTGCGCCTCCCCTGCAGGAACGGTGGACCGCGCCCTTTTTGCCGATATAATCGCACTAACAGTGCCACTATTTCAAGATGGCGGGAGTTGAGACCATGACCTTGGCCTATGACCTCTACTGGTCCTTCCGCTCGCCCTATTCGTACATGATCACCCACCGCCTGACCGCGCTGGAGCGCGAGTTCGACGTGGTCGGCAACATCCGTCCGGTCTATCCGCTGGCTGTCCGCACGCCGGAATTCTTCGAGACCCGCGATCCGCTGTGGTTCAGCTATTTCATGCAGGATATCCACCGCGAGGCGGCCTTCCTGGGCCTGCCGTTCCGCTGGCCGATCCCGGACCCGGTGAAGATGGACTACGCCACCCGCACCTATCCAGAGGAGCAGCCGCACATTCATCGCCTGACCCACATGGGCGTCGTGGCGGCGCAGTTGGGGCGCGGCCTGCCCTTCCTGACCGAGGTCAGCCGGGTGATCTGGAGCGGCGAGGTCGATAACTGGCACGAGGGTGACCATATCGCCCGCGCCGCCGAGCGTGCCGGCCTGGACGCCGCAGCCCTGATGCGAACCGTCGATACGGAGGCCGAGCGTCTGGCCGCCATCGTCGAGGAAAGCCAGGTCGCCCAGCGCGCAGCGGGCCACTATGGCGTCCCGATGATCGCCTTCAACGGCGAGGCCTTTTTCGGACAGGACCGCTTCGATCAGTTCAAGTGGCGGCTGGACCAGCAGGGCCTGACGGCGCGCGCCTGATCGCGATCAGCAGTGCCAGGACCTGCAGCACCAGCAAGACCAGATTGAACGGCTGGCCGGGCACGGACACGGGCAAGGGCCGCCACAGATACAGGTTGGCGACCGCCAGAAGGGTGTCGAAGGTTTGCATGGCCAGGAACAGGGCCAGCAGATCGCGGCGTCGCGCCACGACATAGAGTTCGAACACACCCTTGGCCATCTGGGCCAGGCCCAGGGTGGCGAACAGCGACAGGATGGTCTCGCGACTGGTCGACAGGTCCAGGCCGGCTATCGATGCCGCACCGCCATCGACTGAAAAGGCGTGAATCGCGCCGCGCCCCAGATTGATCAGGCCCATAAGGCCCAGCACCACCAACGGTATCCAGCGCATCAAATCACTCTCAGGCAAGGGTTGGAAAGACGACGCGATCACATCTTTCGGCACGCGCAATGTCAATATACACTCCCTGCCAACGACGACCGAAAAGTCAGGCGATCTAAGGGGAGCCGGGATGCGAATTCTGAAGTGGACAGGGATTGTGCTGGCGGTTCTGGCCGCCGTGCTGACCGGCGCGTGGCTCGGCCGCGACTTCTTGATCTACCATATTGGGCGGCTGATGGTCCCCAAGGGGACCGAGAACAAGCCCATCGCCTGGCAGGAAGGCCCTGCTCAGCCTGCCGTACCGGCCGACCAGCGGCCTCCCAACGTCATCTTCATCCTGGCTGACGACCTGGGCTACAATGACGTCAGCCTGAACGGCGGCGGGGTCGGCGGTGTGGTCAAGACGCCCAATATCGATTCCATCGCCCAGCAGGGCGTGGACCTGACCAATGGCTATTCCGGCAACGCCACCTGCTCGCCCTCGCGCGCGGCGATGATGACCGGCCGCTATCCCACCCGCTTTGGCTTCGAGTTCACCCCGACCCCGGTCGGCTTCTCGCGCCTGGTCGGCAGCTTCCGCACGCCCGGCGCCCTGCACCCGCCGCACTTCAATCGCGAACAGGCCGGCGAGATGCCGCCGATGGATGAACTGGCGGTGCCGGCCTCGGAAACGACCATCGCCGAAGTGCTCAAGACCCGGGGCTATCACACGGTGCATCTGGGCAAGTGGCATCTGGGCGGTTCGAAGGGTTCGCGTCCCGAAGACCAGGGCTTCGACGAAAGCCTGGGCTTCATCGCGGGCGCCTCGATGTTCCTGCCCGAGACGGATCCGGGCGTGGAGAACTCCAAGCAGAGCTTCGACCCGATCGACAAGTTCCTGTGGGCCAACCTGCCCTATACCGTGCAGTACAACGGCCAGCCGATGATGAAGGCCAAGGGCTTCATGACCGATTATCTGTCGGACGAGGCCATCAAGAGCATCAAGGCCAACAGGAACCAGCCGTTCTTCATGTACCTGGCCTACAACGCGCCGCACACGCCGCTGCAGGCGCCCAAGGCAGACTACGACGCCCTGCCCCAGATCAAGGACCACCGCCAGCGGGTCTATGGCGCCATGATCCGCAACCTGGACCGCAATGTCGGCCGGGTGCTGCAGACGCTGAAGGACCAGGGTCTGGATGACAACACGCTGGTGGTCTTCACCAGCGACAATGGCGGCGCGCACTATGTGGGCCTGCCGCAGATCAACAGCCCCTATCGCGGCTGGAAAGCCACCTTCTTCGAGGGTGGCATCCGGGTGCCCTACTATATGCGCTGGCCCAAGGCCCTGCCGGCGGGGGCCAAGTTCGCCAGCCCGGTTGGCCATATCGACATGTTCGCCACCGCCGCAGGGGCGGCGGGCGCGGCTGTGCCGACGGATCGTCCCATCGACGGGGTCAACCTGATCCCCCACCTGACGGGGAAGAATCCTGCTCGGCCGCATGAGGCGCTGTTCTGGCGCTCCGGCGACTATCGCATGGTGCGCGCGGGCGACTGGAAGCTGCAGGTGCTGACCCTGCCCGAGGGCAAGGGCGAAAAGCTCTGGTTGTTCGACCTGGCCGCCGATCCGACCGAGCAAAAGAACCTTGCCTTGGCCAATACAGCCAAGGTGGCGGAACTGAAGGCCCTGCTGGCAAACCGCGACAAGGGCAACATCAAGCCGACCTGGCCATCGCTGCTGCGCGGCGCCATCACCATCGACCATCCGCTCGACGTTAAAGACAAGCCGACGGACGAGTTCATCTACTGGAACAACTAGACCCCCGGCCGGGGTCAAAGAGAAAGCCCCGCCCTTCAAAGAAGGGCGGGGCTTTTTTGTCTGCCTGAAAGGGCCGATGAGGCCGCCCCCTAAGGGGCGAGGCCGTCCTTGGTCCGACTGTTCAACGGGCCGGCCAGTCCGGCGTTCCTGACCTGCAGGAGGTTGTCCTCAGGCCTGGGCGCGACGGACCAGCCCGTCGAGCAGTTCGGTGAGGGCTTCGGGGCAATCCTCCTGCAGGAAGTGGCCTCCGGAGACGATCACATGAGGCTGGCCGGCCGCGCCGGGCACCTTGGCCTGGAAGATGGCTTCTCCGCCCTTGGTCACGGCGTCGCCATCGCTGAAGGCGGTCAGGAACGGCTTGTTGAAGGCTTCGAGCGCGCCCCACGCAGCCTTGTTCTGGGCGACGGAGCCATGCTCGGGCGTCACCGGCACCAGTGTCGGAAACTGGCGGGCGCCTTCCTTGAAAGTCTCGTCCGGGAACGGCGCGTCATAGGCGGCGATCTCCTCGGCGGAAAGTTCACGGCCCGTGCCCATATTGACGATCAGGCCAATCGGCATGACCGGCGTGTTCTGGCTGAACTCCAGCCAGGCCTTGAAGCCCTCGCTCATGCCCGTGCCGACCGGCAGGCCGGTATTGCCCACGCACACGGCGGCGAAGCGCTCCGGAAACGCCGCCACCAGGCGCAGGCCGATCAGGCCGCCCCAGTCCTGGCAGAACAGGGTGACGCCCTTCAGATCGATCCCCGTGAGCCAGGCGCTCATCCAGGCCACGTGGCGCTCATAGGTATAGTCGGCGCGGGCCGACGGCTTGTCGGAACGCCCAAAGCCGATCAGGTCGGGGGCCACCACGCGATAGCCGCGCGCTGTCAGGCCGGCGATCATCTTGCGGTACAGATAGGCCCAGGACGGCTCGCCATGCATCAGCAGCACAACCGGCCCGTCGCGCGGGCCTTCGTCCACATAGTGCAGACGCAGGGCCGTGCCATCCGCGTCGGTGATCGTCGTATAGTGCGGCGCGAACGGCCAGTCGGCCAGGGCCTCGAACCGGTCGTCCGGCGTCCTCAGAACCTGCATTCCCACTCCTCCAGTTGACTCGCCGCCCGATCGTGCGACATATATTGACAATATGCGTGTCACTACATTGAGGCGGGGTCAAGCCCGTCCGAACGGGAGGATCGACCATGCGAAGCAGGACAGTCGTCGGACTTGCGGTGTTGGGACTGGTGGTCGCGGCCGGACTGGGTGGCTGGATGGCGCGCGGCCAGATCGCGCAGACCATGGTCGAGAAGCTCTATGTGAAGGCCATGGCCCGCGCGCCCGATGATGGCCTGGCCGACGGCCTGCATGTCGGCCTGTGCGGCGCCGGCGGCCCCCTGCCCGACCCCAAACGCACAGGTCCCTGCACGGCGGTTCTGGCCGGCAAGCGCCTGTTCGTCATCGACGCCGGCTCGGGCGCCAGTCGTAACCTGTCGCTGATGAACCTGCCACCTGCCCGGATCGAGGCGGTGTTCCTGACCCACTTCCATTCCGACCACATCGACGGCCTGGGCGAGATGATGCTGCAGCGCTGGGCCGGCAGCGGCTCGGCCAGCCCCGTGCCCGTCCACGGTCCGCTGGGCGTTGAGCCCGTGGTCGGAGGCTTCATGTCGGCCTACCGGCTCGACCAGGGCTACCGCACCGGGCACCACGGCGCGGCTGTGGTGCCGCCCTCGGGTTTCGGCGGCCAGGCCCTGACCTTCACCGCCGCCGCCGACCAGCCCGACGTGGTGCTGATCGACGAACCCGACCTCAAGGTCACCGCCTTCCCCGTCAAGCATGACCCTGTCAGCCCCGCCGTCGGCTACGCCTTCACCTACAAGGGCCGCACAGTGGTGATCAGTGGCGACACAGCCCTCTCACCCCGCGTCGAAGCCGCCGCCATGGGCGCCGACCTGCTGGTGCACGAAGCCCTGGCCCCCAATCTGGTCGCCAGCCAACAGCGGGCGGCCAAGGCGGCGGGCCGAGAGCGGCTGGCCAAGATCTTCAGCGACATCCCCGGCTATCACGCCTCACCCGAGCAGGTCGCGGGCCTGGCCCAGCGCGACAAGGTGGGCATGCTGCTGTTCACCCACATCACCCCGGCCCTGCCGATCGGCGCGCTGGAAGGTCCGTTCCTGGGCGACTCGCGCAAGATCTTCCCGGGCAGGATCAAGGTCGGCCGCGATGGCGACTTCGTCAGCCTGCCGGCCGGCTCGAAAGAGATCGTGGTCAGCGACCGTCTCAAGATGTTCCGCTAGCCGAGGCCCCCATGACCGATCCCATCGCTCTCAGCGGCTCCCCGGGCTCGCCCTATACCCGCAAGATGCTGGCCCTCCTGCGTTATCGCCGGCTGGCCTATCGCTACCTGCCCAGTTCGGGACAGGCCCTGGAGGGCCTGCCTCGCCCCAAGGTGCAGCTGCTGCCCACCTTCTATCTGCCGGGCCCGGATGGCGCGCTCGAGGCCGTGGTCGATTCTTCTCCGATCATCCGCCGGCTGGAGGTCGACTATAGCGGCCGATCCGTGATCCCGACCCAGCCCGCCCTGGCGTTCCTCGACCAGTTGATCGAGGACTATGCCGATGAATGGCTGACCAAGGCGATGTTCCACTATCGCTGGAGCTATCCGGACGATATTGCCCGCGCCGCCACCATCATTCCCTGCTGGCGGGGAAGCGTCATCTCTGATGCGGACCTGGCCGAGCTCGCGACCCGGTTCAGCCGCCGGCAGATCGATCGCCTCTATGTGGTCGGGTCTAACGCGACGACCGCGCCGGTCATTGAGTCCAGCTATCGCCGCTTTCTGGAGGCCTTCGAGGCCCACCTGACCGTCCAGCCGTTCCTGCTGGGCGCGCGCCCCGCCGCCGGCGACTTCGCTGTGTACGGACAATTGACCCAGCTGGCGCAGTTCGACCCCACGCCCATGGCCCTGACTCTGGAGATCGCGCCCCGGGTCTTTGCCTGGGTCAGCCAGATGGAGGACCTGTCGGGCCTGGAGCCGGGCGACGACGACTGGATCAGCCTGGACACCCCGCCCCCGACCCTGCTGGCCGTGCTCGCCCAGATCGGCCGGGTCTATCCGCCCGTCATGCTGGCCAATGCCAGGGCGGTGATGACCGGCGCGGCCACGGTGGAGACCACGGTCGACGGCCTGCCCTGGACCCAGCCGCCCTTCCCCTACCAGGCCAAGTGCCTGGGCTGGCTGCGCGAGACCCACGAGGCGCTGGACGCGCCGGACCAGGCCCTGATCGACGACCTGATGGAGGCCACCGGCTGCGCGCCGCTGTTTGCGTGAAGACTGGCGCCAGACAGCGCCGCGCCTTAAGGAAATCCGGAGCTGATTTGTCTGGCGGGGTTGCGTGACGCAAGAAGCAAGCAAGGCGACCGAGAAGCCGGCGCAGCAGACCGATGGCCGTCGCCGTCGCGGCCAGACCAACCGCGCCAGCATCGTGGACGCCATGCTGGAGATCATCCGCACCGGCGACATGTCGCCCAGCGCCGAGCAGGTGGCGGCCCGCGCCGATGTGGGTCTGCGCACCGTGTTCCGGCACTTCAAGGACATGGACAGCCTGTACAGCGAGATGTCCGTCGCCATCGAGGACGAACTGCGCGCCGTGGTCCACACCCCGTTCCGCTCGACCGACTGGAAGGACCGCATCCTCGAACTGGTTGACCGTCGCGCCTTCGCCTTCGAGCGGATCGCGCCGTTCAAGCACGCCTCGGAAGCCTACCGCCACCGCTCGCGCTTTCTCAGCCAGGACAGCGGCAAGCTGGTGATCGTCCTGCGCCAGATCCTGGTGCGCGAGCTGCGCCCGCCGCTGGCCGATGACCCGCTGAAGGTCGAGACCCTGGACCTGCTGCTCAGCTTCGAGGCCTGGTCCCGGCTGCGCCGCGAGCAGGGCCTGAGCATCGAGAAGGCCTCAGAGGTGCTGCGCGCCGCCGTCCGCCGCATTCTCGACGAGGCCTGACGATGAGCGACGCTCCCTACCCCACCCTGCGCGCCGCCAACCTGGCCCGGCAGGCCGAGTGGGACACCGACGGCCAGATCACCCTGTCCTATCGCGGCAACGAACTGGCCGGCGAGGTGGGCGAGGCCTGCAACCTGATCAAGAAGCTGGAACGCGAGCGGATGGGCATTGCCGGGTCGCGGGCCAGCGTCGCCGACCTGGCCGAAGAACTGGCCGACGTCATCATCTGCGCCGACCTGATCGCCATGCAGCTGGGCATCGACCTGGACCGGGCGGTGGCGGAGAAGTTCAACAAGACGTCGGAGAAGGTGGGGTTGCGGACGCGGATGGCGGGGACCTCCAGCGAAGCCTCACCAACCTAGAAAACAGGCGGGCTCAGGATTTCGGAGCCAGATCCGGCCGCGACGCCAGAAACGCCGCCTTCTCCGCAGGCGTCAGGACCTTGGCGGTCTTGCGGCGCGAGGCCTTGGGCGTAGCGCGCGCATAGACCTCGGCCTGGGTGGCGGGCTTGAGGTCGGACAGGCGTTTGATCGGCGGTTTCATAGGGTTCCCAAGATCGGTTCGGGCGGGACCATGCCGCCGCACTGTGACGGTCTCATGAGTCGCTGATCTATGATCCTCCCCCTCTGGGGGAGGTGGCCCAAAGGGCCGGAGGGGGCAGCGCGGCCGACGTCCAGCGAGCCCCCTCAGTCGCTCCGCGACAGCTCCCCCAGAGGGGGAGCAGCACCCTGTGCGTAACTTTTCGACTAGCGGAGAAGGTTGGTAGGCCCGGAGGTATCCACTTTATGTTGAAACGTATCAACTTTTTGTTGCTGGTACCAACAGAAGTGCCCGCGCATTTTCGGTCAATTTCCAGCGACTATGCGGCACTATACTCACTTCGACGAAGTTGAAACTTGCATCGCTTTTCCACCACCCTCATTCGTTAGAATAGCGAGGCCATTCGATAACAACCCGGCAGGGTTGAGCAACGGCGGCCAGGCGGTCGTTGTTGATAGCGGGCTTCGAACGATGGTCCATCTAGCGCACCAGCATCGGACAAGTTGGTCAGGTGCGGTCGCTCTCTACTGGACGAAGTCCGAATCTGATCCGGCCGATTTGATCTAACAAGTTCGCCTTCTCGTTCTTGAGGTACGGCATAGAATTCATAAAAAACCCTCCCCTGCCGTTTCTTTGCGCCGCACGCTCCTTCGCCAGAATTAGCCATTCTACCGCCTCAAGAGCCGCCAGCGCCTCCGCAATTTTCGTGTCGATTTTCGCGAGTTCGCTAAACGTTGGTGGGCTTCGAACTCTCTGCCAGCGGGTGCCGATTAGCTCAAATATCCGGCCATCCCCCGAAGGCTGCAGCGCCTTGAAGCCCTCTTCATCCCATTGGTTCTTGAAATGCCGCCTCATGGGTTGCGCGAGAATTTTGGCACCTGGGATGCGGCAGAGCCGTAGCCCAAAACCAGCAGCGTACATGTTGCTGCCTCGCTCTATGACCTGCTGAGAATTCACCGCCCGAACATCGTTCAAGCCGAAAGCGGGGGATAGCAGCAGGTGATCGCTGACATAAATTATGACAAGATCTTTCACCTTAAGGATAATTGCAGACGGAGTAGAAATGAAACCGGGATTCAAACAATTTTTCAGATCCAACGGAACAATCTCGTCCATTACGCGGAACATGATTGCAAATCTGTCAAACAGACCAATTCTAAAATTTGGAAAAGCATGCTCTCCGTAATTCATAGTCATTTGGTGACCAGTCAAAGCGGTTGCCATGTGAGCAGCTGACGACTTAACTTTGTCCAACCAGTCAAATAGACAATCTATTTGCTCCCCAGTCACGGACCGACCCTCGACGATCTTCTTCAAAACGGGTGCCGCAGGCTCCTCGATCCGACGTGCAAACGTGGTGTTGCAGCTCTCGTGCGCCAGCAAACTCAGCTGACGCCATGACGGGCCGGCCTCTGAGGCGCCAAACGATGTGGCCCTTCGCTCTCCCACATCGCCAGCGTAGCGATGAAGCCATGCTGGCAGGGGATGCTCATAATTTTGTTCGCCATCTATGATGATGGCCCCACACAGCACACACGAGGAGAAAAAGAGATTTTCCGCCACATCTACATTTTGAATATTTAGTCGGCCGCCGGCGACGAACCGCCTAGCCTCGAACGGCAGATCAGGATTGGCGATCGTACGCGAAAGCGGTGGCCGTTCATCCAAAACACCATCGCCGCCAATGCTCATTAGTCATCTGTACGTCACTATTCCTGCAGCGGGAAGCTACAGGGCAAACGTGGTTTGCCATTGGTTACGGGACATCCTCCCCACCGCTGGTCACGATAACGTACTTTTTTTGCAAAGCGCGTCAGCGATCACCTCGGCCAACATGTGGAAACACCAGTAGCGGGTTCAGGTCCTGCGGTGGGACTCACATCCGCTACCGATTCTGCCGTCGGCGAACTCGCAAACCCTTATCCAGTAAGCCTTTGATCGGACTCAGCAATTAGACATTCTGTTGGTACATTTGTTGGTATCGAGCGCGATACCAGCAAATGTACCAACATCTGACTGCGACACGATCTGCCTGAGAAAAGCAGATAGCGAGTGAAATCAGAGACTTAGGCCACCGAGCGTGGTAGCGCTCCGAAACCGTAAGTCATTGATTTTGTTCAATAAATTTGGGTATGGTAGGCCCGGAGGGACTCGAACCCCCAACCAGACCGTTATGAGCGGTCGGCTCTAACCATTGAGCTACAGGCCCCCATGAACGGGCGTCACGTTCGGAGGAAGGGCGCATTAGCATGGGCCGAACGCGGCTTAAAGCTCCCGTTCAGGTTCGTTCCGTCATCAGGGAACCATACAGGGTCGGTCAAGCTTACAGGACCACCCGACAGGAGACTTCAGTCATGACTTCGTTCGCCGCCCGCATCGCCTCCGCTGCCCTGATCCCCGCCGCCTTGGGAGGCGCGTTGGCCCTCGCCTCGGCCCCCGCCATGGCCCAGAGCGCGCCGGACGCCGCCTTCCGCGCCACCACCTTCAGCCTGGCAGCCTTTGGCGACACCAATGTCGCCCCCGACATGGCCACCATCACCCTGGGCGTGCAGACCGACGACATGACGGCCGCCGGCGCCCTGAAGGCCAATGGCGCGAAGATGAACCAGGTGATGGCCGCCCTGCGCAAGGCCGGGATCGCCGATCGCGACATCCAGACCTCGAACCTCAACGTCAACCCGCAATACATCTACGAGCAGAACCAGCCGCCGAAGTTCAACGGCTATCAGGTCAGCAACCAGGTGACGGTGACCGTGCGCGACCTGGGCAAGCTGGGCCAGGCTGTTGACGCCACGGTCGGCGCCGGCGCCAACACCGTGGGCGGTATCAGCTTTGGCCTGCAAAACCCGCAGGTCGCCGAGGACGCAGCCCGCATGGACGCCGTGAAGGCCCTGCAGGCCAAGGCCGACCTCTATGCCCGGGCCACGGGCTACAAGATCGTGCGCCTGGTCAATCTGGGCGAAGGCGGCGGCTATTCACCCGCGCAGCCGATGCCGGTGTTCGCCATGGCCAAGCGCGAAATGGCCGACTCCACCCAGATCGCCGCCGGCGAACTGAAAGTGCGGATCGACGTCACGGCCACCTATGAGGTGGCCCGCTAAAAGCCAGCCTTGGTGAAGGCGCGCTCGACGCGTTCCTGAACCTCGCGACCCGGCAGGGCCCGCTCGCCTTCCATGACCGCCACATAGGTCAGGTTGCGGGCGGGCTTGCCCTCACTGGTCGGCACCGGGCCCATGGCCCAGCCGACGGTGTTGACCCCGCCCGTGCCCGTCGGACAGCTGGCGAAGCGGGCCGGCTTGCCGATGGCGCTCTTGAGCACGACCTCGGCGATCACCGGCTGGCCGCCCGCGCAGGTGGGCAGGTTGCGAGCGCAGGTGATGTAGCCGCCCGCGCGCCAGACCATCGCACCCGAGGCGTCGGCCACCATCACGCAGGTCGAGGGCGAGCCGATGGCGCGACCGATGGATTCCGTCAGGCGGGTCTCATCGATCCCTTCGGGAAGTTTGGGCGCGCAGCCGGCCAGCAGTCCGGCGACGAGGGTTAGTCCGACCAGACGGCGCATCCTAGGCGGCCTTCTTGATCAGGTTACCGTTATCCAGCAGCACCACGGTCGGCGCGTAGTTGCGCGCTTCCTCGGCCGGCAGCTGGCAGTAGGTGACGATAATGACGGTGTCGTTCTTCTGCACCAGACGCGCGGCGGCGCCGTTGACGCCGATCACCTTCGAGCCGCGCGGGGCCTCGATGGCGTAGGTGGTGAAGCGCGCGCCGTTGGTGATGTTCAGTACATCGACCTGCTCGTTGGGCAGGATGCCCGAGGCGTCCAGCAGGTCGCGATCGATGGCGATCGAGCCTTCATAGTCCAGGTCAGCCTGGGTGACAGTGGCGCGGTGAAGCTTGGCCTTGAGCATGGTGAGCAGCATGGCGGAACCTGTATCCCCTTGAGTAAGCTGGGCTTTGTTGGGGCCGCCACACACATGGGCCCAAGGCAGTCCGGCCATATAGCCACGAAGCCGCGCCGGTTCAATCGCTAGGCCCCTTGGCCGTAAGAGTGAGTCGAAAGGGTTAACAACACCTTCGATCCGCGCTAAGGTTGAAAGAACGGGGTTATGCGGTGGGGACCATGCGTAACGGACAACTGATCGTCGCGGCGGCCATTGTCGTCGCGACCGTGGGGGTGGGCGCGACCATCGCCTCCCGCGTCACGGCGCAGACACGGGTGGATCCGGCGACCGGCGCGCCGATCGGCGCCACCCGCCCGCCCGTTGTGACCCGGGTCCCTTCTGCGACGACCGTTCCGCCCCGCAGAGGCGGCCGGGTCGACTGGCAGGGCGCCGTGGGCGGCCTGCGCCAGAGCGGCGGCGCGTCCGACACCCTGGGCGCCAATCTGGACAAGGGCGAGGTGGACGCCACCCGCGTGCCGATCCTGCTGCCCAATGACGCCAGGCTGACGGCCGGGGCGCGTATCTACAGCTTCGGCGACTATTACACGATCACAGCTGACGCCCCCGGGGCCGGCATCTCGCTGAGCGGCACCACCGCCATCATTCCCCTGCCCGCTGCCAAGCCCCTGAAGATCGATCCCGTTGGTCCCGAAGGCCTGACCGTGCAGCGCACGGTCGATGGCCAGCTGGCCAGCTTCATCCGCTATGGCGTGCTCTACACCGTCGAGATCCGCTGCGAGAAGGCGGGCGACCTGCGCTGCGCTGACGACAACTATGTGCTGGGTCTGGTCGGCAAGACGACGACCGTGGTGCTGGGCGCCGCCGCCCGCGCCGAAGCCGGCCTGGGGGGCTGAGCCGATGAGCAAGCTGACCGCGCCCCTGGCCCTGGCGGTTCTGGCCGCCCTGGCCCTGACCGCCTGCGATCCCAAGACCCCCGCGCCCGACGCGCCGCCCAAGCCGCCGTCGGCCGACCCCGGCCCGCCCAAGCCCGATGACGAGCCCGTCGATGGCGGCGCCGAGCAGGAAGCCTCCGAGCCCCTGCCGCCCAGCCCCGGCGATCCGGTGCAGCCGGCAGAGCCGCCCGCCCCCTCGCCGGCCACCTTCGACCACGGCCCCGCCGGCCAGCTGCCCAGCGGACAGGGCTCGGGCTATCTGGACCGCACCGTCTGGGCGCCGACCATGTGCTGGCCCCTGCAGGAAGCCGGCTTCGCCAACTCCCAGGTCTATGGCCCCGGCGGCGGCATGGGTCCGCCCGGCAAGCCCAGCCAGTGCGACAGCCTGAACTACACCCTGCCCTGGCGTGACAATTTCTGCGAGGCGCGCTCGCGGACCAGCCCCCTTTGCGCCTCGGGAACCGGTCACCAGGGCCAGGACATCCGCCCGGCCACCTGCAAGAAGAACGAACACTGGGCGGTCGCCACCGAGGCCGGCACGATCACCGATATCGGGACCTATACCGTGACGCTCGTGGGCAAGGCCGCGCCGCACTACACCTACCGTTACCTGCACATGCAGATGTCGACCCTGGCGGTGGCCGAAGGAGCCAAGGTCACGGCCGGCCAGAAGCTGGGCAAGGTGTCCAACGACTTTGGCGGCACGCCCACTACCATCCACCTGCATTTCGAGATGCGGGCGGGCCTGGCCGGGGTGACGACCGACGGCAAGCCGGTGGCGGTCCAGACCTTCATCCCGCCGTATCTCAGCCTGGCCGAGGCCTATCAGCGCAAGCTGAACGGCGGGGTCTGCGGCTAGATCGCAGCGGCCTTCAGGAAGGCCGTCATCTCGCCCAGAAGGTTGGTCTTGGCGCGGAACGGGCGCGACAGGGCCAGCACCGTGTCGGCGTGGTCCAGCCCCGGATAGTGTCGCTCTTCGACCTTGCCGCCCACCTGGCGCAGGGCGGCGGCCAGCTTGCGGGTGTTGCGCGGATAGACCGTGGTGTCGGCGTCTCCGGAGGCCAGGAAAGCGGCCGGCGAGCGGGCGCTCGCGAACTGTCCCGGCTGGGTGGCCGGCAGATCCGGGGCCTGACCGAAGGTGCGCCGCGTGATCGGCCCATCCAGGGGCAGGAAATCATAGGGCCCCGACAGTCCAGCGAAAGCCCGGACAGCCCCGGGTTCGACGCCCGCCGCCTTCAGATAGCGAGGGTCCAGGGCCAGCATGGCGGCATTGTAGGCGCCGGCCGAGTGACCGATCAGGACGACGCGGTCGGGATCCCCACCCAGGGCCCTGGCGTTGTCGACCGCCCAGCGCACCGCCGCCGCGCAGTCGTCGAGGAAGTCTGGAAAGACGACTTCGGGATAGAGACGATAGTCTGGCACCAGCGTCAGGAAACCGCGCGCAGCCACCGCCCTGCCCGCCCAGGCATAGTCGGCGCGCCGACCAGAATCCCAAGAACCGCCATAGAAGAACACCGCCACCGGCTCGGCGCCCGTCGCCGTGGGCGGCGCATAGACGTCCAGCGTCTGACGCGCGCCTTTCCCGTAGGCTGCGCCCCGCAAGGGCGTGCGAGCGGCGTCCTTGGGCGTCAGGGTCGCGAACATCGAAAGCGGCGAGCACGCGCTCGCCAGGGATCCCGCCAGGGCCGTCAAGCCGACGCGTCGCGTCATAGAACCACTCACCACGTCTCGCTCCGCCCCTGCGTCTTTTTACAGATACGCGAGAAACGCGGGTTTGGACGAGGCGATTTCAGCGCCCATCGACCAGCTTGCCGATGGCGTCGAGATAAAGGCCAAAGGCCGCGCGGCCGATCTCGGTCAGGCTGACGCGCGTAAGAGGTTTGCGGCCGACGAAGCTCTTGTCGATGGCCACGTAGCCCGCGTCTTCCAGCTTGCGCAGGTGGACCGACAGGTTGCCGTCGGTGACCGATAGCCTGGCCTTCAGCGCGTTGAACTCCGCGACCTCGGCGCCCGACAGATAGGCCATGATCCCCAGACGCACGCGCCCGTGAATGACCTCGTCGATGTGTTCGATCTCGAAATCGTCCATGGCGACCTAGACGATGTCCGAAGGTTCTTGTCGCATCAGGATCAGGCCCGGGACCATAGCCAGCAGATACAGGGCGGCGGCGTAACCCAGCCAGGCCCAGCTACTGCCCATCAGCAGCGCCATCCCGATGGCGCTCGCGAAAGAGGCGACCGCCACGACCCTTAGCCAGACTATCCGAGACATCGCCGCCGCCACCGACCATGCGCCGCCATAGAGCGCCAGCACGATCGACGGTGAGAAGTTGATCAGGTTGAGGTCCCGGGTTTTCCAGCTGGCCACGGCCAGGGCGGTGAAGATCACGAAACAGCCCCAGCCCACGCCCATCCAGGCGTTGCGCATGGCGCGATTGCCAGATGAGCCCGCCCCGGGTTTGGCGCCGACCCCGCGCCTGAGCACGGCCACCATCGCCAGGTGAAGGACGACGGCGGCGACCCAGACCACCATCAGCATCACGGATGGAGCCTGCAACACCTTCGACAGGATCGCCCACTGGATCAGGCTGGCCGTGCCGAAGATCGCGCCCGCCGCAACCAGCATCGAGCCGCCCAGCAAAGGAGCCTGACGCCCCTCTTCGGCCAGGGCGCGCATGAACGCGATGTCGTCGCGGATGGCCTTCATCTCTTCAGTCACAACGCATCTCCCCAGCGCTCAATGGAGCGAGGAATAGCGAACTCACTTTGAAATGTAAAGTTCTTCTTAGAGCTTGTATCCGCCGGCCACGACCTTGGCGCAGACCGCCTTGGTGATCTTCACATAGCCCTTGGCCGGATCTCGGAAATAGAGCGGATCCTTGGTCATGGCCGGGTCGAACCCCTCGGTGACGAGATCGATCTTGCGATACTTGAAGGTGCCGGTGGTCTCGATCTCGCGCTGCAGGCGCACAAAGATAGGCCGGGCATAGGCCGGCAGTTCCCGATCGACATGTTCGGCCAGGGTCGTGATATCGAACTCGGGTCCCACCACCAGCGAGGCCATGCCGGCCTTGCCGTCGAGGTCGCCGATCTTGACGCCATAGACATTGACCTCCAGCACCCCGGGCACCCCGGCCAGGCGCTCGGAGACCTCGCTGGTGGCGACGTTCTCGCCCTTCCAGCGGAAGGTGTCGCCGATCCGGTCGACGAAATAGATGTAGTCGTCGCCGTCGGTGCGCATCAGGTCGCCGGTCCTGAACCAGGCATCGCCCTTGGCGAAGACGTCGTGCAGAACCTTCTTCTCGGTCGCAGCCTTGTCGGCATAGCCGGTAAAGTTGGATCGGGCGTCATTGGCGATCTGGCCAATACACTCGCCAACCTCGCCCGGCGCCACCTCGATGCAGCAACCGTCGGCGCCACGGATCGGCATCTCTGTTTCCACATCGAACTGCACGATGCGGGTGTTGAACTTCTTCCTCAGATAGCCGGGGATACGGCCGATGGCCCCGCGCCGCCCGTCGAAGTTGAAGAACGAGACATTGCCTTCGGTGGCGCCATAGAATTCCAGTACGCCGCCGACCTTGAAGCGATCCATCATGTCGTCCCAGACGTCGGGCCGCAGGCCGTTGCCGAAGATCTGGCGGATCTTGTGGTTGCGGTCCTCGTCGCTGGCCGGCTGGTTGGCCAGATAGCGGCACAGCTCGCCGATATAGACGAACATCGTACAGTTCTCGGTGCGGATATCGCTCCAGAAGTGCGTGGCCGAGAACTTCTTGCGAAGCACGATCGACCCGCCATTCAACAGCCCCGCCCCCATGGCGCAGAGGCCGCCGGTGGCGTGATAGAGCGGCAGGGTCACATAGATGCGGTCGGTGTGACGGGCGTCGGTCGAACCGGCGAAGCCGCGCATATAGAGTTGCGTCCGCATGTGGGTGATGCGCGCGGCCTTTGGCAGCCCGGTGGTGCCGCTCGTGAAGATGTAGAGTGCGGTGTCCTTGGCGGTCAGCCCGCCCCGGGCTGTCTCGCGATCGGGACGCAGCTGACTGCAGCTCTTCAGGGCGTTGACCAGATCGCGCTGGTCGCCATGAGCCTTGCCCAGCACCCATTGCTGGACGTGACGGCCAAGACCATCCTTGACCTGTTCGAAACAGGGCGAGGTCTCGGGATCGACGATGCAGTGCAAGGCCTGGGAGATGTTCAGGCAGTGGGCCAGGGCCGGGCCGGTCAGCTGGTTGTTGATCAGCGCAGTGGCGACGCCCACCTTGGACAGCCCGTACCAGATGGCCAGATATTCCAGGCGGTTGGGCATGAACAGCGCCACCGTCTGACCGCGGGTGATGCTCTGCCCCTTGGCCCAGTGGGCGTAACGGTTGGCGATGGCATCCAGCTCGGCATAGGTGATCGTCTTGCCTTCAAAGGTGATCGCGGGGCTGGCAGACCAGCGATCGACCGCCGCTTCGAGATCATCGCAGATCAGGTTGGCGCTGTCGGGAGCGATGGATTTCACGCGCTTGAGCGTGCGCATCAGCCCCTTCAGGAACACCCACTCGCGCTTCAACCTAGCCTGCAAACGCATAAGCACCCTCCATTCAAACAACCATTGGAGAGCGCCGCGCGGCGGGTCAAGCTGCACCGTCGCGCGCCGCGCGCGTTTCCGTCAGACGGGCCTCAGCCGGGACCGGCGATCTTGAAGCGCACCTCGCGGCGCTTGAAATCCAGGGCCACGGTTTCGAACTTCTGCAGGATATCGGAGCCGATCAGGATCGCCGGCTCACGGGTCAGTCCCCAGTAGTCAAAGGTATGAACCGCGGCCATGACCACGGGCACGTTCACCAGGGTCATCTTGCCCAGGGTCAGCCGGTTGAGCACCACCAGTCGCCCGGGCAGGGTCTGGCCGGTGGCGCCGCGCAGCTGGATATCAAAGGTTTCACCAATGATCGCCTTGCGCTTCTGCGCCGCCCGGAACAGCGCCAGATTGCCGATCGTCGCCATGGATCCGCTGTCCAGCAGGGCGACCATTGTCTGACCGGGCATGGAAACGTCGATCAGGGTCAGACCGCTGCGCGTACGGGTCTTGACCACCACCGTCTGGTCGTCGGCCCGCGGCAAGCGCTCGCCAACAGCCATGCGTCGCTGACCATAGTTCAGCATCAGGTTGTCGGCGCCCAGCCAGTCCAGGCCCAGCAGACCGGCCGCGCCGAGATAGCGTTCGGCGACGATCGACACCTTCATCTGGCGCCGCACGCGGTGGCCCATCTGCAGGGTGTCGATCACCACGGTGTCGACAGCGTGCACGCCGGCGATGCCGTGCACGTCCACCGGCTCGCCCCGCGCCAGTCCCAGCCTGTCTGCGGTCTCGATGGAAATCATCGAGCTGTTGGCTCCGGTGTCGATCATCATGTGAAACGGCCCCTGGCCGTTCAGCATGACCTGCACCGTCAGGCGACGGGCCACGTCCAGATACTTCAGCGGCTCTTCACGGGTGACCTGCGGAGCGTTCGGATCCAGAGCAAGGGCCGGCGCGGCGACGAGCGTCGCCATCAACCCCGCAAGACCCCTGCGAGAGATGGTTGAACCCACCATTTCACCCCGCCTCCTCCATGAAAGACGGAGGCTATACCCGCGCTTGAAGGGGCGCCAGCAATGACGACCGGCGCGTCAGCCGGTGGCCAGCTTGCGCTGATCGTCGCGATCCGACTTGAGCTTCTCGGCCACCAGGAACGCCAGTTCCAGGGCCTGTTCGCCGTTCAGACGCGGATCACAGTGGGTGTGGTAGCGGTCGGCGAGATCGCCTTCGCCCACCGCCCGCGCCCCGCCCAGGCACTCGGTGACGTTCTGGCCGGTCATTTCCAGGTGCACGCCGCCGGGGTGCACGCCTTCGGCATGGGCGATCTCCACGAACGATTTGACTTCCGACAGGATGCGGTCGAACGGCCGGGTCTTGTAGCCGGTCGAGGCCTTCAGCGTGTTGCCGTGCATCGGGTCGGTGGCCCAGACCACCGAACGGCCGGCCGCCTTGGTCGCCTTCATCAGGCGCGGCAGACGGTCGGCGATCTTGTCGGAGCCAAAGCGGCCATACAGGGTCAGGCGGCCCGGCTCGTTGTGCGGGTTCAGCACGTCGATCAGGCGCAGCAGGTCGTCACCTTCCATGGTGGGACCGCACTTGAGGCCGATCGGGTTCTTGACGCCGCGCATGAACTCGATGTGCGCGCCGTCCAGCTGACGGGTGCGCTCGCCGATCCACAGCAGGTGAGCGCTGGTGTCGTACCAGTCGCCCGAGGTGCTATCGACGCGGGTCATGGCTTCCTCGAAGCCCAGCAGCAGGGCTTCGTGGCTGGTGAAGAACTCCACCTGATGCAGGCCAGGGTGGCTTTGCGGCGTGACGCCGATGGCGGCCATGAAGGCCAGGCTTTCGCTGATCTTTTCCGACAGCTCGCGATATCGCGCGCCCTGCGGGCTGTCGCCCACGAAGCCCAAGGTCCAGCGGTGGATGTTATGCAGGTCGGCATAGCCGCCGTTGGCGAAGGCGCGCAGCAGGTTCAGGGTCGAGGCCGACTGACCATAGGCCTTCAGCAGACGATCTGGATCGGGGATGCGCTCCTCGGCCGTGAAGTCCATGCCGTTGATGTTGTCGCCCCGGTACGACGGCAGGGTCACGCCGTCGATCGTCTCGATCGGCTCGGAGCGCGGCTTGGCGAACTGGCCGGCGATGCGGCCCACCTTCACCACCGGCTTGCCGCCGGCGAAGGTCAGCACCACCGCCATCTGCAGGATCAGCCGGAAGGTGTCGCGGATGTTGTCGGCGTGGAATTCCTTGAAGCTCTCGGCGCAGTCGCCGCCCTGCAAAAGGAAGGCGCGGCCTTCGGCCACGTCACCCAGCAGGGTCTTCAGCCGACGCGCCTCGCCCGCAAACACCAGCGGCGGCATCTGGCGAAGTGTTTGCTCGACCCGATCCACAGCGCCCGCATCCGGATAGTCGGACGGGATGTGCTTGGCGGGTTTTGCTCTCCAGGTGGCGGGGGTCCAACGCGAGGTCATGGCAGGCTCTATAACTTCAAAGGGAGCGGCTTTTACCGTAGCCGCAGGGAAAAGGCAAAATCATGCGGCCGATCGCCGCTTTTTGACGAGAGTGAGGAAAGTTCATCCTAGCGGACGGCGTGGCGACTTCAATCCTTGCGCGAGATATCGCAGGCAATGACGGTCAGAGCGCCCAGGGCCAGCCACCATTCCTGCCAGACCCCAAAGCTCAGAGCGCCGATGGTCAGATAGGTGACCAGAGCGCCAGCCGCTATGGCGCCATCCTCCTGGGACTCGCCGGTCAGGGCCACAATCCTGTAAGCGACCCAGCTGAAGAAGATGCCGCCCAGGGCCGCGCCCACCGCGCCAAGCTCCAGCCAGAGCTGCATGGCGGCGTTGTGAGTGTGCAGCGGGATCGCCGGTCCAAAAGTGCGGCTGGCGTCCAGGCCCCAGCCGCGAATGGCGTGGGCCTGCACATGGTCGGCGGTGAAGGCCCAGATATCCAGGCGGGCGTCCCAGGAGCGCGGCACGTGGCGATGCAGCCAGGCGATCAGTCCCGAATGTACGCCCCACAGCAACATGATCGGACCCAGCACGAAGGGCGCGGCGACGGCGGCGACCAGCAGGCGCGCGGCCACCTTGCCAAACAGCCGAACGGCCCCGAAGGCCACGAAGCCAAACGCCAGGGCGGCCCAGCTGGCGTCGGCGCTCAGCGCGAGGGCGCCGATGATCACCGCGCCCAGCAGCACGAAAGCGGCGGGCGTCCAGCCCCGCCCGCTCATGATCCGGGCCGTGGGCCAGAACAGCAGCGCCAGGGCGTAGGTGGCGATCGACACTTTCACGACCGCAAGATCGGGTCGGATCGGATCGTTGGTCGCGGATCTCAGCCATTGATAGAAGGCCGCCCCGCTCACCCCGTCCAGGGCGACCAGAAGGGCCAGAAACAGGGCGCTCACCGCCAGCACCGTGGCGGCGCTGCGGGCGGACCGGTCAGACAGGCCGCGCATGGCGGCGATCGCCGAGCCGTACAGCGCCAACTGGAACAGCAGCTTGAGTCCGGTGAAGGACTCCATATCCCCACTGTCCTTCAGGTCGGCCGGGTTAGGCGCGCCGGGGCTCCAGGACAGGCTGATCAGGGCCCAGACCACCAGGACGAACAGCGCCATGGCCGGAGGCGACGCCGGACGCGACTGCGCCAGTCCCGGCGTCGACAGCAACCCGCAGAGGGCCAGAAGCGGCGCAAAGCCCAGCGGCGCGAGATAGCCCACGAACGGAACCAGCGCGATGGTGAACACCGCGACAGCCCCTAGCCATTTCGTGGAACGTTGCGCGCCGGCGACAGACCTCATCCGGCGCCCACATCGGCCGGCGCGTACTTTTCCTTCATCGTCACCAGTTCCTCGGCCAGGGTCGGGTGGACGGCGCAGGTCGAGTCCCACTGCTTTTTGGTGACGCCCATCTTCACGGCGATGGCGGCCATCTGGATGATCTCGGGCGAGTCGGGCCCCACCACGTGGACGCCAACCACCTTTTCGTCGTCCTGTTTGACCACCAGCTTGATCAGGCACCGGTCCTGAGCGCCGTAGAAGGTCGCCTTCATCGGCCGGAAGACCGAGCGATAGATATCCACCTTGCCAAACTCGTGCCGGGCCTCAGCCTCAGTCATACCGACCACCCCGACCGGCGGCTGCGAAAACACGGCCGAGGCCACCAGGTCGTGATCGAAGCTGGTCGGATTGTCGTAGAACTCGGTCTGGGCGAAGGCCGCCCCCTCGCGGATCGCCACGGGCGTCAGATTGATCCGGTCGGTGACGTCGCCGACGGCCCAGATGCCGTCGACACTGGTTTTCGAATGCTTGTCCACGGCGATCGCGCCGCGCTCGTTCAGCTTGACGCCCACCTTGTCCAGGCCCAGCCCCTCGACATAGGGCTCGCGGCCGGTGGCGAACATCACCGCATCGGTCTCGAAGGTCAGGTCGTTGCTGAGCGTGCTGACCAGGCCGGCCTCTGTCTGCTCAAGGCTCTTGTGCGAGCAGCCCAGCACCACCTTGATGCCGCGCTTTTCCAGCTCGTCGGCCAGGTGCGAACGGACGTCGTCGTCAAAGCCGCGCAGGATGTTGGCGCCGCGATAGAGCAGCGTCGTCTCCACGCCCAGACCGTTGAAGATGCCGGCGAACTCGACCGCGATATAGCCGCCGCCCACCACCAGCACCCGCCTGGGCAGAGTGGGCATGTGGAAGGCCTCGTCAGAGGTGATGCCCAGCTCGGCGCCTGGGAAATCCGGCCTCACGGGGCGGCCGCCGGTGGCGATCAGGATCTTGCGGGCGGTATAGCGGCCAGCGTCCTGACTGCCCTCCTTGGGCAGGACCTCGACGGTGTGGGCGTCGATCACCCGGGCCTTGCCGTGCAGCAGATGCGCGCCGGCCTTCTGCAGGTTGGTGACATAGATGCCCGACAGGCGGGCGATCTCAACGTCCTTGTCGTGCAGGAATCGCTTCCAGTCGAACGACCGCTCGCCGATGGTCCAGCCAAAGCCCTCGGCGGTCTTCAGCTGCGCGGAGACCTCACTGGCATAGACCATGAACTTCTTGGGCACGCAGCCCCGGATCACGCAGGTGCCGCCGACCCGATACTCTTCCGCCACCGCCACCTTGGCTCCCGACAGCGAAGCCAGACGCGCGGCCCGCACCCCCCCGGAGCCGGCGCCGATGACGAACAGGTCGAAGTCATAGTCAGCCATCGAAGGCTCCAGTCAGGCTAAGGAACAGCGGCGCTCTATCTAGGAACTCACGGCGTCAGGCGCACCACGCCATCGTCAGTGCCCAGCAGCGCCTCGTCGGCCAGATCCAGGAACAGGCCATGATCCACGACGCCTGTCACGGCCTTCAGCGCTGCGGCCAGGGCCGCCGGCTCCTCGATCTTGCCCGAAGCCATGTCGTAGATCAGGTTGCCGCCGTCGGTGACCACCACGCCGCGATCAGCCATCCGCAGGCGCGGCGGCGGTAGTTCGAACTCGGCGGCGATGTCGGCGAGGCGCTGGCCGGTATGCACATGGCCAAACCGCACCACCTCGATCGGCAACGGGAACTTGCCCAGCCGCTTCACGTGCTTGGCTGCGTCAGCAATGACCACGCAGCGCTTGGAGGCTTCCCAGACCAGCTTTTCACGCAGCAGCGCCGCGCCGCCGCCCTTGATCAAGCTGAGGCCCGGTCCGATCTCGTCGGCGCCATCGACCGTCAGGTCCAGCGCCTTGACGTCGTCCAGCGCGGCCAGGGCGATGCCCAGTTCCCGAGCCAGATTGGCGGTGGCGTCCGAGGTCGGTACGCCCCGGATATCCAGCTTGCGGGCCGCCAGCGCCTTGACGAACCAGGCGGCGGTGGAGCCAGTGCCCAGGCCCACCACCATGCCATCCTCGACCAGCTCGGCGGCGGCTTCGCCTGACAGACGCTTTTGATCGTCGGCGCTCATGTCTTGTCCCTCTTGGCGGCCTTGGCCTTCTTGGCCAGTTTCAGCGCCCGGAACGCCTCGGCCCAGCCGCTCTTGTTTTTCTGCTCGCTGCGCGACAGCGCCAGAGCGCCTTCCGGCACATCCTTGGTGATCACCGAGCCTGAACCGGTCATCGCCCCGTCACCGATCCGCACCGGCGCGACCAGGGCGCTGTTGGAGCCGATGAAGGCCCCCGCCCCGACATGGGTCTCGAACTTGTCGAAGCCGTCATAGTTACAGAAGATGGTCCCAGCCCCGATATTGGCCTTCTCGCCCACCGAGCCGTCGCCCAGATAGCTGAGGTGGTTGGCCTTGGCGCCGGCTCCGACCTTGACCTTTTTGACCTCGACGAAGTTGCCGATGTGCGCATCGGCCCCGATCTCTGCCCCCGGGCGCAGGCGGGCATAGGGACCGATCAGGGCCCCCTCGCCCACGGTCGCGCCTTCCAGATGGCTGAAGGCCTTGATCACTGCACCGCTGGCAACGCTGACGCCGGGTCCGAAGACCACGAACTGTTCCACTGTCACACCGGCGGCGATCTTCGTGTCCCAGGCCAGATGCACCGTCTCCGGGGCCGGCAGGGTGACGCCCTCGACCATCAGGGCGTTGCGGCGGCGCTTTTGCCAGACCGCTTCGGCGGCGGCCAGTTCGGCTTGGGAATTGACGCCCTGCACAGAGGCCTCGGCCGCGAAGCTGGCGCGGGTCGAAAGCTCGCGCCCGTGGGCGATGCCGACCACGTCGGTGAGGTAGTATTCGCCATTGGCGTTGTCGTTGCCGACCTGGCCCAGAATGTCGAACAGCAGGGCCCTGTCGGCGGCCAAAACGCCGGAGTTGCAATGCTTGACCTGCTTGACGCTGTCATCAGCGTCCTTGGCTTCGACGATGCGCAGCAGCACATGACCGGGGGCCAGAATCAATCGGCCGTAGGCGCCCGGATCGGCGGCCTCGAAGCCCAGCACCGCCACATCGGCGCCGGAAGCGCGCAGGTCGAACAGAGGCTCTATGACCGCCGCGCTCAGCAGCGGACAGTCGGCGAAGGTCACCACCACGTCACCGTCGAAATCGGCCAGGGCGGCCTTGGCGGCCAGAACAGCATGGCCGGTGCCCATCGGCGGATCCTGGATCACCACGGCCGCGTCGCCTAGACGCTTGCGAGCGTGGAGACCGACGGCGGGGCTGTGGGCGCCCACCACCACGACGATCCGCGCGCAGCCCAGCGCCTCGGCGGCATCGATGGCGTGATCCAGCAGAGCCCGGCCGGCGATCCTGTGCAGCACCTTGGGGGTCGGCGACTTCATCCGCGTCCCCTGGCCGGCGGCGAGGATCACGGCGGCCCGGGGGCGGTTCGAAGCGGAGCTGGTCATGGTCCTGGCGACTCTCTAGGGGACGAACCAAAGTTGCATTAGCCGGCCGTTTAGCCGAAAGGCCAGATCAATGCATGACCTTCAAGCCCTCAAAGGCGCCACCATCGCCTTCGACCTCGACGGAACCCTCGTCGACACCGCGCCCGACCTGGTCGGCGCGCTGAACATGATCCTCGTCGAAGAGGGTCTGCCGCCGCTGCCCTTTGACGACGTGCGGCTGATGGTCGGACGTGGCGCCCGCGCCCTGCTGGAGCGCGGCTTCGCCGCCGCCGGCTATCCGCTGGACGCCCTGACCGGCCCAAAGCTGGTGGAGCGGTTCATCGCGGTCTATCTCGATCGCATCGCCCACGAGAGCGCGCCCTTCCCCGGCGTGGTCGAGGTTCTGGCCGATCTGCGCGGCGCGGGGGCGAGGCTGGTGGTCTGCACCAACAAGCTGACCAATCTGTCGGTCGCCCTTCTGGACGCGCTTGAGTTATCCACAGCCTTCGACGCCGTGATCGGCGCGGACCTTTCTCCCGCCGCCAAGCCCGACCCGATCCACGTGTTGACCGCGATCCAGGCCGTGGGCGGCGATCCGCGCCGGGCGGTGATGGTCGGCGACAGCATCAACGACGCCCTCGCGGCTGTCCGGGCCAACGTCCCGGCCCTGCTGGTCAGCTTCGGCTATACTGAAGAGCCAGTGGAGACCCTGGGCGGCGATCTGGTCATCCACAGCTTTTTAGATGTGCCCCAGGCCTGTATCGACCTTCTGGCCTCTTGCCCCCGGCCAAACACCGGGCTATAGGCCCGTCCCTCTCGCGGATCGGTCTTCCGGCCCGGCGAGAACGGTTCTTCTGAACCGCCCGAAACGGTTAGGTCGCGTAGCTCAGCGGGAGAGCGCCTGCTTCACACGCAGGATGTCACAGGTTCAATCCCTGTCGCGACCACCACTCCCCCTTCTTTTTGATTCAGATGCTTCGCGGTCGCCGCCTCGCTCGCGCGCGCCTCGCCTCCAGCGTTCCGGCCAAAAAAGAAGGCCCGACCTTCGCAGGCCGGGCCAGTCATTAGGGAGGAAACGCCCAGGAAGGGCAGAGGCGCTTGCGCCTCACACCTTGTCAGGTAGCGCTACCGACCAAACAATCAAGGGCGGGACACGGTAATTCCAGGGATCGAGACATTATGGCGCAGCTTTAGGCAGCCATCCCTGCCGAGAGCCGCCACCCGGCCATAGGTTATCCACAACGCCTGTGGATAACCTATGGCCGCAACGCCTCGACGCGAACATCGACAGCGCGTCGCAATGGGCTTCCCTCGCCGCGCATTCGCAGCGAAAGTCCCGGCCTGTTTCAAATCGCAATGCGAGGATCGGCCATGTGTGACGACGACATCCACCCGGGCCTGATCCACGACCCCACCGTGTCCCGCCGCGCCTTCGGTCTGATGACCGTGCTGGCTGCGGGACTGGGCGGCGCGGCCCATGCGGGCGCGCCGGTCGTGGAGAAGGACGTCGAGATCAAGACACCGGACGGCGTGGCGGACGCCGCTCTGTACTATCCCGAGGGCAAGGGCTCGTGGCCCGCTGTCGTGGTCTGGCCCGACGTGGTCAGCCTGCGGCCGGCCTTCCGCGAGATGGGGCGCCGCCTGGCGTCCTCGGGCTATGTGGTGCTGGTTCCCAACCTCTATTATCGGGTCAAGAAGGCCCCGGTGGTCGAGAGCGGCTTCAACTTCGCCAGTCCCGAGGACCGCGCCAAGATCATGCCGATGCGGGCCACCGTGACGCCGGAGGGCACTGACAGGGACGCGACAGCCTATATCGCCTTCCTCGACGCCCTGCCCCAGACCAACAAGAAGAAGAAGGTCGGCGTGCAAGGCTATTGCATGGGCGGCCCGCTGGCCTTCCGCACGGCCGGCGTCTCGCCGTCGCGCGTGGCGGCCGTGGCGAGCTTCCACGGCGGCGGTCTGGTCACCGAGGCCCCGACCAGTCCGCACCTGACCCTGCCGGTCAGCAAGGCCGAATACCTGATCTGCGTCGCCGACAACGACGACAAGAAGGATCCGGCCGACAAGGAAAAGCTGAAGGTCGCTCTCGAAGCGGCCAAGCGGCCGAACAAGATCGAGGTCTATGCCGGCGCGGCCCACGGTTGGACCGTGAGAGGCAGCCAGGTCTATGACGAGCCTGCGGCCGAAAAGGCCTGGGCCGAACTGCTGGCGCTGTACAAGCGCACCCTGGGCTGAGGTCTGGGCCGCGCCGTCACCGGCGCGGCCGCCTTCGCCTATCACGAATGCGGCTATCGGCCCGCCCAGGCCGTGCCGGAGCAAGCATGATCCAGATCACCCGCCGCACCCTCGGCCTGGCAGCCGCCCTGGTCCTGACGCTGGGCGTCTCCGCCCACGCGGAAAGCCGCTGGGTCGGAACCTGGGCCAGCGCCCAGCAGGTTCCGGAAGAGCGCAACGCCCTGCCCGCCGAGGCGCTGAACGACGCGACCTTGCGCCAGATCGTGCGGCTGACGACAGGCGGCGACCGCCTGCGCGTTCGGATCTCCAATGCTTTCGGCACGACACCCCTGCGAGTCACAGCCACCCGGGTGGCCCGCCCGCTAACCAACGACGCCCCGGCCATCGACCCCGCGACCGACCGCCCCGTCACCTTCGCCGGCAGAGCACAGGTCGTCGTGCCGCCCGGCGCCGAGTATCTTTCCGACCCCGTCGCCTTTAAGGCCGCGCCTCTGTCGGACCTCGCCATCACGATCCACATCGACAGGGCCCCGGCGGTGCAGACCAGCCACCCCGGCTCGCGGGCGACCTCCTATGTCGTCAAGGGTGACAAGGCCTCGGCCGCCGACCTGCCGGGCGCCCTGAAGACCGACCACTGGTTCCAGCTGTCGGGCGTCGAGGTCGAAGCCGGCAAGGGCGCCGGCGCGATCGTCCTGATCGGCGACTCGATCACCGACGGCTATGGCGTCAAACCCAATACCAACCAGCGCTGGCCCGACGCCTTCGCGGCAAGGCTGCAGGCCAATTCGAAAACCCGCAAGCTGGGCGTGCTGAACCTGGGCATCGGCGGCAATCGCGTCCTGCTGGACGGGCTTGGGCCCAACGCCGCCGCCCGCTTCGATCGCGACGTACTGATGCAGAGCGGCGTGACCCACGTGCTGGTGCTGGAGGGCGTCAACGACCTGGGTGTCCTGACCCGCGACCAGCCGGTCAGCGCCGATCGGCATGCCGCGCTGGTCGCCGAGGTCACCACCGCCTACGCCCAGATGGTCCACAAGGCCCGCGCCCGAGGGATCACGATCATCGGCGCGACGATCATGCCCTATGGCGGATCAAGCTATTATCATCCCGACGCCCTGAACGAGCAGGACCGCGCGGCCATCAACGCCTGGATCCGCGCGCCCGGCAACTTCGACGCCGTCGTCGACATGGACGCGATCATGCGCGACCCGGCCAATCCGACGCGGCTGGCTCCGGCCCATGATTCCGGCGACGGCCTGCACCCTTCGATGGACGGCTATCGCTTCATGGCCCAGTCCATTCCTCTGGCGCTGTTCGCCCGATGACCCTGCGCGCGCTTCTCGCCGCCTGCCTGATCGCCGCGCCCATCGCCGCCCAGGCCTCCGACATCAGGATGGCGATCACGGTCGATGACCTGCCGGCTCACAGCGCCCTGCCAAACGGCGAGACCCGCGTGGGTATCGCGAGGACCTTCCTCGCCGCCCTGAAGGACGCCAAGGCCGCCCCGGTTTATGGCTTCATCAACGGCGTCCAGACCGAGCTGGAGCCGGACTCGACCGACGTCCTGAAGATCTGGCGCGACGCCGGCCACCCGCTGGGCAACCACGGCTGGGCGCATCTGAACCTGGCCCAGATCGACGTCGCGACCTTCGAAGCCGAACTGACCCGCAACGAGCCGTTGCTGCAGGGCCTGGCCGCAGGCTCGGACTGGCGCTGGTTCCGCTTCCCCTTTCTCAGCGAGGGCGACACGCCCGAAAAGCGCGCCGCCGTTCGCGAGTTGCTGAAGGCGCGCGGCTATAACATCGCCAGCGTCACGATCAGCTTTGGCGACTACGCCTGGAACGAGCCCTATGCCCGCTGCATGGCCAGGGGCGACCAGAAGGCCATCGCCGATCTCGAGACCCACTACCTGAAGGCCGCCGAGCTGAGTCTGGCCCATTCCCGCGCCCTGTCGGCGACGCTGCACGGCCAGGACATCCCCTATGTGCTGCTGATGCACCTGGGCGCGTTCGACGCCCGCATGGCCCCCCGCCTGCTGGCGCTCTACCGGTCCCTGGGCGTGACCTTCGTCTCGCTGGAAGCGGCGCAGGCGCATCGGTTCTATGCAGCGGATCTGGCCGCCGCGCCGGCGGCGGTCCCCGTCACATTGGAAAACGCCATGGCGGCCAAGGGCCTGCCCGTTCCGCCGCTGTCACTGGACCTAGCGGCGCTGGACCAGGTCTGCCGTTAGCCCCGCACTACTGGCACGGGGCGTGACAAGATCCCCCACCACGACCTACAACAGCGACAATGAGCCAGGCTTCCTTTGACGGCATGATCGCCCTGCCCGGCGGCGTCTTCCAGATGGGTTCGGACGAACACTATCCAGAAGAGGCCCCGGCCCATCCCGTGGCCGTCGATCCGTTCTGGATCGATGAGACCCCGGTCACCAACGCCCAGTTTGCGAGGTTCGTCGCAGCGACGGGCCATGTGACCCTGGCGCAGATCCCGCCCGATCCGAAGCTCTATCCCGGCATGGACCCAGCCTTCGCCCACCCGGCCTCGGCGGTGTTCGTGCGGCCGGCCCACCGGGTCGATCCGCGCGCCGGCGGCGGGGAATGGTGGCGGCTGATCCTCGACGCCCGCTGGAACCAGCCGTTTGGCGAGGGCAGCTCCATCGCCGGGATCGAGGATCATCCGGTCATCCATGTCAGCCATGACGACGCCGCCGCCTACGCCGCCTGGGCCGGCAAGAGCCTGCCGACCGAGGCCGAGTGGGAATTCGCCGCGCGGGGCGGTCTTGAAGCCGCCGCCTATGCCTGGGGTGAGGAACTGGCGCCCGGCGGGGCGATGCTGGCCAACTACTGGCAGGGCGCTTTTCCGAGCGAGAACCTGCTGACCGACGGGTTCGAGCGCACCTCGCCGGTACGGACCTTCCCGGCCAACGGGTACGGCCTCTACGATATGATCGGCAACGTCTGGGAATGGACCTCGGACTGGTGGGCCGACCGCCACGAGGGCAGCCCGACCAGACCCTGCTGCGCGCCCCGCAATCCGCGCGGTCCGGCCAGCGGTGGCAGCCATGACCCCGCCCAACCGGGTCCGGTCATTCCGCGACGGGTGCTGAAGGGCGGCTCGCACCTGTGCGCGGAAAACTACTGCCGGCGCTATCGACCAGCGGCGCGTCACCCGCAGCCGATCGACACCACCACCAGCCACATCGGCTTTCGCTGCGTGGTGCGGAAGGTTTAAGCCATCCTTTAGGCAGCCAAGGCTCCGAAAAGGTCGCTTCAGTCGATCACCCTTGCTACTGCCAACATGCTGTCAGCATAGCTCTGTCATGGTGTCCTCATGAGACGCGCCGAACGCCTATTCCAGATCATCCAGATCCTGCGCCGCAGCCATTCGCCGGTCACCGCCGACGCGATCGCTGTCGAACTCGAGACTTCCAAGCGCAGCGTTTATCGCGACATCGCCGCCCTGGTCGGGCAGCGCGCGCCGATCCGGGGCGAAGCGGGCGTTGGCTATGTGCTGGAGGCCGGATTTGACATGCCGCCGCTGATGCTGACCCCCGACGAGATCGAAGCCGCCGTACTCGGCGCCCAATGGGTGGCCGGCCGGGGCGATCCGGTGCTGGCCAAGGCGGCCCGCGACCTGATCAGCAAGATCGCCGCCGCCGTGCCCGAGCGATTGCGGCCCTATGTGCTGGAGCCCGCGACGGGCGCAGCGCCGGCCTGGAACGCCGCGCCCGACGGGCTGGACATCGCCCAGGCCCGCGCCTGGATCCACGCCGGCCGCAAGATCCGGCTGGACTATCGCGATGAGCAGGGCGCGGTCAGCCAGCGGGTGATCTGGCCGGTGACAGTAGGCTATCGCGAGACTGTCCGCATGCTGATCGGCTGGTGTGAGCTGCGGCAGGACTTCCGCACCTTCCGCACCGACCGCGTTGTCGACGCCCAGTTCCTCGATGATCGCCATGGCCAGCGGCCGGGCCAGCTTCGGGTCCGCTGGCAAAAGCATATCGAAGCGGAACACGCCGCCTGGAAGCGCCAGAATCCAGACTAGAGCCCGTGGCGCCGGGCGAAGGTCTCGAACAGACCCGGCCAGGCCGCGACCGGCTTTCCGGCTACAAAGCGCAGGCCAAAGCCGTGGCCGCCTTCCTCGAAGACGTGCATCTCGGTCGGGATGGCCTTGGCCTTGAGGGCCGAGAACATCAGCAGCGAGTTCTCGACCGGCACCGACTTGTCGTCAGCGGCGTGCAGCAGGAACGCCGGCGGCAGATCGGCGCTGACCTGCTTCTCGGGCGAATACAGCACGATCTGCTCGGACGTCGGGTTAGGGCCGAGCAGTTGCTTGCGCGATCCGCCGTGCATGGCGGCAGGGTCCATGGTGATCACCGGATAGATCAGGGCCGACAGATTGGGGCGGGCCGAAAGATCGTCGGCGGCGTCTATCCGCTCATAGACCTTGGCTGCGAACCGGGTCGTCAGGCTGGCCGCGACGTGACCCCCGGCCGAGAAGCCCATGATGGCAATACGGTCGGAGCTGAAGCCCATGGCGGCGGCGCGCGACCTGACCAGACGCAGGCCCCGCTGGGCGTCCTGCAACGGCGTATCGGGCCCCGCGCCCCAGCCGTCGCCCGGCAGACGATAGAACAGGACGAAGGCGGTATAGCCCCGGTCGGCGAGCCAGCGGGCGGTCTCGTAGCCTTCCTTGTCCTGAACCACCCGCTCATAGCCGCCGCCGGGCATCAGCACGACTGCGGCGCCGTTCGGAGTCTTGGGCCGGAACACCACCAGGGTCGGCTTGCGGGTGTGAGTCAGGGCGCGGTCGCGCAGACCATCGGGGTCGCCGCGCTCGATGACGGCTTCGACGGCGGTGACCTTCGCGGCCCCGGGCGGGCCGGCCGGCCAAAGCTCGATAATCTCGGTCGGGTCGGTCATGGGAAGGGTCTCCGCTTTCGCCCCGCGCGCCAGGCCCGAGGCCAGCAGGCCCGTGACGAAGGTGGCCAGCGCGCCGCGACGATTGAGCATGGACCAGACCTTCCGGCGAACTGACTGACGTTTCGCCGCGAACCTTAGGACCCGTCCCGGATTCAGGAAACCGGTTTCCTAGCGCTCGGCGAACCGCAGGTGATGCAGAACGACGCCGCTGGTGGTGGCGACATTCAGGGAGTCGAAGCCGCCCGCCATCGGTATGCCGATCGGCCGGGCGCGGGCCATCAAGGCGGCCGAAAGCCCGGGCCCCTCGGCCCCAAGCAACACCGCCGAACGCTCTGGCGGCCTCAGTTGGGCCAGGGTTTCGGTGGCGGCCGGCGACAAGGCCAGGGCCTCGAAACCATGGCGTTCCAGGAGCCCGGCGAGGTCCTCGTCGCGCGCCAGCCAGGCGGTGGGCACACTGAGCGTCGCGCCGACCGACACCCGGATGGCCTTGCGGTAAAGCGGATCGCAACAGTCGCTGTCGAGGATCACGCCCTCCACGCCAAAGGCCGCCGCGTTACGAAAAATCCCGCCGATGTTGTCGTGGTTGGCGATGCCGCACAGCACCAGCACCACCGCCCTGCCCTGCAATGACGCCAGTAGCGTATCGGCCGCCATCGGATCGGGCTTGCGGCCCACCGCCAGGACGCCGCGATGCAGATGGAAGCCGGCAACGGCGTCCAGCACCGCCTGCTCGACCAGATAGACCGGCGTCTCGTGGGGCAAACCCGCGAACACCTCGTCCAGCTTGTCGCGGCGCTTGGGATCGATCAGCAGCGAGACTACCCGTTCGGGCGCGTCGCGGACGAAAGCGCGCAGCACCGTCTCGCCCTCGGCGATGAACAGGCCTTGGCGGCCGACCAGATCGCGCTCGCGGATGTCGCGATAGGCCGCGACGCGCGGATCGTCCGGATCGGTGACGGTGATGAACTGCGGCACGGCTGCGGGCTTCCGAGAGGCTTACCGCACGCCTCGTATCGGCAGGATGGCCAGACCGCCAGCCATGGCGAGCGCGGCGGCCACCAGGAAGAAGGCCCGGAAGTCCATGTGGCTGGGCCCCAGCGATACAAAGGCTAGCATCGGCGCCAGGGCTTGCGGCAGGGTGTTGGCGAGATTCAGGACGCCCAGGTCCTTGCCTGCGTCGCGCTGCGAGGGCAGCACCTGGGTCACCAGGGCGATGTCGACGGCGTAGAAGCAGCCCGCTCCACAACCGAGCAGGACATAGGCGCCCAGCATGACGGGCCAGCTTGGCGTCGTCGAGAAGACCACCATCGCCAGACCCATGGTCAAGGCGGCTCCAGCGGCAAACAGCTTTCGACGCTTCAGCCGATCCGACAGGATGCCGCCCAGCAGAGCGAAGGTGACGTTGGAGGCCGTCGAGACCGTCGTCAGGATCGCCAGCCCCTCCTCGGCCCGGTGGCCCGGGAACAACCGCGAATAGCCGAAGGCGTCCTGCAGGAAGTACAGCATGTAGCCCTGCACCAGGCTCAGAGCGACCAGCACCAGGAACCGACCCAGCCAGGCGAAGGCGAAGTCGGGGTGCTTGCGGGGATTGACCCAGAGGCCGGCGATGAACGCACCCAACTGGAACGGCGGACGCGCGTCGCGAGCCAGCGGCTTGTCGTCGAGCTTCAATACGAACGGGGCCAGGGTGATCAGCAACACCAGGGCGATGGCGATGTAGCGGGTAAACTCAGTCACCAGCAGGCCGCCGATCAGCACGGCGCCGGCCATGGTGCCAATCGGATTGCCCAGACTGAGAAATGCAGCCACGCGTCCCTTCTGGGTGTCCGGCACCCGGTCTGGCAGCACAGCCACGAGCGCCGAGAACATCAGGTTGAACATCAGCTGAAAAAGAATGATGCCGCCAATCAGGGCCATCGGCGTCTTGGCGGCCATGATCAACAGATAGGCTCCGGCCGCGCCCAGCGAGCCGACCACCATCCAGGGCCGACGTCGGCCAAAGCGCGAGGTGGTGCGGTCGCTGATCGCGCCAGCCAACAGGTTGGCCACGCTGGCGACCAGGGCGCCATAGAACGCCACCTGGCTGAGCAGCAGGGCCTTGTTCGCGGGATCGATCGCCTCGGCCTTCAGGGGCAGCAGCACCTGCAACAGAGGCATGAAGCTGACGAAGGCGCCGATCTGGGCCAGGGTATAGGCGGCAATGAAACTGGTCCTGACCGGCGTGGCCGGCCGGGCTTCGTCGCTTGGCGACATAGGCGCTCCCCTAGCACGGTCTGCGCCGCGTCTCGGGTCAGACTGGCCTTCCGGGTCGGCCGACACAAGGCCGCACGCATGTCATTGGCCGATGCCCTTGAACCCGCGTGAATTTTTCTCGCCGCAGGCGTCGCTAGAGCCACAAGAAATGCTCTAGGCTGCGCTGATGGGTTTGAGTCTCATTCGACAGGACTTGGCGGTTCAATGGCCTCGGTGACGATCTACGACGTCGCCGCAAGGGCTGGCGTCTCCATCAAGACCGTTTCCCGGGTCATGAACAAAGAGCCCAATGTGCGGCCCGCCATGCGCGATCGCGTGCTTGAGGCGGCCAGCGCCCTGGACTACAGCCCGAACCTCTCGGCGCGCAGCCTGGCCGGTTCGCGGTCCTTCGTGATCGCGGTGTTCGTGGACGCCGCCTTGACCATCGACCACTGGCGCAGCGAGCGCGGCGCCGATTATCTCAGCCGTATTCAGCTGGGCGCGACGCTGCAATGCCGCGATGCCGGCTATCACCTGCTGATCGAACTGATCGACCACGATGCCCCACGCGTCAGGCAGGAGGTCGCCGCGCTGCTGGCGGCGCTCAAGCCCGACGGGGTCATACTGACGCCGCCCAGTTGCGACAACGAGACCGTCCTCGAACTGCTCGACAAGGCCGGCACGCCCTATGTGCGGCTTGGCCCCGAGCGCCGGGACGGCGTTGGCCCCCGCGTGCACATGGACGACTTCGCCGCCGCGCGGGAGATGACCCAGCATCTGGCCAACCTGGGCCATCGCCGCATCGGCTTCATCGTCGGCGAGCCGCGCTACGGCGCCAGCCAGGCACGGCATGGCGGCTATCTGGACGCCATGAAGCAGCTTGACCTGCCGGTCGCAGACAGCTGGGTCCGGCAGGGCGATTTCACATTCCAGTCGGGCCTTGATCAGGCCAAGGCGCTGCTGAGTCTGCCCGACCGTCCGACCGCGATCTTCGCCAGCAACGACGACATGGCCCTGGGTTGCCTGGCCGCCGCTGCCGAGCTTGGCCTGATGGCGCCCGGTGATGTCTCCGTGGCGGGCTTCGACGACAGCCCCAGCGCCCGCTTTAGCCGGCCGCAGCTGACCACAGTGCGCCAGCCTGTGGTCGAGATGGCCTCCCTGGCCACCCGGCTCCTGATTTCCGGGGTCATCAAGGGCTCAGCCTCGAAGGGCGAGCCCCTGGACGAGCTGTTGCCCTTCGAACTCATTCACCGGGCGTCAACCGCCCCGCCCCCCTCGCCCTAGAGCGAAACCTCGTCAAGGCCTGGACCGGGCCGGGTTCAACGGCCCGGGCGAGCAAAGGCGGCGACCCGGGCGCGCGCCGCGTGAACCGGATTTTGATCCGACGCCGGCTCTGCCTGGATCTGGCCGCCCGTGCGGAAGGCGCCGACACGATTGGCAAGGTCGGCCGCCTCCACGCGCAAGGTCTGGGTCGACTGGCTGGACTGATGGACCATCGCCGCGTTGCGCTGGGTGACCTGATCCAGCTGGTTGACCGCCGTATTGACCTGACTGAGGGCCGAGGCCTGCTCGTTGGCCGACGCGGCGATCTGGTTGATCAGGCTGTCGATACCGCCGACCTTCTCGACAATGCCACGGAGGGCCGCGCCCGTCTGGCCGACCAGATCGACGCCCTCGCCGACCTGCCGGCTGGATTCGGCGATCAGTGACTTGATCTCCTTGGCGGCGTCAGCCGAACGCTGGGCCAGCGCCCGCACCTCTTGGGCGACGACCGCAAAGCCTCGGCCGGCATCGCCGGCTCGGGCCGCTTCAACGCCCGCGTTGAGGGCCAGAAGATTGGTCTGGAAGGCGATTTCGTCGATAACGCCCAGGATCTGCGAGACCTGGTTGGACGAGCCTTCGATCTTGGTCATGGCCTCGGCGGCGCGTGTGACCACGGCGCCGGAGCGCTCGGCCTCGGCGCTGGCCTCGCTAACCCGAACGGAGACTTCACGGGCGCTCTGGGCGGTCTTGCCGACGGTGGAGGTCAGAAGATCCACGGCGGCGGCCGTCTGCTCCAGGGTCGCGGCCTGCTGCTCGGTGCGTTGGGCCAGATCGTCGGCGCTGCGAGCGATATCGTCAACGCCCGAGCGGATGCCCGATGACGCGCGCTCGACGGCCTTCATGGCCTCGCCCAAGGCGATGGCGGCCTGATCGAAATCACGCTTCAACGACTGAAACTCGGGCGACAGGGCGCCATCGACCCGTGCCGACAGATCGCCAGCCGCCAGGCGGGAGAGCGCCTCGCCGATGGCCTTTACCGCCTGGGCTTGCTCCTGGGCGGCGACCTCACGTTCGGCCTCAAGTTCTGCCCGCTCTTCCTCGATCACGGTCAGATAGCTGGAGACCGCCAGTTCCATGTCCAGGAACACGGCCTTGTTCAGCGCCACCAGCTTGTCGGCCAGATCAGCGTCAGACTTGGCGCTGGCGAACAGGCCCTTGGCCCGCTTGCCCACAATGACGCGCACGAGTTCTTCGGAGACGACAGCGTAGCCGCCCATGTACCAGCGGGGCTCGATGCCCGCGTCCACGTGGGCGCGGCCTATGCGTTCGACGTCGCGAATATAGTCGGATCCATAGTCGGCCGTGAGAAGGCGACGCCAGTGACTGGCCTGAGCGCGTTCTGCAGACGCAATGTGACCCTCGTCACGGAACTTGCTGCGTGTTTCCGGGAAGGCGCGCACCTGGCCGTAGAACTTGCCTAGGGCATCAGAGATCTCGGAATCAATCAGCGGCTTGAGGGCGCGCAGCGCAGCTCGGTCGCGCTCGTCGAAGCGCATGAACGACATACGCTCATCTAGCTTTGGGTTAGCGCTCATGCCGTTGGCTCCGACTCGAAAGTTACGGCACCAGACGTGAACTTAATTTGTTAACCATGATTGAAGCCTGGCGCGAAAGGCGCATGTGTCGCACCGGAAAGGTTCCCGCGCGGGCGTTTTCGGAAACTTGGCCCCGATCGCAACAAGCTGCGCTTTGGCGCGTTTGGGGCTATTCAATTGATTTGCTAGGCTTGGCCTTACCCACAGGGGATCTGTTCGCGTCCATGGCCGTTCCAGCGGAATTCAGCTTTGATGAGACGGACGGCCAAAGAACCGTCGTGTTGTTTGGGGACTGGACGGCGCGTGGCCTGTACGACACCGCCGGTCGGCTGGCCGAGGCCTTGATCGACTCCGAGGGGGTCTGCCTCGACCTCAGCCAGATCAACCGATGCGACACAGCCGGCGCCTACGCCATCATCCGCGCCGCCGATGGCCGCAAGTCGGCCGGCGTGATCAAGGCGCGCAAGGAAACCCTCCGCCTGCTCGAACTGGTCGGCAATGCGGTTCAGGTCGAGACCGAGGTCACGCGGCGCCCCCCCGGCGTCCAAGCCCTGCTCGAGCGCATCGGACGGGGCATGTTCGGTCTGGCCGCAGATGGCTATGGCACCCTCGTCTTCCTGGGCCACTTGCTGACGGCGATCGGTCGCTGTGTCGTGGACCCGCGCCGCATACGCTGGGCACCGATCATCTCTCTGGCCGAGCGTGCGGGCCTCGACGCCCTGCCGATCGTGGCGATCACCACCTTCTTCATCGGCGCAGTCGTCGCCCTGCTGGGCGCCAATATGCTCATCGACTTCGGCGCACAGGTCTATTCGGTTGAACTGATCGGCATATCGGTGCTGCGCGAGTTCAACATCCTGATCACCGCCATCCTGCTGGCCGGACGCTCGGCCTCCAGCTTTGCCGCCGAGATCGGCTCCATGAAGATGAACCAGGAGATCGACGCCATGCAGGTGATGGGTGTCGATCCCTATGAGGCCCTGGTCCTGCCGCGCTTCGCTGCGCTTCTGCTGACGATCCCGCTGCTCACCTTCGTCGCCACCCTGGCGGGTCTGGCGGGCGGGATGATGGTGGTCTGGGTCGTGCTGGACCTGTCGCCCAGCTTCTTCATGCAGCGCATTGTCGACTATGTGGGGCCCACCCATTTCTGGATCGGCATGTCCAAGGCGCCTGTGATGGCCACGGTCATCGCCGCCATCGGCTGCCGTCAGGGCATGGAGGTCGGCAACGACGTCGAATCCCTGGGTCGACGGGTCACCGCCGCAGTGGTTCATGCCATCTTTGCCATCATCCTGATCGATGCGATCTTCGCCCTGATCTACATGAAGCTTGACATATGACGGTCGTGCGCAACCCGGGCCCCGCCCCCCAGCCGGACGTTGACGACGACGCCCACCCCATTCAGATCACGGGTCTGGTCTCGCGCTTCGGTGAGACGGTCGTTCACAATGGCCTCGACCTGACCGTAGAGCGCGGCGAAGTGCTGGGCGTGGTGGGTGGATCCGGCTCCGGCAAGTCGGTGCTGCTCAACAGCATCATCGGCCTGAAGGTCCCCGACGGCGGCGTCGTCAAGCTGTTCGGCCACGACATGCGCACCGCCAATCGCCGCCGCTGGAGCTCGCTTGAGCGCCGCTGGGGCGTGCTTTTCCAGCAGGGCGCGCTGTTCTCGAACCTGACGGTGCGAGAGAATGTCGCCGCTCCACTGTTCGAGCACACGCAACTGCCCAAACGCGAAATCGAGGAACTGGCCGATCTGAAGATCGCGCTCTCGGGCCTTCCCGCCCGCGCCGCTGACCTCAAGCCAGCCGAGTTGTCGGGCGGCATGCGCAAGCGCGCCGGTCTGGCGCGAGCCCTGGCCCTGGATCCGGAACTGCTGTTTCTGGACGAGCCGACTGCAGGCCTGGATCCGATCGGCGCAACGGCCTTCGACGAACTGATCAAGGACCTGTCCGACAGTCTGGACCTGACGGTGTTCATGATCACCCACGATCTCGACAGCCTCTACGCGATCACCGACCGCGTCGCCGTCATCGCCGACAAGAAGGTGGTGGCGCTGGCGCCGGTGGAGGAGCTCGAACGCTCCGATCATCCGTGGATCAAAGAATATTTCCTGGGACCGCGCGGACGCGCGGCGAGCCGCAAGACGGCTTCAGCCCAGACCAGTGCGACGAGGACCAGCTGATGGAAAGAAACGCCAACTACGCCCTGGTCGGCGCGGTGACCCTGTTCCTGTTCATGGGACTGGTGGTCTTCGTGGTCTGGCTGGCTAAGCTCAGCTTCAACCAGGAATACGACCAGTACGACATCCTGTTCGTCGGGCCGGTGCGCGGCCTCTCCGAGGGCGGCGAGGTGCATTTCAACGGCATCAAGGTCGGCGAGGTGGCCAAGATCGCCCTCGACAAGAGCGACCCCAACCGCGTGATCGCCCGGGCGCGCGTCACCTCGGATGTGCCGATCAAGACCGACAGCTACGCCACCCTGGAGCCGCAGGGCATCACGGGCGTCAACTACGTCCAGATCACTGCGGGCACACCCGACAAGAAGCTGCTGAAGGATACCGTGGAAAACGGCAAGGTTCCGGTGATCCGCAGTCAGCGCAGCGCCCTGTCCGACCTTCTGGAGGGCGGCGGCACCGTGCTGACCCGCACCATCGAAGCGCTGGACCGGGTGAACCGCGTATTGTCGGACGACAACGTCAAGACGTTCAGCGCCGCGCTCAACGACGTCCAGGCCGTCACCTCAGAGCTGCGCGAACGCAAGGCGATCATCGCCGACGCCCAGAAGGCGTTGCAAAGCATCGACGCCACCGCGCAGTCGATTGCCGATCTCTCCAAGTCCACCGAGAGCGTCGTCAATGGCGACGCCAAACGTTCGCTGGCCGAGCTGGCCGACGCCGCGACCGAGCTGAAGGGCGCCGCCAAGGACGCCCGCGGCATGATCTCGAAGCTGGAAGGCCCCACCAGCGACTTCGCCAGCACGGGCCTGCCCCAGCTTTCAGCCGCTATCGTCACTCTGCAGTCGGCGGCCGAGTCACTTGACCGGCTGGTCGGCGACGTCGAACAAAACCCGCGTGGCCTGGTCAGCAAGGCGCCCGCCAAGGAACTGGAGGTCAAGCCGTGAACCCGATCCGCTTCATCCCGCGGGCGCTCGCCGTCGCGGCGGCCGCCATGGCTCTGACCGGCTGCATCACCCTGCTCCCGAAGACCGAGCCGGTTGGCCTCTATCGCTTCGGCGTCGAGCCCGTCGCGGCCGCCAAGGGACCGCCGGGCGCGCTGTTTGGCGTTTTCAAGACGCCGACGGTCTTTACGCGCGCCTCGGCTGGCGACCGCCTGTTGACCATCACCAACGGCGAGGCGGCCTATATCGCCGGCGCGCGCTGGGTGTCCCCGGCCAGCATATTGTTCGACGAAGCCGTCGCGCGCGCCTTCGAGGCCGATCCAGGCCGAGCGCGGCTGATCGGTCGCGGCGAGGTGGCCAAGGCTGATCTCGTCCTGCGTCTGGAAGTCCGTTCGTTCGAGGCCGTCTATGTCGACGGACCCAAGGCCGCGCCCGAAGTCCTGGTGCAGGTGCGCGGCGTGATCAATCGCAACAACGACCGCGCGCTGGTCGGTGATCAGGTGTTCGAGGCCCGGGTAAAGGCCTCGAACAATCGCGTGAGCGCAATCGTCGAAGCCTATGACGAGGCCACCGCCAAGGTGCTGACCGACCTCACCGGCTGGGTCAGCGCGTCAGGTGCCGGCATCAAGTAGGCCCCCCAGTCGTCTTCGGGCGAATCGAGAGCCGTCTCGCACAAAGACGCGCTACAGCGCTGACAAAGGCTCGATCACGTCGCCATAGCCGGCGTTGGCCGGGATCCTCAGCCCCTGCCCCTCGACCCAGGGCTCGACCGCGATCAGCGGGCGGGTCAGCGACCGCGCGATCGCTTCGGTGGGGCTGGCGCTCTCGGCCAGAAGCTGCAGGTTCATGCGGGTGGGAAAGATCACCTTGCGGGTTCCGGCGGCGGCCATTTCCAGCGCCTGGGCCGGCGCGATCCATTCTGCATCGACGGCCTCGTGGCCATCGCAGATCGCCTGTTGAGCGCCCGGCGCGTGGGCGGCATAGAACCAGGTGTCGAACCGCTTGGGCATCAGCTTGGGCGTGATCCATCGCGCGAAGATGGTCAGGGCGGCCAGGTCCAGCGTCAGACCCAGATCGCCTACGACATCGATAAACGCCATGCGGTCCTCGGCCACCGCCGCGCGGACCTCGACCGCCGCCTCGCCCTCATAGAAGGCCCCACTGCGGTCGCGCGCCAGCAGCACGCCCGCCTCCTCATAGGCTTCGCGAATAGCGGCGATGCGCAGGGCAGGCCCGTCTTCGCCGACAGCATCCCATCCGGTGGCCAGGTCTCGCCAGCGGGGATCGTCGTCGCCGGAATGACTCTTGCCGCCCGGAAACACCAGGGCGCCGGCGGCAAAGTCGATCTGATGGTGGCGCTTGACCATCAGCACCTCGAAGGCGGGCGCATCTCGAAGCAGCAGTACGGTGGCGGCCGGGCGGATCAAATCATGCGAAGAGTCTGACATCGCGTGAGATTGACGCGGTTCAGACGGCTTGCACAGTCAAGATTGGAACAAGTGTTCGACTGGCGCCCGTTTTCGGCTCAGCCCGTGGCGGCATGGTTCTGGCGCGCGAACCGGTCCATGCGCTCCAGCAGGTAGTCGGAGTCCTCGCGCGAGATCGACTGTGGCGAGGTCAGGAAGCGCTGGATCATGTGCTCCTGGAAGCGTTCGCGATCCTGGGTGCGACCGTCAAATTCCATCGCGTGGAAAGCGTCAACTCCGGCGCGGAAGGCTGCATACAGGCGCGGCGGCAGGCCGGCCCGCTCGCAGATCGCCTTCAGGCCCAGTTGGCCCGCATCGTGGATCATCAGCCAAGTGCGATGATGCGGCACCCCGGCCAGCTCGGCGACGGCCCACTCGAAGAAGGTCATGTGACCGTGCGCCAGGGCGCGTAGCAGGAGTGACGGCGTCAGGCGCTCCACGCGATTCAGGTGCTGGACGAAGGCCTTTGGATCGGCGGTGCGGCCGGCCTGATCGACCAGATCGATCGTCGCCCGTTCCTTGGCGCCGACCACCAGCTCCAGCACCCGCTCGGGCGACAGCGCGTGGTGGCTGAGAATATGATCGCGCAGCTTGTCGCCGACCATGTCGATCAGCCGCTCGCTGACCGCCAGCGGCAGGGCCGCGCGGTAAGCGACGGCCTGCAGGATCTGCTCGGACTTGGAGAACCGGTCCAGCGCCTTCTGCAAGGCGACGTCGGAGAAGCGGGCATTGTCGTTGGCGCAAATGACCGCCACGGCCTCTTCGGTTCCCGACTCGACCAGAACCGAAGTGACACGGGTCGAGAGCTTGGGTCTGCGGGCCACGGCCATCTGCCGCGCTGCGCCGCCCATGCGGACAATCTCGGCCAGGTCATTGTCGCTGAAGACCGGTGAGAAGGTGATGATCGGCAGCGAGATGCTTTCGACGTCGCGGGCCAGGCGGTTGGCGACGTCCGGCGGCAGGCTGGGCGAGTTCTTCAACGTCACGGCCATGGCGCGGCGAACCAGCTCGGCGGCGTCGGTGGCCATGACGCGCAGGATGTCATGAGCGATCTGGCGTTCGTCGTCCGCCAACTCGGCGCGGTCAATCGTCCGGCAGAGCTTGTGCGCCGCAAGGGCGCGCTCGTCGGCCGTCGCGCCCTTCACGAGCATCCGGATATCGTTGTCTGTAAGCGCCGCGCGGGTAGTGGCCATGGGAGGTTCGCCGAACCAGAGGAATGCAAGTGACCCCTATCATCTCCTGTTAGGCTTAATGATTGTTTGAACCTCAAACCTGTGGATTAACGATACCCCGTAACCGGACGCAAACCGTGATGACCTAGGTTCCTCGCTCAACAGCTGAGGAATGCGATCCGTGTCCGCCGAGCGCCGCCCTACTGAGCCCCCGACGCGCGGCGCGAACCTGGCCATGGCGCTCGACGCCCAGACAGCGCTGCTGCCTTATGCGCTTGGGGTTTTCGCGATCAGCCTGCCCATCTTCGTCTGGGCGGGGTCCTTCGCCGACGACGCGCTCTGGATGGTCGCCAGCCTTATCACCTTCGCCATCAACTGGGGGGCCTTCTACGGCGCCGTCAGCTGGCTGCGCGGCGAAGGGTCGCAAGATCTTGAACGTCGCGCCCGGGTCCAGTTGCTTGGAGGCCTGCTCTGGGCCGTCACCGTCATCCAGCTTTCGGCCTTCGCCAACGCTGCGGGGCCCGCGCGAGAGACCCTGTTGCTGCTGGCGACGGCGGCGGCTGTGATGTGCATCTTCTTTTCGGCAACCTCGCTGCCGGCTCTGCTGCTGACAGCGCCCATCGCCGCCGCCGGGCCCCTGATCGCGCTGTTCTCGAGCGCGGAAACCCGTCACGCCGGCGTCATGGCCTGGGGCGCGATCGCCCTGACCCTGGCCCTGGCCCTCGTGCTCAACCGCATGATCCGCCGCCAACACGCCCTGGCGCAGGTTCACGAGCGGCTGATCGAAGAGCGCCTCGCCGTGCTGGACGCCGCTGAGCGCACCGCGCGGTCCAAATCCGATATCGTCGCCACCCTCAGCCACGAGATCCGCAATGGTCTGACGGGCGTTACCCACGTCCTGGCCGCCGCCGCCGGCAAGGGCGGTCGCGCCGCCCCATCCCGCGAGCAGTTGAACGCGGCGCTCGACGCCGCCCAGGATCTAATCGCGGTGCTGAACGCCACGCTTGATTCCGAGACCGCCGAATCCGGTCGTCTGGCCGTCGACGCCCTGCCCTTCGAGCCTGTCCGCCTGCTGCGCGACCTGACGCTGCTGGAACGCCCGCATGCCCTGGCCAAGGGCCTGGAGCTGGCCATCCATGTCGATCCGCTGCTGGAGCGCCGCACCCAGGGCGCCGTGCTGGCCGACGCCATGCGCACCCGGCAGATCATGGCCAACCTGCTGGGCAACGCCGTCAAGTACACCGTTCGCGGTCGTATCGAAGTCCGTATTGAGCGACGCGGCGACGTCGTGGCCATCGAGGTGGCGGATACCGGTCCGGGCCTGTCGGCCGAAGAACTGGAACAGGCCTTTGAACCGTTCCGCCGCGTCGAGCGCACCGGCGCGGGTGTCAATGGCGCGGGCCTTGGCCTGTCTCTGTCGCGCCAGCTGGCGCGCCTGATGGGCGGCGCTCTGGAGGCGCGCAGCGCCGTCGGCGTGGGCAGTTGCTTCACCCTGACCCTGCCTTTCGACGACGCCCTGACCTGCGAAACCGAAACGGCCGAGGAAGCCGCCCAGGCGGCCGAGGCGCCCGGCTCGCCGCGCAGCCTGCGCGTATTGATCGCCGAGGACGACGCCCTTAACGCCGCCATGCTGCGCGCCATCCTCGAACAGCTGGGTCACCAGGTGGTCCACGCCCAGAACGGACAGCGCGCCGCCGACCTGGCCAGGATCGCCGACTTCGACCTCCTGATGCTCGACGGACGCATGCCTGTACTGGATGGCCCTGGCGCCGCCGCCGCGGTTCGCGCCCTGGACGGCAAGAACCGCGACATGCCGATCATCGCCGTGATCGACGGCGACGCCGACGAGGCCAGGGACTGCATGGACGCCGGCGCCGATATCGTTCTGCGCAAGCCGGTCACCGTGGCCGGCGTCGCCCGTGCAGTCGCCGACGCCTCGGCGCTAGGACGCCTAACGGTCGCCGGCCGGGCCGCCGCCTAGAGACCTTTCGCACGGCCTGCCGCTGGGTAAGCCTTCCACCAGCCCCTTCCCTCGCCCACACTCGTCACAACGAGAAGAAAAGCGGGAGGATGCGATGCTGGAAGGACTCCGGGTCGTCGAGCTGGCCACCTATATCGCCGCGCCTGGCGCTGCGGGGATCATGGCCGACTGGGGCGCCGACGTGATCAAGGTGGAGTCGCCCGAGGGCGACCCGATGCGGCGCTTCTTCGACACGATCGCCTCACAGCAGGACGCCAATCCCGTCTTCGAGCTCGACAACCGGGGCAAGCGGGCCGTCGTGCTGGACATTCGCTCCGACGCCGGGCGCGAGGCGATGAAGGCCCTAGTCGCCACGGCCGACGTCTTCCTGACCAATGTTCGCCCCGGCGCCCTGGCGCGGGCCGGCCTGGACCACGAGACGCTGAGGGCGCTCAACCCACGCCTGGTCTATTGCAGCCTCACAGGCTACGGCCTTGAAGGCCCGGATGCCGACAAGGCCGGCATGGACGTCGCCGCCTTCTGGTCGCGGGCGGGCGTCGGTTCGATCACCGCCCCGAAAGGCGCCGAGCCGTTTCCGATCCGCACCGGCATGGGGGATCACGTCACCTCGCTGGCCACTGTCTCGGCGATCCTGGCGGCGGTGTTCGAGCGGCAGACCACAGGCGTTGGCCGCCTGGTTGAGACGTCTCTGCTACGGACCGGCGTCTATGCGATCGGTTCCGACATGGCGATCCAGTTGCGTTTCGGGAAGCTGGCTTCGACCCGCGGCCGGCGCGAGGCGATCCAGCCCCTGGCCAATTTCTTCAAGACCCGCGACGGGCGCTGGATCTGCCTGCTGCCCCGCCAGGGCGCCACCGACTGGGCCCGTATCGCCCAGGCCGCCGGCAAGCCCGAACTGGTCGACGATCCACGCTTCGCCTCCGCCAAGTCGCGCCGCGAGAACACCGCCGCCCTGGTCGATCTGCTGGACGCGGCCTTCGGCTCCATGGACTACGAGGACGTCGCTGCGGCTCTCGACGAGGGCGACCTGACCTGGGCGCCCTATCAGACCCCGCGCGAACTGGTGGGCGACCCCCAGGCCGAGGCGGCAGGCTGCTTCGTGGACACCCCCGATGGCGCCGGCGGGACGTTCAAGGCGCCGGCCTCTCCGGCCCGCTTTCCGGGCGCCAAGGATAGCCCGCGCGGCCCCGCACCGAAGCTGGGCGCGGATACGGCGTCGGTCTTCAGGGAACTGGGGTGGTCCGAGGGCCAAATCGCGGCCCTGACGGGGCCTAGCGGTTGATCTTGTCGTCCTTGGCCTCGGCCAGGACGCGCAGCATCTCGCTGGAGAACATCGAACTGGCCAGACGCTGACCGGCGCCAGCACCCAGGCTGCCGAACGTCGTATCGGCGTCCTGGGAGCCGCGCAGGATCAGCTGGACCACCGCTTCCTGCTGGTGGAGGCGCTCCAGGCGACGACCGCTGGCGTACTGGACAAAGCCCTGGTCGGCGCCGGTGTCTCTGGAGGGATCGACCGCGCGGCTGGCGCCGCCGGTCTTGGTCAGGTTGGCATAGACCTCGCCCACGGTGGCCGAACGACCGTCACGATAGAAGATCGAACGATTAGCTTGGGCGGCGTCGGGAAACATCGCCGCGGCGCTGGCGCCGGGGGTCTTGTTGGCGGCCTCAATCAGGCGCGCCGAGCCCTGCGGGCCAAGGAAGTGTGCGGCATAGAGCTCCCCGGCCGTCGGGGTGCGACCCACCCTGCCGCGCAGATAGGAGGCATGGTCCGAGGCCAGCTCGCCGGCCATCAGGGACGAGGCATGCGGATCCATCTTGAGCGCCAGAACCGCCTTGCGGGCCTCATCGCCGGCCACCTTGAAGCGACCATCCGAGCCCTGCGAGATCAGGTCGGCATAACGGGCATAGCCATATTTCGCGCCATGCTTCTTCAGCGTGCCCAGCCACGTCTGATCGACGAACTGGAACAGGCCCGAGGCCGACGAGGTCCGCGCCTTGGCGGCGGGGTTGTAGCCGCTCTCGCGCTTGGCCGTGCCCATCAGAAACGTGAAATCGACGCCCGTCGCGCTGGACGCGCGCTGGATCGCTGATTCTACGACGCTGCGGATGGATTGGACGGCCATGACCTCCATGCCTGAACGATCATGGTTAATCGGCCCTTAACCTAGTCCGCCTGGCAGGCGCGCGGCGCAACATGCCGCACCACGGCGCAGGGAAAATTACAGACGTACAAATTATCGATGATAGATTACGATTGTCAATTTACAGTGCCCGCACGCCGTGATGATCTGGACTTACAAGCGTAATGTTCGAAAGGGAGATCATCATGGCCATCGCGCTAAATCCCCAAGGCTCCGGTATTCCACGGCTGGACCGAGACCCGCGCAAGCCCTCGCCTGTGCTGGTCGTGGCGCTCGGCGCCTCCGCGGCCTTCCACATCGGTCTGATCGCCTATCTCGCCTACACCAGATACGTGACGCCACTGCCGGACGCAGGCGAAGACCCAGTCATCATGATCCAGCCCCCCTGGATCGAACCGCCGCCTCCGCCGCCACCGAAGTCGACCGAGCGACCACCCTCGAACCCGATTCCCTTGCATCTGCCTCTGGTGACGCCCTTCAAGCCGCCGGTCACTCTGCCCGTCACGCCGCCGGATCTCGTCGCGCCGCCCAGCCTGACGGGCCCACCGACCCTGACCTCGGATCCGCCGTTGGTCAGCCCTCCGGTCGCACCGACGGCCAAGGTCATCACCCGCGCCAACTGGCTGCGCAAACCCTCGGCCGGCGATCTGGCGCGCTACTATCCCGACGGCGCGGCCCGCCGGGAAATCTCGGGCAGCGCCACCCTGAACTGCGCCGTGGCGGCCAATGGCGCGGTGCGCAACTGCATGATCGTGTCGGAGACGCCGGTTGGCGAAGGCTTCGGCGACGCGGCCTTAAAGCTGTCGCGCTTTTTCCGCATGAGCCCGCAAACCGAGGATGGCCAGGCCGTCGACGGCGCGACGGTGCGCATTCCCATCCGCTTCAGTCTGTAGGCCGACCCCGTTCCGGCCTCCTTCCAGACTGAGGCGGTGGCCGGACCTCCCCCTCGAGGTCCGGCCTTTTCCTGTCAGTAGCTCTTGGGCAGGCCCAGCACGCGCTCGGCGATGAAGTTGAGAATCATCTCGCGGCTGATCGGCGCGATGCGGGCGATCATCGCCTCGCGGAAGTAGCGCTCGACGTCATATTCCTTGGCGTAGCCCATACCGCCATGCGCCAGGACGGCGTTCTCGCAGGCCGTGAAGCCGGCCTCGGCGCCCAGATATTTGGAGGCGTTGGCCTCGGCGCCGCAATCCTTGCCCATGTCGTAGAGCGCGGCCGCCTTGAAGGCCAAAAGGTTGGCCGCCTCCAGCTCAGCCCACGACCTGGCCAGGGGATGGGCGACGCCCTGATTCTGACCGATCGGCCGGCCAAACACCACGCGCTCCTTGGCGTAGGTCGTAGCCTTCGCCAGGGCCGCGCGGCCCAGGCCAACCGCCTCCACCGCGAACAGCACCCGCTCCGGGTTCAGGCCGTGCAGCAGATAGGCAAAGCCCTTGCCTTCCTCGCCGACCAGATCCTCAGCGGGCACGAACAGGTCCTCGATGAAGAGCATGTTACACTCGACGGCCTTGCGGCCCATCTTCGGGATCGGCTTGGCTTCGATCTTCTCGCGGTCGGTATAGAACAGGCTCAGGCCCTGGGTCGGCTTGGCGCACTGATCCTTGGGCGTGGTGCGGGCGATGATCAGGATCTTGTTGGCCCGCTGGGCGCCGGTGGTCCAGATCTTCCGGCCGTTAAGGCGATAGCCACCGTCAACCTTCTCCGCCCGGGTCTCCAGGCTGGAAGTATCCAGGCCCGAATTGGGCTCGGTCACCGCGAAGCACATCTTGTCCTCGCCAGAAATCAGACGGGGCAGATGCCTGGCACGCTGTTCGTCGCTGCCGAACTTGACGATCGGCATCGGGCCAAAAATGTTCAGGTGAATGGCCGAGGCGCCCGAAAATCCCGCGCCCGATTCGGTCACGGCCTGCATCATGATCGACGCTTCCGTCAGGCCCAGGCCCGCGCCGCCGACACTCTCCGGCATGGCCACGCCCAGCCATCCGCCCCCGGCGATGGCGGCGACGAAGTCCTCCGGGAAGTTTCCGCTCTCATCGGTGCGGCGCCAGTAGTCGTCGTCGAACCCGGCGCACAGCTTGGCCACGCCCTCGCGGATCGCTTCCTGTTCTTCGGTCAGCCAAAATCCGGACATCTCTTCCCCTGCTTGCCTATGCCTCGGGCTCTCGATCGAAACGGCGCGCGTCGAACTGCGCCGCGTCAGGACCCGGGTCCTTGCCCGTCAGATACGCCGCGACCAGACCTGCCACAAGCGGCGCCAGCAACCAGCCGTTACGTCGCGCGCCGACCGCCAGCATGACACCTGGGCTTGCGCTCCAGCCCACCAGCGGCAGGCCATCGGCTGTCGAAGCGCGCACACCGACCTGCGTTGTCGCGGTCATGCCCGCCAGATCGGGCCGCAACGCCGTCGCCGCCTTCAGCAACGCAGCCGTCTTCAGCGGATCAGGCGCCAGATCATCTCGCCCAAGCTCCATCGTCGCCCCCACCACCATGGGCGCGCCAGGACAGAGATAGACGCCCGCCCCGCGCACGACCGAGCCGGCGCCCAGGTCATGATCCAGACGAAGGATCTGTCCCTTGATGGGCGCGAGGGCCGCCGTTTCCGGCGCCAGGGCCCCGTTTCGCGCTGAAGCGCCGGTCGCCAGCACCAGGGCGTCGAAGCGCTCTGCCCGGCCGTCCGACAGGCTCAGGAGGCCGTTCTGATAGCTGGTGACAGAGGCGCTCTCGAAACGGACGCCCAACGCGCTCGCCGCAGCTCTGAAAGTCGCCAGCGCAGCGTGAGCATCCAGCCGCCAGTCCTCGGCGAGGCGCAGCGCGCCATCCGCATGGTGATCGTCAGGCAGACCCAGGACACGCTGCCGCGCCTCAATCCCGGCGAGCCAGCTGGCGTCGCCTTCGATGCGGACGCCGTCGTTCAGGATCTCGATATCCAGCCCAGCGACAAAGGCCGGCCATAGGTCTCTGGCCCGCCGCAACAGGTCCAGATGGGGGGTGGAGGCTTGATCGAACAGCGCTTCGCTGGCGGGGGCGAGCATGCCGGCCGCGACTCCCGAAGCGTTGTCGCCAGGCGCGGCCGGATCGAAGACCGTCACGGCCAGTCCAGCGCGCGCCAGGGCCAGGGCCGTCGCCGAGCCGAAGGCTCCGGCGCCGGCCACCGCTATACGCGCGCCTGACACAGTTCCCATGCGGCGCAATCACCTCCCGAGGCGCCAAAGGTCAAGCCCTTGCTGCCCAGAACTTTTGCTCGCCCAGATTAAAAGGCTCCACCCTGACGCGCATTGACGCAGTGTAGGTGCGCAGACGTGACTATGGCGGTCAGGTCGGGCTATCTTGGGGTGTCCAACTGCGCCGCTCTCTAGTGAGGCTTTGTTCCGCGCCGTTGGAGGGAATGGATTGGCATGAACGACAAGCCCGCCGCCGACCTGGCTCACCCCGTCGATCTGTATGTCGGCGCCCGCCTCAGAATCCGGCGCAAGGTCATGGGCCTGAGCCAGACGCAAGTCGCAGATGCCTTGGGCATAACCTTCCAGCAGATCCAGAAGTATGAGCGCGGCTCCAACCGGATCAGCGCCTCCAAGCTGTATGACGCCGCTCGTCTTCTGGAGGCTCCGGTGTCCTATTTCTTCGAGGGGCTCGGCGAGACCGATGGCGGCAATGACGACGGCTTCGCCCAGCGCATGACCGAATTCGTTTCGACGCCCGAAGGCCTGGAACTGGCCGCCCTGTTCCCGCGACTCGACGACCGACGCCTGCGCCGCCGTGTGGTCGATCTGGTCAGGGCCATGGTCGAAGACGAACCCGGCTGACGCTTACGCGGACCGTCGCGGTCCGCTTACCCGAGACGATCTGGCGAACCCGCGCGCGTTGAAAGACGCGGGGCGGCTTTCGCCTGCTTGCGTCGCGGCCCAAAATCCGAAACAAGAGGTCTATACCCTACCTTTTTGATAGAATTTATCCATGCCCCCTCTTCCCCTCGTCGCCGTTGTCGGTGGCGGCTTCAGCGGCCTGATGACGGCGCTGCATCTGGCGCGAGCCGGAACGGTGCGGGTTCGGCTGATCGAGAGGTCTGCTAACTTCGCCCAAGGCGCAGCCTATTGCACGGCCAACCCCGACCATCTGCTCAATGTCCGGGCCGGCAATATGAGCGCCTGGCCAGACCAACCGGACCATTTCGCCCGCTGGCTCGCCCAGCGTCGCCCCGATGCAGGGGCCTTTGCCAGCCGGGGCGAGTACGGCCTTTATCTGCAAGGCCTTCTGGCGACCGCCGCCGGGGCCGACGGACGCCTGTCCCTGGTGTCCGACGAGGCGCTCGGACTGCATCCGGATGGCGCTGGATGGCGGATCGACTATGCGAGGGGCCAAGCCGAGCAGGCCGATGCGGTCGTGCTGGCCCTGGGCAATCCACCGCCGGCCACACCCGCAGGTGTGGCGCCCGAGGTCACTGACGGTCCGCTCTATCATGCTGATCCCTGGCGTCTTCAGGCCTTGAACAACGACGCCACGAAAGCGCCGACCCTGTTGATCGGCTCAGGCCTCACCATGGTCGACGTGGCGCTGAGTCTGGCCCGGTCCACGCCAGACCGCACGATGATCGCCCTGTCGCGCCGCGGTCTCGCGCCCCTGGCCCACGCCGCGACTTCGCCGGTCGAAGCCCGGACGCCGCCCGCCGGCGCCTCGCCGACGGCTCTGCTGGTCTGGCTCAAGTCCGAGGCGCAACGCCAGGGCTGGCGCGAGGCCATCGACGCCCTGCGCCCGCACACCCAGAGGATCTGGCGTGGCTGGAACCGGGCCCAGCGCGCCCGCTTCCTGCGCCATGCCCGGCCCTATTGGGATGTCCACCGCCATCGGCTGGCGCCGGAGGTGGCGGCGCGCGTCCAGGCCCTGATCGACAGCGGGGCCCTGGTTCTGCTGACCGGCCGCATCGAAAACCTGACGAAGGGCCCCGAGGGCCTGCGGCTGCAATGGCGGCCACGGGGGACGGGTCAGATCCAGACCCTGAACGTCGGCCGCGCCATCAACTGCACCGGCCCCGCCGCCACCGTCAGCGCCCACCAGGATCGCCTGCTCGACGCCCTGTGCTCGCAGGGACAGGCGCGCCCCGACCCGCAGGGTCTGGGCCTGGACGTCGATAGCGACGGACGGCTGATCGGTGGCGATGGCGCCGCGCAACACCGTCTGTTCGCGGTCGGCCCCGTGACGCGCGGGGCGTTCTGGGAGATCACCGCCGTGCCCGACATCCGCGTTCAGGCGCAGCGGACGGCCCAAGCGGTCATCGAAGCCCTGCGGGCCTGATCCTCAGTTCAACGCCACGCGCAGACCGATCCGCGCCATGCGGGGACTGGCGAAACCCGCCACGCCATCCGCCGTGCGCGAGACCTCGACCGCTTCGTCCAGCAGGTTGTCGGCGGCCAGATAGGCCGTGACCCCGCTGGCCAGGCGCCAATCGGCGCGGGCGTCGAGCCTGAGCCCCGCCGCCAGGACGCGGCTGTTGAGGTCGTCGTCAAAGCGCTTGCCCTCCCAGGTCAGGTCGGCGTCGAGGTTGAGGCGGTCGGAAACTTGCCACGACAGGCCCGTGGTCGCGCTCCAGATCGGCGCCTGGGCGGGACGCTTGCCCGTCAGCTGAGGCGCCGCCGCGCCGCCGTCCACGCGAGCGTCGGTGATGGAGGCGGCCGCCCTGAGATCGACCGCCGCACCCAGCTTGCGAGTGGCGCGCGCCTCAAGGCCGATAGCGGAGATCTCGCCGGTGTTGCGTCGTTCGCGCAGCACCCCGCCGGCCGGCACGAATCCCGCGCGAGGGAAGATGGCCGGACCCGCGCCAAGGGTGACATTGGCGATCGGATCCTCGATCCGGTTCCAGAACGCCGTCGCCTCGATCAGGTGGCGCTCGCCCTGGCTGGATACCCCCGCCTCGACCCCGAACAGTCGCTCGGGCAGCAGGGCGGCGTTGGCCTCGGTGATGTCGTTGCCGACCCGGAAGGGGCGGTGCAGTTCATTCAGGGTCGGGGGGCGGAAACCGCTATAGGCCGCCAGCCTCAGGGCACGCCCCTGGCCGAAATCCCGACGCGCGCCAAGGCGGGCGGTGGCGACCTGGCCATCGCGATCCACGGGTCTGTCGTCGAGCAGCACCGCGCCGGTGGCGGCGTCGCGCTCGACCCGCAGGCCCTGGCTGGAGGTCCAGCGATCCAGGCGCAGGCCGCCAGCCAGTAGCCAACGATCCAGCGTCCACGCCCCTTCGGCATAGGCGCCGGCCACGGAGGTCTCGCCGCCCGCACGCCGGTCCCGGGTGAAGGCTCCGGCCAGATAGCGGAAGCGCTCCCTCACCTCGCCCTCCGTGAAGCGCGCATCCAGGCCGACCTCGCCCTCGAACCGCAGCGAGCTCCAGCGCAGGGCGGCGTTGACGCCCTGACCGGTGGCGGGCGTGGCGTACTGATCATTGGCCGGGGTTGTCACGGCGCGATTGGCGGCGACGGCGACGGAGCTGTTGGCCAGGTCGCTTTCGCGTCGCCAGGCCTGAAGGCGCCAGCCCCAGCCGGCTTCAGCGGGCGCCCTGGCCAGGGTGGCGCTGATCGATGAGCCCGAAGCCTTGGCGCGGGCCCCGGCCAGACCCGCCCCGCGCGTATCCCTGTAGCCGCCCAACCGGACGGACAGTTCGGCGGCGCCCAGTGGCGCGTCAAGTCGAAGCGCGGCGCTGCGGGCGTCGAGATCGACGGGCGTGTCAGCCGCGCCCCGCGCTGGTCCACGGACAGGCGTATAGCCGTCGCCATGGTCGTAGGCGCCGCTGGCGAACAGCTGAACGCCGCCGATCTGCGTCGTGGCCGCAGCCGAAGCGCGCGTGACGCCAAGCGTTCCTGTCGAGAGATCAGCGACGGCGCCGGCATCGCGTTCGCGCAGGGAGATGACGCCCGTCAGAGCCCCCGCGCCATAGGGCCCCGCCCCGGCGCCCCGCACGATATCGGCCCCGGCCAGGGCCTCGGGCGCCAGCTGCGACCAGATCACCCAGCCGCCGAACGGATCGTTCAATGGCGCGCCGTCCAGCAGGACCAGTGTCCGCCCGGCGCCCGAGGGCGCGATGGCCCGCAGGCTGATCCCCTGGGTCGTCGGATTGGCCGAGAGGCTCGAGGTTCGCCGAAACAGCGACACGCCGGGCGTTCGGCCGAGCGCTTCATCGACCCGCACGGTGGAGGCCAGATCCGCCTGATCAATCCGCACGACCGAAAAGGCGGCTTCGCCGCGCAGGGGCGGCAGACGGGCGGCGGTCACTACGACAGCAGCAACGTCGGGAGGCGGTAAATCAACCGGCATGGATGTCCTGGTTCATCTAAAGATCTCTGGCGTCCGAGGTCAGGGGCAACGGCCGAATCCGCTGGGTCATATAAGCCTGCAACCTGCATGGCCGGCCGGCGCTCAGGAAGACCTATTGCGGCGCCCGGCTGAGCACATCGGTGGCGCATAGCCGAAGGTCTGCGAACAACTCAAGCCTTGGAGCGGAACCTTGGCGCGGTCAGCGCGGTTTCAGGATGCGGCCTAGACGTGGCCAGCCAGGGGAACAGTTCGCCATGCGTATCGCCCAAGTCCCGCCACTGTATGAGGCCGTCCCCCCTCGCCTTTATGGCGGCACCGAACGGGTCGTTGCGCATCTGACCGACGCCCTTGTCGAACTTGGGCACGACGTCACCCTGTTCGCCAGCGCGGAGGCCCAGACCAAGGCCAAGCTGGTCATTGTGCGCGATCAGGCCATCCGGCTGGACCCCGCCCCTCTGAAATCCGACCTGGCGGCGCATCTGGCGATGCTGCTGGAGGTTCGCGATCGCGCGGACGATTTCGACATCATCCACTTCCACACTGACATGCTGCAGTTTGGCCTGTTCGCGGACATGGCCGAGAAAACCCTGACCACCCTGCACGGCCGACTGGACCTGAAGGACCTGCCCAACCTCTATCGGCGTTATCCCGAATTTGGCCTGGTCTCGATCTCGGACTCCCAGCGCGCGCCGCTGCCGGAAGCCAACTGGGTGGGTACGGTGCTGCACGGGCTGCATTCCGACATCGACACCTATCGTGACAGAAGCGAGGGCTATCTAGCCTTCCTGGGCCGCATTTCGCCCGAGAAGGGCCCCGAGCGCGCCATCGCCATCGCCCGAAGCGTCGGACGCAAGCTGAAGATCGCCGCGAAGATCGACCAGGCCGACGTCGCCTATTTCCATGAGGTTGTCGAACCGCTGCTGGCGGATCCTCTCGTCGAGTTCGTCGGCGAGATCGGCGATCAGGACAAGGGCGCTTTCCTGGGCGGAGCCGACGCCCTGCTGTTTCCCATCGACTGGCCAGAGCCGTTCGGTCTGGTGATGATCGAGGCCATGGCCGCCGGTACGCCCGTGATCGCCTATGAGCGCGGTTCTGTGCGCGAGGTGATCGAGGACGGCCTCACCGGCTTTGTCGTCAACAGTCAGGCCGAAGCCGTCGCGGCGGTCGGCCGCCTGGGTAAGTTGAGCCGCCGCGCCATCCGGGACCGCTTCGACCTGCGGTTCTCGGCCACCGCGATGGCCCGGCGGTACCAGGCGCTCTACGATCAGATGATCGAGACGGGCGACATAGGTCTAAGCTTGGCGCGAAGCGCCTGACACGACAGGGCGACCCCATGGATGACGCTGCTCACGTCCCGCCCCAGGCAGCGGAACAGGAAAGCACGGGCGAGCCACGCCCGCCCTTCCCGCTCTATGCCCTGAAAGACCACGACACCTTCCTCGTCGCCGATTCCTTCGGCGACATCGGCGGCGTTGGGGATGGGCTGTTTCACAATGACACCCGCGTGCTGTCGAAACTCCGACTGACACTCGGCGGCGAGGCGCCGTCGCATCTCAGCTCATCGATGTCGCAGGACAACGTCTTCTTCAACTGCCACGCCACCAACCAGAACCTGCCGCTGCTGGGCGCGGGCGCGGCGCCGCACGGAACGATCCATCTGGAGCGCAAGCGCTTCCTGTGGGACCAGCGCTGCTACGAGCGCCTGACCTTCACCAACTACAGCCGCGATCTGGTCATGCTGCCCGTCAGCCTGGAGTTCGAGGCCGATTTCAACGACATGTTCGAGGTCCGCGGCTCCAAGCGTGGGGCCCGCGGCCTGCGCACGCCACCTGTGGCAGAGGGGCGCTCGGTCCGCTTTGCCTATACCGGCCTGGACAAGGTTGAGCGGAGCAGCGTGATCAGCTTCTCCGAACCGCCCGGCCGCCTCTCGCCCTCGCGCGCCGACTTTCTGTTCATGCTGTCAGCCGACGACCGCTTCGAGCTGTATGTCGAGATCGGGCCGACCCTGCCCCCCCCGCCGACCCGGCAGCGCTGGCGCGAGGCGGCCGCCCGGGCTCGGCTGAGCATGCGCCAGCGCACCCGGCGCGGGGCCCGTCTGCACAGCTCCGGCCGGCTATTCAACGAGTGGCTGGACAAGTCACGCGCCGACCTGGCCCTGCTGACCACGGAGCTCGACACCGGCCCCTATCCCTATGCCGGCATCCCCTGGTTCTCGACGCCGTTTGGCCGCGACGCGATCATCACCGCCTGGCAGGTGCTGTGGATCCAGCCCGAGCTGGCGCGCGGGGTGTTGTCCTATCTGGGCAAGCACCAGGCCGTCGAGATCTCGGCCTTCCAGGACAGCGCCCCCGGCAAGATCATGCACGAGACCCGGCGGGGCGAGATGACCGCCCTGGGAGAGCTTCCATTCGGCCGCTACTACGGCGGGGTCGACACCACGCCGCTGTTCGTCGGCCTGGCCTGCGCCTATGCAGAACGCACCGGCGACATGACCTTCATCGACAACCTGTGGCCCGTCCTGCTCAAGGCCGTCGGCTGGATCGAACAGTTTGGCGACAGCAACGGCGACGGCCTGATCGACTATGCGCGTGGCGCAACCAGCGGCCTGTCAAACCAGAACTGGAAGGACAGCGAAGACAGCGTCTTCCACGCCGACGGCAAGTTTCCCATCGGGCCGATCGCGGTCGTCGAGGTGCAAGGCTACGCCTTTGCCGCGTTCAGGGGCATGGCCGATCTGGCCTGGCGTCGTGGCGACGCGGCAAACGCCCGGCGGTGGGCCGAGCGGGCCGAGAGCCTGCGCCAGACCGTCGAGGACCGCTTCTGGATGGAGGACCAGGGCTTCTACGCCATGGCCATCGACGGCGCGGGAAAGCCCTGCCGTGTAAAGGGCTCCAATCCGGGTCACCTGCTGTTCTCGGGCCTGCCCAGTCCGGAACGGGCCAAGCGGGTCACCGAGACCCTTCTGGGTTCGGCGTTTCACGCCGGCTGGGGCCTGCGAACCCTGGCCTCAGGCGAGCCGCGTTTCAATCCGATGTCCTATCACAACGGCTCGATCTGGCCGCACGACACCGCTCTGTGTGTGCTGGGCATGGCCCGTTATGGCGAGCGCCACGGCGTGGTCAGGATGCTGGCCGGCCTATTCGAGACCGCCACCCATTTCGAAATGCGCCTGCCCGAACTGTTCTGCGGCTTCTCGCGCGCCGCCGGCGAGCCGCCCGTGGCCTATCCGGTCGCCTGCCTGCCGCAGGCCTGGGCCGCTGGATCGGTCTTCATGATGTTGCAGGCCTGCCTGGGCGTCACAGTGGATGGCTGGAAGGGCAAGGTCACCCTCAACGATCCGCGCCTGCCCATCGGCGTTGATCGGCTGGATATCGACAGCATCGTCCTGGGCGACAAGGTCGTCGACATTCGCCTGAGCCGAACAGGCGACAGGACCCGGGCGCGGATCAATCGCCAAGGCTCGACCGCCGGCGTCTGGCCAGGTCGACTGGCCTGTTGAGGCCACGCCGGGCGGTCTGATGCGCTCGCCCGGCACCTCGACCCTGGCGTCGAACTACGCCTAACTCGGCGTCACAGCCTCGATCTCGGCGATCAGCGTCTTGGCGCCGTCTTGCTCGACAGAGGCTTCGTCCAGCCTGTCGGTTTCGACCTCGCCGCGCGCCTGAGGTTCCGGAAACCGCGCTCCATGAGAGACGTTCGCGTCGCGCCGGAAAAATGGGACTGGACTGACCCAAGGGCGCCGCCCGTTTGATCTCATCAACCGCTCCGCCGCGACGCGAGATCGGCTCAAGGATCAGGAGGACGCCGTATGCCCGAAGCTCTCATCATCGACGCCTGCCGCACGCCGCGCGGCATAGGCAAGGTCGGCAAGGGCGCCCTCGCCGACTTTCACCCCCAGCATCTGGCCGCCACCGTGCTGCGCGCCCTGGCCGACCGTAACGGCCTGAACACGAGCCAGGTCGACGACATCATCTGGGGCACCAGCACCCAGCGCGGCAAGCAGGGCGGCGATCTGGGCCGCATGGCCGCGCTCGACGCCGGTTATGACGTGCGGGCCAGCGGCATGACGCTGGACCGCTTCTGCGGTTCAGGCATCACCACCGTCAACCTGGCCGCAGCCTCGATCATGTCGGGCATGGAAGATCTGGTGATCGCCGGTGGGACCGAAATGATGTCCTACACCGCCGCCACGGCGGACCGCTCGTCGGTGGGCCTGCTGGACTCCGGCAATCTGCGCCTTCGGGCTCGTCATCCGCAGACGCACCAGGGCGTCTGCGCCGACGCCATCGCGACGCTGGAAGGCATCTCCCGACAGGCGCTGGACGAACTGGCCGTGGTCAGTCAGCAGCGCGCCGATCAGGCCATCCGCGAGGGCCGGTTCGACCGCGCCCTGGTGCCGGTGCTGCGCGACGATGGTTCGGTGGCGCTGGACCGTGAAGAGTTCCCCCGTCCCCAGACCACCCTGGAGAGCCTGTCGCAGCTGAAGGCGTCGTTCGAGATGATGGCCGGCGTGCCGATCGACGAGGCCGGGACGACCCTGGGCGGCCTGATCAACCAGGTCTATCCGGACCTGAAAATCACCCACGTCCATCACGCGGGCAACTCCTCTGGCGTGGTGGACGGCGCGGCGGCGGTGTTGCTGGCCTCTCCGGCCTATGCGGCGGCCCACGGGCTCAAGCCCCGCGGCCGCGTCGTGGCCATGGCCAATATGGGCGACAGCCCGACCCTGATGCTCAACGCCCCGGTCCCGGCGGCCCGCAAGGTCCTGGCCAAGGCCGGGCTCACGGTCGACGATATCGACCTGTGGGAGATCAACGAGGCCTTCGCCGTGGTCGCCGAGAAGTTCATCCGCGACCTCAAGCTGGACCGCGACAAGGTCAATGTGAACGGCGGGGCCATGGCCCTGGGCCATCCGATCGGCGCGACGGGATCGATCCTGATCGGCACGATCCTCGACGAGCTGGAACGCCGCGATCTGAAGCGCGGCCTGGTGACCATGTGCGCGGCGGGAGGCATGGCCCCGGCGATCATCATCGAGCGTATCTGACACGCTCCTGGCAAACACGGACGACAAATGAAAAGGCCCCGGCTTCCGCCGGGGCCTTTTTCAGTCTCTGGCGATGGTACTGCCTCTCAGGCTTGAACTGAGGACCTCCGGTTCCACAAACCGGCGCTCTAACCAACTGAGCTAAGGCAGCGCATCGCGAGGGAGTGTCTTTAGTCGGAGGCGCGAGCAGGATCAAGCACCGAAACAGCCCCCACAAAAGGAAAACGCCCCGGAGCCGAGACTCCGGGGCGTTCCTGTCTTTTCCGGTCTGGCCAGGCCCTATTGCGGGACCTGGAAGACGATCGGAACCGTGATGGCGCCGCCATCGACGGGTGCGCCGTCGAGGGTCTTCGGCTTCATCCGGAAGAGGCGCGACAGCTTGATCGCGGCATCCCCGAAGCCGTAGTCGGCAGGGTTCTCGGAGACTACGGAGCAGCCTTCGAGTGAGCCCCTGGCCGTCACGGTGCACGAGATCGTCGCGCGGCCGTTGACTTCCATCCGTTGTGCACGGTCCGGATAGTACCGGGCCATGTCGTCCCCACTGGGCTTACGAGCCCAGTCAGGACGGGTGATCACCGAAGCGCGCGGCGGCGGCGTAGCCACCGGCGGAGCGGCCGAGATCACCGGCGGAGCCGATTGTTCAACCCGCTTCTCAACGGGAGGGATCGGCAGCGGCGGCGGCGGCGTGATGTCCGGCGGCGGCGCAATCGGAGGCCTAGGCTGAACCACCGCCGGCGGAGGCGGAGGCTCATTGGTCGGCGGAGGCGGCGGAGGAGGCGGCGGCGGCGGCGGCGGCGGGGGCGGAAGCTCCACGTCTACGGCGTCGTCCGAATACTCCTTGAAGACCGACTCAAATTTCTGCTTCGCCAGATAGGCAAACAAAGCAGCGTGCAAACCAACCACAACCAGGGTGGCAACCCCGAAGGCGCCTAGACCCTTCTTGCGTCGCGGACCGTCCGAAGTGAGCGGATCGTAGCGGCGATGCTCGGGCGTTTGTTGTTCAGCCATGCAGCACCCCTAGTTATCTTCCTTGCCGATGAGCGCCACGCTGTAAAAGCCGTTATCCTGGAGGGTGTTCATAACCTCCATGAAAGCTCCATAACGTGTCTTCTCGTCGGCTCGGATGTAGATGCGCTCCTTGGTAGGATCGCGTCTGCCAATGTTCTTGGCGAGGTCCTGCCCCATCTCGTCAACGGTGGTCTGAAAGTCGCCGATGTAGACGTTACCGTTGGCCTTGATGGAGATGTAGACCGGCTTCGGCGGGGTCGTCGATGCTTTCGCTACCGCCGGCGGCAGGTTTACTTCGACCGACACGGAGGCTAGCGGAGCCGCCACCATGAAGATGATCAGGAGAACCAGCATGACGTCCACAAAGGGCGTGACGTTGATCTCACTGTTCTGTTCGACGTTAAACCTGTCGCCCCCACCGCCTGAGAGTTTGGCGGCCATGGATCTTACGCCCCTTTGTCGAGCTGACGCGAGATGGCGTTCATCAGTTCAGCAACGAAGCCTTCCGAGCGCGTGCCGTAAGCCGAGATGCGGGTCTGGAAGTAGTTGTAGAAGATAACCGCCGGAATAGCGGCGAACAGACCAATACCGGTGGCGAGAAGCGCTTCGGCGATGCCGGGGGCGACGACGGCCAGGTTGGTCGTGTTGGTGTTCGCGATGCCGATGAACGAGGTCATGATCCCGTAAACCGTACCGAACAGACCGATGAACGGACCGCCCGAGCCGACCGAGGCCAGGAACACCATGCCGCCCGACAGACGCTTGGCCAGCGAGGCCTGGACCGCGTTGATGGCGTAGGTGGCGCGGGTCAGGGTGGAGTCGCGGTGCTCGCCGGCTACGGCCAGACCGGCCTGACGCGAGAGCTCGACTTCCTGAGCTGCAGCAGAGGCCATGTCCGCCATCGGGTTGCCTTCGAATTCTTCCGACGAACCGATGCGAGCGATATCAGCGATATTGCGCGCGCCGCGGAAGGCTTCCAGGAACTTGTCCGACTGCTTGTTCAGGGCGCCGAACTCGAAAATCTTCGTGATCAGCAGAACCCAGGAGAAGACCGAGGCGAGGATCAGGCCGATCATCACGACCTTAACGACCACGCCGGCTTGCATGAACATGCCGACGGGGGTGAGGGAGTGGCTTTCAGCCTTGGCGGGTTCTTCAGCGGCAGGCTCAACCGGAGCCGGAGCCGGAGCAGCAGCGGCGTCAGCGGCCGGGACTGCGGCGCTTTCGGCGGCGGCCGGGGCGGGAGCCGCGGCGTCCTGAGCGAAAGCCGGGGCGCTTGCCATCAGCGCGAGTGCGCCGACGAGAGCGATGAGGGGGGTCTTCCGTTTAATGTCGAGCATCTGTCGCCAGTTCCTGATTGGTCTAGCACGTTTGGACCGAGGGTCGTCGCGCGAGAGCGTTTCTACCCTAACTCTGAATAGTCCCCTAAGGCGGTCGATTTCTCTTCCAACCTCAGCGGACCCGCTTCGCTGCGCTCGACCCGTTACGCCCCTCGCGAGGACCATGCCCTCCAGAAGGATCGTTTCGAAGCGCGAATGGCCAAAGCCTCCGGAGAGGCTCTGACCTTACCCCAATGTTAGAATTGCGGCAGGGGTCCTTTGGCAACCCCTTTTCGTACCGTCAAGGGGTTCTTCTGGGCATAAAATTATCGTCGCAATTCCCATCACCCCCACCTTGCTGCACTGCACAAAAGCTAAATCAGGATTTAGGGGCGGTTTTTCCCTGGTAACGGGAATATTCGCGCTGCAGTGCAGCATGAAAACAAAACAGCGGTTGGTGAGAAGCAGGCGCCCAGCAGACCAGAGCGATTACAATCGTGCCTCGCCAGCGAGGCGGAACGCTCAGGCTGTGCGGCGGGCCGGACGGGGCGGTCCGGGCCAGCCAGGAGGTCGACTCAAACGGGCAGCCCCGGCTGCGGAGCATCAAACGAGGTCTGAAAGAGTAAAAAATGGTGCCTGGAGCCGGATTCGAACCAGCGACACGCGGATTTTCAATCCGCTGCTCTACCAACTGAGCTATCCAGGCCCTTGGGCCAAGCGATCCGAAAACCGCTTCAGCGCCCGCCTTGCAGCGGGGAGCCGCGTCTATAGGCGAGGCCGATTTGGTTGTCCAGCGCCCTAATCGTCATTCCTGCGGATCTCTTCCGAGAGCGGATTCTCGTCGTCATCGTCGGTCCCGGCGACCACGTATCGACCCGACAGCCAGCGCTGCAGATCCACGTCCGCGCAGCGCTTGGAACAGAAGGGGCGCGCCACCGGATCGACCGGCTTGCCGCAGATGGGGCAGCCACTGCTCATGATGCAGACACTTCCATGTGGTCGACCGGCCAGCCTTCGACCGCTTCAACGACGAATCTGCGCCCCAGACGGTCGGCCACGCCGGCGTCGAGCACGCTGAAGGCCGCCGCGACCAGGGGCGCGCAGCGGGCGATCAGGCGTCCGCCGGGATCGGCCCGGCCCTCACGCTCCAGGGCTCGCGCCAGACGGCGCGCCATGGCCGGCGGATTGGCCTGCCCGCGCTCATCCAACAGCCGGTCGAGAATCGATCGGCCGCGCCGGGGAATCGTCATCTCCAGCGTGCCGAAGCGACTGATCGCCCCGATCGCCACGCCGGGATTGTCGACCGAGAAGGCGTTGCGGGCCGCCGTCGACAGGGCCTGGCCGTCATGACCGCGCCCGACCAGGTCAAAGACGACAATGCCGCCCAGCCCCTTGAGACGCAGAATCCGGGCGGCGACGCCCAGGGCGGCCATATTGGCCTGCCGTGCGGCGCGCTTGGCGTCCAGACCCTCACGGGCGCCTAGGTCCACGTCGATCGCCACCAGGGCTCGCGTGGGCTCTATGCTGATGTCGCCGCCACCGGGCAGGGCGAAGAGGGTTTCCAGCGCCTCAGCCTCTGCGGCCTCGACAGCCTGCAGGGCCGCCTCGCCGCCGGTGGGCGATCCGGATTTCACCAGCAGGCGAAGCTGCTGTTCGACGGTAAAGGCCGGCTCGAGCACGCGGGGCTCGCCCTCCCCTTCCCCGATGAAACGGGCCACGGCCGACTTGTCGCGGCGCGAGGGGGTGCGGATCTCGATCTCGACCAGTCCGCCCTCGACCAGCTTGGGCATGTCGGGACGCAGGGGCAGCAGCACGTCCTGGCCGCCGGGCAGCTGGACGAAGGCCGAGGCGAAGGCCTTCTCGATCTTGCGGATGCGGGCCACGCCGCGAACGCCTTCGACGTCCAGCGGATCATCGCCGTCCCAGGTGGCGATCAGCCGCTCGGGCCGACCATCCAGGGTGACGACGCCGACGGTCTCGCCGACGCCCTTATAGAGATAGGCGCGACGTTCACTCATGATGCTTTCCAGCCCAGCCCGCGCAGCAGGTTCAGGGTCTCGTACAGCGGCAGGCCGACGACGCTGGTATAGGAGCCATGCAGGTCGATGATGAAGCCACCGGCCACGCCTTGAACGGCATAGCCGCCAGCCTTGCCGCGCCATTCGCCGCCGGCCAGGTAGTCGGCCTTCTCGAGATCGGAGAGCAGCTTGACCTGAACGCGGGTCTCAACCAGTCGCGAGGCCTCGCGGCCATCCGGCGCGATGACGGCCACGGCGGTCAGGACCTTGTGGTTGCGACCCGACAGCAGGGCCAGGCACTTGCTGGCCTGAGCCTCGGTCTCGGCCTTGGGCAGGATGCGCCGTCCGACCGCGACAACCGTGTCGGCGGCCAGGACGAAGTCGCCCGGAGCCCGGCCCGCCACAGCGCGCGCCTTTTCCCGCGCCAGGCGCAGGGCGTGGAGACGCGGGGTCTCGTCACGCAGGGGCGTTTCATCGATGTCGGCGGGATCGACCCGGTCGGGCGTGACGCCGACCTGCGCGAGCAGGTCCAGGCGCCGGGGACTCGCGCTGGCCAGAACCAGCGCCGGCTGGACGGCCGTAGCGGAAGCCATCGCCCCTACTTGAAGCGGTAGGTGATACGGCCCTTGGTCAGGTCGTAGGGCGTCATTTCAACCAGCACCTTGTCGCCGGCCAGCACGCGGATGCGGTTCTTGCGCATCTTGCCGGCGGTATGGGCGATGATCTCGTGGGCGTTTTCCAGCGTCACGCGAAAGGTCGCATTGGGCAGCAACTCGCTGACCGTACCGGGAAACTCAAGAAGTTCTTCCTTAGCCATCAGGCCTCTCAATTGGAGCAAACAGATAGCCGCGAGGACGCCCCGACCGGGTGGTCGAGACGTGAGCCGTCGCGGCGAGGCGCCTCTATAGCGCATTCACCCCCCGAACGTCGATGGCGCGCCGAAACGTCTCTTGATGGCGTCGGCCAGACCGTCGCGGACCTCGCGATAGGCCTCCAGCCGCGCCTCCCGCGAGCCGTCGACAAGGGTGGGGTCGTGGGTCGGCCAGTACTCGATATCGACCGCCCGGTCCCGCGCCAGCTCGACGGCGCGGTGCTGGGCCTCGGGGGTCAGGGATACGACGACGTCGAAACTGTCGTCTTCCAGCTGGGAAAAGGTCTTGGGTTTGTGATCGGAAACGTCCAGCCCCAGCTCGTCCATCACGGCGATCACAAAGGGGTCGATCCCCTCATCTGTGGGGTCGCCGCGCAGCCCGCACGAATCAACGAAGGCCCGGGTGCCGTAGAATCGCTTGAACAGCCCCTCGGCCATGGGCGAGCGCACCCGGTTGTAGTTGCAGGTGAAGAGGACGGCGTCCGGCAGAGCAGGCAACGCGCCCTAGCCTCGCCAGTGCAGCGCGCAGATCAGGGTGAACAGGCGCCGCGCGGTGTCGAGGTCGGTCTTGACCTTGCCCTCGAGCCGCTCGCGCAGCAGGGACGAGCCTTCGTTGTGCAGACCGCGCCGGCCCATATCCAGGGCCTCGATCTGCTGCGGCGTGGAGTTGCGGATCGCCGAATAATAGCTGTCGCAGATCATGAAGTAGTCCTTGATCACCCCCTTGAAGGGCGACAGGGACAACAGGTGCCGGCGCTCGTAGTTGGGCCCGCCGATATCGAAGGCCAGCCGGTTCTCGATCAGCGACAGTTTCAGGTCATACGGACCGCCATGGGCCTCGGCCGGCTCGAAATAGTTCGAATCGAGCAGATCGAAGATCGCGACCTGACGCTCCTGCTCCTGATCGCGCGAGGCGGCGGCGAGGCTGTCATCGTCGATGACGATCGATTTCAGGTGCTGATTGGCGTTGGCGTCGGTCATGGGTCGCCCAAGCTTTGCGCGTCAGTCGGCCGAAGGCAACCGGCCCAGTCGGATTTGGGCCGAAAGGGCGTGGGCGGGCAGGCCTTCGGCCGTCGCCAGAGCCGCCGTGTGCGGACCCAGGATCGCGAACGCGGCCGCGTCGCACTTCACGATCGAGGTGCGCTTGAGGAAATCATAGATCGACAGCCCCGACTGGAAGCGCGCCGCGCGGCTGGTGGGCAGCACGTGGTTGGAGCCGGCCACATAGTCGCCGATGGCTTCGGGCGTCAGGCGACCCAGGAAGATCGCTCCGGCATGGCGCACCCGGTCGGACAGGCGCTCAGGATTGTCGAGGGCGAACTCGACGTGCTCGGGGGCGATGGCGTCGACCAGGGCCGGGCTCTCGTCCAGCGGGGCGATGATCACCGCGCCATGGTTGCGCCACGAGGCGGCGGCGTCCTGCCCGGTGGCCAGGGTCTTGAGGCGTTCAAGCACGGCAGCCTCGACGGCGGCGGCGAAGTCCGGATCGTCGGTGATCAGGATCGACTGGGCGGCGGGGTCGTGCTCGGCCTGGCTCAGCAGGTCGGCGGCGATCCAGTCGGGATTGTTCTGGTTGTCGGCGACGACGACGATCTCGGAGGGACCGGCCAGGGCGTCGATGCCGACCACGCCGTACAGGCGACGCTTGGCGGCGGTGACATAGGCGTTGCCGGGGCCGACGATCTTGTCGACCGACTGGATGGGTCCGGCGCCATAGGCCAGGGCGGCGACGGCCTGGGCCCCGCCGATGCGCCAGATCTCGGTGACGCCGGCTTCCTTGGCGGCGGCCAGCACGGCGGGCTGCAGCTTGCCGGGCGGGGTGACCATGGCGATGCGGTCGACGCCGGCCACCTGGGCGGGCACGGCGTTCATCAGCACGGTCGAGGGATAGGCCGCGCGGCCGCCGGGCACATAGACGCCCACGGCCTCGATCGGCGTCCAGCGCCAGCCCAGCTGAACCCCAGCCTCGTCGGTCCAGGCCTGATCGGCCGGACGCTGGCGGGCGTGATAGGCGCGGATGCGGGCGGCGGCGAAAGCGATGGCCTCGCGCACGTCGGCGGGGGTCTGCGCGGCGCCGGCCTCGATCTCCTCGGCCGTGACGCGGACGGTCTGTTCGGTCAGGTCGACCCGGTCAAACTTGCGGGTCAGGTCCAGCACGGCCTGGATCCCGCCGGTGCGGACGGCGTCCAGCACCTGGACGACCGAGGCGTCGACATCCGCGGGCGATCCCCGATCCTCGTCCAGGAAGGCCTTGAAGGCGGCGGCGAAATCAGGGGCGGAAAAGTCGAAGCGGCGCATGGCGTGTAGATGCGGGTTTTTGCGTGCGAGACAAGGGGCTTTGGCGCACTTGCCCCCACCTGACCTGCTTCGCAGGTCGTCCTCCCCCGGAGGGGGAAGATGAGGGTCGGCGCGTTTCATCTTCCCCCTCCGGGGGAAGACGGCTGCGCAGCAGCCCGTAGGGGGCAAGTCTGGCGGACACGGTTTCACAGCCTCGCGCTTTCGCTGCGATGGTGATGGGAAGGGTCGCGGAGCGCCCGGGCCTCGCCCGGATGATTGGATAGTTGAGTACCGTTTCGACGAAGACAGACGCTCCGCGTGATCGTTATCCCTCTGGCCGGGGTGCGCAGGCCTGTTCAGCCTTTTGCCCCACCCGGATTTTGCCCTCCTCGCGACGGACCCAGCCTTGGGCTGCAGCCGCGCCGATTCCGGAGGAACCCGGAGCGAACCTTCGGACGGGCGGAGGCCTTGGCTTGCCCCCGATAGGCGGGTTTACGTCACCCGCCCTCTAACCCCGCTCGATCACCCCTGACAGCCGTCTCAGTCGCCGGCCGGACGCCCTTCCCGTGCTGTCAGGTGAGATTGATTATGCGGGCGGTTTCAGCGCGTAGGACGGGCGCGATCGTTTTATTCTTAGGGCTCTGATTTTGTTGCGCTCTATCCGGGAAGCCACGGGGATAAAGGGCAGCCAATCCCCGTTCTCGCTCCACAAACGCTTGTCATCCCGGGCGGCCAAGCCGACCCGGGACCCAGGGGCCGGCGCAATGCGGTTGCCCCTGGGTCCCGGCGCTCCGCTGCGCTACGGCCGGGATGACAAGCATTTGTGTGGCTGTCGAAGACACCTTCTCGCCCGCGAGAGGGAGCCATCCTTAAATCTCACGGCGAGACGATCGCCGGTCTGTCCAGGTTGCTCAAGGACGGCGCTCCGCGCCGCCGCGGAGCGGCTGGCCGCAGGCCAGTCCTTGACCAACCTGGACAGACCGGCACGCTCCAGCCTCCAAGAGATTTAAGGGTGAGCGGGACGCAGGGCGTCCGCTTGTTGGATGGGCGGGGATGTCTGCTTCCGACCCTAGTCGGACCTAAAGCGTCTTCAAATTGCGGAATCGGCGCCGCAGATAGGTCTTCACGGCGCCAGCGAACTCCGCATCCACCACACGTTCGATTGATCCACGGCCGATAAACGGGCCGTACAGAGTCACAGTTTTGGGTTCATCCAAGTAAGCTCGCGCGCGGCAATAATGCCCGTCCTTCTCGAAGTGGTATTCTAAGAAGTTGTACCGTTGTTCGAGAACTGTGCGTTTATCGTCTGCCCAGATCTCATCGACGCTGTGATCGATGCCGACAGGGGTGATTGGATCAATCTCGTCACGTTCTACGATCATTGCGCTTCTCCGAGTTACCCTCGTACCAGCGGTCCCTGAACTTCCGCTTCCCACCCAAAGCAGACGATGGAAACGCCCCCTCTCGGCGGCGACACCCTGATTTGCCGGCACCGGCAAATCCCTGCTCAAACCCGGCCTCACTCGCCGCTTCTGCCCACCGCCCGCCGCATCATCCCCCAATAAACCAACCCCGCCAGCCCCAGCCCCACAAACCACGCATACGTATAAAGCCCGGTCCAGAACGCCCCTACCCCGCCAAACAGGTGCGGCGCCGCCGAGGAGAGGAACCCGGGAAGGTTCGGCGCCACCCCCACCGCCAGGGCCACAAGCGCCGCCGGGTTCCAGCCGCCGCGATAGGCGTAGGCGCCGTCCTTGGCGTACAGATCATCCACCGCCAGCACGGTTTTCCGCAACAGCCAGTAGTCGACGATCAGGATCCCCGCGATCGGTCCCAGCAGCGCGCCATAGCCGACCAGCCAGACGAAGATGTAGCCTTCAGTGGTCTCCAGCAGCTTCCACGGCATGATCAGCACGCCGATCCCGGCCGTGATCCAGCCGCCGATGCGGTAGGTGATCCTGCTGGGCCACAGGGCCGAGAAGTCATAGGCCGGGCCGACCAGATTGGCGGCGATGTTGCAGCACACCGTGTCGAGGCTGATGATCAGCAGGCCGATCACCACCGCGATGCCGCCGATGTCGCCGGCCAGTTGCACCGGATCCCACACCGCCTTGCCGAAGACGATCACGGTGGCCGAGGTGGTGATCACGCTGACCAGGGCCAGCAGGCCCATCGGGACCGGCAGGCCGATGGCCTGGCCCAGGATCTGGTCGGCCTGTTTCTTCGCAAAGCGCGTGAAGTCGGGAATGTTCAGGGCCAGGGTCGCCCAGAAGCCGACCATGGCCGTCAGGGCGGGCACGAAGACGCTCCAGAACTGGCCGGCCTTGGGACCGCCGTCGACGAAGGCCGAGGGCTGGTGGAAGATCGGACCGAGGCCTCCGGCCTTGTCCATCGCCCACCACACCATCAGGGCGCAGATGATCAGCTTGATCGGCGCGGTCCAGGTCTCCAGCCGGCGCACGGCGGTCAGGCCCTTGGTGACAAACAGCAGCTGGATGCCCCAGAAGGCCAGGAAGGCCAGCAGCTGGCCCACGCCGATGCCCAGCAGCGGGATCGGCGCGCCCACCAGGCTGCACCCCAGGATCACGCCCAGCAGGGTCAGAAGCGCGCCGCCGCCGATCCAGGTCTGGATGCCGTACCAGCCGCAGGCGACGACCGCCCGGGCGACGGCGGGGATGCGCGCGCCCTTCCAGCCGAACGAAGCCCGCGCCAGCACGGCATAGGGCACGCCGTGCCGGGCCCCCGCATGGCCGATCAGCAGCATCGGAACCAGCACGACCAGATTGCCCAGCAGCACGGTCGCCACCGCCTGTCCGGCCGACATCCCCTGCTCGATCAGGCCCGAGGCCAGCATGTAGGCCGGCACGCAGATGACCATGCCTAACCAAAGCGCGGCGAAGTGGTGCCAGCGCCAGGTGCGTTGCGCCTCGCCGGTCGGGGCCAGGTCTTGGTTCCAGAGGTCGCGGTCGGGGGCGCTCATGCGTCGGCTTCCCGCGGGCGCAGGACGTCAGCTCGCGCCGGCCCCCGCCTCGGACGCGAGGGACGAGCTTAGGAGGGGTTTAGCTTGCGTGGCAAATGACGGAGGGGCGTGGGGGTCAGCAACGCCGCCTCCGTCGCCGGCGGTTAGCTCAGCCCCGCATAGGCCAGGGTCGCCATTCCCACGACCATGACCCCGAACAGGCTGACCAGGGCCAGTCGCCCCCAGTCGAAACAGGGGCCGCCATGCCGAAGCACGGGCGGAGCGGGTTTGGTGATGTCGCACGCACGCAGAAACACCGACTGGGTTTCCCCGGTCGCATAGGACTTCCTGGCCATGACGGCCTCCTAACGATGCTCACGCCTCTGACGGGCGCGTGGCGTTAACCTAGCACCGTTCCCGCCTCAGGTGAGTTCGCCGGCGATCACTAGCGCGTGGGACGAATCCTCGGCGCCGCGACTGCCTGTTTGGAAGTCAGATTCAAGGCATGCCCGCAAATCAGGCAGGGCGCCTAGTCGGCGTGCCCCGGCCGGTGGGGGGTGGCCCAGGGCTCGGAAACATCGGCCAGCACCACGTCCAGGCAGTCGACGCCCACCCGCAGGTCGCCGCCGCCGGCGAAGGTCAGCATCACCGTGCCGCCGGGGGCCTCGCCGGGCTCGAAGGCGATGGCCAGCAGTTCGACGATGGCGCCCTTGGCGTCGCGCTTGAGGTTGCGGGCCTGGACGCCGGTGACGTCACCCAGTTGCAGGGCCGAACGCACGCGCTCGCCCTCCACACCCTTTTTGGCCGCCTTCTTGCCAGCGGCCTCCCAGCGAAAGCGATTGCAGGCGATCGTCAGGGTCCGGCCGTGCGCGTCCCAGTGGATGTCGCCGATCTTGGCGACGGCGTCCTGCAGGGCGGCGGAGATCACCGCCAGGTCGTCGGCGTCCTGGGCCAGCAGTCGCAGGGCGGGGGCGGTCTTTGCCATCTAGAGTTCGGCCTCTCCGTCGTCCTTGATGCGGCGCACCTGCGCCCCACAGGCCGTGAGCTTTGCTTCCAAACGCTCGAAACCGCGATCCAGGTGGTAGATGCGCGACACGATCGTCTCACCGCGCGCCGCCAGGCCGGCGATCACCAGGCTGACCGAGGCCCGCAGATCGGTGGCCATCACCTCGGCGCCTTCCAGCTGGGCGACGCCGCGCACGCGGGCCTCGCCGCCCGACACCGAGATGTCGGCGCCCAGACGCATCAGCTCCGGGGCGTGCATGAAGCGGTTTTCGAAGATGGTCTCGCGGATGCGGCTCTCGCCGTCGGCCAGGGTCATCAGGGCCATAAACTGGGCCTGCAGGTCGGTGGCGAAGCCCGGATAGGGCGCGGTCTCGATGTCGACCGCCTTCAGGCGCTCGCCGTTGCGGCGGATGATGACGCCGTCGCTGGTGCGTTCGACGCCGCAACCGGCCTCTTCCAGCTTGTCCAGCAGGCTGTCGATCAGGTGCGGACGGGCGTTGGTCAGGCGCACCTCGCCGCCGGCCATGGCGGCGGCGACGGCATAGGTGCCCATCTCGATGCGGTCGGGGATCACCGAGTGGGTCGCGCCGTGCAGACGGGCGACGCCGGTGATGGTCACGGTGGGGGTGCCGGCGCCCTCGACCTTGGCGCCCATGGCGTTGAGGCATTCCTGCAGATCGAGCAGTTCGGGCTCGCAGGCGGCGTTGTGCAGCACGGTGACGCCATCGGCGATCACGGCGGCCAGCATGGCGTGCTCGGTGGCGCCCACCGACACGAACGGGAAGGTGATTTCCGCGCCCTTCAGGCCGCGCGGGGCCTGGGCATAGACATAGCCCTCGTGCAGATCGATCTTGGCGCCCAGGGCCTCCAGGGCCTGCAGGTGCAGGTCGACGGGCCGCGCGCCGATGGTGCAGCCGCCGGGCAGGCTCACCTTGGCCTGGCCGGTGCGGGCGATCAGCGGACCCAGCACGTTGAACGAGGCGCGCATCTGGCGGACCAGGTCATAGGGCGCGAAGCCGCTGGTGATCTCGGGGGCATGCAGGATCGTCTGCTGGCCGTCGGGACCGTCGCTCTCGGTGACGCTGACGCCCAGGCGCGAGAGCAGCTTGCCCAGGAACCGGGTGTCGGCCAGGCGCGGCATGTTGGTCAGGCGCAGCGGCTCATCGGTGAGCAGGCTGGCGGCCATCAGCTTGATGGCCGAGTTCTTGGCGCCGCTGACCGGGATTTCCCCGTTCAGCCGCGCGCCGCCGATGATGGCGATGCGATCCAAAATGACGTCCCTCGAGCGCGCGACGGGGACGGATCGTCGCGCGGGTCACATGTGAGGGGCGGGTTCTATCCGTTGCAAGAGGGCTTGCAAGGGGCGCGGCTCAAATGGGCGCGGAAAGGTCATAGGATCGGCCGTCCGGCCAGCGCAGATCATGGGTCGTGCTGGCCAGATCCAGGGCCACCTGGGCCAGCTCGACGGCCCGCCTTGTCGCCTGCAGTCCATCCAGACCGAACGCCGCCTTGCCATGCTCGCTATCGAACTGGCCGCCGTCGCCGACCAGGCGCACCGCGCAGCAGACCTCGTCCGACTCCGGCGCCGCATAGGGCGCGGAAATTTCCAGGACCAGGGCGACTCGCGCTCCGTCGCCGTGCGCGACGCCCTCGAGGCGACGCATGACGCTGTAAGGCTGCGGCGCCGCTTGCGCGGCGACAACCGCCCTCTCCTCCCCGCTCCGTGCGGGTCGCGCCGCGGCTTTGCGCCTGCGCAGGTTGGTCCTGAGGGCCTCGGCGAGCCTGGCTTCGCGCAGGGATTTGTCGTCTGGGATCGGCATGGGCGAGGGGTGCGGCGACGAAGTCTGTGGGTCAAGTCGCATTTAGGCTTTGCATTCGCGATTTGGCTCGCTATACGCCCCTCCTCTTCGCCGCGGTAGCTCAGTGGTAGAGCGCATCCTTGGTAAGGCTGAGGTCCAGGGTTCGAGTCCCTGTCGTGGCACCATCGGGACCCAAAGCAATTCAAGGCTTTGGGTCCCGACCATTTTCACAGTAGTGATCGGCGAAGAGGCTCCGCAAGGAGCGGACCAAGCAGGCCGCGTTGAGACGAGCGCCGCGGCCAGAACCGTCGCCTAGAGGACCCTTTCCCAAGCTGTCAGGAATTGCGTGTTCGGCCCGGGTGTTGTGCTAATCAGGCCGCGAACGGTCAGCACAGGTGTGCATGATGCCGAATCTGGCCCTCGGCCGGCAGGGGAGCATTGGTTGATGAAAGCTGTCATTCTCGCTGGCGGACTTGGAACGCGCATCAGCGAAGAATCCCACCTGAAACCAAAGCCCATGATCGAGATCGGTGGCCGGCCTATCCTCTGGCACATCATGAAAACGTACGGTCACCACAACATAACGGACTTCGTTATCTGCTGTGGCTACCGGGGCTACGTGATCAAGGAATATTTCGCCAACTACTTCCTGCACATGTCAGACGTCACGTTCGACATGAGCGACAATACGATGTCGGTTCATCACCGCAATGCCGAGCCCTGGAAGGTCACCCTCGTGAATACGGGCGAGCTGACCCAGACCGGCGGGCGCATCAAGCGCATCAGGGACTATATCGATGACACCTTCTGCCTGACCTATGGCGACGGCGTCAGCGACGTCAACATAACCGAACTCGTGGCTTTCCACCGCGCCCAAGGCGTAGAGGCGACCGTAACGGCCATCCAGCCCGCTGGCCGGTTTGGCGCGATCGAAATCGAAGGGAACCGCGCCCAGCACTTCCTGGAAAAGCCCGTAGGCGACGGTCACTGGATCAACGGCGGCTTCTTTGTCTGCGAGCTCAGCGTCTTTGATCTTCTCGAAGACGACAACACGGTCTGGGAGCGCGCGCCCCTGGAAGCCCTGACGAAGCGCCAGCAATTGGCCGTCTGGCGACACGGTGGGTTCTGGGCGGCGATGGACACCCTGCGCGACAAGACCCAACTCGAGACCCTTTGGGCCGAGGAACGGGCGCCATGGAAGGTTTGGGCGTGACGGACTTCTGGCGCGGCAAGCGGGTTCTCGTCACCGGTCATACGGGTTTCAAGGGCGGCTGGCTGTCTCTGTGGCTAACGCAATTGGGGGCGGAGGTGTTCGGCTACGCGCTGGCGCCCGAGACCCAACCCGCTCTGTTCGCCCAGCTTGAACTCGAAAACGCCATGGAGCATGTCGTTTCGGATGTCCGGGACGCCGAGACCCTGCGAACCAGGGTCCGCGCGTCGCGTCCCGACGTGGTTTTCCATCTGGCGGCGCAGCCCCTGGTTCGAAGATCGTATCGCGAGCCGCTGTCGACCTGGGACATCAACGTCATGGGCACGGCGAACCTGTTGAACGCCCTTCGTGACATCGAGCATCGCTGCGCGACGGTCATCGTCACGACCGACAAGGTCTACGAAAACCGAGAATGGGCTTTCGCCTATCGGGAAGTTGATCGCCTCGGCGGCCATGACCCCTACAGCGCCAGCAAGGCTGCGGCAGAACTCCTGGTGTCCAGCTTCCGGGCTTCGTTCTTCTGCCCGCAAGCCGCCGTTCGGATCGCCACGGCCAGAGCCGGCAACGTGATCGGCGGCGGCGACTGGGCCGAAGACAGGATCGTCCCCGATTTGGTGCGCGCCCTGGGCGCCGGCGAACCGATCCCAGTGCGTAATCCTCGAGCCGTCCGTCCCTGGCAACATGTTTTGGAGCCGCTGGGTGGCTATCTGAGACTGGCGGAGCGGCTCTATCTGGAAGAGGGCGACCAGCTGCGCACCGGATTCAATTTCGGCCCTGAGCCGCGGGATTTCCGCAGCGTCCGCGAACTGGTTGAGACCGCGCTAGGCCATTGGCCCGGCGCCTGGCGCGATGCTTCAGACCCCACGGCGCCGCATGAAGCCAACCTGCTCAGCCTGACGATCGAGAAGGCGAGAGCCGAGTTGAACTGGAGCCCTCGCTGGGGTTTTGACGAAGCCGTTGCGCGCACCCTTCAGTGGTATCGCGCCGTCCATGACGGCCAATCGGCTAGGGAGATAACCCTTACCCAGATCGAGGCTTTCGGGGCTCCATGATCTTTACGCCCTTGGCCTTGGCCGGCGCCTATCTCCTTGATCTCGAGAAACGCGAGGATGCGCGCGGTTTTTTCGCGCGGGCGTTCTGCGAGCAGGAATTCGCAGAACACGGCTTGAACGGTCACTGGACGCAAATGAACACCTCGTTGAGCCGGCAGATCGGCACCGTGCGGGGGATGCACTTCCAGAAACCGCCGATGGCAGAGGTCAAGATGGTGCGCTGCCTGAGAGGCGCGATCTTCGACGTCATCGTCGACCTGCGCTTAGGATCGGCGACCTTTGGGAAATGGGCCGGTCGCGAACTGACCATGGACAACCGATCGATGCTCTACATTCCGCAGGGCTTTGCTCACGGCTTCCAGACCCTGAGTCCGGACTGCGAGCTTCTGTATTTCCATTCTCAAACCTATAGTGCTGCCCATGAGGGCGGCCTGCGCCATGATGACCCCGAGGTTGGCGTTGAGTGGCCGCTGGCCGTCACCGAACTATCGGCCCGCGATGCCAGCCTTCCCGTCCTGTCTGAAATTGAGCCGATCGTTCTATGAACTGCCGCCATTGCGAAACGCCGCTGCGCCAAGTGTTCCTGGATCTGGGACACGCGCCGCCGTCCAACGCCTATCTGAGCGCAGATGATCTCAACGCGCCGGAGGTTTCGTTCCCCCTTAAGCTATTTGTTTGCTCCGCGTGCAGGCTGGTTCAGACCGAGGACTACGAGGCGGCCGACAAGCTTTTCACCTCGAACTATGCCTATTTTTCTTCGACCTCGCGCAGTTGGCTCGACCACGCCGCTCGCTACAGTGAGATGATCACCGAGCGGCTGGATCTGGACCAGGACAGCTTCGTGATGGAGATCGCCTCCAACGACGGCTACCTGCTGCGAAATTTCGTGGCCGCCGGCATCCCCTGCCTGGGCGTTGAGCCGACCGGCAGCACGGCCGATGCCGCAGAGGCCCTGGGCGTCCCCGTCCTGCGCGCCTTTTTCGGGGAAGCCCTGGCCGAGCGTCTCGTGAACGAAGGACGCCAAGCGGATCTGATTTGCGGCAACAATGTCTACGCGCACGTGCCTGATATCAACGACTTCACGCGAGGCTTGCGCACGGCGCTCAAGCCGCAGGGTGTTCTGACGCTGGAGTTTCCGCATCTGATGCGGCTGGTCGAGTTCTGCCAGTTCGACACCGTCTATCATGAGCACTTCTCGTACCTGTCGCTCACGACGGTTCAGCGGATCTTCGGCCAAGCCGGCCTGCGCGTGTTCGACGTGGAAGCGCTGCCCACCCACGGGGGCAGCCTGCGGGTCTATGGTTGCCGCGACGACGCCGGGCACGCTCAAACGCCCGCCGTCGCCGCCACCCTTGCTGAGGAACAGCGCCTGGGTGTCGACACGTCAGAGTACTACGCCGACTTCCAGGCGCGCGCCGACGCCGTCAAGAACGGGCTTCTGGAATTCCTTTTGCAGCAGAAGCGCCTCGGCAAATCGGTTGCGGGCTATGGCGCGGCGGCCAAGGGCAACACCCTTATGAACCATGCCGGGGTCAAGCCAGACTTGCTGCCCTTCATCTGCGACGCAGCTCCGGCCAAACAGCACCATTTCATGCCCGGCAGCCACATTCCGATCCTGCCGCCCGAGGCGTTGGACACGCGCCGTCCCGACTTCCTGCTGATCTTGCCCTGGAACATCGCCGACGAAGTCCGGTCGCAATGCGCGGCGCTTGAAGCCCTGGGGACACGTTTCGTCACCGCCGTGCCCGAAATCCGGATCCTGTGACCCCGCGCGTCCTACTGACGGGCGCGACGGGATTTGTCGGCCGCCAGGTCTTGCGCGCCCTGGCCGACCAAGGCGCATGCGTCACGACGGTGGTGCGCAGCGGCCGGGAAGACGCCCTTGAGACCTCCCCTGCCATCGAGCGCGTGATCTCGACGCCGGCGCTGTTCGAGGAACGCCCGGAGTGGTGGGCCCGGGCCTGCGCGGAGATCGATCACGTCGTACACGTGGCCTGGTACGCTGAGCCCGGAAAATACCTCAACGCCCCCCAGAACCTCACATGCCTGTCGGGGACCCTGGCCCTGGCGCAAGGGGCGATCGACGCCGGCGTTTCGCGCTTTGTCGGCGTCGGAACCTGTTTCGAATATGACCTTTCCGGCGGCGACCTATCCGTCTCGACGCCCCTGAACCCGACGACGGCCTATGCCGGCGCAAAGGCCGCCGCGTTCATGGCGCTCTCGCGTATTCTGCAGCCCCTGGAGATGACGTTTGCGTGGTGCCGCCTCTTCTACCTTTATGGTGAAGCCGAGGATCCGCGGCGCCTGACGGCCTATGTCCGCGCTCAGCTGGAAAAGGGCGAGCCTGTCGAACTCAGCCATGGCGCACAGATTCGCGACTTCATGGACGTGCGCGACGCGGGGCGAGTAATTGCGAACACCGCCCTGGGTCACGTGGAGGGTGCAGTCAACGTCTGTTCGGGCCGGCCAATCACCGTGCGTCAGCTGGTTGAAACCATCGCCGATGAGTTTGGGCGGCGCGATCTGCTGAGGTTTGGCGCGCGTCCTGAAAACCTGTTAGATCCGCTCCGCGTCGTCGGCGTGCCGACAGCCATTCCGCAGCCTGAAAACAGAAGAGCGCCGTAGCGGACGATATGGAAAACCGGCTTCTGTACCGCCAGGACCAACTGCCCATCTTTCAAAACCGTATGTACGATACGGAAGATGAAGCCGTGGATTGCCCGCGCGGCGATGTGCGTCTGGTCGAAAACGAGACGACGGGCCTCGTTTATAACGCCGCTTTCCGGCCAGAGCTGATGGTCTATGACGAGCACTATCAGAACGAGCAAGCCGTCAGCGAACCCTTCCGCGTCCACCTGAACGCGGTGGCCGAACTCGTGCTAGCCCGTATGGGCCGCGACGACATCATCGAGGTCGGCTGCGGCAAGGGGTACTTCCTCGAACTCCTCGCCAGGCAAGGCGTCGGCATCACCGGCTTCGATCCCACCTACGAGGGGGACAACCCCCGCATCCGCAAAACCTACTTCGACGCCAGCCAAAAGATGTCGGGCAAGGGCCTGATCCTGCGTCACGTCCTGGAACACGTTCAGGATCCCGTCACATTCCTGCGCGCCATCAAGGACGCCAACGGCGGCTCCGGATACATCTATATCGAAGTGCCGTGCCTGGACTGGATCATCGACAGGCGGGCCTGGTTCGACATCTATTATGAGCATGTGAACTACTTCCGGCTGTCGGACTTCGGCCGGATGTTCGGTCGGGTGATCCACGCCGAAAACACCTTTGGCGGCCAGTATCTATCCATTATCGCGGACCTATCGACACTTCGTGACCCGGAAATCGACACAGCTGATCGCGTCGCCTTCCCAGAGGACTTCATGGCCTCGATCCCGGTCGACGCACCCTCCAGCGAAATGGTCGTCTGGGGAGGCGCGTCCAAGGGCGTGATCTTCGCCCTGCTGTGCGCCCGCGCAGGCCGGCCGATCACCTCGGTGATCGACATCAATCCCGCCAAGCAGGGCAGGCACATCGGTGGTACGGGGTTGCAAGTAAAGTCGCCCGAGAGCGCCTTGGCGGACGTGCCGCTCGGGGCTAAGATTTATGTCATGAATCCAAACTATCTCGCCGAGATAAAATCCATTTCCAACAATTCTTACAACTACGTCGCAGTGTGAACATGTCTCAGTTCGATATCGAAACATCCAAAAGAATAGAAGGCGCTCGATCCCAAGTCGAAATGTGCGACAGCGCCGCGAAGTTTTTAGAACATTCAATACTTCCGCAATATTCTTACAATTTCTCCTGGCAGGGCCGGCCGATTATCCAATATCCGCAGGATATGGCAGCCATCCAGGAACTGGTTTGGGAGATCAAGCCCGACCTGATCATCGAGACCGGAATTGCCCACGGCGGATCTCTGATCTTCAGCGCCTCCCTGCTGGCGCTGCTGGATGTCGCCGACGGCGTGGCCGCCGGAACGATGATCGATCCGCGCGGGTCGGGGCGCAAGGTTCTGGGCGTCGACATCGACATCCGCGCCCATAATCGCGCAGCGATCGAGGCGCACCCGATGGCCAGTCGGATCCAGATGATCCAGGGCTCAAGCATCGCAGAGGATGTCATCGCCCAGGTGAAGGATGTGGCCCAAAACTATCAACGGATCATGGTCTTGTTGGACAGCAACCACACCCATGAGCACGTGCGCGCGGAACTGGAGGCCTATGCGCCCCTGACGAGCGTCGGCAGCTATTGCGTCGTCTTCGACACCGTCGTCGAAGACCTGCCCGCCGCGATGTTCCCTGATCGCCCCTGGGGTCCGGGCAACAATCCCAAGACGGCGGTATGGGACTATCTGAAGACCCATCCAGAGTTCGAGATCGACAAGGCCATGGACGACAAGCTCCTGATCTCCGTCGCGCCGGACGGCTACCTGAAGCGCATTTGCTAGGGGCAGACTTGACGATCTTCATTATCTGCCACGACGGCCTCCCCGAATACACGCCCCCGTCAGGCTCCAAGATTCTATGGCTGAACGCCCGCCCTCCCGCCGAAACGCGGGCATTGGACATCATCCCGGGCTACGATTTCTTCGAGAATCCGGAAGCGCTGCATGCGCAGCTTTCCGGATCCCTCGGCCCGCTCGCCATTCACAAGGTCCTGGTCGACACCCCTAATCCAGAGGGGCATGTCACCATCTGGCAATATCGGAAATTCCTGGTGCGCCGGCAGATGGGCCAGCTCAGCTCGAACTATCCAGGCATGCGCCTCGTCAGTGCCGGCGAGCTTGCTGCGCAGCCTCTGGAAAATCCGGAAACGGATCTGGCCGGCGATGAGTACATCGTCCCCATGCCACTCAAAGCTGGCAACATCGCGCAGCATTATCTCACGCATCACAGCATCGTCGATTTCTTGCACTATGTTGCGACGGTGGCGGCCGAGCAGGTCCTGCCGCAGGATCAAATCTTGGAGTTTTTCAATTACCCCTACATCGTCCCCGGCGGCGTTGAGATGGGCACCTACCCGACCGCGTGGTGGATGAAAACCTGCAGTGCTATGGCGAAGGTCGTTCTCAGCTTCGTGGAACACCACAAGCCGTTTCTGGCCCACGATCCCTATCAGAGGCGAGCCGCAGCGTTCTGCCAGGAACGCCTGGGCGGCTACTTCCTGATCAAGCATCTGGCGGCGCACCAGCCCGATCAACTCTCGCCTCAAAAGTATGGAACCATACATACCGTCACCGACAATGGCGAGTATCGGCGCGGCACCTGACACGCCCGGACGGCGACGCTGCAGTTCAACGCTAAGGAATCCTCAAGGGCGCCTGAGCCTGACAAGCGGCAGGACTCGCGTCAGCCAAACCAATCGGTGCGGCGCAAGTTCAACCGCGTTGGAAACGAACGATTTCAGCGCCAGCCATGGCTTCTTGCCGCATCGCCGGTAGTTTGGCCAAGCCTTGGAGACCCCAGTATGATCGACCAACCCCATGGCCTATAGCGACGACATCAATCCAGATCTCCTCAAGTCCATTCCGCTGGATCGCAGACGGGTGCTGGAGGTCGGTTGCGGCACGGGACTGTTCGCCGAGGCCTACCGTGCGCGCAATCCTGACGCTCGCTATGTCGGCCTCGAGGTGTTCGAAGACGCAGCGCGCGACGCGGCCAGACTCGTGGATGACATCGTCGTCGGGGACATCGAAACTAAAACCGTCATGGCGGCGCTTGACTCCACGCGGGCCGACGACACCTTCGACGCCGTGATCTTCAGGGATGTCCTGCAATATCTGCGCGACCCTTGGGTCGTGCTGTCGGATCTGCGGGCGCGCACCGGCCCCGGCGGGGTCTGCGTCGCCTGCGTTCCCAACGCCTCACATTGGGCGCTGTTGGAGCAACAGCTGAAAGGGCAATGGCCCCCCGCAGGGGCCAACCCAGCAGACCGCCGCCCGCCGCAGCTTTTCACTCGCGCCTCGGCTATCGACATGTTCCAAAAGGCCGGCTGGACCGTCCTTGAAGCATCGCCGCGCATCGTATCGGCCGAGAAGACAGAAGCGGCCCTGAAGGCCTTCGGACCGATCGCCGAGACCCTGGGCGTGTCGTCGGACAATCTGCGTCGCGACCTTTCGGCGTTTCAATGGATCATCCAGGCGATCAATGGCCCGGTTCCTGAGGCTATCACTGTCGCGGCGCTGGGGATGAAGAAGATCGCCGGCGTCACCGAGGCGCGGGTCGATCACCCGCTTGCCGCCCTCGCCAGCATGCCGGGCGCCAGGGTCTCCTGGGGCGCGGGATCTGTCAGCTTGCCGCGCCACTGGTCACCCGGCGTGTTTATGCTGCATCGCCAGTTCCTCAATGGCGGCCACCAGTCTGCCATGGTCGACAACCTGATCGACCGCGGCTGGACGATCACATCGGACATCGATGATGATCCTCATCACTGGCGCGAATTTGTCGATTCCAACTTCAACGCCTATCGCGGTGTGCACGCGGTTACCGTCAGCACTGAGCCGCTGGCAGCCATGATCCGCCAGTGGAATCCCAATGTGACGGTCTTTCCCAACGCCATCGCGGCGTTGCCGCGGATCGAGATGGCCACGCCCAAGTCCGGACAGCGTCTCAAGGTGTTTTTTGGCGCGCTCAATCGAGGCGGGGATTGGGCCGGGCTGTCAGAAGCGATCATCGCAGCCGCCAAGACCTTGGCCAAGACCATCGAGTTCGTGGTGGTTCACGACGAAGCCTTCTACAAAGCTCTGCCGGAAGAGGTGATGAAGATCTTCCATCCGACCCTGCCCCATACGGCCTACATGGAGGCCTTGGCCGGTTGTGATGTTGCGCTTCTGCCCCTGGCCGATACGCCCTTCAATCGCCTGAAGTCGGATCTGAAGTTCATAGAATGTTGCGCGGCAGGCGTGGTGCCGATCTGCTCTCCTGTCGTCTACGGGGATGCGCCCGAGCACCGGGAAATCGGCGTTTTCGCGGATTCTCCAGACGATTGGCAAAGGGCCCTGATCGATCTCGTCAGTGACCCTGCCCAGGTGCGGAGCCGTCGCGAACGCGGTCTTGCCTATGTGAAAACCCAGCGCATGCATGCCCAGCAGGCGCCTTTGCGCCAAGCCTACTACCGGGACCTGATGGCGCAACGGCCGGACCTCGAGACGCAACGCAAGGCCCGCATCGCTGCCCTAAAACCGGCCTAGTCGGGGGGATTGATCAGGCTAGCGCCAGGCCTTGGCTGCTGCCCCGCACTTGCGACCGCTGGTTGTCCTCCTGTCGGGCGCGATCGAGGCGAGGTGGGAACGTCCCGCGCCGAAGACGGAGCGCGAGGATCGCCCTAGGGCGCCAGCGTCAGGCGCAGCGCCAGGGCGGCCAGGGTGATCAGCAGAATCGGTGTGGTCAGCACGATCCCGACCTTGAAATAATAGCCCCAGGAAATCCTGATCCCCTTGGCGCGCAGCACGTGCAGCCACAGCAGGGTGGCCAGCGAGCCGATCGGGGTGATCTTGGGACCCAGGTCGCTGCCGATGACATTGGCGTAGATCATCGCCTCCTTGACCGCGCCGGTCGCGCCGCTGGCGTCGATCGACAGGGCCCCGACCAGGACCGTGGGCATGTTGTTCATCACCGATGACAGCAGGGCGGTCAGGATGCCGGTTCCGAGCGCCGCCCCCCAGACGCCGCCCTGGGCGAAGTAGTTTAGCAGGCCCGCAATCTGGTCGGTGAGGCCCGCATTGCGCAGGCCATAGACCACCAGATACATGCCCAGCGAGAAGATCACGACCTGCCAGGGCGCGCCCTTGAGCACCTTGCGGGTGCTGATCACATGGCCCCGGCCCGCGATGACCAGCAGGACCAGCGCGCTGACGGCGGCGGTGGCGCTGACGGGCACGCCCAGAGGCTCCAGAGCGAAGAACCCGATCAGCAACAGGGCCAGGACCACCCAGCCGGCCTTGAAGGTCGCCGGATCCTTGATCGCCTCGCGCGGCGCCTTCAGCTGGCCGACGTCATAGGTCTTGGGGATGTCACGCCGGAAATAGAGCATCAGCGCCGCCAGGGTGGCGGCGATGGCGGCGATGTCGACCGGGATCATCACCGAGGCGTAGCGGCTGAAGCCGATCTTGAAGAAGTCGGCCGAGACGATGTTGACCAGGTTCGAGACCACCAGCGGCAGGCTGGCCATGTCGGCGATGAAACCGGCCGCCATCACGAAGGCCAGGGTCGCCTTGTCCTTGAAACCCAGCGCCATCAGCATGGCGATGACGATCGGCGTCAGGATCAGCGCCGCGCCGTCATTGGCGAACAGCGACGAGACCGCCGCGCCCAGCAGCACGATCGCGGCGAACAGCAGCCGCCCCTTGCCGCCGCCCCAGCGGGCCACATGCAGGGCCGCCCACTCGAAAAAGCCGGCCTCGTCGAGCAGCAGACTGATCAGGATCACCGCGATGAAGGCGCCGGTGGCGTTCCACACGATGTGCCAGACCGTGATGATGTCGCCGGGATGGACGACGCCCGTCAGCAGCGCCAGGCCGGCGCCCAGTGTGGCGCTCCAGCCGATGCTGAGGCCCTTGGGTTGCCAGATGACCAGGGTGATGGTGAGCAGGAAGATCAGCAGGGCGAGGATCACAGGACGACGATCTCGCCATCTTCCTTGGTGAAGCTGGCCGGCTTGCGGTCCAGCAGATCCAGCACGACCTCGGACGGCCGGCACAGCTTGACTCCCCTGGGCGTGACCACGATCGGCCGATTGACCAGAATGGGGTGAGCGACCATGGCGTCGAGGATCTGATCCTCGGTGGCGTCATCAGCCAGAAGACCCAGCTCGGCGGCCGGCGTGCCCTTTTCGCGCATCAGCTGGCGGAGCGTCAGACCCGCCTCCCCGGCCAGCTCACGCAGCTGGTCATGCGACCAGCCGGCCTTGAGATACTCAACGACCGTGGGCGTGTAGCCGGCCGCCTGCGCCATCGACACGACGTTGCGCGAGGTGCCGCAGGCGGGGTTGTGAAAGATCACGATCGGGAAGTCGGCATCGGACATGGGTCACTCGTCAGGAAAACAGAAAGCGAGGCGGCGCCCCTCAGGCGGCGGGTTCGTCGGGGGCGAAGGACCTGCCGATTTCGTCGAGCCGGCGCTGCAGCGACAGCTTGTCGATCGACGCCATGGGCAGGGCGCAGAAGAGCGTGATGCGGCTGTTGAGCTGACGATAGGCCTCGGCGAAGGCCAGGGCGATCTCGGCCTCGGTTCCCGCGACCGCCGACGGATCGGGGATGCCCCAGTGGGCGCTCATCGGCTGGCCCGGCCAGATCGGACAGACCTCTCCGGCGGCGTTGTCGCAGACGGTGAACACGAAATCGAGATCCGGCGCGTCCGGATTACCGGCCTTGGAGAACTCGTCCCAGGCCTTGGAGCGCAGGTGATCGGTCGGGTAGTTGAGGTGCTGGAGCAGATGGATGGCGTGCGGGTTGATCCGGCCACTGGGCATCGAGCCGGCCGAATAGGCCTTGAAACGGCCCGCCCCGACGCGGTTCATGATCGACTCCGCCAGCACCGAGCGCGCCGAGTTGTGGGTGCAGAGAAACAGGACGTGTTTCAGGTTAGACTGGGGATCGGTCATGCTGTCTCCAATTCGACAAGGCAGGTTCCATCGCAGTCGGCGGCCCGGGCGAGGATCTCGTTCAAGGGCGCGCAGATCTCGGGATTGCCGCCGCAGCAGTCTTCCATCAGGAAGCCCAGCAGACCGCTCATCGCCCCGTAGGCGGCCGAATAGATGATCGAGCGGCCCTCGCGGCGCGAAACGATCAGTCCAGCATGGCTGAGCACGTTGAGATTGGCCGACAGAGAATTAGGCAGCATCTCCAGGCGGCGAGCGATCTCACCGGCCGGCACGCCCTGACCGCCGGCTTTGACAAGCAGGCGGAAGATGGCCAGCCGACCTTCGTGACCCAGCGCGGAGAGACTTGCGACAGCGGCTTTCGATTCCATATTTCCAAGTTAGTGGAAATATGTGACGACGCCAAGACGCTTCGAGGAATTTGGAAATCATGACCGACCTGCCCGCGCTCCAGCCCCAATTTCTCTCGGCGCCGACCCAGGGCCAACTCGAGAGCCGGTCACCTGCGACCCATCCGCCCCGTATCCTGCTGCTCTACGGATCGCTGCGCGAGCGCTCGTTCAGCCGGCTGCTGGTCGAGGAGGCGGCGCGCATTTTGCAGGTTCTGGGTTGCGAGACGAAAATCTTCGACCCGCGCGACCTGCCGCTGCCCGACGCCACAGGGCCCGACCACCCGAAGGTCCAGGAGCTGCGGGCCCTGTCCCTATGGTCTGAGGGGCAGGTGTGGTGCAGTCCCGAGCGGCATGGCGCGATCACCGGGATCATCAAGGCCCAGATCGACTGGATCCCGCTGGAGATCGGCAGTGTCCGACCGACCCAGGGCCGAACCCTGGCGGTGATGCAGGTCAGCGGCGGTTCGCAGTCGTTCAACGCCGTCAACACCCTGCGACTGCTGGGACGCTGGATGCGGATGATCACCATTCCCAACCAGTCGTCGGTGGCGATGGCCTTCCAGGAATTCGACGACAACGACCGCATGAAGCCGTCAGCCTATTACGACCGCGTCGTCGACGTGATGGAGGAGCTGGTGAAGTTCACCCTGCTCACCCGCGACCACGCCGACTACCTGGTTGATCGCTACAGCGAGCGCAAAGCCAGCGGCCGAATTGCCGAGCACGTTGAACTCGGCGCCGCAGCCATGAGCCATGAGGCGGCGTTGGAAGGCGCAGGCGACTAGGCCCGCTGCGCCTGCCCCACCGACCAGCCCTCAGTCGGCCCGCGTCCGGCCAAGGGGCGATCCGCCGACAAGGCGATACAGCGCCGGCAGGACCAGCAGGGTCAGCAGGGTCGAGGAGATGATCCCGCCGATCACCACCGTGGCCAGCGGGCGCTGCACCTCGGCCCCGGCCCCGACATTGAAGGCCATCGGCACGAAGCCCAGGCTGGCGACCAGGGCGGTCATCAGCACGGGCCTGAGGCGCGTCAGGGCGCCTTCGCTGATCGCTTCGTCCAGCGGCCGCCCCTCGGCCAGAAGGCTCCGGATGAAGCTGACCATGACCACCCCATTGAGCACGGCCACGCCAGACAGGGCGATAAAGCCGACGCCCGCCGAGATCGACAGCGGCAGACCCCGCAAAAGCAGGGCCGCGACGCCCCCGGTCAGGGCCAGGGGCACGCCGGAGAAGACGATGGCGGCGTCCTTGACCGACCGGAACAGCGCAAACAGCAGACCAAAGATCAGCAGCAGGGCGGCGGGCACGACCAGCTGAAGCCGTTTCGCCGCCGAGATCAGCTGCTCGAACGTGCCGCCATAGCTGATCCAGTAGCCGGTCGGGATCTCGACCTCGGCGCCGACCTTCTGTTGCACCTCGGCGACGAAGGAGCCCAGGTCCCGGCCCCGCACATTGGCGGTGACGACCACGCGGCGCTTGCCGTCCTCGCGGCTGATCTGGTTGGGGCCGATCACGGTCTCGACCCTGGCCACGTCCTGCAGCGGCACGAATCCGCGGGGCCCCTCCCCCGTCGCCGGCAACGGCACGCGCAGGCGGCGGACGCCCTCCAGGTCGCCCCGGATCGCCTCGGGCAGGCGGACCACGACATCGAAACGCCGGTCGCCCTCGAACACCTGACCGACCACCGCGCCGCCGATCGAGGTGGCGACCACCTCCTGCAGGTCCTGCACGTTCAGTCCCAGCAGGGCCAGGGCGGCGCGGTCCGGCGTGATCTGCAGGACCGGCAGCCCGGTCACCTGTTCGACACCCACATCCTGGGCGCCCTCGATGCCTTCAACCACCGCCCCCACGCTTTCGCCGATGGTGCGCAACTGATCGAGGTCGTCCCCGAACACCTTGACGGCCACGTCGGCGCGAACGCCCGACAGCAGTTCGTTGAACCGCATCTGGATCGGCTGGGTGAACTCGTAATTGTTGCCGGGAATGGTGGCGACGGCGGCCTCCAGTTCGGCGACCAGCGTGGCCTTGGGCTTGCGCGGATCGGGCCAGTCCTTGCGGTCCTTCAGCATGATGAAGGTGTCGGCGACCGAGGGCGGCATCGGGTCGGTGGCGACCTCGGCGGTGCCGATCTTGCTCACCACCCGCTCGACCTCCGGCAACGACTTGATCCGCGCCTCCAGCGCCGCCTGCATCCGGACAGCCTGGGTGAGGCTGGTGCCCGGTATGCGCAGCGCGTGCATGGCGATGTCGCCCTCGTCGAGACTGGGCGCGAACTCCGAGCCCATGCGGCTGGCCGCCAGACCCGCGATGACCACCAGCGCCACGGCGCCGGCCACGAACGCCACCCGCAGCCGCAGGGCCGTCGCCAGCGCCGGTGCGTAGAGCTGGCGAGCCCCGCGCATGATGCGGCTTTCCGTCTCCTCGACCTTGCCGGTGACGAACATCGCAACGGCGGCCGGCACGAAGGTCAGGGACAGCACCAGGGCGGCGGTCAGGGCGATGATCACGGTGATGGCCATCGGGTGGAACATCTTCCCCTCGACCCCGGTCAGGGCGAAGATCGGCACATAGACCAGGGTGATGATCAGCACGCCAAACAGCGACGGCCTGATCACCTCGCCGGCCGCGCTGGCCGTCAGGGCGAAGCGTTCGTCCCTGGTCAGCAGGCGTCCCAGACGATGCTGCGCCTCGCCAAACCGGCGCAGGCAGTTCTCGACGATGATCACCGCCCCGTCGACGATCAGGCCAAAGTCCAGCGCCCCCAGGCTCATCAGATTGCCCGACACCCGGCTCTGGACCATGCCGGTGATGGTCAGCAGCATCGAGAACGGGATGATCGCCGCCGTGATCAGCGCCGCCCGGATATTGCCCAGCAGCAGGAACAGCACGACGATCACCAGCAGCGCGCCCTCGACCAGGTTCGTCTCGACGGTGCGGATGGCGCGATCGACAAGTTCGGTGCGGTCGTAGACCGGCGTGGCCATGACGCCGGCCGGCAGAGACTTGGCGGCTTGTTCCAGCCGCAGCGCCGCCGCGCGGGCGACGGTGCGGCTGTTCTCGCCGACCAGCATGAAGACGGTGCCCAGCACCACCTCCTGGCCGTTCTCGGTCGCCGCGCCGGTGCGAAGTTCCTCGCCCAGACCCACATCGGCCACGTCGCCGACGCGGATCGGCGCACCGCCACGATTGACGATGATCGTGCCGCGCAGGTCCTCGACGCCGCTGGCCTGGCCGGGAACACGGACCAGATACTGCTCGCCATAGCGCTCGATATAGCCGGCCCCGACATTGCTGTTGTTCCTGGCCAGGGCGTCGGTGACATCGGCCATGGTCAGGCCGTAGGCCGATAGCCGTTCCGGCAGAGGGGTGACGTGATACTGCCGCTCGAAGCCGCCGATGGTGTTGACCTCGGTGACGCCGGGCGTGTTGCGCAGTTGGGGCCGGATCACCCAGTCCTGCAGGGTGCGCAGGTCCTCGGGCGTATAGGCCTTGCCGTCAGGCCGACGCGCACCCGGCTTGGCTTCGACCGTGTACATGAAGATTTCGCCCAGGCCCGTGGAGATCGGGCCAAGCTCAGGCGTCAGGCTGGAGGGCAGCTGGGCGCGGGCGGCCTGCAGCCGTTCATTGACCAGTTGGCGGGCGAAATAGATGTCGGTCCCGTCCTTGAAGACGACCGTGACCTGGCTGAGGCCGTAGCGGGAGACCGAGCGGGTGTAGTCCAGGCCCGGCAGGCCGGCGATGGCGGTCTCGACCGGGAAGGTGATCCGCTGTTCGGCCTCCAGCGGCGAGAAGCCCGGCGCCTCGGTATTGATCTGCACCTGGACGTTGGTGATGTCGGGGGTGGCGTCGATCGGCAGGCGCTGGAAACTCCAGACGCCCAGGATCGCCGAGGCGAGGACGAGCGCCAGGACGATCCAGCGATAGCGGATCGACAGCGCGATGATGCGTTCAAGCATGGTGGCGCGCTCCTAGTGGTCGTGGCTCGCGCCGGACTTTTCGATGTCCGCGCGGATCAGGAAGGCGCCGTCGGCGACATATTCGGTTCCGGGTTCAAGCCCGCCCAGCACCTCGGTCCATTCGGGCGTCTGGCGACCCAGCTCCAGCATCCGCACCTCATAGGTGTCGCCCACCCTGGCGAAGACGACGGTGAAGTCGCGGAACCGCTGCAGGGCCCGGGTGCGCACCGCCAGCGGAACGCGGGTGGAGGCGACCTGGAACGATCCCTCGACGCCCATGCCCGGCCGGAATGCGGCTGAGCCCTCGGGCAAATGGACGTGAGCCATCAGGGTCTGGCTGGCCAGGTCGGCGGTCGGTAGAACCGCCTCGACCAGCGCCATCAGCCGGGTGTCGCCCGACAGGCTGCGCACCTCGACGGGCTGGCCGACGCGCACCCGCTCGGCGTCGCGCGGATAGACGAAGAACTCGGCGTGCAGCTTGGTCGGATCGGCGATCACGAAGATGGCGCGTTCGCCGGCCACGTCGCCGACATTGAGGTTCTTCTCGACGATGATCCCGCTGATCGGCGCGAAGATCGAATAGGTCTGCAAGCTCTCGCTGGACTCAACGCGCGCCAGCAACTGCCCCTTGCGGACCTGGCTTCCAAGCTCTCCGCGCAAGGCCATCACCCGGCCCGGATACCAGGCGCGAACCTCGCCCTTGCCCTCGGGCGTGATCTCGACGCGGCCGGCCATGTCGACCAGCTCGGCGATGTCGGCGCCGCCGGCCATCTCGGTCTTCACGCCGCCGGCCCTGGCGGCGTCCGCGCTGATCGTCGTTCGGCCTTCGTAGGATTGATAGGTCCATTGATGACTCTGGCCGCCCTGGCTGGCCCGAACCTTCACGTCGAAAGAGTGCGGTTCGCGCACCACGCCCGCGCCGCGCAGATAGTCCTCTTGCGGCGCGAAACTGAACCGGTCGAGCTTGCCGCCCAGCCGGGTCAGCTCGACCGACAGCTGGACCTGCCGCGGATCGACGAGCTTGTCCTTGCGATAGGCATAGACGCGGAATTCGGGCTCGACGCCGTCTTCGAAGATGGTGATCTCGATGGCCAGATCGCCGCTGCGCAACAGGCGGCCGCGATGGGGACCGCGCTCATAGTCGCCGGCCTTGGCGGCGTGGCCTTCGGTCTCGGCGGCGGGCTTGGCGCCGTCGCCGCAGGCCGCCAGCACCAGGGTGGAGGCCATCAGCAGGGCAAGGCGCACGCTGGCGCGCCGGGTGTAGCGGCGGTTCATCGGACAGTCTCCGAAGCGGGAATGAGGGCGGCGTGGCGGCCGGTCAGGCGGGCCAGCAGGGCGCGGTCGGTGTGGAAGGCCTTCAGGGCGTCAAGCCGCCGGCTCCGGGCGTCGATCAGGACCCTCTGGGCCTCGATGACGTCGAGATAGCTGAAGCCGCCGCGATTGAAGCCCTCGCGGACCAGGGCGACGGTCCGTTCGGCGGCGGGCAGCACCTCGGCCTCAATGCGACGGGCTTCGCTGGCCCGTGCGGCCAGCCCGGCCTGCAGCCTGGCGATCTTACGTTCGCTCAGGACCTTGCCGCTGAGGAGGTCGACATCGGCCGCTGTGCGCTCGGCCTGGGCGCGCTCAATGGCGCCGCGATTGGTGTCATGGCGGGCCAGCGGGATCGACCCGCCGACCAGCACGGCCATGTCGCGCCCCTCGTTCAGATAGCGCAGGCCCGCGCGCCAGGTCGGATCCTGGACAACCTTGCTCTGCTCCAGGCGAACCCGCGCCGTCGCGGCCTGCCGCTCGGCGTCGAGCACCGCCAGATCCGCTTCAGACGCTTCGCCCGCGACCAGTTCGGCGGCGGAGGTGTCATCCAGCACCACCGGATCGAGGTCGAAATCGCCGTCGCCGTCCCAATGGCTGGCGAGGCTTCGACGCGCGGTGTCGGCGGCCATCTGGGCCTGCGACAGGGCGATCCGGGCCTCGGCGACCTGGGTGTCAGCGCGCGCCCCGGCGAACAGCGGGTCGCGGGCGACCTTCACGCGCTGGTCCACCTCGCCCTGGGCGCGCTGGGCGATATCGAGCCGCGTGCGCGCCAGTCGGACCTGCGCCTCGGCGGCCAAGGCCTCGACCCACGCCAGCTCCACCGCCTGGAACAGGTCCAGCACCTGAACCTGATAGCGAAGGCGAACCAGATCGATCTCGGTGCGGGCCAGGGCCGTGCGGGCCTGGCGCTTGCCGCCGCGATCCAGGCTTTGCTGGTAGTAGACCGTCGCCTGGGCGCGATCGATCATTGAATAGGGACCGGTCCCCGTCAGGTCTTCCAGCTCGACACCGACGACAGGGTTCTGGCGAACGCCGGCCTGACGGGCGCCGGCATCGGCGGCCTTGAGGCGCGCCTCAACGGCGGGACGGGTGGGATCGGACTGGGCGGCGCGGGCCAGGGCCTGGGGCAATCCCAGGGTTTCCGCCTGGGCGGCAAGGGGCAGCGCGACGGCGAACGCCGACGCGAGCAGCCAGGACCGCGCGGCGCGGCCATGGTCGAAATGGGGCATGGGAGTCTCTCGAACGGAAGCGGACGCGGCCGGGGGCCGCGTCGATCAGGCGACGTGTTCGAGGCGGGCTTTTGGGGGGCGTTTCTGCGGAGCAGGCTCGGCGCTGTCGAGCGAGGTGTCCTGGCCCGACCAGGATTCGAGCGTCGAGCCCCAGGGACTGGCGACCGTCATGGCGACCGTCAGGCCCAGAAGCGAGGCGCCGTCATGGTGGTGGTGCGCGCCCTGCGAAGGTGAGGGGTCGCGATCATCGTCCGCGACCTCGGCGCCGGCCACCGCATCATGATCGTGATCGTGATCGGCCAGGTCAGCGGCGAGCGGGCCGGCGAAGGCGTTGGCCGCATGCACCTGGCCGCTGGCGTGCAGCGCCCGGTCCACCATGGCCACGGGGGTCTGAACCACCAGCATGGCGATCAGCATCACGGCCAGAGCCGCCACACCTTTACCGAGCCGGGAGGACAGGAGCTGAATCAAGAATCTCTCGGAGATGGTCGCCGGTGCGGCTGCATAATCGTCGCAAGCTTGGCCAAGATCAATGAGTCACACCGCCGCAGATTGCGCTCACGCCTGGCAGGCAGGCCCGCTGAAGGTTCCCAATCCGTGGCCGTGGCCGCATCATGGGGGCCATCGCGGTAGAGAGCGCCTGCGCTATTCAACGGCCAGGATGACGTCCGAGGGCTCGACCCGGGCGACGACCGCGTCACCGGGCCTGAGCGCCAGGGCGTCAGCGTCGGCGCGCGGCAGGGTCGCGACCAGGGTCTTGCCGGCCGAAAGGCTCAGGCTGATCTCGCTGGCCGTTTCCCCATCCTCGCGATCGATGACCGCGCCGGCCAGGCGATTGGCGCCGCCCAGCGCGTCGCAACCGCGCACGACCCTGACAAAGCTGGACTTGATCAGGGCGACGGCCGGCTTGCCGACCGTCAGACCCAGCTCATCGGCGCTGCGCCGGGTGATGACCGAGACGATCTCGACCCCGTCGCCCAGCGACAGCACGACCTCGACGGTCACCGCCCCGGCCCCGATGAGCGCCACGGTCCCGCGCAAGGCGTTGCGGGCGCTGGTGCGCAGTCCCAGGCTCCAGAAGAGCTCGCCCAGACCTTGCTCGGGCGCGGAGGCCAGACCGGCCTCCAGCCGGGCCAGGGCCGCGCCGATCTCGCGTTCGACCTCACGGAAGGCCTTGATCACCGCATGGCCGCGCGGGGTGATGGTCGCCGCGCCGCCCGACCGGCCGCCGGCGCTGGCAGCGATCAGCGGGGCGTCGAACAGGTTGTTGAGCGCCTGGATCGCGTCCCATGCGCCCTTGTAGCTCAGGCCCAGTCGCTGGGCGGCGGCGGTGATCGAACCCGCCTCGCCGACCGCCTCCAGCAGGGCGACACGCTCCAGCCCCACCCGGGCCAGGGCGCCCCGGCGCAGGACGAGCGAGGCGCTGAGTTCGCCATCAATGGCCATGGTCGCTCCTGATCAGGCCTGAACGGAAAATGGGACAGCGTTATGCAGCCTTGCTACATAACGCTGTCTGGTCGCCGACTCCAAGCCCGCCAAGGTCCTGCATGCTCGCTCGCCGCTCCCCGATGGTCGTCCTCGCCGCCGGCCTGGCGATGCTGGTCGGCGGCTCGGCCCTGGCCGCCGAAACCAAGGTGGCGGTCGCCGCCAACTTCACCGAACCCGCCAAGGCGATCGCGGCGAAGTTCGAGGCCAGGACCGGCCACAAGGCGGCGCTGAGCTTTGGCTCCTCGGGACAATTCTACACCCAGATCGCCAACGGCGCGCCGTTCGAGGTTTTCCTGTCGGCGGACGCCGAACGGCCGATCCGGGCCGAAGCCGAGGGTCTGGCCGTGGCCGGCACGCGCTTCACCTACGCCACCGGACGTCTGGTCCTGTGGAGCAGGATGCCGGGCCTGGTCGACGGCAAGGGCGCGGTTCTGGCCAAGGGAAGGTTCGAAAAGCTGGCCATCGCCGACCCCAAGTCCGCGCCCTACGGACTGGCCGCCGTCGAGACCCTGACCAGGCTGAAGCTCTATGACGGCCTGAAGCCGAAGATCGTCACGGGCTCCTCGATCACCCAGACCTACCAGTACGTCCAGACGGGCGCGGCGGAGCTGGGCTTCGTGGCCCTGTCGCAGGTGATCAACCAGCCCGGCGGCTCGCGCTGGATCGTGCCGACCGCCAGCCACACGCCCATCGACCAGCAGGCGGTGCTGCTGAAGACCGGCGCCGGCAACGACGCCGCCAAGGCCTTCCTGGCGTTCTTGAAGAGCGCCGAGGCCAAGACCATCATCCGCCGCTACGGCTACGAGGTTCGCTGACCATGCTCTCGGTGCTGTGGCTGACGGTCAAACTGGCGGGGATCACCACGTTCCTGCTGCTGATCCTGGCCACGCCCCTGGCCTGGTGGCTGGCGCGCGGGCGCTCGCGCTGGAAGCCTGTGGTCGGCGCCGTGGTCGCCCTGCCGATCGTTCTGCCGCCGACCGTGCTGGGCTTCTACCTGCTGATCGCGCTTGGCCCGCACAGCGTGCTGATGGCCCCGCTGCAGGCCGTCGGAATCCGCACCCTGGCCTTCACCTTCGAGGGACTGGTGATCGGCTCGCTGATCTATTCCCTGCCCTTCGCCGTCCAGCCCCTGCGCAACGCCTTCATCGCCCTGGGCGAGGAACCGATGGAGGCCGCCGCCACCCTGGGCGCGTCGCGCTGGCAGAGCTTCGCCCGCGTGGCCCTGCCCCTGGCCCTGCCCGGCTACGCCGTCGCCGCCATCCTGTCGTTCGCCCATACGGTGGGAGAGTTTGGCGTGGTGATGATGCTGGGCGGCGGCATTCCCGGTGAAACCCAGGTGCTGTCGATCGAGATCTTCCAGCTGGTCGAGCAACTGCGCTGGAACGAGGCGCACCAGCTGGCGGCGCTGCTGCTGGCGTTCGGTTTCCTGGTGACCCTGACGCTGTTGCTTCTCGAACGACGCGTCACGCGGGCGGCTTAGTCGCTGACCCCCTCCGCGCCTGAGGCGCTCTTCCCCCTACGGGGGAGGACGACCGCGACCCGAAGGGCGGCGAAGCCAACCGGTCAGGAGGGGGCGAGTGGTCGCCTAGTCCCCCCGAGACGCCAGCGACTGCGCCAGGCCCCGCGCCGCCAGGGCCACTTCGCGCCAGGTCACGTCGAACCCCGCCGCCTTGCCATAATAGGGATCGGCCACCGCCCGGCCCTCGAGCCCTTCAGCATAGTCCAGCAGCAGGCCCAGCTCCGCCTCCCCGTCGACCGGGCGAAGGCTGCGCAGCTTCTTCAGGTTGTCGTGGTCCAGGGCCAGGATGTGGGTGAAGCGCCGAAAGTCGTCGGCCTCGACCTTGCGGGCGGTCTGGCGGCTGATGTCGACGCCGTGGCGCTGCGCGGCGGCAATGGCGCGCCCATCCGGCGCGGAACCGACATGCCAGCCCCCTGTGCCGGCGGAATCGACCAGAACATCAAGCCCGATCGCCTGGGCCTCGGCGCGAAAGGCGCCCTCGGCCAGGGGCGATCGACAGATATTGCCCAAGCAAACAAACAATACTGCAGGCCGCATCAGAGCGCGCCCCAGCCGCCGCCGCCCGGCGTCTCGATGACGATGGCGTCGCCCTCCGCGACCTCGACCAGATCAGTGGCCGCCAGGGTCTGAACCGTTCCGTCCGCCCGCTCGACCCGCGCTGCGCCCAGGGCGCCTGAACCTCCGCCCGCCAGCCCGAACGGCGGCACGCGGCGGCGGTTGGACAGCAGGGTGGCGGTCATCGGTTCGCGGAAGGCGATCTTTCGCACCACACCATCGCCGCCGTGATGCGCGCCCGCGCCGCCAGAACCGCGCCGGATCGAGAACGCCTCGACCAGCACGGGATAGCGGGTCTCCAGCACCTCGGGATCGGTCAGGCGGCTGTTGGTCATGTGGGTCTGGACGGCGTCGGTCCCATCGAAACCCGGCCCCGCGCCCGAGCCGCCGCAGATGGTCTCGTAATACTGGCGGCGGTCATCGCCGAAGGTGAAGTTGTTCATGGTCCCCTGCGCGCCGGCCATGACGCCGAGAGCTCCATACAGCGCATCGACCACGACCTGACTGGTCTCGACATTGCCCGCCACCACCGCCGCCGGATAGCGCGGCCGCAGCATCGAGCCCTCGGGAATGACCAGTTGCACCGGTCGCAGGCAGCCGTCGTTCATCGGGATCTCGTCATCCACCAGCGTGCGGAACACATACAGCGCCGCCGCCCGGCAGATCGAGGCCGGGGCGTTGAAATTGGTCGGGACCTGGTCGCTGGTGCCCGCGAAATCGACCCGGGCCGTGCGGGCCTCGCGATCCACGGTGATCGCCACCTTCACCACGCTGCCGTCGTCCAGCTCATAGGCGAAGGCGCCGTCGTTCAAGGTGGCCAACACCCGGCGAACGGCTTCCTCGGCATTGTCCTGCACGTGGGCCATATAGGCCTCGACCGTCGCCTGGCCGAACTCGGCGACGAGGCCGGTCAGGCTTTCAGCGCCCCGCGCGCAGGCGGCGATCTGGGCCTTGAGGTCGCCGATGTTCTGGTCGGGATTGCGGGCCGGCCATCGGCCCGAGGCCAGCAGGGCGCGAGTCTGCGCTTCCAGGAACCGGCCGCCTTCGACCAGCAGGAAGTTCTCGATCAGCACCCCCTCTTCCTCGACCGTGCGGCTATTGGGGGGCATCGAGCCCGGCGTGATCCCGCCGATATCGCCCTGGTGCCCGCGCGCGGCGACGTAGAACAGCAGGTCCCCGGCCGCGTCGAAGACCGGCATGACCACGGTCACGTCCGGCAGGTGGGTTCCGCCCTTGTAGGGGGCGTTGAGCATATAGACGTCGCCCGGCTGCATGCCGCGGCCATCGCTCTGCCGCGCCTCACGGATGGCCCGCACGCTGTCGCCCATCGAGCCCAGATGCACCGGCATGTGCGGGGCGTTGGCGATCAGGTTGCCGTCGCGATCGAACAGGGCGCAGGAAAAGTCGAGCCGCTCCTTGATGTTGACCGAATAGGCGGTGTTTTGCAGGGCGAAGCCCATCTCCTCGGCGACCGCCATGAAGAGGTTGTTGAACACCTCCAGCATCACCGGATCAGCCTTGGTCCCGATGGCGCGGCGGGCTGGGAGGGCCTCGATGCGGTCGAGGATCAGGTTCAGATGCGCATCCACCGTGGCGCGCCAGCCGGGTTCGACCACCGTCGTGCCGGTGGCCTCGCGGATGATGGCCGGCCCCTTGACCTCGGCCCCAACTGCCAGGGCCTCGCGGTCGAACACCGGCGTCGGCCTTGCTTGGCCGGCCATGCGAACGTCGACCGTCGTCAGGGCCACAGCTTCGCCTGAGGCGCCGCGTCCCAAATCCGGCGCCGCTCCGGCATCCGAATGGCCGATGGCCTCGACCGATAGGGTCTCGACCACCAGGGCCGTGGTCGGCGAAGTGAAGCCGAAGCGGCGCTGGTGCATCTCTTCGAAGGCGGCGCGGACGCCGGCTTGGTCGGCCAGCGGCACGACCAGCGGGGTGTCGGTCCCGGCATATTTCACGCGCAGAGTCGCCAGGGTCTCGACCGAAGCCACCGGAACGGCCTGGGCGCGCAAGGCGGCCTCGGCCTCGACGGAGAGCGCCTTCGCCTGCTCAGCCAGATCGCCGGCCGCCTCGGCCAGCGGCCGCTCGACCGTCGCCTCGCGGATCAGCCGCAGGTCGGCCAGGCCCATGCCATAAGCGCTGAGCACCCCGGCGAACGGATGGATCATGACCTTCGTCATGCCCAGGGCGTCGGCCACCAGGCAGGCGTGCTGTCCGCCCGCGCCGCCGAAACAGGCCAGCACATAGCGGGTGACGTCGTAGCCGCGCTGGATCGAGATCTGCCGCACGGCCTTGGCCATGTTCTCGACGGCGATGGTCAGGAAGCCCTCGGCGATCGCCTCGGGGCTCATGGCCTCGCCGGTCGCGGCCAGAATCTCGGCGGCCAGGCTGGCGAAGCCGGCGGCCACCGCCTGTGCGTCCAGCGGCTGGTCGGCATTGGGACCGAACACGGCCGGGAAGAATTCAGGCCGCAGCTTGCCCAGCATGACGTTGCAGTCGGTGACCGTCAGCGGTCCGCCCCGGCGATAGGCCGCCGGGCCAGGCACGGCCCCGGCTGAGGCCGGCCCCACCCTCAGCCGCGCACCGTCGAAGCTGCAGATCGAGCCGCCGCCGGCCGCCACCGTGTGGATGTTCATCATCGGCGCGCGCATCCGCACCCCGGCCACCACGGTCTCGAAGGCCCGCTCGTATTCGCCGGCATAGTGGCAGACATCGGTGGAGGTGCCGCCCATGTCGAAGCCGATGACGCGGTCGAAACCCGCCTGCGCCGCCGTCCTCGCCATGCCGACCACGCCCCCGGCCGGACCCGACAGGATGGCGTCCTTGCCCCGGAACGCGCGGGCGTCGGTCAGGCCGCCGTTCGACTGCATGAACAGCAGCCGCGCATCCTCGCCCAGCTCGCCCGCCACCCGGTCGACATAGCGGCGCAGGATCGGCGACAGATAGGCGTCGACCACCGTGGTGTCGCCGCGTCCGACCAGCTTCATCAGCGGGCTGACCTCGTGGCTGACCGAGACCTGGGTAAAGCCGATCTCGCGGGCGATGGCGGCGACGCGCGCCTCGTGGCCGGTGAAGCGAAAGCCGTGCATCAGCACGATCGCCACGGCCCGAAAACCGGCGTCGAAAGCGGCCTGCAGACCCGCTCGCGCGGCGGACTCGTCCAGCGGCCGCAGGACCTGTCCCTCGACGCCGATCCGCTCGTCGATCTCGACGACGCGGTCGTACAGGGCTTCGGGCTTGACGATATGGCGGTCGAACAGCTTTGGCCGGGCCTGATAGCCGATCCGCAGCGCGTCGGCATGGCCGGCGGTGATCGCCAGAACGGTCGGCTCGCCCTTGCGCTCCAGCAGGGCGTTGGTGGCCACGGTGGTGCCCATCTTGACCGCGTCGATCCGCGCCCCGGCCGGCAGCAGGGCCCGCACGCCCGCCACGGCGGCGTCGGCATACTGCTCGGGGTTCTCCGACAGCAGCTTGTGGGTGACCAGCGACCCGTCCGGCCGCCGCGCGACGAGGTCGGTGAAGGTGCCGCCGCGATCGATCCAGAACTCCCAACCGCGCAGGTTCTGATCGTCAGAGGTCATGGGAAGGGCGCGGCTCCTGCTACGCCCTTCCCTTAACCGGCCTTGGGGGCCTAGCGGAAGAGCCCCGCCGCCTCGACCGCCGCCCAGACGCCCAGGCCCAGGAAGATCACCGCCGCGCCGATGCGCACATATTTCAGCGGCACGATCTTGGTCGCCGCCTCGCCCAGATACACCGCCGGGATGTTGGCGATCATCATGCCCAGGGTGGTGCCGGCCGCGACCCAGGCGATGTTATGGAAGCGCGCGCCCAGGGCCACCGTGGCGATCTGGGTCTTGTCGCCCATCTCGACCAGGAAGAAGGCGATGGTGGTGGTCAGGAACACGCCGTAGCGGCTTGTGGCGCCGGCCTCTTCGTCATCAGCCTTGTCGGGGATCAGGGCCCAGGCGGCCATGGCGATGAACGACACGGCGATGGCCCACTTGAACCACTGGCCGCTCAGCAGGTCGGAGACCCAGTAGCCCGCCGTCGCCGCCAGGGCATGGTTGGCCAGGGTGGCGACCAGAATGCCCAGGATGATCGGCACGGGCTTCTTGAAGCGCGTGGCCAGGATCATGGCCAGCAGCTGGGTCTTGTCGCCGATCTCGGCGATGGCCACGACCAGGGTCGAGACGAACAGGGATTCCATCTGGATCAAAAACCTTCCGGGCCGGGCGCATGCCAATAGCGTCGACGTCCCACCCAGCCCGGGAGGATATCGGCGCCATTGGTCTCGCCATGGAAGCGGATGATCGCTTCCTTCCCCGCGCCATGGATCCGGAGATCCAAGTGTGTTGACGGCGGGGCCTGCTGATACGCGCAGGCGGCTACTCCCCAAAGGTGAGCGGCGTTTAGCGGGGGCGGCGGCCAGGGTCAAGCTCCTCCCCCACCGGGGGAGGTGGCCCGAAGGGTCGGAGGGGGCAGCGCGGCCTAAGTCCAGCTAGCCCCCTCAGTCGCTCCGCGACAGCTCCCCCGGAGGGGGAGCAGCTTTAAACAGCCGCCGGTGCGTCGAAACGCAGGAGATGGATGGCCACCCGCACCTTGCCGCCGGTGAAGTTGCCGCCCGCCGAGGTCAACAGCACCGGGGTGTCCGAATAGTAGGCCGTCGGCCCGATTACCCCGACATTGCTGGCGTTCTTGGCGACGCCCAGCGATGAACCGAACTTGCCCGCCTCTCCGGCCACCCCGCAGCTGTAGGATGTCGCCCCCGTCACCGCGATGGTGGTGCGGGTCGAGACCGCCAGCACGATGGCCCGCGCCGGGATGACGATGGCTGTCGAGGAGGTCGCCCCCGAAAGCGTGGTCTCCTCCTCGCGGATTTCCAGCCGGGTATTGGCCAGCCCCGGCGAGGCGGCGGCGGTCAGGCTCTTGAAGCTGGTCGACAGGGGCGCCCAGGTCGCGCCATCGAAGACGACCATCTGGTTCTCGTCCTTGATCCAGGCCAGCACCCCCTCAGCCAGGGGGACGGCCTCCCAGGCGCCGGCCTCGAAGCGCATCAGCGTCCCGGCCGCCTGGCCGGCCCAGGCCGAGCCCGTCACGCTGGCCGGCAGGATCCAGACACCGCCGGCGACCGGGCTGACCGGCTGCGCCGCGACGACGCGGCTCTCGACCGCCAGTTGGACCAGACCGTCCAGCCGGGCGAGGCTTTCATTGATGGGGATATGCTTCTGGGCCTGGGCGGCGACCACATAGGGCAGGCCCAGACGCGGGGTGGTTTCGTCGAACATCAGAGATCCTTCAAGGCGTTGAACTCGCCTCTAGGATCACCCCGCTGACAGAGCCGGGGACCGACCTTGGTCGATCCCCGTCCCCGTCCCCGCTCCAGCGTGTCGCTACTCGGCCGCGAAGGCCAGATGTTTGCCCGATGTGAGGGCGGTCTTGGCGGCCAGTTCGGCCTTGGCCTGCTCGTACTCTTCCGAGAACTTGGCGACGAGTTCGCCGGCGGTCAGCACCGCGTCGATGGCGCCGATGCCCTGGCCGCAGCCCCAGATATCGCGCCAGGCCTTGGCCTCCTGGTTGCCGCCCGAACCAAAGTTCATGGCCGACGGATCGCTGACCGGCAGGTTTTCAGGATCCATGCCCGCCTTGACCACCGAGGGGCGCAGATAGTTGCCGTGCACGCCGGTGAACAGGTTGGAATAGAGGATGTCGTCGGCGTGGCTCTCGACGATCATGTCCTTGTAGCCCTGGGCCGCATTGGCTTCCTGGGTCGCGATGAAGGCCGAGCCGATATAGGCCAGGTCCGCGCCCATGGCCTGGGCGGCCAGGATCGAGCGGCCACAGGCGATCGAACCCGACAGCGCCACCGGCCCGTCGAACCACTGGCGGATTTCCTGGATCAGGGCGAAGGGCGACAGGGTGCCGGCGTGGCCGCCCGCGCCGGCCGCGACCGGGATCAAGCCGTCAGCGCCCTTTTCGATGGCCTTGTGGGCATGCTTGTCATTGATGACGTCGTGCAGGGTGATGCCACCATAAGAATGGATCGCGGCGTTGAGGTCCTCGCGGGCGCCCAGCGAGGTGATCACCAGCGGCGCCTTGTATTTCACGCACAGCTCGATGTCCTCCTCGAGCCGATTGTTGGTGCGGTGGACGATCTGGTTGACCGCAAACGGGGCCGACGGCGCTTCGGGGTGGGCGCGGTCGTAGGCGGCCAGTTCCTCGGTGATGCGGTGCAGCCACTCGTCCAGTTGCGAGATCGGGCGGGCGTTCAGCGACGGGAAGGAACCGACGATGCCGGCCTTGCACTGGGCGATCACCAGATCGGGATTGCTGATGATGAACAGCGGCGAGGCGATGACCGGCAGGCGAAGACGGTCACGAAGAACGGGCGGCAAGGCCATAAAAATCGGCTCCCCTAGGAGGCGGCGTTGGGCGCCGCGCATGTAAACAGCGTTTAGCTTAAACGCTTGTTTGGGGCGGGCGCAAGACTTGACGGCCCTAGCGGCAGGGGCGCATCACCGTCGAAAAGAAAAGAATGCTGCACTGCAGGAGAGAGACGCTTTGACCCAGGCCGTGACGCTTTTGGCCGACGACTTCGCCGCTCCGGACGACACCGTCCGCGCGCGCTGGACGGCCCTGGTCGAGAAAACCCTGAAGGGTCAGAGCTTTGACGAGGCCCTGACGGTCAACACGCCCGACGGCCTGACGATTCAGCCGCTCTACACGGCCGGGGACGGCGTGATCGTCGCCCGCGACCTGCGCGCCCGCGACGCCGACCGGCCGTGGGACCTGCGGATGCGCGCCGCCCATGCCGATCCCGAGCGGGCGGCCAGCGATATCCTGGTCGATCTGCAGAACGGCGCGGCCTCGGTGCTGCTGGCCGTCGATCCGGACGGCGCCAGGGGCGTGGCCATCGGCTCGGCCGACGATATGGCCAAGGCGCTGACGGGCGTGCTGATCGATCTGGCGCCCGTGGCGCTGGACGCCGGCTGGCTGGGTCCCAAGGCCGCCGACTGGCTGGGCGCCGTGGCCAAGGCCGCCCCCAATGCGCCGATGGCCTTCCACATGGACCCGCTGACCGCCTTTGCGGAATCGGGAACCAGTCCCGGCCCGATCGAGAGCCATATCTTCAACGCCGCCACGGTCGGCGCGCGCCTGGCGACGACCTATGCCCGGGCCAGCCTGTTCCTGGCCACGGGGCGCGCGGCGCACGAGGCCGGCGGCTCCAACGTCGAGGAACTGGCCCTGATGACCGCCAGCGCCCTGGCCTATGCCAAGGCCCTGGTCCGTTCTGGCCTGTCGATGGACGAGGCCTTCGGCCGCATCGTGCTGGGCGTCAGCCTGGACGGCGAATATTTCACCGGCATCGCCAAGGTTCGCGCCGCCCGCGCCCTGTGGGCGCGCCTGACCCAGGCCTGCGGCGTCAGCGTTCCGGCGACCATCGAGGCGCGATCCTCGGGCCGCATGCTGACGACCAGGGACGCCTGGACCAACCTGCTGCGCCTGACCTCGGCCGGTTTCGCCGGGGCGGTCGGCGGGGCTGATGTGGTGGTGCTGGGCGCCTTCACCGACGCCATCGGCCTGCCCACCACCTTCGCCCGCCGTCAGGCTCGCAACACCCAGCTGGTGCTGATGGAAGAGAGCAATCTGGGCCGCGTCGCCGATCCGGCCGGCGGCTCGTGGTATCTCGACAGCCTGACCGACCAGATCGCCCGCGCCGCCTGGAGCAGCTTCCAGGCCATCGAAGGCGCCGGCGGGATCGTCAAGGCGCTGGAGAGCGGCCTGATCGCCGACGCCGTCGCCGCCACCTGCGCCGGGCAGCAAGCCGCCTTCGCCGACAAGAGCCGCAAGATCCTGGGCGTCACGGCGTTCCCCAACGCCGAGGACAAGCCCGCCGAGATCGAGACCGTCGATCCGTCCGCCTTCGCCGTGGAGGGTCCAGATCCCAGGCTGCCGGGGCCGGACTCCACCTGCCCCGCCCTGACACCCATCCGCTTCGCCGCCGCCTTTGAGGGAGCCTGAACCATGACCAAGTTCCCTGACTTCACGACGATCGACTTCGCCGAGGTCGCCACTGCCGCCGCGCCTGAAGGCGCCGTCTGGAACACGCCCGAAGGCGTCGATGTCGCCCCGGCCTTCACCGCCGCTGATGTCGAAGGCCTGGACTTTACGGGCGGCTATCCCGGCGTCGCGCCGTTCGTGCGCGGTCCCTACCCGACCATGTACGTCACCAACCCGTGGACGGTGCGGCAGTACGCCGGCTTCTCGACGGCTGAAGACTCAAACGCCTTCTACCGGCGCAACCTGGCGGCCGGTCAGATGGGCCTGTCGGTGGCCTTCGACCTGGCCACCCACCGCGGCTATGACTCCGACCACGAGCGGGTGAAGGGCGATGTCGGCATGGCGGGCGTCGCCATCGACTCGATCCTCGACATGCGCACCCTCTTCTCGGGCATCCCGCTCGACAAGATGAGCGTGTCGATGACCATGAACGGCGCGGTGCTGCCGATCCTGGCGCTCTATATCGTCGCGGCCGAGGAACAGGGCGTTTCGCCCGACAAGCTGTCGGGGACGATCCAGAACGATATCCTCAAAGAATTCATGGTGCGCAACACCTACATCTATCCGCCCGCGCCTTCGATGCGGATCATTTCCGATATCTTTTCATATACTTCGACCAATATGCCGAAGTTCAATTCGATCTCGATCAGCGGCTATCACATGCAGGAGGCCGGCGCGACGGCCGACCTGGAGCTGGCCTATACCCTGGCCGACGGCATCGAATATGCCCGGGCCGGCGTCGCGGCCGGCATGAGCATCGACGTGTTCGCCCCGCGCCTCAGCTTCTTCTGGGCCATCGGCATGAACTACTTCATGGAGGTCGCGAAAATGCGCGCGGCCCGCCTGCTGTGGGCCCGGCTGATGAAGCGCGAGTTCGATCCCAAGGACGACCGCAGCCTCTCCCTGCGCACCCACAGCCAGACTTCGGGCTGGTCGCTGGCGGCGCAGGATGTGTTCAACAACGTCTCGCGCACCTGCGTCGAGGCCATGGCCGCCGTCAACGGTCAGACCCAGAGCCTGCACACCAACGCCCTGGACGAAGCCCTGGCCCTGCCCACCGACTTCTCGGCCCGCATCGCCCGCAACACCCAGCTGTTCCTGCAGATGGAGAGCGGCACGACCCGCGTCGCCGACCCGTGGGGCGGCAGCTACTATGTCGAGCGCCTGACCTATGACCTGGCCCAGAAGGCTCTGGCCCATATCGAAGAGGTCGAGGCGGCCGGCGGCATGGCCAAGGCCATCGAACGCGGCCTGCCCAAGCTGCGCATCGAGGAGGCCGCCGCCAAGACCCAAGCCCGCATCGACGCCAATCGCCAGAGCGTGGTGGGGGTCAATCGCTACAAGCCCGAGGTCGAGGACGTGATCCCGATGCTGAAGGTGGACAACAGCTCGGTCCGCACCCAGCAGCTGGAAAAGCTGGCCCGCCTGAAGGCCGAGCGCGATCCGGCCGCCACGGCGGCGGCGCTGCAGGCGCTGGAAGACGGCGCGCGCGGGACTGGCAACCTGCTGGCCCTGGCCGTCGACGCCGCCCGGGCCAAGGCCACGGTCGGCGAGATCAGCCTGGCGATGGAAAACGTCTTTGGCCGCCACCGCGCCGTGATCCAGACCATCCAGGGCGTCTATGGCAAGGAGGCCGGCGCCGATCCCAAGGCCGCCCGCGCCCGCGCCATGGTCGCCGCCTTTAAGGAGGCCGATGGTGGCCCGCCCCGCATCATGGTCGCCAAGATGGGCCAGGACGGCCACGATCGCGGTCAGAAGGTGATCGCCAGCGCCTTCTCCGACCTGGGTTTCAAAGTCGAGATCGGTCCGCTGTTCCAGACCCCGGGTGAAGCGGCCGAGGCCGCCATCGCGGCGGGTGTGCATGTGGTGGGCGCCTCGTCCCTGGCGGCGGGTCACCTGACCCTGGTGCCGGAGCTGAAGGCCGAACTGGCTAGGCTCGGACGCGAGGACATGGTCGTGGTGGTCGGCGGCGTGATCCCGCCCCAGGACTTCCAGGCCCTGCTCGACGCCGGCGCCGCTAGCATCTTCCCGCCCGGCACGGTGATCGCCGAGGCGGCCATCGAGGTGCTGGAAAAGCTCAATGTTCAGCTGGGCTATACCCAGGGGGCGGCGGCTTAGACGATCAGGTCAGTGTTTGCCGGCCTTGCGGCGTTTCTTGGCTGACATCTTCACGGCCACATCATCAGGCAGGCCGTGTCGCGCCTCTATGTCCTTCTGCAGGGCCTTGGCGGCCATCAGGTGGCCGGGGAACATCATGTCCACCACCGAGCCGGCGATCGGCACGGCGTCGGTGGCGGTGTCCATGGCCACGTAGGCCAGCATCCGCGCCAGGGTCATGAAGGACGCCCCGCCCGATAGGCCGTGGATCAGCAACAGACCACCGGCCCCCATGCTGTAGAGCGGCCCGACAACGGGCACCCAGGACAGCACGCCATCAAGGCCCAGACCAAAGGGTCCGATGCCGATCAGGCGATCGGACAGACCCTTGATGGTCTCAGCCGATCTCCAGGCGCGATGAGCGCGCAAGCGACGGCTGTCGGAATAGGGAGCAGCTTCAACGGTCATGCTCTGATCAACGCCTTGCCTGCTCTATGGTTGTCGACGCTTAGCCGAGGAAGACGACGCGGCGCTTTTCCTTGCCGGCCTGGATACGGGCCAGCAGGTCGCGGTATTCCGCCGTCCCTTGCACCTCCTTGCGGGTGCCTTCGAAATAGATGGTGTCGTCCATGTGCTTGGTCAGCATGTCGGCCGACCACTTGTGGCCGGTGAACAGCAGGTCGGCGACCTTGCCCGCCACCGGAAGCGAGCCGGCCACGGTGTCGATCAGGATGATGGCGACGATCTGGATGACGATCATCGGCGCGGCCCGCGCCCGAACGGCGTCCATGATGATCAGGCCGCCCGCGCCCAGGCTGTAGAGCTCGCCCGCGCCAGGGATCCAGGTCAGCAGGCCGTCCAGGCCCACGCCCAGCGGCCCGACGCCGACGACGTTGTCCGACAGCTTCTTTACCCGCTCGACGTTGCTTCGGATGTTGTGCAGGTCGAGATGCGACTTGGCGAAGATCACCAGGAAAACTCCGGGAGCAAAAACTGGGGTCAATCTGCCTTAACCATCGGCGCGCAGGAAGTGGAAGAACGCCAGATTCCCGCCTCGCGGGAGAATGGCGTCAGAAAGTGACGCTTTGTGGGGGAGCCCCTCGCGAAGGGCGACGTTTACGCCTAAGTTAAGGACGTTGGCGCGTGCGTCGCACAGGGGTTTATCCATGCTGATCTCGACCACGCCCTTCATCGAAGGCCGGCCGGTTCAGGACTACAAGGGCGCGATCTACGCCCAGTCGATCCTGGGCGCCAATGTGGTGCTGGATCTGATGGCGGCGATCCGCGACTTCATCGGCGGCCATTCCAAGTCCTACGAACGGGTTCTGGCCCGCGCTCGCGAGGACGCCCTGAAGAACCTGGTCAAGGAAGCCGAGAAGCTGGGCGCCAACGCCATCGTGGGCGTCGATCTCGACTACAATACCGTCGGGCCGAACGGCTCGATGATGATGGTCTCGGTGTCTGGGACGGCGGTCGTTCTCTAGGGCATTTTCCGACGCGGTGGACGCCGGTTCCGGCGCCCGCCACAGGCCAGCCCTCATGCGTAGCCGAGCAGCGCCCTGAGACCTGGCGCATGGAAGTCGACCACGCGCTTGTGGACCTCGGACAAGACCTTGGGCAACTCCGCCGTCACATTGAGGTTTTCGCTGGCGGTGCGGCTCTCGCGGCGGTCGGCGCCGGCCTCGACCCGGTCGCGCCAGTCCGCCGGCAGCTCCAGCCCGCAATCGGCCAGCAGTTGCGCGAAGAAGGCTTCCGCCCGCCTTGAGCCGAGGTCGTTGAGGCTGTCGATGATGTCTTCGTAGCGCACGACGACGGCGCTGGAGCCCATCCACGCCACGGCGTTGAGGGCGAAGATGTCCTTCAGGTCCGGCACCTTTCCGTGCGCGCCCATGATCATCATCATCATGACATCCTCAGGAGATGCCGCGCCGCCCTTGATATGGTTCAGGTTTCCCTGAAACTCGTCCGACAGATAGAACCGCGCGCGGGCCAGCACCCAGTCATAAGGATCGCGCACCAACACGATGTGGCGCACGTCGCGCAGGGCGATGGCCGATTCGTCCGAGAACAGCATGTGCCCCCAGCTGATCATCGGCTTGGCCTTTGAGAACGCCTCGGGTCCGAACTGCCGCAGGATGGCGTGCTGGATGTATTCGCGCCGCCAGTGCTGCTCGGGGGCCACAAACATCCGCAGGATGTTGCGGATCAGGTGGGTGCCGGCCTTGGGCACGCTGTTCAGATAGACCGGCGTCGTCAGCGCAGCGCGGTCGAAGCGCAGGCCGATCTCGTCGAGATTGTCGGGCTTGCCCCGGATAATGGCGTTCACGCGAGCAGGCTCCAAACACGGACAGCGATACAAAAACGGCGGCGGGTCGCCCCGCCGCCGTCATGTTAGTCCAATCCGCTAAGACTAGAAGCGCGCCGTGATGTTCAGGAACAGGCGGCGACCATAGTAGTCGTACTGCGAGGCCAGGACCGAGGACCCGACCGTGCTGTAGTTACCCTGGGCGCGCGACACTGCCGGGGGCTCTTCGTTGAACACATTGGCCACACCGCCGAGGATCGACCAGTCGTCGAACTTCTTCTGCAGCGAGAGGCTGTGATAGGCCGTGAACTCGGTGTGGATCTTGTAGAAGGTGGTCCCCGCCGCGTTCTTGTCGGCATAGTCTTCGGCGTCAGACGCCTTGCCGATCATGTCGATGCCCCAGAAACCCGTCCAGTCGCCCTTGGTCAGGCGGAAGTTCAGCTGGCCGGTCCAGTCAGGGTTTTCGACGAAGCCGTTCTCATCGATCGTCGTGCCGGCGAACAGGGCCGTGGTGTCCTCAAGTTGCCAAGTCGACTGCAGGTCGACGGTCAGCTTGCTGTCCCAGGGCAGGTCCTGACCATAGCGAACGGTCAGGTCGATGCCGCGGTTGGCCTGTTCGGCGATGTTCAGATAGTTGTTCGTGACCTGGTTGATCAAGTTCGAGCCCGGCGTGCGGGTGAACAGCTTGCAAAGCGGATCGGTCGGGAAGGACAGCGAACGATAGCAACCCGACACGATGCGCGCGGCGCCGAGCTGGGTGATCTCGTCATTGACCTCGATTTCGAAGTAGTCGACGGCCACGTTCAGGTTGGCGAAGCTAGGGGTCCAGATCACGCCATAGGTGACGGCCTTCGAGGTTTCGGCCTCCAGAGCGCCCTTGCCGCCGCCCGCCGTGACGGTGGCCGACGAGCCGGCGCCCGAATGGGTGCCCGGAATGCCGGCGGCGGCGCAGTTGTTGGCGACGTATTGCGGCAGGTTGCCCTGGGCCAGGTTGGTCGCCCAGCGGATGCAAGGATCAAGCGTGCGCTGTGACGCGAAGCTCGTCTCGGCGTTCTTATACAGCTCGAACAACGCCGGAGCGCGGAACGAGGTGCCCTTGGTGGCCCGCACGCGCAGCGACGGCACGATCTGCCAGTTCAGGCCGATCTTGTAGGTGTCGTCCTCGCCATAGCTGTTGACCTTGGTGTGGCGGCCCGACAGCGACAGTGCGACATTCTCGGCGAAGGGCAGACCCTTCAGCAGCGGAATGCTCAGTTCGCCGAAGAATTCGCGGGCCAGGTCGTCGCCCTTGGTGATGCCGGCCGTGGAGGAACCCCACACATTGCCGGCCAGGGTGACGGCGCCAGGCGTGTCGCTGATCGAGTCCTTGCGGTAGTGGAAGCCGAAGGCGGCGCCCACGTCACCGGCCGGCAGCTTGAACAGCGAGCCCGAGGTCGAACCTTCGATGACCAGTTGCTTGTAGATGGTCTCGCCGGCTTCATTGTCGAACAGGAAGCCTTCTTCGGCGGCCGTGTACTTGCCGGCCAGGAAGTCCGGTGTGACCCAGCTGACGTCCACGCAGGCCTTCTTGCTGATCGGCGTGACCTGGCCGACGCAGGAGCCGCTGCGGAAGGCGCCGATATCGACAGCGTCCTTCAGGATCACGTCACGTGAATAGACGCCCTTGGAGTGGCTGTACTGGCTGAAGATGTCCCAGTCCCAGCCCTTCAGGAAATCGATCTTGCCGAAATCGCCGCGCAGACCGCCGACATAGCGTTGATAGTCAACGCGCTGGCCGTCTCGGTTGCGATTGGTGACCGGGGTCGGCGACAGGATGAAGTCACCGGTGAAGCCGGCGCTGAACGGGTCGATATCGCCGGTGTAGAAGTAGCTCCAGAACTGGCGATAGCCATTGCTCTTGGTGGCGCGGCGGTTCAGCAGCAATTCGCCATAGACTTCGACGCTGTCGTTGATGTCGAACGCGCCCTGGGCATAGACGGTCGAGCGCTCGTTGCGCGGCACCAGCGAGGAATCAAGGTTGAACGGGCTGTTGTAGTCCAGAACGCCGTTGTCGGCGGCCTGGGGATCATCGCTATAGCCGACGGTGTAGAAGCCGGCGGGCGCGCCCGGATAGTTGGCCGCCTGGCCCGGCGGCACGCGGGGGATCAGGCCGCCCAGCTTGCCGTCATAGTCGTACTGCAGCTTGCCATCGAGACCGGAGAAGTTGAAGTCGTAGAGCCAGATCTGATCATACAGCAGGTCGCGGCACTGGGCCGAGCCGGTGCGGGGATCGATGGTGTCCTTCCGCTTGCCGCTGGAGTCGGTGATGTATTGCCGGCCGCAGTTGGTGTAGCTGCGGTCGCCCACGCGCTGCTCGGCGGTCTTCGAATAGTCGTAGGAGACGTTCAGGAAGCCGCGATCAAAGGTCTTGCCCCAGCTGATGCTGCCGCGCGACTGCTCGCCGCCCTTGTCCTGGGGCTGGCTGACGAAGGCGTCGATCTCGAAGCCGTCGGTGTCGCGCTTGGTGATGATGTTGACCACGCCGGCCACGGCGTCGGAGCCGTAGATCGACGAGGCGCCGTCCTTCAGGATGTCGACGCGCTCGATGGCGGAGACCGGGATGACGTTCAGGTCGACGGCGGACACGCCGCCACGCACGCCGGCCGGGCCGGTGCGGCGGCCGTTGATCAGCACCAGGGTGCGGTTGGCGCCTAGGCCGCGCAGCGAGACGGTTTCAGCGCCGGGGCCGCCGTCGGTGACGAAGGCGCTGGAAATGGCGGAGGTCACCTGCGGCGAGCCCGAGGCGATCGTCGAGGTCTGCAGCAGGCCGGCGGCGGTCGAGATGCCCTTCAGCTTGCCTTGCTCGGCGCTGATCACCTGGATCGGATCGGGGCTGTTGAACTCGCTGCGCTTGATGCGCGAGCCCGTGACCACCAGGGCCTCGATCTCGGTCACATCGGCGGCTTGCTGGTCGGTGGTGGCCAGCGGCGCGGCGGCTTGAGCCAGGGCGAGCGTCGGTGACATGACGCCGGCGGCCAGCCCGGCGATAACCGTGGAGGCTAGAAGATGCTTACGATGATTGGACATGACAGATAAGGCCTCCGTGATTTCGCAGAATGTGGCGAGTTTTGACAATCACTCACCCTAAGCGAGCAAGACTGGGCCACGCCTAGAAAAGAACTTTTCCGGGCGCCCACCGCAACTTCTACGTCGCATTGCCGACGCAATTTCGACACGGTGTGACATTCGGCACGCACTTGCCGGCTCAGCAGGCGCCCGGAGACGCCATCTGACGGCTTGGCCAGATTCTCCTGATCGCTATTGTGGAGTTCTGGTCGCGAGCCGCGCCTCGGCCGCGACTCACCCTTTCGCCCTGGAGCTCCCTGTGAGATTTGTTCCACGCCCGCTCATCGCGACCGTCGTCAGCCTGCTGGGGCTGACAGCCCCGGCGCTCCACGCCGCGCCCCTGCCCGCCAAGGCCTTCGCCGACCCGCCGGCCATCAGCAACGTGCAGATCTCGCGCGACGGCAGGCACATCGTGGCCCTGACCTCGCCTACCGGCCAAAGCCCGACGATTTCGGTCTGGGCCACCGATGCGCTGGACAAGCCTCTGGCGGTCATCTCGGCCGCCAAGGTCCGGATCCTGAGTGTCAGCTTCCTGAAGAACGACCGCCTGCTGGTGCGGACGATCCAGACCTTCACCGAGGGCAATGAAAAGGGCCACCTGACGCGGCAGTACGTGTCGGATCTGGAGGGCAAGTCGTGGACGACCCTGTTGCCGGATACGCGGGCCAAGTCGGAGCTCGAGGCCTATCTGGCCAAGTTCGACGATGCGACCCTGATTGACACCCTGCCGGCCGATCCCCGCCACGTCGTGGTCGAAGACGCACGGATCGACACGCGGGGCGACATCGTGAAAGTCGACATCTACTCCGGAGAGACCGAGCGCCTGATGCGCGGCTCGGATCGCTTCTTCGGCTTCGATCTGGATCTCAAGGGCGAGATCCGGACGCGCCAGGAACTGAACTACGACAAGGGCGCGGTCTATATCGCCCAGTGGATCCGCGATCCGACCAATGGCGAATGGTCAGAGCACTTCCGCTGGTACGCCAAGGACCGTGAACCGGTCTCGATCGTCGGCTTCACCGAAGATCCCAACATCATTTACATTTCGTCCAGCAGGGGCCGCGACAAGGCCGGTCTGTATGTCTACGACATCAAGGCCCGCCAGATCGTCGAGCCGCTGCTTGAGCACAAGCTGTTCGACGCCGGCGGTGTGATCACATCAAGCGCCGTCAGGGACTACGGCCGGGTGCTGGGCTTCAGCTATGCGGGCCCGACCAACAGCATCTACTGGACCGACGAGACCCTGGCTGCGCTCAACAAGGGCCTGCGGACGGCGCTGGGCGTGAAGACCATCGCCGTGAACTGGGTTGATCCCGCCACCGGAGCGGCGACGCGCCTGCCCGTGACCGACGGCGCCGACGCGATGATCACCGACTGGTCAGAAGACCTGAAGCATTTCATCGTCGAGAAGTCCGGTCCCGGCAATCCGGGCGAGTACTACCTGCTCAACGCGTCCGGCACTCTTCAACTGCTCGGCAAGGTTCGCCCTGACCTGGACACCGCCTCGCTGGGCGCGACGCGGCTGGTGCAGTATGCGGCCCGCGACGGCCTGATGATCCCGGCCTTCCTGACCACGCCGCCGGCCGGGCAATTCGGTCCAGGCCCCTACCCCACCCTGATCGAGCCGCATGGCGGTCCCTGGGCGCGCGACAACCTGGAATGGGACTCCTCCGGCTGGGTTCAGTATTTCGCCAGCCGCGGCTACGCCGTGCTGCAGCCGCAGTTCCGCGGCTCGGAGGGCTGGGGTCAGAAACTCTGGCGCGCCGGTGACGGCGAGTGGGGCCAGAAGATGCAGGACGACAAGGACGACGGCGTCAAATGGCTGATCGACCAGAAGATCGCCGCGCCCGACGCGGTCGCCATGTTCGGCTATTCCTATGGCGGCTATGCGGCCCTGGCAGCCGCCATCCGGCCCAACGGCCTGTATCAGTGCGCCATTTCAGGCGCGGGGGCCGGAGACCTGGCCAGCATCAAACAGGCCACCTTTGACAACCGGCTCCAGCGCGAGTTCCAGAACCCGACCATCCGGGGCCTGGACGCCCTGGAGCAGGCCAAGACGGCCCAGATCCCGCTGTTCATCTATCACGGCGATCGCGACACCAACGTCGATGTCAAACAGTCCCGCAAGTTCGTCGATGCGCTGAAGGCGGCGGGCAAGCCGCACCGCTATCTCGAAATCAAGGACATGGGCCACGGCTCCATCACCATGGAGCCGGCCATGATGGAGGCCCAGTTGGTCGAGATCGAAAAGTACCTCAACACCGAGTGCGGCCCCGGGGGCATCGGCCCGAGCCGCTGACCCCCGGTTACGACCCTAAGGAAAGCGACCGGGGCCTCAGGCCTCGGTCGCGGCGCCGGCGAAACGCTTGGCCTGGGCGACCCAGGCGTCGCGGTCGACCCGGCCCTTGAGATTGAGCAACTGGTCGATCGACTGGATGTCTTCGGCGGTCCAGGCGGCGATCTGGCTGAAGCTGGTCACGCCCAGTTCGCTCAGCGACGCCGCCAGCTTGGGACCGATCCCGACCAAGCGGGTCAGGTCGTCGGCGAGCAGCTTGGCGGTTTCGATCGGAGCCGCGACCGCAGCTTCGACAGCCACAGCCTCGACTTCTGCAGCCGGTTCGAGCATGGCGACAGGCTCGACGGGCTCGGGAACGATGGTCTCGGCGATTTCAATGACCGCCTCGGCCGCCAGCTCGCCAGCGGCTTCGACGGCCTCGAGAGTCTCGACCGTCGCTTCTGCGGCAAGCTCGACCGGCTGGAGAAGGACCTCGGTGGCCAGGTCCAGCGCGGGTTCGACGACGGGATCGACGACGGGATCGGCGATCGGCTCTACCCACTCGGCCGCGGGCGGCGCCAGCGGTTCCGGCGCCAGGGCGCTGAGCGCCTCGACATTGACGGCCTCGCGCCAGCGCGACGCCCACCACCACCAAGCGGCCCCCGCAGCGGCCGCGCCGCCGAACATCAGCCACAGCGGCGAGGCCGCGCCGATCATCACGTGTGGCGCCGTTTCGGGGTCGCCCCGCTCGGCCTTGAACTCAGGAAAGAAAGACAGGTTGGAAACCATGGCGCGCGCTCCGGCAACCGCGATTTTTTGTGCAATGCAACATAACACAGTTCTGGCGTTCGCAAGTGCGAAAATGTTGCCGTTAGGTCAAGCCAGTCCGGAGACTTTCAGGGCCAGTCCCGTGGCCATCATCACCGCCACCAGGGCCAGCACCGGCAGGCGCAGGGCGAAGGTCAGAGCCAGAGCCAGAACCGTCATGCCCAGGGCGACAACATCCAGGCTGGCGGGGTCAGGAATGGCAGCCTTCAACGGGCCCCAGGCCAGCGCTCCGCCGGTGCGAAACAGCAGATGCGTGGCAAACCACACCGCCAGTTGACCAATGACCCCAACGGCGGCCGCAGAAACCATGGCCAGGGCGCGCGCCGGACGCGGATGTCCGCGCAGGCGCTCGACGAAGGGCCCGCCGGCGAAGATCCAGAGGAATGACGGCGCGAAGGTCGCCCAGGCCGCCATCAGGCCGCCGGCCAGACCGGCGATCCAGGCCCATTCCGGCGCGGCCGCCTGATAGGCGCCGACAAAGCCGACGAAGACGAAGACCAGCACCAGCGGCCCCGGGGTCGTCTCGGCCAGGCCCAGGCCGTCCAGCATCTGCACGGGGGTGAGCCAGCCGAAGGCGGCGGCCGCCTGGCCCAGATAGGCCAGGGCCGCATAGGCGCCGCCGAAACTGACCACCGCCAGACCGCTGAAGATGGCCCCCATCCGCGCCACCACGGAGTCTGGCGCGATGGCCAGGGCCGCCGCGACCGGCGTCAGCCACACGGCCAGCCAGATCATCACGGTCCGCAGCGTTCCGCCGCGCGCGACAACCTCCTCTGACGCGCCCGGCGCGATCGCGCCGCCGCCCAGTCCCCACCCGATCGCGCCCGCCGCCAGGATCAGCAGCGGGAACGGCAAGACCGTAAAGCTCAGCAGGGCAAAGGCGGAGACGGCGATCGCCATTCCGGCGCCGTCGCGGATCGTTCGGCCGCCGATGCGCAGCAGGGCCTGGGCCACCAGCGCCACCACGGCCGCCTTCAGGCCCAGCAGCACGGGCCCGGCCCATTCCGATCGTCCGTACACGACATACAGCGCCGAAAGGCCCAGCATGATGGCCAACCCTGGCAGCACAAACAGCAACCCCGCCGCCACCCCGCCGCGCACGCCATGCAGCCGCCAGCCCAGCCAGACGGCCAGTTGCTGGGCCTCGGGGCCGGGCAGCAGCATGCAGAAGCTCAGGGCATGGGCGAATCGAGCCTCGTCGACCCAGCCCTTTTCCTCGACGACGGTCTTGTGCAGCAGGGCGATCTGACCGGCGGGACCGCCAAAGCCCAGGCAGCCGATCTTCAGCCAAACCCCCAGCGCCTCGCTGAAACTCGGCGCGGATCCGCTCACGCGCTGGTCCGCCAGACCCTGGCCGCGCCGCCGGCCTGGCCCAGATTGCGGACGATCCAGTCGGTGGCCGTGCGCACGGCGGGCTCGACCTCGGGCGGAGCCCCGACCAGGACCATGGTGCTGCCGTTCATCTTCATCGGATCCAGCAAGGGGCGAAGTCTGACCTCGGCCACTAGCGCGTCATTCGTGACAGTTTCCAGCGCGCGGATGAAGGCGTCGAAGGTTTCCAGGTCCTTCAGCGGCGTCCAGATCGCCAGCACGGCGTCGGGATCGCGCTGCAGCGCCTGACGCGTGACCTCGACGATGCGGGCATAGTCGTCCGGGCGCTCGAACGGCGGATCGATCAGGATGAAGGCCCGCCCTCCCCGGCCTGCCCGGGCCGCAGCGGTCTCGTAACCATCGGCCTTGGACGCCTGGGCGAAGGCGTAGGGCGCCAGCGAGCGGCGCAGCAGGTCGAAATCGTCGTCGCGCAGTTCGCAGGCGGTGTAGCGATCCTCACGGCGCAGCGCCCCGGCGATCAGCAGCGGCGAGCCCGGATAGAGCGGCCCGTCCCGGCCGCCGTTCATGGCCCGCACGGCCGCGACCAGCGGGGCGAACACCGCCGGCGCGTCGGCCTCCTGCAGCAGGCGGAAGATCCCGGCGTCGGCCTCGCCCGACCGCCGCGCCATCTCGCCGCTCAGGTCGTAGCCGCCGGCCCCCGCATGGGTGTCGATCACCGACAGGCTGGGCGACCGCGCCTTCAGCGCCTCCAGCACCGCCAGCAGGATCGCGTGCTTCTGCAGGTCGGCGAAGTTTCCGGCGTGATAGGCGTGGCGATAGTTCATGTCTGGCGAGGCGCTCCCGGAACCGGCGCTTCCTCTATCACGTTGCACGGCGATAGGGAGGCAAACCATGGCCCGCGACACGCACCAGATGGCCCCGATCGCCAGTTCCGCGCTCGTCTATTGCGACGACCACCACAACGGCCTGGGCCGGCGCGTTACGGCGTCGGGCTTTCGCTATATCGATGTCAACGGCAAACCCCTGAAAGACGAAGCGACCCTGGAGCGCATCCGGGGCCTGGCCATTCCGCCCGCCTGGACCGAGGTCTGGATCTGCCCCAGCCCGCGCGGCCACATCCAGGCTTTGGGTCGCGACCACAGGGGTCGCAAGCAGTATCGCTATCACCCGGACTGGCGGGCTGATCGCGACGTGCGCAAGTTCGAGCGGATGGCCGCCTTCGGCCGCGCCCTGCCCCGCCTGCGCAAGCGCGTCGAGGCCGATCTGGCCCGTCGCGGCCTGCCGCGCGAGAAGGTGCTGGCCGCCGTGGTCCGGCTGCTGGAGCTCACCCTGATCCGCGTGGGCAATGACGAATATGCCCGGACCAACAAGAGCTTTGGCCTGACGACCATGCAAAAGAGCCACCTGCGTCTGGCCAGCGGTGGCGCAGTGTTCGAATATCGCGGCAAGAGCGGCAAGAGCCACAAGACCGGGTTCCAGGACCGCCGCCTGACGCGCGTCGTCCGCGCGTGCCAGGATCTCCCCGGTCAGCGCCTGTTCAAATATGTCGATAAGGGCGGCGAGCGACGGGCCGTCGAGTCCAGCGACGTCAATGACTATATCCGCGCCGCCTGTGGATCCGATTTCTCGGCCAAGGACTTCCGCACCTGGGCTGGATCCCTGGCGCTCATGGAGGGTCTGCGCGCGCTGCCGCCCGCGGAAACCGCGACCGAGGCCAGGCGATCGGTGACCGTGTGCGTCAAGGCGGTCGCGGGCCTGCTGGGAAACACCCCGGCCGTCTGTCGCGCGGCCTATATCCACCCGCGCGTGCTGGAGGCCTATGAAGCGGGGCAGCTGCCGTCCGGCAGGAGCGCTTCGGCGCGCGCCGGCGAACTTGCGTTGTTGCGGCTCGTGGGAAACTAGCAGTGGGCCGCTAGCGCCCGCTTCAACTCGGTCACCATCAGCTGGCGCAGCCCTGGCGGCGAGACGATCTCCACGCCGTCGCCCCAGGTGAACAGGTGCCAGGCCAGTTCCAGCATGCCCGCCGCGCGGAAGGCCACCGTGACCGAGCCGTCCGGCTCGGGTCGCACGGTCTGGGTGGAGTGGAAACGCCAGCGCATCGCATCCTCGGCCCGGTCGGGCCGGATGCGCAGCACCACATCCTCGACAGCGCCATGATAGATGCCGAAGCTCTCGTCGGCGAAGGCCTGCAGCGAGAAGTCCTCCGGCGGCGGGGCCGGCCGGTCCAGCACCTTCAGGGCCTTCATCTTGTCCAGCCGCCAGGAACGCGGGCGCATGTCCTCGCCCTCCAGCGCCACCAGATAGTTGCTGCGGGCGAACAGGATGCCCAGCGGCGTCACCTCACGGGTGCGGCCAGGGGTGCTGCCGCCGTCATAACGGAACGACAGCGCGCTCAGCCCCTTGATCGCCGTGCGGATGGCCGCCAGGGCGGCCTCGTCTTCATAGGGCCGGGGTCCGGCATGGATGGCGATGGTCTCGGCCTGGACCAGGGCCTCGACATCGGGGGCGACCTTGCGACGGGCCGCGCCGCGCAGGGCCGACAGCAGCTTGCGCTCTAGGGCGAACAGCGAGGCGGCACGGCCGTCGGCGCCCGAGGCCTTGTAGGAATCAGCCGCCGTCCGCAGCGCCGCCAGCTCCTCGGCCGTGGGCGTCTGGAACAGGCCGTCCAGACCGGCGGGAATGCGGAATCGCCGGGTCGGCGGATCGTCGACCACTTCCATCTGGGGAAAGGCGGCCCAGACCGCATCGCGCATGCGCTCAGCCGTGCGCCGACCCACATCCAGGGCGCGCGCCATCTCGTCCAGGGTCATGCCCTCGCTCGATCCCGCCAGCATGCGGGCCAGGTCCAGGAGCCGTGCAGCTTTTTCGTGCCTCATACGTTCTCTATACGACCGAATCTGGCGCACGGCACGTGCAAACAGGTCTGGTCCGAACGAGAGCGTGACAGCTGAAAGTGGATGCCGGTTTCAGCGCTCGTCACGCTCTCCACTTTGAAAGCGAGCCTGTTCGTCCGTTTCGAACGAAACGGACGAACAGGCTCTCAGGAGACGCCCATGTCCCGTTTTGCCTGCCCCGTCTGGGCCATCGCCCCCGTCAATGCCCCGATGATCTCGGCCGTGCTGGCCTTCGCAGACATTCATCGCGACCTGGGCGCCGGACGCACCCTGATGCGGATCAGCCACGAACGCGCGGCCCGCGCCGATGTCATCCTGCTGCTGGGCCGCGACGCCGAGCGGGTCGTCGATCTGGGCGTGGTGTGGAACGATCGCGAGGACCAGATCATCCGGGTCATCGACGACGCCGAGCGCCGCGACTCGCGCCTGGCGGCTTGGGAAGACGCCTATGATCTGTTCGAGTCCGAGGTTCGCGAACCGGCTGATCACCGCCTCGTGGCCTGACCTGAAGGGGGAAAGGCCCCCGATCCGCACAATCCACAAGCAAGGTTCTGCCTAAAAATGCGGTCTCGACGCCCCCCAAAGGGGCGCCGGGGCCGCAGCGCGTATTTGTGACGACTTCTTGTCGCCGCCCCCATTGCGGAAGCCGCCACCTTCACTCCACGCTGATTTAGCCGGCAACGTCCGAGTGAAAAATCGCGTCAGTATCAAAAACAGAAAAGTTCGGGAGACAAACGCCGTGGAGAAGGAATCAATCTTGCGTTGATAAATTGAACGAGGGGGCTCTCCATGAATCGGCACTTTAAAACGACTCTACTCGCAGGTATCTCTGCGATGTCCGTTACTTTTGGATACTCTGTCGCGGCGCACGCCGCAGACCCGGCCGCCGACGCGGCGCCTGAAACCACTTCCGAACTTGAGACCCTGATCGTCACGGCGCGCGGCAAGCCCCGCACCGTTCTGGACAGCGCGGTCCCGGTGGACTCCTTCAGCGAAGCTGACCTGAAGTCCGCCGCCTTCACTGACACCAACGACATTCTGAAGACGCTGGTCCCGTCCTACACCCTGGCCCGTGAGCCGATCTCGGACGGCGCGACCTTCATCCGCCCCGCCAGCCTGCGCGGACTTCCCACCGACAAGACCCTGTTCATGGTCAACTCCAAGCGCCGCCACCGTTCGGCGCTGGTCAGCATCGGCGGCACCGGCGCCCAGGCGCCTGACGCCGCCACCATCCCGGCCTCGGCCCTCAAGAACGTGGTCGTCACCCGTGACGGCGCCGGCGCGCAGTACGGCTCGGACGCCATCGCCGGCGTCATCGACTTCCAGCTGAAGGACAGCCCCAGCGGCGGTTCGCTCACCGCGCAGTACGGCCAATTCTATCTGGGCGACGGCGAAGACGTGCTGGTCACCGGCAACCTCGGCCTGCCACTCGGCGACAGCGGCTTCATCAACGGTACGTTCGAATACACCAGCCAGAATCAGGTCAACCGCGGCAAGCAGTATTGCAACGTCGGCATTCCCAACCAGTCGGCCGGCTTCTGCGTCACCAGCTACGCGGCCGCCAACCCGTCCTATGGCGCCTTGATCAACGACTACGTCCAGAAGTGGGGTCAACCTGACGCCGAAGCCCTGCGCGGCGTCGTCAATGCTGGCTACGACATCAGCGACACCATGTCGATCTATGCGTTCGCCAACTACTCCAAGAGCAGCGCGGTTGAGTATTTCAACTATCGTCCGCCGGTCAGCAACGCGGTCAACGCCACGCCGATCCGTCAGCAGGACGGCTCGATCTTCATGTTCAGCTCGATCTTCCCGGCCGGCTTCACGCCGATGTTCGGGGGCGACATCACCGACTACAGCCTCACGGGCGGCCTCAAGGGCAAGATGGGCGAGCTGCAGTACGACTTCAGCGGTCGCTACGGCAACGACAAGCTGGTCTACACCCTGTGGGACACGGTCAACCCGTCGATGGGTCCGGCCTCGCCGAAATCCTTCTATGTCGGCGCTCTGATCTCGACCGAAACCGCCGCAAACGCCGACTTCGCCTATGACTTCGCCATGGCCGGCTTCAACACCCCGGTCACGCTGAACTTCGGCGCCGAATACCGCGAGGAAGGTTACGAGATCGAGCCGGGCGACGTACCTTCGTATGTGGCCGGCCGCTACGCCGTGCCTAACCCTTTCGGCTTCTGCAACACGACCACGCACACGCCGACGGCCGCGGGCTTGGCGCTGCCAGCCACCGCCGGCCTGAACTGCGCCAACTACCTGTCCACGACCGCCGACGGCTTCGCCGGCATCGACCCGACCTACAACGCTTTGGCGGTCGGTTCGAACGGCGCGCCGGGTTCGCCCCCGTCCTATTCGGGCAAGCTGACCCGTGACTCCTACGCCGGTTACGCAGAAGCCTCGGCCAACATCACTGAAGCCTGGTTCTTCGACGTCGCTGTACGCGGCGAGCACTTCTCGGACTTCGGCAGCACCTGGAACGGCAAGGTCGCCACCCAGTACCAGATCACAGACGGCTTCGGCGTTCGCGGCTCGATCGGCACCGGCTTCCGGGCTCCCACGCCCGGCCAACTGTTCACCACCAACGTGTCGACCCGCGTCGAGAACGGCGCGATCATCGCCTCGGGCCTGTTCCCGGCCGCCAACCCGGTGGCCCAGTTCATGGGCGCCAAGGAGCTGAAGCCCGAAAAGTCGCTGAACATCGCGGCCGGCTTCACCGCCTCGCTGATGGACGGCCTGAGCCTGACGGTCGACGCCTACAGCATCGAGATCAAGGACCAGTTCTACGCCACCACCCCGATCACCGTGACGCCGGTCATCCGCGCCGCCCTGATCGCAGCCTCGGTTCCCGGGGCTGACACCATCGGCCAAGTGCAATTCTTCCAGAACGCCTTCGACTCCACGACCTCCGGGGTCGACGTGGTGGCCACCTACCGCGCCAACTGGTCCAACGGCCAGTCCACCAGCTTCACGGCCAGCGGCAACTACAACAAGTTCAAGATCGACAAGGTGTTCTCGACCAACTTCTTCGACGCCGAAGGGGTGCATGACTTCGAGAACGCCGCGCCCCGCTGGCGTTCGGTGGTGTCGGCCAGCCACGAGATCGGCAAGTTCAAGGCCGTTGCCCGGGCCAACATCTACGGTCCGTACAAGAACCAGTTCAGCGTCGGCAATCCGATCGTCCAGAAGTGGGACCCGGAAGTCTTCGTCGACACCGAGTTCAGCTACGCAGCGACGGACAACTACACGATCGCCATCGGCGCCCGGAACCTGTTCGCCAACTATCCCGACGTCGACAAGACCGGCGAGTCGGCCACCAACGGCCGCCTCTATCGCTCGGACGCCATCGTCGATTGGCAGGGCGGCTTCTGGTACATGAAGATGTCCGCAACCTTCTAGGATTGCGATCCAGACAAAACCGAAGGGCCAGGCGAAAGCCTGGCCCTTTTCGTTTGTCTGGACGACCGGAGCTAGCGCCCCAGCGCCTTGCCCATGCGGATCAGCGGCACCGCATAGCCGCTCGACGTCATCGCCGTGAACGGCTCGATGTCGTGATAGCCACAGGCGCGATAGAGCGGCACGCCGCCCATGGTCGCCGCCATCTCGGCGCGGGCAAACCCCTCGGCCGCCGCCGCCGCCTCGCAGGCGTCCAGCACCAGCCGGCCCACGCCTTTCCGGGTGTGGTCGGGATGTGTGTACATCGCCCGCACCCGAGCAGCGTCAATCCTGGGGTCCAGCAGCGCCGCGTCGCGCCCGGCGGAGTGATCGCCGCCGAACAGCGTGGCGCGCCGGCTCCAGCCACCGCAGCCTGCGATCTGATCGCCGTCCTCGACCGCGAAATAGGTGCCGTCGGCGATCAGCTGGCTGTCCAGACCCATGATCTCAAACGAGGCCCTGACCCCTTCGGGCGGCAGGAACGGCGTCAGAAGCTCGCTGATCGCCGCGTTCATCAGGGCCGACAGAACCGGCATGTCCTCAGGTTGCGCCAGCCGCAGGCGAAGTGGGAATCCTGTTGTGCTCACGGCGCTCTCCTCGCGAAACCTTGGTCCGTTGATGCGTCGCGCCTGGGGCGAAGGAAGAGTGATTCCCGCCCTCTGCGCTTGATCATCGCCACCCGCCCACGGTTCGCACACGGGGCGCCCCAGGCGCCCAAGGGCGGAGCATCCGGGGCGCATCTAACATGTCAGATCGTCCGTCGTCCGAAATCAGGTTGCGCCGGTTCCCGCGAAATTTCGAGATGGCCCGGACTTCGGCGGGGGCGCGTTCGACCGAAGGAACGAAAGGTGTATCGTCACGGCGATGCACGCGTTTTCGGCGTCGGCTGTTGAGTGGCGGATTGGCATGAATACGACTGCAGGCCTGGCGACGGGCGGAGTTCTGACCCGACGGCGTTTCTTCGAGGGCCTCGCCGCGGTCGGCGGCATTTCCCTGGCGCTTTCGGGCATGGACGCCCTGGGCTTTGGCATGGCTTCGGCCACGGAACTGCCGCCCGCCCTGACCGGCGACGTCAAGGGCACGAAGATCATCGTGCTGGGCGCCGGCCTGGCCGGCATGACCGCCGCCTATGAGCTCTCCAAGGCCGGCTATCAGGTGCAGATCCTGGAAGCCCGCGCCTTCGCCGGCGGTCGCTGCCAGACAGCGCGCAAGGGCTTCGAGCACACCGACCTGCTGGGCCACAAACAGACCTGCGAGTTCGACGAGGGGCTCTATATCAACCACGGCCCGTGGCGGATCCCTTATCACCACCGCTCGACCCTGCACTACACCAAGCTGTTTGGCGTGCTGCTGGAGAGCTTCGTCAACGACAATGACGCCGCCTATGTCTATTTCGAGAAGGGCAAGGGCCCGCTGGCCGGCAAGCCGATCCGCAAGGGCGAGATCGCCGCCGACGCCCGGGGCTACGCCGCCGAACTGATCGCCAAGGCCGCCAGCAAGGGCGAGCTCGACGCCGCCCTGACCCCGGCAGACCGCGAGACCTTCATCGCCTACATGATCAACGAAGGCCGGCTGTCACCCAAGGACCTCGCCTATACAGGCACCGAGGGGCGCGGCTTTTCCGTGCACCCGGGCGCCGGCGTCAATCCGGGCCCTGGCCAGGAGCTGGAGCCCTTCGCCTTCAAGGACGTGCTCGACAGCAAGGCCTGGCGGGTGCTGAGCTCGGTCACCGGCTACGAGCAGCAGCGCACCATGCTGCAGCCGATCGGCGGCATGGACCAGATCGCCAAGGCCTTCGAAAAGCAGGTCGGGCCGATGATCCGCTATTCGACCGTGGTCGAAAAGATCAAGCAGACAGGCAAGGGCGTGAAGGTCGCCTTCAAGGACGCCTCGGGCAAGACCGGCGAGATCGAGGCCGACTACTGCGTCTGCACCATTCCGCTCAGCGTGCTCAAGCAGATCGATATCGACGCCTCCGCGCCGTTCAAGGCGGCGATGGCGGGCGTGGCCTATGCGCCGGTCAACAAGATCGGCCTGCAGATGAAGACCCGGTTCTGGGAAGAGAACCACCACATCTATGGCGGCCACATCTATAACGACATCCCCGGCATCGGCACGATCACCCTGCCCTCCACCGGCTGGCAGAGCCAGAAGGGCGTCCTGCTGGGTTACTACAACTTCGGCGGCGAGGCGGCGCGGATCAGCGCCAAATCGCCCGCCGCCCGCGCCGAGTTCGCCGTGGCCGGCGGCCAGAAGGTGTTCCCCGAATATGCCGCCAATTTCGAGAACGCCTTCTCGTTCTCCTGGCACCTGGCGCAGTTCAATCTGGGCGGCTGGGCCGAATGGGGCGAGGCCGGTCGCCGCGACGCCTATCCGGTGCTGTGCGAACCCGACGGTCGCCTCTATCTCGCCGGCGAACACCTCAGCTACCTTGGCGGCTGGCAGGCCGGGGCCATCGAGTCGGCCTGGCAGCAGATCGCCAAGATCCACGCCCGCGTGCAGCAGGCCTGAGACCCGAGGACCCGAGAACAAAGATGAAGTCTGCTTCCCGTTTCGCCCTGGCCTGCCTTGTCGCCGCCGCGTTGGCGCCCGCTGCGGCCTCGGCCGCGTCGTCGCCCAAGGACCTTTACGAAGACAACTGCTCGGCCTGCCATCAGGTGACCGGCAAAGGCATCAAGGGCGCCTTCCCAACCCTGGCCGCCTCGCCGCTGGTCAACGGTCCGCCCGCGCTTCTGGTCACCACCGTGCTGAACGGCCGGGCCGGCATGCCGGCGTTCAAGGACGACATCAACGACGCCGATCTGGCCGGTATCATCAGCTATGTCCGCACCTCGTGGGGCAACAAGGCCAAGCCGGTGACGGCCGCCGAGGTCGCCGCCATCCGCACCAAGGCCAAGGCCGCCCAGAAGGCCCGTGGCCTGCAAGCTCACTGATCGACCCTTTCCAGGAGAAGACCATGACCCGTTTCGCCACCCTCGCCGCCGGCCTCGCCCTGGCCGCCGGTCTCGCCGGCGCGGCATCCGCCCAGGACATCGTTCGCGGCGGCGACCCCAAGTCGGCCATCGCCAGCGTCGTCACCGTGCCGGCCGGCTATGACACGATCTATGTCAGCGGCATGACCCCGCCGATGATCGACCCCAAGGGCTCGCCGGCCCTGACCGCCACCTACGGCGACACCAAGACCCAGACCATGGGCGTGCTGGGCCGGATCGAAGCCGCTCTGAAGAGCCAAGGCGCCACCATGGGCGACGTCGTCATGATGCGCGTTCTGCTGGTCGGCGACCCGGCCAAGGAGGGCAAGATGGACTTCGCCGGCATGATGGAGGCCTACAAGACCTTCTTCGGCACCGCCGAGCAGCCCAACAAGCCCTCGCGCATCACCAGCCAGGTCGCGGGCCTGGTGGCCGGTGGCATGCTGGTCGAGATCGAGGTCCAGGCCGCCAAGAAGAAGTAAATCCGATAGAATCCACTCTCCCCGGCCAAGGCCAGGGCCAAGATTGATCCGGAAAGGGAGACAGGTTCGCGCCTGTCTCCCTTTTTCGGTCTTGCACGCTCGCGGGCTCGATCTGGGCCCCGGCCTTGGCCGGTAAGAGCGAAATCGTTGATGATTTCACCGAGATCCGAATTCATTTCCCTGACAACGTTGTCAAGTAATTCGAGCTGCGCTATACAGGCCATGCCCTTCCAGGGCGTTTCCTCCCAATGACTCGGCCGCCTTCTCCTCCTGGGAGGCGGCCGTCTTTTTGTCCGGCTTGCGCCGGCCATCATGCTTGACTCAAGCGACGGTCCGGCCGAAACGCCCCGTCCATGATCAGCCGCTACGCCCGCCCCGAAGCCGCCGCCATCTGGTCCAGCCAGACCAAGTACAAGATCTGGTTCGAGATCGAGGCCCACGCCGCCGACGCCATGGCCGAACTTGGGGTCATCCCCAAGCTGTCGGCCCAGACGATCTGGGAAAAGGGCCGCGACGCGGTCTGGGACAGCGACCGCATCGACGAGATCGAGCGCGTCACCAAGCACGACGTCATCGCCTTCCTGACCCACGTGTCGGAAATCGTCGGCCCCGAGGCCCGCTTCCTGCACCAGGGCATGACCAGCAGCGACGTGCTGGACACCTGTTTCGCCGTGCAGCTGTCGCGCTCGACCGATCTGCTGATCGAGGGCGTCGACCTGCTGCTGGCCGCCCTGAAGCGCCGGGCCCTTGAGCACAAGATGACCGTCTGCGTCGGCCGCAGCCATGGCATCCACGCCGAGCCGATCACCTTTGGCCTGAAGCTCGCCGGCTACTATGCCGAGTTCCAGCGCGCCAAGGAGCGCCTGGCGATGGCCAAGTTCGAAATCGCCACCTGCGCGATCTCCGGCGCCGTGGGCACCTTCGCCAATGTCGATCCGCGCGTCGAAGAGCACGTGGCCAAGATGATGGGCCTGACGGTCGAGCCCGTCTCGACCCAGGTCATCCCGCGCGACCGCCACGCGGCCTATTTCTGCGCCCTGGGCGTGGTCGCCTCGTCGATCGAGCGCCTGGCCACCGAGATCCGCCACCTGCAGCGCACCGAGGTGCTGGAGGCCGAGGAGCCGTTCGAGGTCGGTCAGAAGGGCTCGTCGGCCATGCCGCACAAGCGCAACCCGATCCTGACCGAGAACCTGACGGGCCTGGCCCGCCTGGTCCGCTCGGCCGTGACCCCGGCGCTGGAAAACGTCGCCCTCTGGCACGAGCGCGACATCAGCCACTCGTCGGTCGAGCGCGGCATCGGGCCGGACGCCACCGTCCACCTTGATTTCGCCCTGCGCCGCATGGCCAGCGTCATCGAGCGTTTCAACATCTATCCCGAGAACATGGCCAAGAACCTCGACAAGCTGGGGGGCCTGGTGTTCTCGCAGCGCGTCATGCTGGCCCTGACGCAAGAAGGTGTCAGCCGCGAGGACGCCTATGCCGCCGTGCAGGGCAACTCGATGAAGGTGTGGCGCGGCGAGGGTCGGTTCATCGACTTCCTCAAGGCCGACCCCGTGGTCTCCAAGGCCCTGTCGGACACCGTGCTCGAGGAGCTGTTCGACTACGGCTATCACACCAAGAACGTCGACGTGATCTTCAAGCGCGTGTTCGGCGAGCAGGGCTGACGATGACGGAAGCGCCGGTCCTTCGCCTCAATCCGGCGCTGGATCCGGCGGCCTTCGCGCAGGCCTATGCGCGCGACGGCGTCGTGCGCATTCCCGATGTGTTCGAGCCCGGAGTCGTCGACCGCCTGGCCGGCATTCTGGAACAGACCATCGACTGGGACGTGATCTGCTCCAACGAGACGGGCGGCGCCGAAATCCTCAGCCGCGCCCGCCGCGCGGAGCTCGGCCCCGACGCCGTGGCCGCCCGCTTCCATGCGGCGACGCTGCGGGCCCGCAGCGGGTTTGCCTACATCTATCTGGGCTATCCGATGATCAACGCCTTCGTTGAAGGCCGCGACCCCGGGCACCCGATCCACGCCCTGACGGCGTTCCTCAACAGTCCTGAATTCATCGCCCTCGGCGCCGCCGTCACCGGCGAGACGACCATCACCAAGGTCGACGCCCAGGCGACGCTCTATCGCCCCGCCGACTTCCTGACCCTGCATGACGACACCGGCGTCGGCGAGCGTCTGGCGGCCTACACCCTGGGCCTGACGCGCCAGTGGCGGCCCGACTGGGGCGGCCAGCTGCTGTTTCACGATGACGCCGGCGACGTCGAGCGCGGCTTCGCGCCGGCTTTCAATGTGCTGACACTGTTCAAGGTGCCGCGCAAACACTCGGTGGCGCCCGTCGCCCCCTATGCCGGCGCGCCGCGCCTGACCGTCACCGGCTGGCTGCGGAACGACCCGCCCAATGGCCGCTGAGCGCAAGAGAAGCTTCCCGCCGGTCGTCGACCAGAACACCCGCCTCCTGATCCTCGGCAGCCTGCCCGGCGAGGCCTCGCTGGCGGCGACGCAGTACTACGCTCACCCTCGCAACGCCTTCTGGCGATTGCTGGAGACGGTGCTGGATGCGCCGCTCGCGTCCCTGCCCTACGCAGATCGCCTGACGACACTCCAGTCACGCGGCGTGGGTTTGTGGGACGTCGTGGCCGAGGCCGAGCGGCGCGGCAGCCTGGACGCCGCTATCCTCAATCCCAGCGCCAACGACCTGCTAACTCTGGTGGAAACTCTGCCGGCCCTGCAGGCGGTGGCCTTCAACGGCGGCACGGCGGCGAAGCTTGGCTCGCGCTTGCTGGCGCCGATTTCAGGCAGACTGGTCTTGATCACCCTGCCCTCCTCGAGCCCGGCTCATGCGGCCCTGAGCCTCCAGGACAAGGCCGCGGCCTGGAGGGCGCTGAGCGAGCACCTCGCCTAAGCAACGTCGAACATTACAACCTTTTCATCTGCCTTACGGCCCCGCTTGGGGCAGCATCCCGCCTCCCTGGGGAGAGACTTCCAACCATGCGTAATCTTCTGCTGGCCGCGACCTCCGCGCTCGCCATGTCCGTCGCCGTTTCGGCTTCCGCCGCCGAACCCGCCAAGCCGATGTACGGCGCGTGGGGTGTCGATCTGACCGCGCGTGACACCACCGTCGCGCCCGGCGCCGACTTCAACCGGCACGCCAATGGCGCCTGGCAGGCCCGCACCGAGATCCCGGCCGACCAGGGCTCGGCCGGCGTCGGCTATGACGTGTTCAACCGCTCGCAGGACCAGCTGCGCACCCTGATCGAGACCGCCGACGCCTCGACCCAGATCGGCGGCCTGTACAAGAGCTTTATCAACGAGGCCCAGGTCGAGGCCGTCGACGACAAGCCGCTGAAGGCAGACCTCGCCAAGGTCGCCGCCCTGACCAGCAAGGCCGACTTCGCCCTGGCCATGGGCCGCGCCCACGGCGGGTTCGGCGCGGATATCTTCTCGCTGGACATCTATCCGGACGCCAAGACGCCCGAAATCAACACCATCTATGTCGGCCAGTCGGGCCTGGGCCTGCCGGACCGCGACTACTATCTGACCGACGGCTTCAAGCCGCAGCTGGCTGCCTACACCGCCTTCATCGAGCGCGCCCTGAAGATGGCCGGCTATGCCGACCCGGCCAAATCGGCTGCGGACGTGGTGGCCTTCGAGACCGCCATCGCCAAGGCCAGCTGGGCCGTCGCCGACCGTCGCGACATCGACAAAGTGTATAATCCGGTCTCGATCGTCGAGCTGAAGGCCTATGCCCCCAACTTCCCGTGGGCGGACTATCTGGCCGCCGCTGGCATGCCCGGTCTGACCAAGGTGGTGCTGGGCGAAAAGACCGCCGTACGCGACATCGCCAAGGCCTATGACGCTGCTTCGCTCGACACGCTGAAGGCCTGGCAGGCCTTCCACATCATCGAGGAGGCCTCGCCCTATCTGTCCAAGCGCTTCGTCGACAGCCGCTTTGAGTATGTGAAGGCTCTCAGCGGCCAGTCGGCCCTGCGTCCCCGATGGAAGCGCGGCGTCGGCCTGGTCGACAGCACCGTCGGCGAGGTCGTCGGTCAGACCTATGTGGCCAAGTACTTCCCGCCCTCGTCCAAGGCCCAGATGGTCGAGCTGATCGCCAATCTGAAGGCGGCGATGGCCAAGCGCATCGAGCAGTCGCCGTGGATGGCGGCGGCCACCAAGACCGAGGCCCAGACCAAGCTCTCCAAGATGAAGGTCATGGTCGGCTATCCCGACAAGTGGCGCGACTATTCGGGCCTGAAGATCGACGCCGCCGACCTCTATGGCAACGTTTCGCGCAGCCGCGCCTTCGAGTGGGCCTATGCCCTGAGCGACCTGGGCAAGCCCGTCGACGACGGCAAGTGGGCGATGACCCCGCAGACGGTCAACGCCTACAATGGCGGCCTGGAGAACAAGATCGTCTTCCCGGCCGGCATCCTGCAGGCGCCCTATTTCGATCCGGCCGCCGACCCCGCAGTGAACTATGGCGCCATCGGCGCGGTGATCGGCCACGAGATCAGCCACGGCTTCGACGACCAGGGCCGCAAGATCGACGCCAAGGGCGCCCTGCGCGACTGGTGGACGGCCGAGGACGCCAAACGCTTCGAGGCCCAGGCCGACATCCTGGGCAAGCAGTACGACCAGTACGAGCCGGTCCCCGGCGCCAAGATCAACGGCAAGCTGACCATGGGCGAGAACATCGCCGACCTGGCCGGCCTGCAGGTGGCCCTGGACGCCTATCACGCCTCGCTGGGCGGCAAGCCCGCGCCGGTGATCGACGGCATGAGCGGCGACCAGCGTCTGTTCCTGGCCTTCGCCCAATCGTGGCGCGCCAAGGAGCGCGATGACTCGCTGAAGCAGCAGATGGCGTCCGATCCGCACTCGCCGTCGAACTTCCGGGTCATCGGCCCGACGCGCAATGTCGACGAATGGTACGCGGCCTTCGGCGTGAAGGCCGGCGAGACCTACTATCTGGCGCCAGAGGCCCGCTCGCGCGTCTGGTAGCGCCGACTGATCAGCGTGACGGCAAGGGCGGGGGCGTGGCGATCACGCTCCCGCTTTTGTTTGTCGGCGGCGCGTTTGCAGGTCAGGCTGCGACCATGACCTATGCGCGCGCCGTGGCCGGAACGACCTATGCCTTCGACGGTCTGGCCGATGTAATGGCCAAGGCCTCGCCCCCGCGTTCGGGCGACATGCTGGCCGGGGTCGCGGCCAGCAGCGCCCAGCAGAATGTTGCCGCCAAGATGGTGCTGGCCGACACGCCGCTGAAGACCTTTCTGACCGAGGCCCTGGTCCCCTACGAGACCGACGAGGTCACCCGTCTGATCCTCGACGGCCACGACGCGGCCGCCTTCGCGCCGGTCGCCAGCCTGACGGTCGGAGCCTTCCGCGACTGGCTGCTATCGGACGCCGCCACACCCGCCGTTCTGGCCGCGCTCGCGCCGGGTCTGACGCCGGAGATGGTCGCCGCGGTCAGCAAGATCATGCGCAACCAGGACCTGATCCTGGCGGCCAGCAAGTGCCGGGTGACGACCAAGTTCCGCAACACCATCGGCCTGCCCGGGACCATGGCCGTGCGGCTGCAGCCCAATCACCCGACCGACGATCCGGCCGGGATCACCGCCTCGATCCTGGACGGCCTGCTCTATGGCTGCGGCGACGCGGTGATCGGCATCAATCCGGCCAGCGACAATCTCTCGGTACTGGGCGATCTGTCGCGGCTGATGGACGACCTGATCCAGAGGTTCGAGATCCCCACCCAGTCCTGCGTCCTGACCCACGTGACCAGCGCCATCGCCCTGATCGAGCGGGGCGCGCCGGTGGACCTGGTCTTCCAGTCGATCGCGGGGACGCAGGCCGCCAATGCCAGCTTCGGCGTCACCCTGGCCCTGCTGCGCGAAGGCCTGGACGCCGGACGCTCGCTGAAGCGCGGTACGGTCGGCGACAACGTCATGTATTTCGAGACCGGCCAGGGCTCGGCCCTGTCGGCCGGGGCGCATCACGGCGTCGATCAGCAGACGCTTGAGGCCAGGGCTTACGGCGTGGCCCGAGCCTTCGAGCCGCTGCTGGTCAACAGCGTGGTCGGCTTCATCGGCCCCGAATACCTCTATGACGGCAAGCAGATCATCCGGGCCGGTCTCGAGGACCACTTCTGCGGCAAGCTGCTGGGCGCGCCTCTGGGCGTGGACGTCTGCTACACCAACCACGCCGAGGCCGACCAGGACGACATGGACAGCCTGCTGACCCTGCTGGCCGCGGCGGGGGTCACCTTCATCATGGGTGTGCCGGGCGCCGACGACGTGATGCTGAACTACCAGTCGACCTCGTTCCACGACGCCCTCTATGTCCGCGAATTGCTGGGCCGCAGGCGCGCGCCGGAGTTCGAGGCCTGGCTGCTGCGCCTGAAGATCACCGGCGCCGACGGCCGCCTGACGCCGCCCTCGGCCGGCCACCCGCTGCTGACGGCCAGCGCATGAGCCGGCTGATTCCGCCCGATCCATGGACCGCCCTGCGCCGCCACACCCCCGCCCGCATCGCCCTTGGCCGCACGGGCGCCAGCCTGCCCACCCATGAGGTGCTGGCCTTCGCCCTGGCCCATGCCCAGGCCCGCGACGCGGTGCATACGCCGTTCGATATCCAGGCGGTGACCGAGGCCATCGCCGGCCTTGGCCTTGCGGTCCTGCCGGTCGAAAGCGCCGCGCCGGACCGCGCCACCTATCTGCGTCGGCCGGACCTGGGTCGGCAATTGTCAGAGGCCAGCCGCGCCTTGCTGGAGCACGCGCCGCGCAAGCCGGCCGATCTGGCCATCGTCGTCGCCGACGGCCTGTCCAGCACCGCCGTCCACGCCCACGCCGCGCCGCTGATCGCCGCCCTTCTGCCCCTGATCCGCGCCGAGGGCTGGAGCCTGTCGCCGGTGATTGTCGCCCATCAGGCGCGCGTGGCCCTGGGCGACGCGGTCGGCGAGCGACTGGGCGCGCGTCTGGTCCTGCTGCTGGTCGGCGAGCGGCCTGGCCTGTCGTCGCCCGACAGTCTGGGCGCCTATCTGACCTTCGCGCCCCGGGTGGGTCTGACCGACGCCGCCCGCAACTGCGTCTCCAACATCCGCGCCGAAGGACTCAGCTACGACGAGGCCGCCTTCAAGCTGGTCTGGCTGGCGCGCGAGGCCCTGCGCCAGGGACAGACGGGCGTGGCCCTAAAGGACGAGAGCGATACCGCTACCCTGCCCGTCGCCCGCAATTTGACCGACCCGCGTTTTCTCTGACCAAATAGTGCGCGACCGGACCGTGGCGGCTGGGCGATCGCCGCTGCGGGCTCGCCGCTGGCGCGACCGGCGCGCAGGCTCTGGTCACGGGGATAGTCCGGGACAGGGGAACCATGATGAGCGAACCATCAGCCGGCGGCGGCGTCAGCTACGAAAAGGTCGATGCGGCCTATTTCGACAAGCGCGGCCTCAAGCGCTATGCGGGCGTCTTCTCGCTGTGGGCGCTGGGCGTCGGGGCGGTGATCTCGGGCCAGTTCTCGGGCTGGAATCTCGGCATGGGCGTCGGCGGCTGGGGCGGCATGCTGGTGGCCACCCTGATCATCACCGTCATGTATCTGGGCCTGACCTTCTCGATCGCCGAAATGGCGGCAGCCCAGCCGCACACGGGCGGAGCCTATTCCTTCGCCCGCGCCGCGATGGGCCCCTGGGGTGGCTTCATCACCGGCCTGTGCGAGAACGTCGAATATGTGCTGACCGCCGCCGTGGTCTGCTTCTTCATCGGCAGCTATCTGGGCGGCATCTTCGAGACGCCGCCCTGGGCGCAGCCGCTCTACTGGGTGGGGGCCTATATCGTGTTTGTCGGCCTGAACGCCGGCGGCGTGGCGATGTCGTTCCGCTTCACGGTGTTCGTCACCCTGCTGGCCCTGGCCTGCCTGGTGGTGTTCTGGATCAGCGCCCTGCCCCATGCCGACTTCATGCGATACGCCCTCAATGTCGGCCCTGGCGGGGCCGAGCTGCCCGAGGGCCACGGACCGTTCCTGCCGGCCGGGATCGGCGGGGCGCTGGCCCAGCTGCCCTTCGCGGTCTGGCTGTTCCTGGCCATCGAGCAGCTGCCCCTGGCGGCCGAGGAATCCCACACGCCGGCGCGGGATCTGCCCAAGGGCATCATCCTGGGCATGCTGACCCTGATCGTCTCGGCCCTGCTGGTGCTGTGGCTGAATTCGTCGATTCCCGCCGGGACCTTCGCCCTGTCCAAGTCCGGCGAGCCGATCCTCGACGGCTTCCGCGCCATCTATGGCGGCGGAGCCCTGGCCAAGGTGCTGGCGGCGGTGGCGGTAGCAGGGCTGATCGCCAGCTTCCACGCCATCATCTTCGCCTATGGCCGCCAGATCTATTCGCTGTCGCGGGCCGGCTACTTCCCGCGCGCCCTGTCGGTGACCCATGGCGAGCGCAAGACGCCAGAGCTCGCCCTGATCGCCGGTTCGCTGGCCGGCCTGCTGGTCATGCTGGTGGTGTGGTTCAGCCTGGGCGCCGAAAAGGGCGCCGCGGCGATCGGCGGCACGCTGCTGAACATGGCGGTGTTCGGGGCCATGCTGTCCTACGTCGCACAGGGCGCATCGTTCATCCTGCTGCGCCGGAAATTCCCGGACATGGAACGGCCCTACAAGAGCCGGTTCGGCGTCACCGGCGCGGCCCTGACGGTGATCATCTCGCTGGTCACCATCGTCTATCAGCTGAAAGATCCAATCTATCGGACCGGCGTCATCGGCGTGGCGATCTGGTTCGCGATCGGCATCGCCTATTTCGCCGCCGTCGGTCGCAAGAAGCTGGTGCTGTCCCCTGAGGAAGCCTTCGCCCTCAACGGCGGCAAGAACGCCTAGGGTCTCCGCGCGGCGTGAAACGTCTGTCGGATCGGAAACGGCGCCGGGCTTCCACGTCCGGCGTCACGCCCTGCCGGCCGCATGGAAGGCAAAGAAAAGGGCCGCCCCGACGGGCGACCCTTGTTCGTTCGGCCTAGACCGGCGCTGATTTCAGGCGCCCGTCTTGATCTGCTCGCGGGCCTGGGCCAGCAGCTCGTCCATCTTCATGCGCACTTCGCTCTCGGACACCGAGACGCCCGAGCCCTTGAGATCGCCCGAAACCTTGCGCAGCACATCCTCGTCGCCGGGCTGTTCGAAGTCCGACTTCACGACGGCGCGTGCATATTCCTCGACCGTGGCGAGGCCCATCAGGCCAGCGGCCCATTCGCCCAGCAGGCGGTTGCGGCGCGCGGTCGCCTTGAACTCGAGGTCCTGGTCCAGAACGAACTTGCGTTCGAAACCCTGTTCGCGATCGTCGAAAGTGGTCATGAAGGCCCCAAATGCGTCTAAGGCGGCTGTCTATCCCGTGACGGGCCAACTCGCAATCGGCGGATACGCCGCAGCCTTCGCTTTACGCCCAAAGACCTGAACGGAAGCTGACCCCCCAGGTTTGCGCGCCCGCCCTCATTCAGATAAGTTCCACCTGACATTTTCAGTGAGCGGCCTTGAGTCGAACGCCGCGCGCAGCTATCCGGCCGCGCGCGCTTTTCGTTTCTTCGGACACCCCCGGATCAGGGGGCGCGCTTCGCATCCATGAAGGGCCTCGACGAGAGCCATGACGACCCGCCGCAAGAAGATCTACGAAGGCAAGGCGAAGATCCTGTACGAGGGCCCCGAGCCCGGTACGCTGATCCAGTACTTCAAGGATGACGCCACGGCGTTCAACGGCGAGAAGAAGGCCCAGCTGGAAGGCAAGGGCGTGATCAACAACCGGATCAGCGAGTACGTCATGACTCGCCTGAACGGCATCGGCGTGCAGAACCACTTCATCCGCCGCCTGAACCTGCGCGAGCAGTTGATCAAGGAAGTCGAGATCATCCCGCTCGAGGTGGTGGTGCGCAACATCGCCGCCGGCTCGATCGCCACGCGCCTGGGCCTGCCCGAGGGCCAGGCCCTGCCGCGCTCGATCATCGAGTTCTACTACAAGGACGACAAGCTCAACGACCCGATGGTGTCGGAAGAGCACATCACGGCGTTCAACTGGGCGGCCACCCAGGAGATCGACGACATGATGGCCATGGCCCTGCGGGTGAACGACTATCTGTCGGGCCTGTTCAGCGGCGTCGGCATCACGCTGGTCGACTTCAAGATCGAGTTTGGCCGCATCTACGAAGGCGATTTCAGCCGCGTGATCCTGGCTGACGAAATCAGCCCCGACAGCTGCCGCCTGTGGGACAGCCAGACCAACGAGAAGCTGGACAAGGACCGCTTCCGTCGCGATCTGGGCAATGTCATCGAGAGCTATACCGAGGTGGCCCGCCGCCTGGGTATCATGAAGGAAATGCCCACCGTCATTCAGGGCGGCATGCATTAGCCTATTGGAACCTTCTCCCAGAGGGAGAAGGAGGGGCCCGCGCCGCAGGCGTGGGAGGATGAGGGGTTAAACCCTCTCCGGTTGACCCCGTAACCCCTCACCCTCCCATGCTCCGCATGGGCCCCTCCCTCTCCCTATGGGAGAGGGTCGAAGAAGGTCGAACTTGATGAAAGCCAAGGTCCAAGTGTTCCTCAAGCCCGGCGTCCTCGACGTTCAGGGCAAGGCGGTCGAGAACGCCCTGCATGGTCTGGGCTGGACTGACGTTCAGAACGTCCGCGTCGGTCGCACCATCGAGTTCGACGTGGCCGACGGCGACGCCGAGAAGGCCAAGGCCGAGGTCAAGGCGATGTGCGACAAGCTGCTCGCCAATACCGTGATCGAAAGCTACGCGATCTCGCTCGACTAGCCTTCAGCGCCTCAGGCGCTGAAGCTGACCCTGAGGGTCGCCAAGCTGGTTTCCCGGATCGGTTCCAGATCGAGGCCGGGATCTACCAGCATCTGGGTGCTGAGCCCCAGCAGCAGGGCGCCGACCATCAGGGCGGCCGCGTCGGCGTTCAGCCCCTCGCGGATCACGCCTTCGGCCTGCCCCCTCAGGAACATGGCCTCCAGACGGGTCTCGACTTCCTTGTGCACGGCGGCGAACGGTCCGCGCAGATCCGAGACCTCGGCCACCGCCCCGGCCATCAGCACGAAATAGGCGCGCATCTCGCCGTCCTCCGCCAGGTTGCGCAGGTAGATGTCCACGAACCCTAGGATCGCTTCCAGGCCGTTGGCGCAGTCCAGCTGGTGGTCGGCCAGCAGATCCTGCAGCCGCACCTGAAGCCTGACGATCAGCGCCTCGATCAGCCCCTGCTTGGACCCGAACTTCTGGGTCGCCAGCCCGCGGCTGTAGCCCGCCCTCGCCCCGATGTTCTCGAAGGTGGCGGCCGCCATGCCGCGTTCCAGGATCAGCTCGGCCGCCGCGCGCAGCAGCTCGCTCTCCGACTGCTGGCGCCGATCGGACTGGCTGCGGCGAACAAGCGGAACCTTAAGGGCGGATGTCATCTTGCGGAGGTTATTTATTTGTTGGACAACTAGCAAATACAAAGGCGGCCACAGAGCCGCTCCCGGAGGTTCCAGGAGTTCGCGCATGACCATTCCCGTTGATATCGCAAACACCATCGTCGACCCAAAGGCCTATGCCGACGGCGACCGCATCGACCAGGCCTTCGCGCGGCTGCGTCGCGAGAGCCCCCTGGAGGTGGCCCAGCCCGACGGCTTCGACCCCTTCTGGGTGGTCACCCGCCATGCCGACATCCTGGAGGTCGAGCGCCAGAACGAGCTGTTCCACAACGGCGACCGCGCGACGATCGTCACCACCATTGAGGCCGACCAGAAGGTGCGCGCCATGATGGGCGGCTCGCCGCACCTGGTCCGTTCGCTGGTCCAGATGGATAATCCCGACCACTTCGCCTACCGCCGCGTGACCCAGGGCTCGCTGCTGCCGCAGAACCTGCGATCGCTGGAAGCGCGGATCCGCGAGATCGCCCGTAGCTTCATCGACCGCATGGCCGCCCAGGGCGATCGCTGCGACTTCGCCCGCGACGTGGCCTTCCTCTATCCGCTGCACGTGATCATGGAGGTTCTGGGCGTGCCCGAGGCCGACGAGCCGCGCATGCTGAAACTGACGCAGGAGCTGTTCGGCAGCGCCGACCCCGATCTGAACCGCGACGGCAAGGTCGCGACCGACGTCAACGAGGGCATCGACAGCCTGCAGTCGGTGATCATGGACTTCATGATGTATTTCAACGCGATGACCGAGGATCGTCGGGCCAATCCGCGCGAGGATCTGGCCAGCATCATCGCCAATGGCAAGGTCAATGGCGAGCCGATGGGCCACCTGGAAGCGATGAGCTACTACATCATCGCCGCCACGGCGGGGCACGACACCACCTCCTCGACCACCGCCGGCGCCATGTGGGCCCTGGCCGAGAACCCCGACCAGTTCGCCCGCATCAAGAATGATCCCAGCCTGATCCCGGGCCTGGTCGAGGAGTCGATCCGCTGGGTGACGCCGGTGAAGCATTTCATGCGCACCGCCACCGCCGACGCCGAACTGGCCGGCCGCAAGATCGCCAAGGGCGACTGGCTGATGCTGTCCTACCCGTCGGGCAACCGCGACGAGTCGGTGTTCGAGGACCCCTTCAGCTTCCGCATCGACCGCACGCCCAACAAGCACGTGGCCTTCGGCTACGGCGCCCATGTGTGCCTGGGCCAGCACCTGGCGCGGATGGAGATGCGCGTGCTGTGGGAAGAGCTGCTGGCCCGCGTCGACAGCGTCGAGCTGGATGGTCAGCCCACCCGGATGACCGCCAATTTCGTCTGCGGCCCCAAGGCGGTGCCGATCCGCTTCAAGATGCACTGAGGCGATCATGAGCGAGCCCTTCAAGGTCTGGCAGTGCCGAACCTGCGGCTACATCTATGACGAGGCCGAGGGCGATCCGGGCGAAGGCCTGGCGCCGGGGACCCGGTGGGCGGATCTGCCCGCCCACTGGATCTGCCCGCTGTGCGGCACGCCCAAGTCGGACTTCGACATGATCGAACTCTGACGTTTTTGGCCCAAGTCCCTTCCCGGCCGCGCCAGGAAGGGCGAATGCGGCGCCTAATACCAAGCGCCGCTGAGCTCGACTCCTCGCGCTCTATATCCTCGTCACCCCGGGACTTGTTCCCGGGGCCCATTGTGCAACCGCAGGTGCGGCGCAGAATAGAACTCTCACGAGGAAGCTGACCCATGGGCCCCGGGAACAAGTCCCGGGGTGACGGCGTATTTTCAGATTTGGACCCTCTGAGGTCAGGATCAACGGCCGTTGGTATAAAGCGCCGCGCGCCGCCCGGGACCCACTGCGTCAGGGACTCGACTTACACACGCTGAACGAGCACATTACATCGAACACTGTTCGCTGGGGGGCTCGTATGACCATTCTGGACATTCAAAAGGCTCTGGCCGCCAAGGGATTTGACCCCGGCGCCCTGGACGGAGCCTGGGGTCGCCGCACGGCGGCGGCGGTGCGCGCCTTTCAGACCAGCAAGGGCCTGCTGGCCGACGGCGTCGTCGGACCCAAGACCGCCAAGGCCCTGCTGCCCGACGCCAAGTCCGAAAAGGACAGCCTGGAGGACGTCACCCTCGTCTGGTTCCAGGAAGCCCGTCGCCTGATGGGCCTGCGCGAGACTGCGGGCCCGGGCTCGAACGCCACGCTCCTCGACTGGGCCGACAAGCTGGGCATCGACTATGACTCCGACGACATTCCCTGGTGCGGGCTGTTCATCGCCCATTGCATCGGCGCCACCCTGACCACCGAACCCCTGCCCAACAATCCGCTGGGCGCGCGCAACTGGATGAAGTTCGGCGGCCCCTGCACCCCACGCCCGGGCGCGGTGATGGTGTTCTGGCGCGGAAGCCGGGAGGGGTGGCAGGGCCATGTGGCCCTGTATGTCGGCGAGGACTCCAAGGCCTATCACGTGCTCGGCGGCAATCAGGCCGACAGCGTCTGCATCACGCGCATCGCCAAGGATCGCCTTCTGGGCGCCCGCTGGCCCGCGACTGTGCCGCTGAGCAAGGCAGGCCTACGCAAGGTGTCGGCGACCGGCGTCCTGTCGAAAAACGAAGCCTGACCCGCGTCCGATCTTGCGGCGTTTCTGGCGAAGGATGCGCTGACAGGCGGCGCGAACGGTGCTACAGGCCCGCGCCATGAAAGCCGCCGTCATCGTCTTCCCAGGGTCCAACTGCGACCGCGATTGCAAGGTCGCCATCGAGCGCTCCGCCGGAGCCCGCGTCGAGATGGTCTGGCACCAGGAAACCTCCCTGCCCGACGACCTCGACCTGGTCGTTCTGCCCGGCGGTTTCTCCTATGGCGACTATCTGCGCTGCGGCGCGATGGCGGCTCAAAGCCCGGTCATGAAGGCGGTCGTCAAGGCCGCTGATGACGGCATGGCCGTGGTCGGCATCTGCAATGGCTTCCAGGTGCTGTGCGAGGCTGGCCTGCTGCCCGGCGCCCTGCTGCGCAACGAGAAGCTGAAATATATCTGCAAGCCGGTCGAGCTGGAGATCGTCAACAGCCAGACCCGCTTCACCGCCGAGTTCGGCGAGCAGCGCGAGGCGGTGATGACCGTCGGCAATGGCGAGGGCAACTTCTTCGCCGACGAAGAGACGTTGGACCGGCTCGAGGGCGAAGGCCAGGTGGTCTTCCGCTACAAGGACAATCCCAACGGCTCGGCCCGCGATATCGCCGGCATCGTCAACGCCAAGGGCAACGTCCTGGGCCTGATGCCCCACCCCGACCGGTCATTCGACGCCGACCTGGGCTCGGAAGACGGCGCGATCCTGTTCCGCAGCGTGTTCGCCAGCGCCTGAAGCTCTCCGCGATCGCATCTTGGCGATCGCAGAAAACAGGTGTCATCCTGCCCGCGCCTATAGGGCTCGGGGGATGTCTGATGAAAACTGTTTTGACGCTGGTCGCGGCGAGCTTGCTGCTGGCCGGTCCAGCCTTCTCGCGTCAGCAAGCGCCAGCGCCCGGCCTGGCCAGCGAAACCCCCGCCGTCTTCAAGCCCAATCTCGACCGCCTGAACTATGAACGGCGCGAGGTGATGATCCCCATGCGGGATGGCGTGAAGCTGCACACCGTCATCCTGGTGCCCAAGGGGGCCAGCCACGCCGCGATCCTGCTGACCCGAACGCCCTATGACGCCTCGGCGATGACCGCGATCACCCCCGGCGTCAGCATGGCCAACGCCATCGACGGCTATGATCATCCGGTCGATGTCGTGATCGAGGGCGGCTATATCCGCGTCGTCCAGGACGTGCGCGGCAAGTATGGCTCGGAAGGCGACTATGTGATGAACCGGCCCCTGAAGGGCCCGCTCAACCCCACCGAGGTCGACCACGCCACCGACACCTGGGACACCATCGACTGGCTGATCAAGAACACCCCCGAGACCAACGGCAAGGTCGGGATTCTGGGTATTTCCTATGACGGCTTCACCACCCTGCAGGCCCTGTTCAACCCGCACCCCGCCCTGAAGGTGGCCGTGCCGATGAACCCGATGGTCGACGGCTGGAAGGGCGACGACTGGTTCCACAACGGCGCCTTCCGCCAGCAGAACATGCCCTACATGTACGAGCAGGTCGGCACGCGGAAGAACGAGGAGCGCTGGAACTCCGGCGTCCATGACGACTACGACCTCTATATGCGGGCCGGATCGGTCGGCGAGCTGGGCCGCCAGATGGGCCTGCAGCAGATCGGCTTCTGGGAGAAGCTTCTGGCCCATCCGGCCTATGACGCCTTCTGGAGCGGCCAGGCCGTCGACAAACTTCTGGCCAGGGAGCCGCTGAAGGTGCCGGTGATGCTGGTACACGGCCTTTGGGACCAGGAGGACATCTACGGCGCGCCGGCGGTCTACAAGGTCCTCGAGCCCAAGGACGTGGGCAACGACAAGGTGTTCCTGGTGATGGGCCCCTGGAACCATGGCCAGCAGATCCACGAAGCCTCAAGCCTGGGCGCCATCAAGTTCAACGCCGACACCGGCCTGCAATTTCGCCAGGACGTGCTGGCCCCCTTCCTGGCCCACTATCTGAAGGACGACGCCCCGCCCATGGACGTGGCGCCCGTCACCGCCTTCGAGACCGGAACCAACCGCTGGCGCAAGCTGGACGCCTGGCCCTCGGGCTGCGCCAAGGGCTGCGCGACGACCGCCACGCCGCTCTATCTGCAGGCCGGCGGCAAGGCGGGCTTCGCCGCGCCCAAGACCGGCGAGGCCGCCAGCGACAGCTATGTCTCCGATCCCGCCAAGCCCGTGCCCTATCGGGCCCGTCCCAGCCAGCCGACCGGCTATGAGCCGCCCCTGACCTGGACCCAGTGGCTGGTCGACGACCAGCGCGAGGCCTCGGGCCGCACCGACGTGCTGACCTATACGACCGAGGTCCTGACGGCGCCGGTGAAGATCAGCGGCGAGCCGACGGTCAATCTGGTGGCCGCCACGACGGGCACAGACGGCGACTTCGTGGTCAAGCTGATCGACGTCTATCCTGATGAAGTCGCAGCCACCCCCGAGATGGGCGGCTATCAGTTGCCGGTGTCGATGGACATCCTGCGCGGCCGCTATCGCGAGGGCTTCGAGACGGCAAAGCCGATCAAGGCCAACGCGCCCCTGACCTATCGCTTCGCCCTGCCCACCACCAACCACGTGTTCCTGCCGGGCCACCGGATCATGGTGCAGGTCCAGTCCAGCTGGTTCCCGCTGTATGACCGCAACCCGCAGACCTTCACGCCCAACATCTTCCTGGCCAAGCCGTCCGACTATGTGAAGGCGACGCAGACGGTGTTCCACGCGGCGGACAAGGCCAGCTTCGTTGAACTGCCGGTGGTGAAGGCCAAATAGGCGGGCAGCCGCGGGGTCAAGCCAGATCTCGGGCGTAGCGCCCGGCGCCGAGCGCTCCTAGGGTGCTGCCACCCTAGGGAGTTCTGATCATGAGTCTTGCCTTGTCCCTGCGCGCCGGCCTGCTGGCCGCCGCCGCCCTGACGGTCTTCGCCGCCGCCGCCGCCCACGCCCAGACTGCGGCCCAAGCTGCAGCGATGACGCCGGACATCGACGGCAAGTACGTCGCCGCCAAGGTCGGCTTCGACTACGACAAGCGCGTGGTGATGGTCCCCATGCGCGACGGGACCAAGCTCTACACCGTCATCGTGATCCCCAAGGGCGGCAAAGGCCTGCCGATCATGATGACGCGCACGCCCTACAACGCCGCCAAGCGGGCCACGCGCAACGAAAGCCCGCGCATGATCTCGACCCTGCCCCAGGGCGACGAGCCGTTCGTGGCCGACGGCGGCTATATCCGCGTCTTCCAGGATGTGCGCGGCAAGTACGGCTCGGAGGGCGACTATGTGATGACGCGGCCGCTGAAGGGGCCGCTGAATTCCTCCGAGGTCGACCACTCGACCGACGCCTATGACACCATCGACTGGCTGGTGAAGAACGTGCCCGAGACCAACGGCAAGGTCGGCATGCTGGGCAGTTCCTATGAGGGCTTCACGGTGGTGATGGCCCTGGTCAATCCGCACCCGGCCCTCAAGGTCGCCGCCCCGATGAGCCCGATGATCGATGGCTGGATGGGCGACGACTGGTTCCACCACGGCGCGTTCCGTCAGCCCAATTTCGACTTCTTCGCCAGCCAGACCACCGCGCGCGGCGCGGCCGACGATGTGGTCCGTCCGGGCTATGACGACTATGAAAACTTCCGCCGCGCCGGTTCGGCCGGCGACTACGCCAGGCTGAACGGCCTGGAGGGCCTGCCCTGGTGGAAGAAGATGGTCGAGAACACGGCCTACACGCCCTTCTGGAGCGAGCAGGCCCTCGACAAGACCATGGCCAAGACCCCGCTGAACGTGCCGGTCATGTGGATCCAGGGCCTGTGGGACCAGGAAGACATGTGGGGCGGCGTCCACGCCTATGCCGCCACCGAGCCCAAGGATACGGCCAACGACAAGAGTTACCTGGTCCTGGGCCCCTGGCGGCACAGCCAGGTCAATTACGAGGGCTACAACCTGGGCCCGTTCAAGTGGGACGGCGACACCGCCCTGCAGTTCCGCCGCGACACGCTCAAGCCATTTTTCGACCAGTACCTGAAGGACGGCGCGCCCAAGGCCGACACGCCACCGGTGCTGATCTACAACACCGGCGCCAATCACTGGGACAGGTTCAAGAGCTGGCCGCTGGCCTGTGAGAGCAACTGTCAGTCCAGGTCCAAGCCGCTGTACCTGGCGCCGAACGGCGGCCTGTCCTTCACCGCCCCGGCGGCGGCCAAGGGCGCGGCGGCCTTTGACGAATATGTCTCCGATCCGGCCAAGCCGGTGCCCTACCTGCCCCGCCCCGTGCGCTTCGCGGACGGCGATCGGTGGAAATCATGGCTGGTTACCGATCAGCGCGCCTTCGCCGATCGCACGGATGTGCTGACCTACACGACCGAGCCGCTGGACAAGCCCGTGACCATCGCCGGGGTGCCCAAGGTCAATCTGATGGCCTCGACCAGCGGCACCGACAGCGACTGGGTGGTCAAGCTGATCGATGTCTATCCCGACGAGGTTCCCAGCCAGCCCGAACTGGGCGGCTACCAGCTGGCCGTGGGCATGGACATCTTCCGTGGCCGCTATCGCGAGAGCTTCAGCGATCCCAAGGCGATCAAGGCGAACACGCCTTTGAAGTACCAGTTCATCCTGCCGACCGCGAACCACACCTTCAAGCCGGGCCACAGGATCATGGTGCAGGTGCAGTCCAGCTGGTTCCCGCTCTATGACCGCAACCCGCAGACCTTCGTGCCCAACATCCTGCTGGCCAAGCCGGCTGACTATGTGAAGGCGACCCAGCGAGTGTTCCACGCCGGGGATACGGCCAGCTTCATCGAGCTGCCGGTGGTGGAGAAGTAGCGACGGCTCAGTAAAAGGGCCGGCGAACGATCGCCGGCCCTGCACTTGGCGGTAGCGGGGTGTCGCGTCAGCGGTCGCGCCGCCCGTCGTCTTGGCTGAGCGCATTATTCCAAGGATTGCATTCCAACTTTACACTCGCCTCAGCATGTGTCCCACTTCGATCAGCTCCATCACAGGCGTGAGAGTTGATCCATGCTGATGCTTGTTCCGATATTGGCCGCAGCCGCGACAATGGCTTCCGCCTCCCCGGCCCCTGTTGATCTGAAACTGGTCTGCCAAGGCGCGCGCGATGACCGGTTCTTCGCGGAGGACGCCACGCGACGCGAAGTTCGATCAGCGCTGCAAGATCGTTGGGCCGCCTATCGTCGGCCCGCCACGATAGAGATCGACATCAACAGCACGCGCGGACGCATCCACCTGGGCGAGCGCATGATCCCGGGCGTGAATACCGGCGGTCGGGACGGCTGGTGGCGCCTGAAGGACGTCAGCCAGCAGGGCGACATCATCACGGGCGCCTATCAGCTGAACGCCAGCAACACCCAGCGCGTGACGGTAAACCGGGCCACGGGCCGGGTCGATATCGCGGGCGCGGGTCGATATCGCGGTGTGTGCCAGCAAGGCCGCGCGATGGACATTCGCCGTCCGCATCCGTTCTAGCCGCCGCCGACTCCGTCGCGACGCAGCTGCTGGATCTTCACGGGCTTCTCGATCATCTGCCCCTTCAGATAGGGATCGTCCACGCTGCTGACGGCCGGCGCCTTGTGGATGGCCCGGACCACATCCATGCCCTCGACCACCCGCCCGAACGCCGCGAAGCCCTGGCCATCGGGGTTGCGGGCGCCGCCGAAATCCAGGGCTGGATTGTCGCCGATGCAGATGAAGAACTCCGCCCCCGCCGTGCCCGGCGCGTCGCGCGCCATCGAGATTACCCCGTCGGTATGGCGCAGGCCTGTCTGGCGGGTGGTTTCATGAGCGATGGCCGGCAATGGGCTGTCATCGCGATTCAGCCCGCCCTGGATCACGCTGATGGTCGCCGGGTTGTGGTCGTTCCAGGGTCCGACCGTGCGATAGAAACTGCCGCCGTCGAGGAGGTGCTGGTCGGCATAGGCGAGGAAGTTGGCGACGGTGATCGGGGCCCTGTCGGGATAGAGCTCAAGCACGATGGCGCCGCGTCCGGTCGCCAGCCTCACCTGAACCGGACCCGCTGCCGCTGCCCCGAGCGGCGTGGCCAGCAGAGCGACCACGAGGCTGCGGCGGTCAATTTCTGCTGTCGGTCCGAGCATGGCGGGTGAACCTCTGTCGGCGGGGTGGGCTTTCCCAGCATAACCATGTTCGCCCGCTTCGCCCCGGGGTTTCAAGCCAGACAGTCGCCTATCTGGATTTACGCAGCCGACCCAGCTCGCTCTGAGAGGGAGAGCGCTGGAAACTGGCGCGCCTCGCGTCACTTACTGGCCTCGAACAAGAAGCGACGATTTCAGGGCCGCGCCCTCGCGCGAACACCGAAATCCGTCGACGGCCTCGATGGGAAGAACCGATGAGCACTCCTGAACCCGTGAGCGGCGTCCCCGTCTGGGCCCGCAAGCGCCGCAAGCCCGGCAATCCGCTGGTTGGCCTGGTGGTGGTTCCGCTGTTTCTGCTGGGCGCGCTGACGGCCGGCCTGGCGATCCACGCCAAGTCGTTCACCGGGGCTGGAGCCCGGATGGACAGCTGGATCGCCATTGTCAGCGTTCAGGTCAAGGACGCCATGGGCGAGCCCACCGGCAAGCCGGCAAAGGCCACGGCGGACAAAGCCGCTCACTGATCGCCCGGGAAAGCCTTTCGAACGCTCTGTCCAGTGGCGGAATCTGCGAGGTCGCGCTAGAAGGCGCCCTCATGAGCACCCCCTCCTCCGCCCCCACCAAGTCGATGGCCGAAACGGCCCGTGAGTTCGGCCTCAACGCCGAGGAATACGCCGTCGTTCTCGACCGCCTGGGCCGCGAGCCCAATCTGGTCGAGCTGGGCGTGTTCTCGGTGATGTGGAGCGAGCACTGCTCGTACAAATCCTCGAAGAACCAGCTGAAGAAGTTCCCGATCACCGGCCCGCGCGTGATCTGCGGACCGGGCGAAAACGCCGGCGTCATCGATATCGGCGACGGCGACGCGATCATCTTCAAGATGGAGAGCCACAACCACCCCTCGTACATCGAGCCCTATCAGGGCGCGGCGACGGGTGTGGGCGGCATCATGCGCGACGTCTTCACGATGGGCGCTCGGCCGATCGCCCTGCTCAACGCCCTGCGCTTTGGCGATCCCTCGCACCCCAAGACCAAGCGTCTGGTCGACGGCGTGGTCGCCGGCATTGCGGGCTATGGCAACTGCGTGGGCGTGCCCACCGTGGCCGGCGAGACCAATTTCCACAGCGGCTACAACGGCAATATCCTGGTCAACGCCATGTGCGTGGGCCTGGCCGACGCCGACAAGATCTTCTACTCGGCCGCGCCGGGCGCGGGCCTGGCCGTGGTCTATTTCGGCTCGAAGACCGGCCGCGACGGCATCCACGGCGCGACCATGTCGTCGGCCGAGTTCTCCGAGGACAGCGAAGAGAAGCGCCCCACCGTCCAGGTCGGCGACCCCTTCGCCGAAAAGCTGCTGATCGAGGCGACCCTTGAACTGATGGCCACCGGCGCCGTCGCCGCCATTCAGGACATGGGCGCCGCTGGTCTTACGTCGTCGTCGGTCGAGATGGCCGGCAAGGGCGGCGTCGGCATCGAGCTGAACATGGACATGGTCCCCCAGCGCGAAACCGGCATGTCGGCCTACGAGATGATGCTGTCGGAAAGCCAGGAGCGCATGCTGGCGGTCCTCAAGCCCGGCCGCGAGCACGAAGGCCACGCCATCTTCGAAAAGTGGGGCCTGGACGCCGCCGTCATCGGCTACACCACCGACACCGGCCGTCTGGTGCTGAAGCATCACGGCGAACTGGTCTGCGACGTGCCGCTGGCCCCGCTCTTCGACGATGCGCCGCTGTATGACCGCCCCTGGGTCCAGCCGACGCTGCATCCGCGCCTCGACCCGGCCGCCATCCCCGCCCCGACCGACTGGAACCAGGCTGTGCTCAAGGTCGTCGGCTGCCCCGACATGGCCTCCAAGCGCTGGCTGTGGGAACAGTACGACCGCCACGTGATGGCCGACACCCTGGAAGACAGCGCCACCGGCTGCGACGCCGGCATCGTGCGCATCCACGGCAAGGGCAAGGCCATCGCCGTGACCAGCGACGTCACCCCGCGCTATGTCCAGAACGACCCCTATGAGGGCGGCAAGCAGGCCGTGGCCGAGGCCTGGCGCAACCTGACCGCCGCCGGCTCTCTGCCGATCGCCATCACCGACAACCTGAACTTCGGCAGCCCCGAAAAGCCCGAGACCATGGGCCAGATCGTCCGCGCCACCGACGGCATGGCCGAAGCCTGCCGGGCGCTGGACTTCCCGGTCGTGAGCGGCAATGTCAGCCTCTACAACGAGACCAACGGCGTCGCCATTCCGCCGACCCCGACCGTCGGCGCCGTGGGCCTGCTGGAAGACTATGACCTGCGCATGGGCTTCGGAAACGTGGCCGAGGGCGACACCCTGGTGCTGATCGGCAAGACCCAGGGCGAACTGGGCGCCTCCATCTATCTGCGCGAGATCCTGGGCCGCGAGGACGGCGCCCCGCCGCCGGTCGACCTGGCCGCCGAGCGCAAGCATGGCGACTTCGTGCGCAACCTGATCCCCACCGGCCTGGTGGCCGGCCTGCACGACCTGTCGGACGGCGGCCTGCTGATCGCGGCGGCTGATGTGGCCCTGGCCAGCAAGGTCGGGATCACCCTGAACGCCTCCATCAGCCTGCACGCCCACCCCTATCTGTTCGGCGAGGACCAGGCCCGCTACCTGATCGCCACGCCTGACCCGGATGCGGTGCTGGCGGCGGCCAAGGAGGCCGGCGTCAGCGCCAGCCTGGCCGGCGTGGCCGGCGGCGACGCCTTCGCCTCCACGGGCCTGTTCTCCATCCCTCTCGAAACCCTGCGCGCGGCCCACGAGGCCTGGATGCCGGGCTTCATGGGCGCGGCGGCCTGAGGACATCAGAATGAAAATCGCGATCCTGGCGACGGCCGCTCTGGCCCTGTCGCTGCTGACCGCCTGCGCCCCGACCGCGCCGGCGCCGTCACCGACGGCCGAGGTCTCCGAAGCGGCCTGCCTCGCGCGCGGCGGGGTGATCCAGAGGGGCGGCAAGCTGCAGTTGCCCACCTGCGTCACGCCCTATGCCGACGCCGGCAAGACCTGCACCGACAAGGCCCAGTGCGAAGGCGCCTGCATCCTTGAGGGCAATCTGGAGCCGCAGACGTCGGTCACCGGCCAGTGCCAGAAGACCAGCGTCCAGTTTGGCTGCTACGCCAGGGTCGTGGACGGCAAGACCACCGGCGCCATCTGCGTCGACTGATCCCGCAGGGATGGGGCCGACCCGGAAGCTCCGGGCCGGTCCTGCACGATGACAGGGCGGTCGAACCGCCTCGCTAAGGCCACGTTTGAGCGGGACACAACATCATGCACCCCAGATTGACCCGCGCCCTGGCCATTACAGGCCTCACCCTGACACTGGGGGCCTGCGCGACAGCCGCTCCCGACCGCTCGGGCTTCCTGAGCGGCTATGAGGGCCTTCAGGCTCGGGAAAAGAGCGGCCGGGCAAAAATCCGCCAGTTCCGCGATCCGGCCGCCCTGGACGCCGTGCGCCGCGTGGCCCTGACGCCGGCGGTCCTGTCCGAGGGCGCCGACAGCCGCTCGCCCCTGACGCCAGAGGAGCGCCACGTCGTTCTGCGTGAAGTCGATGCGCAACTGTGTTTCGAGCTGTCCGAGCGGTTCGAGATCGTCGCTGCGGAACAGGCGGACGCCGATGTGCGCGCGGCTGTCACCTGGTTCGAGCCCACCGGGCGGATCGCCTCGGCCGCCTCGGCGGCGTCGGGCTTCTTCATTCCGGGCCCCATCGGCCTGCGGGCGCCGGGCACGCTGGGCGGACTGGGCGTCGAGGCGGAGATGCGTGCGACCAGCGACCATCGTCAGATTGCCGCCATCGCCTGGGCGCGGCGCGCCATGGCGGTCGGCACCGACGACCCATCCTTGTCACGCATGGGCGACGCCCTGCAGTTCGCCGAACCCTTTGCCGATGTGGCGGCGGAGGTCATGACCCCCAAGGGGCTGAAGTCGCGCAAGATCGACCGCCAGACAGACCCCTGCAAGGCCTATGGCGATCGCTTTCAACCGGGTGGCATGATCGCCGGGAGCATCACCAACCTGTATATTCCAGACTCCCGGGGCGAGACCCCCGCAAAGACCCCGCCGCCCAAGGAGTAGCGGCCCCGGACCGCATTTAGACGCGGCCCGGGAACCGGCGGGTCAGGGCATCAGCACGGTGTCGATGACGTGGATCACGCCATTGGACTGCAGAACATCGGCGATGGTGATGTTCGAGACGCCGCCCTTGGCGTCGGTGATCGTCCAGCCGTGATGACCCTTGGCCACGGTGATCGGCTGACCCTGTACGGTGGTCAGGACGGCCTTGCCGCCGCCGGCCTTGGCCTTGGCTTCAATGTCAGCCGCCGTCAGACGGCCCGCCACGACGTGATAGGTCAGGATGGTGGTCAGCGTGCCCTTGTTCTCGGGCTTGACCAGGGTTTCGACCGTACCGGCCGGCAGCTTGGCGAAAGCGGCGTTGGTCGGGGCGAACACCGTGAACGGACCCGGGCTGGACAGGGTCTCGACCAGACCGGCGGCCTTGACGGCGGCGACCAGGGTCGTGTGGTCCTTTGAATTGACCGCGTTCTCGATAATATTCTTGGTCGGATACATGGCGGCGCCGCCGACCATTACAGTCTTTCCATGCCCTGCGGCATGATGTTCCATTTTCGCGAAGGCGGAACCGCCGCACGAGATCGCAAGCACGCCAGCGATGGCGAGCATCATGGTCTTCTTCATGGGGTCTTCTCCGGGGAGTTACTGGTCCGTTGCTGGGACAGACACAGCTACGAACGCGTCGCGCAGACGGATGCGCGCCGGATTAAAATTACCGCCGGACCTGTCGCGAAGGCCTTTTACCAAGCGCCGCTGAGCTCGACTCCTCGCGCTCTATATCCTCGTCACCCCGGGACTTGTTCCCGGGGCCCATTGTGCAACCGCAGGCGCGGCGCAGAATAGAACTCTCACGAGGAAGCGACCCACGGGCCCCGGGAACAAGTCCCGGGGTGACGGCATGTTTTCAGATTTGGACCCTCTGAGGTCAGGATCAACGGCCGTTGGTATTAGCCGGCCACCACCTCGGGATGGACGCGCCCCGACCAGCGGGCGATGGCTTCAAGCAGCCTGGACGGATTGATCGGCTTGCCCAGATGATCGTCCATCCCGGCGGCGATGCAATTGGCCACCTGCTCGGGCAGGACATTGGCGGTCATGGCGATGATCGGGGTGCGTGAGCCGGGAGCGTCGGTCATGGCCCGGATGCGCCGGGTGGCGGTCAGGCCGTCCATACCCGGCATCTGGATATCCATCAGCACCAGGTCGTAGCTTCCCTGGCGCAGCGCCTCGACGCCCGCGACGCCGTCATTGGCCGTGTCCACCTTGATGCCGAAAGGCTCGAGCATGATGCGGATCAGCTCGCGATTGACGGCGTTGTCCTCGACCAGCAGAAGGCGGGCGGCCTGCAGCGGATCAGGGGTCACAGGATCTTCCATCGGGGCTTCCGGCGCCAGATCGCACAGGGGCGCACGGATCTCGAACCAGAAGCACGAGCCTTCGCCCTCGCGGCTGTCGACACCGATCTCGCCGTCCATCTGCTCGATGATCCGGCGCGAAATGGCCAGCCCAAGGCCCGTGCCGCCAAACCTTCGCGACACCGCCGCATCGGCCTGGGAAAACCGGTCAAAGACGTTGTCCAGCTGTTGGCTGGCGATCCCGATTCCGGTGTCGCGCACCTCGACCCGCAGCACACCCTCGCCGTCGGCCAGAACCTGGTTCACGATCACCGTGACCTGGCCGGTATTGGTGAATTTCACCGCGTTGGACAGGAGATTGAGCAGCACCTGGGTCAGACGGGGCGCATCGGCCTGCATGGCCGACAGATGATCAGGGGCCGAAACCGCGAGGACCAGCCCCTTGGCCTCGGCCTGGCCCTTGATCAGGGCGGCGCACGAGGCGACCATGACCAGCGGATCGAAGGGCTGCGGATCCAGCTCGACGCCGCCAGCCTCCAGCCTCGAGAAGTCGAGCACGTCATTGACGACGTTGAGAAGGGTGTTGCTGGCGTCCTGGATCAGCCCCACATGCCGCGCATCTCGCTCCGACAGGGTGCTGGACCCGCGCAGGACCCCGGCAAAGCCGATAATGGCATTGAGCGGCGTACGCAGCTCATGGGTCATGTTGGCCAGGAAGTCGGACTTGGCCGCAGCCGCCGTCTGGGCCAACTCCAGGGCGTGGGTCAGTTCCAGTTCCAGCGTCTTGCGCTCGGTGACATCGCGCGTCGTCACCAGCAGTTCGCGCTCGGCGCCGGCCACCCGCTTGTAGGTGCTCTCAAACCAGATCGGCGTGCCGTCCTTACGGGCGCTCTCGTACTCGTAAATCTTGGATTCGCCGCCGGGAACCAGGGTTCGCACCAGGGCCTGAACAGCCTCATAATCCTCAGGACTGGTCATCGCCTCCGGCGGCAGGGTCTGCCATTCCTCGACGGTAAAGCCGGTCAGCCGCTCAATGGACGGCGACATGTAGAGACGCTCGCCGGACCGGGACCACAGATTGATGTTGTCCGTCAGATTCTCGGACAGGAGCCGGTAAAGCCGGTCGCTTTCCCGCAAGCGCTCCAGGGCGTCCTCGGCCTCGGCCCGCCGACGCTCGGCCTCATCGATCGCCAACTGCTTGGCCGCCAGGCTGCTGGACAGGTCCATCTCCAGCCGCAGCAGACCCTCGCGCTGTCGACCGATGGAAAAGGCCAGCGGAGTGGCGATCATCGTGGAGATCAGGAACGTGGCAAGCGGCGAGTAGGCGGCCGGGGCATGCAGGACCAGGATATTGACCACATAGTCCAGCGCCATGGCGACGCCCACGACGAGGGCGACCGTCCAGAGAGTTCTGACTATCGTACCGCGCAGCATGGACCGGTCGATCTCGGCGAATCCTTTTAGAATTCCAGCAGGCTTGGCAGAACTTAAGTTGAGATGGCCCGAGTTGCCAACAGGGGTGGCAATCCGCCGCGCCATTTGGGCCGATCAGTGCGCGGGCTGCAGGGTGTCCAGATCCCGGTCCAGCGCCAGGCTCGCGGCGACCACGGTGGCGACCGAGCGCTTGAAGAAGTCCTGCGGGATCGTGGCGAAGTCGTCGGTGCTCTTGTGATATTCGGGATGATCCTCGACCCCGAAATAGAGCCACCGCACGCCTTTTATGGCGAAAGCGTAGTGGTCAGACTGGCTGGTCCAGTTGTTCTGCGCGCCGTCGGCGTCGGTGTCGTGGCCCAGCTTCAGGCTGACCGGCGCGGTCGCCGCCACCTTGTCAAGGATCGGCTTCAGCGCCGGAAACGGCGAGGCGCCGCTGACATAGAGCTCGTTTTTCGGGTTCTTGCTCAGCATGTCGAAATTGATGTTCAGGGCGATCGTCGACAGCGGCACGGGCGGATTGGCGACGAAGGCGTGGGCCCCGCGCAGACCGCCCTCTTCGGCGTCGACCACCGCCAGGATCACATCGTGCCGGGGCGGACTGGCCTTGAAGGCTTCGGCGACGGCCAGCAGGCCGGCCACGCCCGAGGCGTTGTCGTCGGCGCCGTTGAAGATCTCGCCGCCCCGCACGCCCAGATGGTCATAGTGAGCCGAGACCACGATGGCCTTGCCGTCACCTGCAGTTCCGGGAATGCGGGCCACCAGATTGATGGCGTCCACCTTAGTCCCGTCGCGACGGGTGAAGCTGAACGGCTGCTCGAAGCTGGCGCCGATGGGCGACAGGCCGATCTCGCCAAAGCGCTTGAGGATGTGCGCCCGCGCGAGCGCCGAGCCCGGGGTGCCCGGCGCGCGGCCCTGCATGGCGTCGTCCGACAGGATGCGGACATCGTCCAGCGCCATGGCGCCCGGCGTTGCGGCGCTGACCGGGGCGGCGGCGCCCAGGGCGAAAATCAGGGCCAGAAGGCGGAGGCGCGGAGCGAGAACCTGAATCATGCCGTCCCTATGCCTGCAGACGGCTTCCAGAGGGAGTTAAATCACCTTAACCCTGCCTGTGGCCAAAAGCCGCCCTATCGTCTGCCGTACGCCCGTTCTTAAGACTTCCGGGGCATACAACCTTTCAAGGATTGGAGCTTTCCTCCCGTGCCCATGTCTCCCGCCGACCTCGAAGGCCGCCTGCACGCCGCCTTCCCCGACGCCGAGATCGTGCTGACCGATCTGGCCGGCGACGGCGACCACTACAAGGCGCGCATCGTGTCGCCCGCTTTCCGGGGTCTCAACCGGGTCAAACAGCACCAGATGGTCAATCGCGCCCTGGCCGATGTGCTGGGTGGGACCTTGCACGCCCTGGCGCTCGAAACGGCGGCGCCGCCCGCGGACCTGGCCGACTAGCCGTGCTTTACCGGCCGTTCGGCAATTCGGGCATGACGGTTTCGGCGATCACCCTTCGCCTGTCCGACCAGTCGCGCCTGCGCGCCAGCGAGTGGCGGGCCCTGATCTACACGGCCATCGAGAACGGGATTAACAGCTTCCAGATCGACGGCGCCTCGGCGCCCTTGCTACAGGGCGCGGCCGAAGCCTTCGCCTCGGTCGATCGGCGACTGCTGTTCCTGACCTGGCGAGTGCGCGAAGAGGCCGGCCAGTTCACCGCCGCAGTCGTCGAAACCATGATGGCTTCGGCCTTCGATGAGCTTGGTCTGGACTATCTGGACCTGGTGCTGCTCAACGACCCGCTGGGTCCTGACCTGCCGGCCGCCGCCGGCGATGTGCTTCGCACCCTGCACCAGGGGCGAGCCATCCGGGGCCTGGGCGTGGCCAGCCGGGGCGACGTGGATCCGGCGCTGACCGGCTCTGGCTTGGTCACCGCCCTGTCGTCGCCGTTCAACCTGTCGTCGGGCTGGGCCGAGCGCAATCGCGTCCGCGCCGCCGTCAGCCAGAACCTGGCGGTGATCGGTGAAGACTTCTGGCCCCAGGCCCTGCGCGACATGGGCGCCAAGCCCCTTTTCCAGAAGCCCTCGCTGTGGCGGCGTCGCAGCGATCCGCTGGCCGATGTCGGCGGCTATGACTTCCTGACGGGCACCCAGGGCTGGAGCGCCGAGGAGATCTGCCTGGGCTACGCCCTGACCGAGCCCTCGCTGGCCACGGTGCAGATCACCGCCGACACCCAGGCCGAGGTCGAACGCCTGGCCGCCGTGGTCGAGCGCGACCTGCCCAACGGCGTCTGCGCCCAGATCGAAATGGCGCGCTTTTCGGCGCAGGAACGCGAACGCGCCGCCGGCCAGCGATAGCGCCGGCTCTTGACCCGGGGACATGCGGCGCCTAGCTGAAGGGACTTGCAAGGATCTACCCGCCATGACTGACGCCGCCTCCTCCCCCGCCCTCGACTTCATCGCCAAGACCGTGACCGACCACGCCGTGGTGCTGTTCATGAAGGGCGTTCCCGACCAGCCGCGCTGCGGCTTCTCGGCCGTTTCGGTGCAGATCCTCGACCATCTGGGCGTCGAGTTCATCGGTGTCGACGTGCTGCAGGACGACGACCTGCGCCAGGGCGTCAAGACCTTCACCGACTGGCCGACCATTCCCCAGCTCTATGTGAAGGGTGAGTTCATCGGCGGCAGCGACATCGTCCGCGAGATGTTCCAGTCGGGCGAACTGAAGACGCTACTGACCGAGCAGGGCCTAATCGCGGCGTGAGCCGGGTTTTCCAGCCCGCCGCCAACGCCTTCTCGATGACCTTCACGCCCACGGCGTCGGACATCGACGCCAATGAGCACGTCAACAACGTTGTCTATCTGGCCTGGGCCCAGGATCTGGCCATCGCCCACTGGGAAGCCCGGACCACGCCCGAGGAACGGGCCGGCTGGAGCTGGGTGGCGCGCCGCCACGAGATCGACTACCGCCGCGAGCTAAGGCTGGACGAGATCGCCACCGGCTACACCTGGGTCGGCGAGCTGAAGGGTCCGCGCTTCGAGCGCTATGTCCGCATCGACGGCCCCGACGGCGAGATGTGCGCCCAGAGCCGCACCGACTGGGTGCTGATCGACGTCGCCGCCCGACGCCCCGCGCGGGTAATGGACTGGATGGTCGAGCGGTTCAGCGCGAAGGGTTAGCCACCTCGAACCGCTCCCCGCGCCTTAGGCCCAGCGCCTCATAGCTGAACACGAGGTCGACCACCCCCGCCTCGCCAAACCGGCAGGTCTCCAGCCGTCGCCGCGCGAAGGCTAGCACCGTCCCGCCGGCGCCGCGATCCAGTCGGAACACAAAGTCAGCCTTGGCGACGCAGCCTTTCGAGGCCACGCGCACCGTCAGGCCGTGACGGTCGGCCGTCACGGCCACAGGCTCCAGCTCGGGCCATGTGACCTCGGACGCCAGAAGCCTGGGTGTCGTGGCGCAGCCCGCGACGACAAGGGCCACGCCGCAAACCAGCAGGGATCGACGGGATGGCGGCATGGACGGCGGTGCGATCCTGGAGGGCGTCTATGACCCTGATCCTTCAGGACGGAGACCGCCAGCGCAACGCCATTCTTGGACGCTAACTAGCTCCAGGGCCCCGTCCGGCGCGGCGTGCTGACCGGCACGGCCGTGCCCACGCGCCGGGCGCGCATCCCCTGCCCCACGCCCAGGGCCAGCAGGGCCTCGACGCGGTTGTGGGTGGCCGGGTGGGTCGAGAACAGGTTGTCGGCCCCGCTGCCGTTCAGCGGATTGATGATGAACATGTGGGCCGTGGCAGGATTGCGCTCGGCCGCGTGGTTCACCGCGCCGCCGCGGGCATAGGCCTCGATCTTCTGCAGGGCGCGGGCCAGGGCGGCGGGGTCGCCACCGATCTGGGCGCCGACCCGGTCGGCTTCGTATTCGCGCGAGCGGCTGATGGCCATCTGCACCAGCATGGCGGCGATCGGCGCCAGGATGGCGACGGCGATCGCGCCGAGCATGCCGCCGGGACGGTCCTCGTCGCGCGAACCGCCGAAGAACAGCCCAAAATTGGCCAGGGCCGAGATGGCGCCGGCGATGGTGGCCGTCACCGTCATGGTCAGGGTGTCGCGGTTCTTCACATGGGCCAGTTCATGGGCCATGACGCCGGCGATCTCGTCGCGGTCCAGCATGGCCAGCAGGCCTGTCGTGGCGGCCACGGCGGCATGCTGCGGATCACGGCCTGTGGCGAAGGCGTTGGGCTGGTCGTTCTCCATCACGCAGACCCGCGGACGCGGCAAGCCGGCCCGCTCGGCCATGGCGTGGACGTCGATGGCATAGTCGCGGATGCGGCGGTCAGGGTGAGTCTCGTCGACCTCGACCGCGCCATAGGTCTTCAGCACGATCTTGTCAGCGTTCCAGTACGAGAACGCGTTCAGGCCGATGGCGAAGACCAGGGCGATCAGCATGCCCGTGGCGCCGCCGATCATGAAGCCGGCCGCCATGAACAAAGCGGTCAGGCCGGCCAGCAACATGTAGGTCTTGACGTGGTTCATGGCTCTTTCATCAGTCGAAGATGTCGAAGAGATCAAAACCCTTCTTCTTCTTGTAGTGGCCCTGTTGGCCATAGCGATGACGATCATCGTCATCCTTGTAGCGTCTGGGCTCTTCGTAGCGCGGCGGCGGAGCGTAGTGCTGCTGCTGCTGCGGCGGAGCCTGATACGGCGCCTGCTGACGCGGCGGCGGCGGCGCGGCCTGGCCGGCGGCGTCCTCGCGCTCCAGGGCCATCAGCTTTTCAAGCTCGCCGCGATCCAGCCACACGCCCCGGCACTTGGGGCACATGTCGAACTCGACGCCGGCGCGGTTCACGGCCTGCATCGAGCCATCGCAGTTGGGGCACATCAGTAGCGGCATTTGGCATTTCCCTATCCAGACCGGATGGGTGTTCCCGACGCTAAATCCGGACCGAGGGGGGGGTGGGGGACACCGGACCCAGACATCGAGAACACCCGATGCGGTCCGACATCACGAATGCTTGCATTCACTCGTCAGAGGGGCCCGGCCCGCCCAATAAAGCTATGCAGCCGCAAGGCCCATTCAAGAGGGGCAATCGAAAAAATTCCCGGCCGCAGGCTGTCCCGGCCAACCCTCGCTGATCGGAATACGGGATCCCCTACCCCGCCACGCTGACCGTATCAACCGCGACGCTGTTGCGCACGCCGGCCAGGGCTTCCAGCAGCAAGGCTGGATGCAGCGGCTTGGCCAGGTGAAGGTCCGCGCCTGCCGCCTTGGCCGAGGCGATGTGCTCCTCCATGGCGTTGGCGGTCAACATGATGATCAGCACCGGCGGCAGGCCCTGCGCCACTTCATGCGCCCGGATAGCGCGGGTGGCGGTCAAGCCGTCCATGACCGGCATCTGCATGTCCATCAGGATGGCGTCGAAGCTCTGGTTCATCGCCTCCGCCAGGGCGGCCGCGCCGTCCTCGACCATGGTCAGATCGACGCCGAACGGCTCCAGCACCACCTCGACGACCTTGCGGTTGGTGGGATGGTCCTCGGCGACCAGCACGGTCAGGCCCTGCAGCGAAATCTCCTCCTGGCCCTCCCGACTCGCGTCCAGCGCCTCGCCCTGGCAGGGCGGAAGAGGCAACTCGACCGAGAAGGTGGCGCCCGATCCGACCACCGCCCGCGCGTCGATTCTACCGCCCATCATCTCGGCCAGGGCGGCCGAGATCGACAGCCCCAGCCCCGTGCCGCCAAACTGACGGGTAATCGACTGGTCGGCCTGGACGAAGCGCTTGAACAGCCGCTCGCGCACCGTGTCATCGAAACCCACCCCGGTGTCGGCCACGGTGAAGACCAGTCGCTCATCCGGGCGCTCGACGGTCAGGACAATCGAGCCCTGCGCCGTGAACTTGACCGCATTGGCCAGCAGGTTGGAGAGGATCTGGCTGATCCGCCCGGAGTCGCCCAGATAGCAGCCAGACGCCTCCGGCGCGATCGACCAGGAAAAGTCCAGACCCTTGGCCTGGGCGACGGCGGCGTGCAATTCGGCCATGCCGCGCACCAGGCGATCCAGGTGGAAGGACGCGGGGTTGAGATGGAACTGGCCGGCCTCGATCTTCGAGACATCCAGGATGTCGCCCAGCACCTGTTCCAGCAGTCGGCCCGATGAGGTGACCAGTTCGGCCAGCTCGCGACGGACCTGGGGATTTTCCTCCTCGACCAGGCGGTCGCCGATGGCGATGACGCCATTCAGCGGCGTGCGCAGCTCGTGGCTCATATTGGCCAGGAAGACGGACTTGGCCCGGTTGGCGCGCTCCAGCTCGGCCGTCCGCTCGGCCACCCGGTCCTCGAGACTGCGGAGCAGCTCTTCATTGCCCTCGCGCTGCTGCCGCAGGGTGCGCGCCAGCTCGCCGATTTCATCCTGACGGGCCTCGACGCCAAGCGCCTGATCGTGATCGCCCCCGCGCTCGGCCTTGGCCAGGACGTTGAGCGGCCAGGCCAGTTCGCGGCTGATCACCCGATACAGCAGCATCACCTGAACCATCACGCCCAGCACGCCAAACAGCAGCACCCAGGATGCGGTCTGGATCGAAGACAGCACCACGTCATTGGACGGGAAGGTCATCAGGAACCACCAGTTGGGCTCCTTTAGCCGCCCATAGGCGACCACTCTGTCGCTGCGCGCGTCGCGGATCGCCCCGATATCGCGGCCGGTACCGCGAATCTGGCGCATCACCTCGCTGATCTGTTCCCGCGCCTCGAACTCGCGCAGGCGCGCAATCTCGACCACGCCGTTGCGCGCCAGGCCGGGTGCGGCGATCAGTTCACCGTCATTGGAGACGATCATATTGGTCCCGCCCGGCAGGGCGTCGCCGACGGCGCGCAGCAGATAGGAATCCAGGGACAGGGTGGTGCCCCAGGCCCCCATGAACCGGTCCTTGAAATAGACCGGGGTCACACAGGCTGCATTCAGGCCCCGGCTCTTGGGATCGGAGATCAGCCGGCGAAGCTTGGTGCACTTCATGGTCCGGCCAGGATTGTTGGCCGGCAGGGCAATCTGGGTCATCTCTTCCCCGGCAATATCCAGGGTCGGCGGCGCATTCTGGCGATAATAGATCAGCTTGTCGGGCCGCTTGGGGCCGAACATCACCATCCGCGTTTGCGGCGTCAGGAAATAGAAGTTGTCGTACTGGCCCATCTGACTCTCGCCCGTATTGGCCACCACCTCCAGGGCCGAGACAAACAAGGCCTTTTCGTCGGGATCCATCTGGTCGGCCGCCTTCAGAAAGCCGCCGATGCCGTAGACGAAATGGGGTCCCGTCCGGCCGCCGTCATAAAGACCCGGCGCCGTGCGTCGGGTGCCGTCGCCATACTGCGGAAACAGGGTGTCAAACTCGGTCCTGGTCGCAGAAGAGTCGCGGTTTTCCAGGCGCTGGGTGAGGGCCAGGCTGGCGGCCCCGTGAACCTTGACGAGATTGGAAAACAGCCGATCCTCGGTCTTCACCCGCTCGCCGACATATTCGGCCAGGTGCCGCATCTGGGTATCGGCCGCGCTCTTCTGCACAAAAACAAAGGCCACGGCGGTCGCAACGCCGGTGACGGCGATCGACAGCACCGCGACGATCGCCAGCAGGCGCCGCGCCAGGGGCGAGGTCATTTCCGTTTTAGGCAGAAGGCTGCGCACGCCCGGTCAGTTCCTACCGATCTCCGCCAGAAGATCCTTGTTATCCATAAAGGCCCCGGTCTCCTAACAGCCCCTGAAGATACGCCATTCCACCGATCGGCTTTTCCCTTGCCGCGCAACAGTCTATAGCCAGCCCGTCCGCGCCCGCGACCTGGCCCTGTGCGCCAGATCGCCACAGTCGCGCCACCGCCGGAGGAAAGACCCCGCAATGGCCAAGATCAAAGTCGCCAACCCCGTCGTCGACATGGACGGCGACGAAATGACCCGGATTATCTGGAAGCTTATCAAGGACAAGCTGATCTTCCCGTATCTGGACCTGGAACTGGACTATTACGACCTCTCGGTCGAAAACCGCGACGCCACCGACGATCAGGTGACCATCGACGCCGCCGAGGCCACCAAGAAGCACGGCGTCGCCGTCAAGTGCGCCACCATCACTCCCGACGAGCAACGCGTCGAGGAATTCAAGCTCAAGAAGATGTGGAAGTCGCCAAATGGCACGATCCGCAACATCCTGGGCGGCGTGATCTTCCGCGAACCGATCATCTGCCAGAATGTGCCGCGCCTGGTGCCCGGCTGGACCCAGCCGATCATCGTCGGCCGTCACGCGTTCGGCGACCAGTACAAGGCCACCGACTTCCTGTTCCCCGGCAAGGGCACCCTGACGATGAAGTTCGTCGGCGAGGACGGCGCGGTCATCGAGCACGAAGTGTACCAGGCCCCCGGCGCCGGCGTGGCCATGGGCATGTACAATCTCGACGCGTCGATCCGCGACTTCGCGCACGCCTCGTTCGCCTACGGCCTCGGCCGCGGCTATCCGGTCTATCTGTCGACCAAGAACACCATCCTCAAATACTATGACGGCCGCTTCAAGGACATCTTCCAGGAGATCTTCGACGCCGAATATGCCGACCAGTTCAAGGCTGCCGGCATCCACTACGAGCACCGCCTGATCGACGACATGGTGGCCTCGGCCCTCAAGTGGTCGGGCGGCTATGTCTGGGCGTGCAAGAACTACGACGGCGACGTGCAGTCCGACATCGTGGCCCAGGGCTTCGGCTCGCTGGGTCTGATGACCTCGGTGCTGATGACCCCGGACGGCAAGACGGTGGAAGCCGAGGCCGCCCACGGCACCGTGACCCGCCACTATCGCCAGCACCAGAAGGGCCAGAGCACCTCGACCAACTCGATCGCCTCGATCTTCGCCTGGACGCGTGGCCTGGCCCACCGCGCCAAGCTGGACGACAACGCCGAACTGGCCGCCTTCGCCCTGACCCTCGAAAAGGTCTGCGTCGACACCGTCGAAAGCGGCTTCATGACCAAGGACCTGGCCCTGCTGGTCGGCGACAAGCAGTCGTGGCTGACCACCGAGGGCTTCCTCGACAAGATCGACGAGAACCTGAAGAAGGCCATGGCGTAAGCGCCAAGTTGCTCTCCCTCTGGGGGGAGCAACAAGATACAACAGCGCCCTCCGGGAAACCGGGGGGCGTTTTCTTTGGTCGGCGCTTCGCTACTCTCCACCGCGATCGAGGGAGAATCACCAAATGAAGCGCGTCCTGTTGGCCACTGCGGCCGTCCTGGTTCTCTCCGCTCCGGCCCTGGCCCAGACATCCGCCCCCGCGCCCGAAGCGGCCGCCAAGGCTGAAAAGCCCAAATGGGACGTGCGCAATCCGCCGGCGGGCTACACCAAGGACCTCAAGCTCGACGTCACCGAAGGCTCGTGGATGTCGCTGGACGTCAGCCCCGACGGCCAGGAAATCGTCTTCGACCTGATGGGCGACCTCTATGTCCTGCCGATCACCGGCGGCGAGGCCAGGAACATCGCCAGCGGCATCTCTTGGGATATGCAGCCGAAATACTCGCCGGACGGCAAGTCGATCGCCTTCACCTCGGATCGCGGCGGCGGCGACAATCTGTGGGTCATGGACCGCGATGGCGGCAATCCCAAGGCGGTGTCCAGCGAGAGCTTCCGCCTGCTGTCCCAGCCCGACTGGACGCCCGACGGCCAGTACATCGTCGGTCGCAAGCACTTCACCTCCAGCCGCTCGCTGGGGGCCGGCGAGATGTGGCTCTATCACCGCGCCGGCGGCAATGGCGTGCAACTGACCGAGCGCCGCACCCAGCAGAAGGACTCAGGCGAGCCGGCCTTCTCGCCCGACGGCCGCTACCTCTATTTCAGCGACGACGTCACCGAAGGCGGGGTGTTCGAATACAGCAAGGACCCCAACACCGAGATCTACGCCATCCAGCGCCTCGACCGCGAGACCGGCGAGGTGAAGAAGTTCCTGGGCGGGCCCGGCGGCGCGATCCGCCCCACCCCCTCGCCCGACGGCAAGTCGCTGGCCTTCATCCGCCGGGTGCGCTTCCAGTCGACCCTGTACGTGATGGACATCGCCTCGGGCCGCGAGACCAAGGTCTATGACCATCTCGACCGCGACATGCAGGAGACCTGGGCCATCCACGGGGTCTATCCGGCGATCAGCTGGACGCCGGACGGCGCATCGCTGGTGGTCTGGGCCGGCGGCAAGATCCGCAGGATCGACGCCAGGTCCCACGCCGTCACCGACATCCCCTTCCACGTCGCCGACACCCGCAAGGCCCGCGAGGCCGTGCGCTTCCCGGTCGAGGTCGCGCCCGAGCAGTTCGACGTCAAGATGATCCGCTGGGCCCGCACCTCGCCCAACGGCAAGACGGTGGTGTTCGAGGCCCTGGGCCATCTGTGGATCCGCGACCTGCCCAGCGGGGCCCCGCGCCGCCTGACCAAGCAATCGGACCACTTCGAGCTCTATCCGGCCTGGTCGCGCGACGGAAAGTCGATCGTCTACACCACTTGGAACGACGAGGACCTGGGCTCGATCCGGGTGATCCCGGCCGTCGGTGGCGAGGGCCGCAAGGTCAACAAAAACCCCGGCCGCTTCGTCGAGCCGGTGTTCTCCCCCGATGGCAAGACCATCGTCTATCGCGCCTCGACCGACGGCGTGCTGCTCAGCACCCTGTGGACCCGCAATCCCGGCCTCTATCGGGTTGCCACCGCCGGCGGCGAGGCGAGCCTGATCAGCGACAAGGGGGCCATGCCGCAGTTCGGCGCCGCCAATGACCGGGTCTATTTCAGCGGCCGCCAGGACAAGCTGGCCGCCCTGAAGTCGCTCGACCTGAACGGTCACGAGCCCCGCACCCACCTGACTTCGGAATTCGCGTCGGAGTTCGCCGTCTCGCCCGACGAGGCCTGGGTGGCCTGGACCGAGCGCTTCAACGCCTATGTCGCGCCCTTCCCCAAGACCGGGCGCGCCGTCAGCGTCGCCACCGACGGCAAGGCCCTGCCCCAGACCCGGGTGACCCGCGACGCCGGCGACTGGATCCACTGGTCGGGCGACAGCGCCACCCTCAACTGGGCCCTGGGTCCGCAGCTCTACAGCCGCGGCCTGAAGGACAGTTTCAGCTTCGTCGAGGGCGCCCCCGCCGAACTGCCCAAGCCCGCCGAGACCGGCATCAACCTGGGCTTCAAACAGGCCGCCTTCAAGCCGGCCGGCAAGCTGGCCCTGACCGGCGCCCGCCTGGTCACCCTGAAGGGCGACGAGGTCATCGAGGACGGCGTCGTGGTGCTGGACGGCGCCCGCATCGCCGCCATCGGTCCCCGGGGGTCGGTCACGATCCCGGCGGACGCCAAGGTCATGGATCTGGCCGGCAAGACCATCACCCCGGGCCTGATCGACGCCCACTGGCACGGCTCGATGGGCTCGGACGAGATCATCCCGCAGCGCAGCTGGGTCAATTATGCGGCCCTGGCCTTCGGCGTCACCACGCTCCACGACCCGTCCAACGACACCAGCGAGATCTTCGCCCATTCCGAGCTGCAGAAGGCCGGCCAGGTCGTCGGCCCGCGCATCTTCTCGACCGGCGCGATCCTCTACGGCGCCACCACGCCCTTCACCGCCAAGGTCGACAGCCTGGACGACGCCCTCTCCAACCTGCGCCGTATGAAGGCGGTCGGGGCCTGGAGCGTGAAGAGCTACAACCAGCCTCGCCGCGACCAGCGCCAGCAGATCATCGAGGCCGCCAACCAGCTGGGCCTGATGGTCGTGCCCGAAGGCGGCTCGCTGTATCAGGCCAACATGTCGATGATCATCGACGGCCACACCACCATCGAACACTCGATCCCCCTGGAGCGTCTGTATGCTGACGTTCTTCAGCTCTGGCCCCAGACCAGGGTCGCCTATACCCCGACCCTGGTGGTGGCCTTCGGCGGCAATGCCGGCGACAACTACTGGTACCAGGCCACCAAGGTCTGGGACGATCCGCGCCTGCAGCAGTACGTCCCCCGCCGCCTGCTCGACAACCGCGCCCGCCGCCCGGTCCTGACCCCCGACAACGAACTCAACCACATCGCCGTCGCCCGCGAGGCCACCCGCCTCAACCGCCTGGGCGTCTCGGTGCAGATCGGGGCCCACGGCCAGCGCGAGGGCCTCGGCGCCCACTGGGAAATGTGGAGCTTCGTCCAGGGCGGCATGACCCCGCTGGAAGCCCTGCGGGCCGGCAGCCTGAACGGGGCCCGCGCCCTGGGTCTGGACAAGGACCTGGGCTCACTGGAGCCCGGCAAGCTGGCCGACCTGGTGGTCTTCGACGCCAACCCCCTGACCGATATCCGCAACACGGCGAGCATTGCCTACACCATCGCCAACGGCCGGGTGTTCGACAGCAAGATGAACGAGGCCGGCAAGCCGGAACGGCCGCCGTTCTGGTTCCAGAGCGGGGATGGCGAGGCGCTGAGCGTGGAGGCGACGAGCACGGAGTCGCACAGTCACGATCGCGACTAGGGGGCTTTCGACGGCAGCCAAGGCCGCTCTGCAGGAGGCGGGCATCCGCCGCCGAGGGCGGCCGGGCCATTTGGGACCTTGCCATGCGGGGACCGGACGCGCAGGAGCAGGACACGTCCTGCTTCCGCGAGTGCTCTGATCATGCGCGCCATCCCAAGACCCTGGTTCTTCATCGTTGCGGCGGCCCTGGTGGTTGCGCTGACGGCGTGGGTCCTGGTCTCGCGACGGCCGCAACAGGTTGCGGTCGTTGTGATCGAGCCCCGCACCATCGAACAGGCCTTGTCGGTGGTCGGTCGCGCCCGCCCGGCCGAGCTCATCCAGGTCTCCTCGCCCAATCCGGGCCAGGTCATCAGCCTGCTCCATGACGAGGGCGACCAGGTTCTGCCCGGTGACCCGATGGCGGTGATCCTGGCGTCCGTCGAACAGGCCCAGACCGACGCCGACGCCGCCCGCGCCCGCGCCGCACGGGCCCAGGCCAAGGAAGCCCAGCTGGTCTATCAGCGCACCCGGACCCTGCATGAGCGCGGCTTTGCCGCCAAGGCGGCTCTGGATGCCGCAAAGGCGAGCCTTGAGACGGCCCAGGCCAATGTCGCCGCAGCGGATGCCGGCCTGCGGGCCTCGACCGAACGCTCGCGGGAATTCACCATTCGCGCGCCCATGGCCGGCGTGGTGCTGGTTCGTCCGATCGACAATGGACAGGTGGTGGCGGCGGGCGCGCCGCTGTTTCAACTGGGCTCGGCCAAGGGCGTCGAGATCCGCGCCGAGGTCGAGGAAGCCTATGCCGATCGCCTGTCGGCCGGCCAAACGGCTCGCGCGGCCCTGTCAGGATCGCCCGGCATCTTTGCCGCCCGCGTGACCGAGGTCTCGCCCCGGGTCGATTCAAGCACCGGCGGCCGAACGGTTCGTCTGGCGGCCGAAGACAGCCAGGCGCTGACCCCAGGTCGCTCGATCGACGTCACCATCGTCATTGACCAGCGCCAGGCTGCGATCGTCGTGCCGCGCAGCGCCGTCGTGGACGCCACGGCCGCGCCCAAGGTCTATGTCGTCAACGCCGCCAATCTGGTCGAGATCAGAAAGATCACCGTGGCGCGGTGGCCCTCCGTGCAGGCAATCGTCGAAAGCGGATTGAAGGCCGGGGACCGCGTCGTCCTGGAACCGACCTCGACCAAGCCCGGCGCGCACATCGAGCCTTTGGCGGCCAAGGCGGGCGGCTAAGGCCATGTTCGCCCTGAAAGTCGCCCGACGCTATCTGCTGTCAAACCCCTCGCAGACCCTGCTGCTGGTGGCGGGCGTCGCGATCGGGGTGACCGTCTTCGTGTTCATCACCGCCCTGATCGCCGGACTGGCGATCCTGCTGACCGAGCAGGTGACCGGCAAAAGCGCCCATGTCAGCCTGGAGCCGCCGACCCGCATTGCCCGGGTCCTGGCAGGAGCAGACCTGCCGGTGGAATCCGTGGCTCTGGTCTCCACTTTTCAGCGCCAGCAGATCCGCAACTGGCCCATGGTGCTCGAACTCCTGCGGGCAGACCCCAGGGTGTCGGCGATCAGTCCCCAGATCACGGGAAGCGCCGTCCTGGTGAAAAGCGAGGCGGTCCGGTCCGTCTCGATCGTCGGCGTCGACCCGCAGGGGATCGATGCGATCTCGCCGATTTCGCCCAGCATCATCGACGGCGATGGCGATCTGGGCGCCGATGGCCTGCTGATCGGCGCGCGCCTGGCCGAAGACCTGGGCCTCAGTGCGGGCCAATCCATTCTGCTGCGGACCGAGCGCGGCGTCGAACGCCAGCTCACCATCAAGGGCGTCTTCCGGACGGGCCTGCAAAGCCTGGACGAGCGTGTGGCCTTCCTGTCGCTGCAAACGGCACGGCCCCTGTTCGTCCTGCCAGACGGGGTGACCAATATCGAAGTCAAACTCAAGGATCCCAATCAGGCGCGCGCCATGGCGCGGTTCCTCGCCGATGCCACGAGCCTGCGCGCAACACCCTGGCAGGAGAAGAACACCAGCCTCGAGAGCGCCCTGGTCGCCCAGGGCCGAACCGGCTCCATGATCCAGGTCTTTTCGCTGATCTCGATCATCATCGGCATAGCCAGCGCCCTTGTGCTGTCCGCCTATCGGCGTCGCAGCGAGGTGGGGATCATGCGCGCGTTCGGCGTGCCGGGAACCTTCATCCTGTGGGTCTTCCTGCTCCAGGGGCTGCTGATCGGCCTGGTGGGCGCCTTGCTGGGTTGCGCCACCGGCTATGGTCTCTGCATCTGGCTGCAAGGCATTACCAACGCCGCCGGCGACTCGGTCCTGCCGATCGCGCCTGAGCGGGGCGGCTATGTGGCGGCGTTGGTGCTGACCACGCTGGGAGCGGTGATCGCCTCGATCCTCCCGGCGCGCGCGGCCTCGAAGGTCGACCCGCTGGAGGCCATCCAGCAATGACCCGCGTGCTGGAAGCCCTGGGCATCGAAAAGGTGTTCAAGAACGGGGACGAAGAAACCCGGGTCTTGAACGGGATCGACCTGACCCTCGACAAGGGAGAGCTCGTGGCGCTGCTCGGGGCCTCGGGGTCGGGCAAGTCGACCCTGCTGTCGATCATCGGCCTGCTTTTGCGACCCACCGCCGGAAGCCTGACGATCAGCGGCGAACGGATCGACGATTTCTCCGAACGGCAGCGGGCCCTGTTTCGAAACCGTCGACTGGGATTTGTCTTCCAGTTCCACCATCTGCTGCCCGACTTTACGGCCATGGAAAACGTCGCCTTTCCCGCCGCGGCCCCGGCCGGCGGCATCTCGCGCGAGATGCGTGAGCGTGCGCGGGACCTCCTGACCCGGGTCGGGCTGGAGGACCGCATCGACTATCCCGCTACCCGGCTTTCCGGCGGTCAAAAGCAGCGCGTCGCCATCGCACGGGCCCTGATGAACCGTCCCGATCTGATCATCGCCGATGAGCCGACCGGCAATCTGGATCGCGAGTCGGCTGAACGGGTGCTGGCCCTGATGCGGGAAGTGAACCGCGAGGACGGGGCCACCTTCCTGATCTGCACCCATGATGAAGGCGTCGCGGCAAGATGCAGCCGCCAGCTCACCCTGCGGGACGGAAAGCTGGTCTCGAATGTCAGCCGCGAAATCGACGCCTGAACCGCTGTCCCGCCGGCAAGCCTCGAACGGCCTGGACCGGGGCCTTCGAAATCGGTTCATCCACCCCCCTTCCCGCGCCTAACCCCCTGAAATCCCTGGCCCCAACCGCCCCAACGCCCCCGCGATAGCCGCCGCCGTATACTGTCTTCACCTCAGGGCGATGGGGAGGGCGCGCGGCCAGCGACCTTCGCGGCCTTGGGGTGTGGTCGAGCGGGGACAGGTTCGGGGGGGATACCCGGACGGTCCGGGGATCTGGTTGCTGGCCAGGCCCGCCCGCCGTCGGCGTGGATGAGGGCAGACGGGTGTGTTCATTAGTCATTTGCTTGGCTCGCCCGCCTCGACCGCCGGTTTCTTGCGGAAACGCGGGAGACCGGCTCCCGGTAAGGCCTGAACAGGGCCACCTGACGGGACGCTGACGGATAACGATCGCGCGGGGCGTCCGAGCTTCGTCGAAACGGTAATCTCCATTTCTTGTCCGGGCGTGGCCCGGCGCCCCGCACCCTCCCCGAACTTCGCAGCGAAAGCGCGGGGCGGCGCAGCCCTGCCTTCCGCCTTGAAACGGAACACCCTCATGCCCAATCCCCGCCCCGCACGCCCGATCCGCCGCGAAGGGATGTGCCGCTCAAACCTGCGTCGCCAACGCAACAAGGCCTGGCTCCAGAGGCGACTGGTCGAGAAACTTCTCGGGGTCGCCGACCTGATCGAACGCAAGCGCGCCGAGGGCGCCGCCGAAATGGCGTGCGTCTATCAGGGCGGCAAGCCGCCTGTGGGTCCCCCCTGACGCGAAGACGCTTGCGACGATGGGGCGAATACCCCTTCTATGCCGCGTTAACCATTCTGGGGCGCTCCATGAGTTTGCAGAAGCGGATCTGGGACCTGATCGTCCTGGGCATCTTCGTGTTCGCGGCGACCTTCGCCTCGGCGCCATGGTTCGCCTTCCGGGCCCTGAAGGCGGCAGCCCAGTATGAGGACGTGCAGGCGATCAGCGAGCTGGTCGACTTTCCGGCCGTGCGGCGCAGCCTGACCGGCCAACTGGTCGAAGCCGCCCCAGTGGCCCCGGCCGAGCCGCCCTCGATCTGGCGTGACCCGCTGGGCGCCATGCGCCGGGCCATCGAGCCGATCGCGCCGCCCGAGCCCAAGGTCGATCGCTATCTGACCATCGCCGGCATATCGGCCCTGACGCGGGGCTATGCGCCCGGCGCCGCGCCTGCCGGCCCGGCCCGTCCCGAAACCCTGACCGGCAAGCTGAAGGCCGTGGTCTCTGGCCCCTATCCGACCATTGCCTACTGGGATCCCAACCGCGTTCGCGTGGCGATGAAGCGGCCCGGCGACGCCAGGCGCGTGACGGTGTTCACCTTCCAGCGGCGCGAACTGTTCACCTGGAAGCTGGTGCATATTCGCCTGCCGCGCGAGGAGCGCTAGGCTCAGGGCCGGCGCTGTCACCGAAGCGTCAAGCAAGGCTGGTAACCGCGCTGGGACCCCTTTGCTGGAACCCATCGCCATGATCCGTCTTGCTCGTCTGCCGCTGCTCGCCGCCGCCTCGCTGCTGGTCCTGACCCCGGCGGCCGTGGCCCAGCCGACCGCCTATACCCGGCCCAACGTGGCGACCGCCGAGGGCGCGGTCACGGTGGAACTGGGCGGCGTCAAGCGGACCAATCAGGGTCTGGTCGGGGCCGGGCGCCTGTCGGCCGCGCTGCGCGACTTCAACGGCGACACCCTGGGCTCGTTCTCGGCCATGGCGATCAGCGACTGGCGTCGTCTGGCCGACGGGACCTATGCCGGCAGCCTGACCACCCTGCCCGATCGCGGCCCCAACGGGGTGGGCACGATCGTCGGCACCTCCGACTACGCCAACCGTCTGCACCGGTTCAGCTTCACCTTCGCACCCCATGCCGGAAGCGAGACCGTCGCGCCGGAACAGGTGAAGCTGACCCCGACCGGCGGCCTGCTGCTGAAGGACGCCAAGGGCCAGACCTTCACGGGCCTGGACCCCTCCGAACCCGCCGCCGCCGGCCGTATCAGCCTGGACAGCGAGGGCCTGGCCATGGCGGCTGATGGCGGCTTCTACGTCTCCGACGAATATGCGGCGGCCATCTACCGCTTCGACAAGGCCGGCGCACTGCAGGGCGTGATCGCCCCCGTGGCGGCCGTGGCTCCGATGAACGGCGGCGCCCCCATGCTGACCGGCGCCAAGGCCCCGGAAACCGGCCGTCGCAACAACCAGGGCATCGAGGGCGTCAGCATCACGCCAAACGGCAAGCATCTCGCCGCCCTGCTGCAGAGCGCAACGGTGCAGGATTCGGCTTCCGGCAAGGACGCTGACCAGAGCCGCGCCAATACCCGACTGTTCCTGTACGACATCCGCAAGTCCGCCACCCCGGCCGCGCCGGTCGCCGAATACGTTCTCCAGCTGCCGGTGTTCCGCAACAAGGGCGACGGCGCCGCGCCCGACAAGACCGCCGCCCAGTCGGAGATCCTGGCGCTCAGCGACCATCAGTTCCTGGTCCTGGCCCGCGACGGCAACGGCCGCGGCGGCGGCGCGACCCGCCCGGCCGTCTATCGCAGCGTGCTGCTGATCGACACCGCCGGCGCGACCAATATCGCGGGCACGGCCTATGAGACCTCGACCAAGCCGGTCGCGCCTAACGGCGTGCTCGAGGCTGGCATCGTGCCGGTGAAACAGGTGGAGCTGATCAATCTGATCCACCCGGCCCAAATGGCCCGCTTCGGCTTCAACCTCGACAACGCCGCGACCAACGCCTTCACCCTGCCCGAGAAGTTCGAGGCCCTGGCCCTGGTTCCGGCCCTGGATCCCAAGGCGCCGAACGATGCCTTCCTGTTCATCGGCTCGGACAACGACTTCCAGACCGCCACCGGCGTGGTCGGCGGCATCGCCTTCGACGCGGGGATCAAGGCCGCCGACGGCAGCGCGGCGGGCGACAATGACAATCTGGTGCTCGTCTATCGCCTGACCCTGCCGGGCTGGTCGGCCCCCGCCGGCAAGTGATAGAGCGAGGCGTCCTGCAACCACCAGAGAGCGCCTCGTGATCGATCTCGTGCTCGGCGTCCTGTCGCGGGTGCTGCCGTTCTTCCTGCTGGTCGGCGCCGGCGTGGCCCTGGTCCGGCTTCGACTGCTGGACGAGGGGATGTCGCGCGGCCTGTCGGCCTATGTGTTCTGGATCGGCTTTCCAGCCTTGCTGATCCATTCGCTCTCGCGAATCGGAACGCCGGGGCCGGCCCTGGCCTGGGGTCTGGCGGCTTTCGCCGGGGCGGCGCTGCTGGTCATGGCCGGGCTGCTGGTGCTGGGCCAGGTGCTGGGCTGGACGCGTGAGGAACGGGCCGGCGCCGCCCTGGCCGGCAGCCTGGGCAACAGCGCCTTCCTGGGCCTGCCCATCGCCGCCGCCGTGCTGGGCCCAGAGGCCGCACGCCTCGCGGCCGGCGTTGTCGCGGTCGACTTCGTGATTGTCGCCGCGACAGGCATCGCCCTGCTGGGCTGGGCCGCCGGGCGCTCGATCCCGGGATCAGTGTGGCGCGCCCTGTCCAACCCGGTCGTCGTCGCCTCGCTGATCGGCGTCGGCATGGCGATCACGGGCCTGACCCTCCCGTCGCTGCTGGATCGCGCCGTGGCCGCCGCCGCCGTCTCGGGCAGCCCGGTGGCGCTGGTGGCCCTGGGCGCGGCCCTGGCCCTGCGCTCAACGGATGTGGAGGCGGTCCCACGCTCCGGCCCGGTAATGGCCGCCGCCGTCGCCAAGCTGCTGGCCCTGCCCGTCCTGACCTGGCTGGCCGTAGGCCTGACCGACGCGCCGCTCGCCTTCCGGCTGGGGGCCACCCTGCTGGCCGCGACGCCGACGGCGGTCAATGTCTTCATCCAGACCCGATCCCTGAGCGTCTTCGCGCGGGGCGCGGCGCGGACCGTCGCCCTGACCACGGCCCTGGCGGTCATCACCTTGTCAGCCGTAGCGATACTGCTGACACAAGGTGTCAGCTAGTTCCCCCTTCGTTCTGGATTCCAGCGCCACTTCGCGGCTACTCTGGGTCACCAAGGAGGACACCAGCCATGATCCGCTACGTTACCATCGGCGCCAACGACCTGGACCGCGCCCAGACCTTCTACGACGCCATCTCCGCTGTGCTGGGCCAACAGCGCCTGTGGCGGCAGGGCGACTGGATCGGCTATGGGCCGGAAGGCGGCGACGCCAAGGTGTTCATCTGCAAACCCCATGACGGCCAGGCGGCGCGCGCCGGCAACGGCATCATGGTTGGACTGCAGGCTGAAAACACCGCCCAGATCGACGCCTTTCATGCTGCGGCCCTGGCCAACGGCGGCACGTGTGAAGGCCCCCCCGGCCCTCGCCCCGCCTATGGCGATGGCTACTACGGGGCCTATGTCCGGGACCCGGACGGCAACAAGCTCTCGGCATTCCTGAGCAGCTGATTGCAAAGACAAGCCCGCCGCCTCATCCGAGACGGCGGGCTTCCGTTTTCCTGGCTTCGACCGGTACTAGCCGGCGATGGCGGCCTTGATCGCATCCAGACCGGCCTGGGCCTTGGTCGCGTCCGGCGCGCCGCCCTGGGCGAAGTCGGCCTTGCCGCCCGCGCCCTGGCCGCCCATGGCCAGCACTGCAGCCTTGGCCAGCTCCGCCGCGCTGAAGCGGTCCGTCAGATCAGCGGTGACCGCGACCGTCACGGCGGCCTTGCCGTCGCTGGTCCCGACCAGGGCCACGACGCCGCCATTCGTCAGCTGCTTCTTGAACTCCTCGGCCACGCCGCGCAGTTCCTTGCCGCCGACGCCGTCCAGCACCTTGGCGATCAGGGCCGTGCCGCCCACGTCTTCCGGACCGGAGGCCGCGCCGCCACCGCCGCCCAGGGCCAGTTGCTTCTTGGCCTCGGCCAGCTGCTTCTCAAGCGACTTGCGCTCGGCGATCAGGGCCTCGACGCGAGCGCCGACCTCCAGGACCGGGGTCTTGAACTGGTCGGCCAGGGCCTTGGCGACGCCGGCCTGGTCCAGCAGGAAGCGACGGGCCGCCTCGCCGGTCAGGGCCTCGATGCGGCGAATGCCGGCCGCCACGCCCTGCTCCGAGACGATCTTGAACAGGGCGATGTCGCCGGTGCGGGCCACGTGGGTGCCGCCGCACAGCTCGACCGAATAGGCCTTGCCGGTCTCAGTCAGCGACTTGCCCAGGGTCAGGACCCGGACGCTGTCGCCATATTTTTCGCCAAACAGCGCCACGGCCCCGGCCTCGATGGCCTCCTGCGGGGCCATCTCCTTGGTCTCGGCCGGGACGTTCTGACGGATGACCTCGTTGACCTCGGTCTCGATACGCTCGATCTCGTCCGGCGAGAGCGGGCCGCCGTGGCTGAAGTCGAAGCGCATGCGCTCGCCATCCACCATCTGGCCCTTCTGGGCGACATGCGGGCCCAACACATGGTGCAGGGCGGCATGGACCAGGTGGGCGGCCGAGTGGTTGGAGCGGGTGGTGGTGCGGCGCGCGGCATTCACCGAGGCGACGACGCTGTCGCCGACCTTCAGGTCGCCGGCCAGCTCAACGCGATGCACATAGAGCTCGCCAGCCTGCTTCTGGGTGTCGAGCACGCGGCTCTCGCGGCCATTGGCCTCGATCACGCCGGTGTCGCCCGCCTGGCCGCCGCTTTCGGCGTAGAAGCTGGTGCGGTCCAGCAGCACCTCGACGGTCTGGCCGGCCGAAGCGGCCTGCGCCTCGGCGCCGTCGACCAGGATCGCCTTCACCACACCCGTGGTCTCGGTGTTGTCGTAGCCGACGAAGTTGGTCGGGCCCGAGCGTTCCTTGATGCCGAACCAGGCAGCGGCCGCGCCGGTCTGGCCCGAGCCAGACCAGTTGGCGCGCGCCATGGTGCGCTGGCGCTCCATGGCCACGTCGAAGCCGTCGGTGTCGACCTTGATGCCCCTGGCGCGCACGGCGTCCTGGGTCAGGTCCAGCGGGAAGCCGTAGGTATCGTAGAGCTTGAAGGCGACCTCGCCGTCCAGCACGCCGCCCGACGACAGGTTGGCGGTGGCTTCGTCCAGCAGGCCCATGCCGCGACCCAGGGTGACGCGGAAGCGCTCTTCCTCCTGGCGCAGGGTCTCGACGATCGAGGCCTCGGCGCGGCGCAACTCGGGATAGGCCTGGCCCATCTCGGCGACCAGGGTCGGGGCCAGGCGGTGCATCAGGGGCTCGTTGGCGCCCAGCAGATAGGCGTGGCGCATCGCCCGGCGCATGATCCGGCGCAGGACATAGCCGCGGCCTTCGTTCGACGGCGTGACGCCATCGGCCAACAGGAACGAGGACGAGCGCAGATGGTCGGCGATCACCCGGTGCGACGGCGCCTGAACGCCTTCGGCCTTCACGCCGGTCAGCTCGACGCTGGCGGCAATCAGGGCCTTGAAGATGTCGATGTCATAGTTGTCGTGCACGCCCTGGAGGACGGCGGCGACGCGCTCCAGCCCCATGCCGGTATCGATCGACGGCTTGGGCAGCGACAGGCGCTCGCCGCCGGCCAGCTGCTCGAACTGCATGAAGACCAGGTTCCAGATCTCGATGAAGCGGTCGCCGTCCTCATCGGGACTGCCCGGAGGGCCACCGGGGATGTGGGCGCCGTGGTCGAAGAAGATCTCCGAGCAGGGACCGCACGGGCCGGTGTCGCCCATCGACCAGAAATTGTCGTTGGTGGCGATGCGGATGATGCGGTCGTCGGACAGGCCGGCGATCTTCTTCCAGAGATCGGCCGCCTCGGTGTCGGTGTGATAGACCGTGACCAGCAGCTTGTCCTTGGGCAGGGCGAAGTCGCGGGTCAGCAGGGTCCAGGCGTGGGTGATCGCCTGTTCCTTGAAGTAGTCGCCGAACGAGAAATTGCCCAGCATCTCGAAGAAGGTGTGGTGGCGGGCGGTGTAGCCGACATTGTCCAGGTCGTTGTGCTTGCCGCCGGCGCGGACGCACTTTTGCGAACTGACCGCGCGCGGATAGGCGGGCGTCTCGGCGCCGGTGAAGGCGTTCTTGAACGGCACCATTCCGGCATTGACGAACAGCAGGGTCGGATCGTTCTGCGGCACCAGCGGCGCCGACGGCGTGATCGCGTGATCGGCCTTGCCGAAATAGTCGAGGAAGGTTCCGCGGATCTCGTTCAGGCTGGGCATGGGCGTCTCAAGGATCTCGATAGAGTCCGGCTGTCCGGAGGTTGGCGCTGCATAGCGCGGTTTTCGGCGGAGTGGAAACCGCGTTGGATGTAGGGAGGCGGTGAGGCCGTCCAAAGGGCCGTCGTGGCTTGCACTTTCCAGCTCAGGGCTGCCGCGCAGCCACCTTTCCCCTCCGGGGGATCGCCGCAGGCGTGGAGGACGCCAGTCTGGCGGGCATAGTTTCGCAACCTCACGCGAAATCTCGCTGAAGGGATGAAAGGGTCGCGGAGCGTCCGGACTGCGTCCGGATGAGAAATAGAATAACCGTTTCGACGAAGCCGAGCGCTCCGCGCGACCGTTTTCCGTCAGCGTCCCGGCGGGTGGCCCAGTTGGGGCCTTACCAGAACCCGGAAACCTCGGTTTCCCGAAGTCCCGAAGGTCGGGGGGCGTGGGGCCAATTCTGACCAACACTCGCCTTGATCCCCATCCACGCCGACGGCGGGCGGGTCCTGCAACGCCAGGATCCCCGGACGCGCCTCAGTATCCCCCTGAAGCCCAGTCCCGCTCGATCACCCCCCGCCACCGCAATGGTCGCTGGCCTTGCGCCCCTTCCTCGCGACGAGGTGGGACAAGAATACGGGAGGTTTCAGCGCGTCTGATTGGCGCGATCAACTATTTTACAAGCCGTTGATTGGGCGGGAGTTTGTTCTGAAACGAACGGGGATTGAACACGGTCTATCCCCTCAAGTCCTCCCCCTGGCGGGGGAGGTGTCGGACCCTTCGGGCCGACGGAGGGGGAAGTGCTGCTGACGCCTTGCGGTCTTCCCTCACCGGCCTCCGGCCGCCTCCCCCTTCAGGGGGAGGACTTGGCAGCGCGTCCCGCTCCAAAACGAAGTCGGACGCCTGGCATGGGGGCCAGGCGTCCGGGGGATCGCGGCCTTCGCGGCGGGAGGCCACGGGCGTCAAGAGTGGCGGGATACGCCGTAGCCAAGCGAAGGTCGCGAAACCTGTCTGTCGTCTTCGAAAAGGCCGAAGGCCTATTCGTCGCCGTCCTCGGGACCGCCGACCAGCAGCTCTTCCTCGATCTTCTGGGAAGACTTGCGGACAGCCGCCTCAATCTCGTTGGCCAGATCCTTGTTGGCCTTCAGGAACTCGCGGACATTGTCGCGACCCTGGCCGATACGCTGGCTGTTATAGGAGAACCACGAGCCGGCCTTGTCGATGACGCCGGCCTTGACGCCCAGGTCAATGATCTCGCCCAGCTTGGAAATGCCCTCGCCGTACATGATGTCGAACTCGACCTCGCGGAATGGCGGGGCGACCTTGTTCTTGACGACCTTGACGCGGACATTGTTGCCGATGATCTCGTCGCGGTTCTTCACCGAGCCGGTGCGGCGGATATCCAGGCGCACCGAGGCGTAGAACTTCAGGGCGTTGCCGCCCGTGGTGGTCTCGGGGCTGCCGTACATCACACCGATCTTGTGACGGATCTGGTTGATGAAGATGACGATGGTGTTGGTCTTGTTGATCGAGCCGGTCAGCTTGCGCAGCGCCTGGCTCATCAGGCGGGCCTGAAGGCCGGGCAGGCTGTCGCCCATCTCGCCCTCGATTTCCGCCTTGGGGGTCAGGGCCGCGACCGAGTCGATGACGACCACGTCGACGGCGCCCGAGCGCACCAGGGTGTCGGTGATTTCCAGGGCCTGCTCGCCGTTGTCGGGCTGCGAGACCAGCAGGTTGTCGAGATTGACGCCCAGCTTGAAGGCATAGCCCGGATCGAGCGCGTGTTCGGCGTCGACGAAGGCGGCGGTGCCGCCGGCCTTCTGGACCTCGGCCACCACGTGCAGGGCCAGGGTGGTCTTGCCCGAGCTTTCCGGACCATAGATCTCGATCACCCGCCCCTTGGGCAGGCCGCCGATACCGAGCGCGATGTCAAGGCCGAGCGAGCCGGTGGAGACGGACTCCATCTCGACCTTGCCCTTTTCGCCCAGCTTCATCACCGAGCCCTTGCCGAACGCCCGGTCGATCTGCGCCAGCGCCGCTTCTAGAGCGCGCTGCTTGTCGCCGTCTTCCTTACCCACGAGTTTCAAAGCCGCCTGGTTCATTGGAGATGCGCCCTTATTCCATGATTCCACCCGGCCAAGCCGGGCTTCGCGTTTCACGCGCCCATTGATCGGTGGAACACTCAAAGTCGTACCGGCTTTGTTCCGTGTTCGCAAGATGTTCTTTTCGACATGTGCTCGTGTTCCAGTCCCCGGATCGGGGATGTGCGGCCCTTTGCCGCACGCCTTATCTCGATCGAGAAACACGTCCTTAAGGCCCGCGTGCGACGGTTTCGGTCGTATGGGGGAGTTGCGCCTTGTCGATTGATCCACGTCGCCTGCTTGGACTGGCGTTCGCCAGCGCTGATCTGCTGGTCGAGATTCGCGAGGGGAAAATCTGCATGGCCCTGGGCGCGGCGCAGCGCATCGTGGGCCAAAGCGAAGCGGCGCTGACCGGCAAGACCTGGCGCGACCTGTTCGCCCCCTGCGACCAGCCACTGATGGATGCGATCTTTGCCTGCGCCGATGACGGCGCGCGCAGAGGCCCCGTCGTGGTCAGCCTGGCCGGCCCGACGGAACGCCACGTCAGCGTGGTCATGCGGGCCCTGCCCGAGAACGGTGGCCGCCTGTCCTGCGCCTTGACCTCGAGCCAGGCGCCCAGCCCGCCGCTTACTCACGAAGGTCTGCATCCGCGCGAATCGTTCGAGGACATCGCCAAGGGACTGTTTGAGGCAGCCAGGGTGACCGGGATCGAACTGGAACTGGCCATGGTCGAGTTCGCCGGTCTGGGCGACCGGCGCGCCGCCCTGCCCAGCGCCGAAGTCGAGGTTCTGGACGCCCAGGTGGCCGGCGCGGTGCGCGCCGAGTCCCACGGCGGCTCGGCGGCCACGCGGCTGTCGGACGACCGTTTCGCCATTCTGCGCGCCAAGGACGAAAGCACCGATGGCCTGACCCGCCGTCTGAGCCAGGTGCTGGCGCTGGACGCCACCGCCCATGTGGTGTCGCTCGAGGTCGGCACGGCGTCGGCCCGCGCCATGCGCGCCTTGCGCTACGCCCTCGACGACTTCCTGAGCGAAGGCCTGAAGGATGCTCCGCCGATGAGCCTGGCCGAGGCGATGAACCGCTCGGTCAAGCGCACCCTGGCGCGGGCCGGCGCCCTGGGCGTCGCCGTCAGCCAGCGCCGGTTCAATCTGGCCTACCAGCCTGTCGTCAATCTGATGACGGGGCTGGCCCATCACCACGAGGTGCTGGTGCGGTTCGAGGATAGCGCCAGCCCGTTCGCCCTGATCCGGATGGCCGAGGAATTCGACCTGATCGAGGAACTGGACAACGCCATCGTCGAACAGACCGTGCGTCGTCTGGCGCAGGACCGGTCGGGCGAGATGAAGCTGGCGGTCAATGTTTCGGGACGCACGATCGTCAACGAGAGCTTCGTCGACAATGTCTCTCGCACCCTGGCCAAGTTCGACCAGGCCAAGGGGCGGCTGATCTTCGAGATCACCGAGAGCGCGGCCATCGACGACCTGCCGCGGGCCAACCGCCACATCCAGGCGCTGCGTGGCCTGGGGTCGCTGGTCTGTCTGGACGACTTCGGGGCGGGAGCGGCCTCGTTCGCCTATCTGCAGGAACTCAGCCTCGACATCGTCAAGATCGACGGTCGCTATGTTCGGGAACTGGCCGGCAACGGCCGCGACGGCGTGATGGTGCGCCGACTGGTCGAGATGTGTCGCGACCTGAAGATCCGCACGGTCGCCGAGATGGTCGAGACGGTCGAGGTCGAGGACGTCGTGCGCAACGCCGGCGTCGACTTCGCCCAGGGCTGGCTGTTTGGCAGACCGGCGGACCAGCCGCTGCCGGCGCTGAAGCCGGCAGCGATCAAGCCCATAGCGCGGCGCGCCGGGGCGTCGGAGAGCTGGGGCTAGTCCCCTGCTCTCCTGCCCGTCCTACTTGCCGGCCTTCTTGGCGGCGATGTAGTCGTCGACCACAGATTCCAGCACGGTCAGCGGAGTCATGCCTGACAGCAGGCCCGCATCGTGGAACTGGCGGATGTCGAACTTGGCGCCCAGGGCCTTTTTCGCCTTCTCGCGCGCCCGCAGCCAGACGATCTTGCCGATCATGTAGCTGCAGGCCTGGCCCGGCCACACGCAGTAGCGTTCGATCTCGGTGACCGCGCCGCTTTCCTCGTCGCCCATGGTCTCGGCCATGTACTTGATGGCCTGCTCGCGGCTCCACTTCTTGTGGTGCATGCCGCTGTCGACCACCAGGCGCACGGCGCGGAACAGGGCGTCGTGCAGCATGCCGATGTGACCGCGCGGGTCGGTCTTGTAGATGCCCATCTCGACGGCCAGCTGTTCGGAGTACAGCGCCCAGCCCTCAGCATAGCCCGAGAAGCCGATCACCTTGCGGATCAGCGGCAGGCCTTGCGCCTCGTTCGACAGGGTCAGCTGCAGATGGTGGCCCGGGACGCCTTCGTGCACCGTCAGGGTGGTGAGGGTGTACTTGGCCTGTTCCTTGGTGTCGCGCAGGTTGATCCAGTAGATGCCCGGGCGCTTGCCGTCGAGCGAGGGCGAATTGTAGTAGCCGCCCGGCGCGCCGGCCTCGATGGCCTTGGGCACGCGGCGGATCTCCAGCGGGGCCTTGGGCAGCTGGCCGAAATAGGCGGGCAGCTGCTTTTCGATCCACTTGGCCTTGACGTTGAGGTCAGCGATCAGCTGCTCCTTGGCCGCGTCGGTGTTCTCGTAGATGTCCTTGCCCAGCTCGGCCATGCGCTCGCCGACCGTGCCCTTGGACATGCCCATGGACTTGAAGATCTTGTCGGCCTGGATCTCGATCGACTTGACCATGTCCAGACCCAGCTGGTGGATCTCGTCCGGGGTCAGGGTCGCGGTCGTATAGTTCTTCAGCGAGGTGGCGTAGTAGTCGCCGCCGTCCTTCAGGCGCCAGACGCCGGCGTCATGGGTGGCCTTTGGCCGCACGCTTTCCAGCAGGGCGATCTGGCGCTTCAGGGCGGGCAGGACCGAGTTCAGATAGACCTTGGTGGCCTCGCCGGCCCAGTCGCCCTCGATCTTCTTGTCAGCGGTGCGGCGCACGATCGACTTGATCAGCGGGGCCTCGGCCAGCGGCGTGTCGGCGAAGGACTTCATCTGGATGAGCGCCTTGTCGATCACGAAGTCCGGCGGGATCACGCCGTCGGCGTAGTCGCGCTTGGCGATGATGGTTTCCTGATCCATCAGGCGGGCGAAGCCCTCCATCCGCGACAGATAGGCGTCGGCGTCGGCCTTGGTCTCGATGGCGTGCTGGGTGTCGAGGAAGTCAGGCATCTGCTGATAGCTGCCCGTCAGCTGGCTCAGCACATAGGGGGCGCCCGAACCGCCGCCGGCATAGGTGAACTTGCTGCCCTCGTCCTGCACCGCCAGGGTGAACTCGACGGTGTCGTAGTTGATCGCGTCCATGCCCGACATCGACTTGCGGTCGATGGCGCGCAGGGCTGCGAGCATCTGGCGGTTCTGCTCGGCGCTGGCGGCGATCGCCTCGAACGAACGGTCGCTGAGCAGGCCCTTGGTCCAGGCCAAATCGCCCTTGTCCAGACCCAGGCCCGTGGCCAGCTCCGGCGACTGCCGCAGCAGCTTGGCCATGGCGTCGTCGAACAGGGCGTTCATCTTGGCCACTTCGCCATTGGCGGGCGCGGCGCCTTGAGCGAAGACGAGCGACGGCGCCGAGGCGGCGAAGCCGGCCGCGACGGTGGAGAACAGCATCTGACGACGGTTTTGCAAGGCGAGACCCCTAAAGAACGTTTTGTTGGGCGAATGCGTAGGCCCAGAGCCCGATGTCCGTAAATTAATTTCTCTTAATGCGCGGCCGGACAAAGGCCCTGATGTCGAAAAGATCAGTCGCCGCGATCCAGGGTCACATAGAGCTCGCTCTCGATCACCCACTGGCCCGTGACCTTCTTCCAGACCGCCAGATAGGTTCCCGACTGATCCGGCGCGCCCTTCCAGGACCCGACCCAGCGCCCATGCTCGGCGGCGCGCAGACCGGCGCTATCGAGCTCGACGCGCTCGCCGGTGCGGACATAGGCGATGAAGTCCGGATCGCGGAACTGGACGTCGAAGGCGGCGATCACCTCGGCGGCGCCCATCAGCAGTGAGCCGTCGCCGGCGATCAGCCTGACCTGCGGATCAAAGAACGGCGCCAGCCGCGCGGCGGTCTTTCCCGCGATCAGCTTGTTGGTCAGCTTGCGGCGGGCGGCGATGGCGTCTTGAGGCGTGGTCATGGACTGGTCTCGTAAAACGGTCCTGGCGGTGTAGCGTGTCGCCTCACCGCGCCGCAAACAGAGTCGCCATGTCGTCGTCCCCGCCCGTGATCGTCACCCAACGCCTGACCCTGAAGGCTTCCGAACTCAGCGACTTCGACGACAGCGTCGCCATGTGGTCGGACCCCATCGTCACCCAGTTCGTCGGCGGCCGTCCCTCGACACCCGAGGAGAGCTGGGCGCGGCTGCTGCGCTCGCGCGGTCTGTGGCCGCTGCTGGGCTTTGGCTACTGGGCGGTGCGCGAGACGGCGACGGGCCGCTATGTCGGCGAGGTCGGTTTCGCCGACTTCCACCGCGATGTTCAGCCCACCTTCTTCGGACAGCCGGAGATGGGCTGGGTGCTGGCGGCCTGGTCGCACGGGCAGGGTTTTGGCACGGAAGCGGTCACGGCGGGCCTGGCCTGGATCGACCAGGCGCTGGCCCCGCCGCGCGTGCCCTGCATCATCGACCCGGGCAATGCCGCGTCCCTGGCCCTGGCCCGCAAGACCGGCTTCAAGGTGGTGACCCACACGTCCTACAAGGACGCGCCGATCATGCTGCTGGAGCGAACCCGATAGACGTCTAGACCGGGTGGACCCAGCCATAGGGGTCGGCCGTGCGGCCGCGCTGGATGCCGATCAGGGCGTTGCGCAGTTGCTCGGTCGTCTCGCCCTCGGCGCCGTTGCCGATCGTGAAGTCGCCCGAAGAGGTCCGCACCGTGCCGATGCCGGTCAGCACCGCGGCGGTGCCGCAGGCGAAGACTTCGCGCAGTCGGCCGCTGGCGGCGTCGGCGCGCCACTGGTCCAGGGAATAGGGCTCTTCGCGCACTGTGATCCCCTGGTCGCGGGCCAGGGTGATGATCGAGTTGCGGGTGATGCCGGGCAGGATGGTGCCGCCCAGCGGAGGCGTCTGCAGGCTGCCGTCGTCCATGCGGAAGAAGACGTTCATGCCGCCCAGCTCCTCGACCCAGCGGCGCTCGACCGCGTCGAGGAACACCACTTGATCGCAGCCGTGGGCAATGGCTTCGGACTGGGCCAGCAGGCTGGCCGCATAGTTGCCGCCGCACTTGGCCGCGCCGGTGCCGCCCAGGGCCGCGCGGGTATAGGTCTCCGAGATCCAGACCGAGATCGCCGAGGCCTTGTTCTTGAAATAGGCGCCGACCGGCGAGGCCAGGACCACGAACAGGTATTCGGACGCCGGCTTGACCCCGAGGAACACCTCGGTGGCGAACATGAAGGGCCGCAGATACAGGCTGCCCTCGCCTTCGGGGATCCAGTCGCGGTCGATGGCGATCAGTTGCTCGACGGCCTCGACAAACAGGTCTTCCGGCAGCTCGGCCATGGCCATGCGGCGCGCCGAGTCCTGAAAGCGGCGGGCGTTCTCCTCGGGCCGGAACAGGGCCGCGCCGCCGTCGGCGGTGCGATAGGCCTTCATGCCCTCGAAGATTTCCTGGGCGTAGTGCAGCACCGAAGAGGCCGGATCCATCGGGATCGGAGCGCGCGGCTCGACCCGGGCGTCATGCCAGCCTTCGGCCTGATTGTAGCGGATGGTCACCATGTGGTCGGTGAACACCCGGCCGAAACCCGGATCGGCCAGCAGGGCGGCGCGGCGCTCGGCCGAGGTCGGTGCGGGATGCGTGATATGCGCGAACGAAGAGGTGGCGGCTGAGGTCATGTGGCGCGGGGCTCTCGCTCGGGAAGATCGATCGCGGCGCGAGAACGCCGCAGCGATGGAATGGATATGGCACACGCCCCGCGTCAAGAGCCATGGACGCAAAGACCGCTTCCGACCTGCCGATCGACCTCCCGCCATGGGGCCTGCGCGGCATGAATGCCGCACTCGGTCTTGCCTTGGCCAGACAGACCGCCTCGGCGATAGCCTTCAACGGCAAACACACCCAAAATCCGTCAGACCCCTAGCCCTTAGCTCCTGCCAGAGTCGCCACGCATGTCTGCCGGTCCAGATCCGTCCGCCCGCTTCCCGATCCCCGCCGCCCCAACGATGGTCTTTCTCAAGCCCGTCGTCAGCCATCCGCAGATCGAAGTCGGCGAATTCACCTACTATCATGACGACGAGGACCCGCTGGGGTTCGAGAAAAACGTCCTCTACGCCTTCCCGTTCATCGGAGACCGGCTGGTGATCGGCAAGTTCTGCGCGATCGCCTCGGGCGCGACCTTCATGTTGAACGGGGGCAATCACCACACCGAGACTCTTTCGAGCTTTCCATTCGGCATCTTCGGTGAGGGCTGGGAGGCCGCCCTGCCGGATCACTGGCCAAACAAGGGCGACCTTGTTGTCGGCCACGATGTCTGGATCGGCCAGGGCGCGGTGCTGACGCCGGGGGTCAAGATTGGGTCCGGCGCGGTCATCGCCGCCCGTTCGGTCGTGACCGCCGACGTGCCGCCCTACGCGATCGTCGGCGGCAATCCCGCCAGGGTGATCCGCATGCGGCGCTCAGCCGAGGAGATAGAACGCCTGTTGGCCCTGGCGTGGTGGGATTGGCCGGTCGAGAAGATCACCCGCCTGGCGCCGCTGATCGCTGCTGGCGACCTTGCGGCTTTGGAGGCCGCAGCCTCCGAGGCCTAAATGTCCCCGCCGACGTTCGGCGCAGCGCCGGGCGCGCGGGCGACGTGAATGCCGCATTCGGTCTTGTCCTGACCGGCCCAGCGGCCGGCGCGGACGTCCTGGCCGTCTTCGGCCGGCTTGGTGCAGGGCCAGCAACCCACCGACGGGAAACCCTGGGCCACCAGCGGGTGAGCCGGCAGTTGGTATTCAGCAATATAGGCGTCGAGTTCGGCCTTGGACCAGTTGGCCAGCGGGTTGAACTTGATCTTGCCCTCGGACTCCTCGACCACCGCCAGCCGCAGACGGTCAGCGCCGTGGAAGCGCTTGCGGCCGGTGATCCAGCCCTCGAAGCCGGAGAGGGCGCGGTCCAGCGGCAGCACCTTGCGGATATGGCAGCAGCCGTCGATATCGGTGCGCCACAGGTCGGACTTGGGATCGTTGACCGCGAGGTCAGCGAAGGCCGGGCGCAGGTCGCGCACGTCGGTCAGGGCCAGCTGGGCAGCCAACTGCTTGCGGTAGTCGAGCGTCTGGCCAAACAGCATGCCGGTATCGAGGAACAGCACCGGGATACTGGGCGCGACCTGCGAGACCAGGTGCAGCAGCACCGCCGATTCCGCCCCGAAGGACGACACCAGGGCCAGCCTGTCGCCGAAGGTCTCGTAAGCCTTGCGCAGGATGGTCAACGGATGGGCGTCGCGCAGTTCGGCGTCCAGCCGGGCCGCCAAGCTGCCCGGACCAGACAGGGACGTGGCGTCCGTCTGGTCATACGCCATCACGCCCCTCGCTCTTCGAAGGCGACCGCACGATCATCGGCGGCGCGCTGATAGACGTGGCGGAACCGGCTGGCGGCCTTGGTCCAGGCCTCGGGGCTCGCGCCGTCGGCCGGCTCGAAGGCGTCCATGCCGCAGCGGACCATGAAGCCGGCCTGTTCCTGCAGAACGTCGCCGACCGCCCTCACCTCGCCCGCATAGTTCAGGCGCTCGCGCAGCAGGCGGGCCGAGGTATAGGCGCGGCCGTCGCGGAACTTCGGGAAGGCCACGGCCACCACCGCCAGACGCGGCAGGTCATAGGCCAAGGCCTCGACCTCCTCGTTGGACTCGATGCGCACCCCGACCTTGCGGCTGTTGGACGACAGCAGCGCGTCGCCCTCGGCCTGGAAGCGGGTCAGGGACAGGATCACGTCGCCGGTTTCCGGGATCGCGTCCTCGTCGGTGACATTGACGAAGCTGTCGTCGGCAAAGGCGGCGACGCCGCCCGTCAGCTTAATCAGCCTGGGCATAGACAGCCTCCTTGAAGGGCTCGAGGCCGACGCGGCGATAGGTGTCGAGGAAGCGTTCCTCGCCCGTGCGGATGCCCAGATAGGCCTCGACCAGGGTGTCGATGGCGCCCGCGACGCGATCGGCGGGGAGCGCCGGGCCGAGGATCTTGCCGATCGAGGCGTCTTCCGCCCCCGACCCGCCCAGCGACAGCTGGTAAAATTCCTCGCCCTTCTTGTCGACGCCCAGGATGCCGATGTGGGCCACATGGTGGTGGCCGCAGGCATTGATGCAGCCGCTGATCTTGATCTTCAGCTCGCCGACCTTTTCGGCGTGGTCCTCGTTGGCGAACTTGGCGGCGATGTCCTGGGCCACCCCGATGGCGCGGGCATTGGCCAGGGCGCAGTAGTCCAGGCCCGGGCAGGCGATGATATCGCTGGCCAGGTCGATATTGGCCGTCGCCAGGCCCGCCGAAGCCAGGGCCGCGTGGACGGCCGGAACATCGTCCAGCTTCACGTGGGGCAGCACCATGTTCTGGGCGTGAGTCACCCGCACATCGTTGAGGCTGTACTGCTCGGCAAGATCGGCGATCAGGTCCAGCTGATCGGCCGTAGCGTCGCCCGGCGTCTGGCCTTGCGCCTTCAGCGAGATCTCGACGATGGCGTAGCCGGGCTTCTTGTGCGGCTTGATGTTGTTGCGCGCGAAGCGTTGCAGGGCCGGGCTGGCGGCGCGAGCGGCCTCGAAGGCGTCCGACACGGCCGGCAGGGTCTCGAACGGCGTCTGGGCAAAGGCGCCGCGGATGCGGGCCAGCTCGAGGTCGGGCAGATCGGCGCGCGTGGCGTCGATCTTGGCCCACTCTTCTTCCACCTGACGGCCGAACTCTTCGGCGCCCAGGGCGGCGACCAGGATCTTGATGCGCGCCTTGTAGATATTGTCGCGGCGGCCGTGGCGGTTATAGACCCGCAGCACCGCTTCCAGATAGCTGAGCAGGCGGCCGACCGGCAGGTGCTCCTTGATGGTCGGGCCGACATAGGGCGTGCGCCCCTGGCCGCCGCCGACGATCACCTCGAAGCCGAGCGAACCGTCGCGCGCCCGGCGCAGCATCAGGCCGATATCGTGCACCTTGGCGGCCGTGCGGTCCTTGAGCGCGCCGGTGATGGCGATCTTGAACTTGCGCGGCAGATAGCTGAACTCGGGGTGCAGGGTCGACCACTGGCGGATCACCTCGGCCCAAACGCGCGGGTCGTCGATCTCCTCGGCCGTAGCGCCGGCATAGGGGTCGGAAGTGGTGTTGCGGATGCAGTTGCCGCTGGTCTGGATGGCATGCAGATCCACCTGTGCCAGGGCGTCGAGGATGTCGGGCGCGTCCTTCAGCTTCACCCAGTTGAACTGGATGTTCTGACGCGTGGTCATGTGGCCGTAGCCTTTGTCGTAGGTCCGGGCGATCCAGGCCAGGCGACGGGTCTGCGCAGCGTTCAGCGAGCCATACGGAATGGCCACCCGCAGCATATAGGCGTGCAGTTGCAGATAGAGGCCGTTCATCAGCCGCAGCGGCTTGAACTGGTCCTCGGTCATTTCGCCGGCCAGACGGCGCTGCACCTGACCCCGGAACTCATTGGAACGGTCGACCAGGAATTCGCGGTCGATGATGTCGTACTGGTACATCGCTTACTTCCTGCGGATCAGGTCGACACGGCCGGTCGAGCGCGCCGCGCCCGCCGCGTGGCGCAGGGCGTCGATGGACTCGCCGCCGTCCGCCTGCTTGCCGTGTGTCAGTTCATTGGTGGGGCCAAGCGCCCGGATGCGTTCGCGATAGCTGACCGGGGCCCAGTGGCCCTCGGACGGCGTCAGGTCGATCGGATAGACATCGACCACCACGGTGGGCTGGCCCTTGCCCGTGGCGACGGCGGCCTCGACGGCATCGTCATCATTGTCGAACAGCTGGGCGTCGCCGAAGGCGTCGACCCACTGGCCGGACTTCCAGAACACGACCTCGCCGTCGAGCAGGCGGTTGGCGGTGATGGCTTTCATGAGCGTGAGCTCCGCTCGAACAGGGAAACGGGAAGGACCAGATCGACGGTCGCAGGGGCGACCTCGGCCATCGCCATGGCCTCGCCGACCATCAGCAGCGCGGGCCCTTTCAGGCCCTCGGCAGCGATGGCCAGACCGGCCAGGGTGGTCAGGATGCGGCGCTCGTCAGCGCGGCTGGCGTTCTCGACGATCAGGGCGGGGGTCGAGGCGGCGCGACCGGCATCGATCAGCCGACCGGCGATCAGGCCGGCGGTCGAGACGCCCATATAGACAACGACGGTCTGGTTGGGACGAGCCAGCGAGGCCCAGTCCAGGTCAGGTTCACCGTGAGCGGCGTGGCCGGTGACGAAGGTGACGGCCTGGGCCGAGCCGCGATGGGTCAGGGGCGCGCCGGCCCCCGCGCTGGCGGCCAGGGCGGCAGTGATCCCCGGGACCACATGACAGACGACGCCCGCCTCCCGGCAGGCGGTCAGCTCCTCGCCGCCGCGCCCGAACAGGAAGGGATCGCCACCCTTCAGGCGCACCACGGTCAGGCCGTCCAGCGCCAGGGCGACCAGCAACTGGTTGATGTCGTCCTGCGGCAGGGTATGGCGCGACTTGCGCTTGGCGACGTTGATCCGCTGGGTGCTGGCCGGGGCCAGATCGAGGATCTCGTCGGAGACCAGCCCGTCATGCACGATGACGTCGGCGGCCTGCAGCGCCTTCAGCGCCTTGATCGTCAGCAGGTCCGGATCACCGGGCCCCGCCCCGACCAGATGCACCACGCCGGGCGCGCGCGAGGCTTCGCCCCCGCCGAGAACGACGAGGCCGGACTTGCGATTACGGACCGGAAGCCGGGACATGGGTATCAGAACCTCTATCAACGCAGTCGGGATAAACCGATAGAATGCAAGACGGGGCCGTCCCTAGGGACGGCCCCTCTCTGTGCTTCAAGGAAAGACGGGGCGGACCTTGCGGACCGCCCCGGCGCGCCAGCCGGTGAAAAGGGCCATTCCACCAGCGAGCCCTTGCAAACTGGTCGCGGGCGGTCCAATTCGCAAACAAGGACTTCTGCCGAGGCGTTCAGTAAAACTCATGGAAAGACAGAACGAGCGCCGTCGCTTGCCGCCGCTGAACGCCCTCCGCGCGTTCGAGGCCGCTGCGCGCCATCTGAACTTCAGCCGCGCCGCTGACGAGCTGTCAGTGACCCCCGGGGCCGTCAGCCAGCAGATCCAGAACCTGGAAGACTATGTCGGCGCGGCCCTGTTCAAGCGCACGCCCAAGGGCCTGCTGCTGACCGACGCGGCCCAGACCGCCCTGCCCGCCCTGCGCGAAGCTTTCGACCGCCTGGCCGAGGCCGCCTCGCTTCTGACCGCCGCCGTCGACGGCCGCCGCCTGACCCTGACCGCCGCCCCGTCCTTCGCCGCCAAGTGGCTGGTGCCGCGCCTGGGCAAGTTCGAGCAGGCCCAGCCCCAGGTCGATGTCTGGCTGTCGGCCGGCATGGAAGTGGTCGATTTCGCGGCCGGCGAGGTCGACCTGGCGATTCGCTACGGCTCGGGCCGCTATCCCGGCCTTGAAGTCATCCGCCTGCTCAGCGAGACCGTGGTGCCGGTCGTCAGCCCCGCCCTGCTGGCCGAAAATCCGCTGTCCGCGCCCGAGGATCTCTCACACCACATCCTGCTGCACGACGGCTCGCCCGACGCCGACGACAGCTGCCCCGACTGGGCCATGTGGCTGGCGGCGCGCGGCCTGCGCAGCATCGACGGCTCGCGCGGCCCGCGCTTCAACCAGTCCAGCATGGTCATCGAAGCCGCCGCCAACGGCCGCGGCGTGGCCCTGGCCAAGCGCACCCTGGCCCAGGCCGATCTCGACGCCGGACGCCTGGTGATCCCCTTCGAGATGGCCACGGCCGTCGACTTTGCCTATTACGTCGTCCATCCCAAGGCCAAGGGACGACTGCCTCAGGTGAAGGCCTTCGTCACCTGGCTCAAGGACGAGGCCGCCGCGCACGAGGCGGCCCTTCTCACGATGGACAACGGCGCGGGTATCTAGGGCTACATGGTCAAGACGAACATCGAGGTCGGCGAACGACAGGTTCCCGACGACTGCCAGACCATGCTTGACGTGCGTCAGGGCGTCGACGCCCTGGATCGCGCCCTGGTGGCGCTGCTGACCGAGCGTCAGGGCTACATGGCCGCCGCCGCCCGCATCAAGGCCGACCGCTCCAAGGTCTTCGACCGCGCGCGGATCGAGGACGTGGTGACCAAGGTCAAGGCCGCCGCCCGCGAGACCGGCCTGTCGGAATCGATCGCCGAGCCGGTGTGGCGCACCCTGATCGACCGCTGCATCGCTTATGAGTACGACAGCTGGGACAAGACCAAGGGCTGAGGCGCGAACCTCAGCCCCGCTGATCCTATCGATTGCCGCCGATCAGGTCGCCCAGGCCGCCCAGCAGCGAGCCCTCGCCCTGGTTGCCGCCCTGCCCGCTCGCCGCCTGCATCATCCGGCCGGCCAGGCGTGAGAACGGCAGCGACTGGATCCAGACCTTTCCCGGGCCGCGCAGGCGCGCGAAGAACAGACCCTCGCCGCCGAACAGCACGCTCTTGACCCCGCCGGCCATCACCAGGTCGAAGTCGACACCGGGGGTGTAGGCGGCCAGGCAGCCCGTATCGACATGCAGTTCCTCGCCGGGGGCCAGTTCGCGCTCGACCAGCGTGCCGCCCATCTGGACGAAGACCCAGCCGTCGCCTTCCAGCTTCTGCATGATGAAGCCTTCACCGCCGAACAGGCCGGTCATCATCCGCTTCTGGAAGTGGATGCCGATCGACACGCCGCGCGCGGCGGCCAGGAAGCTGTCCTTCTGGCAGATCAGGGTTCCGCCCAGTTGCCCCAGGTTCAGCGGCAGGATTGACCCTGGCGTCGGCGATGCGAAAGCGACGCGCGCCTTGCCCTGGCCCGTATGGGTGAAGACGGTCGTGAACAGGCTCTCGCCGGTGATCAGCCGCTTGCCGGCGCCCAGCAGCTTGCCCATGAAGCCGCCGCCCTGGTCGCCCGCACCGTCGCCGAACACGGTGGTCATCTCGATGCTAGCGTCTTTCCAGACAAAGGCGCCGGCTTCGGCGACGGCGCTCTCGCCCGGATCCAGCTCGATCTCGACGAACTGGAGCTCCTGCCCCTTGATGTCGAAGTCGATATCGTCGGCGACATTGTCGTTGCGCTGGTGATGCCAGGGGCTGGGGGGCATGGGAGGGGCTCCGTTGCGTGACGCTCCAGCTTAGCCGGGCGACGCGCGGGCCTCCAATTACACATCCTTTATTTGACCGCCCCCGCCGATCAGCCCTTCAGCGACTTCAGCATCTGCTCATGGGCATAGGCGGCGACGTCCATGAGCGCCGCGTCCAGGGCCGTCTTGACGCCCTCCAGGCTATCCTGCCCCGCCTCGCAGCGTTCACAGACATCGCCCAGCGAAAACGCCCCCACGCCCCGCGCTGCGCCCTTGACGGTGTGGACCGCATCGCGCCAGCCGGCATGGGTCGGATCAAGCATGGGGGTCCACATGGCGGCCTGTTCTCGGAACAGGGCCAGCACCTCGTCGACCACTCCGGAATCGCCTGCGGCGAACCCTTCCAGATAGGCGAAATCGACCGCGCCGCTGATGTCTCGTCTGGCCAAAAAATAGTCCCTTGCGTTCCAGGAATCTTTGCGTATGTTCCGCGCCTCGCCGCCGGGGCAGTCAAGTGCTTCGGACCGGGCGGGCGCATAGCTCAGTTGGTAGAGCAGCTGACTCTTAATCAGCGGGTCGTAGGTTCGAATCCTACTGCGCCCACCATTTTCCGCTTAAATTTCGATGACTTGGAATTTCCCCTCGGGGGAAACGCTGGCGTCCGCGCGGTTGCGAACCGCGCCTCGAACGGCAAACTTTTCAAACCGACCTCCGCTGGCGGCCCGCTGGCGCCCTGCAAGGGCCCCGGGTACGCCGCTCCGGCGGAAAAGACCATACGCGCGCCGTGTCCGTCCTCAGGACTCCGACGCCCCGCCCGCGCCCAGCCAGCCCACAGCGTCGCGCAGCCTCTGGCGATCAGCGATCCGCACAGCTGCGCCCTGCACCGTGACGCCGTGAGCCGCGAGCGCGACCAGGGTTCGCGACAGGTTTTCCGGTGTCATCCCCAGCAGCGACGCCAGCAGATGCTTGGAATGAGGCAGCCGCACCTCGGTCTCGTCATCCCCTACGGACGGCAGCGACAGGAGATAGTCCGCAAGGCGTTGCTGGGCGCACCTCAGGCGCTGGGCGGCGGCGGTCGCGACCATGTCCTGATAGGCCCCGGCCAGCGCCAAAGCTGCATTGGCCGCCAGGCGCGCGTCTCGCGCGACCATCTTCAGGAACAGCGCCCGGGGCAGGAACATCACCATGCAACGCTCGGCCGCCCGCCACGACACCAGGGGGCTGGACTGCGCCATCACGCAGGCCAGGTTCAGCGTCTGGGGCGCGGAGACCACCGCCAGCACCGCGCGACGACCATCTTCATCGATACTGAGGGCCGCCGCCCCCCTGCACAGCACGATCAGCGCGTCGCCCGCGCCCCCGTCGATGATCGCCTCGCCCTTGTCGAACGCGCGCATGGCGGCGGCCGCGAGCAGGGCCGCGCGGTCAGCCGGAGCCAGATCGGCGAAGAGGAGCAGCCCGGCGAAGGCGTCGGCCCGCGCCGGGGCCGGGGCCGGGACTGCGGGGCCTGCCCTCCGCCGCCCGACGACGAGACTTTCGGCCTGGACCGTCATGCGCGTTTCCCCGGCATGACCCCCTCGACGGCCGGGCGCTGCAAGCCCCCGGCCAGGCGCTGAACATTGATGCTGTTCACGGCCAGCGCCTCGCGCAGGGCCTCGCAGCCCAGGCTCGAGAAACGGACCATCACGCCGCCGTTGGCCGTGCGGTCAACCAGACCCTCATGCTCGAGGCGCAGGACCTGGCGCCGCGTAGTCTCAACCGACATGCTCAGGGACCGCGCGATGGACGACAGGCTGACAGGCCGGCGCTGGTCGTCGTCGGTCAGCTGGGTCTGGCACGGGTCCTGGCCGTTGCGCAGATGCTGGGACGAGGCCTGAAGCGCGGTCAGATAGATCAGCCCCCGTGAAACGTCGCCACCGAACAACCGGCCCAGGATCGCGACCGAGCGCAGCAGATAGTCCGCGCCCAGATCGAGATGGCGCCGCTCGAGCGGCGAAGTAGATGGGGTTGGCATCGACAGTCTCCCTGCCGCAAGCTTGCCCTGTCCGGGCCCGCGCAAATTGATCGGCGTCAAGCGCCGCCGCGACAGATGGCTCGGCCACCCAGTCCGGGGCGGCCGGCCGGCTGCGTGGGGGCAGACCCGGGCCGGTCGCCTAGATGACCTTGGAGAATCCCGCGCCCTTGGCCGACCGGCGATCGAACATCTGAGCCACGAGGCGCACATAGGCGCGGCCGTGCGGGGTCACCTCGACGACACCGTCGCGGACCACGGCCAGGCCGTCCTGGACGAGCCCCTGCATGGCGACCAGATCATCAGCAAACACTGACGCCTCCACCCCGTGCCGCTGGGCGACCTGGCCAAGATCGACGCTGAAGTCGCACATCAGGCGCTCGATGACGTCGCCGCGCAGCCGGTCATCTTCGGTCAGCACCAGGCCGCGGGCCACCGGCAGACGGCCCTCCGTAATCGCGGTGCGCCACGCGACCTCGGGCGGCAGGTTCTGGACAAAGCCCTGCGGGAGACGGCCGATCGACGAGGCCCCAAAGCCCAGCAGGGTGGGACAGGAATCGGTCGTATAGCCCTGGAAATTGCGGCGCAGCACGCCGTCAGCCTTGCTGATGGCCAGGGTATCGTCCGGAAGGGCGAAGTGGTCGATGCCAATGGCGACATAGCCTTCGCCGACCAGCCGCTCGGCCGCCGACTGGCTTTGCTCAAGCCGGGCCTCGGAACCGGGAAGCTCATGCTCGGGCAGCAGGCGCTGATGGGGCTTGGCCCACGGAACGTGCGCATAGCCGAACAGGGCGATGCGCTCGGGCCGCAGGGTCAGAACGGCGTCCAGGGTCGAGCGCACATCCGCCGTGGTCTGGCGCGGCAGGCCGTACATCAGGTCCAGGTTGATCGAGCCGACGCCGGCGGCGCGCAGCCAACCAACCGCCCGCGCCACGGTCTCGAAGGGCTCGATGCGGTTGACGGCGTCCTGGACGTGGGGGGCCAGATCCTGAACGCCCAGGCTGGCGCGTGTCAGGCCATGAAAGGTCGCCGCCCGAACCCAGCTTTCCGTCAGGGTGGCCGGGTCGAGTTCGGCCGAGATCTCGATCCCCGGCGCGAAGCGGAACACGTGCCTGAGGGCGCCAAACAGCCGGACCAGATCGTCGCGCGACAGCATGTTGGGTGTGCCGCCGCCCAGATGCAGCGCGCCTGCGGTCAGCCGCCCCGGCAGTCGTGCTTCCACCAGCGCCATCTCCGCGATCAGGTTCTCGACATAGTCGCTGATCAGGCTGGCCTTCTTGACCACGCGGGTATGGCATCCGCAGTACCAGCACAGTCGCGCGCAGAACGGCACGTGGACGTACAGCGACACCCGCTCGGCGGGGTTCAGGGCGCCCAGCCACTGGCCATAGACGTCGCTATCGACGGCGTCGGAGAACTGCAGGGCGGTCGGATAGCTGGTGTAGCGCGGGGCCCGGCTGTCGCGAACGTCGAACGCCGACGGGCGGCGCGCGACGAAGGGGTCGGCGGCGGCGTCTTTGGTCAGCGTGGCGGTCATGATCAGGGCTCCTTGCGTCGCCCGTGACTTTTCCACGCCGGTGGCCGACCGGCCGTGATCTGGATCAATCCCCGCGCGGTGGCGGCAGGTCTTCCAGATGGTCGTACAGGATCCGTTCGGCGTCGCCCTTGGGGTCGTCGTACTGCCCCGATCGCATCGTCCACAGAAAGGCCGCCAGGCCCAGGGCGCCCAGGGCGACCGATGCGGGGGCCAGGAACATCAGGATGGTCATTTGGGCATCCTGACCGTACTGGGCCGCAGGGCGTTGAGCAGGACGATGATCGACGAGCCCGACATGGCCAGCGCGGCGATGAACGGATTGAGCAGGCCGACGATGGCCGCCGGGGCCGCGACCAGATTGTACAGCGCCGAGAAGCCGAAGTTCTCCAGCGCCCGCCGACGCGCCGTGCGCGCCGTCGCGATGGAGTCGATCACCACCGACAGGGCCTGACCCGTGAACACCAGATCGGCCGCGCTCTGGGCCGCGTCGACCGCCGCCGACGGCGCCATCGAGGCGTGAGCCCGCGCCAGGGCGGCAGCGTCATTGAGGCCATCGCCGACCATCAGGACACGCCGGCCAGAGGCCTTTAGCGCGTCAATGGCCGCCGATTTCTCGAAGGGCGTCAGGCCCGCGCGCCATTCCGAGGCGTCCAGGCCCACGGCCCGGGCGACCCGCTCCACTGGTCCGGCCAGATCGCCGGACAGGATTTCAACCGTCAGGCCCATGGCCTTCAGACCGGCGATCGTCGCCGCCGCATCGGCGCGAGGCTGATCCTCGAACGCGAAACGGATCTTCACGTCACCCTCAAAGCCGAACCACAGCTCGGTCTCAAGCGCGCCCTGGCTTTGCAGTCCGACAAAGGCGGCGCGGCCCAGACGCGCACGGCGACCGTCGATCACCCCTTCGACGCCCTGACCGGGGGTCTCGACGCAGTCGTCGGCGACACCGCCGGGGCCGGCGGCCGCAGCCATGGCCCGCGCCAGCGGATGACGGGAGCCGCGCGCCAGAGGAGCGGCCATAGCGACCAGATGGGCCGGTGCATTGAGCAGCCGGGGCTGACCCTCTGTCAGCACGCCGGTCTTGTCGAACACCACGTGGTCGACCTCGGCCAGCCGCTCCAGCGCGGCTCCCGACTTGACCAGCACGCCCCGACGGAAGAGCCGGCTGCTGGCGGCGATCTGGACGGCGGGCACCGCCAGGCCCAGGGCGCAGGGACAGGTCACGATCAGCACGGCGGCGGCCCGCAGCAGCGCCTCGCGCGGACCCAGGCCCAGCGCCCAGCCGCCGACGAAAGTCAGGGCGGCCAGGGTGTGGACCACGGGCACATAGAGGGCGGCGGCCTTGTCGGCCAGACGCACATAGCGGGAGCGGCTTTGGGCGCCGGCCTCCATCAGGCGGCCGATCGCCGCCAGGGTGGAGTCCTCGCTGCGGGCTGTCGCCACCATGATCAGGCGGCCGCTGAGGTTCAGCGCGCCGGCGTGAACCCGGGCCCCGGCGGCGACGGAGACCAGGGCGGTCTCGCCGGTGATCAGCGCATTGTCGAGCTCGGAACCGCCGCTTTCGACGCGGCCATCGACGGGAATACGCTCGCCGGGCGCGACCACCAGACGGTCGCCGACCCGCACATCGGCGATCGGCACACCCTGCTCCAGCGGACCGGCCAGACGCACGGCGAACGGCGTCTGCAGCGCCAGAAGATCACGCGCCGCCGACCGCGCGGTGTTGCGCAGACGGTGATCCAGATAACGCCCGATCAGCAGCAGGAACAGCAGGGTCACCGCCGCGTCGAAATAGGCGTGCGGCCCGCCCAGGATCGTCTCGGAGAAGCTGACGATCAGCGTCAGGATCACGCCGATCGAGATCGGCACGTCCATATTGGCCTTGCCGCGCCGCAGCGACGCCCAGGCCGAGCGGAAGAACGGCCGTCCGGCGAACAGCGCGCACGGCGTGGCGACGATGGCGGCCATCCAGTACATCACCGTCAGGGTCGAGGCGTTCAGCTCCTGCCCGAACAGCCCCGCCCAGGCCGGGACGGTGAACATCATCACATTGCCCGCGCCGAAGCCGGCGACGCCCAGAGCCACGGCCAGCTCGCGGCCTTCGCGGTCCTGGGCGGCGGCGGCCTCGGTCGGATCGTATAGACAGGCGCGATAGCCCAGTCCCTCGACCACCTCGACCACGCGGTCAGGATTGGCCGACACGGCCCTGAGATCCACAGCCAGCTTGCCGGTCGTCAGGTTCAGGCGCGCGCCTTCCACGCCGGGCAAGGCGCCGACGGCCTTTTCGATCTTGCCGATGCAGGCGGCGCAGCGGGCGCCATCGACCAGCAGCTCCAGCCGTCCCTTCCCCGCAGCGTCGCGGCGGACGAAGGCCTCCAGATCGCGCGGAAGGGCCAGGGCCGGGGTCATGGGCTCACCAGCCGGCTTTCGATCTCGAACTGGTCCTGGGCGTTGCGGGCGGTGGCGCGCAGATCCCAGGCGCCGTCCAGCCGCGCAGCAGCGCGATACCAGCCATCACCCGTCGGTTTGAAGTTCAGGATCTGGCGTCCCACTTCCGTGGCGGGGCGATCCAGGGTCCCGGTCAGCGACAGGGTCGAGAGCGGCTGACCGGCCTTGTCGGTCATCCGCAAGGCCACGACGCCCGGCTCGGGGCGCTCGATCACGGCGGTCCAGCCCAGGGCCTCTTCGCGCTGGCGTTGGGCCAGGGTGCGGTTGAAGGCCAGCCCGGCCTCATAGGGGTTGGACGCCACCACGCCCGAGAAGCTGCGATAGGCCTTGATGATGAACAGGGTGTCCACGGCGATGATGACGGCAAAGAACAGCACCATCCCCGCCAGCACGTGCCAGCCGGTGATCGCGCCCTTGGCGGGGGTGACGGCAGAGGGTGCGGCCTGGGTCATTGCGGGTTCGCGGCTCCGGAAAGGAAGACGGTCTTGGCCTCGGTCTGGATGTCGCCCGAGCGGACGACAAAGCGGCCCGGAAGGCTGGACGGACGCTCGGCGTCGGGCGGCCCGGTGACGAACACCCGCACGGCCACGACCTCGTCGGCAGGGACATCGACACCCACGCTGGAGCCCAGCGGGCGTCCGGGCTGGCTGAGGCGCGCGCCCTCCAGACCGGCGAAGGCGATCTCGAAACGGCGGTCCTCGAAGGTGCGATTGGCGATCTTCAGGGTATAGCCGTCGCGCACCGCGCCATCGTGCATGCGCACATAGATCGGGTTGCGGTCGCGGATGACATGGACGTCGGCCTTGGGCCGATCAATCAACGCCCACAGCGTCAGGCCCGAAACCAGGGTCAGGGCCAGGGCGTAGTAGATCGTCCGGGGGCGGATCAGCTTGTAGGTCGCCTTCTGGCCGCAGGCGCGGGCGGCGACGGCCGAGTCGGTATCATAGGCGATCAGGCCGGTGGGACGACCCAGCCGTCCGAGAATGTCATCGCAGGCGTCGACGCAGAGGCCGCAGTTGATGCACTCCAGCTGGCTGCCGTCGCGGATGTCGATGCCCATGGGGCAGACGACGACGCACTGGTGACAGTCGATGCAGTCGCCACGACCTTCCCAGGACTGGCCCTTCTTGTGCGCTCCCCGCGGTTCGCCGCGGTCGCTCAGATAGGCCACCTGTAGCGAGTGCTCGTCCAGCATGGCGCCCTGGATCCGGGGCCAGGGGCACATGTAGGTGCAGACCTGCTCGCGCATCCAGCCGGCGAAGACATAGGTGGTCGCCGTCAGCAGGGCGCAGGAGACATAGGCGGTCATCGCCCCCTGCCCGATCCAGAAGGTGCGGATCAGGGTCGGCGCGTCATGGAAATAGAAGATCCAGGCCCCGCCGGTGCCAAAAGCGATGCCCAGCCAGGTCAGATGCTTGCCGGTCTTGCGCCAGACCTTGTCGAACGACAGGGGCTGGGCGTCCAGGCGCATGCGGGCGTTGCGGTCGCCCTCGAACAGGCGCTCGACCACGATATAGAGGTCGGTCCAGACCGTCTGCGGACAGGCATAGCCGCACCACAGCCGGCCAAACAGGGCCGTGACCAGGAACAGCGCCAGGGCCGAGATCACCAGCAGGCCGGTGAAGATATAGACTTCCTGCGGCCACAGCTGGATGTCGAAGAAGTAGAAGCGGCGGCCGGCGAAATCCACCAGCACCGCCTGTTGCGGCAGGTCCCCCGGCCGCGCCCAGCGGATCCAGGGCGTGATGTAGTAGATCGCCAGGGTGATGATCAGCAGCGCCCACTTGATCGTACGCCAGCGGCCATGGACCAGCTTGGGATAGATCGGCTCGCGCGGCTTGTAGAGGCCGCCCTTGGCGTCTCCCTTGCCCTTGGCCCGAGCGGCGGCCGAGACCGTCGCCCGGGTTTCAGACTTGGGACGGGTGTTGTCGATGAGGGTGGGCATGGGCCCTACTGACCACCCGCGTTGGCGTGAACATAGACTGTCAGGGCCTTGATGGTTTCCGGGCTCAGACGACCGCCCCAGGCGGGCATGACGCCCCCCTTGCCGGCGTAGATCTGCCCGCTGATGGCCGCGCGATCGGACCCATAGAGCCAATCGGCGTCCGTCAGGTTGGGGGCGCCGAGCGCCTGAATCCCGCGACCGTCCGCGCCGTGGCAGGCAACGCACTGAGTGACGTAAACGGGCGCGGCGCGAGCGACCGCAGCGGTGTCGGCGGGACGGCCAGACAGCTTGACCACATATTCGGTCATGTCGCTGATCACCGCGGGTGTCAGCAGTTCATCGCGACCGAAGGCGGGCATCTGTGACATGCGCGTCTGGGCGTGATCGGCGCGAACGCCAACTTGCAGGGTATGCTGGATATCCTGCAGCGTACCGCCCCAAAGCCAGACGTCGTCGCGCAGGTTGGGATAGCCCGTCCCGCCCGTGCCGCCGATTCCGTGGCAGGTGGCGCAGTTGTCGCCGAAGACGGACTGGCCGACCTGCTGGGCGTAAGCCTGCAGCTGGGGGTCCTTTTCGATCTGCTCAAGGCTGGCCTTGCGCATCATCGTCGCGCCGGCGCCGCGATGAACATCGAGGGCCGCGAGATCGCTGGTCACATTGACCCGATCGGACTGACCCAGCAGGCCCTTGGTGTAACCATGCAGGCCCGGCCAGGCGGGCATCAGGATCATGTAGACCACCGCGATCAGGATGCAGCCGTACCAGGTCCACAGCCACCAGCGCGGCAGGGGATTGTCGAGCTCGCGGATGCCATCCCACTCGTGCCCGGTGGTTTCGACGCCGGTGACGTCGTCGGTTTCGCGTTCGGACGCCATCAGAGCAGTTCCTCGTCATCCAGCGGCATGCGCGCGGCATGCTGGAATTCCGCCTTCTTGGAAGGCCACAGGGCGTAGGCGACGCCAGCCAGGAAGATCAGGCCGAAATAGATCAGCCCCGCCTGCTGGGAGAAGCGCGCCACGGTTTCGTAGGAGAGCCCGCTCATCGTTGGTTCTCCGGAGCCTGAGCCTTGTAGGATTTGAAATCGACCAGCGTGCCGAGCATCTGCAGATAGGCGATGGCGGCGTCCATTTCGGTGATCTTGTCGGGATTGCCGTCGAAGTCGCGATTGACCACCTTGGCGCCGTAACGCCCGCGCAGGCCCACCGCGTCGGTCGAGAAGGGGTCGGCCTGGGCCTCGAGATCCTTCTTGGCGTTGGCGATCGCGTCCTTGGTGTAGGGGACGCCGACCGTGTGCAGGGCCTTCATCTTGTCGGCGATGTCGCTGTAATCTAGCTCCTTCTCGGCCAGGAACTTATAGGGAGGCATGACCGATTCCGGCACGACCGACCGCGGATCGGTCATGTGGTCGCGGTGCCAGGAGTCGGAATACTTGCCGCCCACCCGGGCCAGATCGGGACCCGTACGCTTGGACCCCCACTGGAACGGGTGGTCGTACATGCTCTCGGCGGCGAGGCTGTAGTGACCGTAGCGCTCAACCTCGTCGCGCAGGGGGCGGATCATCTGCGAGTGGCAGAGATAGCAGCCCTCACGCACATAGATGTCGCGGCCGGCCAACTCGAGCGGGGTGTACGGACGCATGCCGTTCACCTTTTCGATCGTGCTTTGCAGCCAGAACAGCGGGGCGATTTCCACGAGGCCGCCGATCGAGACGACCACAAGGATGCCGACGACGAGCAGCAGAGAGTTCCGCTCGAACTTGGCGTGGTGTTTCCAGAGTGACATCAGGGACCTCAGGCGATCGCGGGAGCGAGGGCGGGCTGCATCTGTTCAGACGCGGCTTGGGACGGCATCCGGATCGTGCGCCAGATGTTGACGATCATGATCACGGCGCCGGCGAGGTACATCAGGCCGCCAACGGTGCGGATGACGTTCTCGACGTGCTTGGCGGAAACCGTCTCGATGAAGCTGTAGGCTAGGAACCCCTGGGGCGTGTATTCGCGCCACATCAGGCCTTCCATGATGCCCGACACCCACATCGCGGCGATGTAGAGCAGGATCCCGGTGGTCGCGATCCAGAAGTGCCACTCGATCAGCTTGTTCGAATACATGTCGGCCTTCTTCCAGAGCCACGGCACCAGGCAGTAGATGGCGCCGAAGCTGATGAAGCCGACCCAGCCCAGGGCGCCGGAGTGCACGTGGCCGATGGTCCAGTCGGTGTAGTGGGAGAGCGCGTTGACCGCGCGGATCGACATCACCGGACCTTCGAAGGTGCTCATGCCGTAGAAGGCGATCGAGACGACCATCATCCGGACCACGGGGTCGGTGCGCAGCTTGTCCCACGCCCCTGAAAGGGTCATCAGGCCGTTGATCATGCCGCCCCAGGACGGCATCCACAGCATGATCGAGAAGGTCATGCCCAAGGTCTGGGCCCACTGCGGCAGCGCGGTGTAGTGCAGGTGGTGCGGGCCGGCCCAGATGTAGATGAAGATCAGGGCCCAGAAGTGCACGATCGACAGGCGATAGCTGTATACCGGCCGCTGAACACGCTTGGGCACGAAGTAGTACATCATGGCCAGGAAGCCGGCGGTCAGGAAGAAGCCGACGGCGTTGTGCCCGTACCACCACTGGGTCAGGGCGTCCTGGACGCCCGAGAAGACGCCGTAGGACTTGTGGTTCAGCAGGCCGACGGGAACGCCGGCGTTGTTGACCAGGTGCAGCAGGGCGATGGTGACGATGAAGGCCAGGTAGAACCAGTTGGCCACATAGATATGCGGCTCCTTGCGCTTCCAGAGCGTGCCCAGGAAGACCAGCAGGTAGGCCACCCAGACGATGGTCAGCCAGATATCGACGTACCATTCGGGTTCGGCGTATTCCTTGCCCTGGGTCGCGCCCATCAGATAGCCGGTGGCGGCCATGACGATGAACAGCTGGTAGCCCCAGAACACGAACCACGGGGCGATGCCGCCGGCCAGCCGGGCCTTGCAGGTGCGCTGCACGACCCAGAACGACGTGGCGATCAGGGCGTTGCCGCCAAAGGCGAAGATCACCGCCGAGGTGTGCAGGGGTCGCAGGCGTCCGAAGTTCAGAAAACCGAACTCGGGGAAGTAGAAGATCCGCGGCCAGGACAGTTGGGCGGCAATCAGCACCCCGACCGTGAGGCCCGCCGCACACCAGAACATGGTGGCGATGACCCCGGCCTTGATCACATTGTCGCTATAGCGGTCTGGCTCGTCCCGCAGGCTGCCCGACGCCAGTCCGGCATTGAGCATGAAGGCCGTCAGAACTGCGGCAAGGGCAAAGGTTCCCACCTGCAGCTGAAAGATCGGATCGTGACTGAGCCCCACCCCCATGATGGCGAGAAAGGCGCCGACGATCGCGAAGGCGAGTAACACGGCCGACCCTGCGGGCGGGCCTGTATCAGGGAGAGACGGGGCGGACATTCGGACTCCGTTCAGCGAACTTGGCCCTGCCTCCCACGATTTGTTCCACCCCACTTTGATCCTTATCAAAGCGGCGCTTGGCGCTGTGAATGACCATGAGAGTCATCCTGCGGAGTTGCCGATGTCGTTCCCTACCGTCCACATCTGGGGCAAGCCCCAGACCGCTCTGGCCGTGGCGGCCCTGGTCAGTTGGGCCGTGGCCCTCTGGCAGGCGGCGCCGCGACTGATGGCGGGTCCGATCTGCAGCAGCGCCCAGGACATCTCGGTTCTGGCGGGTCACTGCCCAGCCTGCCCTGCCGCGCTTGTTGTCAGCCTGGCGCTTCTGACCAGCCTCGCCCTGCGCTGGCGCGACGCGCGCCGGATGTCGCCCGTGCAGGCGAGTCGGGCCTAATCGGCAGGATGAGCGAAATCGACGACACAGACCTGGTCGCGCTGCTGAAAACCTCATCGGGCTGGGCATAGACAGACATGGCCCCGGCGATCTTGCCGCGCGCGATCACGTCCTCATTTTCGAGCGCTCACAAAACGGCACGAAGGTCGCGGCGAACAGCTTGACCCGTTCCTCTGACATGAAGCTCACCTCGGGCAGCCGTTGGCCAGTTTAGCCCAAAGACTTCGCTCCAGGCACGAGACTCTGATCCGGCCGGACACCGCAGGATATCTGCTTGCTCGCGACGCAAATCGACGCGCCGCACGAACAAAACACAGCAAGATTCACATGGCGTTGATCTGACGATTTGTCACAGTTGACACATCGAGCGCTGCGGAAATTCCACATCCACTGAATTGCCGGCCTTTGGATTGTCATCCGTCGAAGCGAATACCCAAAATGAGACCGATGGTCGGCCGTTAACTGTAGTTCTCGGCAATGTCTTAAATCGAACCGCGCTTTGATCTTGGCAAGTTTGGGACACGCCATGCTGCCATCGACCCTGATCAACCTGGAAAAGGCTCGCGCGCTGATCGCCGACAGCAACAGCCAGGCGCAGGACATCCTCGCCTCTGTGCTGGCCGGGTTTGGCCTGCGCAATCTGGTTCGCGTCAACACCGGTCGCGAGGCTCAGGAAGAGTTACGCGCCCGTCCCGTCGACCTGATCTTCACCGACGCCCAGATCAAGGATGTGGACGGCTACGACCTCATCGCCTGGCTCAGGCGGCAGAGCAGCGAGACCCTGCGCCAGACGCCCGCGATCCTGGTTTCAGCCCATACGCCTCTGCGCGATGTGGTGCGCGCCCGCGATTGCGGCGCCAGTTTCATGGTGGCCAAGCCGCTTTCGCCGCAAGTGCTGCTGGAGCGCATTCTCTGGGTCGCCCGGTCGGACCGCGCCTTCATCGAATGCGATGTCTATGTGGGACCCGATCGCCGATGGCGGAACGCTGGCCCTCCCGTCGAACATCCGGACGGGCGCCGTCGCGACGACCAGGCGGCCGAGATTGGCCAGGCGTCGGACGACAACCTTAGCCAGACCGAACTGGACCAGTTGGTCAAACCGCAGAGGACAGCCGCGTGAGCGAAGTCAAACGAACCCGAATGAAACCTCGCCTGGCCGAGCTCATGAAGCAGCCCGGCGGTATCTATGCCGCCGAGGCCCTGGAGCGCGCCGAGCAGGCGCTCGAGACCATGCGCGAACCCTTGCTGGGCTCGATCGACGAGGCGCTCATCGAGCTTGAGCGCCTGTCCAACCCCTTCTCGGTTGAGGCCGTGCCCACCCTCTATCGGCTGTCCAGCGACATCATCAACTTCTCGCTGGCCGAAGAGATCAGCGGGGTCGAGCGCGCCGCGCGGTCACTATGCGAGTTGCTGGACGAAGCCTTGCCGAACGACCCGACCACCAGGGCCGGCGTCACGGTCCATGTCGCCAGCCTGAAACTCCTGCACCGCCGGGTGGACGCCGAGATCGACCAGCGCTCGATCCTGGAGGGCCTTGGACGTATTCTCGCCAAGGCTCGGGAGACCGCCAGGGCGCAGGCCGCCTGATTTAAGGCGCGCCTGCCCCTGCGGCGCCTGCCTCAAGCCTCTCGCGGTCTGGCGCAATGGCGCTAAGCTGGGACTCAAACGCGCGTTCGATCCGGACGCGCGTGGATTTGCCCAAGGCCGCACCATGAGCTCCCCTCCCGCCGCGACGGCGACCGACCCTCAACTGCTGCAGGCCCTGCGCGACACCGTCCGCGCCCTGTGTCGCGACTTTCCTGGCAGTTACTGGCGCGGCCTGGATCGCGAGAAGGCCTATCCCACCGATTTCGTCCAGGCGATGACCCGGGCGGGCCTGCTGGGCGTGCTGATCCCCGAGGAATATGGCGGCAGTGGCCTTGGCCTGACGGCGGCGGCGACCATCCTGGAGGAGGTCCACGCCAATGGCGGCAACGCCGCAGCCCTGCACGCCCAGATGTACACCATGGGCACGGTGTTGCGGCACGGATCCGCCCAGCAGAAGCAGACGTGGCTGCCGGCCGTGGCCGACGGCTCGATCCGGCTGCAGGCCTTCGGTGTCACAGAGCCCACCGCCGGAACCGACACCACCTCGATCAGCACCTCCGCCCGCCGCGAGGGCGACACCTATGTGGTCAACGGCCAGAAGGTCTGGACCAGTCGCGCTGAACATTCCGACCTGATGGTGCTGCTGGCCCGCACCACGCCCAAGGATCAGGTCCAGAAGAAGAGCGACGGCCTGTCGGTGTTCCTGGTCGACATGCGCGCGGCCAAGGGGAGCGGGCTGACGATCAAGCCGATCGCCACCATGCTGAACCACGCCACCACCGAGGTGTTCTTCGACAATCTGGTCATCCCCGCCGACAGCCTGATCGGCGAAGAGGGCAAGGGCTTCAAATACATCCTCGACGGCATGAACGCCGAGCGCATCCTGATCGCCGCCGAGTGCCTGGGCGACAGCGCCTGGCTGATCGGCAAGGCCCGCGACTACGCCAATGAGCGGCGGGTGTTCAACCGTCCGATCGGCCAGAACCAGGGCGTGCAGTTCCCGATCGCCCGCGCCTATGCCCAGGGTCACGCCGCGCGACTGACCGTCTATGACGCCTGCGCTCGCTATGAGGCCGGCCTGCCCTGCGGCGAGCACGCCAACATCGCCAAGCTGCTGGCCTCCGAGGCCAGTTGGGCCGCCGCCGACATGTGCCTGCAAACCCACGGCGGCTTCGGATTCGCCGAGGAATACGACGTCGAGCGCAAGTTCCGCGAGACCCGGCTGTACCAGGTGGCGCCGATCTCGACGAACATGATCCTGGCCTATGTCGGCGAGCATGTTCTGGGCCTGCCGAGGTCGTACTGATGGCCAACATCACCGACTGGATCGGCCGCGAGCGCCGCAGGATCGAGGTGCTGGCGCCGGGCGACCTGGCGCGCCTGGCCGCTGTGCTGGACCGACCCGAAGCGCCGCTGCAGGTCCCGCCGGCCTGGCACTGGGCCTGCGCTGTCGAGACGCCCCGCCAATCGCAGATCGGCCCCGACGGCCATCCTCTGCGCGGCGGGTTCATGCCCCCGATCGCAGCCCCGCGCCGGATGTTCGCGGCGGCCGACATGCGGTTCGCGGCGCCCCTCCTGGCCGGCGTCGAGACCGAGTGGGCCGAGCATATCGCCTCCATTTCCGAGAAGGCGGGCAAGACCGGTCCGCTGACCTTCGTCGAGGTCGAGCGGCGGATCTCTCAGGGCGGAGCGCTCTGCATCGCCGAGACCCAGACCATCGTCTATCGCCCCGCCCCGACGCCGGGCGAGCCTGCGCCCTCCCCCGTCGCCGCGCCCGACGACGCCGACTGGCGCGTGACCATCACGCCCGATGCGGCGATGCTGATGCGGTTCTCGGCGGCCACCTTCAACGCCCATCGCATCCACTATGACCGGGCCTATGCGGTGCAGGTCGAGGGCTATCCGGGGCTGGTCGTCCACGGACCGCTGATCGCGCTGAGCCTGCTGGAGGCCTTGCCTTCGGGGCGGGCTGTGACAAGCTTCTCGTTCAGAGCCGTGCGTCCGCTGTTCGACGGCGCGCCGTTCGAGGCCTGCGGCAAGCGCGTGGATGGCGGGGCCGAGCTTTGGGCGCGATCGGCCGACGGCTGGCTGGCGATGACGGCGCGGGTGGGGCTGGCTCCATAGCCATCCAAGGCCGTGACGATCAGCCCGGCTCCGCCCCCAGCACCCGCGGATCGTTCTCCAGGCTCGACGTATCGAAGCCGTGATAGAGCGACAGGAAGCGGAACGGGTGCTCCTGATAGCTCTCGAACATGATGTTGTTGATGTCGGTGGTGGTGTCGAAACAGCCCAGCACCGCGTCCGGAACATGCCGCGTCAGGTGATGACGACCCAGCAGCAGGGCGACCTGGTCGATCCAGCGGGTGACGACGTCACGCGCCAGCCGGTCGTCGAGATAGGCCCGCAGGAAATTGAACAGCCGCGCCGCGTTCGGGGTCGGATTGACCAGCAGCAGGTTGGCGGTGATCCGCGAGCCGGCGGCGAGGTTCTTCCAGTTTTCGTTGAAGACCACATCGGCCGTGGCCCACTGCTCCAGCAGGTCGCTGACCCCGCGTTGCAGCAGCAGGTCGATGTCGGAGACGAAGATCGGCCGGCCCAGCGTCTCCAGGAGGCCGCCCAGACGCTGGAAGCGCACCGACTGGAAATGGGCCACCGGCAGGGCGATCAGCCCCTTGGGCGGCGCGTCATAGCAGCGGGTGGTCACCGCCGCCGCATCGAAGTCGTCGCCGACGAAGATCAGGCGCTCGTCCGTCACGCCAACCGACTTGACCGCCTGCGCCAGCCGGTCGCCGCCGCCGATCACGTGGATCACCACCAGACTGGACACGTCACTGTGGCGCAGCACCGACAGGGCGTACCACCGGCCGTACTGGTCGACATATTTCTCGTCGGCCGCAGCGAAGAACACCGCCCGGACGTCCAGGCGGTCGGCCAGGGCCTTCAGCCCGGCCGCGTCCAGGGCTTGGCCCGTCGCGGTCAGGAAACGGGCCGGCGGGTCGGACGGCGGCGCGGGCGTCGGCCCGATGATCGCCTCGATATCCAGCGAACCCAGCAGCGCCCTGTAGTGATGCACCCAGTCGGACCATTCAGGGTCAGACAGCAGGTCACCCACCGCGACATTGGGAACCTCGGTCGCGAGGTTGGCCAGCAGGGCCAGGTCGCTGTCCGACAGCGGCCGGCATAGCAGCAGGCTCATCGCCTCGTGGAAGTCGCGCAGGCGCACCAGGGGATGGATGTCCTTGTCGGGCGACACCGCCAGCACGGCCCGGCGCTGGAGTTCGGCCTCGTGGTCGCCTGTCGCCCGCGCATGGTCGGCCAGCAGGGTCAGCGCCCCGACATGGCCCGGGTCCAGAACGATCAGCCGCCGGGCCAAGTTCAGGGCCTCTTCCGTGCGTCCCAGGGCCTGGTTGCAGCCCATGGCCGCCCCGACCATCTGGGCGCCGCCGGGCATCAGCTCGGCCATCACCGAAGCATAGGGCTCGGCCAGGGCCACCTCGCCGCGGTTGAGATGCAGGTTGAAGGCCTGTGAGCCCATCGAGGTCTGCTGCTGGATCAGGGGCCACAGAGCGTGGATATCCGGCGTCAGGGCCCGGGCCTTGACCAGCGCCCGCAGCGCCTCAAGCACCCGCCCGCCCGCCAGATGGCTGCGCGACACGCCGATCCAGGCCGCATAGTCGTGCGCCCCGCCCAGCAGGTGCTCGAACAGGACCAGAGCGTCTTCGGGACGATCCTCGGTGAACAGCCGCTCGGCCAGGGCCAGCACGTCAGCCTGCCGGCCGCCGGACGACGACGTCTCAGGGCGCCGCAGCCGGTCGGCGCGCTCGAACAGCACGTCGATCTGCAGCAGCGCATTGTCATGCAACTGCGGCATCCGGTTGAATTCCATGACGTCGGCGCACTTGAAGCCCATCTGCGCCATCTTGGCGAAGATGTCCTCGGCCCGGGCCCCGCCGATATTGTAGTCGACCAGCGACACCTCGATCTGGATGTAGTCGGCCTTGGACAGCACCGCCTGGCCGCCGACCAGCACGTCCACTTCCGAGCCCTGGGTGTCGATCTTGACGAAATCGAACTGACGGCCGGCCAGAAGGTCGTCGATCCGGGCCTTGTCGACCTCGTGCCGGATCGCGGTCTCGTCGTCGAAATATTCGGTGTTTTCACGATAGAGCGAGCTGCCGGTCGATTGCAGCCACGTCTTGCTGAGGAACAGCTCGCCCTTGCCGGCGACGTCCGAGGCCGCCACCTCGTGCCGCTCGAACGGCAAGCGCAGCAGCCTGTCGCGGCAGTGGGGATTGGGCTCGATCAGGGTCGGCAGGCAGCCCGGAAACACCTCCAGAAAGCCGTGGGTGAACTCGCCCAGATGCGCGCCGACGTCCAGCATCGTCCGGGGCGCGTAACCCTCGCGCCGCAAGGCTTCGAGGTGCTGGCGGTTCATCGGCGGGTCCTCATCGGCCCTCGGCTGCGGCTATGTCCTCGGCGGTCCAGAACCGGCCGTCGGGGCCCTGCGGACGCGCCAGATGGCGGCGGGTCAGGGCCGCCTTGTAAAGGTTCTCGAAATCGCGCTCGACCAGCATCTCGCGATCGTCGCGGTCCAGCGCGATGCCGATCTCCAGATAGGCGTCCAGATTGGCGATGTTCGGCGTCGGCCGCTGGCCGGCCTGATACTCGGCGGCCATCGCGTGGAACAGGTCCTCGACGCTGCGCACCAGCAGGTCCATGTCGAACAGCACGCTGGTGGCGCGATTGGCCTCCAGCCGCTCGTGCAGGGCGCGCGAGGCGTCGCGGTCGCCCGCAAGGGCCACGGCGCGCTCGACATAGTCTTCCGCCGTCTCGCAGACCAGTTCAGGCAGGCCCGCCGAACGCACCAGGCTGCCGCACACCCGCGAGGCGAAGCTTCGGCCCGACAGGGTCAGCACCGGCACAGCCATCCACAGGGCGTCCGAGGCCGTGGTGTGGGCGCCATAGGGCGCGGTGTCCAGGAACAGGTCGGCCAGCGGATAGCGGGCCATGTGTGTCGGATTGGGCTGCTTGGGCGCGAAGATCAGGCGCTCGCTCTCAACGCCGCGCAGGCGGGCCTGCTCGCGCAGACGGGCATTGGTTTCAGGATTGCTGTCCAGCAGCCACAGCACGCTGCCGGGCGTGCGCTTGAGGATCTCCATCCAGCGACCGAAGGTAAAGGGCGTGATCTTTTGCGGCCCGTTGAAGCAGCAGAAGACAAAGGCCTCGTCGGGCAGGCCGGCGTCGGCGCGGCTGGGCCGGGCCTCCGCCACGATCCGCTTGCGGTCATTGGGCTGGTAGCAGGGGATGCGCCGGACGGCCTCGGAGTAGAACTGTTCCAGCTCGGGCGGCGTGATCCACGGATCGCCTATGATGTAGTGGTGGAACGCGCTGCCCATGGTGCCCGGATAGCCCAGCCAGTTGACCAGGATCGGGGCCGGGCGGCGGGCGAAAACGGGGGTGCGCGAGTCGCGCGTATGGCCGTTCACATCGACCAGGATGTCGATCTGGTCGTTGGCGATCGTGCGGGCCGCCTGGTCATCGGTCATGCCGCGGATGTCGGTATAGTGCTCGACCGCCACTCGGGTGCGGGCGTTGAGGGGATCGGTCGCCGGCGGGCCGCAGTAATAGGCGAACACCTCGACCTTCTCGCGGTCGTGCAGCTCGAACAGCTCGGCCATCAGATAGCCAACGGCGTGGTCGCGCAGGTCGGACGACACATAGCCCACCCGCAGGCGACGGCCGGTCAAGTCGATGGGCGCGTCGCGGCGTTCGGCGACGATGGCCTCGGGCGCGCAGCTGCCGTCGCGGTCGGTGAAGGCGGCGGCGGCGCCCAGCTGCAGCAACGGGTCGTCGGAATAGGCGGCCACCGACAGGGGGTTTATCCCCTTGAGCAGGGCGCGGCGATCAACGCGCTCCCACGGCTCCAGCGGCGGCCACTTGCACTGGCCCAACCGCGCGGCGACCAGCTGGCCGATGGTGTCCAGCTGGGTGGGATCAAGGTCAGCGCAGCGCCACAGGGCGGTCTCGGCGCGGCCGGTCTGCTGAGCCTCCAGCAGGGCGCGGGCCATCTGCTTGTAGGCCGAGAAGACATAGTGGGCGTTGGAGCCGGTGATGGCCAGGGGACGCGTGGCGGCGGCGTTCCAGGTCGCAATCCCCGCTTCCAGCGCCCCGGCCCGCTCCTGCAATCCGCCCAGATTGATATAGGCCGGCAGGAAGTCGGGATTCAGGGCGATCGCCCGCTCCAGATTGGCGATCGCCGTATCAGCGCCGCCGATGTTCGACTGCAGGGTCGCGCAGTTGAACAGGGCAATGAAAAGCTGCGGATGCTCGGGATTGAACTGGATCCAGATCTTGTAGACCTGCTCGGCCATGGCCGACTGGCCGGCCTCGGTATAGCGACCGGCGGCGTTGATCGCATCGCCGAGCGGCAACCCTTGCGTCGTGATGGCCTGGAGCAGGGCGAGGTCGTCGGTTTCAACCATGGTCATCTCAAGCGCGTTTGCGAAGCCGGAGCGCCCCCGACTCGCATCGCGTGATGTTGGCACGTCGCGCAAACCTCACCAATCGCGGCACGACCGGGCCGCGTTCTGGCCAGTCGCGTTCTGGCCAGTCGCGTTCTGGCAGGGCGCGCCCTGCCCGGCCGCCGGCGTCCTGCGACGCCGGCGGACAGAAAGGTCTTAGGTGACGCCCAGATAGGCGATGATCTGCGGATCCGACAGGCTCTGCACCTGGGTGGTGGTCAGAGCGCCGGCCTGGGTGGCGGTCAGGGCCGAGATGTTGGTCGTGCTCAGATTGTCCAGCTGGGTGATCGTCAGGCTGGCTAGCTGAGTACCTTGCAACGATCCGACCTGGGTCTCGTTCAGACCGCCGATGACGGTGTTCGACAGGGCCGAGACCTGGCTGGTGGTCAGGGCCGCAATCTGGGTGTTGAACAGTTCGCCGATATCGGTGGTCGACAGCCCCTTGATCTGGGTCGCCGTCAGACCCTTGACCTGGGTCGTGCTCAGCGCCGCCGTCTGGGTGGCGTCGAGCGCCGAGACGTTGGTGGCGCTCAGCGCGGCCAGCTGCGTCGTGGTCAGGGCGCCGATCTGGGTATCCAGCAGTTCGCTGATGTCCGTCGTCGACAGGCCGCCCAACTGCGCGGTCGTCAGACCCTTGATCTGGGTGGTGTTCAGCGCCGCGACCTGGGTATCGGCCAGGGCCGAGAAGCTGGTCGCCGTCAGGGCGCCAAGTTGCGACGTGCTGAGCGCGGCGACCTGGGTGGTCGACAGCGCCTGCAGGGCGGTCGTGGCGAAGGCCGTGATCTGGCCGGTCGTCAGGGCGCCGACCTGGGTCGCCGACAGTTCAGTGATGTCGGTGGTCGACAGACCCTTCAGCTGGGTGTTGGTCAGGCCCTTGACCTGGGTGGCCGAGAGACCGGCCATCTGGGTCTCGTTCAGGGTCGACAGGTTGGTGGCGTTCAGGGCCGCCAGCTGCAGGAGGCTGAGCGCCGCCAGCTGGGTGTCGGCCATGGCGCCGGCCTGGGTCGTGTTCAGGGCGGTGATCTGCGAGGTGGTCAGGCCCTTGACCTGGGTCGTGCTCAGGGCCGCGATCTGGGTGTCCTTCATGCCGAACAGCATGCCGGGGCTGAACGACCCCACCTGGGCCGCCGACAGGGCGGCGATCTGGGTGGTGGTGAAGTCAGAACCGATGTCCAGATCGTCCATCGCCGCCAGTTGGGTGGTGGTGATGGCCTTGACCTGGGTCTCGTTCAGCGCCCCGAACTGAGTGGCGTCGAAGGTGCGGATATTGCTGCCCAAGGCCGCGACCTGGGTCGCGGTCAGGGCTGCGATCTGGGTGTCGACCAGGCTGTAGGCCTGATCCACGGTCAGGACCCCGACCTGGGCGGCTGTCAGGCCCTTGATCTGGGTGGCGTTCAGCACATCGATCTGGGTGTCGTACAGCGCCTTGACGCTGGTCGTCGTCAGGCCGGCGATCTGGGTCGCGCTGAGCGCGCCGACCTGGCTGGTCGACAGTTGCTGGACATTGGTGGCGGTGAACGCGCCGATCTGGGCCGCCGTCAGAGCGCCGACCTGGGTGGTCGACAGCTCGGTGATGTCGGTGATCGACAGACCCTTCAGCTGGGTGGCCGTCAGCGCCTGCACCTGGGTGTTGCTCAGGGCCGCGACCTGGGTGTCGGCCAGGGACGAGACATTGGTCTCGGACAGGGCCTTCAATTGATCCGCCGTCAGGGCGCCGATCTGGGTCTCGGAGAACTGGGCCATGTCGCCCGTGTTCAGACCCTTCAGCTGGGTCGCCGTCAGGCCCTTGATCTGGGTGGTGCTCAGAGCGGCCACCTGGGTCTGGTCAAGCGCCGACAGGTTGGTCGCCGTCAGGCTGGTCAGCTGGGTCGGAGTCAGGGCGGCGATCTGGGTGTCCAGCAGCTCAGCGATGTCGGTGACCTTCAGACCCGCCAGTTGCGAGGCCGTCAGACCCTTGATCTGCGTGGCGTTCAGGGCCGCGACCTGGGTGTCGGCCAGGGCAGAGAAGGCCGTGGCGGTCAGGACGCTGATCTGGGCCGCGCTGAGGGCGCCGACCTGGGTGGTCGACAGGGCCTGCAGGTTGGGGATGTCCACCGCCGCGATCTGCGCGGTGGTCAGGGCGCCGACCTGGCCGGCCGAGAGCTCGCCGATGTCGGTGGTGTTGAGGCCCTTGATCTGGGTCGTGGTCAGAACCTTGATCGAGGTCGTCGAGATGGCCGCGATCTGGGTCTCGTTCATCGCCGAGATGTTGGTGGCGCTCAGCGCCGTCAACTGCGCCGTGGTCAGGGCCGCAACCTGGGTGCCGGCCAGTTCAGCGATGTCGGTGGTGTTGAAGGCGGCCAGCTGCGTGTTGGTCAGGCCCTTGATCTGGGTGGCGTCGAGAGCGGCCATCTGGGTGTCGACCAGGGCCGAGACCCCGGTGGTCGACAGGCTGCCCAGCTGGGTCGCGGTCAGGGCCGCGACCTGAGTGGCGGCCAATTCGCCGACGTCAGCGGCCGAGAGCCCCTTCAACTGCGTGGCTGTCAGGCCCTTGATCTGGGTGCTGTTCAGCGCCGCGACCTGGGTGTCGACCAGGGCCGAGACATTGGTCGCGCTGAGGGCGCCGATCTGGGCGGCGCTCAAGGCGCCGACCTGGGTGTCGGCCAGATCACCGACATTGCCGGCCGTGAGGCCCGCGACCTGAGCCGTGGTCAGGCCCTTGACCTGGGTGGTGCTGAGGGCGGCGAACTGGGTGTCGGCCAGCAGGGTAACGCTGGTGACCGACAGCGCGCCGATCTGGGTGGCCGAGAGGCCGCCGATCTGGGTGGTGGACAGCGCCTGCAGATTGGTGACCGACAGCGCGCCCACCTGGGCGGCGCTCAGGGCGCCGACCTGGGTGGCGGAAAGTTCGCCGATATCGGTGACCGTCAAGCCCTTCAGCTGGGTTGTGCTCAGCGCCTGGACCTGGGTGCTGGCCAGGGCGCCGACCTGGGTCTCGCTAAGGGCCGAGACGTTGGTCTCCGACAGCGCCTTCAACTGCTCGGCGCTCATGGCGGCCACCTGGGTGGTCGTCAGTTCGGCCATGTCGGTGGTCGACAGACCCTTCAGCTGGGTAGCCGTCAGACCCTTGATCTGGGTGGTCGACAGGGCTGCCGTCTGGGTTTCATTCAGGGCCGAGATGCTGGTCGCCGTCAGGGCGTTCAGCTGGACGACCGTCAGGGCCTGCACCTGGGTGTCGGCCAGTTCGGCCACGTCCGTGGTGCTCATACCCTTCAGCTGGGTGGCGGTCAGACCCTTGATCTGGGTGGCGTTCAGGGTGGCGACCTGGGTGTCGACCAGGGCCGAGAAGCCAGTGGCGCTGAGCGCGCCCAGCTGGGTGGCGCTAAGGACCGCGACCTGGGTGTCGGCCAGATCAGCGATGTTGCCGGCGGTCAGATTGGACAGCTGGCCGGTCGTCAGACCCTTGATCTGGGTGGTGCTCAGGGCGGCCAGCTGGGTGTCGGCCAGCTGGGCGATGCTGGTCGCCGCCAGGGCGGCGATCTGGACGGCGCTGATGCCGCCGATCTGGGTCGTCGACAGTTGCTGCAGGTTGGTGATCGACAGGGCCGCGACCTGGGCGGCCGCCAGAGCGCCCACCTGGGTGGCCGACAGCTCGGTGATGTCGGTGGTCGACAGACCCTTCAGCTGGGTGGTGCTCAGCGCCTGGACCTGGGTGTTGCTCAGGGCGGCGATCTGGGTGTCGACCAGGGCCGAGATGTTGGTTTCCGACAGAGCCTTCAGCTGGTCAGCCGTCAGGGCCCCGACCTGGGTGCTCGACAGCTCGCCAATGTCGCCTGTGTTCAGACCCCGGATCTGGGTCGCCGTCAGGCCCTTGACCTGGGTGGTGCTCAGGGCGGCCACCTGGGTCTGGTCAAGCGCCGAGAAGCTGGTCGCGGTCAGGCTGCCCAGTTGGGCGGCGCTGAGGGCGCCGATCTGGGTATCGGCCAGTTCGGCGATGTCGGTGGTGTTCAGACCGGCGACCTGGAGATTGGTCAGGCCCTTGATCTGGGTGGTGCTGAGAGCGGCGACCTGGGTGTCGACCAGGGCCGAGAAGTTCGAGGCGGTCAGGGCCCCGATGTGCGAGGCCGACAGGGCGCCGACCTGGGTGACCGACAGGGCCTTCAGGTTGGTGGTGTCCAGGGCCGCAAACTGCGCGGTCGTCAGGGCGCCGACCTGGGTCGAAGACAGCTCGCTGATGTCAGTGGCGTTGAGCCCCTTCACCTGGGTCGTCGACAGAGCCTTGATCTGGGTGGTGCTCAGAGCGGCCGTCTGGGTCTCATTGAGCGCGGAAATGTTGGTGGCGCTGACGGCGGAGAGCTGCGTCGTGGTCAGGGCGGCCACCTGGGTGTCGGCCAGTTCGCCCATGTCCGTGGTGTTCAGGGCGGCCAGTTGCGTGGTCGTCAGACCCTTGATCTGGGTGGCGTTCAGAGCCGCCATCTGGGTGTCGACGAGGGCCGAGACGCCGGTCGCCGTCAGGCTGCCCAGCTGCGTCGCGGTCAGGGCGCCGACCTGGGTGTCGGCCAGTTCGCCGATGTCGCCGGCCGAGAGACCCTTCAGCTGGGTCGCCGTAAGGCCCTTGATCTGGGTGGTGCTGAGCGCGGCGACCTGGGTGTCGACAAGGGCCGAGACGTTCGTCGCGCTGAGGGCTCCGATCTGGGCGGCGCTGAGGGCGCCGACCTGGGTGTCGGCCAGATCACCGATGTTGCCGGTGGTCAAGGCGCCGAGCTGGGCCGTCGTCAGCCCCTTGACCTGAGTGGTGCTAAGGGCCGCGAACTGGGTGTCTGCCAGCAGCGAGACGCTGGTCGGAGCCAGGGCGGCGATCTGCGTGGCGCTCATCCCGCCGATCTGGGTCGTCGACAGTTGCTGCAGGTTGGTCACCGACAGGGCGCTGATCTGGGCCGTGGCGAGGGCGCCGACCTGGGTGGCCGACAGTTCGGTGATGTCGGTGGTCGACAGACCCTTCAGCTGGGTCGTCGTCAGAGCCTGGACCTGGGTGTTGCTCAGGGCGGTGACCTGGGTCTGGCTCAGGGCCGAGATGTTGGTTTCCGACACAGCCTTCAGCTGGTCGGCGGTCAGGGCCGCGATCTGGGTGTCGAGCAACTCACCAATGTCGGTGGTGGACAGGCCCTTGATCTGGGTGGCCGTCAGGCCCTTGATCTGGGTCGCGTTCAACGCGGCGACCTGGGTGTCGACCATGGCCGAGAAGCCGGTGGCGCTCAGCGCGCCCAGCTGGGTCGCCGTCAGGGCCGCGACCTGGGTGTCGGCCAGCTCGCCGATGTCGCCCGCCGACAGGTTCTTCAGCTGAGTGGCCGTCAGGGCCTTGATCTGGGTGGTGCTCAGGGCCGCCGTCTGGGTCTGGCTCAGGGCCGAGACGCTGGTGGCGCTGAGCGCCGCGACCTGGGTCGGGGTCAGCGCGGCCACCTGGGTGTCGGCCAGTTCGCCGATGTCGGTGGTGGTCAGGGCGGCCAGCTGCGAAGTCGTCAGACCCTTGATCTGGGTGGAATTCAGCACAGCGACCTGGGTGTCGACCAGGGCCGAGAAGGCCGTCGTGCTAAGGGCGCCGATCTGGGCGGCGGTCAGCGAACCGACCTGGGTCGTCGTCAGGGCCTGCAGGTTGGTGATGCCGAGCGCCGAGGTCTGGGACGGCGTCAGGGCGCCGATCTGGTCAGCCGTCAGCTCGGTCATGTCGGTGGTCGACAGACCCTTCAGCTGGGTCGTCGACAGACCCTTGATCTGGGTCGCCGTCAGGGCCTGGGTCTGGGTCTGGTCAAGCGCCGAGATGTTGGTCGCCGTCAGCGAACCCAGCTGGGCCACGGTGAGAGCCTGGATCTGGGTGTCGACCAGTTCGCCCATGTCGCCGGTCGTCAGTCCCGCCAGCTGGGTGGCCGTCAGGCCCTTGATCTGCGTTGCGTTGAGCGCCGCCGTCTGGGTCTGGTTCAGGGCCGAGACGCCCGTGGCCGACAGGGCGCCGATCTGGACCGCGGTCAGGGCCGCAACCTGGGTGTCGGCCAGTTCGCCGATGTCGGTGGCCGACAGGCCCTTCAGCTGATTGGCCGTCAGGCCCTTGATCTGCGTGGTGCTCAGAGCCGCCACCTGGGTGTCGGCGAGGGCCGAGACATTGGTCGCGCTGAGCGAGGTGATCTGGATCGCCGTCAGGGCGCCGACCTGGGTGCCAGCCAGAAAGCCGACATTGGTGGTCGTCAGGGCGGCCAGCTGGCCGGCCGTCAGGCCCTTGATCTGGGTCGTGTTGAGAGCCGCGAACTGGGTGTCGGCCAGCAGGGTGACGCTGGTGTTCGACAGGGCGGCGATCTGCGAGGCGCTGATGCCGCCAATCTGGGTGGTCGACAGCTGCTGCAGATTGGTGACCGACAGGGCGCTGATCTGGGCCGTGGCCAGGGCGCCGACCTGGGTGGCCGACAGCTCGGTGATGTCGGTGGTCGACAGACCCTTCAGCTGGGTGGTCGACAGAGCCTGGACCTGGGTGTTGCTCAGGGCGGCGATCTGGGTATCGACCAGGGCCGAGATATTGGTCTCGGTCAGGGCCTTCAGCTGGTCGGAGGTCAGGGCGCCGATCTGGGTGGTCGACAGCTCGCCCATGTCGGCGGTGCTGAGGCCCTTGATCTGGGTGGCGGTCAGGCCCTTGATCTGCGTCGTGCTGAGCGCGGCGGTCTGGGTGGCGTCCAGAGCCGAGATATTGGTCGTCGACAGGCTGGACAGCTGGGTCGGCGTCAGGGCCGCGACCTGGGTATCGGCCAGTTCAGCAATGTCGCCGGTCGTGAGCCCCTTGAGCTGGGTCGCCGTCAGAGCCTTGATCTGGGTGGCGTTCAAGGCCGCAGTCTGAGTGGCGTCGAGCGCGGACACACCGGTGGCGCTGAGCGACGAAACTTGGGTTGCCGTCAGGGCTGCGACCTGGGTGTCGGCCAGTTCAGCGATGTCGCCGGCGGTCAGGGCGGCCAGCTGCGAGGTCGTCACGCCCTTGATCTGGGTGGCGTTGAAGGTTGCGACCTGGGTGTCGGCCAGGGCGACGAAATTGGCGGCGGTCAAAGAGCCGATCTGCGAGGCCGACAGCGCGCCGGTCTGGGTGGTCGACAGCGCCTGGACCTGGGTGTTGGCCAGGATCGCGACCTGCGCCGTGGTCAGGGCGCCGACCTGGGTTTCCGACAGTTCGCTGATGTCAGTAGTGGTCAGGCCCTTAACCTGAGTGGTCGTCAGGCTCTTGATCTGCGTGGCGTTCAGCGCCGCCGTCTGGGTGGCGTCGAGCGTCGACACGCTGGTTGCCGTCAGGGCGGAGACCTGCACGGCCGTCAGGGCGCCGACCTGGGTGTCCAGCAGCTTGCCGACGTCGGTGGTGCTCAGGTCCTTCAGCTGGCTGGTCGTCAGCCCCCGGATCTGGCTGACGTTCAGCGCGGCCACCTGGGTGTCGGCCAGAGCCGAGACCTGGGTCGAAGCCAGGGTTCCGAGTTGCGCGGCCGAGAGGGATCCAACCTGGGTGGTCGAAAGCTCGCCGATGTCAGTGGTGCTCAGGCCCTTCAGCTGGGTCGCCGTCAGGCTGCCGATCTGGGTAGTGGACAGCGCCGCCACCTGGGTGACATCGAAGGTCGAAACCTGGGCGCCAGAGAGTGCGCCCAGCTGGGCGACAGTCAGGGCCTGCACCTGGGTGTTGGCCAGTTCGCTGATGTCAGTTGTCGTCAGACCCTTGAGCTGCGTCGCCGTGACGCCCTTGATCTGGGTGGTCGAGAGGGCTGCAACTTGCGTGTCGACCAGGCCCGAGAACTTGGTGGCCGACAGCACACTGACCTGCGTCGCGCTCAGCGCGCCGATGTGGGAGGTGTCGAGGCCGGCGAGTTGGGTCGAGGTCAGGGCCGAGACCTGCTGGCCGCTGAGGGTCGTCAGCTGACTGACATCGAAGACCACGCTGGGCGCGAACTTCGGGATCTGGGTGGTGGTTAGGGCCTTGATCTGGGTCGCGCTGAGCGCCGCGACCTGGGTATCGGCCAGGACCTCGATGCCGCTGGCATTGATGGCCCCGATCTGGGTGGAGCTGAGCGACTGGATCTCGGTCGTCGACAGGGCCTGGATAGCGCTGGCGGGAAGGGCCGAGATTTGAGCGGCGGAGAGGCTCGAGATCGACATGCAGCTGTCCTGGCCGGGGTCCGCGCGGAGCGCGCGAAACTCTAACGCTTTTCGGAAACGGAGCCTGGATATGCGGGCGCCGACTCTGACCGACTCCGGTCGAGTTCCGGTAACCTTATTTTCTTTCCAATAGGTTTCAACGGGACATGCGGCCGCAGTCCCGGGACACGCCGGACAAAGACCTCAGAAGATCGAGGTCAAACGGCCAGATCTGTGCAAAGGCCTTCAATATCAAAGCCTGAGCCAGCAAATGAAGCGATGGTTTTTCTGCTCGCCCCGCTACGTGCGGCCTCTTCAGGACGTCTAGTTCGAGGCCGCAATCGCCATCATAGCGACCGCCGACGATGTCTGGCCAAGCAAGGTGATTCGCCGGTTCCTTAAGGAACGCGCTTAATTTCGGTTAGTCAGTTGGTTCTATTCGGCCGAAACCCGCTCCACCGTCGCCGCCAGAAGATAGCCTTCATACCTCACGGTACGGATCAATTTTCGCCCCCCTTCGACATGGCTCAACTTGGATCTCAGACGGCTCATGGTGACATTGATCTGCTGTGGCCCGACGCGCCCCTCCCCGCCCCGAGGCCCCTGCATCAGCTGCTCGCGAGTCAAGATCTGCTGAGGCCTGGAAACCAGGGTCAGCAGCAGCGTGAACTCAGCCGACGACAGGTCGACCACCCCGCCATAGGGATCCAGCAGCTGATGGGCGGCGACGCTGAGACGCCAGCCGTTGAACCGGTAGACGATGAAGCGATCATCGTCCCGACCCGGTCGAGCGCAGTCGCGGCGGCGGCGCAGAACCGAGCGTATTCGGGCCAGAAGCTCCCTTGGTCGATACGGCTTGGCCAGGTAGTCGTCGGCGCCCATCTCCAGCCCGACGACGATGTCGCTCTCCTCGGCCAGCGCGCTGACCACAACCAGCCCCGGAGATGGCGTCCGCTCCCGCAGGCGCCCGCAGACCGACAGTCCGCCCTCGTCGGGCAGCATGATGTCGAGCACGACGATGTCGATTTCGATCTCGCTGAGGATCCGGTCCATCTGCCGGCCAGACGACGCCGCGACGACCTCATATTCGTGCCGCGAGAGCAGATCGCTCAGCGAGGCGCGGGCCGCCGGGTCGGGGTCGAGCAGGAGAATTCTTTGACGCACGGCGGCAATGCTTCCGAAACCTGGGGAAACCCCTGGCTATCAGTCACGCTTGGCGGGGGGATTTCATATCCGGCGGAATTGTACTGAAACCCGCTTGAAACCATGGCCCGATTGTGGCGCGGCCGGATCTAGAACATAGCCCGGCCCGATAGTCTCAGATTGTACTTGGTCTGCTTGCGCGAGGCCTCGGCCCCGCCCTCCAGCGCCAGATACGACATGGCCGAGCCGGCCCGCAGCGCCAGGCCCAGGGTGACCGCGCCCTGCCGGTCGTCGACCGAGCTGAGGGTGAAGGAGGACCCGCTCCGGAAGCGGGCGACGGTGTCGCCGACCTCGCCCGCCAGGGTCTGGCGATAGCCCACACGCACTTCTGGCCGCCACCAGACGTCCTGGCCGAAATTGGCGCCAAACACGATCCCGGCGTCGCCGCTGAGATTGCTGAAGGCCCGCGAGTCGACAATCAGGTCAAAGCCGTCGCCGCCGCCGCTTTCGACCCGCTGGCCCTCGCTGAGATAGACATAGTCCAGCCGCGCCTCGGGCCGGGCGTAGAAGCGGCCCAGCGGCTGCTCATAGGCGATCCCGGCGAAGGCGTTGGCGGTCGCGCCGTTCCAGTGGGCGGTGTTGGTCAGGATGACATCGGCGGTTCCGTCGCTGTCGGCGTCCTCGCTGATGAAGCTGCGGTCGCCGGTCAGCCAGCCATAGCCGCCCCCGCCGCCCAGATTGAACCGCCAGCCACCGACCGCGCGCCGCCAGTAAAGGCCTGCCTGGACGAACGAGGCGCTCGTCTCCTCGCCGACCTTGGCATAGGTGTCATGCTCCTCGATGCTGACCACCGCCAGGGTCGCGCCCAGCGCCCCGCCGGCATCGCCCATCGCCTCATAGCCGGCCACGAAGCCCAGGGCCTGGGTGTCGGAGCCCAGGGTCTCGCCGTCCCGGCGCTGCACCAGGGTGTTGATCTGCTGCACCCAGACGCTGTCGGGGCCATAGCGCTCGCCCTTGTCCGGGCGGATCGCCGTGGCGGCCGAGATCTGCTGGTTAGCCGACTGCAGGGCCGAGAACATCCCCTCCCCCTGGCTGGGCAGCATCTGGTTGTAGAGATTGTAGAAGCCGTCGCTGGTCTGCTGCCCCAGGAAGGCCCCGGCGATGTCGCTGTCCTGGCCCAGAGCGGCGAAGACGGCGTCCCAGGCCGCGCCCTGCGCGACCGTCATGCCGGCCTCGGCCGCCGTGCGCCGCCGCACGTCGATATTGACGCTGTCGCCCGCCTGATAGGCGTTGGCGACATAGAGGAACGGCGCGTCGCCCAGCAGGTCCTGACTGATCGTCCCCGCCGTCAGGCTGCCGGCCTTGATGACTTCATAGGTCGTCGCGTCGGTCAGCAGGTTGTTCAGCGACAGACCCAGATTGGCGCCCGAGGCGATGGTGGCCCTATCGACCACGAACCGCGTCGCCGTGCCCGCCTCGGGGTCGACGCTGAAGATCAGCTTGCTGTCGGCGCCCAGGGTCAGGCTGGTGGCCTTGATGTCGCCGGTGTTGGTCAGGCCCAGAGCGCCGGTCCCAACGGTGACGTCCAGCCGGCCGTCAGAGTCGGACAGATAGGTCAGCACCGAGGCGCCGCCGTCGACCACCAGCGTATCGGCGCCCGCGCCGAACACGATCTCGCCCACGAGGACGCCGTTGAGGATCCTGACGCTGTCGTCGCCGGACCCCAGCAGCACCTTGCCGACGATGCTCGGCTCGTCGCCATCGTCCACCCCGTCGCCGTCCGTATCGGTGTCGGCCACTTCGTCATCGCCATCGTCGCCGTCATTGACGCCCGACTGGACGATCGAGACGCCGGTGGTGTTCTGGCTCAGGTCGATGGCGACGGCCCTGCCCGTGACCGTCTCGTCGGTGGCGTCGTCATTGTCGTCGTCCAGGTCGTAGTCGTCGTCGGTGGCGACCACATAGGCGGCGATCGAGCCGGTGTTGACGATGCTGTTCAGGGTCCCGGCCCTGTCGAGAACCGCATAGGCGGACCCCGCCTCGCCGGAGACCGAGGCCAGGATGCTGCCCGCATTGACCAGGCTGGTCATCGACGCCCCGGCCTCGATGACCAGGCCGCGGGCCGAATAGTCGCCGTCCGAGACCGTGTAGGCGCTGATCGCGCCGGTGTTCCACAGGCTGTCGGCCACCGCGCCGGACTTCAGCCGCAGCCCGGTCGTCTGGGCCTCATAGGCGCTGGCGCTCAGCGAGCCGCTCAACCGCACGCCGCCGGTGATCAGGGTCGAATAGCCGGCGTCGCCGCCCAGCTGCACCGCCGTGGTCTCGATGTTGTCCAGCGACCCCACGGCCGCAACCGAGCCCCGGATGATCAGGCCATAGGCGTCGTCGCCGGTTCCCACCGCCCCGAGGGTGACCGTGTTGCTTTCCGAGCCGATCTTCAGAGCCGGCGCGCCGCCATAGACGGTGACCGAGGCCGCGCCTTCGCTGCTGTCGGTGACGCCGTCGCCATCCTCGTCGTCGCTGGTGTCGTCATTGGTGTCGGTGGGCGCGGTGTCCAGCAGCACGCCGCCGCCGACATCGGCCGTCACCCGCACCGCCGAGCCGCTCTCCAGGATGTCGTCGGCGTCCAGCAGGGCCCGGTCGTCGGGATCGCTGATCCGGCTGGTGTAGCGATAGCCCGTGGTCGTCACCGAGCCCTGGATGACGAAGGCGCCGTCGACGGCGCTGTCGATCGCCACGCCGGTCGCCCCGCCGCCCGTGACGCTGACCGCCCCCTCGACCGTGACATCGCCGGTCACCGACCCGCCGACGCGGACGCCATAGCTGTTGTCGCCGACGACCGTGATGGTTCCCGCCTGGGTCAGGGCTCCGACCAGACCGGTTTCCAGGCTGACGCCCGCCGAGCCTGTCCCCTCGACATAGATCGTGCCGGCCGAGGCGTTGACGATATCGCCCGTGAAGGTTCCGGGACCGACGATGCGGATGCCATAGCGCCCGGTCCCCTTGGCGAAGACGCCGTCGAGGTCGCCGTCCTCGTCGCTGTCTTCGTAGTCGTAGTCCTCGGTCAGGCTGATCGAGCCGGCGTTGGTGACCGAACCCGCATGGCCGCCCAGCACCAGAATGCCGACCGAGTCGGAAACGTCGATGCTGGCCAGGCCTCCGTTCATCGTGACCAGGTTGTCGCTGTCCAGCGTGATCATCCCGCCTGAGGCGCTCAGGGTGATCACCCCATCGGCCGTGACCTTCACATCATCGGCCGCGCCGCCATTGGGGCTGGAGGTGCTGATCGGCGTGGTGCGGCTGCTGCTGGTGACCTCCACCTCGGCCAGGGCGGCGCCCGCGCAGGCGAGCAGGGGAGCGGCGGCGGCCGTGGCGACGAGGAGCTTGCGCAGCATGGATAGACCTTCACGAGACGTCGCGAAGGCCTAGCGAGGCTGGGTGGCCGGGGCGTGTCCGGCTTGTTGCCCGACCGTGAGCTGCGGAAATCTGGCGTTTCGCAACGCCAATCTCCGTAAGCGGCGCGTCTAGGCCTTCAGCAGCTCGAAACTGCCCGCCAGGCCGTCGACCGACGAATTGGCCACCCACAGATCGAACAGGCCCGGCTCGGCGATCCAGCGGTCCTGGTCGCCGACGAACATCAGAGCCTCGCGCCGGATCTCGAACTTCACCTCGCGGCTGGCGCCGGGAGCCAGGGCGACGCGCTGGAAGCCCTTCAGCTCGCGCACCGGGCGGGTCCGGCTGGCGACGCGGTCGCGGATATAGAGCTGGACCACGTGCTCACCATGGACCGGGCCGGTATTGGCGACCCTGGCCGTGACGTGCAGCGTGTCGCTCCAGCGCAGCCGGGGCGTGCTGAGCTTCAGGTCTGTCAGCGCGAAGGTCGAATAGCCCAGGCCAAAGCCGAACGGATACAGGGCCTCGTTGCGGATCGACCGCCAGCGGGCCTTGTACTCCTGGGCGTTAGGATCAACCGGCGCCGGGCGGCCGGTGGTGCGGCCGTTGTAGAAGAACGGCTCCTGCCCGCTCTCCAACGGGAAGCTGACCGGCAGGCGAGCCGACGGATTGACCGCGCCGAACAGCACGTCGGCGACGGCGTTGCCCATCTCGCTGCCCAAGAACCAGGTGGCCAGGATCGCCTTGGCGTCGCGCACAACGCCTTCCAGGGCGATGGCCCGGCCGTGGCGCAGCAGCACGACGACGGGCTTGCCGGTCGCGGCGATGGCCTCGGCCAGACGCTGCTGGACGGGCGGGATGCGGATGTCGGTGCGCGACTTGGCCTCGCCGGTCATGTCCTGGCTCTCGCCGACCGCCAGCAGCACGATGTCGGCGCGCTGGGCCGCGGCCACCGCGCGCTCAAAGCCGCCGGCCAGGGTGGTCTCGACCTCGCAGCCGCGCTCGACGATCAGACTGGCCGGATCGGTCATGGCGGCGCGCAGGCCGGTCGCCAGGTCGACATTCAGGCTCTTGTCGCCAAAGAAGGCCCAGGGCCCCACGACATTGTCGCGATCCTCGGCGAACGGACCGATCAGGGCCAGGCGCTTGCCGCCGCGCGGCAGGGGCAGGATGGCCCCCTCGTTGCGCAGCAGCACGATCGACCGGCCGCCGGACTCGCGGCTCAGCTGGCGCAGATACGGCGTCGCCGTGCGCATCGCCTCGACCTTGTCGTTGATCGAGCGGTAGGGATTGTCGAACAGGCCCAGCGCTTCCTTCAGCGCCAGCACCCGGCGCACCGAGGCGTCGACCACGGCCATCGGCACCGCGCCCGAGGCGGTCAGTTCCGGCAGGTAGCGCAGATAGAGGCCGCTCTGCATGCTGATGTCGACGCCGGCCAGTATGGCGTGGCGGGCCGCGTCGCGGTCATCGACGGCATAGCCGTGGGCCACCAGCTCCTGATCGGCGGTGTAGTCGGAGATCACCACACCCTTGAAGCCCCACTCCCCGCGCAGCACGTCGGTCAGCAGGCGCTTGTTGGCGGTGGAGGGCACGCCATTGATGTCATTGAAGGCCGACATGGTGGTCAGGGCGCCGGCGTCGAAGGCGGCCTGGAACGGCGGCAGGTGCACCTCGCGCAGCGTAGCTTCCGACAGTTCGACGGCGTTGTATTCCAGCCCCGCCGTCACAGCGCCGTAGGCGGCGAAGTGCTTGGGGGTGGCCAGCATGCTGTCCTCGGCCTTCAGGTCCTTGCCCTGGAAGCCGCGCACTCGGGCCGCGCCCAGCACCTCGCCCAGATAGACGTCCTCGCCGGCGCCCTCGGCCACACGGCCCCAGCGCTGGTCGCGGGCCACGTCGACCATCGGCGCGAAGGTCCAGTGCAGGCCAGACGCGCTGGCCTCGGACGCCGCCGCGCGGGCCGTGCGCTCGCACAGGTGGGGGTCAAAGCTGCCGGACTCGGCCAGCGGGATCGGGAAGACCGTGCGGAAGCCGTGGATCACGTCGGCGGCGAAGATCAGCGGGATCTTCAGGCGCGAGCCCTCGACGGCGGCCTTCTGGGCCTCCAGCGCCCCGGCCGTGCCCATGCCGTTCATCAGCACACCGATGCGGCCGGCGCGGGTTTCGGCCAGCAGGGTCTGGGCGTTGCGGATATTGACCAGCGGATTGATGTCGCCGATCGGCGGGCGGATCATGTCGGCGAAGCACGACAGCTGGCCGGCCTTCTCCTCGATGGTCATCTGGGCGAGTAGCGCCTCGATCCGGTCGGACGCCCGAACAGCCGCGCGGACTGGGGCGGTGACGGAAAACCCCGCCAGGGCCGCCGCGCCGGCGAGCATGGACCGACGGCTTGGCCCGGACCGGCCGTCTTCACTCGCCTTCGACACCATCGATTCCCTTTACCCGCCTGAGGCGGGCAAACTCGCCGCTAACGTCGACAGGCGCAACCGCGCTCGCCTATTCGGCGGCCTGGACCGCATCGGCCGGCGTGCGACCGGCGTTGTAGACATCCAGATCAAGGATGCCCTCGCGCTTGGCGACAATCGTCGGCACCAGGGCCTGACCCGCGACGTTCACGGCCGTGCGGCCCATGTCCAGGATCGGATCAATGACCAGCAGTAAGCCCACGCCTTCCAGCGGCAGGCCCAGCGTCGAGAGGGTCAGGGTCAGCATCACCGTCGCGCCGGTCAGGCCCGCAGTGGCGGCCGAGCCGATCACCGAGACGAAGACGATCAGGAAATAGTCGGTGATCCCCAGCTGCAGGCCGAAGAACTGCGCCACGAAGATCGCCGAGATGGCCGGATAGATGGCCGCGCAGCCGTCCATCTTGGTGGTCGCGCCCAGCGGCACGGCGAAGGCCGAATAGGCGCGCGGCACGCCCAGGCTTTGCTCGGTCACCGCTTCGGTCATCGGCAAGGTGCCGACCGACGAGCGCGAGACGAAGCCCAGCTGAATGGCGGGCCAGGCGCCGGCGAAGAACTTCAGCGGGTTGAGGCCATTGGCCGCCAGCAGCGTCGGATAGACGACGAACAGCACAAGGGCGAGGCCGATATAGATCGCGCCGGTGAACGCCCCCAACTGGCCCAGGGTGGTCCAGCCATACTGCGCCACAGCGTTGCCCAGCAGGCCGATGGTGCCGATCGGCGTCAGGCGGATCACCCACGACAGCACCTTGCGCACCACCACCAGGGCCGAGGCGTTGAAGGCCAGGAAACCCTTGCCGGCCTCACCCGCCTTCAGGGCGGCGACGCCGGCTACCAGCGAGATCACCAGGATCTGCAGCACATTGAACGACAGCGAGGTCTTGGCCGCGCCGGCGTCATTGATCGTGGTCGAGGCGGTCAGGCCAAGCACGTTGGCGGGCACAAGGCCGGTCAGGAAGTCGAGCCACGAGCCATTGGTCTTGGGCGCATGGGCTTCCGCCGCCGTGACGGTGGTGTGCAGGCCCGGCTGCAGGACGAGGCCCAGGGTGATGCCGATCAGCACGGCGATCAGGGCGGTGACTGCGAACCAGAACAGGGTGCGCCAGACCAGCCGGGCGGCGTTCTGGAGCTCGGCCAGATTGGCGATGCTGGCGACGATTGCCGTGAACACCAGCGGCGGCACCAGCACGCGCAGCAGCTGGACGAAGATCGAACCGATCTGGCGCAGGGTCTCGGCCAGGACGAAACCCGCCTCGCCTTTCGCCGGACCCAGCTCGCGGGCCAGCAGACCCAGGCCCAGGCCGATGACCATGGCGATGAGCACCTGGAAGCCGAAGCCGCTGATGAAGCGGGATTTGGAAGTCGCGGCGGCCATGATCGATCCTGAAAAGTACCCTGGCTGCCAATGTCGTGCGGATAAGTGGGATTTACCAGCGCGGTTTTCCGAGAGCGGCTTTAGGAAAGCTGAGGCGTAAGCGGCGCCAACTCAGCGCGCAAACAGCAGGTCAGACCAGCGCCAGGCGCGCGATCCCAGCGCCAGACGCGCCGCGCCGGGGCCGTCTTTCAGCGAGATCAGCACCAGGCCCCGCACCGGCTCGGCGCGGCAGGCCTCGGGCGCGAAGGCCACCTCCATGGCGATCGCCTGACGGAGCCCGGCCAGGCCCTTGCCCTCCTGGCTGCTCGTCCTCACCCAGTCGCCGTTCCAGACCAGGATGGCGCGACCGGCGCGGATCGTCTCGGGATGGGCGCTGGCCACGGCCGCCTGCACCCGGGGGTTCTTGCGGAGCGCCGTCTGCAGCAGCCGCACCATGTTGCAGCCTTCGCCGCCGCCCGAGCCTGACCCGGCGGTGGCCGCGCCGACCAGATCGGACTCGCCCAGACCCGCCAACAGTTCGGGCGTCGCGACCCTGGCGGCCTGAATGGGCTGGATATCCGGCGGTGCGGGCGTGGGCCGGGCGGGACTGCGCGGACGCGCGGCCTTGGCCGGAGCCGGTGCCTCAATCTTCGGCGCGGTCTCGGGCGGAGGCGGGGGTGGAGGCGGCGGAGGGGGCGGCGCGGGCGGCTCGAGCATCGAGACGATGATCGACTCCGGCTCGACGGGCGGCGCGGCGGGACGCGACAGAAGCAGCCCGGTCAGGACCAGCGCATGGGCGGCCAGGCTGACCGTCACCGCCAAAAGGCGGCCTCCCCCGGCCGGCTTGCGGCGTTCCGTCCTCAGGCCTGCCGCTCCGTCGCGCATCGCAAATCCATGACTGACCCGAACTCGTCAGCCTCTGAACATCACGCCCCCGCGTCAGGATCGTGGCGCCCCGGACAGCAAAACGCCCGCCGACGCTGGAGGGCGTCGACGGGCGTCGTCAGCTAATCCGGTCGAGGCGTTAGTGGCCGCCGACCACTTCCTCGGTGATCTCGTGCACGGGCGCCTTTTTGGCGGCCAGCGCGAACCACAGGACATAGACGTAGCAAATCAGCGGCGCGGCGAAGGCCAGGGCCTTGGAACCGGTCGCCTGCTCGATCGAGGCGAACACCAGCGGCAGGACAGCGCCGCCCACAATGGCCATGCACAGCAGGCCCGAGGTCGCCGAAGTGGGCGCCGAGGACCGTTGCAGGGTCAGGGTGAAGATGGTCGGGAACATGATCGAGTTGAACAGGCCGATCAGCAGGGCTGCGCCGGCGGGGATCAGGCCGCTGGTCAGCGGCGCCTGGGCCAGGAACAGGTTCAGCACGCCGGTATGGGCAGTCGGGACCATGTCCCTGGTGACGATCACCACCAAGCACAGCGCGATCGCACCCAGGGCCACACCCGCCAGCAGCACATAGTCCTTCACGACCTTGAGCAGCGCCGAGCCGCCGAAGCGGCCGATCATGGCGAACACCATGTAGAAGGTGGTCAGCTTGCCGGCCTGCTCGGCCGAGATGTTGAGGATGTTGGTCTGCTCGAGGAACAGCAGCAGGTTCAGCGAGATCGCCACTTCGGCGCCGACATAGACGAAGATGCCCAAGGCGCCCAGATTGGCCCATTTGGACTTCAGGGCGGTGAACGGGCTGACCAGTTTGCCGGTCTTGGGGGCGGCGTCGGTGATCCGCTGGCGCACCAGGAAGATGGCCAGGATGAACAGGGCCAGGCCCAGGCCGATCGCCAGATAGACGTTCGAGACAAAGCCCAGGGCCTGCTCGCGCATGGCCTGGGTGACGACGATATCCTTCTCGAAGATCTCGCCTTTGAGCAGGAAGTTGGCGCCGAACCACAGGCCGCAGGCCGCGCCCAGCGAGTTGAAGGCCTGGGACAGGTTCAGCCGGAACGAGGAGTCCTCGGGCTTGCCCAGCGAGGCGATCAGCGGATTGGCGGCCACCTGCAGCAGGGTGATGCCCGAGGCCATCACGAACAGGGCAGTCAGCACCAGGCTGTAGGTATGAAGCTTGGCCGCCGCGATGGCGATGAAGCAGCCGGCGACGATACCGCCAAGGCCGACCATCACCGATCTGGCATAGCCGAATTTCGAGAGGAACGCCGCCGAGGGCAGCGACATCAGGCCATAGGCGATGAAGAAGGCAAAGCCCGTCAGGTTGGCCTGGACCGGGCTCAGGGTGAAGACCGTCTTCATGGTCTTCAGCAGGGGATCCAGCAGGTTGGTGACCAGGGCCCAGATGAAGAACAGGCAGGTGACATAGACGACGGCCAGGGCCACGCCCTTGCCCTTCTGGGCGGTTGCGGTGCTAGCCATCGATCAGACCTCGTTCCGCGACGACCGGCTTTTCGCCGATCCATTCACCGTGGCGCGCATCGGCGCGCCGCAACCCAAGCCTGTCATGTTTCACTCCCCTGTCCGTCTTCGCGGGACGCGGCATTCCTTCCAGACGTGACAACGTTGTCAAGAGAGGGTGCGCCGCAGCATGGATTTGGGAGCGCTATCAGGGGAACAAAACGCCCAGCGGACGGTTAGTCCCGCAGCTTGGGAGAGCTTCCATGACCACCCTCGTCATCATCATCACATCCGGAATTTTCGCGGTCGCGGCCATCATCGGCCTGATCGACCTGTTCGTGCATCTGGTCTGCTGGAGCGCGCGGTCGCTGCGCACCCCAGACGCACTGCAAGAGCGCTCAAACGACGGAATTCAACGGCCCGCGCAGGGTATCACCGCGTAGCGCGTCGCCACGAACCAACGTGCGCCAAGGTCGAGTTCGTAGGGCGCGTTCGGCGTCCAGAGGCGGCTGGCAAGCGCCGGATCCAGCCTGGCCTCGGGCGCCAGCGGCGCGACGATCCACGCCGGAGCATCGGCGCCGGCGCACACCGCTGACACCCGCGCCAGGGTCGGGACTTTCGGCGATGATGGCGCGAGGCCAAACGGCGTACGCCAGTCTTCGCCGACCAGACCGGCGGCGATCAGCCGATCGATTCGGGCGTTCAGGGTGATGGCCAGGGGCCGCGACAGCACCACCCCCGCGCCCTGGAACTTGCTGGCCCAGCTGGCCCGTCCCGCGAGGGTCCAGGGCTCGACATCTCCCGCCAGCCAGAGAATCTCGCCCGGCCGCGTGGCCAGCATGGCCTGCAGGGCGGGGTCTGGCCCGGAATCGCGTCGCCGCGCGAAGTCGGAGCGGTTGTCCCATAGCAGCAGGGCCAGGAGCGCCAGGGCAGCGGCGCCCAGCATGGCGGCCCACGGCTTGAGCCATGTGGGTCGCGCCGCCAGCCCCAGGGCCAGGACCGCGGCGATCCAGCCCGGCAGGCCACTGTTCCAGATCAGCGCCGGACCAACGCCCTGCCCCGGCGGCAGGACGGCCAGGCCCTGGTGCAGGCCCTTGAGCCGAACCAGCAGCCAGGCCAGCAGGACCAGCCCGGTCAGCCCGATCATCACGCCCGAAGCGCGTTTGGGGGCGCTCCAGGCGGCGCGGTCGCCGATCAGGACGGCGGCAAGCGCCACGCCGGCGGCGATCAGGGCGATGGCGCCCCAGCCGATATAGGTCCAGCCGATGATCAGGGCGCACAGGGCCAGCACGCCCGTGGGGCCACGCCTGGCCAGGTCTCGCCCGCAGATGGCCAGACCGGCGGCGGCCAGGATGGCCATCAGGGCCAGGGTCCGCCAGGTCTGGAGCTGGATCGGCAGCACCAGCGACAGGCCGTCGGCCAGCCAGGCAAAGCCCAGGCCCAGCAATCCGGCGATCAGGGCGGCGGTCAGCAGGCGGCGAACCGGGCCCTGGCTCAGGGCGGCGGCCAGACCCAGGGTCACGGCCTGCACGGCAAGGCGGCCCCAGGCCTCGGCCGGCCACAGGGAAACGAAGACGGTGGGGCTGCGGTCCTCGCTAATCGCCCGCCAGGCCGGGTCCATGACCAGCAGCAGACGCTCGGCGACCGGCAAACGCAGGCCGGCGGCTATGGCCAGCACCACCGCGCCGGCCAGGCCGGCCAGCAGCCAGCGGCGGTCTTCCAGACACAGGGCCACAAACAGCACGGCCAGGCCGCACAGGGCCATGATCGGGTGCAGGGCCAGGGCCGCGACCAGCATCCCGCCCGCCAGCCAGCGCCGATCGGACAGCCACGCGGCCAGGGCCGCCAGGCCCACGGCCTCGACCAGGATACGCGGCGTGGCGAAGGCCTCGCCATAGGCGAACACTTCATGCGCGCCGTAATAGGGGGCGACGACGATGACCAGCACGGTCGCGGCGCGGCGCCAGATGACGGGCAGGTCGGCCAGCAGGCGCGACATCAGCAGCAGGAGAGCCGCCAGCCACAGAGCCAGACCCAGGCCGCTGACCAGCAACACGGCGGCGTCCAGGCCCAGCCCCTTCACCAGCCAGGCCAAGGCCGGGGTATAGAGGCTGAAACCGAACTGGCCGTCATGGGCAAAGATCAGGTCGCGGCCGACACCCTGCGGGTCCAGCCGCGCCAGGGCGTCGCCGAAATAGAGCCGGGCGTCATGGCGTAGGCCGACATGCACGCGGCTCAGCGCCATCAGGGATGCGGCGACCGCCAGGAACGCCCAGCGACCGATCCGCCAGGTCCCCGGCCCGCTCACGGCCCCGAAGCTCAAGACTGGGCGCGAGGCGCGCGAAACAGCAGCGCCCGCCGGACGGTGAAGTTGAAGATAAAGACTAGCCCCGCCGTCGGGATCTTGGCCAGACCCGGCGCCATGGCCAACCGCTCGACCCAGAAGGCCATCAGAAGCTGGGTCAGGACCAGGCCCGCCAGGCCCACGCCCAGAAAGCCGGCGAACTCGCGCTTGCGGTCAGCGATCGGGCGATGGCGGAAGACCACCGAAACGCTCAGGCCATAGGTCACGGCGATGCCGGCGGAAAAGCCGATGGCCGTGGCGACCAGATAGTTCAGCCCCGCCCCGTGCAGGACCAGCAGCAGGCCCCAGTCCACCGCCAGGGCGGCCGCGCTGGCCAGGCCGTAGAGGCCCAGTTCCCGCAGGCCCACCGGCAGGCGACGCCAGAGGTCGGCTAGCAGGTTCATGCTCAGGCGGCGACCTTACGCGGCACGGCGCGGACGCTGCTCAGAGCCTCACGAGCCCCCGAGACGCCGGCCTCGCCATATTCGGCGTCTTCATTGACCTCCCACACGTCGTGGATCGTCTCGCCGGCGATGATGTTCTCGGCCGTCAGCAGGCCGGTCATCATGGCGTGGTCCTGGTTGTTGTATTTGTGCATGCCGTTGCGGCCCACCAGGTGCAGGCCCGGGAAGTGCATCTTCAGATCCAGGCGGATCATCTTGATGTGCTCGGCATAAGCGTCGTCATAGACGGGGTAGGCCTTGTGCTGGCGCACCACGCAGGCGTCATAGACCTCGTCGGGGTTCATCAGGCCGATCTTGGCGATCTCGCGCTTGGCCTGGGCGACCAGGTCCTCGTCGCTCGACGTCCACAGGCCGTCGCCCTCGAAGCAGAAATATTCCAGGCCCAGGCACGTCGAAACGCCGTCGGGGATCATTTCGGGCGACCACGAGCGGAAGTTCTGCACCCGGCCCACCTTCACCGACGGATCGTGGATATAGATCCAGTTGTCGGGCAGTTCCTTCTGCGGCTTGCCGATCAGCACCACGGTGATGAAGTCGCGGTACATCAGCTCGCCGGCCTGGAACAGGCTGATCGGTGTGGGCGTCACGGCCTGCATCAGCTCGCGCAGCGGGGCCGAGGACACGACGTCATCTGCCGTATAGGTCTCCGTCGAGCCGTCGGCGCGGGTGACCTCGACGGTCCACAGGCGGGTAGCCTTGTCATAGCGCAGGCCATCGACCTTGCGGCCCATGCGCAGCTGGCCGCCCAGGGCCAGGATCTTGTCGGCGCAGGCCTCCCACATCATGCCGGGGCCCTTGCGGGGATAGCGGAAGCTCTCGATCAGGGTCTTGGGCGCGCCCTCGGCCGTGGCCTTGGCGCGGACGCCCAGCGAGCGCTTGACGCCGTCGATGATGGCGGCGGCCAGGTCCAGACCCTTGATGCGCTGGCTGGCCCAGTCGGCCGAGATCTCGTCGCAGCTCATGCCCCAGACCTTCTCGGTGTAGGTCTTGAAGAAGATCGAGAACAGCTTCTCGCCGAACTGGTTGCGCACCCACTGGTGGAAGGTGGTCGGATTCTTGATCGGACGCGCCTTGGCCCAGCCGAACGAGGCCATGCAAAGCGCCGCGGTCCAGACGCCCAGATTGGCCAGGGCCTCGAAGGCCTTCAGCGGATAGGCGTAGAACTTCTCGCGGTAATAGATGCGCGACAGGCGCGGCCGGTCGATGAAGTCGTCGGGCAGGATCTCGTTCCAGAGATCGACCACCTCCTTGGACTTGGAAAAGAACCGGTGGCCGCCGATGTCGAACTTGAAGCCCTTGTAGTCGACGGTGCGGCTGATGCCGCCCACATAGACCGGGTCCATCTCCAGCACGGTCACGCCCCGCCCGGCCTTGGCCAGGGTGTAGGCGGTCGTCAGACCTGCAGGGCCGGCTCCGATCACCAGGGTTTCGACGTGCTGGGCCATGTCCATTCCAATCCCGTTTTCCGAGGCCAGAATGGAGGCGCTTGGTTAAGGCCGGGTCGCGAGGCGTGGTGAATCGCCATTAATTGTGAATGGGCGACGATGGGTCGCGCCGGCCGCAGGACACGGCTTCGCCGCTTCACGCGGTGGGCCGCTGAAGAGATGGGAAGGGTCGCGGAGCGTCCGGGCCTCGCCCGGATGAGGGTTTGTATAAGTACCGTTTCGACGAAGACAGACGCTCCGCGTGATCTGCTTCCAGAAGCCTTCGAGGCGCGGGGTTTTAACCCGCTCTCGATATTCGGCCTCCGGCGGGTGGAGGGGTTAGCGACCCCGTCCAGACCGCATGGGCGATTTCAGCCCATGCCTGTTGCGCTCATCGAACCCTCGCCGCCTGGGTTTTCGTCCCGATGTTTCAGGGAGCCCGTCCAGATCAGTCACGAGGGCGGTCAATTCAATGACCCCCGACGAGCGCTTCCCGCTCGATCACCCCTGAAAGCCGTCGCTGGTCGCCGGCCGGACGCCCTTCCCGTGCTGTCAGGTGAGATTGATTATGCGGGCGGTTTGCGCGCGTCTGATGGACGCGATTGACTATCTTACAAGTGATTGAATTCGCTCATGTCTGATCTGGAAAGTGCGGGGATACAGTACGGCCAATCCCCATAACTCCCGTCATTCCCGCCCTTGTGGCGGGAACCCCTCTGTCCGCCGCAGGTGCGGCAGGGGCGAAGTGCGCGCGCACTTCGCTGGCGCTTCACGGGTCAGCTGAAACAGGGGTTCCCGCCACAAGGGCGGGAATGACGGTGATCTACTAGAGAGGCGACCCGCCCCCCTTCGCGCCGAAGGGAGCCATCCTTAAATCTCACGGCGAGACGATCGCCGGACTGGAAAGGTCTCTCAAGGACGACGCTCCGCGTCGCCGCAACGCGGCCGCCGGAGGCGGTGTCGGCGGACAGACCTTTCCACTCCGGCACGCTGCAGCCTCCAAGAGATTTAAGGATGAGCGGGACGCGGGGCGTCCGCTTGTGGGACAGGCGACAATATCTGCTTCCGACCCATAGCGGACGGTAAGTCACCAATCCTCAACGGCCTCGACGCCGTCGGCGTAGTCCGTATCGGTCAAGAGATCCTGGCGTTCCTCTACCAAAACAAGATCTGCGTCGGGGGACACCGGGGGCTCGTCTTCCGTTCGAAGACACAGGAATGCCTGTCCGTCATAGCCGTAGGATACGGAGCGGCAGCTGATGATCGAGCGGATGCTGAAGAGCTCAGGTATAGCATCGCTGTCGCCCATGTTGACGAGTGCGGCGCGCACGGCAGCTTCTGACCCGAAACGTGTTGCTCGCCATCTGCCGAACGCTTCTTGCCTTTGAGTAAGAGGCGGATACGGAGGCGGGGCCTCGGCCTCCTCGTCCTGCTCAGGACGGTTCAGGCAACTCAGGCCAACCAGAGCATGAAAAGTGTCAGGTCTGAACTGGGCAAAGACCAGATCGGCAATGGGCTCAACGGCTCTACGCATCCGTTCGTCGATCGCCTCTGGGGTCATCGTCTTCACGTCGATTTTCGGACCAATGTAGTAGAGCTTCATGCTGAGAACCTACCCCCACGAAAGCGCCGGCAACAGGTCCGCTTTCCACCCAAAACAGACCTTCGCCCCCCCCCCCCCTACTCCGCCAGCGCGTCCCGCTCCCACGCCAGATACTCCGGCGTCTGCAGCAACCGGTCGCAATAGGCCTGCGCCCCCCCCGCATCGCCGTAGTCGCCCAGCCTGATCCCGTAGGTCGCAAACCGCGTCGCCACCGGGGTGTAGAACGCGTCAGCGATCGACCACGCCCCCAGCAGGAACGGCCCGCCCGAGCGCTCCAGCAGCTGGTTCCAGCGCGCCGCGATCTTGCGGATGTCCTTCTGGGCCGCCTCGGACAGGTCGACGATCTTGTCGCGGGTCTCCAGTTCCATCGGGCATTCGGTGCGCAACGCGCCGAAGCCCGAATGCATCTCGGCCGCCACAGACCGGCCCAGGGCGCGCAGGGCCTTGTCCTTGGGCCACAACCCGGCGTCCGGATAGGCCTCGGCCAGATATTCGCAGATGGCCAGCGAGTCCCAGAGCACCAGATCGCCGTCCTTCAGCACCGGCACCAGGTTGCTGGGCGAGTGCTTGCCGATCTCTTCGGACAGCCCGACCTGGCGCAGCTGGATCAGGGTTTCGGTGAACGCCGCGCCGGTGTGCTTGAGCGCCAGCCAGGGGCGCATCGACCAGCTGGACCATTTGCGGGTGCCGATAACGATTTCCATGACGCGTATTTCCTGACGGCAGATGGCGGGTAGCCATCCCGATTAACCTGCGTCTAAAGTCGCCACAACAATTAGAACAAACGTTCGAGGGAGCAGACGCCCATGGCGGAAACGGCCACACCGTCGCCGGTTATCAACCCCGTCTCGGCCGGCTATCGCCGCTACGCCCTGTGGGTGCTGCTGATCATCTACACCCTGAACTTCCTGGACCGGCAGGTGGTCAATATCCTGGCCGAGCCGATCAAGGCCGAGCTTGGTCTGGCCGACTGGCAGCTGGGCATGATGACCGGCCTGGCGTTTGCGATCTTCTATACCGTGCTGGGCATCCCCATCGCCCGGCTGGCCGAGACCAAGAACCGGCCGATGATCATCGGCATCTCTGTGGCCGTCTGGAGCGGCTTCACCGTGCTGTGCGGCTTCACCCAGAACTTCTGGCAGCTGATCCTGGCGCGCATCGGCGTGGGGGTCGGCGAGGCCGGCTGCACCCCGCCCGCCCACTCGCTGATCAGCGACTATGTGCCCCGGGAAAAACGGGCCAGCGCCATCGCCTTCTATTCCATCGGCACGCCGCTGGGCACCCTGGCCGGCATGGCCATGGGCGGGCTGGTGGCCGACGCCTATGGCTGGCGGGTCGCCTTCATGGTGGCCGGCGCGCCGGGTATCATCTTCGCCCTGATCGCAGCCTTCACCCTGGTCGAGCCGCGCCGCCAGCTGGCCGCCGACATCGCCGCCCGCGCCGCCTCGCAGATCAGCTTCGGCGCCGCCCTGGCGGTGCTGGCCACCAAGAAGACCTTCTGGCTGGTGGCCCTGGCCGCCTCGATCAAGGCCTTTATCGGCTATGGCCATGCGCCCTTCACCGCCTCGTTCTTCTTCCGCAACCATACGGCCGAACTGGCGGAGCTGGCGGCGATGTTTGGCCTCAAGTCCGCCGGCTTCCTGGGTCTGGCCCTGGGCTTGATCGGCGGCACCGCCGGGGTGATCGGAGCCTGGCTGGGCGGGGTTCTGGCCGACCGACTGGGGGCCAAGGACCTGCGGGCCTATGTCATCGTTCCGGCGGTCGCGTCTGTGATCGCCATCCCGTTCTACATCCTGGCCATCAACCTGCCGAGCGCCATGCCGGCCCTGCTGGTGCTGACCATCCCGACCCTGCTGGGCACCCTTTGGTACGGCCCGGTCTATGCCACGGCGCAAAGCATTGTGGACCCGGCGATGCGGGCCACGGCTGCGGCGGTGCTGCTGCTGATCATCAACTTGATCGGTCTGGGCCTGGGCCCCCTGGGCGTCGGCGCCCTGAGCGACTTCTTCGCCGGGCCGATGGGCATGGGCGCCGCCGAAGGCGTGCGCTGGGCCCTCATCGTCTCGACCCTGCTGGGCCTGGGCGCCTTCGCCCTGTTCTGGCAGGCCCGAAAGACCATCCGCGAGGACATGGTGGCCTAGATTCTGTGACGTCCCCCTTCCCCCTTTCAAAGGGGGGAGGGCTTCTGGATCACCCCGGCAAATCCCGCTGGCGCTGCGACTTCCGTTACGTCTACAGTCCCCTCAACAATTAGAACAAATGTTTGAAGGGAGCGCGCCAGCATGGCAGACGCGATTGCGTCCAGCGGAACAAAACCGCTGTATTCCAACGGCTACAAGGCCACGGTGCTGGGGCTTTTGCTCGCCACCTACACTTTCAATTTCATCGATCGCACGATCATCGCCACCATCGGTCAGGCCATCAAGGTCGACCTGAAGCTGACCGATACGCAACTGGGCCTGCTGGGGGGCCTGTATTTCGCCCTGCTCTATACGATCCTCGGCATTCCCATCGCGCGCCTGGCCGAGCGCTTCAACCGCGTGACGATCATCTCGGCCTCGCTGGTGATCTGGTCGGGCTTCACCGCCCTGTGCGGCAGCGCCGCCAGCTTCGCCCAGCTGGCCGCCTATCGCTTCGGGGTCGGCATCGGCGAGGCCGGCTGCTCGCCGCCCAGCCACTCGCTGATCAGCGACTATTATGCGCCCAAGCAGCGGGCCACGGCCCTGTCGATCTATTCGTTCGGCATCCCGCTGGGCACGATGTTCGGCGCCGTGGCCGGCGGCTGGCTGGCCCAGGAGTTCAGCTGGCGCGTGGCCTTCGTGATCGTCGGCCTGCCCGGCATCCTGCTGGCGATCATCGTCAAGCTGGTGGTCAAGGAACCGCCGCGCGGCCATTCGGAAGCCAAGGAACATCCGCTCGAAGCCGAGGATGTGGTGGTCGAACCGCCCAAGCCGGCCTTCTCGATGGGCAACGAGTTCCGCGAAATGTGGGCCGTGACCAAGGTGCTGTTTGGCAAGTGGCCCGTGCTGCACATGGTGCTGGGCGTGACCATCGCCTCGTTCGGCTCCTATGGCTCCGGCGCCTTCGTGCCGTCCTATTTCGTGCGGGCCTTTGGCCTGGACCTGGCGCAGGTGGGCCTGATCACCGGCCTGATCGGCGGCTTCTCGGCCGGGGTCGGCACCCTGGTGGGCGGCTTCCTCAGCGACTGGGCCGGCAAGAAGAGCGCCAAGTGGTACGCCCTGACGCCCGCCATCGGCCTGACGATCTGCACGCCGATCTACGTCCTGGCCTATCTGCAGCCGACCTGGCAGGCCACGGCCCTGATCCTGCTGGTCCCCGGCATCTTCCACTATGTGTATCTGGCCCCGACCTTCGGCGTGGTTCAGAACTCGGTGGATCCGCGTCGCCGGGCCACGGCGACGGCCATCCTGTTCTTCTTCCTCAACCTGCTGGCGCTCGGCGGCGGGCCGGTGTTCACCGGCTGGCTGATCGACCATCTGGCGCAGTACAACTTCAATACGCCTGACGCCGGCGGCCTGATCGCTTCGCTGTTTGGCTCATTTGGTCTGCCCGACACCGCCACAAACTTCGCGGCCGCCTGCCCCGGCGGCGTGGCTCCGGCCGGTTCGCCGGTCGCGCTGGCCGATCAGTGCCGCACCACCCTGGCCCTGGCCAGCCAGCAGGGCATCATCGTCTCGCTGTGCTTCTACGCCTGGGCCGGACTGCACTACGCCCTGGCCGCGATCGGCATGGTCAAGCACATGAAGGAACGGGCGGTGGCCCAGGCCTAACCTCGAAGGCGGGTGGTGGCTAAGCCGTCACCACTCGCCCCTCGCGGACCTCCACCGGCCAGGGCGACAGCTTCGCCCCCACGCAGGGACCGCCGACGCAGGCCCCCGCCTCGACCGTGAACATCGCTCCGTGCCAGGAGCAGGCGATCAGCCCGCCGTCCGGCGTCAGATACTGATCAAGCTGTTGAGCCAGCGGCAGGCCGGCATGCGGACAGCGGTCGACATAGCCGAACACCGCCTCCCCCCGCCGGACCACGAAGCCGTGGAAGCGCTTGTCGCCGATCTGCAGCACATAATTGCGCGCCGCCCCGTCGGCGATCAGGTCGAGCGGACCCAGACTGATCCCGGCCCGCGTCGCCCAGACCCGTCCAGCCGCTTCGACCTGTTCGCCTTCCGGACTCAAACCCGCTCGACCGTCTGCTCTATGGCCCCGAAGATCGTGTGGCCCTTGGCGTCCTTCATCTCGATCCGGACGGTGTCGCCGCCCAGCAGGAACGGCGTGCTGGCCTTGCCGTGGACCAGGGTCTCGACGGTGCGCAGCTCGGCCAGACAGGAATAGCCCAGGCCGCCCTCGGCGACCGGCTTGCCCGGCCCCTGGTCGGCCCCGCGATTGCTGACCGTACCCGAGCCGACGATGGTGCCGGCCGCCAGGCCGCGGGTCTTGGCGGCATGCGCCACCAGGGTCCCGAAGTCGAAGGTCATGTCGACCCCGGCGTCGGCCTTGCCGAAGTCATCGCCGTTCAGGCTGACCAGCAGGGCGCCGTGCAACTTGCCGTCCTTCCACGCATCGCCCAGCAGGGCTGGCGTGACGGCGACCGGCGAGAAGGCGCTGGCCGGCTTGGACTGCACAAAGCCGAAACCCTTGGCCAGCTCGGCCGGGATCAGGTTGCGCAGCGACACGTCGTTGCACAGCATCACCAGGCGGATGGCGGCCAGGGCCTCCTCGCGGGTCGCGCCCAGCGGCACGTCGCCAACGATCACGGCGATCTCGCCTTCCAGGTCGCAGCCCCAGGCGGCGTCGGCCAGCGGGATCTCGTCGCGCGGGCCCAGAAAGCCGTCGGAGGCCCCCTGGTACATCAGCGGATCGGTCCAGAAGGTCTCGGGCATCTCGGCGCCGCGCGCCTGCCGCACCAGCTGCACGTGGTTCACATAGGCGCTGCCGTCCAGCCACTGATAGGCCCGGGGCAAGGGGCTCTCGGCCTCATGCTCGTGGAAACGCTCCTTGGGAACGCCGCCGTGCTCCAGGCTCTCGGCCAGGCCGCGCAACAGGGCTTCACAGCGTCCCCAGTCATCCATCGCCGCCTGCAGGGTCGGCGCGATCGTCGCCGCGTCGGTAAACCAGGCCAGGTCGTTGGAGACCACCACCAGACGGCCGTCACGGCCGCCTTTGAGAGACGCGAGCTTCATGGGCGCTTCCTCGTTATCGTTATCGTTAAGGCAGGACGGCCTTGGGGAAGCCCGACCAGCAGGCGTCATAGTCGGCCTGAAGTGCGCAATGCTCCAGAGCAAATCGCGTGGGGCGGAGCACCCATCGGCTTTCGAACATGAAGGCCATTGTGTTCTCGATCCGGTGCGGCTTCAGATCGGCCGCCACCGCGCCCTGCCAGCTGGCCAGATCGGGGCCGTGATCGCTCATGGCGTTGTGCAGGCTGGCCCCGCCGGGCGAGAAGCCGCCGGCCTTGGCGTCATAGGCGCCGGTGACCAGGCCCATGAACTCGCTCATCACGTTGCGGTGGAACCAGGGCGGCCGGAACGTGTGCTCGGCCACCATCCAGCGCGGCGGGAAGATCACGAAGTCGCAATTGGCCGTGCCGGGGATCTCGCTGGGCGAGGTCAGCACCGTGAAGATCGACGGATCCGGATGGTCGAAGCTGACGGTGTTGATCGTGTTGAAGCGCGAGAGGTCGTACTTGCAGGGCGCGAAATTGCCGTGCCAGGCCACCACGTCCAGCGGGCTGTGATCCCACTGCGACGACCAGAGGGCCCCCTGGAACTTCTGGATCACCTGCGTTGGGGCATCCACATCCTCGAAGGCTGCGACCGGCGTCTCGAAGTCGCGCGGATTGGCCAGGCCGTTCGCGCCGATCGGCCCCAGGTCAGGCAGCTTGAAGGCCGCGCCATAGTTCTCGCAGACATAGCCGCGCGAGGGTCCGTCGACCTCGACCCGGAAGCGGACGCCGCGCGGGATCAGGGCGATCTCGCCGGGGCCGGCGGTCAGGACGCCCAGCTCGGTGACCAGGGTCAGCACGCCCTGTTGCGGCACGATCAGCAGCTCGCCGTCGGCGTCCTGGAACACCCGGTCCGTCATCGACGTGTTGGCCAGATACAGATGGATGCCGATCCCGGCCTGGGTCGCCACGTCGCCATTGCCGGCCAGGGTCAGCAGGCCGTCGACGAAATCGATCGGTTCGGCGGGGATCTCGATCGGGTCCCAGCGCAGGCGATTGGGCGTGACAGGCCCGTCAAACGACCCGCTGGCCAGGCTCGGCTGGGCATAGGGCTCATAGCGGCCATGACCGGCGCTGGGCCGCAGGCGGTAGAGCCAGCTTCTGCGGTTTTCGTGACGCGGCGCCGTAAAGGCCGCGCCCGACAGTTGTTCGGCATAGAGCCCGAACGGAACCTTCTGCGGCGAGTTCTGGCCCACCGGCAGGGCGCCGGGGACGGCCTCTGTGGCGAAGTGGTTGCCGAAGCCGGATTGGTATTTGAGGTCCATGTGCGTTCCCAAGCCTTGGCGATCAGCAACTAAACCTTGTCATCCCGGAAGCCTCGCAGAGGCTGTCCGGGACCCAGGGGCCGGCGCACTGCGGTTGCCCCTGGGTCCCGGCTCTACGCTACGCTTCGGCCGGGATGACAAGGAAGGGGAATTCGGAGGCGGCCTAAGCCTCGACCGTGATCACGCCGCGGCGGATCTGGTCCAGCTCGATGCTCTCGAACAGGGCCTGGAAGTTGCCGTTGCCGAAGCCCTGATTGCCCTTGCGCTGAATGACCTCGAAGAAGATCGGGCCAAACAGGTTTTCGGTGAAGATCTGCAGCAGCAGGCCTTCCTCACCGACATTGCCGTCCAGCAGGATGCGGTTCTTGCGCAGCCGTTCCAGGTCCTCGCCATGGCCGGGCACGCGCTTGTCGACCAGCTCGTAATAGGTCTCGATGGTGTCCTGCAGCTTGACGCCCCGGGCGCGCAGCTTCTCGACGGTGTCGTAGATGTCCGGCGTGGTCAGGGCCAGGTGCTGGATGCCTTCGCCGTTGTACTGGCGAATGAATTCCTCGATCTGGCTGTGATCGTCCTGGCTCTCGTTGAGCGGAATGCGGATGGCCTTGTCGGGCGCAATCATCGCCTGGCTGAACAGACCCGTGGCCTGCCCCTTGATGTCGAAATACTTCTGCTCCTCAAAGCCGAAGACATCGCGATAGAAGGTCGACCAGGTGCTCATCTGGCCACGCTTGACGTTGTGGGTCAGGTGGTCGAGCAGATCCAGGCCGACATTGTTCCTGGCCTCGGCCTCTGCGGCGCCGGGAACCTGGTCCCAGCTGTCATAGATCGTGCCCGGATCACCGGCGCGCTCAACCAGATACAGCATCGAACCGCCGATGCCTTCCAGCACCCGCGCGCCCTCGCCCAGCAAGGTCTTGCTGGCGTCGGCGGCGACGGCCCCGCGCTTCAGCGCCTCGGCATAGGCGGCTTCCACATTCTCGACGCGGAAGGCCATGCCGTTGGCCGACGGGCCGTGGGCGGCGCGGAACTCGGCGACCTGGCCGGTGGTCTCTTCATTGACCAGCAGGTTGATGCGGCCCTGCTTGTAGCGGGTCACGGCCTTGGTCGGGTGCTTGCTGGCCGGCACGAAGCCCAGGGCCTCGAACAGCGCCTTCATGGCGGCCGGATCGGGGCTGGTGAACTCGACGAATTCGAAGCCGTCGAGGCCCAAGGGATTTTCGGGGGTCATGGACATGAGGTCTCTCCGAAGCTCAGTTGGCCAGCGCGGCCGGCAAGGCGGCGATCAGGCGGTCATTGTCGGCTGGACGGCCGATGGTGATGCGAACCCAGCCGCCGGCCACCGGGGTCGGACGGATGATAAGCCCTTCCTGCAACAGGCGCGCGGTCGTGGCTTCCGGGCCCGCCGGCGAGCGCAGAAACACGAAATTGGCCTCGCTCCGGGTGTGCTCGATGCCCATGGCGTCCAGCGCCGCCTCGACCCGGCCGCGCTCGGCGATGGTCAGGGCCACGGTGCTTTGCAGGTGGTCCACATCCGCCAGGGCGGCCTGGGCGGCGGCCTGGCTAACCGAGGTCACGTTGAAGGGGGGCCGCAGGCGATCCAGATAGCCGACCAGCTGCGCCGACGAAGCGACGCCATAGCCCACCCGCAGGCCGGCCAGGCCATAGGCCTTGGAGAAGGTGCGGGCCGACACCCAGGGACCGCCCCAGGCTTCCAGCAGGGCGAAGGTGTTGAAGGCCTCGTGATATTCGCGATAGGCCTCGTCCACGAACACCACAGTCGAGCAGGGCGTGACCGCCAGGATCTCGCCGATATCGACGCCGGTCAGGGCGTTGCCCGTCGGGTTGTTGGGCGTGCACAGGACCAGCAGCTTGGGCCCCTTGGCCGCCTCGACCTTGAAGGCCTCGACGTCGAGGTCGAAATTGGCCAGGCGCGGCACGTCGACGATGGTCGCCTCGGCGCACTTAGCGAAGATCTCGTAGGCCGGGAAGGTCGGGGTCGACAGCAGGATCGTTTCGCCCGGCGCGATGACGGCGCGGAACAGATAGTCGATCAGGGCTTCGGAGCCCGGCGACACCACGATCCGGGCCGGGTCGACCGACAGATGCGCGCCCAGGGCGCCGCGCAGGGTCTCGCAATAGGGGTCGGGATAGATCTCGGGCGAGGCCAGAGCCGCCTGGACGGCGGCGGCCACCGTAGGGCTGGCGCCCAGCAGGTTTTCGTTGCTGGCCAGCTTGGAGAAGGTGTCGCGGCCGGTGCGCCGACCGGCCTCGGCCAGGGTCATGCCCGAGCGATAGGCCTGAACGGTTTCCAGCGCCGCGCGAACGGGCGACGGGACGGCCGAAGCCAGGGGCTTCTGGTCGACAACCAGCATGAAAACCGCTCCTCGAATGAACAGCGGTCAGGATAGCGCGGAGGAAAAGTCAGAACCTGTCGATTATGACCCAGCCTACGACCAATCCGGTCACATTATGCTAGCTAGATCACCTATATCGCCATAAAATGCCGACGACCCAGGCCCAATAAACTTCCGTCATTCCCGCCACAAGGGCGGGAATGACGGCTTGGAGGAAGGGCTGTAACGCCCGCCTAATCCAGAAAATCCAGCGGCAGGGCCGGTGAGTCCTTGATCGTCTCCAGCACGAAGCTGGACTGGATGCCCTTGACCGCCGGCATCTTCAGCAGGCGCTTCATCGTGAACTCGGCATAGGCGTCGAGATTGGGGGCCAGCACGCGCAGCAGATAGTCATAGCCGCCGGTCATGGCATAGCAGCCGACGACCAGGGGCTCGCGCAGCACCGCTTCCTTGAAGGCTTCGGCGGCGGTTTCGCTGTGGCGATCGACCTGAACCTCGACATAGGCCAGCAGGTCCAGACTGGCCTTGCGGCGATCCAGCAGCGCCACATAGCCGGAGATCAGGCCCGAAGCCTCCAGCTGCTTGACGCGGCGCAGGCAGGGGCTTGGCGAAAGCCCGACCCGTTCGGCCAGATCAACATTCGAGATCTTGCCGTCCTGCTGCAGGATCTCGAGGATTTTCCGATCGGCGCGGCTGAGCTTCATGTGACCTATTTGGGTGGAGAATTGGCAGGATGTGCCAGGTTTGTAACAGATCCAGATGGCAGATGCTCCCCCTCTGGGGGGAGCTGTCGCGGAGCGACTGAGGGGGCCGTCGCCGCCATCTCAGAGCTACCCCCCTCCGGCCCTCCGAGCCACCTCCCCCAGAGGGGGAGGATCTAGCGACCCAAACAGCAAAACGCCCGGGGCTTTCACCCCGGGCGCTTCAGACTTCAGACCTTGATCGAACCGATCAGTTCGCCAGGCGACGCAGGAACGACGGGATCTCGAGATCCTCGCCTTCATCGACCTGTTGCGACTCGAGCGGTTGCAGGGTCGGGCGGGCGTTGGAGGTCGAACGCGCCTGCGGCTGCTGTTGCGGCGCAGGTTGCTGGTCGTAGCGCTGGCGACCGCCACCAAACAGGCTCATCCAGCCACCGGACTTCTGCGGCTGCCGGTCGGCATAGTGCTGCTCGGTGTAGAGCGGCGCTTCCTCAACGTCGTCGACCATCGGATCGACGATCCGGGTCACGGTGCGCGGAGCCGGCGTGGTGATACGAGGCTCGGGGGCGGCCTCGGACACGACAGGCTCTTGGAAATAGAGGTCGGCTTGCGGCGCTTCAGCGACAACTTCCGGCTCGGGCTCGTAAGCGGACTCGGGCGCGTAGGTGGTCGACTGGGCCACCGGACGATCGAACGGACGCGCTTCGTAGCGCGAGGTCGGACGGGCCGGCTCAGGCTGCGGGACCGGACGGGTGGTGTCGACGATCAGCGGGGCGGTCGTGGTGTTGCGGGTGACGGGCTTGGGCTCGATCTGGGCGATCGAGGCGCCGTCCATGCCGGTGGCGACCACTGAGACGCGGATCACGCCTTCCAGCGACGGATCGAAGGCCGCGCCGAAGATGATGTTGGCTTCCGGATCGACCTGATCGGAGATGGCGTTGGCGGCTTCGTCGACTTCCAGCAGCGTCATGTCCATGCCGCCGGTCACGTTGACCAGCACGGCCTTGGCGCCCTTCAGCGAGACTTCGTCCAGCAGCGGGTTGGCGATGGCGTTCTGGGCGGCCATCAGGGCGCGGTCTTCGCCGGTGCCCTCGCCGGTGCCCATCATCGCCTTGCCCATTTCGGTCATGACCGTGCGGACGTCGGCGAAGTCGAGGTTGATCAGGCCCGGCAGGACCATCAGGTCGGTGATCGAGCGAACGCCCGAGTGCAGGACCTGGTCGGCCATGCCGAAGGCTTCGGCGAAGGTCGTGCGCTCATTGGCTACGCGGAACAGGTTCTGGTTGGGAATGACGATCAGGGTGTCGACATAGCGTTGCAGCTCACCGATGCCGGCGTCGGCCAGACGCATGCGGTGACGACCTTCGAAGTGGAAGGGCTTGGTGACCACGCCCACCGTCAGGATGCCGCGCTCGCGGGCGCACTTGGCGATGATCGGGGCCGCGCCGGTGCCGGTGCCGCCGCCCATGCCGGCGGTGATGAAGACCATGTGAGCGCCGTCCAGGTGCTCGCCGATCTCGGGGAAGCTTTCTTCGGCGGCGCTCATGCCCACCTCGGGGTGGGCGCCGGCGCCCAGGCCCTGCGTGACCTGCACGCCCAGCTGGATGCGACGGTCGGTCTTGGCGAACTGAAGCTGCTGCGCGTCAGTGTTGGCGACCACGAACTCAACACCTTCGAGGCCTGCCTCGATCATGTTGTTGACCGCATTGCCGCCCGCGCCACCGACGCCGAACACGACGATACGCGGCTTCAGCTCAGTGGTGCGCGGCGCTGAAAGAGAAATAGCCATGGAACCCTCGCGACCTTACGCCGAAATCGTCAAACAGGACCCCGGCGGTTCAACCGTCGGGAACGCCTCGACGATTGGGTTAACAGAACAACCACCATCGTTAATCGGCGGTTAACTGCATAATATGAGTCGGGGACACGTCGAGCGCTGCCTGAGCAGAATTCTTGCTCCATCAACAGAATCTCTTGGGAGTCCAAGGGTTCCGGAGGGTTCTTGATAGTTGATGCGACCGAACGCCGCTGCGGTCTATTTCGCGACACGTCGAGAGCTTGACCACGCGTTCAAGCGTGACCGCCGGCGACAACCGTCAAGAGAGGGCGTCAAAGGTTGTCGCGCAGCCAGGCGGCGGCCTTAGCCATCGGACTGGCGTTGGGGTCCATGGGTCGCTTGCGCAAGGCGGCCGTCGCCAGAGCCTTCGGAGACACCACTTCGCGCGGACCAAAGGCCGAGCGATGCAGCACGCCGGCGGCGGCGCAGAAGGCCGGACCCGAGGCCGCGTCGGCCAGATGCGGCACCCGGCGCGGACGGCCCAGACGGACCGGACGATCGAAGACGCGCACGGCCACCTCGCGCACGCCGGCCAGCTGGCTGGCGCCGCCGGTCAGCACGATGCCCGCGCCCGGCTCGACCGGGGCGCCCGAGGCCTTCAGGCGCTCGCGCAGCAGTTCCAGCGTCTCTTCGACGCGCGGCTGGATGATGCCCTTGAGCAGCGAGCGCGGCGCGATCACCGGACCGGCGCCCGGATCATCACCGCGCGGCGGGGCTTCGATCATCTCGCGGTCTTCGTTGGCCGAGGCGATGGCGCTGCCGTGCAGGGTCTTGATGCGCTCGGCGCCGGCGACCGAGGTCTGCAGGCCGCGGGCGATATCCTGGGTCACGTGCCCGCCGCCGACGGCCAGGCTGTCGACGTGGCACAGGGCGCCGTTGTTGAACACCGCCACCGAGGTCGAGCCGCCGCCCATGTCGATACAGACCGCGCCCAGGTCCATCTCGTCCTCTTCCAGGGCCGCCAGGGCCGAGGCGAAGGGCGCGGCGACCACGCCTTCGAAGGACAGGTGGGCGCGCTCGACGCAGTGGGCCAGGGTGTGGAAGACGTTTTCGTTGATCGAGACGACCAGCAGTTCCAGGCCCAGCGCGCGGCCGAACATGGCGCGCGGATCGCGGATGCCGCGCTGGCCGTCCACCGACCAGGCGATGGGCAGCAGGTGGATCGGCTTGCGGCCGGGAATCTTGACCTGGGCCAGGGCCGAGGCGATGGCGCGCGACAGGTCGCCGTCAGCGATCGGCCGGGCGCCCAGGGACACCTGGGTGTGGACGCGGTTGCTGGCCAGCTGGCCGCCGGCGGTGCAGACGCTGACGCCCTGGACGTTGACGCCCGCCACGGTCTCGGCGCGCTCGACAGCCTGGGCGATCGCTTGCGCGGCCTCGTCCAGGTTGACGATCGCGCCGCCGCGAACGCCGCGCGACTGCACATAGCCGACGCCGGCTGTGGTCAGGGTGCGGTTGTCACGATGAATGCCGTCGGCCTTCATGATGAAGCAGGTGACCTTGGACGCGCCCAGATCGACAGCCGCGACCGCAGGCTGACGAACGAGCGTCGCCTTCAAGCCGTCACGGGCCTGTTTCCGATCTTCCAGTCGCGACATCGCTATCGTCACCCCAACACCATCACACTACGCCCCGCCTGCCACGGTCTGCCCAGGCAGAGCCGCATCACGGGGTCTCACAGCCACCATATCGGGATCGCGCAGATCGATGCGCGCAAACCCCAAATCCAGGATTCGCTGTCTCTGGTCCAACTGATCCAGCTGGATCAGTGCGGATTCTTCGTCGATCGCCGGAAGCTGGATCAGAGATCCGTCTTTCAGGCGCAGATCCCAGCGGCGATCATCGACGCGCACCAGCGCTTCAAGACGATCGCGAAGACGCGGACGGGCGGCGACAGCCGGCAGGATGGCGCCGGCGGCCTGATCGGCGCCCTGCCCTACCACCAGCGGCAATTGCGGGAACTGCGAGGCGTCGGCCTCGCTGATCACGCGCCCCTCGCCGTCGATGACACGCATGCGGCCGCCACTCTGCCAGACGGCCAGGGCGGGACGTTCCTCGACCGCGATGAGCACCGTATCGGGCAGCAGGCGCACGACCTTGGCTTCCTTGACCCAGCCCACCATCTCGACGCGCTGGCGGATCTCGGCCAGGTCCAGGCCCAGGGTCGGCTGGTCCAGATACAGCCCCGACGCGCGTCGGATGTCCGCGTCAGCCTGGGCCGAGGCGCCCTGGACGTGCAGGGTCTTGAGCTTGAAGCCGGCGGACGCGAACTCACCGTCCACGCCCTGGCGTGCAGCCGTGACGAGGCGCTCGGCCCGATGGCCGGTCGCGAGCATCACCACAAGCCCAAGGCCAAGCGCTACGCCGGCGACCCCCAAAGCGAACGCGGGCGACAAGCCCACGCCCTTGGCGGCGCGCAGTTTCGCAGCCGGCTGCGCGCCCTTGGGCGGAGCCGAACGAGCCTTGTTCGGACTTGCGGGCACTTCGGCCCGAGGGCGCCTAGGCTTAGGCGGTCCCCCCCGCACTACAGCGGGCATAAGCGTCCTCCACGATCCAGAGCACTAAATGATCAAACGAAATCCCGACGTGGGCGGCTTGCTCAGGTGCGAGCGAAGTCGGTGTCATGCCGGGTTGCGTATTGACCTCTAGAAGGACCAGAAGGTCGTTAATGTCGTCATAACGGAAGTCAGACCGGGTTACGCCTTGGCAACCAAGAGCTGTGTGGCCAAGCTCGGCCATCCGCATGGCCCTATCCCTTACGCTGTCAGGGATTGGGGCCGGCAAAACATGGATGGAACCGCCCTCGGAGTACTTGGCGTCGTAGTCATAGAAACCTGTGGACGAGCGAATATCGGTCACCGCAAGGGCCTTGGGACCATTTGACTCACCCATCACGGCGACGGCCAGCTCCAGCCCGCGGATATAGGGCTCGATCATCACCTCTTCGCCGTAAGTCCATGTGGGCATTGCCAATTCCTGCGGCGGCCGGTTGGCGCCTTCGAAAACCAGGAATACCCCAACCGAAGATCCCTCGGCATTGGGCTTCACAACGTAGGGAGGCTGCATCACATGGTCGCGTGCGGCGATATGTCGATTGAACAGACCGCCGCCGGGCACGATCACGCCCGCCGCAGCCAGCACGGCCTTGGCCTTGGCCTTGTCCATCGCCAGGGCCGAGGCCAGCACGCCCGAGTGAGTGTAGCCGATCTTCAGGGTCTCCAGCACGCCCTGGACGCAGCCGTCCTCGCCCCATTCGCCGTGCAGGGCGTTGAAGACCAGGTCCGGCGCGACCTTTGTCAGCACCTGGGCCACGTCCTTGCCGGGATCGACGCGGGTGACCTTGGCCCCCAGCCGCTCCAGCGCGTCGGCGCATTCCCGTCCCGAGACGAGGCTGACCTCGCGCTCGGAGGACGGACCGCCCAGCAGGACGGCGATGTGGCGGCCGGCCAGGGGGGCGTCGGTGTTCGGCTGGGTCATGGAGGGGCTCGACGAAGCGCTGAAGTTAAGCGCCACTCCTAGTGAGCGACGGCGGTCCTGCCAATATTCCTTGTCATCCCGGCCGCACGCCGGCGAAGGCCGGGGGGAGAGCCGGGACCCAGGGGCAAATGCAGTGCGGTTGCTCCTGGGTCCCCGATAGCCTCTGCGAGGCTTCCGGGATGACAAGATAGCGTTTAGTGCGCCGCCGCCGTCGCCGGCTTCAGCGCCCGGAAGTCGATGTCGCTGTCGGCCACCAGATAGAGGAAGCTGGCCCACGCGGCCACGTTCTGGGCCAGCTGGATCGGGTCCACCTTGTTGAGCGTGTCATCGGCTGTGTGGTGATAGTCGAAGTAGCGGCTGGCATCCTGGTTCAGGTTGATCACCGGCACGCCGGCCTCCTCGATCGCGCCGATATCGGCGCCGCCATGGGCGGCGGGGGCGCGGTCCAGATAGATCTTCAGCGGCATGAGCACGCGGGTCGCGGTCTTGATCACTGGATGGTCCAGCGCGCCGGCCGGAACCTGCAAGCTGTAGATGCGGTCGGCGCCGGTGTCGCTCTCGCCGGCCAGCACGATCTTCGACAGCGCGTCCTTGTTGGCGGCCAGATAGGCGTCCGACGAGCCGCCGCTTTCTTCAGAGCCCCACATCACGACGCGGATCGTGCGCTTGGGATGCCTGGGCAGGTCGCCGATCAGCTTGGCGGCCGCCGTGGTGATGGCGATGCCCGTGGCGTCGTCCAGGGCGCCGGTGCCGACATCCCAGCTGTCGAGGTGGCCGCCGATGACGATCACTTCGTCAGGCTTTTCCGAGCCCTGGATGTCGCCCGAGATGTTCCAGGCCACGTCCTTGGCATCAAAGCTGGACTGCAGCTTCAGCTTGATGCGCAGCGGGCCCTTGGCGGCCAGACGCTCCAGCTGCTCGGCTTCCGGCACGCCGATCGCGGCGGCGGGGATGGTCACCACGCCCTCGCCATTGGCGGTGCTGCCGGTGTGCGGCACCGAGGAATCCGAGGTCGAGATCGAGCGGATCAGCATGGCCACGGCGCCGCGCTTGGCGGCCTCCACCGGACCGGCCCGGCGCGAGATGCCGGCGACGCCGTAGCCGGCCCCGTCCTGGGCCCTGACCATCGGCTGGGTGATGACCACGATCTTGCCCTTCAGCGCGCCTTCCGGCGCGGCGATCATCTCGGCATAGGTCTTGAACAGCGCCACCTCGGCCTCGACGCCTTCGGGCGGGGTCGAGATCGTGCGGCCCAGGCCCACGGGGTTGAGGTTCATGGCATAGGGCGCCATCAGCCAGGCGCTCTCCTCGCCACGCGTCCAGGACGGCTTGGCGAACTCATCGACCTTGATGTTGGTGAAGCCCAGGGCCTTGAACTGGGCCACGCCCCAGTCCTTGGCCTTTTCCATGGCCGGCGAACCGACCAGGCGCGGACCGATAGTGGTGGTCAGGTCCTCGGTGATGTCCCAGGCCAGGTGATCGCGCAGGGCCTTGTCGCGCAGGCCGACGGCGACGGCCTCGGGCGAAACCGGCGCAGCGGCCGGCGCGGCGGACTTGCCTGCGAACAGGGTCTTGAGCCCCGACTTTGCCTGAGGGGCGGTCTGGGCCTGGGCCCCACCGACCAGAAGGGCGGATACGGCGGCGGCGGTCAGCAGGGTGCGGAACATGCGCGAAGATTCTCCGAAATTTGACCTGTCATAGCATCGCGGCGCGCCCGGGACAGTCAGCATTGGCTGAATGATCCTCACCCTCTGGGGGAGGTGGCCCGGAGGGCCGGAGGGGGCCAGCGCGGCCCGTGCCCAGCGAGCCCCCTCAGTCGCTCCGCGACAGCTCCCCCAAAGGGGAAGCATCTTGCGGGCTAAGGCCGTCCGATCCGCTTGATTTCCCAGTCCAGCTGGATGCCGGTCTTGGCCAGCACATCAGCCCGAACCGCGTCGCCCAGGCCTTCCAGGTCGGCGGCTGTAGCCTCGCCGGTATTGATCAGGAAGTTGCTGTGCAGCGGCGAGAACATCGCCCCGCCAAACGGTTTGCCCCGCCAGCCGGCCTCGTCGACCAGCTTCCACGAGGAATGGCCCGGCGGGTTCTTGAACGTCGAGCCGCCGGTCTTTTCGCGGATCGGCTGGGTGGTCTCGCGGCGGGCGGTGATCTCGGCCATGCGATCGCGCACATCGGCCGGATCGTCGGGCGTGCCCCGGAACATCGCCTGCACCCAGAACATGCTGTTGGGCGGGACTTCCGTGTGCCGATAGGTGAAGCCGAAGTCTTCGTTGCTCCAGACCCGCATTTCGCCGGAGCGGTCATAGCCCCAGGCGCTGACCAGGATGTCCTTGGTCTCGCGGCCATAGCAGCCGGCGTTCATGGTCAGGGCGCCGCCGACCGTGCCCGGGATGCCGACATAGAATTCGAGCCCGCCCAGCCCCGCCCTCGCCGCCGCCCGGGCCACCGAGGCGTCCAGCGCCGCCGGACCGGCGATGATCAGGTTTTCCTCGAGATCGACCGTGACCTCGCCGAAGGCCCGCCCGGCGCAGCGGATGACCACGCCCTCGACCCCGCCATCGCGGATGATGACGTTGGAGCCGACGCCCAGCGCCTGGACCGGAACCTCGGGCGGCAGAGCCATCAGGAAGTCGCGCAGGTCGTCGGCGTCGGCCGGCAGGAACAGCACCTCGGCCGGGCCGCCGACCCGGAACCAGGTGAACGGGCCGAGCGGCTCGTCAAACAGCAGCTTGCCGCGAACGGCGGGGAGGTTCGCCTTCCAGCTCACTTCGCCCGCGCTCACGTCGCCAGCGCTTCCAGCTGCCCCGGCAGGGCATAGGCCCAGGTGGTGATGTCGCCGGCCCCCAGCAGCACGACGAGGTCGCCGCTGACGGCTTCGGCGGCGATCAGGCGCGGCAGGGCCGTGGGGTTTTCAAGCGGCAGGGCCCGGCGGTGGCCAAACTTCTTGAGGCCCTCGACCAGGGCGTCGCGGTCGATGCCCTCGATCGGGCTCTCGCCGGCCGTATAGACGTCGGCGACGATCACCGTGTCGGCGTCGTTGAAGCACGAGCTGAACTCGGTCATCAGGTCGCGCAGCCGGGTGAAGCGGTGCGGCTGGACCACGGCGATCACCTTGCCGTTCGGGGTCACGGCGCGGGCGGCCTTGAGCACGGCGGCGATCTCGACCGGGTGGTGGCCATAGTCGTCGACCACGCGGATCCCGCCGGCCACGCCGGTGGTGGTGAAGCGGCGCTTGACCCCGCCGAAGCTGGCCAGACCGGCGCGGATGGCGTCGGCGTCGACGCCCAGTTCGCGGGCCACGGCCACGGCGGCAGTGGCGTTGAGCACATTGTGGTGCCCGGCCATCGGCATCTTCAGCCCGTCATAGCGCACTGGATCGCCCGCCAGCGGCGAGACGATGATGTCGAACACCGAGCCGTCGGGGCCCATCTGGATGTTGGAGACCCGCACCTCGGCCTGAGGATTGACGCCATAGGTCACCAGCCGGCGGTTCTCGATCCGGGCGGTCAGGGCCTGGACTTCCGGATGGTCGGTGCAGACCGCCGCAAAGCCATAGAAGGGGATGTTCTCGATGAAGTCCTGGAAGCCCTTCTTGACCGCGTCAAAGGTGCCCCAGTGGTCCAGATGCTCGGCGTCGATATTGGTGACGATGGCCACAGTCGACTTCAGCTTCAGGAACGAGCCGTCGCTCTCGTCGGCCTCGACGACGATCCAGTCGCCCTCGCCGACCTTGGCGTTGGTGCCATAGGCGTTGATGATGCCGCCATTGACCACGGTCGGGTCCAGGTCGCCGGCGTCCAGCAGGGCGGCGACCATCGAGGTCGTCGTCGTCTTGCCGTGCGTGCCGCCCACGGCGATCGAGAACTGCAGGCGCATCAGCTCGGCCAGCATCTCGGCCCGGCGCACCAGCGGCAGGCGCTTGTCGCGGCCGGCCGCCATCTCGACATTGTCGGCCTTGACCGCCGTCGAATAGACGATGGCCGAAGCGCCTTCGACATTGGCCGCGTCATGGCCCACGAAGATCCGCGCGCCCAGCTTTTCCAGCCGCTCGGTATTGGCCGACGCCTTGGCGTCGCTGCCCTGAACGGTGTAGCCGATACGCAGCATGATCTCGGCGATGCCGGACATGCCGATGCCGCCGATGCCGATGAAGTGCACGGGGCCGAGTTCGAAGGGTACGGGGCGTCGACGCTGGATCATGAAAAGCCGATTAGACCATTTGCGCGCGACGCGAAACGCCCTGTTGGCGCTGGTTGTGTGGACAACGCCAACACTCGCCCAAACCGCCTCCCCCGCCCCGCTTGAGCTGCGGCTGGCCGACGTCGGCCGCTTCGCCGTCTTCGTCGATCTGACCAGCGTCCAGTGGACCGGCCGCACCGCGAAACTGCGCGTGCTGCAGGTCACCGAAGGCGGCTTCAAGGCCGGGGCCGATGAATACTGGGGCGGCTGGCGTCACGAGGTCATCGACTGCGACGCTCGCACCATCGCCCATGCCGGCTTCGGCAGCATCCGCGCCGGCGGCCGCGAAGGCCCGGTCACCGGCGACCAGCGCCCCGCCGCCCCGATCCCGCCCGGCGGCGCCGACGACGCGGCGGCCAAGGTGGTCTGCGACGGCTGGAAGCCGTTCGCCGGGGTTCCGGTGGCGACCAGCGTCGAGCAGGCGGTGGGCCTGGCCCGGCCGCTGATCGAGACGGGGGCGGAGCCTTGAGGGGCGACTGATCGTCAGCTGTCGAAGAGGTCTAAGGGCTCTTCGATAGGGGTTCGACGATCTACGAAGAGGGTAAGTCCCTCCTCTTCGGCCACGCGAATAAGCCAGGCGCCGGCGACGCGCATCAGATAGAATGCCACCTGAAGATCGTCGGCTCCGTTCGCGGTGAATTTGTATCGTCGACCGGCAAGCTGGACCTCTAGATCGCCCGTCTGGCGCTCGATGGGTTCGTCCTCGTCAATATCGATATAGGTTGGCGCACCAAACCTGATGAGAATTGCGCCGGCCCCTTCCTCTCCGTCAGCGCCAATGTAGGGAACACTTCTAGGCCCTAATTCTCGCAAACTCATTTCAACGACCTCCCGTCAAAGAGCGGCAAACTAACAGCATTGATGCCAAAACGCATGCACGTCGCATGTCGCTCTGCAGCGGAAGCCATGCATTGAGCGTATATAGCCTCCTTTTGAGACTTACCCTTTCCGTACATTATTGAATACGTTTTGCATTTTATCTCGTCAGAGAAATACAACTCATCGCAATCGTCCTCGATATTAATGGACGTTTTTCCCACTCCGGGCCGCCACTTTCGAATCCGCGGCTTCTTGCGTCCCGCGCCAACAACTTCATCCGTCACTCTCAGGTTCAGGCTTGGGGTTGGCAACTTCAGGAACGGCGTCTTCTCCCGACCGGTTGTCCGGCTATCGAAATCACCGATCGCGCGGGTCAGCGCGACGCCTCCGGCGAGTGCCGGGAGCCCAGCCGCCTGAGCGAGAGGCCCAGCTTGAGGATGGCTGGCCAGCACACGGGCGGCTTGCACCAGCCGCCGCCGCATCTTCGGCTTCGGGCTCGCCTTGGACGGCTTGTGTAGCTTGGCGCCTCCACCACCACCGCGGCCCGTATCGACCCACTGCCCGCCGTTCGAACTCCCGACCGGCGCCCGTGGCTGGTTGGGATCAAACTTCGTTTCCAGATCCCGGATCGCCTGCCGCAGCACCTCGGCCGCCGCGTCGCTCCGGAATTTTCCTAGTGCGCTTTCAAAATCATCAGACGTCATCGTCCTCTCCGCATAGGTGCGGCCCCGAAATGGGCGCACAGGTTCGCATCTCCGCCGATATTCACCGGCGGGTTGGGGAGGCGGCGGAGCGTCCGGGCCAGGCCCGGATGAGTGTAGTTGGAGTACCGTTTCGGCCGTGGCCGGAGCGCTCCGCGCGGTTGTTGGTCAGGAGCATCGCCGGGCTGGCGGGGTTTTAACCCGCTCCGGTAGCTAGGCCCCTGGCGGGCGGAAGGGATAGCGACCCTTCCGGACCGCGCGGGCGATTTCAGCCCGCGCCTGCAGTGCCCGTGCAGGCATCGCCAAAGGGAGTTCCCGACGGTCGGGTCCGGCTTCATCGCGCTGCGCCCCGCAGGACCGCCCCGCTCCGCCAGACCCCATCGGGCCTTCAACGACGACCGACGGGCACGACCCGCACAACCGCCTCCACCGCCCGTCAGGTCGCCAGCTGGACGCCCTCCCCTTGCGATGAAGCGAGGAGAAGTATGCGGGCGTTTTGCAGGGGGCTGCGTCGATTTTGGATTGTGACGCTGTGTGGCGGGGCTAGGGCGTTGAAGTTGTTGGGGCGAAGAGGCCAGTATCCCCGTTGGAGCGCGGGGATAGAGCTCGGCCGAACGACGGAGAACTGCTGAAGAGCCCCCTGCCCGTCATCCCGGGACTTGTTCCCGGGACCCATGGTTCAGCCGCCCCGCCGTCGAACACCCCTTCATCGCCCGTACCGCGGACAAATGGGTCCCGGGAACAAGTCCCGGGATGACGGGGATCATCGGGTCTGAACGCGAGGCCACCTTCCAACGATGTGGGCGCCGGCGCCATCAGGTCACCATCACCCGGCCCTTCGCCCGCTCTCCCACAAGGGGAAGCCCCCTCACAGCACAAACACGTCCATCGGCGCGACGACCGGCGTTTGCCCCCACGCGAACAGCACCAGGCCCCGCGCCCTGGCGGTCTCGATCAGCCAGGCGCCCGACAGCTGGATCAGCTCATAGGTGACCTGCAGCTCGTCGGCGCCGCGCGTCTCAAGGCGGGCGGTCTGACCGTCGAGGTCGAGGTCGGCCCAGCCGATGACCTGGTCAGCCGCCAGGGACCGCAGGGTCATCAGGACCGAGCCCTCTTCATCGTCATCATCATTGGCGGCGGCGGCGCCTGCGCGCGCCACCCGGCAAAAGGAGATCGCACGCGGTCCCAGCACCAGATCCTCGACCACCGCCGTCATGGGCGCGCCGCGAACAGCTGGGGCCATGTCGTCACCGGCGCCTCGCTGCCTGACAGCAGGGTCAGGCCCTCCTCCTCTGCGGTGCGGATCAGCCAGTCGCCGGCGAACCACATACAGAGCCGCAGAAGGTGGATGTCGTCGCTGCCCCGAAACGTCTTGGCCCAGCGGTGGCCGTCGATCTCGACCCAGAACCGGCCCAACAGGTCGTCAAAAGGCTCGTCCTGCTCGAAGCCTTTCACGTGCTCGAAGGTGCTGAACTCGCGCGCACCCATGCGGATGCGGACGGACGCCTCGCAGCGGTCGCCGTCCGCGTCCAGATAGGGAATGAACCGGGGGCCGATCACCCGGGGCCGGTGCGGCCATCTCACATAGGTAAAAGGCGGCCGCATCGCCCTGCTCCCATCCCCGTGACACAAGCCTAGCGGGATGAGAACAAAGTGGCAACTCTTGAGTGCGCGAGCGCCACGGTCGCCAAACCGGTACAGTTGGCGGTGCTGTTCTCGACCCTCTCAGAGGCGCCGCCCGGCTGACGCCGATCCGTCTGGATCGGGCCGGTCTTGCCCGCGCAACGAAGTCAGGCCCGGGCCGTTCAGTCCGGTGTTAGTGTGGTCGCCGGGCGCCCGGCGGGGGAAAAGGCATGAGCATGATCCTGAGACGCATGGCCATGACCGCAGTGCTTGCGGCAGTCTTTCTGGGAACCGTGGCCATGGCCGTTGAAGAACCTGCCTTTAAGGTCGTCCTCCACGAGGGCGACTTTGACGTTCGCGACTATCCGGCCCTGGTGGTCGCCGAAGTGACCGTCAGCGGCGATCAGAAAGAAGCGGCCAGTCGCGGCTTTCGACTGCTGGCCGGCTATATCTTCGGCGGCAACAGGACGCGCCAGAGCATCGCCATGACCGCGCCGGTCGCCCAGGCGCCGGCCGGCCAGACCATCGCCATGACGGCGCCGGTCACCCAGACCCAGAGCGCCGGCCAGTGGGTGGTGAGGTTCACCATGCCCAGCCGCTACAGCCTGGAAGCCCTGCCTGAGCCGAACGACCCCCAGGTGAAGCTTCGCCTCGTTCCGGCGTCACGCCTGGCGGTGCTGCGCTTCTCCGGCCTGGCCGGAGCGGACACGGTCGAGGCCAAGACCGCCGACCTGAAGAAACGCCTGTCGGCCCGCCAGCTGCGGGCGACCGGGCCCGCGTCGCTGGCGCAGTACAATCCGCCCTGGACCCCGTGGTTCATGCGGCGCAACGAGGTGATGATCCCCGTCGCCCCTTAGCGGTGTCAGCCCAGAATGCGGACAATGCACCAGTAGGCGGCCGTGACGCCGATGCCGTACGCGGCGCTGCGCTGAAAGAGGCGACGGTGTTGCGGGGCGAAGCGGCGGATCATCTCCAGCACCAGCAGTCCGGCCCCGACGATGATCAGCTGCCCGATCTCGACGCCGATATTGAAGGTCAGCAGGGCGGTGGGGACCTCGCGCTCGGGCATGCCGATCTCGGCCAGGGCCCCGGCGAACCCGAACCCGTGCAGCAGCCCAAAAGCGAAGGCCACCAGCCAGGGGGCCCGTTCCGACAGGCGCGGCGGCCCCTCGGGCCGTGACTTCACGATCTCGACGGCCAGGAACACGATCGACAGGGCGATGCAGATCTCCACCGGCTGACGCGGCAGGCTGATCAGGTTCAGGGAGGTGGCGACCAGGGTCAGGGAATGGGCGAGCGTGAAGGCCGTCACGGTCTTGGCGATCCGCATGCCGCCGCGCAGCAGCAGCACCAGGCTCAGGACGAACAGCAGGTGATCATAGCCGGCCAGGATGTGTTCCACGCCGAGCACCAGATAGGTCCGGGCCACCTGCAAGCGGTCGGGCGCCGCCCGCACCTCCATCAGCGGTCGGTCGGCCGTGAGGCGGCCGACCTGAACCGGACGCCCCAGCGGCGCAATCCGCACCAGGGCGTCGGTGAAGGTCGCGTCCAGCCCGGTCAGGCCGACGGTCTGGCCTTCCAGCCCCCGGGGACAGTCGAAGCTTGCCACCTCGACCAGCGCCCCGGCGATCAGGTCGCGCGACGGCGGCTGCAACCGGCATTGCGCCGGCAGGCTGGGCGCGGCGTGGGTCGCCAGACCGCCGCGGATCGGCGCCTTCCAGACCATTTTCCAGGCCGTAGGCGAGGTCTGGGTCAGCTCCAGATAGCCGGGCCGCAGATCGTCAGCCCGGGCCACGCCGGCGAGCGTCAGCCAGGCCAGAACCAGGGCGGCCAGACGCAGCAATGTCATTCGGGCCGCGCAATGACGATGTCATAGCCCTTGAGCAGGTCCTGATAGGCCTTGGCCTCCCGCTCGGCGCGGGTGGCGGCGCGCCAGTCATTCTCGACCGCCTGTCGTACCTGATCCAGCGCGGGCGGCGGCCCCAGCTTCACGGCGGTGACCTTGACCACGTGCAGGCCAAAGCCCGAGGCGACCGGACCCGTCCAGCGGCCGGTCGGCGCGCGCAACAGGCCTGCGGAGAACGCCTCGCCAAACTGCCTGTCGACCTCGGAACGGGAGGCCTCGGACAGGGTGGTCGGCAGCGACAGGGGTTGCCTCAGCTGAGCCGGCGACGCGCCGGCCGCCAGGCGGGTGAGGATCGTCGCGGCCCGGGCCTCGGCGGCGTCGCGGTCGGTGGCCGAGCCGACATAGATCTGCTCGAAGCTGAGCTTGGCATCCGGGACGTAGAGCGCCGGATGGGCCTGCATCCAGGCCTTCAGGACATCATCGGCCGGGGTGACGCTTTCCAGCTGGTCGGCGGCCAGGAACTCCATCTTCGAGCGCAGCCGTCGCCGGATCACCGGGTCGTCACGATCCAGACCCAGGCGCAGGGCCTCGCGATAATAGACCTCCTCCTGGACATACTCGCCGATCAGCCCGTCCAGCTCGGCCGGTGTCGGCGGGCGATGCCAGGTCTGCATCCACAGGGTGACGATGCGCTGGACCCGCGCCTCGTCGACCGCGATGCGGCGCTCACCCGGATCGGGACCGCCGCCGGCCAGGGCGAAGACCATGAAGATCACGGCCCCGGCCAGCAGGAACTGGACCAGGGGCTCGCGCAGACCCTGGACCAGGCGTTCGCGTAGCGTCATCCGTCAGGCCTTGGGCGTGTACCAGATCGGCGAGGTGTAGGCCCGCTCCTGGTCCTTCATCCGCACCTCCGGGCCCATCTTCACCTTGTAGCGCACGGCGTCATAGGCCACCCAGCGCGGGGTCGGGATCTCCATCACCCGCACATAGTAGAAGGCCTTCAGGGTCGGGTCGAAATCGGGATCGGTCCACACCGTGGTCAGCTCCGGCGCGCCGATGGTGTTGGCATAGGTGGCGGTGGCCAGATCGACGGTGTCGCCGACCGGAGGGACCTTGCCGCCCGTCATCGCCCGGCGGGCCGGGTCGCTCCAGACCACATCATAGATCTGCTCGTGGGTGACGCCGGCCTTGTCGACCCAGCCCTTGACCATCTGGACGCGATCCAGATTGGCCCCGATCGGGTCCTTGAGGGCCGAGACGATGAACACCGGCGCCTTGCCGGCCCCGGCCTTGAGGTCGCCGCCCATCGGCACGCCACGGGCATAGCCGGCCTTGACCCAGTTGGTCTTCAGGTCGTTGGCGGTGAAGTCCCAGCCGCCGAACACCCGCACCTGCATGCGCGGACCGGTCGAGGCATAGACCTCGCGCCGCATCATCGCATCGAAGATCGCCGCGCGGGTATTGGCCTTGGCCCAGACGGCGGCATAGCCGCCCGCCAGATAGTGATAGCCGCTACGCCCCTCGCGCGTGCCCAGGTTCTGCGGCTCCATCGCCCGGCCGGCGCGCGGCTCAACGGCCGAATGCTTGCCGAAGAAATTGTCCTCGTCGGCCGTCGCCAGGGCGGTGTGGGAGTCGGTCGAGCCGATCATGCCCATCTTGTAGGGATTGACCCCGGTCTTGGCCTCGATCGCCAGGCCGCGCTTGAGGGCCTCGCGGACATATTCGCCGGCGAACATGTCAGGCGTCTTCTTGGACGACATGGGCAGGTTGCCCAGGTCCCAGCCCGCGTCGCCGAAGCTGGCGAACTCGTCGTTCGGCGACAGGAAGGGGTGAGACTCGCTGTCGCCCTTGATCTGGGTCGCCTCGACCAGCGGCTCACGGGCCGCGCGGCGGCGGGCATAGTCGGCCGACATCGGGCCGCCGTCAGGACCGGTCAGCTCGAACATCAGGCCGTTGGAGACGTTGGAATTGTGCGGAATGGCCAGGGCCTTGCCGCCGGTGGTCTTCTCGTAGCCGTCCATATAGTCCCACAGCATCGCGGCCGAGGTGCCGACCAGGGACGAATAGGGCACGACCTTGGAGGCCTCGGCCTTGCCGTCGCGGAACATCACCACGCGGTGCAGATTGTCGCCCTTGGGCATCAGGGTGTATTCGAAGCCCATGAAGGCGCTGAACTTGCCCGGGTCGTTGTAGCGCTCGACGATCGAGACGTGGTCGTTCCAGATCGAGCGGGTCGTCTTGGCCGAGCGCTTGGGATCACTGATGTTGGCCGGCAGCGAGCCGCTGGCGGCGGCGTCGATCAGTTCGCCCGTCGCCTTCATCGAGCCCTCAGGGCCCTCATGCATCAGGTCATGCCAGCGGCGAAACAGCGGATTGCGCAGCAGGAAGGCCGGCGTGTCATAGATCTTGCGGGTGAAGCCCAGGCCATCGGAATGGTCGGCGATGACCAGAAAGTCCAGCGGCCGGGCCAGCTTGGCCTTCAGGCCGCCGGTCGAGGTCACCTCTTCGCCGCGCGCGAACCGCAGCGCCTCCTCCGAGCCCAGGCGCACGCCAAAGCCGAACGCATCGACCGAATTGCTGGTGTGCAGGTGGGTGTCGCCCCAATAGACCCGCTCGGGATATTCCGTGTCGACGACCGCCGTCTTGGCGCCCGCCCCCGTTTTTGACCCGACCTTGTCGCAGGCCGCCAGGCCAACGACACAGGCTCCGACGACGACAAGAGCGCCTATGGCCTTCTTCATGATTGTTCCCCCGCGCATTTTTTTTGAAGACTAGACCCAGAACCGTATCGGAAGCACGCGGGATTTCAGCGTCTGGGCCTTCCGGGGTGATTTTGGAGAGGGCAAGAGCGGCGCGGCTCGGTCATTTGAACAGGTCGGTGGGCGCCTTGGTGTCGCCCGGCGTGTATTCGTAGAGCGGCACGCTACGCTCCTTGGCGGCGCGCATCAGCACCACGCCACTCAGGCGCATGGCGCGGGACAGCGCCACGATGTGATCTTCGCCGATACCGCGCAGTCTGTGCTGTTGACCCAGGAAGGTGAAGGACGCCCTCGCCCAGTGCGTCTCGCAGGTGTCGCAGTAGGGCGAAGGCTCGACGGTGTGAGCCAGTTCGAAGCGGATCGGCAAATCCCGCTCTTCGCCGTCGAAGTCCCGAAAGTGGACAACCCGCGTTGCGAAATACTCGAACGGTACAGCGTCCCAGTCGCACATGCCGCCCCCTGTCGCCCAGCCGGCTTCAACCTAGGGCAACGAGAACAAAATAGCAACTTTCGAGTGCGTCAGGCGCGCGCCGTCCGCTCCACCAGATCCGCCAATTCCTCGGCCGCGTTGGGCTTGGCCACTGACCGCGCGCCGTCCGACATCCGCGCCAGGCGCTCGGGGTTCTTGAGCAAGGCGTTGAGGGCCCCGGCCATGGCGTCGACGGTCAGCTCGTCCTCGAAGCACACGGCGGCGCCGCCGGCTTCTTCCAGCAGGCGGGCGTTGAAGCGCTGGTGGTCGTCGGCGGCGATCTTCAGGGGGACCAGGATCGAGGGCCGGCCGGCGACGGCCAGTTCGGTGCAGGTCGAGGCGCCCGAGCGGCCGATCACCAGGTGCGACTGGCGCAGATAGCCGGCCATGTCGCGGAAGAACGGCGCGACCTCGCAGTCGACCATGGCGTTGCGATAGACCTTGCGAGCGTGTTCCAGGCTCTCGGCCCGGGCCTGCTGGAAGACCTTCAGGCGGCCGCGCATCTCTTCGGGCAGCTTGGCGATGGCCTCGGGGATCAGTTCCGACAGCAGGCGGGCGCCCTGGCTGCCGCCGGTGACCAGGATGCGCAGCTGCACTTCCGGCGGCAGATAGGGCACGTCGAACAGGGCGCGGACCGGCGGGCGCACGGGGTTGCCCACGACATGGGCGCGGGCCTTCACGGCGGGCGCGGCCTTCTCCAGGATCGGGAAGGCGCAGGCCACTTCGGTGACCCGGGGAGCCAGGAAGCGGTTGACCCGGCCCAGCACCGCGTTCTGCTCGTGGATCACCGTGGGGCGGCCCTGGGTCAGGGCGCCGAGCAAGGCGGGAAGCGCGGGGTAGCCGCCGAAACCCACGACCACGGCCGGATCCAGGCGCTTGAAGGCAGCTCTCGCCTGCAGCACGCCCTGGGCGACCACGAAGCCGGCCTTGAGCATGCCGATCGGGTCACCGGCCTTGGCCGTGGCGGCCGACAGGGCCAGACGCTCTTCGGCCGGGAACTTGTCGGCATAGATCGCGCCGCGATCATCGGTGGCCAACACCACGCGCCAGCCTCGGGCCCCGAGGGTTTCGGCCAGGGCCTGGGCGGGGAACATGTGACCGCCGGTACCCCCGGCGGCGACGACAACAAGCTTGCTCATGTCAGTTGAACGCGCCGCCCTGGGTAAACTCGCCGGAGGGGCCATAGGCGCCGGGGCGCTTGCGCAGCAGGGCCAGGGCCAGGCCCAAAGTCAGTCCCATAGCCAGCATCGACGATCCCCCGTAGCTGATGAACGGAAGCGTCATGCCCTTGGTCGGGATCATGTTCAAGTTCACCGCGATATTGATCATGGCCTGCTGGCCCACCAGCACGAACAAACCGGCGGCGGCGACCTGCTCGAAGGTGTCGTTCAGCTTCATGGCCTTCATCATGCCGCGCACCACCACGAAGGCGAACAGGCCGATCAGCGACAGCGAGAACACCAGGCCATATTCCTCGGCGGCGACCGAATAGATGAAGTCTGTGTGCAGGTCGGGCACGTGGCGCTTCATGACCCCCTCGCCCGGGCCGCGTCCGAAAAAGCCGCCGGCGTGGATGGCCTCGGCGGCGCGGGTGATCTGGTGGGTGTCGGCCTGGTCGGGGCTGAGGAACTTCTGCACCCGGGCATGCACGTGGTCGAACAGGAAATAGGTCGAGAACAGTCCCGCCACCGCGACCCCGCCCAGGCCCATGATCCAGCTGATCGGCACTCCGGCCATCCAGAACGCCGCCCCGAAGGCCACGGTGATCAGCACGGTCTGGCCCACATCGGGCTGGATCAGCAGCAGGCCCACGGCGATGGCGTACAGCAGGAAGGCGATCGACACCCCCGGTACCCCCTCGCCCTTCTGGCCCTCGGCGAACATCCACGAGACCAGCACGATCAGGGCCGGCTTCATGAACTCCGAAGGCTGCAGGGTGAAGCCGGCGAACTGCACCCACCGGGTGGCGCCCTTGGCGTTGTGGCCGATGAACGGCAGGGCGATCATCACCGCGATGGCCGCCACATAGACGAAGAAGGCCGTGCGCCGCACGCCCTTGGGCGACAGCATCGAGGTCCCAAGCAGGATCACCGCCGAGGCGCTGGCGAAGACGCACATGCGCAGGGCGAAATGGAACTGGTCGTCGATGCCGATCCGCTGGGCCGCCGCCGGGCTGGAGGCGAACGACAGCAGCACGCCCAGGGTGACCAAAATCGCCGTGGCTCCAAGCAGCCAGCGATCAGTCGTCCACCACCAGATGCCGATCGCCGTGCGGTCGGTTCTGGCGAAGGCGTGGGTGGTCTGGGTGGCCATGGCCGGAGAGTCGGCGCGCAAGGTTAATCGAACATTGCTGCCACGCTTGTCGGCGGGGGATATGCGGCGAAAGGCGGCGGACTTTTCGCCTGTGGATGGGCCGGCGGCGGCGCGCTAAGGGTGAGGCCGCTGTTTGCCGCCCGAGGATGACGATGAAAGACGCCTGGATCGCCCGCCGAAGCCTGCTGGTCGGGGCCGGACTGTTGCTGGTCAGCCCGCTGTCGGCGCACGCCCAGAGCGCCAAGCCCCGGGTGGCGATCGAGACCGCGCAGGGCGTGATCGTGGTCGAACTGGAAGACAAGAAGGCGCCGATCACCAGCGCCAACTTCCTGCGCTATGTCGACAAGAAGAAGTTCGACGGCGGCAGCTTCTATCGCGCCTCGCGGGCTCGGGGTGCGCCGACCAACGGCTCGATCCAGGCCGGCCCCTCGATCCGCACCCGCCGCTTCGCGCCCATCGCCCACGAGAGCACGCGGATGACGGGGATCAGGCACAAGGCCGGGACCATCTCGATGGCCCGCAACGAGCCGGGCAGCGCCACGGCCGACTTTTTCATCTGCGTCAGCCCGATGGCCTATCTCGACGCCAAGCCCGGCGCCCCGGGTGATAACCAGGGCTTCGCGGCCTTCGGCACGGTGGTCAAGGGCATGGACGTGGTCCGCAAGATCCTGGCCTCAAAGACGGATGGGGTGCCGCAGAACCCGAGCATGAAGGGCCAGATGATCAATCCGCCGGTGGCGATTGTGGGGGTAAAGCGGGTTTAGGGAGCGCGAAGCCCCGCTCCGCCCTCTCCTCTCCCGTCATTCCCGCCCTTGTGGCGGGAACCTCTCTATCCGCCGCAGGTGCGGGAGGGGCGAAGTGCGCGCGCACTTCGCCGGCGCTTCACGTGCGGCTGAATCAGGGGTTCCCGCCACAAGGGCGGGAATGACGGTTGATAAGGTTGAGCTTCGCAAAACAGGCCCAGCGGCCAGGCCGCGCCCTGAAATCCTTGGAGGCGAGCTTGCTCTGGCTGTCGGCCGCCCCCAACTACCCCCGCGCCGCCTTAGCCCCGATCTTCCCCAGCCCCTCGACCGCCGCGCGGAACGCCTCGCCCCGGGCCTCAAAGTCCGCGAACTGGTCGAACGACGCGCAGGCCGGCGACAGCAGCACGATGGCGTCCTCGCCGCTGTCCATGGCGTCCGAGAACGCCGCCGCCGTGGCCACCTCAATAGACCCGCATAGCCGCACCGGGGCCTTGCCCTCCAGCGTGGCGGCGAAGTCTTCGGCCGCGTCGCCGATCAGATAGGCCTTGGCCACGCGCGGGAAGAGGTCGGTCAGCTCACTGATGCCGCCGGCCTTGGGCACGCCGCCGGCGATCCAGTAGAACTTGGGATAGCTGCTCATCGCCTGACGGGCGGCGTCGGCGTTGGTGGCCTTGCTGTCGTTGACGAAGCGCACGCGGCCGATCTTGCCGACGGTCTCCATCCGGTGAGCCAGGCCCGGGAAAGTCAGCAGGCCCTCGACCACGTCATGGGCCGGGATGCCGATGGCGGTGGCGGCGGCATAGGCGGCGCAGGCGTTCTGCCAGTTGTGGCGGCCCGGCAGGCTGCGGGCGCGCAGCAGGTCGGCCATCTCGGTGACCCGGTCGCCGGTGGCGTCATACAGCACGCCCTGCAGGGCATAGACGCCCCGGCCCATGGCCTTGCCGGCGCTGATCGGCCAGATGGTGCGGCGGTTGGCGGCGGTAATCTCGGTGCAGATCTGCTGGCACCAGGGATCGTCGACGCCGATGATGGCGGTGTCGCCCTTGCCCTGGTTGAGGAAGATCCGGCGCTTGGCGGCGATATAGCCGTCCATGCCGCCGTGACGGTCCAGGTGGTCGGGCGAGATGTTCAGCAGCACCGTGGCGTCGGCCTTGAGGCTGCTGGTCAGGTCCAGCTGGTACGAGGAGAGTTCCAGCACATAGACGGCGCCGCCGTGCATGTCTTCCAGGCCCAGCACGCCGGTCCCGATATTGCCGCCGACCCGGGTGTCGCGGCCGGCCGAGGCGCACAGGTGGCCGATCAGGGCCGTGGTCGTCGACTTGCCGTTGGTGCCGGTGATGGCGATGATCTTGGGGCGCTTGTGCGGCGGGGCGGCGTTGACCGTGCGGGCGAACAGCTCGATGTCGCCCAGGATCTCGACCCCGGCGTCGCGGGCCATCTTCACCGTCCAGTGCGGCTGGGGATGGGTCAGCGGCACGCCGGGCGACAGCATCAGGGCCGAGAACAGGCTCCAGTCGGCCGAGCGCAGGTCGACGACCTTGAAGCCCTCGGCCATGGCGGCGTCCTGGCTGGCGGGGTTCTCGTCCCACACCGCCACATTGGCCCCGCCGGCCACGAGGGCGCGTGCGGCCGTCAGGCCGGTGCGGCCCAGGCCGAACACCGCGACGGTCTTGCCCTCGAAACCACGGACGGGGATCATGATCTGGCTCCCTATCTCAGCTTCAGGGTGGCGAGGCCGACGAAGGACAGCATCATCGCCACGATCCAGAAGCGGATCACGACGGTGGATTCAGGCCAGCCCAGCTTCTCGAAATGGTGGTGGATCGGGGCCATCAGGAAGACCCGCTTGCCGGTCTTCTTGAAGTAGCCGACCTGGATGATGACGCTGAGCGCCTCGGCCACGAACAGGCCGCCGACAATGCCCAGCACCAGCTCGTGCTTGGAGCACACGGCGATCGCGCCCAAGGCGCCGCCCAGCGCCAGCGAGCCGGTGTCGCCCATGAAGATCTTGGCGGGGGGCGCGTTGTACCAGAGGAAGCCCATGCCCCCGCCGATGATCGCGCCGCACAGCACCGCCAGCTCGCCGACGCCGGGCGCGAAGTGCAGGTTCAGATAGTCGGCGAACTTGTAGTTGCCGACCAGATAGGTGATCAGGCCGAAGGTGGCCGCGGCGATCATCACCGGCACGATGGCCAGGCCGTCCAGCCCGTCGGTCAGGTTCACGGCGTTGGAGAAGCCGGCGATGGTGACGGCGGCGAAGGCCACGTAGAACCAGCCCAGATTGATCACCAGCGTCTTGAAGAACGGGAAGACCAGGCTGGTCTCCATGCCCGGCGCCATGTCTTCCTTGGGCGCAAACAGGATCAGCAGCACGGTGGCGGCGATGGCCACGATGAACTGGGCGACCAGCTTCTGGCCGCTGGAGAGTCCGGCCGTGGTCTGCTTGGTGACCTTGGCGTAGTCGTCCATGAAGCCCAGCACGCCGTAGCTGCCGGTGATCAGCAGCACCACCCAGACATGGACGTTGCGCAGGTCGGCCCACAGGATGGCGCCCACGAACAGGCCGGCCAGGATCATGAAGCCGCCCATGGTGGGCGTGCCGGCCTTTTCGGTGATGTGGCGGGCGATGCCGTCGGTGCGGATCGGCTGGCCCTTGCCCTGGCGGGCCTTCATCCAGCGGATAAAGCGCGAGCCCATGGCGACGGCGACGATATAGGCCGTCAGCATGGCCATGCCGGTCCTGAAGGTCAGGTACTTCAGCAGGTTCAGCAGCGGCACGTGCTCCTGGGAGCGCGCCAGCCATTCATACAGAAAATACAGCATCAGCCCCGTCCCCCAAGATCAAGCGCCGCCAGAGCCTTGGCCAGAACGCCAGCCCTGGAGCCATTCGACCCCTTAACCATCACCACGTCGCCCGGCCGGATCGCGGCCGTCAGTTCCGTCGTTAACTTTTCGGTAATCTCCGCGTAGCCGCCCCGCCGAGTCGGCGGAAGCGCCTCCCACAGTGATTTCATGTGGACGCCTGCCAGAAAGACAAGATCGACCTTGGCGGCGTCCAGCGGGCCTGCAAGCTCGGCGTGAAACCGGGCGCTGCCCTCGCCCAGTTCGAGCATGTCGGTCAAAACGGTGATCCGCCGGCCCGCAACCTTGCGCGCGCCCAGCGTCGTCAGGGCCGCCTGCATCGAGACCGGATTGGCGTTGTAGCTCTCGTCGACCAGGGTGAAGGCGCCGCCGTCGATCTTGACGATCGTCTCGGCGCCGCGCCCCTCGATCGGCTCGAAGGTCGCCAGGGCCCGCAGGGCGGTGTCGCGATCCACGCCCAGGGCTTCCAGCATCAGCAGCACGCACAGGCTGTTGGGGCCCCAATGGACGCCGGTCTGCAGAAGCGGGAACTTGATCAGCTCGCCGCGCAGATCGACGGTGACCAGGGCGCCGTCGTCAATGACCTCGAACGCCAGCAGCCGGGCGGTGACGCCCTCGCCCGAGCCGAAGCTCCAGACGGCCGCGCCGGCCTTCTCGGCCTCGGCCTTCAGCAGGTCGAACCAGGGATTGTCGGCGTTCAGCACCGCCACGCCCTCGGGCTCCAGGCCGGCAAAGATCTCGGCCTTGGCGCGGGCCACGCCCGCCTCGCCGTCGGCGAAGTTTTCCAGGTGCACGGGGCCGACGGTGGTGATGGCCACGGCGTGCGGACGGATCATCCGCGACAGCGGCACGATCTCGTCGGCGTGGTTCATGCCGACCTCGAACACGGCGCGCTCGGTGTCGCGCGGCATGCGGGCCAGGGTCAGGGGAACGCCGATATGGTTGTTGTACGACTTGACCGAGGCGTGGGCCTTGCCGGCCAGGCGCAGGCCGGCCTCGACCGCGCGGGTGACGCTGGTCTTGCCGACCGAGCCGGTGATCGCGCCGCGACGGGCCTGAGGGGCGCGCAGGCGAGCCGCCTCGCCCAGGCGTTCCAGGCCGCGGAAGGTGTCTTCGACCAGCACCGCCGGCACGGGCACAGGCTTGGAAACGAGCGCGCCGGCCGCGCCCTTGTCATTGGTCTGGACGACGAACTCATGGCCGTCCCGCGCGCCGGTCAGGGCCACGAACAGGTCGCCGGGCTCGATGCTGCGGCTGTCGATCGAGACGCCGGTCGCGGCGAAGTCCTGCGTGACCTTGCCGCCGGTCGCGGCGGCGATCTCTTGGGCGGTCCAGAGGGGCTCAGACATCAGCCATCTCCAGCGCAGCGAGGGTTTCGGTCACATCGTCGAACGGGTGGTTGACGCCGGCCACCAGCTGGCCCTGCTCGTGACCCTTGCCGGCCACCACCAGCACGTCGCCCTCGACCATCTGGGCGGCGGCGGCGCGGATGGCGGCGCGGCGGTCGCCGATCTCGGTGGCGCCGGGCGCGGCAGCCAGGATGGCGGCGCGGATCGAGGCGGGCTCTTCCGAGCGCGGATTGTCATCGGTGACGATGGCGATATCGGCCAGCCGCGCGGCGATCTCGCCCATCAGCGGCCGCTTGCCGCGATCGCGATCACCGCCCGCGCCGAACACCACGATCAGCTTGCCGGCCGTGTGGGGGCGCAGGGCTTCCAGGACGGTCTCCAGACCATCGGGCGTGTGGGCATAGTCGACATAGGCCTCGCCGCCCCGGGCGCCGCGACCCACGCGCTGAAGCCGTCCGGCCGCGCCTTCCAGGCTCTCCAGCGCTTTCAGTACAGCGGCCGCGTCCTCGCCGGTGGCGATGCACAGGCCTGCCGCGACCAGCACGTTGCTGGCCTGGAACCCGCCGGCCAGCGGCAGCTCAACGGTGTAGGTCTGGCCCGCCGCCTCGACCGTCAGGGTCTGGCCGTGCGGGGTCAGGGCGCGCGAGACCAGCTTGAGCCCCTGCCCTTCGTCGCCGACGGAGAACACGCTCTGGCCCGAGGTCACCGCTGTGGCGGCGAAGACCGGAAACGCGTCGCTGTCGCTGTTCAGCACCGCCGTCGCGCCCATCGGCAGCAGGGCGTCGAACAGGCGCAGCTTGGCGTCGCGATAGCTCTCCATCGAGCCGTGATAGTCCAGGTGATCCTGGGTGAAGTTGGTGAAGCCGGCGGCCTTCAGGCTCACCCCGTCCAGGCGACGTTGATCGACGCCATGCGACGAGGCCTCGACCGCCAGGTGGGTGACACCCTCGCGCGCCAGACGCGCCATCATCTCGGCGACATCGGCCGCGTCGGGGGTGGTGAGGCCAGGAGGGGTCAGTTGCTGGTCCGCAGCGCCGGGCCCACTGACCACGACGCCCAGGGTACCCATGCTGGCGGCCTTGTGACCGAGTCGCGCGAAGATCTGGCGACAGAAGCCGGCGACCGAGGTCTTGCCGTTGGTGCCGGTGATGGCGATGCAGATCGCCGGCTGGACGCCCCAGAAAGCGGCCGAGGCCAGGGCGTAGGCGCGGCGCGGATCCTCGACCTTCACGGTCGGGACCGAAAAGGTCTCCATGCCGAGCGGACCCAGCACGGCGGCCGCGCCGGCGGCGATGGCCCCGGGGGCGAAGCTGGCGCCATCGACTTTCGTGCCCGGCAGGGCGGCGAACAGGGTTCCGGGCCCGACCTTGCGGCTGTCGGCCGTCACCCCGGTGATCACCGGGTTGTCTGGCAGGTCGCGCTGGAGAAGGTCGGAAAGCGTCTTGGTCACAGGCCGGTTCCGGGGCTGGTGTTTTGCGAGTTGGAGACGGTCATGATCTGCGGCTTGCGATGCACGCCCAGGAACGGGGCGATGCGCTCGATCACCTTGCCGGCGGCCGGCGCCGCTACCCAGCCGCCCGTCGAGAAACCGAAGGTGCGGGCGTTGCCCTTGGGTTCGTCCAGCAGGATCAGCACAAAATAGCGGTCGGCCTCCAGCGGACCGTCGGTCGGGAACACCGCCGCGAAGGACGAGACCTGACGCTGGTGGTTATAGGCCTTGAGGGCGGGGTCGTACTTCTCGCCGGTGCCGGTCTTGCCGCCCACCGACAGGCCGGCCACGTCGGCCTTGCCGCCACTGCCGCCTTCGCCGGGAATGACATTGGCCCGCATGATCCGCAGCATCTGTTGCGAGGTTTCCTCGGTCAGCACGCGCGGGCCTTCGGGCCGCACGCCCTGGGCCAGTTTGCGGATGGTCAGGGGCGGACGGGCGCCGCCATTCAGCAGCGGGCCCATGGCCTCGGCCAGGGCCAGGGGCGTGATGTTCATGCCGTGGCCAAACGAGGTGGAGGCCACAGCGTCCTCGTCCCACTTGCGCGGGGTCAGGGGGCGCGCCGATTCCAGCAGCTCGACCTTGGCCGGCTTGGTCAGGCCCAGATTGGTGAAATACTGGCTCAGCCGCTGGGCCCCGACGCCGACCGCCAGCTTGGCGGTGCCGATGTTGGACGAGTGCTTGAACACCTCAACCAGGGTCAGGATCGCCTTGGCGGCGTGGTAGTCGTGGATCGTCCGATAGCCCAGCTTGTAGGGCTCGCGAGCGTCGAAGGTCGAGGTCGGGGTGGCGACGCCGGTATCCAGGCCGATGGCCACGGTAAAGGCCTTGAAGGTCGAGCCCATTTCATACACCGCGCCGGCCGCCCGGTTCAGCTTCTGGTCGTCGGTGGCGGTCCCGGCCTTGTTGGGATCGAAGTCGGGATAGCTGGCCATGCCCAGGATTTCGCCGGTGTGGACATTGGTCACCAGGCCCACCGCGCCGCGTGGCTGGAACTCCTGCGCAGCCTTGCGCAACTCGTCTTCCAGGGCGGCCTGCACGCGGATGTCGATCGACAGCACGGTGGGACCACCGCCGCCGGCCGCCTGCCGGATCGGCTTGTCCAGAGCCCGCTCGGCCCCGGCCAGACCCTTGCCGCCGCTGTCGACGAAACCGACCAGATGAGCGGCGGTGGCGCCTAGCGGATAGACCCGGCGACCCTGCTCCTCGAACGAGATGCCCGGCAGACCCAGGTTGAAGATGGCGTCCTTCTGCTCAGGCGTCAGGCCGCCCAGCAGGAAGGTGCGACGGTCGCCGAACACGACCTTGTCCAGGCGCTTGGCGGGCACTTCGGGCAGGGCCTTGCCGAGCGCGCGACGCGCTTCGGGCTTGTCCCAGACTTCCTTGGGATCGACGTACAGGGCGTAGTGGGTCAGGTCGACGGCCAGCAGACGGCCATCGCGGTCCACCAGATCGCCCCGTGCGCCCTCGGTCGAGGCCAGATAGCCCGCGCCCTTGCCTGCGTTGGAGAACAGGGCCGAGCCGCTTGCCCCCAGGGCCAAGCCCACGAAGCACAGGCCAAAAAAGGCCATCACGAAGAAGATGCGGATGCGGGTGTCGTCTTCGGGCTTGGCGGCGGCGCGCGAGCGCTCGAAGGCGTGTTCCAGGCGCCAGACGCGCTCGATCAACCAGCGCCACGCGCCGGGCTGAAAGCCGGACGGACCCAGGTTGGAGAGGCTCATCGTGGCCCCTCCAGGATCGGCGCGTAGTCCGGCCCTGGCTCGGGCGCATCGGCGGCCAGGGCGTCGGGCGCCGCCGTCTCGGCGTTAAGCTCGACGGGCGCGGGCGGCGCGCGGTTGCGGGCCACGTCGATCAGGGCGTCCTCGGTCGTCTCGTGGGAGGCCGCAACGGACTGCAGACCCATGGCCAGGGCCAGGGCCTCGATGCGGCGGGGCTGTTCCAGATGGGCGACCTCGGCCTCAAGCAGGCGCTTGCGAGCCTGCTCGTCCTCGATCTCGCGCTCGATGCGGGCGATCTCGTTGCGCTCGCGGCCGGCGACCGTCTTGGCCAGATAGACGCCGGTGACCAGGGTCAGCAAAACGCCCAGACCGACGACTTCGACAATGCGAAAGCCGCGAACCCGACGATTGAACAGACCCGAGACGCTCACGACAGATCCACCCAGATCGGAGCGGTCGTGCGGATGGCGGCGCGCAGCTTGGACGAGCGGGCGCGCGGATTGACCGCCAGCTCGGCCTCGCCCGGCGCGATGGCCTTGTTGGCGATCAGCTGGAAGCTGGCCGGCGCACCGGCCGGCGCCTGCGGCAGGTGGCGCGAACCGCCCGGCGTGCGACCGGCCCGCTCGGCCAGGAAGTTTTTGACGATGCGGTCTTCCAGCGAATGGAAGCTGACCACCGCCAGCCGACCGCCTGGCTTGAGGATGACTTCGGCGGCGGCCAGAGCGGCCTCCAGCTCGGCCAGTTCTTCATTGACCGCGATGCGCAGGCCCTGGAACGAGCGGGTGGCCGGATGCACCTTGGCGCCCTTGCGGCCGCCCAGGGCGCGCTCGATCACATGGGCCAGATCCAGGGTGCGCTCGAACTTGCGCTCTTCGCGGCGGCGCACCAGGAAGCTGGCGATGCGGCGCGAGGCGTGCTCCTCGCCATAGACATAAAGGATGCGGGCCAGCTCGGTGTGGTCCAGCTCGTTGACGAGGTCGGCGGCCGTCGGACCGGTGTCGCTCATCCGCATGTCCAGAGGGCCGTCGCGCATGAAGGAAAAGCCACGCTCGGCCTCGTCCAGCTGCATGGACGAGACGCCGATATCCAGCACCACGCCATCGACCGACTGCGGCTCGAAATGCTCGGCCATCTGCGAGAAGCGGTCCTGCACCAGACGGAACCGGTCAGCCGGCAGGCCCTGCGCAAAGCGCTGAACGGTCGGGTCGCGGTCAAAGCCCACAACGCTGGCGCCGGTGGCGAGGATGGCGCGGGTGTAGCCGCCGGCGCCGAAGGTGCCGTCGATGATCGTCTCGCCCGGCTTGGGGGCCAGGGCGTCAACGATCTCGTTGAGCAGGACGGAAATGTGGGGAGCCGCTTCGGTCATGCGCCACCGATACGCGCGGTGCGCTGCTGAACCCGCATGGCCGCCAGCCCTTCGCGGGCCAGTTCACGTTGCGCGGCGCGGTGGGCCTGGAAGGCCTCGCGCGACCAGATCTGAAAACGCTCACCCATACCGACGACAGTCACCCAATCACTCAGACCGAACATCTCGCACAGGTGATCGGGAAGCGTAATGCGACCAGCTGTATCAAACGACAGCCTGGCCATGCCGCCCAACACGCTGGTCTCCAGCGCCGTGCGGACCGGATCGCCGAACTCCAGCTCCTCGATCACGCCCAAGTAACGGTCAAACAAGGCTTTTCCGCCACCTTCCAGGCAATCGGCCTCGATGGAGGGGAAGCAAACCACGCCGTCGAAGGGGCCCGAGACCGCCGCGCGGAAGTCCTGCGGCACAACGATGCGCCGCTTGCTGTCCACCTGCTTCTCGAACGTCGAGAGGAACACCTCGCCCTACCCCTTGAGACCCCGTCGCACGGCGAAACCCGATCGCCGCCGACCAAACTGGGTTAACATGGGATGAACTGGGAAACAATGACACCAGCGGGCATTTTGCCGCGAAAACAAAGATGTCGCACGGGCCCGTGACTTGTGATCACAAGCCATCAACAGAACATACACGGAACTGTTAAGTGTTGAGGGCGCCCAAAGGCTTGCCCCGCAAGGGGTCAAATCGTCCGATGACGGGGGATGGGGGGCGTCTGCCCCCTCCCCGCCACAATCAAGACGGGGAGAGACGGACCAGACGGTCTGTAAGCCGGGTTCTGTGCCACCCTTGCCCCGAGAGGCGAGAATGCGACGATCATTCCTCTGGACCGCCCATTGCTGGACGGTTCTCGCGACCTACCCGAACCCTACTCAGCCAGTGACGGCCTAGTCGACGCGAGGTCGACGCGGGGTCCCTATTCGGTCTTGCTCCAGGCGGGGCTTGCCATGCCGTCCCTGTCGCCAGGTCCGCGGTGGGCTCTTACCCCACCCTTTCACCCTTCCCGCCCTCGAAAGGGAGGAGGTTTGCTTTCTGTGGCGCTATCCCTGGGATCGCTCCCGGCGGGCGTTACCCGCCGCCTTGTCACCGTGGAGCCCGGACTTTCCTCGGCCCTCTTGCGAGGACCGCGACCGCCCGACCGTCTGGTCCGGGACGGTGTTTGACGGGGGATGGGGCGCAGGTCAACTTTTCATCCGTTTTCCAGGGCCGAGGGCGGGCGTCAGATGCTCCCCTTCCGGGGGAGCTGTCGCGGAGCGACTGAGGGGGCAGCGCCGGCGTGAATTGGGTGGAGCTCTATCTGGGCCGGCGCCGCGTAGCCCCCTCCGGCCCTCTGGGCCACCTCCCCCAGAGGGGGAGGATCAGCGGGGCCAGCGCCGCCCCCCATCACTGCAGCCGCTCGCGCTCCAGTCGTCGCAGCCGGGCGACATCCGCCTGCATCTCCTCGATCAGCCAGTGCATGAAGGCCTGAACGGTGGCGCTGGCGCGATCGGCCTTGCGGCAAACGACAAAATAGGCCCCAGCATCCACCGGGGGATGCTTCAGCGGCGCGACCAGCCGGCTGGCGTTCGGCGCATCGAGCACCAGCGGCAGCAGGCCCAGGAGCACGCCGCGCCCTTGCGCTGCGGCGTCGATCGCTGACGGGACATTGTCGAAGGTCAGGGTGCGGGCCGGCTTCAGGCCCGGGCAACCGACCCCCGCAAACCATTCCGGCCAGCCCGCGCGGCCGACGCTCAGGTCGATCAGGGTGGCCCGGGCCAGGTCCTGTGGCGCGCGCACGGTCTGCGCCATCTCGGGCGTGCACAGCGGCGTGGCGCGCAGGTCCAGCAGCTTGTGGCCAAACAGGCCGGGGGTTACGGCCGCAACATTGCGGATGGCGACATCGGCTTCGCCCTTCTCGAGATCCACCACCCGCGCCTCGGTGTCGATCGACAGGGAAAGGTCTGGATGCAGCGCTTCGAACCGCGCCAGACGGGGCACCAGCCAGACATTGGTGAACAGCGGCAGCGCCGCGATGCGCAGCCCTGCCGAGACGGACTGTCGCTTGGCCTGGCCAAGCGCGGTGTCGATATCGAAGAAGGCTTGCGACAAACGCGCGCTCAGGGTTTCGCCGAGCGGCGTCAGGCGAACCTGCCGGACCTGGCGCAGAAACAGCGGCGCGCCAACCCAGGCTTCCACGGCCCGAACCTGGTGACTGACCGCCGAGGGCGTCAGGCCCAGTTCCAGACCCGCATCGCGAAAGCTCTGCCGCTGCGCCGCCACGGCGAAGATCCTCAGGGCGGCAAAGCTGGGGGCGTCGCGCTTCATGGGTTAAATTCATTCACCTATATGGGCGGAAACTCAAGCGTCCAGGCCGCGGTTGGCCCGCTAGTCTCCTCGTCCATAGGAGACATCATGACCTTGACACCATCCTCTTCGAGCCGACCCGTCCTGCGGACTTTCGGCTTCTGGCTGTCCGTGCCGCTGGCGCTCCTGCAGGCGGTGAATGTGGCCCGCGCCCTGTCCGATCCGACGGGCTTCGCCACCTATTATGGCGTGCCGGTCAGTGGCGCAGACGCTGTGGCCTGGGTGCAGGTCTATGCCCTGCGCACCGCCTTCGTCGCGGCGCTGGTGGCGATCTTCCTGGTCCGGCGGGATCTACGCGCCCTGTTCTGGACCGCGACCGCAGCGCTCATCCTGCCCCTGGGCGATGCCTGGCTGACCCACAAGACCGGCGCCGCGCCCTCGATCGTCGCGCGCCATCTGGCGATCGAGGGCTATCTGGCCCTGACCTGCGTCGCGCTGTTCATCGCCAATCGCAACGCGGCGCGCCTGCCATGACCGGGAGGCTCAATCGTCTGGCCACGCGCCTGGATACGGCGGGCGCCCTTGGCCGCATGCGCCGGCATCGGGAGGGCTGGCCGGCCAGCGCCTCCGAAGGCGTCAGGTTCTTCCAGTCGCCCAAGGTGCAGTATCGCTATCGCGAAGCCGGCAAGGGCCAAACCATCGTCTTCAGCGTCGATCCGCCGATGACGCTGGAAGTCTATGACGCCCTGATCGCGATCTTTGCCCAGCGTTTCCGCGTGATTGCGTTTGAGCTGCCGGCGATGGGCTTCTCGGCCGCTGCAGAAGACTATCGCTTCGGTTTTCGCGAAACCCATGACGACCTGGCGGTCTTCCTGAGGGCCGTGGCCGGGCCAGGCGCCATCCTGGCGTTCTCCTGTGTCGCCGGTCATGCCGCCGTCGACATTGCCGCGCGCTATCCCGATCTCGTCTCTCGTCTGACCCTGTTGCAGGCCGGCGATGTCGCGGCGTTCAAGGCCTGGAAGGCCGCCCGCGATCCCAAGGGCATCCTGGCCAAGCCGATCCTGGGACATGTCGCGATGCGCCGCATGGCGCCCAAACGCATGCCGGCCTGGTACGGGCTTTCTGTGGGCAAGCAGGAGATGATCGGCGACTTGTGCCGGTGTGCTGAGCGGTCCTTCCAGCACGGCGCCCAGTGGTCACTCGCCAGCGCCTACCAGTGCTACATGGACCCCGACATTGAACTGCCGCGCGCCCACCAGCCCCTGCTTTCGATCTGGGGCGCAGCCGATCGTTCCCACCCCGCCGGCAACGCACATTCCATCCAGCGCCTGCGACCGGATGCGGCCTGCGTGACCTTTGACGATCTGGGTCACACGCCCGAGCTTGAGGATCCGCAGCGCGTCTTCGCCGCCATCGTGCGCTTCTGTGAGACGAACCCGGCCAGACCCTGAACGCAAGGCAGCAAGGCGCTGCGCCTCAGCGCTCGACCTCGCGCATCATCTTGGCCAGCGGGTGCTTGCCCAGCCCCTTGGCCGCGCCCAGCCGGTCGGCCGCGCTCTTGTTCTGCGACAGCTTGAAGGTCCCCTCCAGCCGGTCGACGAACAGCCGCCCGCCGATGATGCCGCGCAGCATCGCCTCGAACTTGCCGGGGGCCATCTTGTGGCGGGTCCACAGCGGCTTGGGCAGGAGGCGCGCCTCTTCCTGCTCGGAGAGACTGTCGAGCTGGGCGATCAGCTCGGCTTCGTTCAGCACCGCCACCGAGCCCTCGGCCTCGACGGATAGGTAGTTCCAGGTCGGGACCTGGTCGGCGCTCTCGTACCCGTCAGGGCTGATGTAGGCGTCGGGCCCCGTCGCCAGCATCACGGCGCGGAAACCCTGCACCAGATGCGGCGCCAGGATGTTGCCGCGCGACAGGTGGAAGTCGATGACCAGTTCGTCGTGCATCTCGCGCACCACGATCGGCGCCTGGGCGACCATCGGGCGACCGCCGACGCTGGCGGCCACGGTTACGAACGGATGCTCACGCAGAAAGGCGAGCAGGGTGTCGCGATCTTCGACTCTGAACGGTCTGGCCGGATGCATCAGTCGCCCGCCCGCAGCAGGCCCACCAGCCGGGCGCGAGTCTCGCCGTCGGCGATGCCGTCGAAGCGGGTCTGCAGCCAGTGGCGCTGGAAGGCCGAGACGATCGTGGTGGTATGGGCGTCGTACTTGCCGGTGGGCGCGCAGTCATAGCCCAGCCGCGTAAGGCCGGCCTGCAGGGCGAAGACGCCCGTGCCCTCCTCACCCTCGCCCAGCGGCGCGCCAGGCGACGGGGGCGGCTCGATCCACAGGCCGTGGCCGCTCTCGGCCAGGCGCTTCCAGGGGAACAGCTCGCCCGGATCGATCTTGCGGGCCGGGGCGATGTCGGAATGGCCCAGGATCCGGCTGTCGGAGATCATCCAGCGCGAGCGCACATCGGCCAGCAGGTTGATCACCGAGGCGATCTGGGCGTCGGGAAAGTCGCGATAGCCGAACTCGTGGCCGGGATTGACGATCTCGATGCCGATCGAGGCCGAGTTGATGTCCTTGACGCCCTTCCAGAAGGCGGCCCCGGCGTGCCAGGCGCGGCGCTCCTCGGCCACCAGGCGGAAGATCCGGCCGTCTTCCTCGACCACATAGTGGGCCGAGACCTTGGCTTGCGGATCGCGCAGGCGCTCGATCGCGGCCTCGCCGGTTTCCATGCCGGTATAGTGCAGGATCACGCAGTCGGGCACGGCCTTGCGGGCGTCGAAATTGGGCGACGGCGCCTCGATCAGCGGCAGGGTCATTGGACGCGGTTCCGGATAGACATCAGCAGGGGCATCACCTGGTTCTTGCGCAGGGCGATGACCAGAACGCCTAGCAAAGCCAGGGCCGCGCCGACACCCATCCGTAGGTCGAAATGATCATGGGTGATCAGGACGCCCAGGGCGATGGTCATCAGCGGCGTCATCAGGGTCAAGGGCGCGATCAGATTGGCCTCGTACTTCTGGATCAGGCCGTAATAGGCCGTGTGCCCCACGACCGAGACCACCAGGGCCGAAAACACCACCGCCGCCACGAACGGCCAGCCGGCGTTGAGCGCCGCCGGAACGGAGCCGGGCTCGGTCACGGCGCTGATCAGGGCCAGGGGCAGGAACGAGGAGAAGCCGACCCAGGCCTGGAACTGCAAGGGTTTGACGCCTTCCATCTGCTTCATCATCACCGCGCCCAGCGAGCCGGTGAAGGCCGCCGCCGCGATCAGCCACAGGCCGGCCGACAGCTCCAGCCCATGCGGGCTCCACATCACCACCACCGCCCCGGCCAGGGTCAGGGCGATGCCCAGGCCGCGCTTCCAGCGAATGCGCTCGCCCAGGATGATGACCGACAGGATGGTCGTGAACGGCACGCCCAGCTGGATGATCACCGAGGCGGCCGACGGCGAGGCGGTCTTGAAGCCCATGAACAGCAGCGCGAAATTGCCCGCCCCCATCAGCAGGGCCACCAGGATCAGCCGCCACACCGGGCGCGGGGCCGGGAGAAGCCACGGCAGGGTGACTAGCGCCACTAGGGCAAACCGCACCGAGGCATAGGCCAGCGGCGGCACGCCCCAGTGGGACACCACGATCTTGGAGATGATGTTGTTGCCGGCCCAGACCAGACAGATCAGGACCAGCACGCCGAAATCGCGCAGGGACATGCCCCGCAATACGCGCGAGAGCCGACCGTGCGCAATGAAAACCGACGCCGCTTAGACGCGTCGTGGTTGACGCTACGTCGAAACGGTCGTTTGTTGGTGAACACTGATCAGATATCAAGGCGTCCGGAACAGCCGGGCCATCCATCAGGGGCGGGATACGGCATGGCGACCGAGCACTTCGACGTTCTTATTGTGGGCGCGGGCCTGTCGGGCATCGGCGCGGGCTATCACCTGCAGGCCAATTGCCCGGGCAAGACCTATGCGATCCTCGAAGGCCGCGAGGCGATCGGCGGCACCTGGGACCTGTTCCGCTATCCCGGCATCCGCTCCGACAGCGACATGTACACCCTGGGCTATTCGTTCAAGCCGTGGCGGCAGGCCAAGGCCATCGCCGACGGCCCGTCGATCCTGAACTATGTGCGCGAGACCGCCACCGAGTACGGCATCGACAAGAAGATCCGCTACGGCCACCACGTCAAACGCGCCAGCTGGTCTTCCGACACCGCCACCTGGACGGTCGAGGCCGAGCATGCCGGCAAGAGCGTCACCGTCAGCTGCAACTTCCTCTATATGTGCGCCGGCTATTACGACTATGCGGCCGGCTACACGCCCGACTTCGCCGGCGTCGAAAGCTTCGGCGGCAAGATCGTCCATCCGCAGTTCTGGCCCGCCGACCTCGACTATGCCGGCAAGAGCGTCGTGGTGATCGGCAGCGGCGCCACCGCCGTCACCCTGGTGCCGGAAATGGCCAAGACCGCCCGCCACGTGACCATGTTGCAGCGCTCACCCACCTATGTGGTCTCGCGCCCGGCCGAGGACGGCATCGCCAACTGGCTGCGCGCCAAGCTGCCGGCCATGACCGCCTATGGCATCACGCGCTGGAAGAACGTGCTGATGCAGATGCTGTTCTTCAACATCGCCCGCAAGAAACCTGAAAAGACCAAGGCCCAGCTGATCGATCTGGTGCGCGGCCATCTGGGGCCGGACTACGACGTCGAGACCCACTTCACCCCCAGCTACAATCCCTGGGACCAGCGCCTGTGCCTGGTGCCCGACGCCGATCTTTTCGACGCTCTCAAGGGCGGCAAGGCCTCGGTGGTCACCGACCATATCGACAGCTTCACGCCGACCGGCCTGAAACTGAAGTCCGGCAAGACCCTCGACGCCGACGTCGTGGTCACCGCCACCGGCCTGCAGATGCAGCTGCTCAGCGGCATGGAGCTGGTGATCGACGGCAAGGTGGCCGATCTGTCCAAGGCGATGAGCTACAAGGGCATGATGTTCAGCGACGTGCCCAACCTGGCCTCGGCGTTCGGCTATACCAACGCCTCGTGGACTCTGAAGGCCGACCTGACCAGCGAGTATGTCTGCAAGCTGCTCAACCACATGGACCGCAACAAGCTGGCCTTCTGCGTGCCGCGCCTGGACGAGGCCGGCATGGAGGCCGAGCCCTGGCTGGATTTCTCGTCGGGCTACGTCCAGCGGGCCATGGCCAAGTTCCCCAAGCAGGGCGTCAAGAAGCCGTGGAAGGCCTATCAGAACTACGCCCTCGACCTGATGGCCCTGAAGATGGGCAAGGTCGACGACGGGGCGATGAAGTTCGAGAAGAAGAAGGCGAAGGAAGCGGCTTAGCCGTCCAGAACCTGTCATCCCGGCCAAGCGCGAAGCGCGCCGAGCCGGGACCGCCGGAAGCTCTGAGTTTGTCGCGGTCCCGGGTCTTCCCCCGGCTTTCGCCGGGGGAAGACCCGGGATGATAAGGGGTTTTCGCGCGGATCTATTCCGCAGCCGCTTTCGCCGCCTTCCTCTCCCCCAGCACCACCGCGAAGCTGCCGGCGACGATCAGCAGGCCGCCGGCGCACAGGGCCACCGTTAGGTGGTCGCCAAACAGCATCACGCCGATGGCCGCGCCCATCAGCGGCTCGATATTGATGAACACCCCGGCGCTGGCGGCGCCGACCCGGGCCGAGCCATATTGCCAGGCGGCCGTGGCCAGCAGGGTCGCCACCACGCCCTGACCGATGATGCTGCCCCAGGCGACGGGGCTAAGGTCCAGCCTGGGCGGGCCATGCATCAGCAGGGCGATGGGCAGGATGGTCGCCGCCGCCACGATCATCGTCACCGCCGGAATGGCCATCGGCGCCTTCACCTTGGGCGCGCGGCGCATGACGATCAGCCAGGCCAGGAAGATGAACAGCGAGCCCACCGACAGGGCCACGCCCAGCGGCGAGCCCGCGCCGTCCGGCTTGCCGGCGATCAGGGCCGCGCCCAGGGTCGCGGCGATCACGCCCGCCCACGAGGCCCGGCTGACGGTCTCGCCGAAGAAGCGGGCGCTGATGGCGATCAGGGCCGGCATGGCGCCGACCAGCAGGGCCGCCAGGGTGACGCTGACATGGGCCAGCCCCTCGAACTGCACCATGAACGCCACGCCATAGAGCGCCCCGGCCAGCAGCACCACCGGCGAGCGGAACAAGGCCCGCGCCTCTGCGGTCATCAGGGCGAAAGGCGCCGCCACCACAGCCGCCGAGGCGAAGCGCAACAGCACCATGTGGGCGGCGTCGGTTTCGCGCAGCACCAGCTTGCCCAGCGGAAAGCCCAGACCCCAGGAGACCCCGGCCAGGACAAGGGCGAGAAAGGCAAAGCGGTTCATGGCGCTTCCTGCCGCATTCGCCGCAGCTTGGCGAGGGCAGACCCTGTCAATTCTGATAGCTTGCGACCGCAGCGCCCATACCGACCTTTCCTCCAGCTGGAGAAACACCATGACAGCGCCGTCCTCCTATCTGGGCTGGAAGATCGACTACGCCACGCCACCGGGCGAGGCGGCCTATCTGGACCCCGGCTCGGTGCACTGGCGCATCTACAAGAACCCCATCGCCCTGGTGATCGGCGGGGTGGCGGCGGTGCTGCTGGAGTTCGCCGACGCCCGCATCCGCTCCGGAGTCTGGGATCACTCGACCTACAAGGCCGATCCCATCGGCCGCTCCAAGCGCACCGGCATCGCGGCCATGGTCGGGGTCTATGGCCCGCAGAGCGCCGCGCGGCGGGTGATCCAGGGCGTGACCAACATGCACAGCCGCGTGGCCGGCCAGACGCCCGACGGCGAAGCCTACAAGGCCCTGGATGTCGAACTGCTGGACTGGGTCAGCGCCACGGCGGGCTATGGCTTTCTCAACGCCTATGACCGCTTCGTCTCGCCCCTGTCGGAGGCCGACAAGACCCGCTTCTATGAAGAGGCCCATCCCATCGCCCACCTGTACGGCGTGCGTTATTCGCCCAGCTCTACGGCCGACTTTCTGATGATGCTGGACAGGCTGGTCGACCGCTTCGAGCCGCACCCGATCGTCGAGGAGTTCATCGGCATCATCCAGTCGGGCCAGGCCGCGCCCAACGCGCCCAAGGCCCTGCACCGGGCCCTGGCGCGGGCCTCGATTTCCCTGCTGCCGCCCGTCGTGCGCCAGAAGCTGGCCCTGGGCCGCGACTATGACCTGAGCCTGATCGACAGCCTGATGCTGAAGGCCGCCGGCAGGCTGGCCGACCGCATCCCGATTCCAGGCTCCCCGCCCTGCCGAGCCAGCCAGCGCCTGGGCCTGCCGGCGGACTTCCTCTATCGCCGCCCCGCCGAGCAAGCGCGGCTGCTGGCGACGCTGTCGCCCCGGCCGGAGGGCGGCCTGCCCCAGGCGTCCTGAGGCTCAGCCCTTCATCTTCAGCACGGGGTCGTTATTGGCCGCCTGCGGGTTGATGATGGTGTTGTGGCCATGGATCAGAAGCCAGCGGCCGTCTCTCTGAACCGCCGTCAGGCTGAGACGGTCTTGAGCCTGCGGCATGCGATTGCCGTCCGGCGTGGTGTAGGCGTCCTGGATCATGGTCACCACCGCCAGGGCGACGCCCGGCGCCGCCATGCGCGCCTCGATCGAGACCAGGGTCTGCTTGCAGTCCTTGAAGATGGTCGACAGGAAGGCCTTGTGGGCGAACGCCACCTGGTCGCGGCCGCGCCAGTGCATGCCCACCACATTGATCCAGCTGGCGTCAGGCCAGAACTGATCGGCATAGGCCTGGGCGTCGGTGGCGTTCCAGGCCGCCAGCAGGGCCTTCACCAGCCCCTCGATCGCCGCGACGCCATCTTCGGCCGCCCGCGCTTCTCCCGCCAGTCCCACCACCGCAATTCCTCCCGTTGCCAACAAGGCTCGTCGTCCGATCATCCGTCCCGCTCCACCCATCCTCGCGGACGCAAGCTAGGAGGACTTGAGCGGACTCGATTGTAGATTTCCGACACCGGGCACGACGATTTCCCGCGCCGGGGCCATCTTCGCCATCAGGCGTTCGGGGCTCTCGCCGGCCAGCGCCTGGAACTCGTGGATCATGTGCGCCTGATCGACATAGCCGGCGGCCTGAGCCACCGAGGCCCAGCCGCTTTCGACGCCCTCGGCCTTCAGCCGCAGGGCCTCGCGAAACCGTAGCACGCGGGCGTAGCGCTTGGGCGACACGCCGACTGCGCGGGTGAACCGGCGCTCGAACTGGCGCTCCCCCAGGTCCGCAGCCCGCGCCAGATCCGCCACCCGGACGCCGCCATGCAGGGCCGTCATTCGCCGTGCGGCCCAGGCGACAGGGTCCGGCGCATAGCCCTGGGCCCTCGGCGCCAGCCAGGCCTCGGCGATGGCGACCCGAGCCGCAAGATCGGGCGCGGCCTCGAGACGTTCGGCGATCAACGAGACCTCGGGTCCCAGCACATCGCTCCCGGCGAACGCCTGATCGGTGAGCTGCGCCGTCGACGGGCCAAACAGGGTCGAGAAGCCGGTCGGCGTGAACTGGATCGTGAACAGGCGCAGCGCCCCCGCCAGCATCACATCCACCCTGCGATAGGTCTGCAACCCCACCAGAACGGTGTCGGGGGCGGTCTCGACGGCGCCCGTGGCGATCTCGCGCACGCGGTACCGGTCAGCCAGGTAGAACTCGAGAAACTGCTCGGTCCGCGCCGGCAGGGGGCGCAGCACGACGGTGGCGTCCAGCCGCTGAACCCGCTCCTCGAACGCCTTCACATAAGGGGAAAGGCGGCGGGAAGGACGAATGCGCCGAACTGGAAACATCGCCCTTCCCCGCCCTCAGATCTCGTCGTCGAAGGCGACGTCATCCTCGACCGGTTTGGACGCCGCCGGCGGACCGGCCTTGCGCTTCACGAACCGCAGGGCGCTGTGGGTCTTGGAGAAGCTGCAGACCTTGGTGTCGACCAGACCCTGGCCACGCGCGGCGGCCAGGATCTCGGTGTCCTTCAGCGGCGCGCCCTTGCCCTTCTGGGCCACGATCCAGATTGCGCCCTTGGGACCCAGGCCGCCGATCAGGTCTTCCAGCTGATCGAAATCGGCCAGATCCTCGACGCCCAGGAACAGCAGGTCGATGTTCTCCTCGGCCTCGACCGGCTCGACGCGGGTCACCAGTTCCTCAAGGAACTCTTCGTCCTCCACAGCCAGCACCACGACCGTCTGGCCGGGCTTGACGCCCAGCTTGTCCAGCCGGCCCGGCGGATTGAGGATGGCGTGCAGCCACTTGTCGGCCTCGCCCGGCTCCATCTCGAACCGGGTGCCGTCGTTGAGCACCAGATCGTTGCCCTCGACCTTGATGTAGCGCAGGGCGTGGCCCTGAAAGATGCCGCGATGAGCCCCGCGGAAGATCAGCTTGGGAAACTCCCACAGGAGCTTGCCCTCGCAGTCGCCGTCCGACAGGTGGCCCCAGACGCCCCGCGCTTCCTTGCCCATGACCTCAGGCGCCCTTGAAGACCGGAGCGCGCTTTTCGAGGATCGCGTCGACGCCTTCCATGTGGTCCTCGGTGTGGTGGGCGATGGCCTGGGCGGCCGCGCTCATCTCCATCAGGGTGTCATAGCTGGCGGTCGTGCCGTGCTTGAGCAGGCTCTTGGCCATGCGCAGGGCGTGCGGCGGCTGCTGGGCGATGCGCGTGGCCAGGGCCATCGCTTCGTCCATCAGGGTGTCGGCGGGGACGGCCTTGCTGATCAGGCCCCATTCGGCGGCCTTGGCGGCGTCGATGACGTCGCCGGTGAACAGCAGTTCGGCGGCGCGGCTCATGCCGATGGTGCGCGGCATCAGCCAGGCGCCGCCGTCGCCGGGGATCAGGCCCAGCTTCAGGAAGGTGACGCCGAACTTGGCGGTGTCGGCCCCGATGCGGATGTCGGTCATGCAGGCCACGTCGCAGCCCAGGCCGATGGCGGCGCCATTGACGGCGGCGATCGAGGGGACCTCCAGGCCATAGATGGCGCGGACGATGCGGTGGATGTTCTTGCGATAGCCGTCACGGACCTTGACGCCATTGCCGCCGAACGCGCCCTCGCGGGCCTTCATCGCCTTGACGTCGCCGCCGGCCGAGAAGGCCCGGCCCGCGCCCGTCAGGATCACGCAGCGGATGTCCTGGTCGTCATTGATCGCCTCGCAGGCGGCCGCCACCTGGTCGCCGTCGCCCGGCGCGCCCAGGGCGTTCATGGCCTCGGGACGGTTGAGGGTCAGGATGGCGATGTGACCGCGCTTCTCGGTCAGGATGAGCGGAGAGGGAATCAGGGGGGTGTCTTGCGACATGGGCGGGCGCTCCTGCGGGCTTTTTTGCCTGCATAGCGCGGATTGGCCCGCCGCGTCGCCTCCAGAGGTCGTTCGAGGGGCGCCGAAATCACAATAGAGGCGCTGGCAAACCCCAATTTGGGGGAACCCAGATTTGCCGATCTCAGGCCGCGCGCACGCTCTACCAAATCAGGACCTCACGCAATGGTCGCGGGGCCAAGACCTTACGCAAATCGCGTCCAAAACCCAAAAATGCAGATTGTTTACATTTGAACCGTCGATCGCACTCTGGTTTTTCTGCGAATCCTGGGCGATTTGATTATGTGAGCACCTGCAGCATCACGAAAACGAGACTGGCGCGAGCCTCTATGTCAGCGCTGAAATCACCAAGGGACGAAATATAAGGCATCGGCGAATGACCGTGCATATCAAAGCCCGACATGCCCTGATCATCGAGGACGAGATTTTGATCGCCTTCGAGGTGGAGGCCTTGCTGGCCGAACAGGGCTTCACCAGCTTCGACATCGCCGAAAGCCCGCAAGACGCCCTGGCGATGGCCATGGCCCGCACCCCCGACCTGATCACCGCCGACTACCGCATCATCGGCGGCACGGGCGTGGAAGCGGTGGAGGCCATTCACAAACAGCTGGGCGCGATCCCCGTGGTCTATGTCACCGGCAATTCGGATCTGCTGCTGGGCCGCGAGCCGCCGGTGGTCGGCAAGCCGATATCACCCCGGCGCCTGGCCGAGGCCTGCGCCCGGGCCTTTTCATCCTGACGCCTTCCGCGCCTCCCCTTGTGTGACTAGGCTCGGCCCATCGTGCGGGAGGGCCAGATGAGCGTGATCGACAGCCTGGAGGCGCTGGAAGCCCTCTATGACACCACCCCCGTCGCGGCGTCGCTGGTCAAGGTGGCGACCCAGATCACACCCCACTATCAGGCGCTGATCGAGGCCTCACCGTTTGTCGCCCTGGCGACGATCGGCCCCGAGGGTCTGGACTGCAGCCCGCGCGGCGACCGGCCTGGCTTTGTGCGCGTGGCTGATCCCCGGACCCTGATCCTGCCCGACCGGCGCGGCAACAACCGCATCGACAGCCTGCGCAATGTGGTCCGTGACCCGAGGGTCGCGCTGCTGTTCCTGATCCCTGGCTCGGGCACCACCTTCCGGGTCAATGGCCGGGCGATGATCAGCGCCGATCCCGACCTGCTGGACAGCTTCGCCATCGACGGCAAGGCGCCGCGCACGGTCATGGTGATCACCGTCGAGGAGGCCTATTTCCAGTGCGCCCGCGCCATCGTGCGGTCAGGGCTGTGGAAGGCCGAGAGCCAGGTCGACCCCGCCACGATCCCCTCCCCCGGCGCCATGCTGGCGGCGGTCACGGCCGGCGAGGTCGGCGGCGAGACCTATGACCGCGAATGGCCCGAGCGGGCGGCCAGGACGATGTGGTGAGGGGCTGGAAGCGGACCCTGGCCGGAGCCCCCTAAGTGGTGGTCCGCCGTTCGTATGAAGCTGGCAGCGTTGACTTAGATCAAAGTCCGAAAATCCCAAGCGTCCACAGTCTATCCACGCTTTGTGGAGACAAAATCATGCCGCTGCAGGACATTGTACTTCATCTTGACGCTTACCCCGAAGCGACTTCGACTGAGGCGATTGATCAAGCCGTGCGATTTGTCGCCTCGGTTGGCGGGGTCTTGTCAGCTATCGCGGTTGAGGTGGACATCCAGCCTCCAAAGAATCGTCTGGCCAACTATGTGATCGGCCTCAGCCACATGGCGGCGGAAGAGGAGCGAAAGAGCCGCGAGTTCTGCGTCGCGGCGCTTGCGACGTTCGCATCAAAGGCTCGCGAATTGGGCGTTTTGGGCGAGGCTATCCACGCGAAAGCTGACCTCTACGCTGTCGCGGCCTATGTTGCTGAGCGGTCTCGGACGCGCGACCTGTGTATCGTGCCTGTTGCTTCCCAGTCGGACGGTCAGCGCGCTGTCCTTGAGGCCGTCGCCTTTGGGTCAGGACGCCCTGTTCTAACCTTCTGCCCGGGGAACGCGGATCTGCCACTCAGCGGTCCGAATACCGTTGTGCTTGCCTGGGATGGGAGCCGCACGGCGGCGCGCGCCATGGCCGACGCCATGCCGATCCTTCGGAAAGCTCGTGAGATCACGGTGCTCACCGTGGCAAATGACAAAGCGTCCACCGGCTCGGGCTCGGGCCGGGACGTCGTGCGGCATCTTAGAGCCCACGGCATAAGCGCCGTGGCCGAAGAGATAGACGGCGATGGACGTCGAACAGGGGTCGTGTTTTCGGACTATGTCGCAGCGAACCGTCCCGGGCTGTTCGTCATGGGAGCCTATGGCCATTCGCGGGCAAGGGAGTTCTTCTTGGGCGGAGCGACCGAACACATGCTCAATCATCTTCCGGTCCCCATGCTGCTCTCGCACTAAGGATACATCGGCTTGGGGCGGGGCCTGCTCCTCAAACGAAAAACGGCCCCGGGCTTTCGCCCGAGGCCGCTTCAAAACACATAGGCCGGTGAAGGCCGTCAGTCGTCGCGGTGCACGCGTTCGCGGCGCTCGTGACGTTCCTGGGCTTCCAGGCTGAGCGTCGCCGTGGGGCGAGCATCCAGCCGGGCCAGGCCGATCGGTTCGCCCGTTTCCTCGCAATAGCCGTAAGATCCGTCCTCGATGCGGCGCAGGGCCTGGTCGATTTTCGAGATCAGCTTGCGCTGGCGGTCGCGGGTGCGCAGTTCAAGCGCCCGATCAGTTTCCGAAGACGCGCGATCGGCCAGATCGGCGTGATTTTCGGTTTCTTTCTGGAGGTGAGCCACCGTTTCGCGAGATTCGCGAAGGATCTCATCCTTCCATTCGTTCAGCTTGCCCTTGAAGTACTCAAGCTGACGCGCATTCATAAACTCTTCGCCCTCGGAAGGGCGATAGGTCTTCGTATCGACTAGAACAGTGGCCGTTTGCATTAACGCCTCACGCCCCGATGAACTCAGCCTTGGACAGGCCGGGTGCTTATACCAAAAGAATAGCCGCGTTCAATGAACCTCGCGTGAGTGGCGCGTTCAGGCGCGCTCCACTCGCGCGTTCGGCTTCAAACCCGGCCTGTGACTTGGCCAGAAACGCGCCAAACCGCGACGCGCAACATCTTGAATTCGCTGATGGCGCGCCCGTGGATATCGTCCGTGGTCGCCGCCTGACCATCAGCCGCCCCGCGCCTGTTCGAGCTTGGCTTTTTCCACCGCCGCTCGCGTCTCGATCTCGTTGAGCACGCCCTCGAGCCGGGGATCATCCGTCGAATCGCGCTGCTCGCGGATAGCGCGGGTCAGCCGGTCCAGGGTGGCGGTTGAGACATCGCCGTCGAGCAGCGCGATCTTGACCTCACCCAGAATGTCGAGAATGCCGTCGGCGCGTTTGACCGCGCGCTTGCGGCGCTCCAGCGGATCGCCCATGGCCTGCAGGGCCAGAAGCGCATCCAGCGAACCGATCCCGGCCACGCCGCCCGCCTGGGCCACACTGGCGGCGCCACTGGCGCCATTGACTGAAGGCAGTGAAAAGCTGGCGCCGCTTCCCGAAGCCTTGGCCCGCGATGCGCCGCTCGCGCCTACGCTCCCCGTGCTCGAAACCTTCATGGGTAAGCTGCTCCATAGTCCGTGAAGCGAGTCACAGTTCTCGCCACCTCCCCATAATCCAGTCTGGCGCTTGAAGTATGGTTAATGCCGGGCAGATTCTGCCCAAGGGCGCTCTGGCGCCTGCGTCAAAACGCACAAAGCCTTACGACTCAAGCCTTTGAGATTGGCCCGCTTTTGGCATGGGTCGGCATGGGGACGTCTCCCCACGTCAGGATAGCCATGTCGCGTTTACGTCTGCGCACCGCTTTCGCCCTCATCGCCACGGCCTGCGCCCTGGTGGGGGGCCCCGCGTTCGCCAAGTCACGGATCAAGGACATCGTCTCGTTCGAAGGCGTGCGCGACAACCAGCTGATCGGCTATGGCATCGTCGTGGGCCTGAACGGTTCGGGCGACAGCCTGCGCAACGCCCCGATGACCAAGCAGAGCCTCGAGGCCATGCTGGAGCGCCAGGGCGTCAATGTGCGCGACGCCAATCTGAACACCAAGAACGTCGCCTCGGTGATGGTCACCGCCAACCTGCCGGCCTTCGCGGCGCCGGGCGCCAAGGTGGATGTCAGCGTCTCCACCCTGGGCGACGCCAAGAACCTGCTGGGCGGCACCCTGCTGGTCACCAGCCTGCAGGGCGCGGACGGCCAGACCTATGCCGTGGCCCAGGGCAGCGTGCAGACCGGATCGGTCTCGGCCGGCGGGGCTTCGGGCAGCTCGGTGTCCAAGGGCGTGCCCACGGCCGGCCGCATCGCCGCCGGCGGCATCATCGAGCGGGAAACCGGCTTCCAGATGGTCAATATGGGCGAGCTGCGCATGACCCTGCGCAATCCCGACTTCACCACCTCGCGCCGCATCGCCGACGCCATCAACGGCCAGTTCCCCCGCAGCGCCCAGGCCCAGAACCCGACCATCGTCGCCGTGCGCCCGCCGGCCGGCATGGACATGATCAGCTTCATCACCGCCATCGAGAACCTGCAGGTCGAGCCCGACGGCCCGGCCAAGGTGATCATCGACGAGGTGTCGGGCGTGATCGTGATGGGTGACGATGTCCGCATCAGCCAGGTGGCCATCGCCCAGGGCAATCTGACCATCTCGGTCCAGGAGAGCCCGGCCGTCAGCCAGCCCGCCCCGTTCAGCCAGGGCCAGACCGCCGTGGTTCCGCAATCTGCCGTCAGTGTCGACGAGGAAAAGGGCAAGAAGCTGATCACGCTCAGCAGCGGCGCTTCGCTCAAGAGCCTGGTCGGCGGCCTCAACGCCCTGGGCGTGACCCCGCGCGACATGATCTCGATCCTGCAGGCGGTGAAGGCCGCCGGGGCCCTGCAAGCCGATATCGAGGTGATGTGATGAGCGCCCTGACCCTGACCTCTCCCCCGATCACCAATCTGCAGGCCTCGACCACAGCGCCCGCCTCGAGCGCCGAACTGCTCAAGCGCGGACAGATCAAGGAAACGTCCGAGAAGTTCGAGGCCTCGTTCCTGTCGGTGATGATGCAGTCGATGTTCGCCGGCGTGAAAACCGCCGCGCCGTTCGGCGGCGGTCAGGCCGAGGACATGTTCAAGTCGCTGCTCACCGAGTCGATGGCCAAGGAAGTCTCCAAGGCCGGCGGCGTCGGCCTGGCCAGCACCGTCCAGCGTGAAATGCTCAAGCTTCAAGGGTTGAAGGACTAGTCATGGCCCTCGCCGCACACGATCCCAACGACCGCGTCGACCAGCTGGTCATCCTGACCGAGCGCCTGACCGACCTGATCGCCAAGGAGGCCACCGCCTTCGAAGCCCGCCGTCCGCAGGACGCGGCCCAGTATGTCGAGGAAACGGCCAAGCTGGCCAATCTCTACCGGCACGAGTCGGCGCGGGTGCGGGCCAATATCGCCCTGATCTCCAGCGCCGACGTCGCCCTGCGCCTGCGCCTGATCCGCGCCACCGAGGCCTTCGACGCTGTCCTGGCCCGCCAGGCGCGCGCCCTCAACGCCGCCCGCACCGTGACCGAAGGCCTGGTGAAAGCCGTGGCCGAAGAGATCGCCAACCAGCGCGCGCCCGCTTCGGGCTATGGCGCCGGGGCGCGGATGAACAATCCGGTCTCCAGCGGCACGGCCATCACGCTGAACAAGAAGGCTTAGCGGGTCGCTTCGATCCAGCGGATTGAGCTTTCGACACGCTGCTTCCAGTTTCGCCATCAGGCGACGTAGCCCTGGAACCGGTCTCCCGGATGGAAACGCCGCTGTAGCGCAGGAGACGCCATTGCTCGACGAAGCCTTGATCGCGGAAATCGCCGAGCTGCATTCGGGACCTGATCGTGGCTATCACGGCTGGAGCCACCCTCAGGCCCTGCTGCGCCTTTTCGCCGAGACAGAGGGTGATTTGGACGATCCCCTAGCGGTCTATTGCGCCATTGTTCTGCACGACGTGATCTATGAACCCCGCCGCTCCGACAACGAGACGCGTAGCGCGGTGCTCGCCCGAACGATGCTGCAGGACGTCATTCCGGGCGAGAGCCTGGACCGCGCCATTCGGCTGATCGAAGCGACCGCGCGACACGCCATTCCCGCAGACCTGCCCGAAGGCGAAACCGCCGACATGGCGCGGTTCCTCGACATGGACCTTTCGATCCTGGCCGCGCCCACCGCCGTTTTCGACGCCTACGAAGCCGGCGTCCGACATGAGTATCGCGAGGTCCCCGAGGAGGCCTTTCGCCAGGGGCGCGCCGCGATCCTTGAGGGCTTCCTGGCGCGGGAAGCCCTCTACATGTCGGACTGGGGAAAACTACGTTTCGAGGCCCTGGCTCGCGAGAACCTCAGGCGCTCGATCGCCCAGCTTCGCGACTAGGCCGGAACGGCTTCGAGAGCCGGATAGTCCGTGTAGCCCTTCTCGTCCGGACCATAGAAGGTCGACGGAACCGGGGCGTTCAGCTCGGCCCCGATCCGCAGGCGCTCGACCAGGTCGGGATTGGCGATATAGGCCTTGCCGAAGGCGATGGCGTCGTACTGGCCGGCCTGCACCGCCGCATTGGCGGTCTCGCCGGTGAACTTCTCGTTGGCGATATAGACGCCGCCGAACGCCGCCTTCAGCGCCACGCCCAGGCTGTCATCGCCCTGATATTCGCGGGCGCAGATGAAGGCGATGCCGCGCTGGCCCAACTGCCTGGCCACATAGCCGAAGGTCGCGGCCAGGTCTGAATCGCCCATGGCGTGGGCGTCGGCGCGCGGGGCCAGGTGGACGCCTACGCGGCCCGGGCCAAACACCGAGACGGCGGCGTCGGTGGCTTCGAGCAGCAGACGGGCGCGGTTCTCGATCGGGCCGCCATAGTCATCGGTGCGCTGGTTGGAGCCATCCTGCAGGAACTGGTCGAGCAGATAGCCATTGGCGCCATGCAGTTCGACGCCGTCGAAGCCGGCGGCCTTGGCGTTGGCGGCAGCGCGGCGGAAATCCTCGACCACGCCCTTGACCTCGTCCGTCGTCAGGGCGCGCGGCGTGGGATAGGGCCGCTCGGGGCGCAGCAGGCTGACATGGCCCTTGGCCGCAACGGCGCTGGGCGCCACAGGCAGCTCGCCGTTCAGCAGCGACGGGTCGGAAATCCGGCCGACATGCCAGATCTGCATGAAGATGCGACCGCCCTTGTCATGAACGGCGCGGGTGATTTGCTTCCAGCCCTCGACCTGTTCCTGCGACCAGATGCCGGGCACGCCGGCATAGCCGACGCCCTGGGGCGAAACCGGCACGCCTTCCGAGATGATCAGGCCGGCGCTGGCGCGCTGGGCGTAATACTCGGCCATCAGCGCATTGGGGGTCTGGCTCGGGCCGGCGCGCAGGCGGGTCAGCGGCGCCATGATCACGCGGTTGGGCAGATCCAGGTCGCCGAGGCGCAGCGGGTCGAAAAGCGTGGGCATGGAGGCCGTCCTCAAGGGAAAGGCGCCGCTCGGCGGCGCGAGACCCTGATGTGGCGCGGCGTCGCAGCAAAACAACCGGCCTGGCCTGTAATTCTCCTGGGCCGCCCTTTCAGACGGTGGTCGCGCCTAGAGCGTTATTCGGCGAAGTGGATACCGGTTCGCCGCCGAAATAACGCGTCAAAACAATAATCTAGAGCAAACGACATGATGCAATCATGGCGACCTTTGCTCTAGTTCGGCGCGATGGTGTTGAACACATAGATCAGCGAGCCGACGCCGCCGATGAACACCATGAAGTCGACGACCGGATTGCGCGGCTTGACGCCTTGGGCGTCACGGATCGCCTGCTTGCCCTGTTCCTGCTTGTCAGCCTTGGCGGGCTTGGCGGCCTTGCTCATGATGCGCTCCGTTTCTGGAGCCATTGAGCCAGACACTGCTGAAGATGGCGCTTTCAAAGGCGGTTAAGCGCCGGAAACCAAACCCCGCGCCGTGACACCCTGCTGACACCTACTGGCAGCAGGCGGCGCAGCTTCGGGGACGCGACGTTTGTTCGCATCTTGTTCTTGTGTTAATTCCCGGATCGAGCCCTACATATAGCCGCCGCGCTGCACCCTCCTGGCGGCTCTCTGCGTTCCGGAAAACATGGCCGAACAACTGAACTTCATCCGCGTGCGCGGCGCCCGCGAGCACAATCTCAAGAACGTCAGCGTCGACATCCCGCGCGGCGAGCTGGTGGTGCTGACCGGCCTGTCGGGTTCGGGCAAGAGCTCGCTGGCGTTCGACACCATCTATGCCGAGGGCCAGAGGCGCTACGTCGAAAGCCTGTCAGCCTATGCCCGCCAGTTCCTGGAACTGATGAGCAAGCCCGACGTCGACCTGATCGAGGGTCTGTCGCCGGCCATCTCGATCGAGCAGAAGACCACCTCGCGCAATCCACGCTCGACCGTCGGCACGGTCACCGAGATCCACGACTACATGCGCCTGCTGTGGGCGCGGGTCGGCACGCCCTACTCGCCCGCCACCGGCCTGCCGATCGAAAGCCAGACCATCAGCCAGATGGTCGACAAGATCACCGTCCTGCCCGAGGGCACGCGTCTCTATCTGCTGGCCCCGGTCGTTCGCGACCGCAAGGGCGAGTACAAGAAAGAGATCGCCGAGTGGCAGAAGGCCGGCTTCCAGCGGCTGAAGATCGACGGCGAATATTATCCGATCGAGGACGCCCCGGCCCTCGACAAGAAGTTCAAGCACGACATCGACGTGGTCGTGGACCGCATCGTCACCAAGCCCGACATGGAACAGCGCCTGGCTGACTCCATCGAGCAGGCCCTGCGCCTGGCCGACGGTCTGGCCGTGGCCGAATGGGCCACGATCGACGAGGGCGAGAAAGAGCCCAAGCGGCTGCTGTTCTCGGAACGCTTCGCCTGTCCGGTCAGCGGCTTCACGATCGCCGAGATCGAGCCGCGCCTGTTCTCGTTCAACAATCCGGCGGGCGCCTGCCCGGCCTGCGACGGCCTGGGCGCCAAGCTGGCCTTCGACGCCGACCGGGTGGTGCCCGACAAGGACAAGGCCCTGCACCAGGGCGCCATCGCGCCCTGGGCCAAGGGCCCCTCGCCGCTCTACACCCAGACCCTGCAGGCCCTGGCCCGCCACTACGGCTTCTCGATGGACGAGCCCTGGCACAAGCTGGCCCAGAGCGCCCGCGACGTGGTGCTGCAAGGTTCGGGCGGCACGAAGATCAAGTTCATCTATGACGACAACGCCCGCAAATACGAGGTCGAGAAGCCCTTCGAGGGGGTGATGCCCAACCTCGAACGCCGCTGGCGCGAGACCGACAGCGCCTGGGTGCGCGAGGAGCTAGGCCGTTACCAGTCCGACACCCCCTGCGAGGTCTGCCACGGCAAGCGCCTGAAGCCGGAAGCCCTGGCGGTGAAGATCGCCGGCATGGACATCGCCGCCGTCTCGATGCTGGCCATCCGTCCGGCCAAGGACTGGTTCGCCGGCCTGGAAGCCCAGTTCAGCGACAAGCAGATGGAGATCGCACGACGGATCCTGAAGGAGATCAATGATCGCCTTCGGTTCCTGGTCGATGTGGGTCTGGACTATCTGAACCTGTCACGCGGCTCGGGCACCCTGTCGGGCGGCGAGAGCCAGCGCATCCGTCTGGCCAGCCAGATCGGCTCGGGCCTGACCGGCGTGCTGTACGTCCTGGACGAACCGTCGATCGGCCTGCACCAGCGCGACAACACCCGGTTGCTGCAGTCGCTGCAGGGCCTGCGCGATCTGGGCAATTCGGTGCTGGTCGTCGAGCATGACGAGGAGGCCATCCTCACCGCCGACTATGTGATCGACATGGGTCCGGCCGCCGGCGTGCACGGCGGCGAGATCGTCGCCGAGGGCAAGCCGGCCGACATCATGGCCAATCCCAACAGCATCACCGGCCAGTACCTGACCGGCGCCCGCGAGATCGAGGTTCCGCAAGAGCGCCGGCCGATCAACAGGAAGAAGATGCTGCGCGTCATCGGCGCTACCGGCAACAACCTCAAGGGCGTGACCGGCGAAATCCCCGTGGGCACCTTCACCTGCATCACCGGCGTTTCCGGCGGCGGCAAGTCGACCTTCACGATCGAGACCCTCTACAAGGCCGCCGCCCGTCGCCTGAACAATGCGTCGGAGGCCCCGGCCCAGCACGAACGGATCGAGGGGCTGGAGAATTTCGACAAGGTCATCGACATCGACCAGTCGCCCATCGGCCGCACCCCGCGCTCGAACCCGGCGACCTACACCGGCGCCTTTGGCCCGATCCGCGACTGGTTCGCCCAGCTGCCGGAAAGCAAGGCGCGCGGCTATGGCCCCGGCCGCTTCAGCTTCAACGTCAAGGGCGGGCGCTGCGAGGCCTGCCAGGGCGACGGCCTGATCAAGATCGAGATGCACTTCCTGCCCGACGTCTACGTCACCTGCGACGTCTGCAAGGGTAAGCGCTACAACCGCGAGACCCTCGACATCCTGTTCAAGGGCAAGACCATCGCCGACATTCTCGACATGACCGTCGAGGAGTCCGCCGACTTCTTCAAGGCCGTGCCGCCGATCCGCGACAAGATGGAAACACTCAAGCGCGTGGGCCTGACCTATATCAAGGTCGGCCAGTCGGCGACGACGCTGTCGGGCGGCGAGGCCCAGCGGGTGAAGCTGTCCAAGGAGCTGTCTAAGCGGGCCACCGGCCGCACGCTCTACATCCTCGACGAGCCCACCACCGGCCTGCACTTCGAAGACACCAAGAAGCTGCTGGAAGTGCTGCATGAGCTGGTCGACCAGGGCAACACCGTGGTCGTCATCGAGCATAACCTGGATGTGGTGAAGACCGCCGACTGGCTGCTGGACTTCGGCCCCGAAGGCGGCGACGGCGGCGGCGAGATCGTCGCCGTAGGCTCGCCCCAGGACGTGGCCAAGGTCGAGGCCAGCTGGACCGGGCGCTATCTGAAGGACGTGCTGGACCGCCACGAAGTGCGCCGCAAGGCGCGGGTGGCGGAGCTGAAGAAGAGCAAGCGGGCTTAGACTGCTCCCTTCCCCCTTGATGGGGGGAAGGGCCAAGTCATCAGGCCTCGACCGGCTCCGCCCCACCCGCCTTGAGGATCCGGTAGATCTCCGGGGCCGGCGAGAAGATGATCAGCGAGGTCAGCACCGAGATCACGCCCGCAAACACCGCCCGCGCCAGGCCGATCGGCGTGAAGAAGGTCTCCAGCGAGCTCATGTCCGGTTCGAACAGGCCGCCAAGGCCGCCGATGCCCCCCGAGGCGATCACGCCCACGGCGGCCACGATGGTCATGATCAGCAGATAGACGATGACCGCCATCACCACCGCCAGCACATAGGCCCCCAGCATCGCGCCGACGTGGCCCTTGGTCATGGCCCAGGAGGCCCGGATGGCGATGCGGCCGGTGTCAAAGGTCATGGTCGAGGCAAAGGACAGCCGCACGGCGAAATAGATCATCAGGCAGGCCACGCCGACAAAGCCGATCAGGCCCGTCAGCGCCGCGATGGCGCCGCCCCCCGCCGCCACGCCGATCCCCACCAGGATGGCCGACAGCAGGATGGCCGTGACATAGACCGCCAGAATGATCAGATTCACCAGGATCAGGGTCCCGGCCTGCCGCATTTCTTCCGCGCCAAAGCGCAGATAGGCCGAGCGGCTGTCGCCCGGTTGCAGGACCATGCGGTTCACCGCCGCCAGCATCACCGAATACAGCGCCAGGCTATAGACCAGCGATACGCCCATCAGCGGCGCCAGGCCGCCCATGATCGCCAACATCTCCTCGGGGGAGGCGTTGTTGTCGGCGCTGAGCGCCATGAACGCGTTCAGCTGCGGACCGGCCACCTTGATGGTCAGGGTGCTGGTCAGCAACGACAGCACCGTCATCAGCGCCGCCCACAGCGCAATGGTCCGAGGATGCTCCCGCACGAGCCGGAAGCCGACGAAGGCGGCGTCGGAGGCGGAGAACTTGGACATGCGGCCCTCGGGGACGGAACGAGACAAGCGCTACGCGTAACAAGGTTTGCGGCGTTTCGACAGGGCGTGGACGTCGAAATCGACCTGAGCGCGAATGCCGCTTGCCCGCCGCGCCTCGCCAACTCTAACATCTGTTTGAAAGCGGCCGTCAGCGTCGCCAATCCGGGAGGATCGACGATGAAGCTCTATGGCGAAGCCAACCCCGCGCCCAATCCGCGCCGGGTGCGGATCTTCCTGGCCGAGAAGGGCGTCGACCTGCCGGAGATCCGCATCGGCATGCGCCAGGGCGGTCACAAGTCGCCCGAGCACAAGGCCCGCAACAGCCTGGGTCAGGTCCCCACGCTCGAACTGGACGACGGGACGATGATCAGCGAGAGCGTCGCGATCTGCCGCTATCTGGAGGCCCTGCATCCAGATCCGCCGATGTTCGGCGCCACGGCTCTGGAGCAGGCCCAGATCGACATGTGGGTGCGGCGGATCGAGTTCCAGCTGCTGATCCCGGTCGGCATGTTCTGGCGCCACGCCCATCCGCTGACCGCCGCCCTGCTCACGCAGAACAAGGACTTCGGCGAATCCAACCGCGAGACCGTGGCCAGGGCCATGAAGTGGCTGGATCGCGAACTGGCCGACGGCCGCGCCTTCATCGCCGGCGAGACCTATTCCATCGCCGACATCGTGGCCCAGACCACGATCGACTTCGCCAGCTTCATCGGCCTGGAGGCGCCGGCGGAGACGCCGCATCTGGGCGCGTGGCGCGAACGCGTGGGATCACGGCCCAGCGCGGCGGCCTAAGTCTAACTCCAAGTTCAAGCTCAAAATAAGCTTGTCATCCCGGCCGCAGCGAAGCGGAGAGCCGGGACCCAGGGGCAACCGCGATGCGTCGCCCCCTGGGTCCCGGACAGCCTCTGCGAGGCTTCCGGGATGACAAGAAATAGGACTTCAAATCGACTTTAGGCTGACTTTACGCCTCGCCCGCCGTCAGCTGCCGCAGGGCGGCGGCGGGGGCCGAGGTGACGATCACCGCCTGCAGGGTCAGGAACACCGGGGCCAGCAGCAGATTGGCCAGCAGGGCCAGGATCAGGCGCGGGTGGCTGGCCGCCGGGCCGCCGGCGATGGGGTCTTCAAGGCCCCCGGCGAGCACCGCGCCGACGATGCTGGAAACCGTGGCGCCCAGGATCGAGACGATCACGCACAGCACGATGACGATGACCAGCATGGCCAGCAGTCGCCAGAACTGGCCGTGGGTCAGCAGCCAGGCGGCGCGCGGATCAATGTGGCCGACCATGAAGGCGTGGGGCGCCAGCAGCGACAGCCGCACCGCCACCCAGGTCGACAGGCCGATCACGGTCAGGGCGCCCAGGAAGCCGAACCAGCCGGCGACGGGCGTGCCCCCCAGCAACGCCGTTCCCAGGGCCACGACGCCGCCGGGGATCACCATCACCATCAGGGTGGCCGCCCAGTGGATCAGCGACACGACCAGCAGGCGAAGGTCCTCGCGGCCGACCCGCAGATAGGCCCAGCGCCGCTGCTCGGGGTGCAGCACGGCGCGCATGATGGCCGCCGACAGGATCGCGCCCAGCACCAGGGCCAGCATGATCAGCAGCACCATCACCCCGCCCAGGCGAGAGACGATGTCGAGGATCTCGCGCGGGTCGGCCGACGACGAGCGCAGCGCCAGATCGGCGCGGTCCTGCTCGCCCAGCACCATCTTGACCAGCAGGCCCAGCAGCGGAAGCGTCACCAGCGAGAACCCGGCCCAGGCCAGCACCACGACGGGATGCCGGCGCATGATCCTCAGCCCTTCGAGGGCGGCGTCGACGGGCGAAAGCAAGGTCATCTAGACATCCCGCGAAGGCGACACGGCCGGCGCATGGCGGCATCGATAGACGTGAACGAGCGCGCCGGTCCAGACCGGCGCCAGATAGACATAGCCAAAGACCGCGCCCAGCGCCGCCAGCACGCCGTCAAAGCCTGGACCGGCCCAGCGTCCGACCAGGTTGAACGCCGCCAGCAGGGCCGCGACCGGCGCCGCCAGCAGAGCGCCGGCGACCAGCACCTGCAGGGCGACGCCGCGCGTCAGCGGAAAGGCGCTCAGCACCCGCACCCCCGACTGGTCCACCGAGGCCGCCGCCGCCAGGGACAGGCGCACAGCCAGCCAGAGCAGCAGGGCCAGGCCCAGCAGCGGCGCGGCGCCGGCTACGATGGTTCCGGGTCCCGAACCGGCCAGGGCGTCGCGCCAGGCCTGGGACGAGGTGGCGTCAAAGCCCGGCGCATTGGCCCGCGCCACGCCCAGGGCGATGGCGCCGACCACCAGGAGCAGCACCGCCGTCACCACCAACAGGAAGGCCGCAATCAGGGCCTGAACGCCCAGCAACCGCCACTCATCCAGACCCCAGCGCAGACCGGCCAGACCGGCGGACTTGCCAAAGGCGTGGCGATAGAGCGCCCCGAGGGCCAGGGCTATGGCGATGATCTCGGCCAGCGGCGCCAGACCGCTCACGGACGGCGGCAGGACGCGGGTCAGAACACTGATCACGACGGCGGTCAGCAGAGCGGCCCAGCAGGCGCGAACCGACGGGCCCAGGCCCGCCACCCCCGCCCGAACGGTCGCCCCGATCGCGACCGATCGATCCATCATCGCACGCCCCTGTCAAACTGCCCGGCCTGAGTCGCGCGGAGCAGCCTGTTTACGACGCGCCGCGCCGGGTTGCGACGCGTCGCGCTCACGCTCGGACGGATTTCCGCCGGACGTGGCGCCCGCGCCGCGTTACGCGTCCCGCTGCAGGCTCAGATCCCTGTAGGCGGCCGCCCACGGCGCACAGAACAGGGCGACCAGACAGGACCCGATCAGGGTCCCGACCAGACCCACCACAGCCAGCCACGGCCAGACGCGGCGCAGCAGATCGAGCGGCGGCTGAGCCAGGAACGCCTGCACGGCCTGAGGATCGTTGAGCCAGACCGGCGGCCCGCCCGCCGCGAACATCGCGCCCAGCACCACGCCGGCCACGATCAGCTCCAGGACGAAAACCATCAGCAGGCTCAGCAGCGCCACGCCCAGCAGCCGCCAGGCCGAACCGCGCGTCAGCGACCAGGATTCAAACAGCCGAAACTGAGCGTCGGCGAAAGTCATGGGCGCGGCCATGGACAGGCGCAGGCCCAGCCACACCAACACCCCGACCGCGACCAGGCCAAGCCCGACCGCCGTGAGAATACCCGCCGTCGCGCCCTGCCCCTGCGATCCGCTGGCCAGACCGACGATGAACGCCGGCAGCACCACACCCAGGGCCGCAATCACCGCGACGATATAGGCCAGCACGCTGACCACCAGGAACAGCAGGGTCAGCCACAGCTCCTGCGCGCCGAGCCGCAGGAAGGCGCCGCGCGACTGGTTAGGCTCCAGCACGGCGCGGAACACCGCCGAGCAGATCAGGGCCTTGATGAAGGTGCTCCACAGCCAGCCGCCGATCTGCAGCAGCATCAGGCCCGACTGCAGCTGCATCATCTGACGCATGGCCTCCTGGTCGATCGGCCCGTCCTTGGGCGGCATCATGGCCGCCACGGTCTTGAGGAGCTCGGGCCCCATCAGCGGGATCAGCGCCAGCACCGGCGCCAGCGACAGGACCAGCATCACAATGCCCCAGGTCACGACCGCTCCCGGATGGCGCGCGATGACCCCAAAGCCCGCGAACGCCGAACCCGCTACCGAGATCTTGGCCATCTGCTTCCCCCGCGCTCGCCCGCGCCAAACGCGCTGACCTCCCGTGAGCCTACACTCAGGTTTCGTTCAGCGACAGCCGGGGGTATGAGGGCGCGCATGAGCACTCAGACTTCCTCCATCGCCCCCATCCACGTCATCGGCGGCGGCCTCGCCGGTTCCGAAGCCGCCTGGCAGATCGCCAGCGCCGGCGTGCCCGTCGTGCTGCACGAGATGCGACGCGACGAGCCCTCTGGTCCCATCCGCACCGAGGCGCACCATACCGACGGCCTGGCCGAGATGGTCTGCTCCAACTCGTTCCGCTCGGACGACTGGCAGTTCAACGCCGTGGGCCTGCTGCACGCCGAGATGCGCCGGATGGACTCTCTGATCCTGTCGGCCGCCGACCAGCATCAGGTGCCCGCCGGCGGCGCCCTGGCCGTCGACCGCGACGGTTTCTCGGCCGAGGTCACCCGTCGTCTGGAGGCCCACCCCCTGGTGACCATCCAGCGCGAGGAAATCGCCGGCCTGCCGCCTGCGGACTGGGACAGCGTCGTGGTGGCCACAGGTCCGCTCACCTCGCCGGCCCTGGCCGACGCGATCCTGGAGCTGTCGGGCGAGGGCCAGCTGAGCTTCTTCGACGCCATCGCCCCGATCATCCACCTCGAGTCGATCGATATGGACCTCGCCTGGCGCCAGTCGCGCTACGACAAGGAAGGCCCCGGCGGCGACGCGGCGGCCTATATCAACCTGCCCATGAACAAGCAGGAATATGAGGCCTTCATCGACGCCCTGCTCGACGGCCCCAAGGCCGAGTTCAAGGAGTGGGAGCACGTCCCCTATTTCGACGGCTGCCTGCCCATCGAGGTGATGGCTGAGCGCGGCCGCGAGACCCTGCGCCACGGCCCGATGAAGCCCGTCGGCCTGACCAATCCGCGCGATCCGCTGGTCAAGTCCTACGCCATCGTCCAGCTGCGCCAGGACAATGCGCTGGGCACGCTGTGGAACATGGTCGGCTTCCAGACCAAGCTGAAGCACGGCGCCCAGGCCGAGGTGTTCCGGATGATCCCGGGCCTGAAGGACGCCCAGTTCGCCCGGCTGGGCGGCCTGCACCGCAACACCTTCATCAACAGCCCGCGCCTGCTGGATCGCAGCCTGCGCATGAAGGTCGAGCCGCGCCTGCGCTTTGCCGGCCAGATGACCGGCGTTGAAGGCTATGTCGAAAGCGCCGCCACCGGCCTGCTGGCCGGCCGCTTCGCCGCCGCCGAGCGCCTCGGCCGGACGCTGGAGGCGCCGCCCGCCACCACCGCCCTGGGCGCCCTGGTCGATCACGTCACCGGCGGCCACATCGCTGCCGACGTGGAAGCCGGCAAGACCAGCTTCCAGCCGATGAACATCAACTACGGCCTGCTGCCGCCGATGGAAGCGCCCAAGACCGGCGAGGACGGCGTCAAGATCCCGCTGAAGGAGCGCGGCCGGGCCAAGAAGCGACTGATGAGTCTGCGCGCCCTGGCCGACCTTGAGGCGTGGCTCAACGCCTGACCCCCAGCAGCCGTTGATCCTGACCTCAGAGGGTCCAAATCCGAAAATACGCCGTCACCCCGGGATTTGTTCCCGGGGTGAAAGGGATATAGAGCGCGCGGAGTCGCGCTCGGCAGCGCAGGCTTATCCTGCGCCGCCTTTTTCTTGCGGGCTGGAAAGGCCCGACGGCGAGGGCGAGCCGAACAGGCCAAAGCCCTTGAGCACCATCTTCAGCGCTTCCCAGTGTATGCCCGCCAGAACGCCGACCACCTGAAGCGGATGGCCCATCAGGACCCGTCCCAGAGCCTTGTCGGTCAGCTCGACGCGCCGGCCGTCGAAACTGGCCGCCAGTTTCAGCCCCTCTTCGTCGAAGACGTCGATGCCCACATGTACGGCCTCGCCCGGCGGAGCGATCTCGAAGACGTAACGCAGGTCCATCGGCAGGAAGGGCGAGACGTGAAAGATCTTGTCGCTAGCCTGCCGCACCCAGCCGCCGCGCTCGCCCCGCACCGGCAGCACATAGTCGTGACGCTGGCCAAAGGTGTTGCGCACCGCATGGACGATGGCCTTCAGCTCGCCCGTCTCGTCACGGCAGAAATAGACACTGAGCGGATTGAAGCCGTGGCCCAGAACGCGCGGCATGCACAGCAGCGAAATCCTGGCGTCCGGCAGGTCGATGCCGTGGGCGTCCAGCCTGGCCTGCACCATCGCCTTGACCCCCTGCCCCGGGGTTTGCGCATGATCGCTGGAATGGAAGGACAGCAGGTTGAAGCGATCCAGCGAGAACCATTTCAGCCGCCGGTCCAGCGCCTCCAGTTCGTCGAGATCCAGCAGCAGCATGAAGACGCGATAGCGCAGTCCATGACGCCGTGGCCGCGACCTCTGGTGCGCGACCTCGCCGACATAGAGCGCCGACGCCTGGGTCACGCCACCAGCTCGCGCAGGTCGTCTGCGGCCGGGTCATCGACGAAGATCCGGCTCGACGGATTGGGCGTCACCCACGGACGACGTCCGCCGCCCAATTGCTCGGCCACGGCCAGGCCCGCCTGCAGGCCATCCTCGTGGAAGCCCGAGCCGAAATAGGCGCCGCAGAACCAGACCCGGTCGCGGCCCTGCAGCGACCAAAGGCGGCGCTGGGCCAGCATGGCCGGGCCATCGAACAGCGGATGCTCATAGACCTGATCGCGCAGAACGGTCTCGGCGCGGGGCGTGCGCTCGGGATTGAGCGACAGGAAGAACGGATCGGCGCTGTCCAGGGGCTGCAGTTTGTTCATCCAGTAAGTCACGCCGCCCGCGCCGCCGCCCGCGCGGCGGCCGACATGGTTCCAGCTGGCCCAGGCGGCCTTGCGGCGCGGCATCAGGCCGGGATCGCGGTGCAGCACCGTGCGGTTGCGACTGTAGCGGAAGGCGCCCAGCACCTCGACCTCGTCCGGCGTCGGGGCGTCCAGCATTCGCAAAGCCTGGTCGGCATGGGCCCCGATCACGACGTGATCATAGAGCAGCGCCTCGCCGGTAATGTCCTCGAGGGTCACGCCGTCAGGCCCGCGCTGGATATGCCGCACCGGCCGGCCCAGCAGCACCTTGCCCTCGAAATCTGCGGCCAGGCGCGAGACATAGGCCTGGCTACCGCCGACCACGGTGCGCCAGATTGGGCGCTTGTCGATGGGCAGCATCAGACCGTGATTGTCGAAGAACCGCAGCAGGGCGGCGGCGGGAAACTCGCGGATGTCCTTCATCGAGGCCGACCAGATGGCCGCGGCCTGGGGCAGCAGGTGATCCTCGGCGAAGGCCTTGCCGAAACCCTGCTGGCGCAGATAGTCGTCCAGCCGGCACAGCCCGCCCGCCTCCAGCGCCGCCAGGTCTCGGGTCCCGGCCTTGTAGAAGCGCGTGACGTCCAGCAGCATCTTCAGGAAGCGGAAGTTCAGCACGTTGCGCTTCTGGGCCAGCAGGTTGTTGCTGCTGTACTCCAGTGCGCCGTTGTCCAGCGAGACCCCGAACGACATGTCGCTGTCCACGGTCTCGACGCCGAGATGCTTAAACAGCGCCACCAGATTGGGATAGTTGGGCTCGTTATAGACGATGAAGCCGGTGTCGACCGGCACGCCCTCGACCGCCACCGTATTGGCGTGGCCGCCCAGCCGGCCGTCGGCTTCGTACAGGGTGACGTCGTGATGCTTGGACAGCAGCCAGGCGGCCGACAGGCCGGCGATGCCGGACCCGATGACGGCGATGTTTAGACGTTGGGTCGGCTGCGGCGCGGGCAAATGATCGTTTCCTGCAGGGGTCTTGATAACGCTCGAGTTCCAGCTACGGCGCCGGAACAGTTTTGGACGCGCGGCGCATCCATTTGCGGGCCCGCGCGTAGCTTTGCGCGGATGACCCGCAGAGGGTCCAAAGCGCAGGGTCCCCGCATGAGCTTGGTCAAGGCCGCCATCCACGCCTTTGAAGACACGCCGATGCCGGACGTGGTCTCGCGCGCCGCGATCCAGTTCCTGGTCGGCGACGCCCGCCGGCGCCTGGCCGGCGCCCCCGCCGACGCCAGCGCCAGTTTCGCACGGACCATGGGCGAGCACCCGATCGCCGCCCATACCGACGCCGCCAACGCCCAGCATTACGAACTGCCCGCCGCCTTTTTCGAGGTCGTGCTGGGCCCCAACCTGAAATATTCCAGCGGCCTCTATCCGGCCGGGGCGTCCACCCTGGCCGAGGGCGAGGCCGCCGCCCTGCGCGAGGCCGAACTGCACGCTGATCTGCAGGACGGTCAGGCCGTGCTGGAACTGGGCTGCGGCTGGGGTTCGCTGTCGCTGTGGATGGCCGAGCGCTTCCCTGGCTCGAAGATTACCTCGGTCTCCAATTCGGCCTCGCAGCGCGCTTTCATCCTGGCCCGCGCCGCCGCCCGCGGCCTGAGCAACCTGACCGTCATCACCGCCGACATGAATGACTTTTCAACCGACCAGCGCTTCGACCGCGTGGTCTCGGTGGAGATGTTCGAGCACATGTCCAACTGGCAGGCCCTGCTGGGCCGGGTGCACGGCTGGCTCAAGCCCGACGGCCTGCTGTTCATCCATGTGTTCACGCACCGCAACACGCCCTACCGCTTCGACGTCAACGACCCGGCCGACTGGATCGCCCAGTATTTCTTCACCGGCGGCGTCATGCCCAGCCACGACCTGCTGGCCCAGTTCCCCGACCTGTTCGCCGTCGAGCAGGACTGGCGCTGGAGCGGCGCCCACTACGCCCGCACCGCCCGGCAGTGGCTGCAGAATTTCGACGCCAACCGCGCCAGGATCGATCCTGTGCTGGAAAGCGTTTATGGATCCGACGCCGCCGTGTGGCGGCGTCGCTGGCGTCTGTTCTTCCTGGCCACCGCCGGCCTGTTTGGCCATCGCGGCGGCGAGGAATGGGGCGTCAGCCACTATCGCCTTCGCCCTGTCCTCCAGACCACGAGCCCCGCATGATCCGCTATGTCTTCGGTTACCTGGCCACCGGCGGCGCCATGCTGGTGCTGGACATCATCTGGCTGACCCTGATGGCCCCGCGCCTCTATCGGCCGCGCATCGGCGAGCTGATGGCCGACCAGCCGGCGATGGTCCCGGCAGCGGCCTTCTACCTGATCTATCTGACCGCGATCATGCTGCTGGCCGTCCTGCCGGCTATCCGCGAGGACAGCTGGAAGCGCCTGCTGTTCAACGCCGCCGTGTTCGGCTTCTGCGCCTACGCCACCTACGACCTGACCAATCAGGCGACGCTGAAGGTCTGGTCGACCACGATCACCGTGATCGACATGGCCTGGGGCACGTTCCTGACCACGGTCGCGGCCAGCGCGGGTTTCGCAGCCATGCGAGCGATGAAGTAGGGACTTCAAATCCGCTTCCCGGCGACCGCCGGAAGCGGATTTGCGGCGCGACGCAAACCATTGCCTCGCGTCGGCGAGCATGTCACCGTTATGGGTAAGAATGTCCCGGAGCTGCCTCACCTAATGGATGCCGATTCCAGTCGCGCCCTGCTTTCGCGCGCGATCGCCCGAGTAGCCAACCGCGACTCCGACGCCCTGAAATACGTGTATCGCCACACGTCCGCGAAACTGTTTGGCGTCTGCCTCCGTATCTTGAATGACCGCGAGGAGGCGGAAGACGTGCTTCAGGATGTGTATCTCTCGGTCTGGAACAAGGCTGATCGCTTTGATCCCGAAAAGGCCAGCCCGATCACCTGGCTGGTGTCGATGGCCCGCAACCGCTCGATCGACAAGCTGCGCGCGCGCGGTGGCCGCGTGATGGCGGGCGTCGAAGAAGCCGAAGCCATTCCCGACGCCGCGCCCCTGGCCTCGACGGTTGTCGAGACGGACGAGGACCGACTGCGCCTCAACGGCTGTCTGGACCAGCTGGATCCCAAACACGCCGGCGCCGTGCGCACCGCCTTCTTCGAAGGCGTGACCTACGACGCCCTGGCCCAGATGATCGGCGTGCCGCTGGGCACCATGAAAAGCTGGATCCGGCGCAGCCTGATCAGCCTCCGCGCGTGTCTCGAAGCATGACCGACCTCAGCACGCCCGAAGACGAACGTCCCCTCGCCGGCGAATATGTGCTCGGCGTCCTTGATGCGACCGAACGCGCCCAGGCCCAGGCCCGCATCGCCGCCGAACCCGGTTTCGCCCGCGCCGTGCAGTGGTGGGAGAACCACCTCACCCCTCTGGCCACCGACATCAAGGGCGTCGAGCCGTCGGCCGGCTTGTGGCCGCGAATCGCCAACCTGATCGGCGAGGCGGCCAAGCCGTCGCTGTGGAACAATACCCGCGTCTGGCGTGGCGTGTCGGTGGGCGCCATCGCCCTGGCCGCCGCCAGCGTCGCGACCCTGGTGATGACGCCTCGCGCGCCGCCCGTTCCCGCTATCGCGCCGACACCGGCCGCCGCCGAGGTGGCGCTGATCAATGATCCGGCCTCGAACAAGCCGGCCCTGGTCGCCACCCTCGACCACGCGACCGACAAGCTGATCCTGACGCCCGTGGCGATGGAGATGCCCGAGGGGCGCGAGCCCGAACTGTGGATCATCCCCGAGGGCCAGAAGGCCATCTCGCTGGGCATGATCCCGAAGAACACGCCGATCCAGATCGCCCTGCCGGCCGGCCTGCGCGGCGGCGGAACCTATACCGCCACCCTGGCCATCACCGACGAACCCCCCGGCGGCGCGCCAACCGGCGTGGCCACCGGTTCGGTCCGCGCGATCGGCAAGTTCGTGAAGGCGTAGCTCGCGCTAAGTAAGTAGTTTATGACTTATTCGCAGGCGCCGGCCGCAAGGTCTGGCGCCTGTCGAGGCATCGGCGGGTGATCGAGATCCCCGCCCGCCTTGGGCCGCGCGGCTGGACGCAAGCTGCGCTACCAAGGACGCCACGGCAAGACCAGCTGTGGATCGGAGCCGAGACGGGGTGACGCGGGAGTTCGACATCGGCGCGAGGGCCAAGGCTCGTTGCGACCTGCTGGGCGTATCGCCCTATAGCGAGGTCGAGGGCCAGCTGACGCGTCGCTTCCTGACCCCCGCCCATGCTGCCGCCCTCGACACGCTGACCCTGTGGATAACTTCAGCCGGCATGAGCGTCCGTCGCGACGCCGCCGGCAGCCTGGTCGGCCGCTATGAGGGGCAAACGCCGGGCGCCCCGGCCCTGCTGATCGGCTCGCACATCGACAGCGTCCGCAACGGCGGACGCTATGACGGTCCGCTGGGGATCATGCTGGGCATAGACGTGGTCGAGGCCTTGCGCGACGCCGGCCGTCGCCTGCCCTTCGCCATTGAGGTGATCGCGTTCGGCGACGAGGAAGGCTCGCGCTTTTCCGCCTCGATGAGCTGCAGCCGCGCCATTGCCGGGACGCTGGATCCGTCGGCCGTGCTGGGCATGAGCGACGCCGAGGGCGTGACCCTGGCGGATGCGTTCACCGCCTTTGGCCTGGACCCTGCCCGCATCCTCGACGCCGCCCGCAAGCCGTCCGACGTCATCGCCTTTCTGGAAGCCCATATCGAACAGGGCCCGGTGCTGGAAGCCGAAGGCCTGGCCCTGGGCGTCGTCACCGCCATCGCCGCCCAGAAGCGGCTGATGGTGCGCATCACCGGCATGGCCGGTCACGCCGGCACCACGCCCATGCATCTGCGCAAGGACCCCGGCCCCGCCGCCGCCGAGTGCATCCTGGCCCTGGAGCGGATCTGCCAGGCGGGGACCGACAACCTGGTCGGTACGGTCGGTCGCATGACCGCCCTGCCCGGCGCCTTCAACGTCATCCCCGGCGCCGTCGAATATTCGATGGACATCCGCGCCGAGACCTCGGCGACCCGCGACGCGGCCGTCGAGGCCGTCACCGCTGAAGTCCACTCCATCGCCGCGCGGCGCGGCCTGACGGCGACCGTCACCCTGATGCAGGCGCTGGACGAGAGCCCCTGCGATACCGGCCTCGCCGCCCTGCTGGAACAGTCCGTCGCCGACCTGGGTCTGCCGCCCCGCCGCCTGCCCAGCGGCGCCGGCCACGACGCCATGGTGATGGCGGCCCTGTGCTCCACCGCCATGCTGTTCATCCGCTGCGAGGGCGGGATCAGCCACAACCCGGCCGAGTCCGTGACAGACGCCGATTGCGCCCTGGCGGCGCGGGCGATGCTGGGGTTTGTGGAGCGGCTTTCCGATCAATTCTCCCTGCAAATTTCTTTGTCATCCCGGCCGGAGCGCGCCAGCGCGGAGCGCCGGGACCCAGGGGCCGCGCGCGCCGCCCCTGGGTCCCGGATCGCCCCTTCGGGTCGTCCGGGATGACAAGCTTATGGATCGTGACATGACCACCACCTTCGGCGAACTCGACCACCCGCCCCGCCTGCTGATGGGCCCCGGCCCGATCAACGTGCATCCCCGCGTGCTGCGCGCCATGTCGGTGCAGCTGCTGGGCCAGTTCGACCCGGAATTCACCGGCTACATGAACGAGACCATGGCGCTCTATCGCCAGGTCTTCCAGACCCAGAACCGCTGGACCTTCCTGATCGACGGCACCTCGCGGGCCGGGATCGAGGCGGCTCTGGTCTCGGTGCTGGCGCCGGGCGACGACGTGGTGGTGGTCAATGCCGGCCGCTTTGGCCTGCTGCTGTCCGAGATCGCCGAGCGCTGCGACGCCAGGGTCACCCTGGTCGAGGGCGAGTGGGGCAAGGTCATCGACCCGCAGGCGGTCGAGGACGCCGTCGCCCGCGTCAAGCCGCGCCTGGTGGCCTGCGTACATGGCGACACCTCCACCACCATGGCCCAGCCGATCGACGCCATCGGCGAGATCTGCCGCCGCCATGACGCCCTGCTCTATGTCGACGCCACCGCCACCCTCTCGGGCATGCCCTGCCCGGTTGATCAGTGGCAGGCCGACATCGTCACCGCTGGTCTGCAGAAGTGCCTGGGCGGTCCCTCGGGCTCGGCCCCGATCACGATCAGCGACCGCGCCGCCGAGCACATCGCCGGCCGCAAGCATGTCGAGCGCGGTATCGCCACGGCGGGCGCGGTCAGCGGCGCCGGCCGCCGCATCGCCTCCAACTATTTCGACCTGGCGATGATCATGGACTACTGGTCCGACAAGCGCCTGAACCACCACACCGAGGCGGCCAGCATGCTGTACGCCGCCCGCGAATGCGCCCGCGTGGCGCTGGAGGAAGGCCTGGAAGCCCGCTTCGCCCGCCATACGGCCGCCGGCGCGGCCGTGGTCGCCGGGGTCGAGGCGATGGGGTTGAGCGTCTATGGCGACCCGGCCCACAAGATGACCAACGTCACCGGCATCTGGATCCCGGCCGGCGTCGACGGCGACCGCGTGCGGGCCCGCATGCGCACCGAGTTCGAGATCGAGATCGGCACGGCCTTCGGGCCGCTGACCGGCAAGATCTGGCGGATCGGGGCGATGGGCGTCAATGCGCGCAAGCATGCGGTGCTGACCACCCTGGCCGCGCTGGAGGCGGTGCTGCGGTGGGAGGGGTTCGGCGCGACGCCGGGGGCTGGCGTGGATGCGGCGGCGAAGGTGTTTTCGTGATGGGCAGGGCAAGCTTCATCTTCCCCCTACGGGGGAGGAGCGCCGCAGGCGCGGAGGGGGCCAGTCGTGGCGACCACTCGCCCCCACCTGACCGCTGCGCGGTCGTCCGCCCCCGTAGGGGGCAGATGAAATCACGATGACCTACCCGAGAGACCTCATCGGCTACGGCGCCACCCCGCCGCATGCCGCCTGGCCCAACGGCGCCCGGATCGCCGTGCAGTTCGTCCTCAACTACGAGGAAGGCGCTGAACGCTCGATCCTGCATGGCGACCCCGTCTCCGAGTTCTTCCTGTCGGAAATGGTCGGCGCCCAGCCCATCGAGGGCATGCGCAACATGTCGATGGAGAGCCTCTACGAATACGGCTCGCGGGCCGGGTTCTGGCGCATCCGCCGGCTGTTCGACGAGCTGGGCCTGCCCCTGACCGTGTTCGGCGTCGCCCAGGCGATGGAACGCCATCCTGACGCGGTCGAGGCGATGATGGAATCCGGCTGGGAGATCGCCAGCCATGGCTATCGCTGGATCGACTACCAGCACTTCACGCCCGATCAGGAGCTGGAGCACATCGGCAAGGCCATCGAGATCCAGGCCCGCCTGACCGGCGAGCGCCCGCTGGGCTGGTACCAGGGCCGCACCAGCCCCAACACCGCGCGGCTGATCGCGCAGGAAGGCGGCTTTGTCTATGACGCCGACAGCTATGCCGACGACCTGCCGTATTACGACGCCCAGCACGGCCGTCCGCAGCTGATCGTGCCCTACACGCTGGAGGCCAACGACATGCGCTTCACGGCGGCCCAGGGCTTCAACACCGGCGAGCACTTCTTCACCTATCTGCGCGACGCCTTCGACGCCCTCTACGCCGAGGGCGAGACCGCGCCGAAGATGATGAGCATCGGCCTGCACTGCCGCGTGGTCGGCAAGCCCGGCCGCATCCTGGGGCTGAAGCGCTTCCTTGAGCACGTGATGAGCCACGACAGGGTCTGGGTGGCGCGGCGCATCGACATCGCGCGGCACTGGATCGAGACACATCCGTATGGGGAAGCGTGACATGAGCGCGCCCCATATTTCCCCGTCATCCCGGGGCTTGTCCCCGGGACCCATGGTTCAGCTGATCGGTGGTTGCGAAATGATCCCGGCCCTTGCGGCGGACGGATGGGTCCCGGGGACAAGCCCCGGGATGACGGAGATTATTGTCGGTTCCGCAGGCGCGATGACATGAGCTCAGCTCCCCCCCTCTCCCTGAAAATCCTCAACAGCATGAACCAGACCGGCTTCACCACCGCCCTGGGCTTTGCGTTCGAGCTGTCGCCCTGGGTGGTGCAGCGCGCCTGGGACGAGCGGCCGTTCGACACCGTCGAGGGCCTGCACGCGGCGATGATGCGGGTACTGGACGCCTCGACCACCGCCGACAAGCTGGCCCTGATCCGCGCCCACCCGGAACTGGCCGGCAAGGCCGCCATCGCCAAGGCCCTGACCGCCGAGAGCAATGCCGAACAGGCCAGCGCCGGGCTCGACAGGCTGACGCCGGAAGAGTTCGAGCGCTTCCACCAGCTCAACGCCGCCTATGCCGCCCGCTTCGGCTTCCCGTTCATCATCGCTGTACGGCTGAACGACAAGAGCTCGATCCTGGCGGCGATGCAGGCCCGGCTTTCCAACGATGAGACCCGGGAGATCGCCGAGGCGATCAGCCAGATCGGCCACATCTCCCGGCTCCGCCTGACCGACGCGGTGAGCGCCTGATGGACTATGATTTCGCCACCTGGGGCAGCCTGGTCCTGCGCTGGCTGCATGTGATCACCGGCATCGCCTGGATCGGCGCGTCGTTCTATTTCGTCTGGCTGGACAACAATCTGCGCGATCCCGTCCCGCCCAAGGACGGCGTGAAGGGCGAGCTGTGGGCCGTGCACGGCGGCGGGTTCTATCACTCGCAAAAGTACATGACGGCCCCGCCGCACATGCCCAAGCACCTGCACTGGTTCAAATGGGAGGCCTACACCACCTGGCTGTCGGGCTTCGCTTTGCTGATCGTGCTCTATTACGTGGGCGCGCCGATCTATCTGATCGACACCGCCAAGCACGCCTTCAGCCAGGGCGGCGCCATCGCCACCGGCCTGGCCTTCATCTTCGGCGGCCTGCTGGTCTATGAGGCCCTGTGCCGCTCGCCGCTGGGCGGCCGCCCGCGCCTGTTCGGGATCGTATGGTTCCTGAGCCTGACGGCGGCGACCTACGTCCTGACCCAGATCTTCACCGACCGGGGCGCCTTCATCCATGTGGGCGCGATCATCGGCACCTGCATGGTCGGCAACGTGTTCCTGATCATCATCCCCAACCAGCGCAGGATCGTCGCCGACATGCTGGCCGGCCGCCCGGTCGATCCGCGCCTGGGGGCGATGGGCAAGCAGCGCTCGGTGCACAACACCCACATGACCCTGCCGGTCATCTTCATCATGATCAGCAACCACTATCCGGTGGTGACGGGTCATCCGCTGGCCTGGCTGCTGCTGGCCCTGATCGGCGCCGGCGGGGTGTCGATCCGCTACTTCTTCATCCTCAAGCATTCGGGCCAGATCCGGCACGAGTTCCTGTTCTACGGAGCCATGCTGATCTTCGCCGTCAGCGTGATCGCCAGCGGCAAGCCAAAGGCCGATGCCGCTGCGATGTCGCCCGTGCCGTTCGCGACCGCACAGGCCATTGTCCAGAAGCACTGCACGACCTGTCACGCCGCCGCGCCAACCCACAAGGGCTTCCCCGCCCCGCCCCTGGGCGCGACCTTCGACACGCCCGAGCACATCCAGAAATATGCGTCGAAAATTCACGAACGTGCGGTAGCCACCAGCAGCATGCCGCTGGGCAACGAGACCGGCATGACCGACGACGACCGCGCCCAGCTGGGCGCCTGGATCAAACAGGGGGCCAAGATCCCGTGACCGACGCCACCGTTCTGGAAGCCCCGGTCCCCGACGCGGACGACGGCCCGCCGCCGAGGAAGCGCGACGCCGAACGCACCCGCAAGGCGATCATGGCCGCGGCCCTGAAAGAGTTCTCTCAGGCCGGGTTCGCCGGGGCCCGCATCGAGCGGATCGTCAAGGCGGCCAAGTGCAATATCCGCATGCTCTACCACTATTTCGGCGACAAGAAGGGCCTGTACCTGGCCGTTCTGGAGGCCGCCTATGTGGACCTGCGGGCCCGCGAGGCCGAGCTGAAGATCGATTTCGACAAGCCGTTGGACGGCTTTCTGGAGCTGCAGCGCTTCACCTTCGACTACTTCGAAAAGCACCCGAAATTCGAGGGCCTGCTGCGCAACGAAAACCTGATGCACGGCAAGTTCGCCGCCCAGTCGCGGGTGGTCACCGAGACCGCCTTTCCGCTGCGCCGAACCATCGAACGCCTGATCGACAGCGGCCAGACGCAGGGTCTGTTCGGTCCGGATCTGGACCCCGTGCAGATCTATGTGACCATCGCGGCGATGAGCCGGTTCCACCTGGCCAACGGCTATTCTCTGTCAGCCACCCTGGACACCGACATGACCACCGCCGAGTGGCGCAAGGCGCGGCTGACCCACGCCCTGGCCCTGCTCGAAGGCTATCTGACAGCGGGTGTGCGGTAGGAAGATGCTCCCCGCTGGGGGAGGGCTATGGCCTGTCCTCAAAAACGGTTGTCATCCCGGACGAGCGCGCAGCGTGAAGATCCGGGACCGACGCCTGAGCGCCGCGCTTGCGGCGGTCCCGGACAGCCTCTGCGAGGCTTCCGGGATGACACTGAACTCTACTGCGCCGCCGCCACCAGCGGCGGGCCGCTGAACTCCGTTTCGATCTCCACCGCCACCGCGTCGCCGACGCCCATGGTCGTGCCGGGCGCGGGCACGCCATAGGCGATCCCGAAGTCCGAACGCTTGAAGGTCCCGGTGGCCGAGAAGCCGGTCCGGGCCTGCGGGTCCATCGGATGGCCGGCATAGCCGCCGTTGAAGATCACATCCAGCACCACCGGCTTGGTCACGCCATGCAGGGTGAAGTCGCCGGTGACCTTGGCGGTGTTGGCGCCGGTGACCTCGACCTTGGTCGACTTGAAGGTGATGGCCGGATACTGCGCCGCGTTCAGCCACTGCGGACCGACCAGCTCGTCCCTGAACCCGGCCGGCGGGGCCGGCAGCGTCAGGGAGCTCGGATCGATCGTCGCCTCCAGCGTGGTCAGCTCCGGCTTGGCCGGATCGAAGTTCAGCTTGGCGTCGAACGCGGCGAAGCTGGCGGTGTAGTTCGAAAAGCCCAGATGGCTGACCTTGAACACCACCGTCGAGTGGCTCTTGTCGAGCGTGTAGGCCCCGGCCGGCACGCTGGCCGCAGCTGGCTTGGCGGCGGGCGGCGGCGGCGCCTTCTCGGCGGCAGGCTTTGGCGAGCAGGCGGCCAGGGCCAGAAGGGCGACGACGGGCAGGATCGACTTCATGATCTCTCTACCTTCCAAGGCTCGTGCTCGCGGCGAGTTTTCGGTCATGACGCCCAGAGGCGGCGTCGAATTAACGTCGCTGGAGCACCCCAGTTGCTGCTGGAGCGCCCCAGCGATCGGGGCGCATATCAAATGTAGAAGCTATTGATGCTCACGTCCTGCAGATCGGCGCCAGATAACTCGATGACATTGTCGAATACGCGGTTGCCGCTCTCCAAAACTTGATCGCAGAATAGGTAGACGTCAGAACCAACCTGGAACGCGAAGAACGACTGGTGGTTGGCCGAAGCTTGCAGCATTTGCAACGCCTGAACTTGAGCCTCGGCGAAGCCTGTAACACTGAACTCCGCATAGTAGAGCGGCTGCACTCGATCCCAGACCAGCAGCTTGTCAGTAGCGCCAAAGTCGGAAATCGTATCGATACCCAAGGTGCTGCCGTCGCTGGAAAGTGAATCCCCGGCGGCAAACAGGAAGGTATCGGCGCCGTCGCCGCCCGTCAGCTCATCGGCACCACTTCCACCGATCAGCGTATCGGCTCCGCCGCCGCCTTCCAGCGTGTCGTCGCCCACAGCACCAGACAGGCCGTTGGCGTTCACGTCGCCGGTAAGGCGGTCGTTGAAATAGTCGCCAACCACCCCTTCAACAGACTGGATCGTCATGAAGTAGCCGGACGTGACTTCCTGGATGCCGGTTTTGGACAGATCCACTGTCACACCGACACCGGCCTGTGCATTGATGAAGGCCAGAGTGTCTCGGCCCGCGCCGCCGTCAACGACGTCATGGGCCCCGCCGGGAAGCAGCTCAAAGGTGTCATCGCCGTCACCACCGAGCATCGTGTCACCGACGTCGCTGCTCTGGATCCGGTCGTTGCCGGCCCCACCCAAAAGCATGGCTCCGACATTGATATCCGTGCCGAAAATGCCGAACGAGCCGACGATATCGTCGCCCTCACCGCCATCGATGTAGTCGGCGCCCCCACGCCCCATGAGACTATCGTTGCCGGCCCCGCCGTCGATGTAGTTGTCGCCATAGGCGCCGAAAATGGTGTCGTCGAAACGCGTGCCGATCACGCTCTCGATCGCCACAAGCCTGTCCTGACCAAAGAGCCCTTCAGCGAAAGCCCCCTGGGGGCCCAGCAATTCGACCAACACGCCGGAATCGAGGTCCGCGAAGCTGGCGATGTCATCGCCCGCGCCGCCATCCAGCGTATCGTTGCCGGCGCCGCCCTCTAGAAAGTCGTCGCCCGCCCCGCCCGAGAGGGCGTCGGCGCCCGCGCCGCCCACAAGCGTATTGGTGCCGACATTGCCGGTCAGCACGTCGTTGAACTGTGAGCCGTAAAGGTTCTCGATCGAGGTCAGCTTGTCGCTTCCGCCGCCGCCAGTGTTCTGGGCCGTGGTGATGGCAAGGCTGACCTTCACGCCCGACGTCGCGTCCTCATAGGCCGCCCAGTCGACGCCGTTGCCACCGTCCAGGGCGTCGCTGCCCGCGCCGCCCATCAGGTAGTCCTCGCCGTCGCCGCCCAGCAGCGTGTCATTGCCCACCATGCCGGCCAGGACGTCGTCGCCCGCGCCGCCGGTCAGCTTGTCGGCGCCGCCAAAGCCGTAAAGCGTATCCGCATCGGCGCCGCCCGTCAGGGTGTCGGCCTTTTCACTACCGTTCAACAACATCTGCCCATCCCCACTCGCCCCAAACGGGCACGCGGCAAGGTTTAGTCAGGGCCGGACAGCATCAGAATGAGTTTCACTTGGTAAGGGAATATTAAGGGTAAATATCGGCCAAGTCAATTAACATACCAAAGTATTCCACAGAACTGTTTCAGAATAGAACACCCTTCTCCAGCATTCCGTGCACGCCCTTTTCGCCATTCACCGTCTGGGTCACCCGGAAGTCCACGGCCAGCGAGCAGAACTGATAGGCCTGCACCCGCGTCAGGCCGCTGCGGGCGGTGATGAAGTCGATCATGCCGCGCAGGGCCTGCTTCATGGCCAGGTCGAGATCCTCGTTGAAGCCCATGACGATGTAGTGGGTCGAGGTCTCGGCGCGGGGCCAGGTGGCTGCGCCCAGATCAGCGGCCTTGTGGAGGACGAAGGTGAAGGCGCCGGTCAGGCCCATCTCCAGCGCGTTGACGCAGACCTCGCCGTCGCCCTGCCGTCCGTGGCCATCGCCGACCGAGAAGTTAGCCCCGGGAACCCAGACCGGCAGGAACAGGGTCGCGCCGGCGCCCAGTTCCTTGTTGTCCATATTGCCGCCGTGCTCGCGCGGCTCGCGGCTGGAGAGGCGGCCATATTTCGCCGGCGGCGCGACGCCCATGGTGCCGAAGAAGGGTCTGAGCGGCAGGGTCGGACCCCAGTCGGGCTTGCAGGTCCCCGCCGCGCGGTCGACGGCGATATGGCTGACATAGCGCTCCGGGAAATCCTCCGGCAGGGTCCCGGCCAGGGGGCGAACGGCGCAATAGCCCCAGTCGTTATTGGGCTCGACCGCCTCGATCCGCACCTCCAGCGTGTCGCCCGGCTCGGCCCCGGCGATAGCCACGGGGCCGGTCAGGATGTGGGGGCCGATCCGCTCGGGCTTGCTGTCGTGGATTGCCCGCAGGGCCGGCGGGATGGTCAGGCCGCTGTCCGCGCCCGGCATCACCTCCACGCCGCCCGAGACGCAGTCGAAGGTGACGCTGTCGCCCGAGGCGATGGTCAGCACGGGATCAAAGGCCGCGTCGAACATGCCAAAGCGGATGGTGTCGGGGGTCGAGGCGAGGTGGTGGCGCATCAAGTAAGCCTTCTCTTACAAGCGGCCATCTCGACGCCGATCCGGCGCCAGACCCAAGGCCCGCGCGACCTCGGCCGGGTCGATTGCCCCGAGGCGCCCTTGTAGCAGGCGTTTGGCGACCAGACTGTCTCCCAGACGTGCGCGCCCGCGCGCCGGGCCGCCCAGGCGCGGCCGCACTAGCGCGGCCCCACGACGCCGGTATATGAAGAATTTTCTTACTTATGGAGACCGCCCCACGATGGCGATCGATGCGGCGCTCAAGGCCTTTCTCGACCTCACCGACGGCGACGTCGCCGACTATGCCGATGCGCGGGCGGCCGATATCGGCCTGACCCTGCCGGAGCCGACCCTGGCCGCCGTGCGCGAGAACCTGGCCCTGCTGCGCACCCAGACCTCCCTGTTCGTCGCCGCCCTGGACGGCCGCGCCGGCGAGCCGGCCAAGACCTTTCAGCCATGACCTTTCCCAGCGTCGTCGAGATCGCCGGCGAGGTTCGCGCCGGCCGCGTGACCGCCCGCGCCGTCACCCAGGCCACCCTGTCGCGCATCGGCCGCCGCAATGGCGCGATCAACGCCTTCACCGCCGTGCTGACCGAGCGCGCCCTCGCCCAGGCCGACCGGGTGGATGCCGCAATCGCCGCCGGATCACCGGTCGGGCCGCTGGCCGGCGTGCCCTTCGCGGTCAAGAACCTGTTCGACATCGAGGGCCTGCCCACCCTGGCCGGCTCGAAGATCCGGCGCGGCGCCACGCCGCCCTCACGCGACGCGACCCTGGTCCAGCGGCTGGAAGCGGCCGGCGCCGTCCTGGTCGGCGCGCTGAACATGGACGAGTTCGCCTATGGCTTCGTCACCGAGAACGCCCATGACGGCCCGACCCACAATCCCCACGACCTGAGCCGCATCGCCGGCGGCTCGTCGGGCGGTTCGGCGGCGGCGGTGGCGGCGGGCTTCGCGCCCCTGACACTGGGCTCGGACACCAACGGCTCGATCCGCATCCCCGCCAGCCTGTGCGGGGTATTTGGCCTCAAGCCCACCTATGGCCGCCTATCGCGCCAGGGCGTGTTTCCCTTCGTCGAGAGCCTGGACCATGCCGGCGCCTTCGCCCGCTCGATCGAGGATCTGGCCCTGGCCTATGACGTCATGCAGGGGCCGGACGTCGAGGGCGACGCGATCTGCGTTCGCGCCGCCGAGCCTGTTTGCGGAACACTGGCCGCCCTGGCCGACCGTCCGCTGCGCGTCGGCGTGCTGGGCGGCTGGTTCGCGCAGGGCGCGTTTCCCGAGGTGCTGGAGGCGCTGGACATCGTGGCCCAGGCGCTGGGCGCGCGCGACCGCGTGATCCTGCCCGGCGCCCAGGCCGCCCGCGCCGCCGCCTTCTGCCTGACCGCCGTCGAGGGTGGGCATCTGCACCTGGCCGACCTGAAGACCTCGGCCATGGACTACGATCCCGCCGTCCGCGACCGCCTGCTGGCCGGAGCCCTGCTGCCGGACGGCGTCGCCCAGGCCGCCCAGCGCTACCGCACGCTCTTCCGCGACGAGGTCGCCCGCGCGTTCGAACGCTTCGACATCCTGCTGGCCCCGTCGTCGGTCTGTCCCGCCCCCGGCATCGGCCAGGCGACGATGGAAATGGGCGGCCAGCCGGTTTCCGTCCGCAAGAACCTGGGCGCCTTCACCCAGCCGATCAGCTATATCGGCCTGCCCGTGCTGGCCGCGCCGGTGAACCGCCCGGGCCAACTGCCCATCGGCGTCCAGATCATCGCCCCGCCCTGGCGCGAGGACCTGGCCCTGGCCGCCGGCCTGAAGCTGCAACGGCTGGGCGTCGTGGCCGCCCATGCCCCGGGAGGTCCGCTATGATGATCAACAACCCCGTGGTGCTGGCCCAGGTCGCCGAGGCCGTCGACGCCTATGAGACGGCCCTGATGGCCAACGATGTCGAGGCCCTGGACGGCGCGTTCTGGAACTCGCCGCATACCGTGCGGCTGGGCGTGGCCGAGAACCTCTACGGCTTCGACGAAATCGCCGCCTTCCGGGTCGGCCGGGCCGGCGGCTCGCCGCCGCGCACCCGGCTGCGCACCGAGATCACCACCTTCGGCGACGACTTCGCCATCGCCAATGTCGAGTTCCAGCGCGACGGGTCCGACAAGACCGGCCGCCAGAGCCAGACCTGGATCCGCACGGCGGACGGCTGGAAAGTCGCCTCCGCCCACGTCTCCCTCCTGCAGGCCGGCGCTGACCAGCGCCTCGCGTCGCCGCCCGAAAACCGCTAGAGCCCGCCCATGACGCACAAGATCATTTTCGACACCGACCCCGGCATCGACGACGCCATGGCCCTGCTGTTCATCGCGGCCAGCCCGGCCCTGGACCTGCTGGCCATCACCACGATCTTCGGCAATTCCGACATCGAGACCACCACCCGCAACGCGCTCTATCTGAAGCAGCGCTTCGGTCTGGCCGCGCCGGTTTTCAAGGGAACCGACAAGCCCCTGACCCGGCCGCGCAACCCCTCGCCCACCTTCGTGCACGGCGAGAACGGCCTGGGCGATGTCGAACTGACCGGCCTGGTTCCCGCCCAGCCCGAGGCCAAGCCGGCCCATCAGGCGATCATCGATCTGGCCCGCCAGCATCCCGGCGAGGTGACCCTGGTCGCGGTCGGCCCGCTGACCAACCTGGCCCTGGCCCTGCAGGCCGACCCGGAGGTCGCCACGCTGCTCAAGGCCGTGGTGATCATGGGCGGCGCGTTCGGCCTCGCCGGCAAGCCGGGCAATGTGACCCCGGTGGCCGAGGCCAATATCTGGAACGATCCCGAGGCCGCCGACCAGGTCTTCACCGCGCCCTGGGCCCTGACCGCCGTCAGCCTGGACATCACCACCCAGGTGGTGATGTCGCCGGCCTATATGGACGCGCTGGAGGCCTCGGCCGGCGCCGCCGGTCAGTTCCTCAACGCAATCTCCAAGCCCTATGCCGCCTTCTACGGCAGCCGCGACGGCATCGAGGGCTGCTGCGTCCATGACGCGGCGGCGGTGGCGTTCGTGATCGATCCGTCGCTGTTTACGCTGCGTCGCGGCTCGGTGCGCGTGCTGACCGAGGGCATCGCCCTGGGCCAGACCTGCCTGAAGGCCGAGGGCGAGCTATTTGGCCCATCGGCCTGGGACGACCAGCCGATCCAGGCGGTGACCGTGGCGGTGGATGAGGCCGGGCTGCTGAAGCTGTATGCCGAGACGATGAGGGCTTAGGCGCTGGCCCCCTATGGGGATTGGGATCGCGCTATCCTCGGATAGGCGCGGGGATAGGCGCCCCAAGTCCTCCCCCTGAAGGGGGAGGAGCACTGACCCCCACAAAATCTCCGTCATCCCGGGACTTGTTCCCGGGACCCATCGTTCCGTTGCGCCGTCAGGGGTTTATGATCCACCGACCGTGCGGCGGACCCATGGGTCCCGGGGACGAGCCCCGGGATGACGGGGCCTTTTTGCGTCACGCTCCTGCGCATGCCTACGGGCATCCAGACAATCGACGCAGCCCCCCAAAAACCTCCCGTATTCTGTACCCACCTCGTCGCGAGGAAAGGGCGCAAGGCCAGCGACCATTGCGGCGGCGGGGGGTGATCGAGCGGGACTGGGGTCGAGGGGGATACTCGACCGGTCCGGGGATCCCGGCGTTGCGGGACCCGCCCGCCGTCGGCGTGGACGGAGAGACCCACGGGAGACGCTTCGGGCCCTCGTGCTTCGATCGTCGGGCTGCTTTGGAAACAGAGCGGTTCGGGTTCTGCTAAGGCCTCAACAGGGCCACCTGGCGGGACGCTGACGGATGACGGTCGCGCGGAGCGCTCGGCTTCGTCGAAACGGTTA